>NZ_NFID01000001.1 GCF_002161595.1 Gemmiger sp. An50
GGCTGCGTCCTCGTCCACAACGCTCAGGGTCACGGCCAGCTTTGCCGCGCCCAGCACCGGCTTTGTCATCTCCTGCCGGTAGGCATCGCTTACCTGCTGCATCAGATCACCCCGCAATCCACCACGCTGAAGCTGGCATCCTCGTAATACTCCGGCATTCCGGTGGCCGCATCCACGTTCACCGGGCTGCAGCTCACGTCGCTGAGATAAAACATCCGCGTCTCCCACCGGCCCAGGTTATGGCTGAAATAGTGACAGTAAAAGGTGAAGTGGCCGTCCTCAAACCAGCGGTTCATCTCCCACCACAGCTCGGGGCTGATGGTCTGCCAGCCCAGCTCCTGCTTGTCCACGCTGCGGCCCACCATCCGGCCCACCATGGTGCCCTGGGCGTTGCGGGCCGAATCCACCATGCGGCTGGTAGTAAAAGGCGCCTTGCCCTGGGTGGGGTAAGGCGCCGCAATGGCATAATTGCTCCGGTCGGTCTGGGGCGTGGCCCCCAGATAGATAAAGCCCTTGTTTTCCTTCAAATCAATAGGCATTTGCGAACGCACCTCCAATCTTTACGCCCCGGTTTGCCTCGATCTTCGCCATGGCGCGGTACAGCACCTGGCCGTCCAGCTTGACCTCGATGGGCTGATTTGCAACCAGCTCCCGCGCGCCGCCGCTGCTCACCGCCTGGGCCAGCTGCAAAATCGCTGCCAGCACCGGGCCGTTCTGCTCGGCCATCAATTCCCGCAGGCGGCTTTCCGGCGCGGCGATCTCGGGATTCGTGGCCGCGCCCGCGTACTCGCCCATCATGGCCAGCACCGGCTGGCGGATCACACCGCCCCTTGCCAGCATGGGGATCTGGGGCGCACTCACGGTGGGGATGTCGAACCCGAAGGTCATGCCGCCGATCTCCGGCACCAAAGAGGGAACCTCAAAGCTGATGCTGTTCAGCAACCGGATCACGGTGTTCACGCCCTCCACCGCCCCGCGGATCATGCCGTTCACAAAGCCGATGATGGAATTCACCGCTCCGCGCACACCGTCCGCGATGCCGTCCCACAGGTTAAGGACAATGTCCTTGAATCCGGTCCAGGCGCTGGTCAGCGGGTCAATCACGAGCCGCTGCATCCAGCCGCACAGCGTACCCCAGAGGGCCTGCAGCTTACTCAACGCCAGCTGGGCCAGATTCTGCACGATCTGCCAGAACGTACTGAACAGCGTGATGATCGGTTGCACCACGACCGCATTGAACCACTCGCAGGCCGCCGCCCATACTTCCTGAAGGAACTGCAGCGCGGCTGCACCCACCTGCTTCACCTGATCCCAGTGGGTGATCAACAGCGCGACCACGGCAATCAGCGCCGCAATTCCCGCAATGATCAGCGTGACCGGCGAGGTGAGGAACGCCACTGCCGCGCCCAGGGCTGTGGCTCCCGCAGTGGCCACCAGGCTGATCACGTTCCACACCGCAAGGGCGGTGTTCACCAGCACCCAGGCCGCCGCAAAGGAGCCCACCAGCGTCACGATCAGCTGCACCATCTCCATGTTCTCGCTGATCCAGGCGGAGAACAGGGTCAGCCCGTTCACAATGCCCCCGATCACGGTCACCACAACACCGCCGGTCCATTCGGCCAGGGGCTGCAAAAAGCTTTCCCATAAGTACTGGGCGAAGGGCTGGAACGCCTCCACAATGGGGTTCAGCGCCTGCATCGCCGCGCTCAGCAGATCGAAAAACGCCGGGGCAACGCTTTGGATGGCCCAGCCGCTCAAGGGCAGAAGTACGTTCTGCCAGGCCCAGGCAAGGCCGCCCATGGCCAACTGGACCACCGGCCCGATGGCCGATGCCAGACCGGCGAAGCTGCCCGCCAGACCGGAAAGGTCCAGCCCCTGCATCCATGTGCCGGTGGCCTGCCCCAGCTTGGAGAACATGCCAAGGATGCCGTCCAGCCCGGCGGTGAGCGGCGCAAGCAGACCGCTCAGGTCCACGCCGGAAAGCGCTTCACCGATTCCCCCCATCACTCCGTTCAGCAGCGGGGTCACCGTCTGAACCAGACTGCCGATTATCTGGACAAAGGAGTTGACAAATGGCGCCGCAGCCTGCGCCACATTCGCGATCGATTGTGCGAAGGTATCCACCAGCGGCAGCACCGCCTCGGTAATCGGAGCGAACGCACCCTGCAGGCTGGACTTCACGCTTTCCAGCGAAGCCTTCAGGGCTTCGTTTTCCTTGAGCATACCGGCAAGCCCGCCGCCCAGCATACCAAGCGCACCGGTCACCAGCGGCCCGCCGATGGCTGCAATGCCCTTACCCAGACCGCTCATTCCGCTTTGCAGCTTTTTCATTGACTGCTCAGCCCTCACCGCCCACTGGTTCAGCTTTTCCTTGCTTTCATCAATCGCATCTTTCTGCTTCTCCAGCGCCTTCGTTTGCAGCTCGGTAGCTTTCTGCGCCTCCTGAGAAAATTTTTTCTCCATTCCCATTGCTTCCCGCTGCGCATCAAAGCTGCTTTTATAAGCGTCTTTTAGTGTTTCCACTAATTTTTTCTGTTGTTCTAAAAGCTTATTTTCCAACTTAATGTCAGCAATATTTATCAAAAATGTCACCTCACATTCTTGCTCTATAGCGTTACTACATCACGATATTTCTTCCATTGATTTTCACGACCTGTATGCTATACTAATTATTAAACAAGTACTTTAGGAGGCCGTTTCATGGAACTGATTGATGCTTTGAATGAGACCTATGAGCTTCGTCGAAAAAACTTCATGTTCAAGCTTACTGGTGCACTTTACCGTCCTTTCCGTCAAGAGTATGATGCTTGTGTTTCAATGTTCCTTCCAAGCGAAAGCATCACATTTGCCTGCCGTATGGCTGCAAGCTTTTATCCGGCTGGTTTCGCTAGCTACAGATATAATCCAAGCGACGAAGTCTATGGCACCCTCATGGTAAGCAATGCGCGCATTTTCTTCTGCCGCTATTCTGATAAACGCTCCTTTTCTTATGAAATCTCCGCAGACGACATCACAGATGTATACTACGATACCGACCCAAAAGAAGCATATCTACGTGTAAACGGCCGGAACATCGTTTTTGTGATTCACGATGAACTGGCAGTTGTGGAGCGTCTGAAAAAAGCAGTCGACGAGCTTCGCTATGCACAACCTGAGCCGGAAGCCGCTGCCCCCATCCAGACCAATCCCGCCGATAACATGGACCAGATCACAGAAGCCATCAAGAATCTGAAAAGCCTGCTTGACCTTGGCGCCATTACCCAGGAAGAATTCGACGCGAAGAAAAAGCAGCTGCTGGGCTTGTGACTATCACCCTCCCTTCGTTTTCCGCCCCCTTTGTTCCAAAGGGGGCTTTTTCTTTTTACGCCGCCGCGTCCATAGGCATCCCCTCCTTTCGCCTTATCCTGCCGACCTCTCCCATCCCTTTTTCTGTGTGTTTCTTTTCGTGCTTTTTTGTCAGCCGAACGGCACCCGCGAATGGTTTGACCACCGGCCCGATGGCCGACGCCAGACCGGTGAAGCTGCCCGCCAGACCGGAAAGGTCCAGCCCCTGCATCCATGTGCCGGTGGCCTGCCCCAGCTTGGAGAACATGCCAAGGATGCCGTCCAGCCCGGCGGTGAGCGGCGTAAGCAGACCGCTCAGGTCCACGCCGCCAAGCATACCCGCAGCGACCTTGCTAACACTGCCCAGTACATTGCTCAGCAGCGGAGCTACCGTTTGGGCCAAGCCGCTGATGGTCTGGGCGAAGGTATCCACCAGCGGCAGCACCGCCTCGGTAATCGGAGCGAACGCACCCTGCAGGCTGGACTTCACGCTTTCCAGCGAAGCCTTCAGGGTTTCGTTTTCCTTGAGCATGGTGGCAAGCCCGCCGCCCAGCATACCAAGAGCACCGGTCACCAGCGGCCCGCCGATGGCGGAAATGCCCTTGCCCAGGCCGCTCATTCCGCTTTGCAGCTTTTTCAGCGACTGCTCACCCTTTGCGGCCCATTCCTCCAGCTTGGCCTTGCTCTGCTCCACCGCGGCTTTCTGCTTCTCCAGCGCCTTCGTTTGCAGCTCGGTGGCTTTTTTCTGGCTTTCCGCTCCTTTGACCGCTTCATTCATGGCTGCTTTTTGAGAATCCAGCGAATCTTTGTACACTCTTTTCAAAGCTCCCATAGCACTGGAGATTTTTGAGATTAGTTCCTTCTGTGTTTCCAACAATTTATTACTTTTTTCAATATCCGCCGTATTGATTTCTGCCAATTCATTTCACCTCCAACTTATATTTTGATTAGTCTCTTTCACAAACCAATCTCCTTTCATTGAAATTTTATCTTCACTATGCTATACTGTTTCCAAAATAGTAAGGAGGGTTTCTCATGACACTGGAGCAAGCATTTGAAGAATCACTTAGCGTAATCTCTACTGGTCTTTTCAGCAAAGTAAAGCGGGCTTTTGCTGAACCTCTCCCACGGGATATCCGTGCAATCAAATCCTCTTTACTAGCAAATGAAGATGTTTCATTTGCCGCTAAAATCGACCTGGGCGACACGCACGATAAGATCGGCGGTCTTATGGGAATTTTGATCATTACCAATCTACGTGTTTTGTACTATTACGGTCCTAATAAAGACAATTGGACCTTAGATCAGATTCCGGTGGATACCATTGAATCCATTGAATTTTCCCGCTCCTACACTTCTTCGTATTTAAGTGTTTATGGAAAATCCTCCATCTTCCATCTTAACAGCGACCGGCATATTTTAATGGAAAAAGCCCGCGACCTTATCAATCAGATGATTTACGACAAATCGCAAAATTCCGAATCCTCGGAATCCGAATCTTCGGCATCTGATAATATGGCTCAGGCCGCAGAAGCCTTAAAAAGCCTGAAAGAACTGCTCGACTCCGGCATCATCACCCAGGAAGAATTCGACACGAAGAAAAAGCAGCTGCTGAATTTATAAAATCGCCTTCCTTTCGCCTGTTTTGCCGCTCCCCGCTTTTTTGCGGGGAGCGGCTTTTTTCTGCCTGCCGTCAGCTGCCGAACGCCTTTGCCATCATCTGCTCCAGATCGTCCATCTGGCGGCGCAGCTGCTCGCCGGTGAAGGCTTTGGCCGCCTTTCGGGCCCGGAACGCTGCCCACTCGCTGCGCATTTTCCGCTGCTGTGGAGTGAATTTTTCCAGCATTTTTCGATCCCGCTCGCTGCGCACCGCCACCACCCGGCCCAGAGGGGTGTCGTCCATCAGGCCGCTCACCAGCTTGCTCCACTCCGGCCAACTCAGCTCCCCCTGCAAATGAGGCAGCACCCCATATTGCTTGGCGATGCTCTGCTCGATCAGCAGCGCGTCGAATTCCAGGTCATACCACTCAGGCCCGGGCGCTGTGCTTTGCCTGCTGAAATCGCTGCTCCATCGCCTGCTCCTCCTCGCCGGTCATGGCCGCCATCACCAGCTCGAACAGCTTCTGATAGGCGGGGAAGGGCAGGTCCATCTTGTCGATCTCCGCAAAGGCAGCCTCGCCCAGGGCCAGCTTCAGGGTCTGATCCATCTGCTCGCTCACCTGGCTGCCGTCCATCTGGTCGGTGTTGATCTGCATCAGCTTACGCACGGTTTTCTGCCGGTTATCCACCAGGTACAGCTTGTCCTTTACCCGAATCTCCGGGGTATCGGTGAGCAGCTTTTCGTCCAGGGTATACAGTTTTGCCATTTGTTTTACACTCCTTTTTCAATCAGTGCCCGGAGGCGGATGGCCCCCGGGCGTTTTCGGTTTTTCTCAGGCTGCCAGTCAGCCTTCCAGTGCAGGGGTGAAGGTGGGCTTGCCGTCGCTCATCACTTCCACCTCCAGAATGGCCACGTCGCGGCTCTCGCCGCCGCCGGGGTTGGTCACGTTCAGCACGCAGTCGAAGGCCAGCTTTGCGCCGCTGGGGAACTCCCACTCAAACTTGCTGGCGCAGCCGTCGCCGGTGGTCCAGGCGCTCTGGGCAACGTAATCGTTGCCCGCATCGCCCAGGCAGCGCTTGCCGGTGAGGGTGACGGTCAGTGCCTTGCCGGTCACCATACGTCTCAACCAACCCATGGCTGGCTCGGAACAGGGCGGCACTGGTTTTGGCTTAGGGGTTTGGCGCATAGGCGCATCGCAGCGGGCTTGGAAATACACCAAGTATTCCGCGCGCCCGCTTCAATGGCCTCTGCATCCAAACCCCGGCGCCAAAACTGCAAAGCACCCACGGCCCGGCGATTTTGCTGCAAATGCAAGGAAAAACGGCGAAGGCACCCTTGGTGGTTGTCGAGCCGTTTTGACGCAGTCAGTTGCACAAAATCGCCAGTCCGTGGGCAGCGCCGCCCTATTCCGAGTCAGCCCATCTCCATGGGGCTCCACTCCACGGTGTTGCCGTCGATGCTCACCTCAAAGGTTTCCAGCTCGGCAATGGCGACCATATCGCCCTCTTCGCTTGCACGGCCATTGGTGCCGATCTTAAACTTGTTTTCGTATACGGGATAAACGCCAGTATTCATAGCCATAATTCAGTTCTCCTTTTCGTTGTCTGATTTTTGTTGTTTGATTTGTTTGGTTTTTGTTCGGTCCTGCTTCGCCCCCGCCGGGGCCTGCCCCTCCATAGGCACCACCTCCTTTCCTGCGCCTTGGTCAATAGGCCTCGGCGAAGGCGCCGCCGATGCGCACGCCCCGGTTGGCCTCGATCTTCGCCATGGCACGGTACAGCACCTGGCCGTCCAGCTTGACCTCGATGGGCTGGCTCACGTACAGCTGAGCCGCGCCCGCGCCGCCCAGCACGTCCGCCACCGCCTGACGGATGGTCTCCAGCGGGGCCTCCACGTTGGTGCCCCGCCGCTGGTCGCCCACCACCGCCAGGAATGGCCGGTTGGCGGGCAGCACCGCGCCCTTTGCCAGCCGGGGAATTTGGTATTCCGGCACCCGGGGCAGGTTCACGCCGAAGTGCTGGCCGCCGTAGTCCGGCACCCAGGAGGGGATCTCCACCCCGATGCCGTTCAGCCGGTCGATCACCGCGTTCATGCCGCCGGTCAGTGCCCGCAGCATGGCGTTCACCAGGTCGATGATTCCGTTCACCCCCTGCTTTGCCACGCCGACCATGGTGTCCCACACGCTTTCAAAGATGTCGCTCAGGCCGCGCCAGGCCCGGTCCCAATCGCCGGTGAACACGCCGCTCACGAACTCGCACAGCCCGCGCAGAACTCCGGCGATGCCGTCCGCCACCTTGGCGATGGTCCCCAGCCCGTTGAAGAAGCTGTCCACAACGTACTGCACCGCCCCGGCCACCAGCGGCGCGAAGGTATCGGTGATGTTCTGCAAAAGCGGCAGAAGGGCCTCGGTCCACAAAATGGCGATCAGCTCCATCACCGCGCCAAACAAAAGGGTCAGGTTTTCCCACAAAGGGGCCAGATGCTCCTCCCACAGCTCCTGCAGCCGGGCCATCAGCTCATCCAGCACCGGGCGGATCAGCTCGTAATAGAGCGTCTGCACCCAGTTCCGCAGCTGTTCAAAGCCCTCGGCCAGCCGGTCCAGAATGGGCTGGCCGTACACCGCCCAGGCCTCGCTCACCGCGGCCAGCATATCCTGCACCACCTGCTGCAAAAAGCCCAGCAGCGGCATCAGATAATTCTGGATGGCGTCGCCCACCAGCTGGCAGCCCAGCGAGAAGTTCTGGGCGAACTGCTCCAGAAAAAGCTCGCCCACCGCACCCACGATGGGGGCGAAGGTCTCGGAAAAGGCGTTCACGATATTGGGGATGAACTCCCCCAGCAGATACTCCCCCAACGGGCGCAGGGCGGTGTCCCACAATTCCAGGGCGCTGTCCCGGATGACGGCCCAGGCGCTTTTGGCGGCCCGGGCCAGCTGGCCGAAGGCCTTGCCCCAGGCCTCGATGCTGGGGGCGAACAGCCGGTTCACTTCGTCCAGCACCGGGCGGAGCAGGTTCACAAGGCCGACCCACTTTTTCTGGGCCTCGTCCACCTCTTCGCCCGCCGTGCCGCCGCTGCCGCCGCCGGAAGTGGAACCGCCCCCGCCGCTCGCCTGCTGCTGCACCAGGTTCAGCTCGTCGATGCCCAGCACCGTGCGGGCCACCGCCTTGGCGGCTGCCTTGGTGCTTTTGGTCAGGGTCTGCTGGCCCTTGGCGGCTGCCCGGCTGCTTTGGGCCAGCGCGTCGGCCGAATCGGCCCCGTCGCCGAACAGCAGCCAATTCACCCCCTCGCCGATCTTGCGCAGCCCCTCTGCAAAGGCCGCCAGCACCTGGCCCAGCCCGCCCAGCTGCCCCTGCATCACCTGCAGCAGCTGCCCGCCACTGGATGCGGCCTCGTCCTGCGCGGCCTTCACCTGCTGCCAGGCCAGCCGCAGTGCGGCGGATTGGTCCAGCCCCAATTTTCGGTAATCCGCCGCCAGCTTCATCACGGTGCTGCGGGTGTCCCGCTCGGCCTGTTTGGCATCGCCCACCAGCAGGTCCAGCCAGGTCGTTTGCTTGTCCATTCATTTCCCTCCTTTCTCAATCCTTTAGCAGCCGGTTCAGCCGCTCCCGCTCGGCCTGCTCCTCGGGGGTGTAGCGGGGCTTCAGGTCCACCCGAGCCCGGTTGCGCTGATAAAATTCCCGCTCCCAGCCCTCCAGCTTTTTGCCCCGGCGCAGCTTGTCCCGAATGGCCACCACGGCGGACAGCTGCCCCTCCCCGATGGCCCCGAACCAGGCAAGAAAGGTCCACCAGTGCACGAAGGGCAGCGCCCGGATCTCGCACCCGGCCGCCTTGTTCACATCCGCCACGATCAGGGGCAGGTCCTGCTGCCAGTCGATCAGCCGGGGACCCGCCGGGCCGCTGTCCTCTTCGCCGCCCGCCAAAAACCGGAGCATGGCCTCCATGGCCTGCCCCCGCAGCGCCGGGGGCAGGGCGGCAAACTTCCGGTAAAACACCCCCATAGCCAGAAAGGCCCGCGCCTCGGGCGGCTCGGCGGCATCGTCCAGCAGGCGGATGACCTCCAGCACCTCCCGGAAGTCCGCCCGGATGGGCTCGATGCGCCCGGCGATCTCCAGCGCCTCGGGCAGGTCCCAGCCGGTCACCGGGCCGCCTCCCGCCTTGCTGCCTCCCGGGCATCCGCGGCGGCGGCAAGGGCTTGGGCCTTCGCGCTCAGAAAGGCCTCGGCTCCCGCCTGCACCTGGGGCTGCAGCGCCGCGAACAGATTGGTCACCACCCGCTCGCCGTTGGCGACCACCGCCATCAGGTTCACGCCGCCCAGCAGCCGGTCGAAGTCGTTTTCCTCGCCGAACACCCAGGCCAGCACCTCCTTCACCGACCGGTCGGCCTTTGCCAGCAGCTCCAGCGCCTTCTGGCCGGTGGCCTGGGCCGCGCGGCCCTCCTCGGCCATTTCCTGCTCAATGGCGGCGATCCGGTCCGCCGCCTGCAAAAACCGGCTGTACACGTTGGGGTCGCTGGGGTTGAAGCGCAGCACCCCGCCGCCGTTGATTCGGTATTCCCGCACGCCGGTGTCGATGTTCAATTCCTGCATTCTCGTTCCTCCCTGCTGTTTTCAAGATGCCGCCCGGGCCACTGCTTCCCGGCCCGGGCGGGGCGGCTGAGCTGCTTACTCCTCGGCCGGGGTAAAGGTCTTGGTGTCCGCCTTGAAGTGGCCCTTCACCGGTGCGCCCTTGTAATGGATGGTGAAGGGGATCTGATAGCCGTTGGAATCGCCGCCGTAGCTGCTCACCTCGATGACCGCGTCGTCTTTCACGGCGGGGAAGCCCTTTTCCGGGTCCTCCTCCTCCCACATGTGCACCTCCACCACGGTGGTGTCGCAGCCGTCCAGGATCTTGCACTCGTCCACGATGCCCTGCAGCCGCTCAAACAGGGGGTCGCCCACCACCGCGTAGTAGGTCTCCACGCTGCCGCTCTTTTCGTAGCTGGTCACCAGGGTGCTGGTCTCACCCAGAATGTTCCGGGTCTTTTCCACGTTGGCGCTCAGCTCGGGGCTGTACTCCTCCAGGTCCTTGCCCAGCCGCACATAGTTGGGGCTGCCCTCCAGCGCGCCGGGTTCGGCGGCGTCGATGTAGTGGGCCATCCACTTGCGCTCAATTTTCTTGTTCTTCTCCATCTGTTTCTCCTTTCAGTTCGGTGATGTGTTCCGCCACCAGCTCCAGCCGGTAGCGGGCCAGGCCATCCGGCCCGGCCTGCTGCAGCCCGGCTCCCTGCGCCCGCAGGCTCTGGCGGCCGGATTCAAAAAGCTGGGGCACCCGGCCCCGGGCGTTCTGGGTGTTCACCCAGTCCTGCAAAGCCAGCACCAGGGCCGCGTTGTGCAGCCCCGCGCCGGGGTCGCCCACAGGTTTTTCCAGCCGCAGCTCCAGCCAGAACCGGTAGCTGGTGGAAAGCCGGCCCCCGCCCAGGATGTTTTCTTGAAAATTGCTCTCGGACGCGCCGCCCGGCCGCAGCGACACCGCGCCCCCCGCCAGGTCCAGCCCGTCGATGGCGATTGCGGGCGTGCTGTCCCAGCCGGGCCAGCCTTCCAGCCATTCGCGCAGCTGTTCCAGCATGCTGATTCCCCCCTTTACCATTTTTTGTACCATTCGGTCTGGGCCTCCACGTGGCGCACCTGTCCGTCCAGCCGCTTGGCCGCCACCTCGCGGATCACCGCAAGGCCCGGCACCGCCGCGGGCACAAAGGCGCGCCACTGGTCCGCCGTCTCGATTTCCGGGCCCTCGCCGGGCAGCACCCGGTCCCCCGGCTCCAGCGAGAACCAGTCCTCCTCCGGCTGCGCGCCCTCGCCGCCGGGCCGCCAGGCGGGCCACTGCCCGCCGCAGGGGGCCAGCAGAAAGCAGTACCGCTGCCCGGTGGCCCCGATTGCATCCGCCCCGCCGGAATCCCGCTCATCCAGCCAGACTCCGCGCAGCACCGTGCGGCGGCAGGAAAATTCCGGCCGGAACACCGCGTGATACACCGTGACGGTGTGGGTGCAGAAGCGATAATCCGGCAAGCCACCGGTCAGCCGCATGCCGCCACCCCCTGTTCATCCCGCCGGATGTCCAGATACAGCCCGGCGCAGCGGTAGAGCTCCCGGCTTTTGGCGGCGGGGCTCAGATCCGGCGCGGGGGCGGCGCTGGTCTGGCTCAGGCTGCCCAGCTGCATCCCGGACAGCACACCGCCGTTTTCCGCCGCTTCATAAAAGTGGATCGCCTCGGCCATGGCGCACACCGCCAGGGCCTCGCTGTTTTCCTCCGGGGCCGTTACCCGGTAGATGCGCTTGTAGCGCCCCAGCTGAGCCGCGGCGGCCCGCTCGGCCGCCGCGAACTCCTGCTCGGTCATCTCACCGGCCCAAACGTCCCGGTAAAATGCGTACTCCACCATAGGCTCAGGCGGATTTGTGGCTGGCGTACACGCCGGCCAGCTTGTTTTTGTACACGTCGGCCACGCCCACGTTGCGGTAGCCGTACTTGT
Source organism: Gemmiger sp. An50 (assembly GCF_002161595.1). Lineage (GTDB taxonomy): Bacteria > Bacillota > Clostridia > Oscillospirales > Ruminococcaceae > Allofournierella. The sequence continues at coordinate 11,429 of NZ_NFID01000001.1, forward strand.
AGGCGTCCGCCTCCTGGTTCTGGTCGGGGGTCACGATCTTGGGGGCCACGTGCTTTTCAAACTGGATCAGGGCAGGCTTGTGGATGACCATGAAGTTCAGCTCCTTGCCGTCGTCCGCCTTGGCGTAGCCGCCCGCCTCCTGGCCGCCGGTGTGGCCATCCTTCTGGTCGATGGCGGTGTAGAAGCGGGTCTGGGGCACCAGGGTCTTGCTGGCAAAGCGGGACAGAATCTCCCGGCTCTTGGTGGTGTCCAGATCGGCGATCATGCCGTCCAGGGTGGGGGTGATGAAGAGGTGACGGTCCTCCATGGGCACCTCGGCCTCATCCATGGCGTTGGTGGCAACGCGCAGGGCGGCCAGCACCGCCGCGCCGTCCTCCAGGGTTTCCTCCTTCTGGGTCACGCCCTCCTTGGAGGCGTAGCTGGCGAAGCGGAAGGCGTCCAGCTCGGGGGCCACCTTGGTGCGGATGAACTCGCCCGCCAGACGGCCGAAGGCGATGCCGGCGCTGTCCGCGTCGTCCATGTTGTCCACGGTGAACATGCGGCCCCGGTCGAAGTTGCACTTCACGGTCTCGTTGGTCAGGGTCACGTCGCCGGACACATAGCCGCTGTTGCGGTCGTAGTCGCCCAGACCCTGCAGCTCGATCATGGGGATGATCAGCTCGTTGGCGTTGGCGCCCTGGCGCACCAGCTCCTCGGGGCCGTCCAGCTTGGCGGTGAGGGACACGGTGCGGTACACCTCGTCCAGCAGAGGGATGAATTTGCCTGCGGTGGTAATCTTGTTAGCCATAGTGTATTTTCCTCCTGTTGTATACAATTTGTTTATTTAAGACTTGGCAAAACAGCGGGGCAAAAACGCGGGAGGCCCCCGGGGCCCCGGTGTTCTCCGGTCAGACACGGCCCAGCCCGAAGGCCCGGCGCAGCACCTCATCCGGCTCACCGCCGGGCGCGCCCGCACCGGTGCCCGCCGCATAGGGGGGCGGGGTGATGCCGCCGAAGAGATAGCCGTTTTCCTGCTCCAGCTGTTCCAGCGCGGCGGCGATGGCTCCCTCCGGGTCGGCGCTGGTGCGCAGGCCGTCCAGGTCCAGCAGGGCCCGGATGGCCTTTTCGCTGCGGCCGCCCGCCTTGCCGATGGCGGTGTTCAGCGCCGCGTCAAAGCGGGCCGCCGCCACCTGCTCCTCCGCCGATTTGCGGGCCTGCTCGGCCTGCTGCTTCCAGTCGGCAGCCTGGGCGCGGGCAGTCTCCAGCTCGGTCTTCCATCTGGCCTGCCGGGCATCCAGCTCCTCCCTGTTCACAAAGCGCTGGGCCAGCGCGGCGGTCAGCGATTCCTCCAGCTGGGGGGTATAAGCCTCGCCCAGCAGCTCCTTCAGCCATTCCTGCATTGTTTTCTGTTCTCCTTTCCTGTTCCATTGGGTTTCGGGCAAAACAAAAGGCCTGCGGTTCTTTGCAAAACCTGCAAGCCTTTTTTCATGAATTGTTCGGGGCCGTTTCCCCGGGCATCAGCCGCTGGCGTACCCGGGCCAGGTCCTCGTCGGTCTCCCAGGGCAGACTGTATTTCCAGGCCAGGGCGATCTCCGGCTTCAGCAGCCCGGCGTTCACCAGCTGCAGGGTGTCGGCCCATTCCCTGTCCTTATCAAACAGAACGCCGTTGCCCCAGTCGATGCGCACCGCCCGCGCCGGGTCCGGCTCGAAGGCGCCGGGCATCCGGTACAGCCTGCCCAGCCTGCCGCAGAGGGCCACCGCCCGGCGCACCGCGCTCTCCCACAGCTGCTGCAATTCCTGGATGGTCAGGCTGTAGTCGCCCTGGCTGCTGGTCACCTCGGTGGCGGTGCGCTGTGCGGCCTCCACCTCGCCCAGAATGCCCCGCTTCAAGCCGATCAGGCTTTCCAGATTGCGCAGATATTCCCGCTTGCGGGCCAGAAAGCTTTCCTGCCGCAGAGCGGGGGCGAACACGGTCACGCCGGTGTTGGCGATGTCGTCGTCGATGCCCACGAAGAGGCCGGGCGGCAGCACCGGACGGCCATTCTTGCGCTTGTCCAAAAGGTCCGCCGAGGCGAACACCCGGCTCTCGCCGTGGTCAAACTCCCGGTCCAGCTGGCGCTCGTTGCGGTTGATGTTGTGGATCAGCCCCGCCGCCGCGGCGTACACGCTCACCGGGTCGGGGCTGCCGTCCACACAGTTTTCCAGCGGCAGACGCAGGCTCACAAGGCCGAGGCCACCCACGTCGCCCACCACCGCTTTCGGCTCCAGCGCCGCGTACCGGGGCAGGGCGGAAAGGCTCACCGGCGTGCCAATGCTCTGGCCGTCCCAGCTGCAAAAGAGCTTGTTCTCGATCACCAGACGGCCCGCCTCATCCAGGCTGCGGCGCTCCAGGAGGGTGTAGAACTTGCCGTTTTCCATGGTAAGCTCCGCGCTGCCCAGGGCGGTGGCCTCGCCGTCCGGCGAGCGGCCCAGCACCGTGACCATGTCCCGCCGCATCACCGAAAAGCCAAAGCCCCCGGGCCCCGGCACCGGCTTGAGCCAGGCCTCGCCCCCGATCAGGGCCAGCTGCATGGCCTTGCGGCGCACCCCGTCCAGCCCGGCCAGAATCCCGGCCACAAAGGGCTCGCCCCCATCGGCAGTAGCCCGGTACTCGGCAAAGCAGCTGCGGCTCAGCTTGCTCACCACCGTGTAGGGCAGCCGCTGGCAGGGGTCCTCGGCGTCGGTCACCTCCCGGTCAAAGTAAAGGCGGAACCAGTCCTCAATGGCGGCGTTCATGGCGGCGGTGGTGCAATCCCGCGCGCCGGGGTAGGCCTGGGCAAAGCTGTGGATCTGCCGCCCCAGGGCGGCGCCGAACACGCTCATTCCTCCACCTCCCAGCTGCGGGCGGCCAGCCGGTTGCGGGCCCGCACCCCGGCCTGCATGCCCTGGATGTAGGCCTCCAGCCGCTCGATCTCCCGCTCCTTTTTCTCCAGCTGGCTGCGCAGTGCCCCGTTCTCCCGCAGCAGCTGGTCCCGCGCCCACTCGGGCAGAAAGCGCCGCCAGAACCATTCCTTCAGTTTGTGCATTTGTTCTCTCCTTTCCTGTTTTCCGGCACGGCTCAGCCCCCCGCCCGCCGCCAGATGCGGCTGGTGGCGTAGCGCACCGCGTCGATGTGGTGATTGTCCCGGTCCGGATAGCCCTCCAGCACCTGGCCGCTGGAGCGGTCCCGGTCGTACTCGTATTCGCTGAACTCCTTGGCGGTGTCCGGGCAGCGGGCCGGGTCGATGCGGATTTCCGCCAGACTTTGCAGCCACTTCATGCCCGCCTTCACGCTGCCGGGGCCCTTTTCCGCTCCCCGGCAGGGCAGGCCCATGGACCGGTAGTCCCGGCAGCTTTTTTCCTCAGCGCTGTCCGCAATGAGGGTCTCGCTGTCCCCCGCGCAGACGCCCTTTTCCAGCAGGATGCGGGCGGTGTCCGCGTTGGAGGTGCGGCGGCGGGTGGCCTCGTCGAAGATGTACAGCACCCGCCGGGCGGCGTCGTAGCCGCAGCTGTTGAAGGCCCAGGGGTCCGGGAACCAGCCCCAGTCCACCCCGTGGTACCGCCGCTCCAGCCGGGCAATGGCCTCCTCCGGGATTGGGACCAGCTTCACATTCTCGAACACCAGGCTGCCGCTGCCCACCACCTGGCCCAGGTATTCGTGGCGGTAGGCCCGCTCGTTGGTGCGCCGCAGGTGCTCGGCCTCCTGCAAAAAGCGCTCGCCCAGCCAGTGGGGCGGCAGGCTGCGGTAGTCGGAATGGACCACCAGCATGCCGGGCTTTGGCTGGCGCACATACCGGTTGACCCAGCTGGAGGGCAGCGGGGGCGGGTTGAAGCTTTTGATCACCAGGCTCTGCCCCTGGCCCCGCAAAAGGCTCTGCTCGGCGCTACGCACCTGGTCCGGGCCGGAGAACTGGTCCAGCTCCTCGAACCAGACCGCGCCGATGTACCCGAAGGGGGGCTTGATGCTTTTCAGCTTGGCCGCGTCGTCCAGCCCGAAGCACCAGACGCACTGACCGGTGGTTTTTCGCACCAGCTCCATCCGGCTCACGTTGGGCTCGAATTCATCGTCCAGGCCCATCCGCTCCAGCGCCCAGAGCAGCTGGCTCCACACACTGGTGCGCAGGGTCCGGCCCACCCGGCGCAGGGCGACGGCGTGGCAGTCCGGGTGGCGCATCAGCTGCACCAGCAACTCGATGGCCGCATAGCTGCTCTTGGCGCTGCCCCGCCCGCCGGTGAGCACCAGCTCCCCCACCCGGCCCCGGCGCACCGCGCTGTGGGCCTCATGGAAAGCCGGGGCGATCAGTCCGCTCAGCGCCGCCCGCTGCTCACGGGATGTCATCCACCAGCACCACCCGGGGCGCAGGCTCCGCCGCCGGGGTGTCCAGCAGCTTTGCCAGCATCTCCATGGCCTTCATCCGGGTGGCAAGACTGGGCAGCTGCATCATCTCCTCGCCGTTCTTGCCGTATTCCGGGTAGGCCTTTTCCCCCATGGCAATGGCCATCAGCTCCTGGCGCAGCCGCTGGGCGGGGTCCTCTTTTTTGCGCGCGGCCATCGGCACTCACACTCCTTTCCTGTAAAATTGGGATGGAAAAAGGCGGGGAGCCCGGTTTTTGTTCCGGGCCCCGCCGCCTACTTTCCTCATGATACAGGATAGCACGGGTCGAACCGGGCTTTCCAGGGTCAAATCCTGTTTTTTTCCGGGTTTTCCGGGTCAATTTTGCCTTTTGACCGGGCTTTTCGCGGTTTCATGCCTCCGGGTGCGCCTCCTCCACGCAGATGCGCTCCAGCGCCCGCGCGTGCTGGCGGCGCAGCCAGCGCTCGTCCATGTCCAGCATCTGCCCGATTTCCACCCAGGTCTTGCCCAGCAGATAGCGCGCCCGCATCATCTGGCGGGTACGCTCGTCCTCCAGCAGCTCGATGGCCACCACCACCCGGGCCTGGGCCTGGGCCACTGCGTCCAGCTTCTGGGCCAATTCGCCCCGCAGCGCCTCCAGCCGCTCCACGCTCTGCTCCAGCTTATGCAGATTCGGCCCCCGCACCACCTGCACTCCCTGATTCAGGTAAGGCGTGATCCGGGTGACCACCTCTTCCAGCTCCCGCAGCTGCTCGCTGAGCAGCCGCGCCTCGTGCAGCTGGGTCTGGTAACTGCGCAAAAATTCCAAGGTCTCCGTTCTGTTTTTCATGGTACTTTTTCCTTCCGCTCTTCACATGCTTCATACATACCGGCAGCAGGCAGTTGCCCTCGCCGTCCCGCTTCCATTGGCAGTGCGCGCAGCCCCGCCAGGTCCATTTCGTGTTCATCGGTTTCCTCCTTCCAGATCCAGTTGCCCGAAAAATACCATTCCACCAGCATGGCCCTGAACTCCGCCGCCTCTGCCGCCCGCTCATCCCATTGCAGGATACCGCAGCCCCGGCAGGCGACGGCAAAGCCGTCGGCCCCGTTCACAAAGCGGCCTCGGTTCGGCCCGAGGCCCTGCCAGCTTCCCACCGCATCGCCCTCCTTTGCGGCCCGAGTTATCGGGCACTTTTTGTGGTATAATAAATAATTCTTTTTATGAAGTCACGTTTCGTGTCTTTATAAAATAAAAAAATACACCGAACCGGATTTTATGGAAAAATCTTCCGGTTTGTTCGGTGGCTTCATTCTACATCAATTCACGAATCGTGTCAACACCTTTTGTGAATATTTTCTTTACAAAATTCACATTTCGTGCTATCATCAATACAGAAACCGGAAAGGAGTCGATCGTATGGGTCAATTTGCATCCATCTTAAAGCAGCTTCGGCTGCAAAAGGGTCTCACCCAGCCCCAGCTGGCCGAGCGTCTGGGCATCAGCCGCAGCGCCATCAGCATGTATGAGCGGGGCGAGCGCGAGCCGGACACCACCACTATGGAGGCCATCGCGGCCCTGTTCGGGGTGGACATGAACTATCTGTACGGCATGCCCACCGTCACCTTCGACGACTTCACCTATGCCTTGCACAACGAAAGCAAGGACCTGACCGAGGAAAACAAGCAAAAATTACTGGAAATGGCGCGTCTGTTCAAGCTGGCCCAGCAGCATGGCAGCGGGAACTGACCGCCGGGAGGGCCGCATGGTATCATTGGCAACGATTTATCAGGACGCGCGCCATCTGGGTGTGTCTCTGATCCCCTATTCCATCGGCTTTGCAGACGCCGCCACCCTGGAAATGGACGGCCGCTACGGCATTTTTCTGGACTTTGACCAGTTCGAGACCATGGCGGACTACGCCGCCGCGCTGGCCCATGAGGTGGGCCACTGTGCCACCGGGGCCACCCACGCGGTGCACAGTCCCTTCGAGCTGGTGGCCCAGCACGAGGACCGGGCCAACCGCTGGCACTACGAGCACTACCTGCCCTTTTCGGAATTGCAGGAGCTGGTGGCGGACGGCTACACCGAACCCTGGCAGCTGGCGGAGGCCACCGGCTGGCCGGAAAAAACGGTGCGGGACGCACTGGAATACTACACCCAGCGCCGGGGCCTGCGGCTGCAATGCCCCTGAAAATCTCAATAACAAAAAACTCCCCCCGAACGGCAATTTGCCATTCGAGGGGAGTTTTCTGTTTTGAAGAAACGGTCAGGGCTTGGGCCGTCCGGCACGCACGGCGCGGATCTCGTCCAGCAGAATCTGCCGGGCGTTGGCCGCGGCTGCCTTTTCCAGGGCGGGCACCCCTTCCAGGGGATAAGCAAGGCCCAGGGCCTTGTACTTGTTCACGCCCATGGTGTGGTAGGGCAGCACCTCCAGCCCTTTCAGGTTCCGGTAGCCGCCCAGCATCCGGCCCAGCCGGTGCAGATGCTCCTCGCCGTCGGTGCGGCCGGGCACCACCACATGGCGTGCCACCATGGGCACGCCCGCAGCCTCCAGCGCGGCGGCGAAGGCCAGAACCGGGGCCTGGGGCTGGCCGGTCAGAGCCTTGTGGCCCGCCTCGTCGCTGTGCTTGAAGTCCAGCAGCACCAGGTCGGTGACCGCAAAGAGGGCCGCGAACTGGTCCTTTTTCTTATCGGTGTAAAAGATGCCGCTGGAATCCAGGCAGGTGTGGATGCCCCGCTGCTTTGCCTTTTGGAACAGCTCGGTGAGAAAGGGCAGCTGGGCCAGCGGTTCGCCGCCGGTGGCGGTGATGCCGCCGCCCTTATAAAAGCTCTTGTTCTTCTCGTACTGGTCCAGAAGCTCGTCGGCGGTCATCATCTGGCCGCCGGTGAAGGCCCAGGTGTCCGGATTGTGGCAGAAGGCGCACCGCATGGGGCAGCCCTGAAAGAACACCACGAACCGGATGCCCGGCCCGTCCACGGTGCCGAAGCTTTCCACCGAATGGATGCGCCCGGTGAGCGGCGCGGTTTGTTCAGCTTCCATCTTACATGCCTTCGTGGAAGGTACGGCTGATGACCTCGTCCTGCTGCTCCTTGGTGAGCTTGTTGAAGTTCACCGCGTAGCCGGACACGCGCACGGTCAGCTGGGGGTACTTTTCGGGATGGGCCTGGGCGTCCAGCAGGGTCTCCTTGGTGAACACGTTCACATTCAGGTGATGGCCGCCCTTTTCGGCGTAGCCGTCCAGCAGGCCAACCAGGTTGTCGATCTGAGAATCGCTGATCTTCATAGTGAATACACTCCTTTTCACTTGGGGAATTGAAAAAGCGGGCGGGGATTGCTTGCTTTTTCCTGTTTGCAGTTATCGCTTACAATTCAACATTGGGCTCGCAGCAGGCGCAGTCGTGGGGCATGTCCAGCTCGATCTCGCCGAAGAACACCTGATCCTCCTTGCCCAGCGCGCCGGGGATGATGGAGAAGGTGTTGGAGATGCCGTCCTGGGCATCCTTGAAGGGCAGCTTTGCCACCGAGCTCAGGGAGGCCACCGCACCGTGGCTGTCACGGTGGTGCATGGGGTTGGCGCCGGGGGCGAAGGGCTCGCCGCCCTTGCGGCCGTCCGGAGTGGAACCGGTGTTCTTGCCGTACACCACGTTGGAGGTGATGGTCAAAATGGAGGTGGTGGGCTTGCCGCCACGGTAGGTGTGGTTGGACTTGATGTGCTGCATGAAGCGATGCACGATGTCGTGAGCGATCTGGTCCACACGGTCGTCGTCGTTGCCGTACTTGGGGAAGTCGCCCTCCACCGCGTAGTCCACCACGATGCCGTTCTCGTCCCGGATGGTCTTGACCTTGGCGTACTTGATGGCGCTCAGAGAGTCGGCCACAACGGACAGGCCCGCGATGCCGGTGGCAAACCAGCGGGTGACCTCCTTGTCGTGCAGGGCCATCTGGATGCGCTCGTAGCAGTACTTGTCGTGCATGTAGTGGATGATGTTCAGCGCGTTCACATACACCCGGGCCAGCCACTGCATCATGTCGTCAAAGCGCTGCATCACGTCCTCGTAGTTCAGGTACTCGTCGGTGATGGGGCGGAAGCGGGGGCCCACCTGCTTCTTGCTGATCTCGTCCACGCCGCCGTTGATGGCGTACAGCAGGCACTTGGCCAGGTTGGCGCGGGCGCCGAAGAACTGCATCTCCTTGCCCACCCGCATGCTGGACACGCAGCAGGCGATGGCGTAGTCGTCGCCGTGGGTCACCCGCATCAGGTCGTCGTTCTCATACTGGATGGAGCTGGTGGCGATGCTCATCTTGGCGCAGTAGCGCTTGAAGGCCAGGGGCAGCCGGGTGGACCAGAGCACGGTCATGTTGGGTTCGGGAGCGGTGCCCAGGTTCTCCAAAGTGTGCAGGTAGCGGAAGCTCATCTTGGTGACCAGGGGCCGGCCGTCGATGCCCACGCCGCCGATGGACTCAGTGACCCAGGTGGGGTCGCCGCTGAACAGGGCGTTGTACTCGGGGGTACGGGCAAACTTGACCAGACGCAGCTTCATGATGAAGTGGTCCACCATCTCCTGGATCTCGCTCTCGGTGAAGGTGCCGTCGGCCAGGTCGCGCTGGGCGTAGATGTCCAGGAAGGTGCTGGTGCGGCCCAGGCTCATGGCGGCGCCGTTCTGCTCCTTCACCGCGGCCAGATAGCCGAAGTACAGCCACTGGATGGCCTCCTGGGTGTTCTTGGCGGGCTGGGAGATGTCGAAGCCGTAGATCTTGCCCAGCTCCTTCAGCTCCTTCAAAGCCTTGATCTGCTCGCTCAGCTCCTCGCGCTCACGGATCACGTCGGAATACATGATGACGCGGGTGGAGTCCTTCTGGCTCTGCTTGTCCTCGATCAGGCGGTCCACGCCGTACAGGGCCACGCGGCGGTAGTCGCCGATGATGCGGCCGCGGCCGTAGGCGTCGGGCAGACCGGTGATGATGTGGCTGGAGCGGCAGGCGCGCATCTCGGGAGTGTAAGCGTCGAACACGCCCTCGTTGTGGGTCTTGCGGTATTTGGTGTAGATCTCCACCACTTCCGGGTCCACATGATAGCCGTTGTCCTCGCAGGCCTTCATAGCCATGCGGATGCCGCCGTTGGGCTGCAAAGAGCGCTTAAAGGGCTTATCGGTCTGGAAGCCCACAATCTTCTCCTTCGCCTGGTCCAGATAACCGGGACCGTGGGAAGTGATGGTGGAGATGACGCGGGTGTCCATGTCCAGCACGCCGCCGGCTTCCCGCTCCTTGGCGGTCAGGTCCATGACCTGATCCCACAGCTCGCCGGTCTCCTTGGTGGGACCCTGCAAGAAGCTCTCGTCGCCCTCGTAGGGGGTGTAGTTCTTCTGGATGAAGTCCCGCACGTTGATCTCATTCTGCCAGACGCCGGGGGTAAAATCCTTCCATTCCTGTCTCATTGGCCTGTGCCCTCCTGTATTTGGATGGTGAATAAATATCGGTCCGCCCATTGCTGGGCGTTATCGCGGCGGGACCCAGGGCTCTCTCCCTCCCTGTGCCGGGCCGCGGTAAAACAAAGTTTCGGGGTTCCTCAATCCTTGCGGGGGAACACCACGGTGAGCAGCATCTTGAAGCTGCGGGGCGCGTACACCGCGTGGGGCTTGCCCGCGGGCATCACCAGCACCTGACCGGCCGCGACGGTATGCTCAACACCGTCCACAGTGAACAGGCCCTCGCCCTCCAGCACCTGCACCATGGCGTCACCCTCGGAGGAATGGGTGCTGATCTCCTCGCCCTCGTCGAAGGCGAACAGGGTCAGACTCACCGCCGGGTTCTGGGCCAGGGTGCGGCTGACGATCTGGCCCGGCTGCACGCTCACCAGCGCGGCCAGGTCCTGCGTCTGCTCGTGGGGAATGTTTTTGATGTAGGGATACATGGGCCGTCCTCCTTTTTTCCCGCCCGGGACCGGCGCGGCCTTTTGAGGGGCAGCGGGGGTGGGCTTCGGTTCGGGTACGGCCTGAGTATAACGGATTTCAACCGGTTCCGTATGTTTGTTTTCCAACAAATCAAAGTTTTCTACACACGCGTCCGGGCGAGTCTCGGGTTTTGGCATGGCAATCCGGGGCTCGGCAACCGGCTCCGGCTTCGGCTGGGGCATAGGAGTAGGGGCAGCCGGTTCCGGGCGCTGGGGCGCAGGGGCCGGGGCGGGCTGCTCCGGTTCGGCCTGGCTTGCTTCGGAAACAAAGTAGCTGCGCAGCGCGCCCTTGTCCTCATACTGCACGAAGGTGTACAGGCCGAAGGCGAAGGCTTTTTCCACCTCGTTCAGCCCCTGGGGAAGTTTCAGATCCTCCCACAGGCACCGGGCGATCCGGTCCTTCTGGGCGGGGGTGAGCAGCTGCTCGGCCTGTTCAAAGGTCATATTGTCCATGGTAGGTCCTCCTTTTCGGTGCTGCCCTTTTTATTCTACCCCAAAAGGGCGGCGCGCCGCTTGCTTGTGATTTTCCGTTTTTGGCAAAATGTTGCGGACATGGGATAAAACAGCAATGGCTTTTCCCCCGCCGCGAAGGACGGGGAAAAAGCCATGGGCAGTTTGCGTTATTGGCCGGCGCTCTTATGCTGGCTGGCCAGCTGGATGCTGCCCCGTTTCAGCTCGGCCACGAACACCGGCACGAGCTTGGGGTCGAACTGGCGGCCCGCCTCCTCGGTGAGAATCTCGATGCCTCGCTCCAGGCTCACCGCTTCTTTGTAGCAGCGCTTGCTGGTCATGGCGTCGAAGGAGTCGGCGATGCACAGGATCCGCGCCAGCAGCGGGATGTCCTCGCCGCCGATGCGCCGGGGATAGCCCCGGCCGTCGTACCGCTCGTGATGGCCGATCACCGCCGGGATGATGTAGTCCAGAGCGGGCAGGTAGCGGATGATGCCCACCGCCGCCTCCACGTGGCCCTGCATCTGCTCATATTCCTCTTCGGTGAGCTTGCCGTTCTTGTTCAGCACCGTCTCGGGGATGCCTATCTTGCCGATGTCATGCAGCAGGGCCGCCTGGCGCACGATCTCGATCATGTCCGCGTTCAGGCCTGCGGCCCCGGCCAGCGAGGTGGCGTAGTAGGCCACGTTGTGGGAATGGCTGAAAGTGTAGTGGTCCTTGGCGTCGATGGCGGCCATCAGGGCCAGCACCGTCTGCTCGTATTCCTGGTAGATGTGGGCGTGGTCCATCTTCTCGGTCTCGCTGTCCGCCTTGCGCAGCACCGACTGGAAGATCTCGATGCCGTTTTTGCCACTATGCTTTACATGATACACCGCCATGTCCGCGTTGTCCATCAGCTCCCGGCTGGTGGAGGCGTCAAAGGGGGCGGCGCTGATGCCGATGCTCAGGGTCAGCACCTTCAGCTTGTGGTCCACGGTGCGGCGGTTCATGTTGAACACCTGGTCCCGGATGGACTCCGCCAGGGTGCGGGTGGCCAGCACGTCGTAACGGGGCAGCAGCACCGCAAATTCCTTGCCGCTGTAGCGGGCCACAAAACCATTGTCGCCCACGCTGCTGCGGATGATGTCCGCAATGCGGCGCAGGGCAAGGTCGCCTTCTTTCTGGCCGTAAAGCTGGTTGTACAGCTTAAAGTCGTCCACGTTCACGATCATCAGCGCCAGGGTGCTCTCTTTGGTGGTCTCGAACTGCTCCTCCAGCACCTGCAAGAAGTGCTTGCGGTTCAACAGACCGGTCAGATCGTCCACCCGGGCCTCGTGGTAGGCCTGCTCATACAGGGCGGCGTTTTTCAGGGCGATGGACGCCACCGAAGCCACCGACAGCATCCACTGCATGTCCTGACCGCTGACCCGGTGCTTGCCCTGCCCCTCGGACACCAAAATCAGGCCGGGCATGTCGCCCTCCTCGCCGGTGAGGGCCACGCCGCCTGCAACCCGCAGATAGCGCAGCTGGTTTTTCTCGCTGTCCCACATGGCCTTGTAGTCCACGGTGGTCTCGAACCGCCGCCAGCTGACGCACTGGCTGCGGTGCAGCACCCGCACCAGCGGGCTGTCCGCCCGGATGGAGAAGGAAAGATCGTTCAAGGGCTGGTCGCTGTAGCGGGCGTCGTAGTCGCCGGTGGCCGCGTTGCGGGTGCACACGTACACGCCGCCCACGCTGGCTCCCTCCCGGATCACCTCCACGGTCTTTTCCAGAATGTCCTGCACGTTCAAAAAGCGCGCCACAGCGGTGCTGTATTCGTTCAGCGCCTCACTCTGGCGGTTCTCCTCCCGCACGAACACGTTGTTCACCAGCTTGCGCCACAGCCAGGAGAACACGCCCGCGGTCACGAAGAAGAAGACCGCGAACAGAATCACCTCGTAGTCGCCCGCGGCGGGCACCAGCGCCTCCAGATGCTTCATCAGGTAGGGCTTGAGGTTATAGAACAGGATGAAGGTGAGCATCAGGCCCACCATGTAGCACACGCTCTCGGAGGCCAGCAGCCGCAGCTTGAACAGCCGCTTTTTCACCAGCGCGTAAAACAGCAAAAGCGCGTTGCCCACACCGGCCAGAATGTCGATGGGGAAGCCAGCGAACATGGGCAGCAGCAGCGCCGCGTGACCGGCGAACATCACCACGATGCCCTGGGTCACCGGCTGGAACTGGCCCCGGTAGGCAGGCCGTTCCCGGTAGGCGCTCCACAGATGGTACAGGCTGTGGGCCATGACCCAGCCCACCGCAACAAACAGAAAGCACACCGGCCAAGTGATGGTGTATTCAAACACCACCTCGTCGCCCCGGTCCAGAAGCTGGGGCGCGGCCAGGAAAAAGCCGGTCTTCACGTTCACCGCGATGATGCCCGCCATGACCAGTAAGTAGATTTTCTCCCACACGCCGGCGGGCCGTTCCACAAAGTCGCTCAGGAAGCGGTAGTAGGCGCAGGCCATGAGCAGCAGCCCGGCAATGGACACATGGTACCACACCTGATAGGAGGGCGCCACCTGCCAGCGCATGAGCATGGAGCCGCCGGCCCAGCAGACCATGGTCACCAGCAGCCACAGAAAGGACCACAGCTCCCGGGTCTTATGGGAGGCCAGCACCACCAGAAAGATGCCCGCGTAGATGAACAGGGCGATGGCCGAGATATAACCGTACATGTCCATTGGAATCACCTCCTGCCCGGCCGCCAGGTTCCGGCGCGCTGGTTGTGCAGCAGGGCCTCCATGGCGTAGTTGTCCGGGTTCATGTGGCGGGGCGGCCGCCCGTGGGCCGCGCAGTATTCGGCAAAGCTGCCGCTGCGCAGGATGGTCACCTTCAGCGGGTCCATCCCCAGGATCTTTTTCAGGTCCCGATAGTCCTGATCGGTGTACTTGAAGTAGGTGGTCAAAAGATCACGCAGCACCTGGGTGTTCACCGCCCGGTTCAAAAACTCGCTCTTCTCCACCTCCACGTACAAATGGAAGTAGGGCCGGTTCTCGGCGGTGTACTCCTTCAGGGCCACCCAACCCACCACCGGCAGGCCGGACAGGTCCAGCACGTTCTGGATGCCCTGCTCGGAAATGCGGGTGAAGCCCGCGATGTCGATGATGGCAGGCACCCGGTCCACGTATTCAAACCGGGGGATGCTGGTGCCGTCCTCCCGGCTGGAAAGGCCCACGCAGCGGTAGGTGTCGCCCACCCGGTAGCGGGCGAAGGCGCCGCCCTTGAGCACCGTAAGCACGATCTCGTAGATCTCGCCGGGCACCACCTCGTCCATCAGATAGGTGCGGGGCTTGTAGTCCGGGTCGTCCATCAGGCGGATGGTGTCCGCAATGGGCAAAAATTCATAGAAGCAGGTATCCGGGAAGAAATACATGCCGTTGCGGGTCCAGGTCTCGGTGCCGATGATGGAGGGCTCGGTGCCCGCGAACAGCTCCATGGGCCGCACGCCCCACAGCTCCTCCAGATCGTCCTTGTAGCAGCGGTTGTCGGTGCCCGCCACCATGAAGCCCTTCAGATGGAACAGGTCCCGGGGCTTCAAGGGCCGGTTTTCCTTTTTGCAGCGCTGTTTGGCCCGGGCGATGCGCAGCAGCATATCCGGCCGGAACTTGAGCAGGTCGCCGGCCTTCAGCTTCGCCTTGCCGCCCATCTGGGAAAGGCTCTGGCTCACCGCGTAAGCCACGCTGCCCAGACCGAAGAAATATTCCACGTCCTGCTGCATGGCCATCTTGAAGCCCAGCTTGTTGCGCTCGCTGAAGCTCATGTTCACCGCATCCTTCACGGCGGGCAGGAACTTGATGTCGATGGCCTCGTTCAGCGCCAGCGGGAACAGGCCGGTGGCGTAGGGCAGCGGGGCCAGGCCGTAGAGCACCTTGTCGGTCTTGTCCACATTGAAGCTGCCCTTCTTGCGGCTGGTGCTCAGAATCAGGCAGGCCACCACATTGTCCCGGAAGGTATCCAGCATGCTGCGGGTGTAGGGGGCCAGCTTGATGGGATGCCGTCCGCCCTCCCAGGTGGTCTGGATCCAGATGACCGGATTGTCCGGCAGCATGCTGGCGTTCTTGCGCAGCAGAATGTCGGCGTAGTCCTCGTAGCTGGTCAGGGGCACCATACGGCGGAATTCCTCGATGGTAGCGGGCTTTTTGCCCTTCAGGATGGACTGCCCCAGCATGCAGCCGCTCCACAGCTGAATCTGCTCGGCCATCAGCCGCTTCTGGATGGCCATGTATTCTTCCATGCTCAGGTCCAGAAAGCCGCAATACTGGCTCCAGACCTCGTCGTACTCCTGACGGTCCAGCTTATCCTGCAGGCTCATTGCTCGGCGCCCCCCTTCCAGGTCCGCACGCAGCGCGCGGCGCTGCCCGGCGTGGGCAGCAGAAAGGGCGTGGTGCGGCGGTATTCCTCATAGTTCACAAAGCTTTTGGGAAAGGTCCAGCAGTCCTGAAACAGAACGTAAGCGATGTTCAGCCCGGTCATGACCAGGGCGAACACCGCCGCTTTGGGCGCGCCCAGCAGCAGCCCCAGACACAGATACGCCCCGGCGAACCAGAGCACGCCGGGGTGGCGGCACAGCGCGTACATTCCCCCCGTGTAAGCCTTGCGGGGGGCGTTTTCCTCCAGATACGTGGCGCTGAAGGGCAGCGCAAAAAACAGGGTGTAGACCATCAGGGCCAAAAACACCGCCGCCAGCGCCCCCAGCGCCAGCGCTCTGCCGCTGAACGCAAAAAAGGCCCGGCAGTTCCACACCAGCAGTCCGGTGGCCGCGGCCAGAAGCGCGCAGCCCACCGCGAACAGCCGGTGGAACCAGGGCCGTACCGGGCGAACGCTGTTTACGTCGTAGGCAAAAAAGGCGGCAAAGGCCGCCGTTCCCAGCACAAACTCCATCCTCTTTCCATTCCTTCCTCAAACCGCGGGAACCGGCCCGTCCGCTGGGCCAACGTTTTACTTCTCCCCTGTTCCCGCGTTTTATCGCGTTATTTTAATCATATCAAAATCCCGCGCGGTTTACAATTTTTCTTTTGCGGTTTGGAGCAATAATTTAATACTTTTTGGCGGTTTTTCGCCCCTTTTGCAAAAAAAGACCGCCGCCGGCTGTTTCAGCCGACGGCGGGGATGGATATTTTGCAAACGCAGCGGGGATTTTCCCCTGCGGCGGCCCGGCTCACATCTGGGCCAGAGTCTCCAGCATGGAGGGGATCATCTGCTTTTTGCGGCTGACCACGCCGGGCAGAACCACGCTGCCGTCGGTGTCCCGCTCGCAGCGGAAGGCGGTGCCGATCAGCTGCTCGGCGCCCTCGCCGCAGAACAGTACCTTGCTGGACTGATCCTTCACGCTGGTGAGCATGAAAAAGATCATCTGCACACCCTCGCGCTTGAGGGCCTCGGGCAGGTAGGGACGCAGCAGCTCAGCGGCGCGCTGGCGGTTCTTCTCGCTCATGTAGCTGCCCTGACCCACGCCGAAGCGGATGTCGCCATGAGTGAAGATCTTGAAGTCCTGGAAGAACACATCCTCAGCGGCGCGGCCCTCCAGATTCTCACCGGCCTCGAAGATCTCGTTGGCCAGCTCCTCGGGCTCGACCCCGACGATCTTTGCCAGCTCACGGGCGGCAGCCTCGTCCACGGGGGTGCAGGTGGGAGAACGGAAGCACAGCGTGTCGGACAGAATGGCGCTGAGCATCAGGCCCGCGATGTGGGGCTCGATCTCCACGCCCTGCTCCTGGTACATCTGGTACACGATGGTGCAGGTGCAGCCCACCGGCTGGTTGCGGAAGAACACGGGCTGGCTGGTCTCCAGGCTGCCCAGACGGTGATGGTCCACCACCTCCAGGATGTCGGCCTCTTCCCAGCCGTCCACGCACTGGGTCTTTTCGTTGTGGTCCACCAGGATCAGCTGCTTGCGCTGCAGATTCAGCAGGTTACGGCGGCTGATCAGGCCCAGATACTTGCCGGAGTTGGTGTGCACGGGGAAGTAGTTGTCACGCACCTTACTCATGACCTTCTTCACCTCGTCCACGGGGGTGCTGGGCAGGAAGGTGCGCAGCTTCTCGCGGGGGGTCATGTGGGTGCTTACGGGCACGCTCTGCTTGATCAGGCAGGAAACGGCGTAGGTATCGTAGGGGCTGCTGATCAGCAGGCAGCCGCGCTCGTTGGCCAGCTTGACGATGGTCTTGGCCACGGTGGGCTCCATGCACACCACCACGCAGGCGGCGCCCATCTCGATGGCGCACAGCTGGGTCTCGTAGCGGTTGGCCACCAGCACGATGTCGCCGGCTTCCATGGTGTTCTCCAGCACGTCGGGGCTGGAGGCGCCGATCACGATCTTGCCGCTCTCGAAGTAGCCGGAATCATCGCCGGCCAGCACGGTGCCGCCCAGGACCTCCACCACGTTCTTGATGGGAGTGCGGGCGTTGCTCAGGGCATGGGTGTCCAGGCTGTCCATGTTGGCCACAGCCAGATCGCCCAGGGTGATCAGGCCCTGCAGCATGCCCTTCTCGTCCACCACGGGCTGGCTGTTGGCCTGGGTGTCGCGCATGGTTTCCCAGGCGCGGCGCATGGTGGTGTCGCCCAGAATGCCGGGCACGGGGCGGATGTCGATGTCTTGCACCTGAGCGCTCACGTTCAGGCAGCGGCGGGGGGTCTTGGCGCCGAAACGCTTGAGCACGAAGGCGGTCTCCTGGTTGATCTCGCCCGCGCGGCAGGCTTCATGCCAGGGGCCCACGGTCTTATTCTTCAGATTGGAATAGGCAATGGCCGAGCAGATGGAGTCCGTGTCCGGGTTGCGGTGGCCGATCACCATGATTTTACGCTTGGCGTTGGTCTGGTCCATGTTAAACTATACCTCTCGCTTTCCCCTGCAGGGCGCCTTTGCCCACCAAACGGCCACACCGGCGTTCGGCCCCCTGCAATTTTATAATCTATAAATAAGGTTGAAAGAATCCTGCTGTACATTATACACTACTCTTTGCAGTAAAGTACATCAAATTGCGCAAAATGGCTTTATTTTTCACGAACTGCTGCTATTTTGGCACAAAAGGCGCAAATCTACTGGTGATTTTGCAGGCGATACCGGTATTTTTTTCGCAGGCTGTTTCCACCCGTGCCCGGAGCGCCCGGTTTTTGGGGTGCATTTCGCATCCTTCCGGCGGCGGATTTTCCACAGAACGGCCACCAATGTGTGGAAAAACAGGGCGCGGCTGCGGGACCAAACGCCACACCCCGCAAGCATTACATTTCCGGCATAAAAAAGGACGCGGCAGGCGAAATACGGCCTGACGCGTCCTTCTGCTGTTTTATCTGCCGGGCGCTGTGCTCCAGCTGCTTACCACTGGATGTGCACCACCGGCTTGATCAGATCACGGGGCTTCTGGTCCATGGCCACGAAGGCTTCCGGGATCTTGTCGAATCCATCGTACTGGTAGTTGAGCATCTTTTCCGGTGCGACCCGGCCGTTCTGGATCAGACGGAGCATCTTCTGGATGCGGTAAGCGCCGCCCGGGCAGAAGCCGCCGCGGATCGAAATATCCGACATACCCAGTCCCCAAAGCGGAGCGGGAATGTGGTAGGTGTCGGTGGGGTCCAGGAAGGTGACATTGGAGACCACACCGTTGGACTTCACAACCGACAGCGCCTGATTCAGAGTGGAAGCGTCTCCGCCTGCCAGGATCGCACGGTCCACCTTGCCGCCCTCCAGCTCCAGGATCTGCTGCACCACATCGCCGTCCTTGTAGCTCACGATGTCGGTTGCGCCGTATTCCCGTGCCAGCTCCGCGCAGTTGGGCCGGGTGCCGATGCCGATGATGCGGCCCGCCCCCCGCAGCCGGGCACCGGCCACCGCCATCAGGCCCACCGGGCCGATGCCGAACACGACCACGGTGTCACCCAGCTGGATATCGGCCATTTCCGCACCGTAGAAACCGGTGCTCATCATATCGACGGTCATCAGGGCGGCGTCCACGCTCACGTCCTTCGGCAGCAGCACCAGGTTGGCGTCCGCGTTGTTCACGTGGAAAAATTCCGCAAACACGCCGTCCTTCTGGGTCAGATATTTGAAGCTGGCCATGCTGGCATAGTCATGGGCATTGTTCGCGCCGCGCTGCTGCAGGGCAGGCGCTTCCCAGTCGGGGGTGACGCAGGGTACCACCACGATGTCACCCGGGCGGAAGCCGCGCACCAGAGCGCCCACCTCCACCACCTCGGCCACCGCTTCGTGCCCCAGGATCACCGGGCTGCCGGTGGTGGAACCCATGTGCATGGTGTGGGTATCGGAGGAGCAGGGCGCCACCGCAATGGGACGCACCACCGCATCCATCGGCCCAGCCGTCGGTTTTTCACGCTCCAGCCAGCCATGTTCGCCCGGAGCCAGTACTGCATAACCTTTCATCGTTACAACCTCTTTTCTGAAATTTGCGCGGAACACCGTCCGCAGAGTACAGATGGCTTCCAATACAAGCGCACCTGATTTTATAACCAATTCCAGTATGGAAGTATGATGTTTTTTTGTTAATATTGTAAAGTGCCAAAAATACCGCACGTTCCTCGGTCAGATGACCATTTCCCTGTTCCGGCGCTTCCTTATTCACTATTCACTATTCATTCCCCTGCGGCGGGCAGCCTTCAGTGAAGAGTGAAAAGTGAAGAGTGAAAAAGGAAAACCCCGAACGCAAATGCGTTCGGGGTTTTTGGCGGAGAAGGAGGGATTTGAACCTGCTTCGCAGGCCCCCTTGCGGTGCCCGGAACCCGGTCTGCGGCGGACCAGGCCGCCTTGCCGCGTTCCGACCGCTGCGGTGCGGGCTTCTCCCTGTTTCCGCCACTGGCGGCGGTCGAACCCCGCACCCCCGCCGGTCCCCGGCGCTTCGGGTTCAAATCCCACACCTGACCGGAACTTCTGAAAAAATAACAGCCGCTCGAAAAATCCGAGCGGCTGTTCTGGCGGAGAAGGAGGGATTTGAACCCTCGCGCCGGTTTCCCGACCTACGCCCTTAGCAGGGGCGCCTCTTCGACCTCTTGAGTACTTCTCCAGAGCAAAGTCCATATCAAAATATGAAATTGTAAAATGGCGGAGAGGGTGGGATTCGAACCCACGGCCCTTGCGGGTCACCGGTTTTCAAGACCGGCTCCTTAAACCACTCGGACACCTCTCCAAGAGTGGCCATCACACACGCCATCGCTAGTGCGTTATCTATGTTATCACAGGGTCACGGGTTTGTCAACCATCTTTTTTAAAAAATCGAACGTTTTTTAAAAAAGCGCCGGTGTGCCCCGCAAAGGGGGGCGCGAGGCACACCGAACGCCTTTGTTCAGGCCGCCCGCAGCGCCTCGGCCTTCCGGGGGCGGGGAGCAGGGCGGCGGTAACGTCCCCGCCCGCGACGCACCCGGCAGACTGCCCGGGGCTGCTCCAGCCGGACGATGCCGCGCATCCCACCGGCCAGCACGGCCAACAGGCCCAGCGCGGCCGCCAGGGGCATGGTGCCCTCTATCGCCGCGCCCACCACCACAACGAAGGCCAGAGCGTCCAGCACCAGCATGGAATCACAAATCATTCGTTTCATCTCAAACCGCTCCTTTGCACTGACGGCCCGCGTTTTGTGGCCTGCCTGTTTGTTGTGGCTTCATTCTACAACAACTATCAGTTGTTGTCAATGGTATTTTCACAACTTTTTCGCGTATTTTATTTACAAGAACAATTTTTAGTTGTATAATGAAACCAGCAAGAAAGGAGTGTTCACACATGTTCCCACAACGCTTGAAGCAGCTGCGCAAGGAGATGGGCCTGAGCCAGAAAAGCCTTTCCGAACATCTGGGCGTGACCCAGCAGGCGGTGGGCAAATGGGAGACCGGCCGCTCCTCGCCGGACCCTGCCACCCTGGCCCGGCTGGCCGAGCTGCTGGAAACCTCGGCGGATTACCTGCTGGGCATCAGCGAGCAGCCCGCCGAGCCCGCGGCCCCTTCCCTGCCCTATGCGGAAAGCCCCATCCCGGTGATCGGCACCGTGCGCGCGGGCTACGGTTCGCTGGCCTTTGAGGAGGACTACGGGGTGGAATACGCCTGCGTGAAGGACCCCGCCAACTATTTTTATCTGGTGGTCAAGGGCGACAGCATGGAACCCCGCATCCAGGACGGCGACCTGGCCCTGGTGCACCGCCAGCCCACCCTGGAAAACGGCGACCTGGGCGTGATGGTCTTCGGCGAGGGGGAAGGCACCCTGAAAAAGTACATTCAGCGGGGCAACGCGGTGATTCTGCAGCCCTTCAACCCGGCCTATGAGGAAAAGGTGATCCGCGGCGAAGAGCTGAACCAGCTGTTCATCGCGGGCAAGGTGGTGGAGACGAGGGCCAAGTGGTAATTTTGCCCTTTCCTCCCCCCGCTTTCCCCGCCGCCCTTATACTATATAGAAGGAAGTGGAATTTCCCATGCAGCCTACACGGCTTTATCTTGTACGCCACGGCCAGACCGACTGGAACCTGGCGGGCCGTCTGCAGGGCCAGACGGACATCCCTTTGAACGACACCGGCCGCAGCCAGGCCGAGGAAGCCCGGCAGCGGCTTTCCGGTGTACAGTTTGACGCGGTATACTCCAGCCCGTTAAGCCGCGCGGTGGAGACCGCCATGCTGGTGAGCGGCTGGCCCGCCGACAAGGTGCGCACCGACGAGCGCATCAAGGAAATCGCCTTCGGCGACTGGGAGGGCCAGGCCCCCCGCACCCTGGGCGAGGACTTCGCCCCCTTCTTCGCGGACCCGGCCCACTTTGTGCCCGCCCCGGGCGGCGAGAGCCTGCCCGATCTGATGGCACGGGTGAGCGATTTTACGGCTTACGTGAAACAGGCTCACCGGGGCCAGACCGTGCTGGCCGTGAGCCACGGCGCAGCGCTGCACGCCCTGCTCACCGCCGAGCTGGGCCTTGATATGAAGGACTACTGGAGCGTGGGCCTGGGCAACTGCGCCGCCGCCAAGCTGGAGCTGGAGGGCGAGCGCTTTGTGCTGAAAAGTACCAGCGGCCCCACCAGTTCCAACTATCTGGAAAAATACTTAAAGTGATTGCCGGCCGGCACGAGGAGGCCCCCACCATGAAGCTGCTGTTTCCCATCCTGGCCGGTCTGGGTGTTGTTTTGCTGTATCTGGTCTGGGCGGCCCTGTTCCACGACCTTTTGAACGGACTCTCTCCGGAGGGCGCCCTCACCGTGGCCACCGGGTCCTTTCTGGCCTTTGAGCTGGTGATCCTGGCGGCCTGGGTCCGCTCCAAAACCGACCGAAAATAACGCCTTTTTCTTTTTTCAAAAAAGCCCCATCAAACCGTTGGTTTTGCCATGCGCCACATGGGGCTTTCTTTTTTGCGCCTTTTTTGCGGTTTCACTCTCTTTTTTGCTTTGTTTTTGCTTCTTTCTTCGCTTTTGTGAACACTCCCATTCCTTAAAATCCAACCA
Source organism: Gemmiger sp. An50 (assembly GCF_002161595.1). Lineage (GTDB taxonomy): Bacteria > Bacillota > Clostridia > Oscillospirales > Ruminococcaceae > Allofournierella. Next base: position 33,596 of record NZ_NFID01000001.1, read on the forward strand.
GAGAAAGGAGGGGTCCGGGCATGGACCTGATGGAAAAACTCACCATCCTGGCGGACAGTGCCAAATACGATGTGGCCTGCACCTCCAGTGGTGTGGACCGGGGCGGCGCGGCCGGGAGCATCGGCAGCGCGGTGGCCCCCGGCTGCTGCCACACCTTCTCGGCGGACGGCCGCTGCGTGAGCCTGTTGAAAGTGCTGCTCACCAATGTGTGCGCCTACGACTGCGCCTACTGCGTGAACCGCCGCTCCAACGACCTGCCCCGGGCCGCCTTCACCCCCCGGGAGCTGGCGGAGCTGACCATCCAGTTCTACCGGCGCAACTATATCGAGGGGCTGTTTCTGTCCAGCGCGGTGCTCATCAGTCCCGACCACACCACCGAGCTGATGATCAAGGCGCTGGAACTGCTGCGGAACGAATATCACTTCCGGGGCTACATCCACGCCAAGGCCATTCCCGGGGCGGACCCGGCGCTGATCCACCGGCTGGGCCTGCTGGCGGACCGGCTGAGCGTGAACATCGAGCTGCCCAGCGCCGCCAGTCTGGGCCGCCTGGCTCCGGACAAGAAAAAGTCCGCCATCCTGGCCCCCATGAGCCAGATCGCCCGCGTCCGGGACGAAAACCGCCAGGAGCTGACAGTCTACCGGTCCGCGCCGAAATTCGCCCCCGCCGGGCAGAGCACCCAGATGATCGTGGGCGCCACCCCGGAGACCGACCGGCAGATTCTGAAGCTCACCGAGGGCCTTTACCAGAAATACCAGCTCAAGCGGGTGTTCTACTCCGCCTATATCCCGGTGGCCCAGGACAGCCGCCTGCCCGCGCTGAACACGCCCCCGCCCCTGTTGCGGGAGCACCGGCTCTATCAGGCGGACTGGCTGCTGCGCTTTTACGACTTTTCGGCGGACGAAATTCTGGACGATGCCAGCCCCAACTTCGACCCATTCCTGGACCCCAAATGCAACTGGGCCATCCAGCATCTGGACCAGTTCCCGGTGGACGTGAACCGGGCGGACAAAACCATGCTGCTGCGGGTGCCGGGCATCGGGCCGAAAAGCGTCCGGCGCATTGTGCAGGCCCGCCGTCAGGGATCGCTGGGCCTGGAGGAGCTGCGCCGGATGGGCGTGGTGCTCAAGCGGGCCCAGTATTTCATCTGCTGCAAGGGCTTTTCCGGCGCGGCGGGCTTTGGCCGCCGGAGCATCGCGGCGGCGCTGGTGGATTCCGGCGTGTTCGCCGCCGGGGCCCAGCAATTGAGCCTGTTCGCCCCGGAGTTTGCCCCCATGCTCACCGCGGGCAGGCCGGGCATTGAAGCGGCAAAGGAGGAGGCGGTCACATGGATCGAGAAGCGGATGTAGTCTACCGGTACGACGGCAGCTTTGAGGGCTTTCTCTGCTGCGTGTTCGAGAGCGTATACGCCCACGAAATTCCCTTTGCCATCCTGCCCCATTCCAGCCCTATGGCCACCCTCTTCCCGGAAAAGCTCATCGAGACCGACCCGCAAAAGGCCCGCCGGGTGGACGCCAGCCTGCCCAAAAAGCTGGGCAAGGGGGCGCGCAGCTGCGTGGCCCACGCCTTTCTTTCCGGCAGCGAGGAGAAGGAGCTGCTGATTCTGCGGTTTCTGCGGCTGGGCTACCGGGTGGGTCCGGGCGTGATGTTCATGGCGGGTCACAAGGACGTGGCCCCGGTGCTGGCGCTGGAAAAGGCGGTGTGCGGCGAGGCGCACCTGCTCACCGGCTTTGTGCGCTTTCAGGACTACGGCGACTTTCTGGGCGGCACCATCACCCCCAAGCACTATGTACTGCCCCTGCTGCGGCTGCACTTCTGCCAGCGGCTGCCAAGCGAGGATTTCATCCTCTACGACGCAACCCACGGCGCAGCTCTTTTGTGGCAGAAGGGCAAGGCCAGCTACGCCCAGCTAGATGAGGCTCCCCCCTTCCCGGAAATTTCCTGCGAAGAAGCGGCCTATCAGGAGCTGTGGAAGCGGTTTTACAAGACCATCGCCATCGCTGCCCGGGAGAATCCGGCCCTGCGCCGGAGCCTTTGCCCCAAGCGGTACTGGGTGAACATGACCGAGCTGAAAGAGGAGCTGTGAGCATTTTCGCCCCAGCCTTAACAATTTATTGCTTTTTCCTGCATCAGCCGATGGTATAATAAGAAAAAACACCACGGAATCCTAATGCAAAGGAGCGATGCCCCATGTATGCCATCGTGAACGGCTTAAAGCTTTTTTATCATAAGGAGGGCAGCGGCCGCCCGGTGATCTTGCTGCACGGCAACGGCGAGGACCACACCATCTTCGACGTGGCCATGAAGGACCTGGCCCGGTCCTACACCGTTTACGCGCTGGACAGCCGCTCCCACGGCAAGAGCGACCCGGTGCCCACTCTCACCTACCGGGAGATGGCCGAGGACGTGGCCGCCTTCATCCGGCAGCAGGGGCTGGAAAAGCCCGCGCTGGTGGGCTTTTCGGACGGCGGCGTGGTGGCGCTGCTGGTGGCGCTGCGCTGGCCCGACCTGCCCGGCAGGCTGGTGGTGGCCGGAGCCAACATGACCCCCGCGGGCATCAAGCAGCCCTGGCGCACCCTGATGCGGGTACAGAACCGCATCTCCCCGGACCCCAAGCTGGACCTGATGCTCACCCAGCCCCATCTGGCGGGCTGGCAGCTCACCGGCATCACCGCCCCCACGCTGGTGCTGGCAGGCGAAAAGGACCTGATCGACGAGAACCAGACCCGGCGCATCGCCCGGTCCATTCCGGGGGCAAAGCTGCTGATTCTGCCCGGCGAGACCCACGGCAGCTACGTGATCCACAGCGACAAGCTCTACCCCGCCATGGCAAACTTTTTGCGGGGCTGAACCGTAAAATATCCCCGGCGCGTTCCCCTTGCAAAAGAGGGACGCGCTTTTTTGTTGTTTTTGAAATTTTTTCAGAAAACCATGAACCGCCGCCCGCCTGGCGACGATCACAGGATGCAGGGGGGATGAACAAAACGCCCCCCGGCGCCATGGCATTTTGCAAGGCAGCGCCGCACCGTAAAGCGGGCGGTATTGCCCCAAGAGAAAGGAGAGGACGCGATGCACGCGGAGGAGGTAGCCCGCCTGGTGGACCGCTTCGGGCCGGAGATCTACCGCTACTGCCACCGGCTCACCGGCCGGACCCAGCAGGCGGAGGATCTGTATCAGCAGACCTTTTTGAAATGCCTGGAGCTGACCCTCACCCTGGACGAGCGCAGCAATCCCCGGGCGCTGCTGTTCAGCCTGGCAGGCGGCATCTTCAAAAACGAACAGCGCAAGGCCGGGCGGCGGCTGGCCATTGCAAGGCCGGTGGAGCTGGACGGCGAAAACGCTCCCGAGCCGCCCGCGCCGGACGACCCGGCCAGGACTGCCCAGGACCGGGCACAGAGCGCGGCCCTGCTGGCGGCGGTGGACCGGCTGCCCGCGAAGCTGCGAATCCCCATCACGCTGGCCTACGGCTTCGACTGGAATCTTGAGGAGATCGCCCGCATGGAAAAGGCCCCGGTGGGCACCATCAAAAGCCGGCTGCACAAGGCCCGGCAACTGCTGAAAAAGGAAATGGAGGCCCAAGGCTATGGAACACTTTGATCTGGACAAGGCCCTGCAGGCCCAGCTGCACACCCCCGCCCCCGGCCCCGCGCCGGAGCTGGACGCGGCCCTGAAAGCCAAACTGTGGCAGCGGCAGGAGCAGCTGGACGCCGCGCCCGATACCCGGGCGGTGTCGCTCTGGTGGCTGCCCATGGTGGCCAACTTCATCGTCTGCGGGGTGCCCGCGGTGATCTTCGCGCTGCCCATCATGCCGCTGTGGGCCCATCTGGCCTCTTTTGCCCTTGCCTGGCTGGCGGTGGGCGGCGTGGCGCTCACCTTCATCAGCCTGCGCATGGCGGACCTGCGCCAAGCCACTACCATCTATCTGCCCAAACGGACCCGCAAAAAGGAGGGGTTTTAAATGACCGCAACCGCTCTTCCCATTGTATTTTTTCTGATGATTTTCCTCTGCATGGCATCCAGCCTTGCTTTTCTGGTACTGCTGGCCATCTGGCTGTATCGGGACGCAAAGCTCCACGGCCAGGACCCGGTGCTCTGGGTGCTGATCTGTATTTTTGCCAGCCCCATCATCGCGCTCATCCTCTATCTGGCCTTTGGCCGCAAGCAGACCATGCTGCCCTGCCAGAGCTGCCAGCAGCCCATTCCCCACACCGCCCAATACTGTGAACACTGCGGCGCGGCCAACAGCCAGTACGACCAGCCGCTGCCCCGCCGCAAGATGAACGGCTTTTTGAAGGGAGCCATCGCCACCGGGGCGGTGTCGCTGCTGAGCGTGGTGTTCATGTTCGTGGCCCTCTTTGCCTTTGCCATGAACGCCGGCGGCGGCTCCCAGGTAACGGGCTCCGCCTCGGTGCCCATCCGGGGCGCTTCCTTCACCGTGAACAGCGGCTGGGCACTGGTGAGCGCCGAAAACCACAGCGAGGGCGTGTGGAATTTTAGCCTAAGCAAATCCAGCAACGGCTACCATATGGACTCCACCTTCACGCTGGATGACCCGGACGCCCGCACCCTGATGGCCAACGCGGAATGCACCGGCGGCCCCCTGCTGCTGAACATCAGCCAGGACGGCCAGCTGGTGGAGAGCATCGACCTTTCCCGGGCCGAAACCCAGCCGGTGGCCATCCCGCTGGACGGCTGCGCCGCCGGTCAGGTGGACCTGCAGCTGGTGAACGAGGGCGCCACCGATATCTCCGGCAGCATCTGGGTGGAATAATTTGATACACAACAAAAAGCCTGGACGGTTTGAAACCGCCCAGGCTTTTTTACTAATTGTATAAAACCGTCACAATATTTGGTTTTTGGGTCATACAGGGTGTGCATGCCCAGAAACAGCGAGCCGAAGCTGGCCGCGGTGACCACGGTGCAGATGGCGATCATCACCGCGATCTGATACAGAATGGCCGTGGTGGGCATGGTGCCGGACAAAATCTGGCCGGTCATCATGCCGGGCAGCGACACGATGCCCATGCCCACCATGGAGTTCAAAGTGGGCAGCAGGGCGGTTTCCAGCGCCTGCTTTGCCAGCGGCTGCAAAATCGCACGGGGCGACGCGCCGAAGCAGAGCAGCGCCTCCACCCGGGCCTTCTGGCCCTGCAGGCTCTCCCGGAAGGTCTTGATGCCCAGCGAGATGCCGGTCATGGTGTTGCCGATGAGCATGCCCGCCAGCGGGATAGTGTACTGAGGATTAAAAATGTTTTCGCCCACCACCGCGCAGACGAAATAGGCCAGCACGAACACGCCGCTCAAAGCGATGGAGGCCGCGATGATGGCCTGGAACCGCCGGTTCAGCCCCGGGTTGCCGCTGAGCACCCGATGCACCGCGAAGCCGATCATCACCGCCAGATACACCACCACGAACACCGGGTTCGGGTTCTGGAAGATGTAGGACAGCACAAGCACCGCCGGGGGCCTTTGTGTGTTTCCTTTATTCCGCGTGGGCCGCCAGCCAGTTGGCGGCGCAGCCTGCCAGCACCGCCGCGCCCAGGGGGAGCACCTCTTCATTGAAGACCACCGCCGGGTGGTGGCTGCCCGCCCGGTTATAGATCTCCTCCGGGCCGCCCGCGCCGATGCCCATGAACACCGCGGGTACCTGCTGGCTCACCTCGGCAAAGTCCTCGCTGCCCATCTGGCGGGGCAGCTCCTCCATCTTTTCGGCAATTTGGCCCGCGTAGCCCGCCAGCTCGGCGGCCAGCTGGGGCTGGTTGTGCAGCGAGGCCACGCCCGCCAGGAACTCCACCTCACAGCTGCCCCGGAACAAAGCCGCGGTTCCCTCGCAGATTTCCACCAGCCGCTTGCGGGCGTGGGCCCGGTTGTGGTTGGAGAAGGCCCGGATGCTGCCCTTCATCTCCACCGTTTCCGGAATGGAATTGTGCAGCTCGCCCCCGTGGATGGTGCACACCGTGAGCACCAGCGGGTCCTGGGGGTCCACCTCCCGGGCGTTCACCTCCTGCAGGGCCAGCAGGATGTGGGCCGCGATGGTCAGCGGGTCCACCGCGTTCTGGGGAATGGCGCCGTGACCCGCCTTGCCCCGCACCAGAATGGAAAAGCTGTCCGACGAGGCCAGCGCCGGGCCCTGCCGCCAGGCCAGGGTCCCCACGTGCATGGGGCCGGGGAACACATGCAGCGCCAGGGCCGCGTCCACCGGCGGGTTTTGCAGCACGCCCGCCTGCACCATGGCCGCTGCGCCCTTCAGATTTTCCTCCGAGGGCTGGAACATCAGCTTCACCCGGCCGGGCAGCTCGTTTTCCCGCTGCTTTAACAGCGCCGCCGCGCCCAGCAGCATGGCGGTGTGCAGGTCGTGGCCACAGGTGTGGGCGCACTCGCCCTGCGCCGCAAATTCCAGGCCGCTGGCCTCCTGCATCTTCAGCGCGTCCATATCCCCGCGCAAAAGGAACACCGGGCCTTTTTCCGGGCCGATGCAGGCGGTGATACCGCCGCCCAGCCGGGTGGGCTCGATCCCCATTTCCCGCAGGCGGCTCTCCACATAGGCGGTGGTGCGGGGCAGCTCCATCCCCAGCTCCGGCATACCGTGCAGCGCGCGGCGGTCGGCCCGCAGGGTATCGGCCATGGCGGCCGCCTGCTCATAAAACTGCTTCATTTCAAACATTTGTATAAACGCCCCTTTCCGGCAAAATACTTCTGTTATTTTTGCAGCAAATTCCGTGCCAGCGCCGCTTCGCCCGGGCCGGACCCGCCCGCCGGGCCGCTTTTCTTGACAGCGCCCCCGCCCCATGCCATAATAAGCTCAGAAAAATAGGTTGAACAGGTTGAAATGAGGTGTTTTTATGGCCAAACAACTCGCCATCATCACCTGGGACGCAGCCTCCGCCCGGCTGTATGCCAGTCAGGTGCGGGAATTCTTCGGCGACCAGGTCAACACCCGGTGCTACAGCACCCAGCTGCAGCCGGACCCGGTGATCGAACCGGCGGACGTGTATCTGGTCTCCACCTGCGCCTTTGCCGACCGGGACATCGGCCAGCTGCTGCCCAGCCGGGGACCGGTGGTGCTCAGCGAGGTGCGGGTGACCCGGCAGGGGCTGGAACGGCTGCTGGCCATCCCCCGCAGCACCCGGGCGCTGCTGGTGAACCTGAACCAGTCCATGGCCACCGAGACCATTGCCACCCTGAACCAGCTGGGCGTGACCAACATCCAGTTCCTCCCCTATTACCCCGGCGCGCCGGAGCCGCCCCATGTGCCGCTGGCCATCACCACCGGCGAGCGGCGGTTCGTGCCGGAATGGGCCACCGAGGTGATCGACCTGGGGCCCCGGCTGCTGAGCGGCAGCACCTTTCTGGAGTTGGCCCATCAGCTGAAATGCGAATCCGCGCTGGACGGCCCCGCCTTCAAGGAATACCTGGCCTCGCTGGCCGAGCAGTCCTACGGCATCGAGCAGATGCTCCAGCGCTCGGTGCAGATGGAAAGCCTGTTCGAGCTGTTCGAGCAGGCGCTGGACGCCGGGCTCATCGGCGTGGACGGCGAGGGCATGATCTTTGCCTGCAGCCCCAAGGCCGAGGACATCCTGGGCCTGCCCGCCCGGCAGCTGCTGGAGCGGCGGGCCCAGCAGGCGCTGCCCTTTCTGCCCTTTGCCGAAAGCCTTTCCGCCCAGAAGGCCATCCACAGCCGCCTGGTGGAGATTCACGGAAACCCGGTGTCGGTGAGCATTCACTCCTTTTACCGGGGCGGCGGCAGCCCCACAACCTTCTGCGTGCTCCAGCGTTTCCGGGACGAGGAGCGCCGCCAGCAGAAGATCCGCCGCCAGATCCTGGGCAAGGGCCACGTGACCAAATACACCTTCGACAGCATCATCGGCGACAGCCCCTGCATGGTGGCCGCCCGCCAGCTGGCCCGCCGGATGGCCGCCAGCAACGCCTCCATCCTGATCAGCGGCGAGAGCGGCACCGGCAAGGAGCTGTTCGCCCACGCCATCCACGCGGCCAGCCCCCGGGCAAACGAACCCTTTGTGGCCATCAACTGCGCCGCCATTCCGGACGCTCTGCTGGAAAGCCAGCTGTTCGGCTACGAGGAGGGCGCCTTCACAGGCGCCAAAAAGGGCGGGCACATCGGCTTCTTCGAGGCCGCCCGCAGCGGCACTTTGTTTCTGGACGAGATCGAGGCCATGAGCCCCATGCTGCAGGTGAAGCTGCTGCGTGTCTTGCAGGAAAAGGAGATCGTGCGGCTGGGCGGCGTGGACGTGATCCATGTGGACGTGCGCATCATCGCGGCCTCCAACGTGGACCTGAACGAGGAGGTACACAGCGGCCGGTTCCGGCGGGACCTGTTCTACCGGCTGAGCGTGCTGCCCCTGCAGCTGCCCCCGCTGCGCCAGCGGGGCGGCGACGTGCTGCTGCTTCTGCGCCGCATCCAGGAGGGCATCGGCGCCCGGTTCGAGCTTTCGCCCGCGGCGGCCCAGCTGCTGCTGCGCCACCCCTGGGAGGGCAACGTGCGGGAGCTGCGCAACTGCGTGGAATACCTGGCCTACCTGGAAAAGCCCCTCATCGAGCCGGAGGACCTGCCGGTGACCCTGCTGGCCGCCGCGCCCCACGCGCCCGCCGCCGAGCCTGCCCAGGCCGCCGAGCTGCGCCGCCTGGCCGGAGACCGGCTGCAAAGCTACCTGTTTTTGCTGCAGCAGCTGGCCGCCAGCCGCTCGCTGGGCCGCCAGGCGCTGGAGGCCCGGGCCGCCGCTGCGGGCCTGACTTTGAGCCAGCAGAACATCCGCACCATGGCCGCCCAGCTGGAGCAGCTGGGCCTGGTGAGCATCCAGAAGGGCCGGGCGGGTACCTGCATCACCCCCCAGGGTCTGGAGCTGCTGGCCGAGCTGACCCGAAATCCTCAGTTTTAGGTTGTTAATAGGTTGATATTTCATCCAATTCATCACCTTTTATAGACCAATTTCCGCACAAACGGGGTTTTCTTGTCCAAAATGGTCAAAAATCGCTTCCAAATTCTGCGGATTTTTTCGGCGTTTCCGACAATCAGAACTTGTTCTATTTGTCGGGAACGCCAATTTTTGCCTGTTGTCAAAAAAATTACCTCTTTTGGCCCGATTCTTGCTATAACATAAGCAACAGCAACCGGGCGGCACACCGCCCAGAGCCCACGCAAAAGGAGACGACGCTATGAAATACGATTTCGACCGCCCCATCGACCGGTGGAACAATTTCGCCGCCAAGTACGACGAGATGGAGGCCCGCTTCGGCCGCAGGGACCTGATCCCCATGTGGATCGCCGACATGGATCTGATGACCGCCCAGCCCATTCTGGACGCCATCGACGCGCGCAACCGGCAGGGCATTTTCGGCTACACCAGCCGCCCGGACTCCTATTTTGAAGCGGTTTGCCAGTGGCAGGAAAAGCGCAACGGCTGGAAGCCGGACCCGGCGCTGTGCCTGTACACCCTGGGCGTGGTGCCGGCGCTGTGCACCTTTGTGCGGGAATTCTCCAAGCCCGGCGACGAGATTCTGTTCACCACCCCCGTTTACGGCGAGTTCTTCGATTCGGTGGAAAACTGGGGCCGCAAGTGCCTGACCGTTCCCCTGAAGGAGGAAAACGGCTACTACTCCATGGACTTCGAGGCCTTTGAGGAGGCGCTCAAGCGCCGCCCGCCCCTGTTCATCCTGTGCAACCCCCACAACCCGGTGGGCCGCGTCTGGACTGCCGAGGAGCTGCGCCGGATGGGCGAATTGTGCGTGCAGTACGGCACCCTGATCATCAGCGACGAGATTCACAGCGATCTGATGCTCTTCGGCCACAAGCACATCCCCATGGCCACCGTGAGCGAGGAGATCGCCGCCAATACCATCACCTGCACCTCCGCCACCAAGACCTTCAATCTGGCGGGCCTGCAGGCGGCCACCCTGATGTTCCCCAACGAAAAGCTGCGGGACACCTACCAGGCCTTCTGGAAATCCATGGACGTGCACCGCAACAACTCCTTCAGCCTGGTGGCGGTGGAGGCCGCCTTCCGTCACGGCGAGGAATGGCTGGAGCAGCTGCTGGCCCATCTGGAGCGCAACGTGACCTACGTGGAGAACTACCTGAAGGAGAACATCCCGGAAATCACCCTGCACCGGCCGGAATGCACCTATCTGCTGTGGCTCAACTGCAAGGGTCTGGGCCTTGCGGGCGATGCGCTGCCCGCCTTCATGGTGAACGAGTCGCACCTGGCCCTCAACGACGGCCGGGGCTTCGGCAAGACCGAGGGCGAGGGCTACATGCGCATGAACATCGCCTGCCCCCTGTGCACGGTGGAAAAGGCCATGGCTCAGCTGAAGGCCGCCGTGGACAAGCACATGGGCCGCTGACCCGGCCTCCCCAACTGCGGATCAAACTCTTCACAGCGGAGGAGAGTGTGATAAGGCGGCACTGCCGCCGGAGAGAGTAACCATTTATAAGGAGGAATCCCCATGGCAAAAAGCAATTCCCTGCAAAAGAAAAGCCTGATCGTTCGTGCGCTGGACAGCATCGAACGTGCGGGCAACGCCCTGCCCAGCCCGGCTACCATCTTCCTGATCCTGACCATCGCGGTCATGATCATCTCGGCCATCTGCGCCAAGCTCGGCGTGTCGGTCACCTACGAGACCATCGACACCGCCAACGGCAACGCCATCGTTGAGACCACCGTTTCCGCGGTGAACCTGCTCTCGGTGGAATCCATCCGTGACCTGATCACCAAGATGGTCACCAACTTCACCTCGTTCTTCGCTCTGGGCACCGTGTTCACCATCATCCTGGGCGTGAGCGTGGCCGACGGTTCGGGCATGCTGTCCGCTCTGCTGCGCAAGGCGGCCACCTCCGCCCCCCGCAGCCTGGTCACCGCCATGGTGGTGTTCCTGGGCATCATGTCCAACATCGCCTCCTCCACCGGCTACGTGGTGCTGGTTCCCCTGGGCGCGATTCTGTTCATGGCCTTCGGCCGTCATCCCATCGCGGGCCTGGCCGCTGCCTTCGCCGGTGTGTCCGGCGGCTGGAGCGCCAACCTGCTGATCGGCACCAACGACCCCATGTTCGCGGGCATGTCCACCCAGGCGGCCAACATGCTGGACCCCAACTACGTGGTATCGCCCCTGTGCAACTGGTTCTTCATGTTCGCCTCCACCTTCGTGATCACCGCCATCGGCACCTTCGTGACCGACAAGATCGTTGAGCCCCGCCTGGGCAAATACGAGGGCGCCATCGAGTGCGAGAGCAACGACCTGACCGCTGCCGAGAAGCGCGGCCTGAAGTTCGCCGGCATCGCCGCCCTCATCTACATCGCCCTGATCCTGATCGCCGTGGTTCCCACCAACGGCCTGCTGCGCAGCGCTACCGGCGGTTTCCTGTCCAGCCCCTTCATGAGCGGCATCATCTTCATCATGATGCTTCTGTTCCTCATCCCCGGCATCGCCTTCGGTGTGGGCGCGGGCACCATCCACAACGACAAGGACGTTGTGGACCTGATGACCAAGGGCATCTCCGGCCTGTCCGGCTTCATGGTACTGATCTTCTTCGCGGCTCAGTTCACCAACTTCTTCACCTACTCCAACCTGGGCACCATCCTGTCCGTTGCGGGCGCCAACTTCCTGGAGAGCGTGGGCTTCGTGGGTCTGCCGCTGATCATCGCGCTGATCCTGCTCACCGCCATCATCAACCTGTTCATCGCGGTGGACAGCGCCAAGTGGGCCATCATGGCTCCCGTGTTCGTTCCCATGTTCATGCGTCTGGGCATGTCTCCTGAGCTGACTCAGGCGGCCTACCGCATCGGCGACTCCTGCACCAACATCATCGCCCCCACCATGCCCTTCTTCGTACTGACCGTGGCCTTCTTCCAGAAGTACGACAAGAAGGCCGGCATCGGCACCGTTGTTTCCACCATGCTGCCCTACTCTCTGGGCTTCCTGCTGGGCTGGATCGCGCTGTTCATCATCTGGTACGTTCTGGGCCTGCCTCTGGGACCCGGCTCTCCCATGTTCTACCCCGCCTGATCCCGTCTGCCGGTTTTGTAAGGAGCCGCGCGCGCCGCTGCGCGCGCGGCCCTTTTCCGTTACATCCATCACTCAAAGGAGGATTGTTCCATGCTTCCCAAAGAAAACCGAATCAAGGAGCTTCTGCGTGAAAAAGGCCTGGACGGCGCCATCGTCTCCTCGCCGGAAAACTTCCATTATGTGACCGGCTTCGCCGGCCATCAGCACACCGTGTCCCGCCAGGCGGGCTTTTCCATCGCGGTGGTCAGCGCCCGGGAGGATGTGCCCACCCAGCTGACCACCATGGACTTTGAGGTGCCCACCTTCGAGATCAAAAGCGCGGGCCGCTTCATCGTGCGCAAATACGACACCTGGGTGGGCGTGAAAACCTGGGACGAGATTGCACACGGGGCCGTTGTGCCCGCCCCCGCGGTGATGGAAAGCTCCTCGGACATCCTGGCCAAAATGGTGCGGGAGATGGACCTGGCGGACAAAAAGCTGGGCGTTGAGCTGGACTATCTGCCCGTGGGCTATTACAATAATCTGTGCGGCATGTTCCCGGAGGCAAAGTTCGAAAACATCTCCGAGCTGTTCGTCTACGCCCGCAGCGTGAAGACCCCCGAAGAGATCGAGATGTTCCGCACCCTCTGCCGCGCGGCGGACGAGGGCTTCACCGCAGTGAGCCGCATCGCCCGCCCCGGCGTGAGCGAGCGGGAGCTGGTGAACGAGTTCCGCCGCACCGTGATCGCCACCGGCGTGGCCGCGCCCAGCGCCTGGTCCATGTTCTCCACCGGCGAGAGCGGCAGCCGCCTGACCATTCCCGGCGACGCGGTGATTCAAAAAGGCGACGTGGTGAAGTTCGACGCGGGCGTGAACGCCGAGTTCGACTTCTACACCACCGACACCTCCCGCGCCTGGGTGATGGAGGGCGCGGACCCGGCGCTGTACAAGCTGAAGGACCGGCTGTATGAGGCCCAGCGGCGGATGATCGCCGCCGCCAAGCCCGGCCTGCCCATCAACGAGCTGTACCACATCGCCTACGACTACGTGAAGGAGATGTATCCCAGCTACCGCCGCGGCCACCAGGGCCACAGCATCAGCATGGGCCCCGCCACCGCCGAAGCCCCCTACATCAACCCCACCACCACCCGGCCGCTGGAAGCGGGCATGGTGCTGGCCATGGAGGTGCCCTGCTACATCGGCGGGGTGCAGGGCTTCAACATCGAGGACATGGTGCTCATCACCGAGGACGGCTGCGAGGTGCTCACCCCCAACACCCCCCATTACCTGTAAATTTCCCTTTTCCCATTCCCAAGACCCAATTCCCCCTGACCCAAACCGTTTGTTTTCCAGGGCGGCGCCGCCTGATCGCAGGCAGCGCCGCCCCAAATCCCATTTTTTCCGAAAGGCAGGGAACGTTCCATGAAAATTCTGATCGTGGGCGGTGTGGCCGGCGGCGCCGGCACCGCTGCCCGGCTGCGCCGCAACGACGAAAACGCCCAGATCATCCTGTTTGAAAAGGGCGAGTACATCTCGTTTGCCAACTGCGGCCTGCCCTACTACATCGGCGGAGCCATCACCGAGCGGGAGGCGCTGCAGCTGCAAACCCCCGAGGCCTTCCACGCCCGCTTCAACGTGGATGTGCGGGTGAACAATGAGGTCCTTTCGGTGAACAGCGCCGAAAAGACCGTGACCGTGAAAAACCACGCCACCGGCGAGACCTACACCGAAAACTACGACGCGCTGGTGCTCTCGCCGGGCGCTTCGCCCATCCGCCCGCCCTTTGACGGCATCGAGAAAAACCACGTGTTCACCCTGCGCAACATTCCGGACACCTACGCCATCTACGACCACATCGCCGCCGCCAAGCCCCGCACCGCCGCCGTGATCGGCGCGGGCTTCATCGGCCTGGAAATGGCCGAGAACCTGGCCGACCGGGGCATCGCCGTGTCGGTGATCGAGGGTGCGGACCACGTGATGGCCCCGCTGGACGGCGACATGGCCCACCTGGTACACAACCGCATCCGCGCCGCGGGCATGGGGCTGTATCTGGGCAAAAAGTGCGCGGGCTTCACCGAGAACGCCGTGCTGCTGGAAAGCGGCGAGGCCGTTCCCGCCGACATGGTGATCCTGTCCATCGGCGTGCGGCCCGAGACCGCCTTCCTGGCGGGCAGCGGCGTGGAGCTGGGCGCGCGGGGCGAAATTCTGGTGGACGAGCAGCTGCGCACCAGCGTGCCGGACATCTACGCTTTGGGCGACGCGGCCACCGTGACCAACCTGGTGAGCGGCGCGCGGCAGGTGATTCCCCTGGCAGGCCCCGCCAACAAGCAGGCCCGCATCGTGGCGGACGTGATCTGCGGCAAGAAAGCCGCCTACAAGGGCAGCATCGGCACCTCGGTGATGAAGTTCTTCGACATGACCGTGGCCGCCGCCGGTGAAAAGGAAGAGAGCCTGCGTGCCGCGGGCACCGCCTTCCGCAAGAGCTACACCGTATCCGCCAGCCACGCGGGCTACTACCCGGGCGGCACCCAGATGTTCGTCAAGCTGCTCTACAGCCCCGAGGGCCGGGTGCTGGGCGCTCAGATCGTGGGCGGCGAAGGGGTGGACAAGCGCATCGACGCGCTGGCCATCGCCATCCGCTTCGGCATGACCGTGTACGACCTGGAGGAGATGGAGCTGGCCTACGCGCCCCCCTTCTCCAGCGCGAAGGACCCGGTGAACATGGCGGGCTTCGTGGCCCAGAACCTGCTGGAGGGCAATGTGGAGCTGTTCTACGCCGAGGACGTGGACAGCCTGCCGGAGGACGCTGTGAAGCTGGACGTGCGCAACCCGGAGGAACTGGCTGAGCTGGGCGAGATTCCGGGCTTTGTGAACATTCCGCTGAACCAGCTGCGCCAGCGGCTGGAGGAGATCGACCTGACCCGGCCGGTGTATGTGACCTGCCAGGTGGGCCTGCGGGGCTATGTGGCCGCCCGCATCCTTGCGCAGAAGGGCGCAAAGGTGTATGATCTTTCCGGCGGGTATGCCTTCTACAATGCCCGCCGCACCGATCTGGCCGGCCGGGCGGACAAGGGCGGCAACACCTGCGCCGCCTGCGGCATGCAGATCACTCGATAAAAAGGAGCGCAAGACAAAATGCTGGACCGTACTGTTTACGATACCTATGTTCGAATCCTCACCCGCGAGCTGGTGCCCGCGCTGGGCTGCACCGAGCCCATCGCCATCGCGCTGGCTGCCGCCAAGGCCCGCGAGGTGCTGGGCGAGGAGCCCCGCCGCCTTCTGGTCAAATGCAGCGGCAACATCATCAAGAACGCCAAGGGCGTGATCGTGCCCACCACCGGCAACATGCGCGGCATCGACACCAGCGCCGTGCTGGGCGCGCTGGCGGGCAACGCCTCGCTGGGCCTGGAGGTGCTGAGCAAGGTTGGCCCCGCCGACCTGGAGGCCACCCGCCAGATGCTGGCCCAGGGCGTTTGCACCGTGGAGCTGCTGGACACCCCCTCCCGCCTGCACATCATCGTGGAGATCACCGGCGACAGCCACACCGCCCTGGCCGAAATTCGGGACGAGCACACCAATGTGGTGCGCATCGAGCGGGACAGCGAGCGCCTGTTCTACAAGGAAGTGGAAGAGGTGGCCGACGAGGACGACGGCGATCTGGACGCACTGAACCTGGCGGATATTCTGGAATTTGCCAACACCGTTGAGCTGGACGACATCCGCCCCATCATCAAGCGGCAGATCGAATACAACACCCGCATCGCCCAGGAGGGCATGACCCACGCCTACGGCGGCCGGGTGGGCGCCACTCTGATGCGCCACTACGGCGGCGACGTGCGGGTGCGCGCCCGTGCGCTGGCCGCCGCGGGCAGCGACGCCCGCATGGGCGGCTGCGTGCTGCCGGTGGTCATCAACTCCGGCAGCGGCAACCAGGGCATCACCTGCTCGGTGCCCATCATCGTGTACGCCAAGTACCTGGCCGCCACCGAGGAGACCCTGTACCGGGCGCTGGTGCTGAGCAACCTGACCGCCCTGCTGCAAAAGCGCGGCATCGGCCGTCTGAGCGCCTTCTGCGGTGCGGTGTGCGCGGCCTGCGGCAGCGGCGCGGGCATCACCTACCTGCACGGCGGCGACTACGACGCCATCAGCCGCACCATCACCAACACCCTGGCCAACGCCTCCGGCATCGTGTGCGACGGCGCCAAGGGCAGCTGCGCCGCCAAGATCGCCACCTCGGTGGACGCGGCCATTCTGGGCCACGAGATGTCGCTGGACGGCAACACCTTCGGCGCGGGCGAAGGTCTGGTGAAGGAAAACGTGGAAAAGACCATTGCCAGCATCGGCCGCATGGCCGCCGACGGCATGCGCGAGACCGACAGCGAGATCCTGCGCATCATGATCGATCAGGGCTCCGGCTGCTGATCGCCCCTCTTCCCCGAAAATCCATCCCATTAGAAAAGAAGGCCCGGGGCCGCGTGGCAGAACACCACGCGGCCCCGGGCCTTTTATGATTGCAGAAATGAGGAATTGTCAAAAGATTGCGCTTCGGGCGGCTCAGCCCTCCTGGAAGACCACCTCGGTCTTGCCGTTCTCGCCCACCTCAATGGCAAAGCGCTCGGCGGCAAGGTCCATGGTCAGCGCGGCGGTGTGGCCCTCCTTCTCCCAGCGCAGGGTCAGCTGGGCGGGAGCCGGGTTCTCCACGGTGAGCTTGGCGTCCCAGCCGAAGGCGGGGCAGCTGTTGCGCAGGCGCAGCAGCTCCAGCTGGCGGCGGACTACCGGCTGCTCCAGCTTCTCCACCGCATCCTCCAGGCTCAGGTTGGTGCGGTTGATCTCCTTGTGACCCGCGCCGCCGCCGCGGCGCACCGCCTCCAGATCGTTTTTGCCCGCGAACAGGTCCAGGTACCACACCTGGGGCTTGCCGGGCATGAACAGCTGCAGGGCACGGGCCATCAGCATCTTCCGGTCGCTTTCGCCCAGGGCACTGTAGTAGGTGCAGTTCACCTGGTAGTACATGTTCTTCGCGCCGTGCAGGTCCTTTACAAGACCGCCACGGCCCTTCAGGGTCTCCACCATGGCCAGGATGCGCTCCTCGGGCAGCAGGCCCTTCAAATCCAGCAGGGGGATGCCGTCGTGGCAGCCCAGCATGTTCACCACACGCATGCCCTTTTTCTGAATGTCGTCGATCCAGCGCACCAGATATTCAAAGTTCTTATGCTCAAAGGCGTCCAGAATCAGGCCGGGCAGGAAGAAGTCGTAGGTCATGCAGCCCGCCTCGCACAGCTTCTCGTGGGTCTTCTCCCCGTAGCTGGCGTGGATCTCGGGCAGGATGCTCAGGCCATATTTCTCGGCAATGCCGCCCACCCGCTGCAGCATCTGCCAGGTGTCCGGCTCGTTGAGGAAGTTCTTCGCGCCGGGGGTCTTGGGGGCATAGGCGAAGGCATCCAGACGGATGATCTTCGCGCCGTAATCCGCCAGCTTGTGCAGGGTCTCGTCGTAGAACTCCCACACCAGCGGAGAAGCCACGTTCAGGTCCATCTGGCCCAGATAGCTGCGGCGGCTCTCCAGATGGTCCACCACCGCGGCCTTGTGGGTCTGGAATGCGCCGAAGTCCATGGCGGCGGGCTTTTCGCCCCGCTCCAGCGCGGCGTTCACCAGGTCCGCAATGCGGCTGGCCGCCTGATACTGGATGCCCATGCTCTCCACCAGCTCGCTGGCGTCCACCTTGCGGTAGCGCACCTCCTGATAGAAGGTGTTCCAGTAGGGCACCTCGCTGCCGTCCGGCATGCGCACCATCAGAATGGGCAGGCCGGGCTTGCGGAAGAACATGTCCTTTATCAGCTCGGCATCCGGCTGGATGTAGCCCTCCTGGGTCATCTGGCCGTGGCCGGCCCAGAATTTGTTCCAGTTGATGAAGAAGTCCTTATAGCGGGAGTTCTCGCCGTTTTTCAAAAGGTCCTGGAACTGGGGCGACAGCACCGAAGCGTGGTTCAGAATCAGGTCGAATTTCAAATCGATGCCCAGCTTGCGCAGCGCGTCCAGATCGGCCTGACCGGCGTAGCACTCGTTCAGGTTGTAGTCGATCACCGAGAAGCCCCGGTCCAGATCGGTGTTGAAAATACTGGGCAGGATGTAAAAGGCGTCGAAGGCGCCCTTCATCTCGCCGCGGCCCAGCAGGGCCACGATGTCGGCCAAAGTGCCGCCCATGCTGTCCGGGTAGGCGTTCAGCATCACACCGGCGGAAAGTGCCGTTTTGTTTTCCATTGCTCTGTTCCCCTTTCTCTCTTGCGCCGCTCAGGCGTTGGCCATCAGAGCCTGGTAGTCGGCGTAGCTGAGCAGCTCGCCGCTCTTGGACAGAATCACCGCCGCCTTGTGGGCCTGAGAGGCCAGCAGGCCCTGCTCGATCTCCAGCACCATGGTGGTGAAGGGGCTGTCCACCTTGCCGTCCCGGTTGCGCTCGCGGCGGTGGGCCATGGTCTCGGCGGGGGTGCTGTTCAGCAGCACCGGCAGGTCCACCCCGGCCAGATTGTCGTTGTTGCTGTGGGTCCACTCGATGATCAGCACGCTGGTGGCGGAGAAGTCCACGGTCTCGGTCCACAGCTCGCTGGGGCGGCGGCCCATCCGCTTCAAAGCGATGTGCTCCGCGCCCGCCTGGAACTGGGCGATGATGCCGTTCACCCGGTCGAAGTCGATCTCCCCCGGGGTGCCCAGATAGCCCTTCAGGCCACGGCGGCCCGCCGCCTGATAAACGCTCAGCCAGCCGTACTCGCCGCACAGAGCCGGGTCGGCGTCCTTGTCCGCTTCCATCAGCTCGTGGAGCTTGGCGCTAATTTCGGCGGTGTGCAGGCCACAGGCCACCAGGCCCTTCAGGCCGAAGTCCCGGAACACGCGCAGACGCTCGGCGTCGTTGTACTCGGGGATGCGGTGGGGGTAGTTGTCGCCGGAGAGGATATAGCTCTTCGCGCCCAGCTGGCCCAGGTACCAGCCCAGCAGGGACGCGGTCTCGCTCTTGCCCACGCCGGAGCCGCCGCACACGCTGAGCACGCACCGCTGCAGGGGCTTATTCTCCAGAGCGGCGATCATCTTGTCCACCAGAACGGGCAGGATGGTCTTTGCCTTGGCCACGTGGCTCTCGGTGATGAGCACCTTGTCGCCGGGCATGTCGCCGTGGGGGATCGCGGCGGGCAGGGTCATGGCGTCCAGCCGTTCGGCCAGGCCCTCGCGGGCAGCCTTCAGCGTATTCAGCAGCGTGTTGTTCATAATACGTTCTCCTTTGCGCTTTGGAATGGATGAAAACTTGTCCGGGCAGTACCGCCTGAGCCGTCAGGCAGAATGTGCGGCATTGCCTTGGATATCTGCAAAGGTCCGTTTGACTTCGCCCCCGCCGCTGTGGGATAATAAAGAGAATGATTTGCGGCGAGAGGAGCAACGGTCCTATGGCAACTTTAAAAGATGTGGCACGCCTGTCCGGCGTGACGGTGACCACCATTTCCCGGATGCTGAACAACCGGGTCAACGTGAGTGAAAAGACCCGGGCCAAGATCATGGCGGCCATGGAGGAGCTGGACTATCACCCCAACGAGCTGGCCCAGTCGCTCATCAAGCAGAAGAGCAGCTTCATCGGGCTGATCGTGCCCTCGGCGAAGAACTTCTTCTTCGGCGCGGTGATCGACTGCGTGGAACGGCATGTGTGCGCCAACGGCTACAAGCTGCTTTTGTGCGTGTCCGACCTGGATGTGAACAAGGAGATCGAATACTTCCACATGCTGAAAAGCAACAAGGTGGCGGGGGTCATTCTGGCCAGCCACACCCAGAACCTGCACCAGCATGTGAACCTGAACAACCTGCCCCTGGTGACCATCGACCGCACCCTGTCGGATTCGGTGCCCAGCGCCTGCGCCGACAACTACGCCGGCGGACGGCTGGCGGCCGAGCATCTGCTGGACAGCGGCTGCCGTCGGCTTGCCTACATCAGCGGCAGCGCGGGCATCGAGATGGACGCCAACAAGCGCTGGGTGGGCTTCTGCGACGTGTGCCGCGAGCGGGGGGCCCAGGTCCCGGTGATGGTTGACGCCAGCGAACGGGACTTCATCGCCATGCGCTACGAGCCGCTGATCCACCAGCTGTTCCAGACCCACCCGGAGGTGGACGGGGTGTTCTCGTCCAACGACATCATCGCCGCCCAGGTGCTGCAATATTGCAGCCAGCAGGGCATCGACGTGCCCGGCCAGATGAAGGTGGTGGGCTGCGACGACACCGACCTTGCCTGTCTGACCACCCCGCCCCTGACCACCATCCACCAGCCGGTGGAGGACATCTGCCGCTGGGCGGTGGAGCGGATCGTGGCGGGCGAAAGCGCCGGTGAGCCGGAAGCCCGGGTCTTCCCAGTGCAGCTGATTCAGCGTCAGAGCACCTGAAATTCCCTCGTTCCTCCCCCATGATAAAAGATGCGGGGCAAAATGTCAATCGTTTGACATTTTGCCCCGCATACAAAATTTGCCCTTGCTTTTGGTAAAAATCCACAAAAGCAGGGGCATTGTTTTTTCGCTGCCTTCCCCCGTTTTCTCTCTTCCTGCCGCCGCCCCCACCACCTGCTCCACCCTTCTTTCCGCAGCGCCAATCGCTCCTCCCGCCCGCCGAAAATCAGCCTTTTCTACCGGGGGCCCGGCCGGTGAACAGCCCCGCCGGACCCCCTGTGCCCTGTTCCGGCCGGGCTGCCTTTCGCGGCATCCGCCGCGCCGCTTTTCCTTTCCCACCGGTCTTTCCCGGTCCTTCCTTAAACGAATTTTTATTCTTTATTTTTGCACGGTTCTTGCATTTTAAGAATATTTATGCTAATATTCTGAATATAATCACAAAACGGCAGATTGAGACAGCACCGCATGATTCCAGGTGGCGCAGCGCCGGAAACCTTTGGCGCAATGCGCCGCCCGAAACGTTCGCCGTGAAGCGTGCAGGGTTGCCTTAAAAAAGAGGGCCGTGGGAAAAGGGGGATCGCCCGGCGCTGGCCGGGCCGGAACGGATATGGAAAAGCTTTGGGCAGGGCGGGCACAGGCCGCCACCAGTAAGATCGCGGACGACTTCAACTCGTCCATCCACATCGACTGCCGCATGTACCGGCAGGACATCACCGGCTCGCTGGCCCACGCGGCCATGCTGGCGGCGAAGGGCATTCTGAGCGGGGCGGACCTTGCCGCCATCACCGCCGGTCTGGAGGGCATTCTGGCCGATCTGGACAGCGGCGCATTGGCCATCGATCCCACCGCCGAGGACATCCACATGTTCGTGGAAGCGGAATTGACAAAGCGCATCGGCGACGCGGGCAAGCGGCTGCACACCGCCCGCAGCCGGAACGACCAGGTGGCCACCGACCTGCGGCTCTATCTGCGGGACGCCTGCACGTCCCTGCAGGGCCAATTGAAACAGCTGCTGGAGGCCATTTACGAGCAGGCCAAGGCAAACCAGGATGCCATTATGCCCGGTTATACCCATCTGCAGCGGGCGCAGCCGGTGTGTTTTGCCCATCATCTGCTGGCTTGGGCGGCCATGCTGCAGCGGGATGTCAATCGTTTGCAGGACGCATCGGCCCGCATGAACTACAGTCCCCTGGGCTGCTGTGCGCTGGCGGGCACCACCTACGACACCGACCGGGCCATGACCGCCGCGGCGCTGGGCTTTGACGGCGTGTGTCAAAACAGCATGGACGGCGTATCCGACCGGGACTTCTGTGTGGAGATCCTGAGCGCGCTGGCCCTTGTGATGATGCATCTTTCCCGTTTTTCGGAGGAGATCATCCTCTGGTCCAGCTGGGAGTTCAAGTTCGTGGAGCTGGATGACGGCTTCACCACCGGTTCCAGCATCATGCCCCAGAAGAAAAACCCGGACATGGCAGAGCTGGTGCGCGGCAAGACGGGCCGGGTGTACGGCGATTTAATGGGTACACTGACCATGCTGAAGGGTCTGCCGCTGGCCTACAACAAGGACATGCAGGAGGACAAGGAGGCCATCTTCGACGCCATCGACACGGTGAGCCAGTGCCTGGAGGTGTTCGCGCCCATGGTGCGTACCATGAAGCCGCTGAAGGCAAACATGTATGCGGCGGCACA
Organism: Gemmiger sp. An50; assembly: GCF_002161595.1. Classification (GTDB taxonomy): domain Bacteria; phylum Bacillota; class Clostridia; order Oscillospirales; family Ruminococcaceae; genus Allofournierella. Next base: position 55,696 of record NZ_NFID01000001.1, read on the forward strand.
GAAGGGGTTCATCAACGCCACCGACCTGGCGGATTACCTGACCTGCAAGGGGATGCCCTTCCGCAGCGCCTATAAGCTGACGGGCCAGCTGGTGGCGAAATGCATCGCGGAGGGCAAGGTGCTGGAGGATGTGAGCCTGGAGGAATACAAGGGCCTGAGCGAGCTGTTCGACGCGGACGTATACCAGGCGATTGATCTTGCGGCCTGCGTGGCGCGGCGCACGAGCCAGGGCGGCACCGGCCCGGCCTCGGTGAAGGCCCAGCTGGAACAGCTGGAAGCGTTCCTGGAGAAGCTGTGAGGGATATAGAAAAAAGGAGCACCCCGCGCGGGGTGCTCCTTTTTTGGTTATTTCTTCACTTTGCCGAGAATTTTCATGCCCTGCTGATAAAGGAATCCCACCTGCTGACGATAAATAAACAATACTACCGCCATAGCAAAAGGGAAAAGGATGTACAGCCAAATTGTATTGGAAAAAGCAGCAAGTGCCAAAATTACCATAACAGCCACAACCGGCCCCTGCTTTTTCAGAGAAGGCGAGAATTGCAACCACTCTTTGGCCCTTTTTCTCCGCACGAAAAAAATCACCATATTGCTGAACGTGGTAGCAATGGCTGCGCCAACAATTCCAAAAGGCGGAATAAGTGCCGCATTCAGCACAACATTGGCGATCGCCCCCACTACCGTGGTTGTAAACAACACCTTCGTGATTTTTGCACCAACAAACAGATTTCCGATAAACGCATTGTTAGAATCAAAATAAAACCCCAACATCAGGAAGGGAACCACGATCCATGCGTCGTAGAAATCCTTGCTGAACAAGATCAGAGCCAACAATTTTACAAACACGGTAATCCCCAGAACAATGACCGCCAGCGTAAACGTGTAAAGCTCATAGATCATTTCAAAGAAGCCGTTTTTGTCTTCTGAATCCACTTCCTTGATTGCCGACATACGCCACGCCGAATTGAACACATTGGCAATGGTGTTGCCCATTGCGGGAATCTTACTGGCAGCAGAATACAGACCAACCTGAGCCAATGTGGTGAGACCGGTCAGGAAATATTTGTTGATACTGGAATTGATCCACCAGAACATACTGTTCGGAATCAGCGGCAGGCTGTATTTCAGCATGCGGACCAATGTATCCTTGCGAAGTGAACGAAATTGGAGATACTTCCATGTTCTACAAGCAACTGCCAGGTACAGGCATTTGAATGCATTCCCCAGTACCAATGCACACAGATATCCTGCTACGCCCATTTTTAAGTAGGCAACCATCAGAACATTCGCACTGGCAACAATTGCAGTTGTGATGATGGAACTGACCGTAATCGCCTGTACCTTATCTATGGCACGAGCAAAATTAGAAAGCAGATTACTGAACATCATCGTAATCATGGACCAGACAATCCACCAAAGATACTGACCAACGATTTCATTATCGCTTCCCGCAAGGCACCCAATCACAACCAATACACTGGCCACTGTCGTAATCCAAACACCTAGGGAAAAAACCTCGCCGGTATTTTCGTTTCGGTCAAAAGCAAACCGCAAAACTGCATCCGCTACCGACAATGTTACCACAGGGATAATTAGATTTTGGGTCACCTGAATCAGATCAATCACCGCATACTCTTCTGTAGACAAATAGTATGTATACAGAGGCAGCATAAAAAAGGTGATGAATTTGGACGCAAATTCACTGATCGTGAACAGCCCTACATTTTTCAATAGATACTTATATGAACTCATACTTCATCCTTGATCAAGCAAGACAGTCTTTAATAGCCTGCGTCAGCGGCGCAAAGGCACTCTCCAGGTTTTTTGAAGAATAACGGGTTGCTTTGATGCTGTCAACTTTGATCCATTCTCCCGCTTTGCTCAAAGCGTCATTTCCATTTTCACAAAACACAATATAATCCAGATCTTTCAACCACTTTTCATAAACGCCTTTTACTTTTTTACTGCTGTTATCCATCGCAATGCAGGGCGTTCCCACTAGTGTGCAGAAAATCATGCAGTGAAGCCGGTCGGTGACAACAAATTTAGCAGAAGCTAGCTGTTGCATTTTCTTTGTGACAAATTTATTTTTCAAAGAAAGCGGAATCCAAAACCTAGTACACATATCTGTGATGCAAACTTGCTGCATCGCATTTTCCGCACATTCCTTAATATTTTCGATAACTTCACTGCCAGTCACTTTTTCTGTATCGTTCCTCATACAAAGAATTATACCTTCGCCCTTTTCATTTTTTACCTGACTGTGAAGGGAAAGAACCATATCAGGAACCAAGAACACCCTATTATTCATATCCGGGAAGAACTTTTCTTTCATAAATTTATAAGAGTTTTCTTCACGCACAAAAACACAGACATTTGATTTTCTATACGTTTTAATCGACTGATCTAATTCTCTTTCGCCTTTCTCATCATGGCTAAAATAAACAGTCTGAGGAAATACAATTTTAACATTGCTAGGAAAATCAGAGATCACTTTTCGGACTAATGGCTCCATTCCCCATAGCGTTCCCAAAAATCCGCCTCCATTTATACCAATGATATCTTCCGGTCCAATAAGTTTTTTTACTTTTGAATAGATAAACTTACTAAATATAACACCTATTGAGATATGCGCCAAGTCCGGAAATTCTGCTTCAAGGAACTTTTCTTCAGCCATTGTAATCGCATGATCACCGATATTATTATACTGTGGCACCGCCAAGATCACTATACGCTTTTTCCCCTTTGTCTTTTTCAACCGAACATATGTCGGCAGAAAAAGCAAATTTGCGATCAAACGCTGAATTAACTTCTTCATTTTAAACATCCTCATTTCCATCGACTATGTATCATTTTTTGCTGGAAGCCAACCCATAACATTTCAAAGCCACATGGAATTCCCAATATCACCAGAAGACAAGATTGTACACAGTGCAATATATCTTTTTTTCTCATGCTTTCTAACACCTGTGTATAGTGCAAAGACACTGCCTGATATTTCTTTAGCATATTTGGATTTTCCACATGATATTTTTCCAAATATCGTTTATAACTTTCTTTGGTATAATTGTCCTTACCATCCTTCAAACGCTGCTTGTAAAGATTTTTTACATATCGGGCAGCAACAAATTGACGGTATCCATTTTGTCGAGAAATACTAGACGTACGAATACGGTATTTAAGTACACGTTTTCCAATGCATCCAATTCTTTTGTTGGCGCTAAGCATTCGAAGCCATATATCATAGTCTTCTGCAGGAACAAGCTCTCGATATCCCCCTACATCACGAAATGCCGATGTTTTCCCCATAACTGTCGGATGTCGAATCACATCGCCATATTTTAGAATTTCACTCAAATCCAGCGATTCATAGATTGCTGTCTGCGCTTCTTTTGGAGCTTCATTTCCATTCTCATCTATAATAATCGTGAATCCTGAAATCAAATCCAGACCATTCTTTTTCAAAAAAGCAAGCTGCTTTTCAAACCGATCTGGAAGTGAAATATCATCAGCATCCATCCGGGCAATGTATTCTCCGTGAGCAATTTCAATTCCTCTATTTAAACTCGCTGCAAGTCCAATATTTTTTTCATTTTTCAGCAATCGGATTCTTGAATCTTGTTGTGCAAATTTCTCCAACGCTATTTCTAATTGAGTATTTTCCGGATTATCATTAACAATTATAAACTCGAAGTCCCCATATGTCTGATGTAAAATCGATTGAATAGAAAGTGAAAGTTCTTCCTCACTTTCATTAAAAGCGCTCATAATTACGCTAATCATTTCACCCATAATTTACCCCTAATTATCTTTTCCTATTGCACGCATTCTTAATTCTGGCAAAATAGAATTCTCCATTATTATTCGCAACCACAGAAGGCCAACGATAATCGTACCGCTCCGCATGCAAACTCCTTTAATATTTGTAACCAGTAATCCTGTCGTCATACAAATATTATAAATTTTTGCCTCAGGCAATCTACTCCTAACTTTTAACAAAGCAATAACTGAAATATATTCTATTGCTGTAACAATAACGCCTACCAAATAGACATCGTTACAATATCCAATATCTGTACGATTTACACCTGTATAAATGGTAACACCTTCACCCAAAATCAGACCTAACCCCGTCGGAAAAGACATGCTCTCTTTTAAAACAACCAGATTATTATCGCCATTTGTTTCAAGTCCAAGGAAAGCATTAAACATATTAATTACAAACTCATACGTATCTGGATTAAATTTTCTCACAAGAAGTAAAACGACTACTGAACCAGCAATGCCTAATACTGCAATTTTGATCACTTTCGTCAATTGGCCTTTGTTCATAATCAGCTGCAAACCGAGGAACTCAATTGTAATAACAATCAAAATCAAGAGTCCTGTTCTTCCATTCACGACAGATATGAACAAGCTAAGAACCGAGTATATCAAAAGTCCAGATTCTTTTTTGAGATAAGAACAAAACAAAAAAAAGAATGATAGCATACCATTGAACACTTGACACTTAAAAGTATAATCGCCAAATATTCCATATATTCTCTTCGATACAACATAATAATTTATTTCTGCCGAATTTTCCGCATAATACAAATTAACTCCAAATTGTTTAAATGCCGGAAGCAAAAACATAAGAAGCACAAATATAGCTTCCAATACAACTACAGTTTTCAAAACATCTAAGCAAACTCGTCCTGAATCATCATAATATTTAGCTATATATGTGTACAACAAATAAATCGACAATATTTCGATTATGACATAGAAGTGTTGAAAGAATCTAATTTCTTGTTGATTCAATGCCGTAATCAAGAGAGTATAAATCGAGCACGCAAATATTATCAAAGAGAAATTGACTATTCTTTTCTCTATTTTAATGCTTCCTGTTTCAATTAAACGCAAAGCTAGAAGCACAGAAACAACCGCAATATTTACATAATAGAAATGAACCCCAAGCAGCAATTGCGTAATCGCAGGTTCATAAACCAAATACAATAATACAAGTGAAAGAAAGCCTTTCGGAAGTGTTTTCAATCTCATTATATTCACACTCTAAATTTATTCTTCAGTTGATTGAATATTACATTCCACAATAAATGTCGTTTAATTTTCTTCTATATTCTTGCATATCATTATAATCTTCCGCTCTTTTTTTCGCTTTTTCAGACTTCTCATCGTAAATTTTCGTAATCGAAACTATTTTTTGAATTTCTGCTACATAGTCATTAATCGAATCACATATTTTTCCACACTCATCTGTAATGATGTTAGCAAGTCCGCCCGCACCACTGCACAGAACAGGAAGTCCCAGCGAAAGTGCTTCCACAGCCGCCAAACCAAACCCTTCCCACGCCGAAGGCATGACCATAATTTTTCCGCCTTTTAAATAGGTATACGGATTCGATTGAAATCCAACCAGCTCAATTGTATCCTGCAAACCGTTTTCGTTGAGATAATTTCTCACTTCACCGGCAAGCTCGCCATCGCCAATCATGCGAGCTGTGACTCCGGGAATCTTTTCTTTTACCTGTTTTACAATTTCACAGAACAGCAGCGGTTGTTTGGGTGCAGACAATCTTCCCAAAAACACCAGGTCTACATCACCGCACGGGCAAGGTTCCTGCGCCATTCGGCGAACTCTTTCCACATCCACAAAATTTCCGAGAACGGTATTTTTTCCGTTCATAAGCCTTCCAAACAGGTATTCTTTCTGAACGGATTCCGACACACTAATAACCTGTTGAATGCGCGGCAATGCCAGTGCAAACATCACACTCTTGGGATGGATTTTCCCAAGCCAGGGCGGATTGTTGTGCAGGTGTGCAATGACGGGAGTTTTGCCGGCAGCCCAGGCCGCATTCGTCGCCATACTAAAATCATGCGCGTGAATAACATCCGGCTTTAATTCTGCAATCGCTTTTTTCACTGAACCTATCTTGCTGGATTCCAGCGCATAAAAACGGTGGCCAGCCTCCTCCACCACCTTGCGGATCGGGCCATCTGGCGACGCATAAATCATTTCCTCTTCCGGGAAAAGATTCATGATTGTAAGCACCACATTTTCAGCCCCGGAAAACTTATCTGACTTTAACAAATGCAAAACACGCATATGGTTTCCTTCCGTTTAAATCCCTACCGTTTCAACAGTGGCGCCATTCACACATCCATAAATATTTTCCATGCGTTTTTCGACCTCTGTTTTATCGAATTCCTCGTAAGCCTTTTGATTTGGCGCTTGTTTTTGTCCAACGCTCTTCCGCATAATATCTGCAATTTTTTCTTCATCCGCCGGAGGGAACAACTGGCTTTGCTCCAACAAATCCACATTGCCCCGAATATTGCTAGCAATACATGTCACACCAGCCGATACCGCTTCCAAAAGTGCTACTGAAAGTCCTTCGCGGAAGGAGGGGAAGACAAACAAGTCGCTTGCCTTTAAAATCTCGCGCACATCATTTCGGAACCCCAGCAAATGAACATGCTGGCTTACTCCTAATTTTTCTGACAGACTGCTCAACTCGTTCCGCAGCTCGCCCTCTCCGCAAATCAGGTAATAGGAGTTGGGGATATCTGCCTTCGCAAATGCTTTGATTGCAGTGGAATGGTTTTTGTTGGCGTTCAAATCCCCCACCGAAAGCATCACGAATGCATCTTCCGGCACGCCCAATTCCCGGCGCTTCTGGATACGGTCCACTTTCAGGTCATGAATCCCCTTCACATCGATGCCCACACCGGGAATCTTATAGGCTTCACCCCGAAGGCGGAACGTCTTGGCCGCCTGATAATCCTCTTCGTTAATGGTAATTAACCCATCGGTATAGCGGGCCAGCCACCGCTCGATGGTTTCGTAGATCAGGCGGTTCTGCAACGGGCAGCCCTTATAGAAATGAAACCCATGAGCGGTGTACAGTACCGGCGCTGTTTTGGTTGCTTTGGCAGCCAGCCGCGCCAACACACCTCCCATGGGCGTATGGCAATCCACCAGATCGAACCGTTCCCGCTGCATCAACGCCTTCAACTGTCGGTACGCGTTCAGGTTGCGCGCCGAAAAAGGCGAACGGGCGATATCGATCTGGTGGATCGTTACATTCAATTTTTCCAGGATGGATTTTGCGTCCACATCCCTTTCCTGCTCAAAATTACTGGCACAATGGACCTCGTAACCCATGGATTGCAGCAATTTGATGTTGTTTTGCTCGAACATCACAAAGAAACGCGCGGTGTTGGCCACAAAAATCACCTTGCGCCCTTTTTGCAACTGACTCATTCCTCTCCACCTTTATACATTATATAAATCACATCGCCCTGCGGTGCTCGCGCACCATCTGGGCCTCCTGCTGGAACTGCATGAATTCACGCTTTTCCGCCTTCTCCTGAGCCAGCTGCTCCTGCTGGCTGCGGCGCACTTCGTCCCGGTGATGATGGGCCTGCACGCCCTCCTGGATGTCCTTGCGGCCTAGTACTTTCAGTACAGTATCCAAGAACACCTTAGCGTCAAAGGCCATGCTTACGTTCTTTAAGTACTCCCGGTCGTAAAACACCTTGTCGTAATCGTTCAGCATGTCGCGGCCGTTGATCTGCGCCCAACCCGTGATGCCCGGCTTCAGCTGGTCCACCCCGTAGTACCGGCGCAGAAAATGCACGCTGCGCTCCTGCCGAATCAACGGCCGGGGCCCGATCAGGCTCATGTCCCCCATCAGAACATTGAACAGCTGCGGCAGCTCATCAATGCTGGTATCCCGCAAGAAACGCCCCAGCCGGGAAATATATGCGTCGGCGTTCTGCAGCTCGCCGGTGGCCGAGTATTTGGGCGCCGTGCTCTTCATGGTGCGAAACTTGGTAATGTAGAATACGTGGCTGTCCTGGCCCACCCGCTTCTGCCGGAAAAACACCGGCTCGGTGGGGCTGCTCAGCTTTTGCAGCAGTGCCACTGCCGCAAAGGGCACCGCCAGCACCACCAGCGCCATGGCCGCGATCACCACATCAAAGCATCGCTTTTGCCGCAGATAGCGCTGCTGAGCATCGGTCAGCGGGATGCGATGCTGCTTCATGATCCTGCGGATCGACACGTTTTCTTTTTTGACCTTCATGGCTGTTTCTCTCTCCCTGGAATGTTCCATGCTTCCTCTGGTTTCAAACACGCAAAGCGCCCCGGGCGGCCGGGCTGCCCAGGGGGATCTTGCGTTGGCGGTTTTCCGTTTGCGTATGTCGGGGCGGGCCGTCCGGCCTGCTGCTTGCGCTCATCCCCGGCATTCGCAGCCGCTGCTTCTCCCCCTGTTTGCGGGTGCTGCGCTGAAAATTGCCGTTTCCTTTCGCTTTAGTGTAAAAATAAAGCGAGTTTCATCCATGTTGCACGATAGTACTTTAATCATAACGCAATTTGCATCTTTTTTCAACGAAAACGGTGGAATTGGATGAAGTTTCGGCTAATTGGTAAAAAAAGCCGGGAAAATGAGAATAATATTGATTTATCTGCTGGAAATCCCCCTTCTTTTCCTCGCTTTTGCAGCTTGTGTTTTCGCCGCTTTGCCCGGCTTTTTTCCCTGGCGGACCGTTTGCGCCGCTGCCGGCCATTTTACCGGGATGTATCCCTTGTTCATTCCATGGAAAAATCGCGCATTTTATTGACAAATGTGTCATGGATGGTGTACCATGTCAACTAGATAACCCGGCAGTGCATTTCCCTACTATAATAAAGAAAACGGAATGCAGAAGGAGAGCATCATGAGCGAACCCAAACAGACCGCCCTGGTCATTATGGCGGCGGGCATCGGCAGCCGTTTCGGCGGCGGCATCAAGCAGCTGGAGCCCGTGGGCCTGCACGGCGAGATCATCATGGACTATTCCATCCACGACGCCATTGCGGCAGGCTTCAACAAGGTGGTCTTTATCATCCGGCACGACATTGCCGAGGCCTTCCGCGAGGCCATTGGCGACCGCATCGCCGCCACCTGCGCCCGGCTGGGCGTGGAGATCGCCTATGCCTATCAGGAGCGGGAGGACCTGCCCAAGGGCGTGACCCTGCCCGAAGGCCGCACCAAACCCTGGGGCACCGGCCAGGCGGTTCTGGCCTGCAAGGGCCTTTTGAACGAGCCCTTTGTGGTCATCAACGCGGACGACTACTACGGCAAGGAAGCCTTCGTGCAGATCCACAACTTCCTGGTACAGGACCACGGCGACAGTGAGCTGTGCATGGCGGGCTTCGTGCTGAAGAACACCCTGTCCGAGAACGGCGGCGTGACCCGCGGCATCTGCCACATGGACGCCAGCGGCTACCTGACCGACGTGGAGGAGACCTCCAATATCGTAAAGACCGCCACCGGCGCCGAGGTGGAGGGCAAGCCCGTGGACGCGGACTCTCTGGTCTCCATGAACATGTGGGGCCTGACCCCCGCCTTCATGGACCTGCTGGACAAGGGCTTTGTGGAGTTCTTCGCCAACACTCCGGACGACAAGATCTTGAAGGCCGAGTACCTGCTGCCCATCTACATCGACCAGCTGCTCAAGCGCAGCGCGGTGTCGGTAAAGGTGCTGAAGACCGACGACAAGTGGTTCGGCGTGACCTACAAGGAGGACAAGGACTTCGTGGTTGCCAGCTTCCGTGCCCTGATCGAGGCGGGCGTTTACAAGGAAGACCTGTTCAGCGACCTGTAAGCCCTTCGGCTCCGGCGTTTTTCGCCCAAACAGATACAAAACCAAAAGGCGGCTGCCTTCCCAATTCGGGAAAGGCAGCCGCCTTTTTCTGTGCTTTTTCGTTTGGGGTGGGTTGCGGGGCCAAAGCTCCCGGCCGGGCATTTTACTCCTCCACCGGGGCCGAAAGCCGCAGCACATAGCGGGCCGGGTCGGTGACCGACAGATAATTGATCACGTCCTGCTCGTACACATCCCCCGCCAGCCGCAGCCCCCGGCGCTCCAGCTCCTCCAGAAAGAGGGCGTAGGCGGCGGGCAGCTCGTCGTAGCCGCCCTGGTAATAGTACACCGCCCAGGTCCCGGCCGGACAGATCCACAGATGGGGATGCTCCACCGGACCGGGCAGCGGGCTGAAATAGTAAGCCTCCAGAAAGCGCCCTTCCAGCGCTCTCTCGCGGGGGATGATCTCCCCGGCCTGGAAGCCTGCCCCCAGGCCGCACTGCTCACAGGCGGCAAAATGGGCCTGCATGGTGCGGGCGAACCGGCGTTCGGTGGGCGGGCTGCGGTAGCCGGTGGGGGTGGCGATCAGATACCGCTCCTCCAGCCGGGTCAGGCGCAGGCGGCCGCAGACGCTCTCCTCCCCTTCCCGCATGGCGTCCAGCGTCTGTTCCAGCGACTGGAGCATCCGGTCGATCTCGGCCCGGCGGGCCCGCAGGTCCTGCACCTTGCTCTCCAGCAGGCGGATGCCGGTGGGCACGTCGGCGTTTTGCAGATAGCCCTTGATCTCGCTCAGAGGGGTCTCGCTGGCCTTCAGAACGGCGATCAGGTCCACGGTGGTGAACTGGCTCAGGGTATAGTAACGGTAGCCGCTGGGGGCCACAAAGGCGGGCTTTAAGATGCCGATGCGGTCGTAGTGGAGCAGGGTATCCCGGCTGAGACCGCACAGGGCGGCAAACTCGCTGATCTTATAGTAATTTTTCATGACTTATCCCCCTTGACTCGTGGGTTACACCATAGTTTACAATAGGTTCCATCGACAAAGCAAGGAGTTATTGTATGAAACGCGCAATTTCACAGGAATTCAGCTTCTGGCGGCTGCTGGCCTTTTCGGTACCGGCGGTGGCCATGCTGGTGGTCACCTCGCTGTACACGGCGGTGGACGGAGTATTCATCTCCCGCTACGTGGGCAGCGACGGTCTTTCCGCAGTTAACATCGTGCTCCCGCTGGACACGCTGGCCTTTGGCGTGGGCATCATGTTCGGCACCGGCACCAGCGCCATCGTGGGGCGCAAGCTGGGCCAGGGTGAGGCGAAGGCCGCCGATCAGGACCTGACCCTGGCCACTCTGGCGGCGGGGGTGCTGGGCGCGGCGCTGAGCGTGCTGGGCCTGGTATTTCTGGAACCGCTGGTGCGGCTGCTGGGCGCCAGTGACCGGCTGCTGCCCTACTGCCTGGAATACGGGCGCATCCTGTTCGGTTCGGCCTTTTTCACGGTGGTCCAGGTGATGTACCAGTCGCTGTTCATCACCGCCGGGCGGGGGCGCATTGCCCTGTGGCTCACGGTGACCAGCGGCGTGCTGAATCTGGTGCTGGACTGGCTGCTGATCGGGGTGCTGGATATGGGCATGACCGGCGCGGCCCTGGGCACGGTGAGCGGCCGGATTCTGGGCGGTCTGTTCCCCATCTTCTACTTTTTGAAGGACCGCAGCACCCTGCGGTTTCGCCGTCCCCGGTGGGACCCGGGCATGCTGGCGCTGGCCATGGGCAACGGGTCCTCGGAGATGGTCTCCAACCTGGCCATCTCGGTGACCACGCTGCTGTTCAACCTGTCCATGCTGGCGCTGGCCGGGGAGGACGGCCTGGCCGCCATGACCATCGTGCTGTATGCCCAGTTCGTGTACACGGCGGTGTCCATGGGCTTTGCCACCAGCGCCGCCCCGGTGATCAGCTACCACTTCGGCAGCGGCAACACCCGGTATCTGCAGCGGCTGTTCCGCTATTGCCTGGGGGCCATCGGGCTGATCACGGCGGCCATGATGGCGGCGGCGATGCTCTTTGCCCGGCCGCTGATCGGCCTGTTCACCCCGCCGGGCGGCGCGGTGTTCGATCTGGCGATTTACGGCTTCTGGGTCTTTTTATGGAACTTTCTGTTCGCCGGGTTCAATATCTTCTCCTCGTCCCTCTTCACGGCCCTTTCCAACGGTGCGGTGAGCGCGCTGATCTCGTTTCTGCGCACGCTGGTGTTGGTGGTGGGCAGCATTCTGCTGCTGCCTCGGCTGCTGGGGCTGGACGGCATCTGGCTGGCGGTACCGGTGGCGGAGGGGTTGACCTTCCTGATCGCGGCGGCGCTGGTGCTCCGCTACGGCCGGGAGCCCTATCATTATCTGCGCTGAGTCTCTTCGACACGCAAAAAAGCGGCGGACCCTGTTTTGGCAGGGTCCGCCGCTTTTGCTATTGCTTACCGGTCAAGGGATTTTTCAGCGCGCAAGGGCCTGCGCGCCGGCCGGATCAGCCTTTTTTGCGCAGGCGCTCCAGGGCCGCCAGGCAGCAGGCGGCAGCGCCCGCAAGGCCCAGCCATACCAGCACGCTGCTGTCGCCGGTCTGAGGAGCCTGGTTGGCGGCGGGCTGTGCGGTGGCAGTGGGCTGCGCGGTGGCAGCAGGCTGCTCGGCGCCAGAGGACTGTTCCCCGTCAGAGGGCTGCTCAGTGGGCGCGGGGGTCTCGGTGGGCACCGGGGTGGGAGCGGTCTTCTGCTCCCACCCCGGCGTACAGGGTCATGCTGCCCTCCACCAGATCGGTGTCGAAGTTCCAGGCATTCTCGCAGCTGGCTTCCCGGTACCAGCCCAGGAAGGTCCAGCCCTCCGCCTCGGGGGCGGTGGGCGCGGTGATGGCCCGTACCCGGTCCAGCAGGTCTGCGGTGTCCACCCGCTCGAACCGAAGCTCGCTGGTGCGGCCGTAGGAATATTCCATCAGCCGGGTGACCATGTCGCCCAGCCGCCGGGCCTCCTGCCGGATGGTCTTCGGGTTTTCCGGGGTCTCCTGGTCCACCTGGTCCGCCGCCAGCTGGATGCCGGTGAGCTGGGCATAGCCGGAGATCACGGTGAGCGGGGTTTTCAGCTCGTGGGCCATCCGGTGCAGAAATTCCAGATTCATCCGGTTCATCCGCTCCAGCATCTCGCCCCGGCTGCGGCTCTCGATGAGGGCCGCCTCCCGCTTCTGGATGCGCAGGCCCACCGCCGCTCCGCTCAGGAACACGAAGCCCAGCATGCCCCAGGCCGCGGTGCCGTAGTGGCTCACGTCCGAGCTGCGGCCGGTGAGCAGCGCCTCGTGCAACAGGCTGGCCACCAGCACCGCAAAGCCGCTGAGCACCAGCGCGTCGGCGGTCTCCAGCCCGCCCCGGCGCACGCCGGCAGGGTCATGTAGCCCACCCGGGGCACGAATTGCTCCGCGGTTTCGGCCGGATTGCCAAAGACCGCCACCTGGCTGCCGTTCACAAACACCCGGGTGGCATAGTCCACCGAAAAGCCGCAGATGGCGTAGTAGGCCCCGGGGGTCGCCCGGATGCGCAGCCGATGGGTACCGTAGGCATCGTCCGAGGGGGAGACGCCCTCACCGGCCGCCTCGCCTGCCCGTCCGGCCGCGAAATCCTGGCTGGTATACAGCTTCTCGGGGTAGAAATCCCAGCTTCCCTCCAGCTGGAACAGCCCGGCGGCGGCATCCTCGCCTTGCAGGTCCAGCCAGCCGTTTTCCTCCCGGAGCAGGCGCACCGGCGCATTGCGCAGGGTGAACAGTCCCTGCAGCAGCTGGAGGCCCAGAACCACCAGAGCCACCAGCAGCAGCCACCGCCATTTCTGTGCCCGCTTGCCTGTTTGCTTCAAGGTACTCCCCCCCTTTGCGGTTTTGCCCTACCCTTTATTTTACCACGCTGCTCTGGTATCAGGGCCGGAACTTTACAAATTTGTAAGGCAACACCGCATGAGGCGTTCGCCGCCAATAGCGCGGTGCTGCCGGAAGGTTTGACGGTCAGAAAAAAGCCCCCGTGCGCCGGGTGGGCGCACGGGGGCAGAAGGGACAGAGGAGCCGGTCCGCGCCCGGTCATTCGCCGGGGGCGGCAGCAGGCGGAGTCTTTCCCTCCCAGCACAGGGCCAGCGCTTCCAGCAGCCGGTCCATGTCGATGGGCTTGGACACATGGGCGTTCATGCCCGCGGCGGTGGTGCGGTCCACGTCCTCGGCAAAGGCGTTGGCGGTCACCGCCACGATGGGCACCACGGCGGCGTCCGGCCGGTCCAGCCGCCGGATGGCCCGGGCGGCTCCGCAGCCGTCCAGCACCGGCATCTGCATATCCATCAGGATGGCGTCCACCGAATAGGGTGCCGAGCGCTGGAACTTCTCCACCGCCTCGGCGCCGTTGGCCGCACCGATCACCTGGGCGCCGCTCATGGTGAGCAGCTCGGTGACGATCTCCATATTCAGCTCGTTGTCCTCGGCCACCAGAATGGTCTGGCCCGCCAGCGAACCGGCGGCCTCTGCGGCGGCCTCACCGGACGCTTCGCCTGCCGCCGCGCCGATCACCGGGCCGTCGTGCTGCTCCACCACCTCCAGCGGGAGGGTCACGGTGAAGCGGCTGCCCTTGCCCACGGCGCTCTCCACCGTGATCTCACCGCTCATCTGCTGCACCAGGCTCTTCACGATGGGCATACCCAGGCCGGTGCCCTCGGTGGTGCGGGGGGTGAAGTGGGTCTCGCGGGAATAGGGCTCGAAGATGTGATTCAAAAATTCCTCGCTCATGCCGATGCCGGTGTCGGCCACCACGATCTGGAATTTGCTGTGCTTCTGGTAGTCGAACTGGCGGGCCTCCACCCGGATCTCGGCCCCCTCGCAGCTGTACTTCAGCGCGTTGGACAAAAGGTTGTTCATGATCTGACCGATCTTGAAGGAGTCGCCCTTCACCACCGGGTCCTTGATCTGCAGCGACAGCTCAAAGCGCTTGTTCTGGCGCTCGGCCTGAGTGCGGAACATCTCGCACACCTCGGTCAGGTATTCGTTCAGATTGAACTCCTTCACGTCCAGGGCGCTCTTGCCCGCCTCCAGCTTGGCCATTTCCAGAATGTCGTTGATGAGCATGAGCAGCTGCTTGGCCGCGAACTCCACCTTTTTGATGTAGCCGGTGACCTTTTCCGCATCGCCGGGGGTACGGCGGATCAGCTCGGAGTAGCCGATCACCGCGTTCAGCGGGGTGCGCATGTCGTGGGACATGGTGTTGAAGAAGGTGTTGCGGGCCCTGGCGCTGGTCTTGGCGGTGTCCAGCGCCTCCTGCAGAATCATCATGTGCTGCATCTGCTGGCGCTTTTCCACGTCCACATCCTTGAAGCAGAGGATCACCTCGCCGGGCAGCACATCCTTTTGATAGATGGTGCGCACGTTCACCCAGTGATAGCTGCCGCCGAACATGCGCTGGTAGTCGCCGCCGTAGTCGGCCACATTTTCCTTCACCCGCTGGCCGATGCTCTTGAGCGAGAAGTCCTGCTCGAACTCGGCGTAGGTCTCCGGATGCACCCGCTTTTTCACCTGGGCCAGCAGCATCTCGTAATCGCCGCTCTCGTCAAAGGTGCCGCGCAGGTCCGGCGAGGTCTTGATGGCCCGGTAGGTGCCGGCCTCAAAGTCCACCCGGTAGATGGCAAAGAAGGAATCGCTCAGCACCCGGATGGTCTTTTCGGTCTCGGCCAGCCGCCGCAGGTTCAGAATGTCCCGCACCACCATGAACAGAAGGGTCACAAAGGCGATGAGGGCCACGCCGATCAGGGAATAGATCACCGGGTCCATCTCGCCCATCAGCACCTCCTGGATGGGGATGGTCATCACCACGGTCCAGCCGTTGTCCATCTCGGCATAATACACGCCCCGGGCCACGCCGTTGGGGTCGGTGATCTGGGCGTCGTAGGCAAAGAGACTGCCGTCCCGCACGCCGCTGATCAGCTGCTCGGCATACACCGGGTTGGTGGCCTGCCGGTCGATCAGCCGGTAGAGCAGCCCGCCGTCGGTATCGAACAGATAAAAATGATAGGTGGAGGGCAGGCTGATCTCCAGATCCAGCACATCGCCCTGGTTGATGTACACATCCATGGCCAACACATCGCCCTCGGTGTCCATGGCTTTGGAGAGGGTGAAGATCTGGTCGCCGGTGATGGCATCCTCATACACATCGCTGAAGATGATCTCGTCCGGCGAGGCCATCGCCTTCTGGTACCAGTCGGTGCTGGCGTAGTCGTAGGTTCCGTCGCCGGTCCTGGGGTTGTCGGCCACGATCTGCCCCCCGATCACCGCATACAGGTCGGCCACATGACCGCCGAACAGCTCATGTACGTTCTGCTGATACTCGGCCATGCCCTCCTGCATCTGTTCCTCGCTCATGTTGGCATCCACGCCCCGGATGGCATACATCCAGGCCATATCAAACACCCGGGCAAAGCCGTCCAGCCTGCTCTGGGTCTCGCGGGCGTAGCTCTCGGCCAGCGACATGCCCATCTGCTGGGTGTTGCGCATCATCTTGTCCCGTACCAGGCCGATGCCCACCAGCAGAAGGGCGGCCACCACCACCAGCGTGGTGATGCTCAGCACGATGCTGTTCAGCGCCCGGCGCTGCTGCTTTTCCATGCCTTGTCCCCCTCTTTCCCGCCGGGGCGCGCCCGGCCGCTTCATTCCACGTTACAGTGTACCACAGTTCCCGGTTTTTCGCCAGTGAGTGCCTCACACACCCGCCGGGTGGGTGAAATGGGTCTGCCGGTAGGCCCGGGGCGAGATGCCGTACACCGATTTGAAGGCCCGGGAAAAATGCAGCGGGTTTGCATAACCCACCATGGTGCTGATGGTGCTCACCGGCTGGGTGGTCTCCTTCAAGAACTGAGCCGCCTGGGCCATGCGGTAATGCAGCAAAAAGGCCTGGGGGCTCTCGCCCATGGTGTCCCGGAAGAGCTTGCCGAAGTAGCTTCGGTTCAGTCCGCAGAAGGCGGCGATGTCCTCCACCGACACGTCCCGCTGGTAGTTCTGCTCAATGAAGGACAGCGCCTCTTTCATATAGAAGTCCCGCAGCCGGCGCTGGCTCTGGTGCTGCCTTGCCGCCGAGGATTCCACCAGCTGGTCCAGGAACAGAAAGCCCCGGCCGATCTGCCGGATGGGGCTGGCCTCGCCGTCCTGCACGATCTGCAGCATGCACTCCCGCAGCTTCTCACCCCCGGCCCGGGTGGCGGGGGTGTAGATGGGCTTTGCCGCGCCCAGGCCCGCCAGGGTCAGGCTTTCGCGCACGCGCAGGCCGTCGAACTCGATCCAGGTGTACTCCCAGGGGTCGACCTCGTCCGAGGCGTAGGTGGTGGTCTGGCCCGGCAGGATCAGAAACCCCTCCCCCGGCCCCACCGGATACACATGCTCGCCCACATACAGCTTGCCATAGCCGGCGATGATGTAATGGAACAAATAATGGTTGCGCCGGTGCGGCCCGTAGGAGTGCAGCGGCTCGGTACGCTCCCAGCCGTATTGATACAGGTTCAGGTCCACAAAGCGTTCGTCCTGAAACACGTGGAAAATCAGCTTGTTGCCGGCGTCCGGCCCGAATGCGGTGGCCATACTGCCATTCCTCCCTCATTTTGTCTGTTTTTCTGATTATATACCATAATGCTAGATGACTTCAAGCAAAAATGCCTGAATCAGCTAAATTGAGAGATAAAAACCTGCAAAATGATATTTAACTTTCAACTGTCAAATCGTATAATAAACACAGCCAAAAGGGAAACAAATTGTATATAGTGCACATTGTACAAAACTGCTTCCGATTTTTCAGCACAACAGCGAAAACCGCGTTTTGCAGCTGCCCGAACCCGGCCGGTCGGGCGGCGGCAAGGGGAGGACTTCGCACAGGAACAGGAGGAAACAAGCAATGAGTTTGATGCGCAGACTGGCATGCGCTGCACTGAGCGTTTGCCTGGCCGCGGGTCTGGCCACCGGGCTGACCGGATGCGGCGAAGGCTCGGACGGCACCGTGAACCTGACCTTCCAGATCTGGGACGTGGCCCAGCGCGACGGCATGCAGGCCATGTGCGACGCTTACACCGCCGAGCATCCCAATGTGAAGATCGAGGTGCAGGTGACCAGCTGGAACGAATACTGGACCAAGCTGGAAGCCGCCGCCATGAGCAACAAGATGCCGGACATCTTCTGGATGCACACCAACGAGATTCTGAAATACGCCGACAACGGCAAGCTGGCAGACTGCTCCGACATTGTGGAGACCGAGCACTTCTCCGACATTTCTCTGGCCAACGCCAGCGGTTCGGACGGCAAGCTCTACGGCGTGCCCAAGGATAAGGACACCGTGGGCCTTGTATATAATAAGGAAATGTTCGATGCCGCAGGCGTGGCCTACCCGGACGAGACCTGGACCTGGGATGACCTGGTCAGCGCCTCCCAGGCCATCTACGACGCCACCGGCAAGTATGGCTACATGGCCTACGGCGACGACCAGCTGGGCTACTGGAACTTCGTGTACCAGGCAGGCGGCAGCATCCTCACCGAGGACAACACCCGCGCCAACTTCACCGACCCCGCCACCCAGAAGGGCATGGAGTTCTACATCGGCCTGCAGAGCTACGACTGGTGCCCTGACCAGAACTACTTCGCCGAGACCGCGCCCGGCGCGGCCTTCTTCTCCGAGAAGGGCGCCATGTTCTTTGAGGGCAACTGGAATATTCTCACCGAGCTGCAGAACTACCCCGACATGGTGGGCAAGTGGGACGTGGCCGTGCTGCCCATGTGCCCCGACCCGGTGAGCGGCGACGGCCGGGCCACCATCTCCAACGGCCTGAGCTACGCCACCGGCGCAAACAACAAGCACATGGACATCGTCAAGGACGTGCTGAAGTTCTTCGGCAGCGAGGAAGGCCAGCGCATCCAGGGCGAGAGCGGCGCCGCCATTCCCGCCTATGAGGGTCTGGAAGAGACCTGGGTGGGCGTGTTCGACGAATACCCCATCGACGTGCAGTGCTTCATCGACATGTTCGACTACAGCGTGCAGAGCGTGAACAACGCCGCCCGCCCCGAGTGGAAGAGCAAGGTCAGCGACACCCTGCTCAAGATCTATTCCGGCGAGCTGGATCTTTCCACCGGTTTGCAGACCATGCAGCAGATCGTGGATGAGGCCGGCGCCGAGTATTACGAATAAAGGAGGGCATCCCGCGTGAACAAAACTTCCAAGCTGTCCCGCGACGGCGCTGTCTGGGGTCTGGTGATGGTGGCCCCCACCATCATCGGTCTGCTGGTGCTGAACATCTGGCCGTTCATCGAGACCATCTACATGAGCTTCTCCAAGTCCAAGGCCTTTGGTACCTTCGAGTTCAACGGGCTGGACAACTACATCGAAATGTTCCAGAGCACCGAGTTCTGGAAGGCCACCTGGAACTCCATCTACTTCTGCATCCTCACCGTGCCCGTGGGCGTGTTCCTGGCACTGCTGGTGGCGGTTCTGCTGAACGCAAAGCTCAAGGGCCGCACCGCCTTCCGCGCCATCTTCTTTTTGCCCATGGTGGTGGCCCCCGCCGCCGTTGCCATGGTGTGGAAGTGGATCTTCAACACCGAGTACGGCATCATCAACAGCATCCTGGGCCAGAACGTGCGCTGGCTGACCAATCCCGCTATCGTGCTGGTCACCTGCGCCATCGTGGCCATCTGGAGCGCCATCGGCTACGACGCCGTGCTGCTGCTCTCCGGCATCCAGAACATCTCGGCCAGCCTGTATGAGGCTGCGTCCCTGGACGGCGCTTCCAAGGTGCAGCAGTTCTTCCACATCACCCTGCCCATGGTTTCGCCCACCCTGTTCGTGGTGCTCATCATGCGCCTGATGGCCTCCCTGAAGGTGTACGATCTGATCTACATGATGGTCGACCAGGCAAACCCCGCCCTCACCAGCGCCCAGAGCCTGATGTACCTGTTCTACCGGGAAAGCTTTGTGGCCGGCAACAAGGGCTATGCGTCCGCCATCGTCATCTGGACCGTGCTGCTCATCGGCATCGTGACCCTGCTGCAGTTCGCGGGCCAGAAAAAATGGGTGAATTACGAGGTGTAAATCATGAGCACACAAACAAGCAAGACCCTGAACAAGACCCTCACCTATGTGGCATTGATCCTGGGCAGCGTGGTTATGATCTTCCCCTTCGTGTGGATGCTGCTCACCAGCTTCAAGACCCAGGCCGAGTCCATGGCGGTGCCGCCCCAGCTGCTGCCCAGCCAGTGGAACCTGGACAACTTCATCACCGCGCTGGAAAGCCTGCCCTTCGTGAACCTGTATGTGAACACCGCCCTGCTCATCCTCTTCCGGGTGCTGTGCGCCGTGGTGTTCAGCTCCATGGCCGGCTACGCCTTCGCCAAGCTGAACTTCCCCTTTAAGAAGCTGCTGTTCACCATCGTTCTGGTGCAGATGATGCTGCCCAGCCAGATCTTCATCATTCCCCAGTACTTAATGCTGGCCCGCATGGGCCTGACCAACACCATCTTCGCGCTGGTGTTCCCGGGTCTCGTCAGCGCCTTCGGCACCTTCTTCTTGCGCCAGACCTATCTGGGCATTCCGGGCGAGATCGCCGAGGCCGCCTATCTGGACGGCTGCAACAAGTGGCAGACCTTCACCCGCGTCATGCTGCCCCTCACCGGCTCCAGCATGGCCGCGCTGGCCATCTTCACCGCGGTGTTCGCTTACTCCGACCTGATGTGGCCGCTGATCTGCAACATCGACCTGAACATGATGACCCTGTCTGCCGGCCTGTCCACCCTGAACGGCCAGTACACCACCAACTTCCCGGTTCTGATGGCCGGCAGCCTGCTGGCCATGATCCCCATGGTGATCCTGTACCTGATCTTCCAGAAGCAGTTCATCCAGGGCATCGCCATGACCGGCGGCAAGTAACCACTAAGATTTCCCCCTTATCACGGCAGGCGGTCGGCTGACGAAACGGCCGGCCGCCCGCCTCGTGCTTTTTATCCACCTTTTCCAATTCCAGCGCCGGACCCCCAAGGCCCGGTGCGATTCCAAACTTCCAGGAGGACCCTCGTATGGGCATTCAATTCGACGCCGCCGCGCGCACCTTTACCCTTTCCACCCGCAGCACCACCTACCAGATGGGGCTGGACCATCTGGACCGCCTGCTCCATCTCTACTACGGCCCTGCCATCGGCCAGGGCGACCTGGCGGCCATGTATCCCCCGGCGGACCGGGGCTTCTCGCCCAACCACAACGCCGACCGGGCGCGCCGTGGCATCTCGCCGGACACCCTGCCCCAGGAATACACCGGCTGCAACACCGGCGACTTCCGCCTCTCCTGCCTGGTGGTGCGGGATGAAAACGGCGCCGCCGGTGCCGAGTGGCGCTACGCGAGCCACAGCATCCAGAAGGGCAAATACGCCCTGACCGGCCTGCCCAGCGCCCACGACGAGGAAAACGAGGCCGAGACCCTGTGCATCCGCATGGAGGACAGCGTGACCGGCCTTGCGCTGGAGCTGCTGTACGGCGTGTTCGCTGAGCAGGACATCATCACCCGGGCCGTCCGGCTGGTGAACGGCGGCAATCAGACCCTGCGGCTGGAAAAGGCCGCGTCCATGTGTCTGGACCTGCCCTTCGGCCGGTGGGATATGATCCACTTCCACGGCCGCCACACCATGGAGCGGCAGGCCGAGCGGGTGCCCCTGCTGAACGCCATCCAGACCGTGTCCTCCACCCGCGGCGCCTCCAGCCACCACCACAACCCCTTCGTGATTCTGTGCGACCGCAAGGCAAACGAGGAGCACGGCCTGTGCTACGGCGTGATGCCGGTGTACTCCGGCAGCCACCGCACCGACGTGGAGGTGGACCAGAACGGCCTGACCCGCATCGTGAGCGGCATCCACGACGAGCGCTTTAGCTGGCAGCTGGCCCCCGGCGAGGCCTTCACCGCCCCCGAGGTCATTCTGGCCTGCACCGAGAACGGCCTGACCGCCCTGTCCCAGCAGTATCACCGGTTCATCCGGCACAACGTCTGCCGGGGCGAGCACCGCTTCGCCCGCCGTCCGGTGCTGATCAACAACTGGGAGGCCACCTACTTCGACTTTGACTCCGACGCCATCGTGCGCATCGCCGAAAAGGCGGCGGCCCTGGGCGTGGAGATGCTGGTGCTGGACGACGGCTGGTTCGGCAAGCGGGGCGACGACAACAGCGGCCTGGGCGACTGGTTCGTGAACGAGAAAAAGCTGCCCGGCGGCCTGACTCCCCTGATTCAGCGGGTGAACGCGCTGGGCATGAAGTTCGGCATCTGGGTGGAGCCGGAGATGGTGAGCGAGGATTCCGATTTGTACCGGGCGCATCCGGACTGGGCCCTCACCCTGCCGGGCCGCGCCCCGGTGATGAGCCGCAACCAGATGGTGCTGGACATGGGCCGCAGCGAGGTGGTGGACTACCTGACCGAGCGGCTGACCGACCTGCTGGCCAATAACCCCATCGCGTACGTGAAGTGGGACATGAACCGGAACATGACCGACGTGTACAGCCGGGTGCTGCCCGCCGAGCGGCAGGGCGAAGCGGCCCACCGGTACATGCTGGGCGTTTACCGGCTGCTGGAGACCCTGACCACCCGTTTCCCCCATGTGCTGTTTGAGGGCTGCGCGGGCGGCGGCGGCCGCTTCGACGCGGGCATGCTGGCCTACTTCACCCAGATCTGGTGCAGCGACGACACCGACGCCATCGAGCGGCTGGTGATCCAGCACGGCACCTCCTTCGGCTACCCGGTGAGCAGCATGGGCGCGCATGTGTCCGCCTGCCCCAACCACCAGACCGGCCGCACCACTCCCCTGTGGACCCGTGCGGTGGCGGCCATGTCCGGCACCTTCGGCTACGAGCTGGACCTGAACAAACTGAGCGACGAGGAAGCCGCCCAGGTGAAGGAGCAGATCGCCTTCTTCGATAAGCACTACCAGCTGGTTCAGAACGGGCTGTATTACCGGCTCACCGACCCCACCGAGGAAAGCCGCTACGCGGCCTGGCAGTTCGTGGACGAGGAGCAGAGCGAGACGCTGTTCAATCTTGTCCTCACCCATCCGGAAGCCAACGCCCGCCCGCTGCACGTGTGGCTGCGAGGCCTTGACCCGGACGCTCTGTACCGTGTGGAGAGCCTGGACATCCACGGCTGCCACTGCGCGCCCCAGGCAGGCCTGGACCTGGCCATGGAGGGCGTGGGCAAAACCTACAGCGGCAGCACCCTGATGCACGCAGGCTACACCCTGCCCCAGCTGGCCGGCGACTACCCCAGCGTGCAGATGTATGTAAAGCGCGTATAAGCGAAACGAGAAGAGAGAGAAGAAAAAGTAAAACGGAAAAAGCCCGGGAACGCCCGGGCCATATAGAGGGATGGATAACCCCCGGCGGCCAATGGCCGCCGGGGGTTTTGTGGTAATCAGATAGTATTGCACCTACTTAGCAACCACGTTCTTTTTATCAAAAAGGGAGAAATGCCTTTCCGACAATACGAAGAATACTGCTGTCATAAATCTTATTAAAATCAGAAAAATCGTATCTCAAAAGTCTTTGACAATACGGATCATATTGTTGAGCTCGAATATATACATATTCATGAATCTCTTTTTGAATCTCCGAAAACAGAACATTTATATCTTTTACCAAATCAATAAACTCATTGGAATATAGTGTAGTTGTACCTTTGGGGGTTCGATATACCAGATAAAAAAGTTGATTCGTTCCTCCTCCAGTGCTTCGAAACTCCACACAATGCATCTGGTGCTCATATTTATTTCTTAACTCTTTGATTCGAACCAAAAAATCAGTATGATCTTTTAGAATTGTATTATATCCTTCTCTTAAAAAGCAAATTTCATCTGAAAATTCTGACAATCCATCTTTTTCCGAAATCACATACTTATCGCTACTTTTTTGATGCACATATGGTACAATCTGCGGAATTGCACAAATAATCTCTTGTATATGCCTATGATACTTCCATCGATCATCTTTAAATGCATGTGTTCCGCAGAAAGTAATCAAGTTTCTGTTTAGGTCATATAGTGTTTCAAAATATCCGTCCACAGCACTAATTATTTTATCATTCATATCAATTTCCCTTCACTATCTACTAAAGCTCATTTTATTATACCATCCCCCCGCCCCGCGCTCAATTTCTAATTCAGTCCTTCTCGGTTTATGTCCCGTTTTCGGTACACAAAAACGCGCCGCCCCGTTGGTTGGGGCGGCGCGTTTGCCGTTATTCAGTTGGCACTTAGCCTTCGGCGCTTACGGTGGCGATGCTCAGCTCACGCAGCTGCTTTTCGTCCACGGTCTCGGGTGCGCCGCTCATCAGCTCGCTGGCGTTCTGCACCTTCGGGAAGGCGATCACGTCGCGGATGGAATCCCGCTTCAGCATCAGCATCACCATGCGGTCCAGGCCGTAGGCCATGCCGCCGTGCGGGGGTGCGCCGTACTTGTAGGCGTCCATCAGGAAGCCGAAGCTCTCGCGGGCCTTCTCCTCGGTGAAGCCCAGGGCCTTGAACATCCGGTCCTGCAGGGCAGGGTCGTTGATGCGGATGGAACCGCCGCCCAGCTCGCAGCCGTTCAGCACGATGTCGTAGGCGTTGGCGTAGCACTTGCCCGGCTCGGTCTCCAGCTTGTCCATGCTGTCCTCGGTGGGCATGGTGAAGGGATGATGCATAGCCATGTAGCGGCCCTCTTCCTCGCTGTACTCGAACAGGGGGAACTTCACCACCCACAGGAAGTTGAACTTGTCCGGGTCGATCAGCTCGCAGCGGCGGCCAACCTCCAGACGAACCTGGCCCAGAGCGGTGCAGGCGCGCACGTTGTCCGCGTCGCTCACCACCAGCAGCACGTCGCCGGTCTCGGCGCCGGCGGCGGTGCGCAGGGCGGTCTTCTCCTCCTCGGTGAGGAACTTCTCAAAGCTGGAGGTCTCGCCCTCCGCGGTCAGGCGGGTGTAGGCCAGGCCCTTGGCGCCGTAGGTCTTGGCCACGTCGCCCAGCTTGTCGATGGTCTTGCGGGTCAGCTTGTCGGCCAGGCCCTTGCAGTTGATCAGACGCACGCTGCCGCCTGCCTCGATGGCGCCCTTGAAGGGAGCGAACTCGCTGGAGCGCACGGCGTCGGTCACGTCGATGATCTCCAGGCCGAAGCGGGTATCGGGCTTATCGGAGCCGTAGCGGGCCATGGCCTCGTCCCAGGGCATGCGCTGGAAGGGGGTGGCCACGTCGATGTTCAGAATTTCCTTCCACAGCTTCTTGATCAGGCCCTCGTTCAGGGTCATGATGTCCTCTTCGGTGACGAAGCTCATCTCCAGGTCCACCTGGGTGAACTCGGGCTGACGGTCGGCGCGCAGGTCCTCGTCGCGGAAGCAGCGGGCGATCTGGAAGTAGCGGTCAAAGCCGGACAGCATCAGGATCTGCTTGTACAGCTGGGGAGACTGGGGCAGGGCGTAGAAGTGGCCCGGCTGCACCCGGCTGGGCACCAGGTAGTCGCGGGCGCCTTCCGGGGTGCTCTTGATGAGCATGGGGGTCTCGATCTCGCAGAAGTGGTTGTCGCAGTAGTAGTTGCGGATGATCTGGCAGATCTTGCTGCGCAGCACGATGGGGTCGTGCATGCTGGGGCGGCGCAGGTCCAGATAGCGGTACTTCAGGCGCAGCTCGTCCTTCACCTTCACCTCGTCGCGGATCTCGAAGGGGGTGGTCTCGGCGGCGCTCAGCAGGCGCAGCTCGGTCACATACAGCTCCACGTCGCCGGTGGCGATCTTGTCGGTCTTGGCGTCGCGCTCGCGCAGCTTGCCCTTGGCAATGACCACATACTCGCTCTTCAGGCTGCTGGCCTTCTCGAACACGGCGGGGTCGGTGGAGTCGTCGAACACCATCTGCAGAATGCCGGTGGTGTCGCGCAGGTCGGCAAAGATGATGCCGCCCTTATCCCGGCATTTGGCGATGGAACCGGCCACCACCATCTCCTGACCGGCATCGGCCAGACGCACTTCGCCGCAATAGTGGGTGCGGCGCAGATTTCCCATGGTTTCCATAATTTGATTTACCCCTTTTATTCAAAGCGCTGGAGCCCGGAAAATGCCCGGACTCCGCAAATTCTTAGACCGTTTTATTATACCGCTTTCCACAAGATATTACAAGGCAAAGCGGCTTTTGCGGCTTGTTTTTTGCCCGCCGGGCGCTTACAATGAGGGCAGAAGAGCTGTTTTTGTCATTTTGGCCCGGGGGCGCTCTGCCGTCCTGAGGGCCGCCCAAAGGAGGGATTCCCCCATGAAGATGCTTCTTGCCCTTACCTGCTGCCTTGCGGCGCTGCTGGCCGGATGTGCGCCCGGCGCGGCGTCCTCCACCTCCCTGCCCGATTCCGGCAGCCCGGCGTCTGTTCCCGCCCCTGCCAGCGAAGCCGCAAGCACCAGCGAGGCCCCGGAGTGGACCGACCAAGCGGTGGCAGAGCTGTTTCTCTCGCAGGAGCAGAACGAGCGGCGCACGGTGCTTGCCTGCGCGGCGGTGCCGGACGGCGGCGAGGAGCTGGTGGGGGTGGTGCTGTACGCGGAGCCGGAGCACACCGACGTGCGGCTGGCGTTTCTTGCATCGGACGGCACCTTCCAGCCGATGGGCCTGGAAGCCACTCCCGCCGACCCCAGCGGCCTGGCCTACCTGGGCGAGGGCAAATTCCGGCTGGACATTCTGGACGAAAACGGAGAACCTTCCGGGCAGGTCATCACCTTCCGCCGGGACGGCGTAAAGACCTACTTCGCGGTGGAGCCGGAGAACGACGAATGAACAGAGGAGGTTTTCCCATGCTGTACACCACCACTCTGACCGGCCCGCTGGGGCCGGTGATGCTGGCGGGCACCGAGACCCACCTGACCGGCCTGTGGCTGGAAGGACAAATGCACTACGCCGCCCATCTGCCGCCGGACACCCCGCAGCGGGCGGACCTGCCGCTCTTCGCGCAGGCGGCCCGCTGGCTGGAGGATTACTTCGCGGGGCATGCTCCCGACCCGGCGGCGCTGCCGCTGGCCCCACAGGGCAGTGCCTTCCAAAAGCAGGTGTGGGCGCTGCTGCTGGCGATTCCTTACGGGCAGACCACCACCTACGGCGCGCTGGCCCGGGCGATTTCCGCCGAAACCGGCTGTCCCATGGCCAGCCAGGCGGTGGGCGGCGCGGTGGGACGCAACCCCATTTCCATCATCATCCCCTGCCACCGGGTGGTGGGAACGAACGGCAGCCTGACCGGCTACGCGGGCGGGCTGGACAAAAAACGCTGGCTGCTGGCCCACGAGGGCGTGGACCTGACTCGATTTTCCACACCCGCGCCCGGCCAACGTTGAAAACCTTTCCTCAAAAACACATAAGCCCCCCAGGACCGGAAGTATTCCCGGTCCTGGGGGCCTTTTTTATTCGCTATTCAGATGATGCCCCGGCCGCAAAAAACCTCACCGCCGCAGGAAAAATTCCGCCAGGCAGGCGATGGCCGCCAGCACCAGCGCAGCCACCTGAGCCAGCTGGCGCGCCCGCACCGCGTCGAACAGGCGCAGCGCCCAGCGGGCGGCCAGGAACACCAGGCACAGGGCCACAAACCCCATGCCCAGCGGCGCGCCGATGGCATAAAGCGGATGGGGCCAGGCCTTGCCGCTGAGCATCACCACCAGAAGGGTACCCAGGCCCGCCACGGCGCAGCCCAGGGCCAGCCGGTAGAGCAGCCGCTCCATGGCTTAATACCGGAAGCGGGCCGCGTTGTTGATGTCGCTCTGCATGATGGCCCAGTTCACAACAGCCAGGCCAAACACGCCCAGCAGCACGAACAGCAGGCTGTTATCGTTGCCGCCGTTTACGGTCATGTAGGCCTTGCCCATCTTGTAGTTCCAGTAAAGGCCGTAAATGCCGCAGGTGATGATGTTCAGCAGGATTACGGTGAGACCGCTGGTCTGCCATTCCTGCGGAGCCACCGACCGGGCGTATTCGTTCAAGGTATACATCCAATAGATGCCATACAGGCCGCAGGTGATGAAGTAGAGCAGGATGCACACCACAATGTTTCTTGTCATGAAAAATTCTCCTTTTGGTTCGCTGTTTGCGAATTGATTCAGGCTTTACACAAAGCCCAGCAGGGGCGCAAGGTTTCGCCAGACGCCCCAGACTGCAAAATAGACGATCAGCCCTGTGCCCACCGCGTTCACCGCGCGGCCCCGGGCCGGGCATTCCCGCAGCCAGCCCCAGAACAGCCAGGCGAGATACGGCCCCAGCACCGGCAGGCTCACGGCCAGGCCGGGGTTCGCGGCAAAGGCCGCACCCGCATCCCCGTGCAGCAGGGCCAGGATGGCGGTGGTGATGCCGCAGGCCGGGCATTTGAGCCCGGTGATCAGGTGGAAGGGACAGGGCACGAAGAGACCCAGGGTCTGGGTCTCCAGGGCATACAGTGCCCCCACACCGGCTAAAATCAGGGCATTCTGCACCCGTCGAGGGGAAAATCCCAGCCGGACAAAGGCCCCGAAAAAGCGCAAAGGGGCTTCCTGGTGTTTACCAGAAAGCCCCGTTTTTGCTTGGTCACGGCGCTCCGGCATCTTAGTGCTGGGGCGGGTTGACGATATTGCGCCACTCCAAGTCGCCCCGCTCCAGGCCATGGATGAGCACTTCGGCGGTGGCGATGTTGGTGGCGATGGGAATGTTGCGCACGTCGCAAAGGCGCAGCAGATTCATCTCGTTGGGTTCGTGGGGTTTCGCACTAATGGGATCGCGGAAGAACAGTAGCAGGTCGATCTCGTTGCAGGCGATGCGGGCCGCGATCTGCTGGTCGCCCCCGTGCACGCCGGACAAAAAGCACTGGATGGGCAGGCCGGTGGCCTCGCTCACCAGCTTGCCGGTGGTGCCGGTGGCCAGCAGGTTGTGCTGGCTGAGCACCCGGCAGTAGGCGATGCAGAACTGCACCATCAATTCCTTCTTCGCGTCATGCGCGATCAATGCGATATTCATGGACGTAACGCCCTCCTTCTCAAAACAGACTAACGTTTTTGCGTGCCCGGACGGCACGCGCTTTCTCCAAACCTCTATGGGATATGCTTCTTTTGGGGGCGGCGCCGCTTGGGGCCCGCCCGGTGTGTGGGTCAAAAAATGGGGAACCATGCCGCAGGGCATGGGCAAAACAAGATTTTTTCGCCCCTCAGCGCACGGCCAGGGGGACCTGCTGGCCCAGAATGCGGCGGGCCAAATTGTCAAACGCTCGCCATGCCAGCGTATTCTCCGGCAGGGCCTCGCCCGCGGCGGTGCTTTTCAGCAGGGCCGCGCTCTCCGGGATGACCCCGATCAGCTGCACGGCCACCGTGTCGATGCACTCGTCCAGGTCGGCCACCGCGCCCTTGTCGAAGGTGGAGGGGCCTACCCGGTTCATCACCAGGCGAACGTTGGTAAAGCCGCCCTCGTACAGCACGTCGGCGGCGATGTGCCCGTCCCGCAGGGCCACAGGGTCCGGCGTGAGCACCAAAAGGGCCATCTGGCTCACCACCATGGCGGCCGCGAAGGGCGCGCCCAGACCGGCGGCGGTGTCCACCAGAATGAAGTCGTAATGTTTGGCCATCTTCCGGGTGAGCTTGGCCAGCTGCTGGGGCTGCACGTTGCCCCGCTCGTAGGGGGCGCTGATCAGCGAAAGCCCCTTGTAGACCGGGCTTTCCACAATGGCCTTGCGCCAGTCGCACCGGCCGCAGAGCACATCGGAGATGTCGTACACGGTGCGGCCCGCGGCCCCGGCGATGATGTCCACGCTGCGCAGGCCGCTGTCCAGCTCGATGAGCAGGACCTTTTTGCCCGCGGCGGCCAGCCGGCTGCCCAGCAGCACCGACACGGTGCTTTTTCCTGTGCCGCCCTTGCCGGAGGCCACCATAATGATCTGTGCGGCCACGGACCGGACCTCCTTTTTACGGCCGGGATGGGGCCGGGATCAACGAAAAATGGTATACGGGTGCCTATTATGCATCCATACAGACATGATAACACAAAGCGGGGTCGATAGCAAGTTGTCTTTTGTGTATTTAATCCAAAAAAATGTGTTTTTCGCTCTTCTTTTCGCCGTTTTACCCGAGAGTTCCGCCCCTTTGCAGACAAAAAGGGGGCACAGCGTACCAAGCGGCCCGCCGTGCCCCGGGGGAATGCTGCGGAAATCGGCGCACGATGCCCCCCATCAGGGAAGCAGCACGCCCTCGGATTCGGGCTCCAGGCCCTCGCTCTGGGTGTAGTAGTAGCTGTCGAAGATGCTGCGCACCAGGGGCAGGCCGTTGGAACCGCCGCCGCCCCATTCCAGCACGATGCCAATGGCCAGCTGGGGGTCCTCCACCGGGCCGTAGGCGATGACGGCGGTGTTGGTGTAGGAGTAGCGGCCCTTTTCGTCCCGCTCCCAGCGCTGGGGACTGCCGGTCTTGACCGCGATGTTCAGCGGGTAATCCCGCAGAGCGCTGCTGTCCCGCGCGGCGCCCAGCATGCCCTGCTCCACCGCGTCGAAGGCGCCCACGTTGTCCTCGATCTGCTCCACGACCTCCGGCTCCACCTCTTCGATCAGCTCGCCGGTGTTGCTGTCCCGGTAGCCGGAAACGATGTGGGTGGAGTAGCGGGTGCCCTTGTTGGCAATGGTGGCCGCGTAGGTGGCCAGCTGGATGGGGGTCACCTGGGTGTTGCCCTGGCCGATGGCCGCCTGCAGCTCCAGGCCGTTGCCGTAGTTCTCGTCGGTCTTGTGGGTCAGGTTGCCGGTGGACTCGCCCAGCTCAAAGCCGGTCTTGGTGGCCAGGCCCAGGCTGTTTGCCATCTCGTCAAAGTTTTCCAGCCCCACCCGGCGGCCCACATCGTAGAAGTAGATGTTGCAGCTGTGGGTCAGCGCCTCGGTCAGGTTGGTGGGGCCGCTGTGGGGACCCAGCTGCTGGCAGACGGGCTTGTAGTCGGTGTAGAAGTCGTACACCCGGGTACAGTTCACCGTGTCCTGAGGGGTCACGGTGCCG
This sequence comes from Gemmiger sp. An50, assembly GCF_002161595.1. Classification (GTDB taxonomy): domain Bacteria; phylum Bacillota; class Clostridia; order Oscillospirales; family Ruminococcaceae; genus Allofournierella. The sequence continues at coordinate 86,354 of NZ_NFID01000001.1, forward strand.
CTGAGCAGGCCTGCCAGCGCCACAGCCGGTTTGAAAGTGGAACCGGGAGCGTACAGGCCGGTGGTGGCCCGGCTCAGAAGCGGAGTGTTCGGGTCACTGCTGTATTCGCTGTAGTTGGTCTTGTACAGGTTCAGATCGTAGCTGGGATAGTTGGCAATGGCCAGGATGCCGCCGGTCTTCACGTCCTTGACCACCGCCGAACCGGCAGTGACCTCCTTGCCCTTGGTGTGCTCCTTGGTCTGCTGCATCTCCAGGATCAGGGCCTCCAGCTGCTCGTTCAGGCTCTTTTGCAGGTCCTTGTCGATGGTGAGCACCACCGTCTCGCCGGGTTCGGAGTCCACCAGCATCTGGGTGCCCACCACAACGCCGTTCTTGTCGCGGCTCACCTGCTGGGTGCCTTCCTTGCCCCGCAGCCGGTCCTCGGCGTATTTTTCCACGCCGGACTGGCCGATCAGGTCGTTCATGTTGTAGCCAGCGTCCTTCAGGGGGGTGGTCACGTTGCCGTTTTCATCCTCCACCCACCACTGCTCGCTGGTGATGCTGCCCACGCTGCCCAGATAGTGGGGCAGCAGGGTGCCGTCCTCATAGACCCGGTGGGTGGTCTCGATGATCTCGGCCCCCGCCAGGCTCAAACTGCGCTCCTTGACCATGGCCACCGTCTGGTTCGACACATCCTTGGCCAGGGTGAAGCTGTTGCTGGCGCTGAAATCCTCCAGCTGCATCTGGTAGCGCACACCGGCCAGCACCCGCTGCCACTGGGGATCGTAGTCCTCCAGCTTGTAGCGCTCCACCAGCTTTGCCATCACCTGGTCGGCGGTGGCGTACTGCTGCAGCCCGATGTTATCCTTCAATTTGGCCAGCCGGTTCTGGGCGGAGGTGTCGTCGCCGTCGGTGAAGGTGTAATGGCCGCCCTCGCCCGGGCTGCTGATGGGCATGGTGTCGTTCCATTCCTCGCCGCAGCTCTGCAAAATCTCCACCAGGTCCATCACCAGCTCGTTCACATCGCCGGTGAGCATCAGCTGGTTGATAACCAGGTCGTAGCCCACCGCGTTGGAGGCCAGGGCCCGGCCGTACCGGTCCACGATCTCGCCCCGGGCGGCGGGGATATTGAATTTGTAGTTGGTCACGCTCTGGGCCTGGCTTTTGTACTCCTCGCCGTTCACCAGCTGGAACTCCACCAGCCGCAGCAGGATCACGCCCAGCACCGCCAGGCTGATGACGATGAGTCCGCCCACCCGGCGGAACACGCTTTTCTGGTCCATCGGCCGCCCTCCTTTCGCTTACTGTTCGGGCACGAAGCGCCCTGCCACCCGGCGCACCGCCATCATGGCCAGGGGCGACAGGGCCGCCGTGTAAAGCACCATGGGCAGCACCTGGGTGAGGTAGCGCTGGGTCGCGCCCGGATAGCCGGGCATCAGGTAATAGAACAAAAAGTCCATGCTGGTCACCAGCAGGCAGCAGGCGGCGTTCACCAGAATGAAGTTCACAGTGTTCACCCGCAGGTACAGCTCAACCGCCACGGCGGCGGCAAAGCAGATGACCATCAGGCCCAGGGCCATCAGGCCGCTGACCCGGTTGGCGGTCCAGTCCCACAGAAAGCCGCCGGCCACAGCCAGCAGCGCGCCGGGATACTCGCCCTCATAGATGGCCACTGCCAGGCAGACCGGCAGGATGAACAGCGGGCGCACCCCGAACAGGGAAAGAAAGCCCGGCAGGCTCTGGAGGGTGGCCGCGAGGAGCAAAATCAAAAAGTAGCAGGCCCACTTGGCCAGCAGGATCAAATTCCGTTTGCGGCGGCTGGTCATAGACTGCGCGCCCCCTTTCCTTCACGGCTCATGCCGCTCATTCTCCGGCCGGAGCGGAAGAAGCGCTCTGGGCCTGTTCGGCCTGCTGGCCGTAAGCGGTCTCGAAGTCGGTGATCACGAACACGTGCTTGACGTTGTTCACGTCGGCGCCGGGCTCGATCACGGCGATGGAGGACCGGCCGCTCTCCTCGGGCAGGATCTCCTCGATGGTGCCCACCCGGATGTCCGCCGGGAACTCGCCGCCCAGACCGGTGGTGATGATGGCATCGCCCACCTGGGCCAGGGTATCGCGGGAGAGATTCTCCAGCACGCAGCGGCCGTCGGCCGCATAGTCGGCGCTGCCGTTCAGGTTGCCGGTGTCGCGGGTGCGGCTGACCACGCAGGCCACGTAGGAGCCGGGCTGCAGAATGGTCATCACCTTGCTGGACGCGGGCCCCGCCTCCAGCACACGGCCCACCAGGTAGCCCTGGTCGCTCACCACCACGTCGCCCTGCTGCACCCCGTCCAGGGTGCCCAGGTCGATGGTGAAGCCGCCGAACTGCTCCAGCGGGTCGCGGCCGATCACAAAAGCGGACATATAGGTGTATTCGGGGCTGTCGTCTTCCAGACGGTCCCGCTCCTTGTAGGCGTCGTTCTCGGCTTTCAGCCGGTCGTATTCCACCAGCTTATCCTGCAATTCCCAGTTTTCCTGTTTCAGGGCCTCGTTCTCGGCGATGATGGAGTCGATGCGGGCGTATTTGTCCAGCAGGCCCCCCACGCCGCCGCTCACGGCGCTAGCTCCCTTCTGGAAGGGCGAAAGCACCGCGCTCAGGATCTGCTCCGGCGCGCTGGCCAGCCGCCCGTTGGCTCCGGCCCAGGCCATGATGCCGCCCAGCAGCACCGCCAGGGCCACCAGGGCCTTGAATTTTCCGGTATTGAAAAAGTCCTTCAGTGGGCTCACCTCCCCGGTTTTGCCTGGGCAGCCGCGCCAAATCGGCGTGGCACTGCCCTCGTGCGTTCAGATTTTCGGATAAAAAAAGCGCGGGCCGCCCGGCCTGGGCCGCCCGCGCCGGTGTTTTGTGGGGTTTGCCGGGGGTGCGCAGGTTCACGCAGCCCCTTTGCTCCGGCGGCAGGGCGCGGCCCTGCGGCTCGGATCAGAAATGAGAGGAGTTGTCGTCCAGCACGTCGCCCAGCAGGTCGATGTGGTCCAGCACAGCGCCGGTACCGGCGGCCACGCAGTCCAGCGGGGTCTCGGCCACATGCACGTCGATGCCGGTCTCACGGTGTACCAGCTCATCCAGGCCGCGCAGCAGAGCGCCGCCGCCGGTGAGCATGATGCCGTGGTCGATGATGTCGGCGCTCAGCTCGGGGGGAGTGCGCTCCAGGGTCTCCTTGATGGCGTCCACGACCTTCTGCAGGCTCTCGGCCAGCGCGTCGCGGATCTCCTCGGAGTGCACGGTGATGTTCTTGGGCAGGCCGTCCACCAGGTTGCGGCCCTTGATCTCCATCTCCTTCTCCTCCTCCAGTTCGTAGGCGGAGCCGATCTCGATCTTGATCTGCTCGGCGGTGCGCTCACCGATCAGCAGGTTGTACTTGCGCTTGATGTAGGCGATGATGGCCTGGTCGAACTCGTCGCCGCCCACGCGAACGCTGCGGGCCGCCACGATGCCGCCCAGGCTGATCACGGCCACCTCGCTGGTGCCGCCGCCGATGTCCACCACCATGCTGCCGGAGGGCTCGCTGATGGGCAGACCGGCGCCGATGGCCGCAGCCATGGGCTCCTCGATCACGCTCACCTGACGGGCGCCCGCCTTCAGGGCGGCCTCCTTCACGGCGCGGCGCTCCACCTCGGTCACGCCGGAGGGGATGCAGATGACCACGCGGGGACGGAAGAACATGCTGTTGCCGCAGACCTTCTTGATGAAACGGGCCAGCATGTTGGCGGTGATGTCGAAGTCGGCGATCACGCCGTCCTTCAAGGGACGCACGGCCATGATGCTGCCGGGGGTACGGCCGATGACCGCCTTGGCCTCGTGGCCCACGCTGCGCACCTCGTCGGTCTTGGTGTCCACGGCCACTACGCTGGGCTCCCGCATGATGATGCCCTTGCCCCGCAGATAAACCAGGGTGTTGGCAGTGCCGAGGTCGATTCCGATATCCTTGCTGAACATATACTCGTTTCTCCTTTTCTCACAGGCGCTCACACCGAGGCGCACATTCTCTCTATGCTGACTATGATGAACTTCTTGTTGACACAATTCAAAATGAGCGCCCGTCAGGTGGGCACTCTATTTTATTATAACCGCATGCGCGCGCATTCTCAATGGGCGCGGGGCTTTTTTTTCAATTTCTTCAAACTTTTTCCGGCCTGTTTTCCGGTGGAAATCACCGGAACTCCCGCAGCAGCCGGGCCAGACGGGAAACCGGCAGACCCATGATGTTGTAGTAGCAGCCGTCGATGCCCTCGCAGAACAGCGCTGCAGTGCCCTGGATGGCGTAGCCGCCCGCCTTGTCGTAGGGTTCGGGGGTGTCGGCGTAGGCCTGGATGGTCGCCTCCTCAATGGGATAAAACCGCACGGTGCTGGTGGCAACGAAGCTCTTGCACACATCGCCCTGGCACACGCACACGCCGGTATGCACCTGGTGGGCCTTGCCGGACAGCGCGTGCAGCATGCGCACCGCGTCGGCACGGTCCGCGGGCTTGCCGAAGATCTCGCCGCCGCAGTCCACCACGGTGTCGCAGCCGATGACCACGTCCTCCGGGTATTCCTTCGCCACGGCCTTGCACTTGGCGGTGGCCAGGGCCAGGGCGGTCTCGGCGGGGGTGGGGGCGGTGATGGCGGACTCGTCCACCTCACTGGTGATGACGGAAAACTCCGGGCAGATCATGGAAAGCAGCTCCTTGCGGCGGGGGCTGCCGGATGCGAGGACCAATGACATAACGATTTTCTCCTTTGGTTTATTTCAAGTAAAAACGATTTTTTCCGGTCAAACGTTATTTTTCACAAAAAAGCCCGGGCCGATGGCCCAGGGCAAAGAGGGCGGAGATCAGATCTCCACCCGGCGATAGACAAAGATGGCCAGCGCCAGCGTGAGGATGTGGGCGGCGCTGAGCTCCAGCACGAAATCCAGATTCAGGCGCAGCACGCTCAGGTCCAGCTGGGGCGCAAAGCGCAGGACCTTGGAATAGGCCAGCCAGGACAGAGCCGGAATCCCGGCGCACAGCTGGGCCAGCAGGCCTCCGGCGATGACCCCCGCCAGCAGGCAGAAGCACAGAAACAGGGCGTTTTTCATGGCGTTCGTTCCCTTCCCCGGCTCACAGGCGGCCGGTGGAGCCGAAGCCCCCTTCGCCCCGGTCGGTCTCGTCCAGGCTCTGGGCGGCCACGAAGGCGGCCTGGGCCACCGGCAGGATCATCAGCTGAGCCACCCGTTCGCCGGGCTCCACGGTCACCGGCTCCTCGCCCAGGTTCACCACACCGGCGCCGATCTCGCCCCGGTAGTCGGAATCAATGACGCCCACCCCGTTGGACAGGGTCAGCCCCCGCTTCACCGCAAGGCCGCTGCGGGCGCAGAGCAGGGCCACCCACTGGGGGCCGGGCAGCTGCACCGCCACGCCGGTGGGAATGATGGCCCGCTGGCCGGGGGCCAGGGTGAGGGGCGCGTCCAGGGCGGCGCACAGGTCCGCCGCCGCCGCGCCGGGGGTGGCATAGGCCGGGGCCTTGGCTCCCGGCCGGGTGAGGATGTATGGGATCTCCATGGGAAGGATATTTCCTTTCTGTTGAAATTTTATCCGGTATTACTTTTTGTTGTGCATCAACTTGGGGTGACACCGCATCATTCCAGGTGGTGGAGCGCGCCGGAAAATTTTTTGCGGAATGAACCAAAAAGCGCAGGCAATCCTTTGTGGATTGGCGAGCATTTTGGGAAAATTCCACGGAAAATTTTGGCGCGATACGCCGCCTGAGCCGCAAGGCGTGAATGGTGCGGGGGCTGCCCCGGAATTATTGAGCAGGCTTGTAGTACAGGCCCCGGGTGAACTCGCCGGGCCACGCTTCGCCCTTGCGGTACCGGTCGATGACCTTGCCCGCCTGCTCTTTGCTCTCGATGGTGAACAGCAGCAGGCCCGCGTCGGCGGGGATTTCACCGGCCCGGTCGCCCAGGTAGAGGGGCACCGGGTTGTACACCTGGCGCACACCGCCGCCGCAGCGCACCGGGAAGTGCTTGTTCTTGCGGTCGGTGAGTTCTCCCTTTTTGCCGCAGTGGGCGCAATCGGTCACGTTCTGCAGCGGGCAGGCCCGGGTGAGCATCAGGGGCATGTGGCCGTAGACCAGCGCCCAGGTGGGCACGCCGGGGGCAATGGCCGTCATCTCGTTGAAGGGCACCTCGGGCAGCAGGGTCATGGCCCGCAGGCCCATAGTCTTGTAAGTATCCGCGGCCAGGGGGTTGGTGATGTTCAGCCCGAAGCCGCCGTAGAGGGGCAGGCCCTTCGCCAGCTTGAAATGGGCGATGTTCTGGGCCAGATACCCGGCAAAGCCCGCATTCTTCGTGGCCTCGATGGCCTTGGCCACCGCGGGCTCCATGGCCCCGAACATGGCCCGGGGCAGCTCCAGCACGGTTTTGGACCGCAGGCTCTGGGGCACCTGCTCCGCCTCAAACACCGGCACGATCAGTCCGGCCAGTTCTTCGGCGTTTTCCGGCACCTGCTCCCAGTGCTCGAACCGGCCCCAGAGGGGCAGTTTTGCGGGCAGGGCGTGCCGCTGGGCGGCGGGCAGGGGCAGACGGGTAAAGGCCCAGGGCTTGAGGGCGCTGCGCTTTTTCAAAAGGCTTTCCAGCGCGGCCCGGCGCACTTCGTTCCACTCGCTGCCCGGCAGATACCCCGGCTCGCCCTCGATGGCAAGGCTCTCCAGATAGAAGGGCGTGCCGCCGGTCTTGCCCAGCGCCCGCTCGATGGCGCCCCGCTGGTCCTTTTCCGCCTTCTGGGGGGCGTTCTGGGTGTATGCGATGGCGGTGTTGCCCTCGCCGTCGGCGGCGGTGAGCTTGCAGCCCTCCTCCTCGCAGAGCAGGGTGAAGCGCACCGGCACCCGGGGCATCTCCCGGCGGTACAGCTCCCGCAGCGCGGGCATCACCGCCTTGCTGGCGGCGCTGTCCTCAGCGGTGCGCACCCCGAACATGCTGCCGTTGATCTTGCCCTCAATGTAACCATTGGTAAAACCAGAACGAGAAAATACGCCCTGTAATACTTTTTCGTCGTAGGGCTGGCCCGCCAGGGAATTCCGGCAGGCGTTCACCGCGGCGGCCACGTATTCCGGGCCGCGCAGCCGTCCCTCGATCTTGGCGCTCACCACACCGGCGGCGGCCAGGGCGGGCAGGCTGCCCACGGCGGAAAGATCCTTCAAACTCAGATGGCAGGCCCCGGAGCCGTCCGCCGCGAAGGGCAGGCGGCAGGGTCCGGCGCAGCCGCCCCGGTTGCCGCTGCGGCCGCCCAGGAAGGCGCTCATGTAGCACTGGCCGGAAACGCTCATGCACAGCGCGCCGTGTACGAATACCTCCACCTCGATGGGGCAGTTTTTGGCGATGTGCTCGATCTCCGAAAGGCTCAGCTCGCGGGCCAGAATCACCCGGGAGAAGCCCAGCTCGGCCAGCTCCAGCGCGCCCTCCAGCGTGTGGACGCTCATCTGGGTGGAGCCGTGGATGGGCAGGTCCGGGGCCATGCGGCGGGCAAGGGCCGCCACCGCCAGGTCCTGCAAAATCACCGCGTCGGCGCCGGCGGCGCACACGTCGGCCAGGGCGTCGCACAGGCCCTCCAGCTCCGCCGGGTGGGCGGTGGTGTTGATGGCCACATACACCTTTACCCCGCGGCCGTGGCAGAAGCTCACCGCCTGGCGCAGCTCGTCTGCATCAAAATTTCCGGCGGTGCGGCGGGCGCTGAACCGTTTCAGGCCCAGATACACCGCGTTGGCCCCGCTGTAAACGGCGGCGGTCAGCGCGTCCATATTGCCCGCGGGGGCCAGAATCTCCATGGGGGCGTTACTGTTCATTGCTTTCCTCGCTGGCAGGGGCTTCCTCGGCGGCTTCCTCGGCGGCAGCCTCTTCGGCCTTTTCCTCGGCTTGGGCGGCCTTGACGGCGGCTTCGGCGGCGGCAGCCTGCTGGGCCTTCAAAGCGTTCAGCTCGGCGGTCAGCTTCTCCACCTGACGGCGGGCGTTCTCGGCCTCCAGCTTGGCCTTGGCGGCGTCCTCCAGATAGTCCTTGATCTGGGCGCGCATGTTGTCGGTGCTGGAAGCGTTCTTGTTCAGCTCATCCAGATAGCTCAGCGCGCTGATGACGGCGCTGGCGGCCACGCTGGCGCTGGGGTTCTGGGTCATGATCTCGGTCATGTCCGTGTCCAGGCGCTCGGCCAGCTGGTTCACATATTCCTCGGAATCGGTGGTGGATACGATATAGTTGGACCCGCAGATGGTCAGTTTTACTTTGGTAACCGGCATAATAACAATCCCTCTTCTTTCACAAAGCTCCGCCGAGGGCGGAGGATATTTACGTTCAGCGGCGGCGGGCCGCCCTTAAAAAGCCGCCCGCCGTCTTGAATCTTATTATAGTATAAAGCACCCCCACAGGAAACCCCTTTTTTGTCGCATCGTGCCTTTTTGGCCATTCAAAAGGATTCTACGTTTACCGAAAACGTATTTTTTCTTGAAACGGACCGGATAAATTGGTAAAATAGAAAAGTAGTACTGCGTGGTTTGCCCTCGCGGTGCCGCCCCAAATGTGCAGCCCTGCTGCCAGGCCGCCCGGTGCCGGGACCCCCACGCGGGAGCGCCCCGCATGCCGGAATTTACCCTTTGACCCTTAGTTTTTTGGCAGCGATTTACTTTTACCGACAGGAGTGGAGAAACGTTGACGAAATACACCAAGAAAGAGTTTGATAAGCTGCTCAAGGAGCGGCTGAACACGGAATACGGCACCACGCTGGACGTGGCCAGCAATCAGCAGATCTACCGTGCGCTGGCCATCATCGCCCGCCGCCTGATGAGCGCCCAGCACAAAAAGTTCCAGAGCCGCGCCTACGGCACCGGCGCAAAGCAGGTGTACTACCTGTGCATGGAGTTTCTGATGGGCCGCAGCCTGAAGACCAGCCTGTTCAACCTGGGCCTGAACGAAGTGGCCGAGGCGGTTCTGGCCGACGCAGGCATCAAGATGGAGAGCATCTACGAGGAAGAGCCGGATGCAGGCCTGGGCAACGGCGGTCTGGGCCGTCTGGCCGCCTGCTATCTGGACGGCATGGCCACCACCGGCATTTCCGGCACCGGCTATTCCATCCTGTACGAGTACGGCATCTTCAAGCAGAAGATCGTGGACGGCTGGCAGCAGGAAAAGGCCGACAACTGGCTGCCCGGCGGCCAGGTCTGGCTGAAGAGCCATCCCGACCAGAGCATCGAGATCAAGTTTGACGGCGACATCGAGGAGAGCTGGGAAGGCAGCTACCATCATGTGACCCACCGTCACTACAACAGCGTCATCGCCGTGCCCAGCGACATGTACGTGCAGGGCTACCACGGACAGGGCGTTGCCAAGCTGCGTCTGTGGCAGGCCAAGGCCCCCGATTTCGACATGAACAGCTTCAACGCCGGCGAGTATGGCAGCGCCATCACCAAGAACGCCTCCGCCGAGCTGATCAGCAAGATCCTGTATCCCAACGACAACCACCGCGAGGGCAAGATCCTGCGCCTGCGCCAGCAGTACTTCCTGTCCGCCGCCTCCATCGGCGATATCTGCCAGAACCATCTGTCCCAGTGGGGCAGCCTGGACACCCTGCCCGAGAAGGCGGCCATCCAGCTGAACGACACCCATCCCACCCTGGCCATCCCCGAGCTGATGCGCATCCTGCTGGACGAGTGCGGCTACGACTGGGATAAGGCCTTCGACATCTGCCAGCGCACCTTCGCCTACACCAACCACACCGTCATGAGCGAGGCGCTGGAGAAGTGGAACCTGGACATCTTCCGTTCCACCCTGCCCCGCATCTACTCCATCGTGGAGGAGATGGACCGCCGCTGCCGCGCCGACTTCGAGAAGGCCTTCCCCGGCGACTGGGGCAAGATCAACTACATGGCCATCCTGGGCGACAACCAGGTTCGCATGGCCAACATCTGCTGCTACGTTTGCCACTCCATCAACGGCGTGTCCAAGCTGCACAGCCAGATCATCAAGGACAGCGTCTTCCACGACTACTACCTGTATAAGCCCCAGGCCTTCAAGAACGTGACCAACGGCATCGCTTACCGCCGCTGGCTGCTGGCTTCCAACCCCGGCCTGACCAAACTGCTGAGCGAGACCATCGGCGAGGGCTTCAAGCACGACGCTTCCCAGCTGACCAAGCTGAACGCCTTCAAGAATGACAAGACCGTTCTCAAGGCCCTGGAGGACGTGAAGAAGGCCAACAAGGTGGAGTTCGCCTCCTACCTGGAAAAGACCACCGGCCAGGTGATCGACCCCTCTTCCATCTTCGACTGCCAGGTCAAGCGCATGCACGAGTACAAGCGCCAGCACCTGAACGCGCTGAACATCGCCGCTCAGTACCTGTACCTGAAGGATCATCCCAATGCGGAGTTCGCCCCCAAGACCTACATCTTCGGCGCGAAGGCTGCTCCCGGCTACTACATGGCCAAGCAGATGATCCGTCTGATCTGCAAGCTGGGCGCTCTGATCGACGCCGACCCCGCCGTGCGCGAGAAGCTGCGCGTGGTCTACCTGGAGGACTACAACGTGTCCCTGTCCGAGCGTCTGATGCCCGCCAGCGAGGTGAGCGAGCAGATCAGCCTGGCAGGCACCGAGGCCTCCGGCACCGGCAACATGAAGTTCATGCTGAACGGCGCTGTGACCCTGGGCACCCTGGACGGCGCCAACGTTGAGATCGCCGCCGCCGCGGGCAAGGAGAACGAGATCATCTTCGGTATGCTCACCGAGGAAGTGAACCAGATGAAGGCCACCGGCTACCATCCCACCATGTTCATCAACAGCGATGAGGTGGCCATGGAGGTGCTGAACTTCCTGGAGAAGGGCTGGAACGGCGAGAGCTTCCACGAGGTGGTCAACAACCTGCGCACCAGCGACCCCTACATGGTCATGGCCGACTTCAAGGACTACCGCCGCGCCCAGGCCGACGTGCAGAAGCTGTACGCCGACCGCACCCGCTGGAACCAGATGAGCCTGGCCAACATCGCCAACAGCGGTGTGTTCAGCGCCGACCGTTCCGTGCTGGACTACGCCCGCGACATCTGGGGCGCTCATCCCGTGAAGTAATTCTTTCAGGGTACCCCGCCCTTTCGGTTTTCCTTTTTGATTTCAGGGCGGCCTGCGTGGTCCGCCCCTTTGCCCCGGGCGCCGGCCAGTCCGGCCCCGGGGCCTTTTTCCTGTTCGATATCCGTTTTTCCCGGCGGCTGCCGGCATCTTTGTTCTGGGAGTGTTTGTGTGGATCAGTTATACAACAGCTTTGACCCGGCCTATAAAACCCCCTTCGGCGCGGTGAAAACCGGCCAGCAGGTCACCTTCCGGCTGACCATCCCCTACGATTACGGATTCGTGCGCCCGCACCTGGTGCTCATCCGGGACGGCGGCGAGCCGGTGCACCATGCCATGGCCTTCGACGGCTGCGAGGAGGGCGTGAACCGCTTCTCGCTGGCCCTTTCGCTGAGCCGGGCCGGGCTGTATTTTTACTATTTCGATCTGTATTCCGATTTCCGCAAGCTCTTCCGCGGCCCCATGGGCCAGGCCGTGATGGGCTGGACCACCGGTCCCTGGTGGCAGCTCACCGTGTACGAGGCGGGCTTCGCCACCCCCGCGCCCATCAAGGGCGGGGTGCTGTATCAGATCTTCCCGGACCGGTTCCACGAGGGCAAAAAGCACAAGCCCATGCCCTTTTCCGACCGCATCTACCGGGAGAACAAGCACGGCGAACCCTACTTCTGGCCCAACGAAGAGGGCGGCTATCTGAACATGGACTACTTCGGCGGCGACTTTGCGGGCATCATGGAAAAGCTGCCCTACTTGAAGGAGCTGGGGGTCAGCTGGATCTATCTGAACCCCATCTTTGAGGCCCATTCCAACCACCGTTACAACACCGCCGACTATTTAAAGCCGGACCCGCTGCTGGGCACGAAAGAGGAATTCCGCCAGCTGTGCGCCGCGGCCCGCCGCCAGGGCATCCGCATCATCCTGGACGGCGTGTTCAGCCACACCGGCTCGGATTCCATCTACTTCAATCGGGAGGGCCGCTACGGCCCGGGCGGCGCCTATCATGATCCCAAAAGTCCCTATCGGAGCTGGTTCGATTTCAGCCCCAACTACGCCTGCGGCTACCGCAGCTGGTGGGGTTTCGAGAGCCTGCCCGAGGTGCAGGAAAGCGACCCGGCCTACCGGGAGTTCATCTGCGGCAAGGGCGGCGTGATCGACACCTGGCTGAGTCTGGGCGCGTCCGGCTTCCGGCTGGACGTGGCGGACGAACTGCCGGACGATTTCATCGAGGAGATCCGCAAGGCGGTGAAGGCCCACGGGCCGGACTGCTACCTGCTGGGCGAGGTGTGGGAGGACGCCACCACCAAGGAAGCCTACGGCGTGCGCCGGACCTATCTTTTGGGCAAGGGGCTGGACGCGGTGATGAACTACCCCTTCCGCAACGCGGTGCTGGGCTTTTTGAAGGGCCGCAGCGCGGCGGACACCGCCGAGGACATCATGGCCATCTGCGAGCATTACCCGGCCCCGGCGCTGCACTGCCTGATGAATTTCATGAGCACCCACGACACCGAGCGGGCGCTGACCGCCATTGCGGACGAACCCTCGGACGGCAAGGACCGTTACTGGCAGAGCGGCCGCACCCTGCCTCGGGACCGGTACGACCACGGCGTGCGTCTGCTGCGGCTGGCCTACGCCATGATCTTCACGCTGCCCGGCGTGCCCAGCATCTATTACGGCGACGAGATCGCCATGCAGGGCTACCGGGACCCCTTCAACCGGGCCTATTTCAACTGGGAATCCACCGAGAGCCGGGTGCGCCTGGTGCTGCGCCAGCTGGCTCACCTGCGCCGGGAGTGCGACGCCTTCGCCGAGGGCGACATGCAGATCATCCAGGCGGAGGGCGACGTGCTGCACTACCGCCGCACCGGCCCCACCCAGATGGCGGAGATCATCGTGAACCGGTCGTGCCGTCTGATCTCGGCCGAAGCCTTCGGCAAGCACACCGAGGTGAACCCCTACGGCTTCACCATCCTGGTGGAGGATGTGCCCCCTGCCCCGGCCCCCGTGCTGAAAAAGCAATCCGTGGAAGAGCCGGGTCTCACCCCGCCCGCAAAGGCGGCGGAACCGGCCAAAGCTCCTGCCCAGGCAAAGGCGGAATCCAAGCCCGAAGCCAAAGCCGAAAAAGCCCCCAAAGCGGAAGTCAAGGCCGAACCCAAGGCGAACAAATAAGCAAAACAAAAAGCCAGAGCAAAACGCTCTGGCTTTTTTTGTTTGACGCAAAACGATTACTGCTTTTGTGCGGCCACCAGCAGCATCATGGGGCGGCGCAGCTCGTCCCGCATGCCGGGCAGGTCCATCATTTCCTCCGGCGGCTGGGGCTCCACCACATGGCGCAGCGCAAAGCCGCTTTGCAGCAGCGTTTCCAGGTAGGTGGTGAGGGTGCGGTGGTATTTGGTCACCGTTTCGCCCAGGAACACCGCCTGCCGCTGGCCCTCGAAGCTGTAGCGGTCCACCGGGAAGTGCAGAATCTCCCCGTCCGGGCCGTAGTACCAGTCCTGGCTGCCGTAGGCGGTGAAGACCGGATGCTCCACCGAGAACACAAACGCCCCGCCCGGCGCAAGCCATTCGTGAATGTGCTCCACCAGCGGCGCGAAGTCCCGCACGTAGTGGAAGGCCAGCGAGCTGAGCACCACATTAAAGCTGCCCGGAGCGAAGGCCAGGTCCTCCATGGCGGCGCGGCGGTACTGGATCACCGCCCCGCTGTTCTTTTCGCGGGCGGTTTGCAGCATCTTTTCGGAAAGGTCCACGCCCAGCACCGAGACCGCGCCCTTTTGGGCGGCGTAGGCACAGTGCCAGCCGTAACCGCAGCCCAGGTCCAGCACCCGTTTGCCCGCAAATTCCGGCAGCAGCTTTTCCAGCTCGTGCCATTCGCCTGCACCTGCCAGCCCCTTTTGCGAGCGAGCCATCTGGCTGTACTTTTCAAAAAACTTCGGGTCGTCGTATTTGTTCTGTTTCATTGTTTGTTCCTCCCATGTAAGACTTCCATGTGTTCGGTCTGCTCACATGGGTTTATGCAATTTTCTGCGCAAGGATACCGCCGCGCATCCCATCACTTCCTTTTTCGGCTTTGCTGCCATTATACCATCTCCTCCCCGCCGCGAAAAGCCCGGCCAAAGCCCGATTTTGACCCGGAAAGCCCGGATTTTTTTGCGTTTTGACCCTGGAAAACCCGGCCCGACCCGTGCTACCATATAAACTGAAACGATCAGGCGGAGCCGGTGCAGGCCCCGCCTTTTTTAGAGCCGTCATCCGGCGCGCCATGCAAACGTGCGCCGGGGGCGGTTTTTGTTTTTCCCGGTGTATTTTCAAAAAGGAGGGTCACACATGCGTTATTCCTTTGATACCGAAGCCGCCGCCCGCTATGGGGTGGAGGAAGCCATTCTGTTGGATCACATCCGCTTCTGGTGTGAAAAAAACCGATCCAATCCCGACTGCCAACGGGAAGGCCGCTGCTGGATGTACGCCAGCGCCGCCCGGCTGGCCGAGCATTTCCCCTTTTGGAGCGTGCCGAAAATCCGCCGCCTGCTGAAAAGTCTGGTGCGGCAGGGTGCGCTTTTGGAGGGCCGCTTCGGCCGGTTTGCCTTTGACCGCACCTTGTGGTATGCAATCAGCGAATCCGTTCTTTCCATGTTTCAAAATCGTCACTTGCAAGAAACGAATTCGGAACATTCAAGTGATGAATCCGCAAGAGCTATAAAAGATACCCAAAAAGATATCCAAGAAGATTCCCAACACACATACACCGCCTGCGGCGGTGGGCGTGCGTTTTCTCCCTCTTCTGAGAAATTGGGGAACGCTGCACCGAAAGCAGAGTCAAAGCCCGAACACGTTCAGTCTAAACCGGCAATCTCTGCAACACAAACAGTCCCGGCACAAACCGCCCCCCAAACGCCGGATAGCTTTGAGCGGTTCTGGCAGGCCTATCCCCGCAAGGCGGACAGGCGGGCCGCTCTTTTGGCCTGGAAGGCCCTGCGGCCCAGTGAGAGCCTTGTGAACACCATGCTGACAGCTCTAACCACCCAATGCGAAAGCGCCCCCTGGAAGGAAAGCGGCGGGCGGTACATCCCCCACCCGGCCCGCTGGCTGACCCACCGCCGCTGGGAGGACGCGGCCCCCATCGCCCAGGCGCAAAAGTACCACATGCAGCCTTGGGCCCAGCAGACCAGCCGCCCCTTTGACCCGAACGCCGCCGTGGACTTTCTAGCCCCACGCCGCCCTCGCCTTCTCAAGCGCCTGGATGCCTGACCGGCCCACGGCAAAAAATACAGCAAAAAAGCGAAGCGCCCGGACCCTCGGTCCGGAGACACTTCGCTTTTGTTTTGCTCAAAGCCCCGCCCAGTCGGCGTGCTGGCGCAGTCTGCGGCGGATGCCCGGGCCGTCCTGGGCCACCTCCAGCAGGCCCTGACGGCACAAGGCCTCGATGCGCAGCGCCAGCCAGCCGTCGCCGATTCCCAGCTGGTATTTGCCCAGTACGTTGCCCACCAGCGACGCCTCCAGAAATTCCTCCGGCAGCTGCTCCAGCTCCCGCAGAAGGAAGCTGTCGTAAAAATTTTCGGGCATGCTCTGCAATCCGCCGTTCAGGCAGACCCGCAGGGGCGCGTTCTCCCGCTGCAGCTCCTTCCAGCGCCCGGCGCAGGCTTGCAGCAGGGCGGGCTTGGCGGTCTGGGCCAGCGGCAGATACCGCCCCCATTCGCCGGGGCTCAGCTCGCCCCAGCCGGTGTAGGCCATCATGGTTTCGCCCTCGCCGTATTCCCACACCGGCAGCTTGATCAGCTGCACCGGCCCGTGACTTGCCAACCCGTTCAGCTGCGCCAGCAGCCAGCACAGGCCGCAGGCATCGTCCGGGTTGTCGCTGTACCAGATGCGCAGCTCCTCGCCCCCGGCGCTGCGGGTCAGCACCGTTTGCAGATTCGCCTGCAGCTCCTCCAGCAACTCCTCGATCACCCGTTCCCGCTCTTCCGCGCTGCTCCCGAAGCTGGCGGCCAACACCCGCTCCAGCAAGCGGCGGCGGCCCTGGGGAAACTGGTTTTCCGCAATGTCGCCCATGCTCCAGCCCCCTTCCAGGCAGAACACGTTGGCCGGGTCGCCCCCCAGGGGCCGGGCTTCTTCCCACTCCCGGCGGGCCCGCTGTTCCGCTGCCTGCTGGGCGGCCCGCTGCACCCCGGGCGCGGGGGCGGCGCACTCCTCCCCCTCCCGGGCGGCAACGATCACGCTCACCGCGCCGTTATACTCCCCTTGCCCGTAATGCTGGGCCATCTTCAGGCTGCCGCAGGCGCTGCGGCTGAACACCACATCCATCATCTTGTTGTTTCCTCCTGTGTTTTAAACCGGCTGCGCCAGCGCCTTCACTGCGCCGATCAGGTCCTCGGCGGTCACGGCGAAGGGCATGTTGCCCATGTTGCCCGCCGGGTCCAGCGCCACACGGGCCAGCTCGGAAAGCTCCTCGCCGGTGATGTCCGCCAGCTCCAAATCTGTAAGGCTGGTGGGCAGCCCCACCGACTTGCAGAAGGCCCGCACCTGGCCAAGGTCCTGCCTTGCCCGCAAAGGCTGCGCACCCAGCCGCTGCTCCAGCACCAGCTGCACCTGCACGCCGAAGGCCACCGCCTGGCCATGGCCCGCCCGGTTTGCCCGGCCCAGACTGGCGATGCCGTTGGCCACCGCGTGGGCCGCGGCCAAACCGCCGCTCTCAAAGCCCACGCCGCTCAGGTAGATATTCGTCTCCACAATGGTTTCCAGCTCCTCGCCGGGGCATTTCTGCGCCGCCTGCTCCATGGCCTTGGCCCCGCAGCGCAGCAGATTGTTCCAGCACCCCTGCGCCAGACACAGCGCCGCCGCGCCGGGAGCGGTGCCGAAGCTGTTTTTGCCCCCTGCCTCGGCGCAGGCCCGGGCCTCGAACCAGGTGGACAGCGCATCCCCCATGCCCGCCGCCAGCAGCCGGGCCGGGGCGGCGGCGATGTGGGCGGTGTCCGCCAGCACCAGGTCGGGGTTCTTGTCCAGATACAGATACCGGTCGAAGATGCCGTCCGGGGTGTACAGCACCGCCAGGGCGCTGCAGGGCGCGTCGGTGGAAGCCACGGTGGGCAGCATCACCATGGGCGCACCCGCGAAGGCCGCCACGGCCTTGGCCACGTCCAGATGACGGCCGCCGCCTGCGCCCGCCACCACCTGGCATCCGCTGGCCTCAAAGCGGCGCACCAGCTCGGTGATCTCCTTTTCGCAGCAGGCCTCCTCGAAGGCCACGAACTCCACCCCGCCCGCGCCGGGCAGGCCCTCCTCCACATCCCGCCGGATGCGCTCGATGCCCGCCGCGTCGCTGATGAGGAACACGCCCTGCCCCAGCCGCCGGGTATAGCGGCCTAGGCGGCGCAGCGCCCCCGGTCCCTGCACATACCGGCTGGGTGCGCCGGTTCGTTTGTCCTGATCGGTCATACAGATCCCCTCCCGTTTTCGGTTTCTACTAACAGAAGTATCACAAACCGCTGCACTTTGCAAGAATAAAGTTTTCCGGCATGCAAAAAGCGGCCCCAGGCAAACGCCCGAAGCCGCTTTTTGCAGATGATTTTGGGGCAGCCGGCCAAGGAGTGAGGGGACCGGCTGCCCAAGAGAAAAGGATGAAAAAGGGGATATTACAAATAGGCTGTGGTTGGTAATTTTTATCACAATTCGTATATCCAAACAAGAATATTCCGAACTGGAATCAAAAGAAAGAAGTCACTCAGCGGCGGGCGCCTTCGTACAGCTCCGGGTCGCTGAAGAATTCCTTGGTGGCCTTGCGCACCTTGGGGAACAGCACGATCATGGCGATCAGGTTGGGGATGGTCAGCAGCGCCAGGGCGATGTCCTGGATGGTCCAGACCATTTCCACCTTCAAAAGCGCACCGATGATGCAGAAGGCCGGGAATACGTACTTGAACTTGTCGGCAACCTTTGCGCCGAACACGTAGTTCAGGCCCACGAAGCCGAAGTACCACTGGCTCATCAGGGTGGTGATGCTGAACAGCAAAAGGCACACGGAGGCCACATAGCGCAGCGGCTCCCACACGGTGGCAAAAGCGTTGAGGGCCAGCACGTTGTCCGGCACGCCGCTGCCGATGACACCGGTCACGCCCAGCACCAGGCCGGTGATGGTGCAGATGACGAAGGTGTCCAGGAAGACCTCGGTGACGCCGGTCATGCCCTGCTGCACCGGGTGCTTCACGTTGGCGGAGGAGTGGATGACGGGAGCAGAGCCCTCACCGGCCTCATTGGAATAGAGACCGCGGGCCACGCCCTTCTGCATGGCAATGATCATGCTGCCCATCGCGCCGCCCGCCATGGCCCGCAGGCCGAAGGCGCTCTGGAAGATCTCGACGAAGACGCCGGGCACCTTGGGGGCGTTGATCAGAATGATGACCAGGCCGCCCACCACATACAGCAGCGCCATGGCGGGGACCAGCTTCTGGGCCACATGGGCCAGACGATGCAAACCGCCCAGGGTCACGATGAAGATCAGGGCCACCAGCACGATGCCGGTGATGAGGGGCGCAACGCCGAAGCTCTGGTTCATCACGCCGCTGATGGTATTGGACTGGATGAAGTTGCCGCCGATGATCTGGGTAACCATGAACAGCGCGCACAGCACCGCCAGCCAGGGGGCGTGCAGGCCCTTTTTGATGTAGTACATGGGGCCGCCCACCCACTGGCCCTGCTCGTTGCGTTCACGGTAGAGCAGGCCCAGCACGATCTCGCTGTATTTGGTGGCCATGCCCACGAAGGCCGCCACCCACATCCAGAAGATGGCGCCCAGGCCGCCGGCCACCACCGCGGTGGATACGCCCACGATGTTGCCGCTGCCCACGCAGGAGGCCACGGCGGTGCACAGCGCCTGGAAGGAGGTGATGCCGCCGGCATCCTCTTCCCCGTTCTTTTTGCCCCGGATGGGCTCCCACAGGGTTTTCTTGATGATGTAGCCGAAGTGGCGCACCTGCACCGCCCCGGTCACGATGGTATAAAGCACGCCCACGCCCAGCAATACGAACATGAGCCAATCGCCCCAGAGTTTGCCGTCGATGAATTCCAGGGTGGATTGCAGTTGATCCAACATGGGTCTTTCCTCCTATGATTCATACGCTACAAGGCCCCGGCAAGCGCCGCAAAGATTCGGGGTCATGCGGGGGGCGTTCAGTCCCACTCCAGATAGATGGGGTTGGTCCAGGCGGCCCGGCCGAACCGGTCCACCACCTCCACACGCACGTAGCTCTCGTGGCCCTTCAGGGTGTGCTCGGCGTGGGTCAGGGTGTCCTTGCGCAGCTCGCCGATGACGGTGCCGCCGTCGTTCACGATGTTGCCCGCCACAAAGTTCACCCGCTCTACCTTGGAGCAGTCGATCCACACCTTGCCGTCCTTCACGCCCCAGTCATAGATCTCGGGGCCGGCGGAGGAGTAGTAGTTGCCCTTGATAAAATTCTCCACGATGGCGTCGTGGGTCAGGCTCTCGGCCTGCACGCAGATCCAGCCGCCGCAGGCGTCGTCGAAGAGGCCCTCGTTGTGGTTGTCGTCGCTGGCAAAGCCGTTGATGCGCTTGCCTGCCCGCAGCATCCGGTCCCACTGGACCAGGCCGCTGCCCACCGCCGCCTCGTTGGTGGAGTTGTAGTTGAACACTTCCAGAGCGGTCACGCCGGTGGTGTCCATGAATTCCTCGTCCAGCACACGGCTCCAGACCGGGTGGTTGTAGGTGACCACGCAGCCATGGGCCCGCAGCATGTCGCTCAGCTGTTGGGCGGCCTTCGCGCCCTCCCACTGGCCGAAGAACTTGATGGGGGGCAGGTACTGCAGATGGCTGAAGGTGCCCTCAGGGGCGTTCTTCTGCATCTCGCTGGTGCCCAGGATGCCGTGCATGTGGTGCAGTTTATAGCGCTCGTTGGTGCCAATGGCCCGGTAAAGTACCGCGGTGGCCTCCAGTCCGGGCAGGATGATGAAGTCCTCGGTGTTGAACTGAGCCCGGTGGTCGGTGTAGATGTCGTGCTCGGACATGCACAGGAAATGGTAGCCGTGCTCCTTATACTGGGCCACGTTCTGTTCGGGGGTCAGCATGCCGTCGGAAATGGTGGTGTGGCTGTGCAGGTTGCCCTTGTAGAAGGACCCGCAGCCGGTAAAGCCGTGGTACTCACGCATACGTTTCGTCACTCCTTGTCGTTTGTTTGGGCCGCCCGGATGCGCGGGTCTTGCCTCTTGGTTCCAGAATAACATACAAATCCGTGGATTTCCACCACGGATTTGCATGCTGCGATAATTTTTTTATGGATTTGCACGAAGAACAAGGGGTCCCGCGTGCATTTTGCTTACTTGTCGGCCTGATGATGCTTCTTGATGCGGCCGATCAGGAAGGTGGATACGAACACGCCGATCACGGCCCAGCCGATCATCACACCGAACACGATGCGGTAGCCCGCCATGCCGGGGAAGCGGTCCAGGAAGTTGCCGTACATCAGGTAGGCGAAGGAGTTGGGCAGGTAGATGACCAGGGAAGCCAGACTCATGGCAGCACCGGTGATCTCGGCGGGGACCTTTACCTCGTCCATGGGAGCGAAGAACACGGCGCGCATGGTGAACACGATAGCGCCGAAGCCCAGGGTGCAGGCAGCGCCCACGATCCAGTTGCCGGAAGCGCCCAGCGCCTCGTGGGGGATCAGCATGAACAGAGCCATGGCCACGATGCAGACGATGAAGCCCATGCGGATGTGCTTGGCGCTGGACTTGTGCACCTTATCGGACATGAAGCCGCCGATGGGGCCGCCCACCATTTTCAGGCCGTACTGGTTGATGATGCCGTAAGCGCCGACCGCGGTGGCGGGCAGCAGGTAGATGTTGTTCAGGAAGGGGATGAAGTAGGTCAGGCCGCAGTAGATGCAGTAGACCACAAAGCCGTTCAGCGCAACGGCCCAGATGTCCACGCTCTTGATGGCCTGCATCATGCCGCCGAAGGCAGCGGTGGCCTTGTTCAGCTCCTTGCCGTCGGCGCCAACGCGCTTCTCGTCGTTGGGCACGAAGATCAGGCACAGGATGCCCGCCGCAATGGTGGCGCAGGACAGGAAGATCAGGCCGGCGCGCAGGGCGGCAGCGCCCTCGCCCATGGCGCCGAAGATGGCCAGCGCGGTGCCCGCGATGATCACGTCCACAACGCCGCGGCCCATTTCCAAAAAGCCGAACATACGGCCCTGGGTCTTTTCGTCGCCCAAAAGGCGGATGGCCTTGAGCAGAACCGGCCAGTAGGTGACCTCAGCCAGGATGGCGATCACGCCGAAGGCGGTCAAAAAGCCCCAGTAGGGAGGGAAGGTTGCCAGATAGAAGCCCACCAGGCCGATGCCGATCAGGCTTCCGCCGATCATGTACTTCTTGCTGAACATGTCGCAGATGTAGATACCGGCGATCAGGCCGATGGTCTGCACGATGCCGTAGGCGCTCATGGCGCCGCCGATCTGGGTGTTGGTCAGGCCCATGAACTCCTGCATGGGAACGTAGAACATATCCTTCATGCTGCCCAGTTTGAAGGCGATGCCGCCGGACAGGGTGAGGATGCAGAAGGTGAACCAGCGGTTCGGAGCCGCCTTCATCATGGCGGCCTTTGTCTTGTTGCTCACGGTAAATTCCTCCTCAAAACACTTCTCATTTCCATTTTCCTCGCAGCGAAGCCCTCGCCGCGGAATACCGGTCTGCCTTGGGGGGCCAGCCGCACGGTTCCGGCCGCCCCGCCTTGGGAACAATCACAGTATACTTGCGGTTTTCTTTGATTTCAACCCCTTTTCCCCATTTTTTCGCAATTAAACAAAGTGGTTCTTCATTTTTTGTTCATTTTATCTGTTTAATTTTTGGGAAACCCCCGGTATACTAATTGTAAAGCCAACAGAATCGCAACTCCACCCCAACCGCACTCCAACCGCAGCGAGGGGCAAAGGGGGCTGAAATTGGGATTTTTCTGCGAAATAGTGTTCAACCCCGTCTGCTTTTGCTATAATTTAAAGTAGAAGGAGCGGGCGGTTTGCCCCGACAAGCGCACACGAAAGGGCGGAAAACAAATGCTTGCGAAAAAACGGTATTCCATTATATTAGAGATGCTGGAAAGGGACGGCACGGTGCACACCGCCGAGCTGGTGGAGGCGCTGGGCGTTTCCTCCGAGACGGTGCGCAAGGATCTGGAGGAGCTGGACCGGCAGGGAAAGCTGCAGCGCATCCACGGCGGCGCGGTGCCTCTGCAGCAGGAAGCCACCGCCGCTCCCATGGTGGGGTATGTGTCGCTTTCCACCCGGAACGCGCTGCACATGGAGGAAAAGCAGCGCATCGCCCGGCGGGCCGCCGCCATGGTGGAGGAGGGCCAGGTGGTGGCGCTGGACTACGGCAGCACCAGCCAGGTGCTGGCCCAGGCGCTGGCCGCCCGGTTCCAGCGGCTGACGGTGGTGACAAACTCCATCCAGAACGCGCTGCTCCTGGCGGACAAGCCCGGCTTCACGGTGATCCTGACCGGGGGCATCCTCTCGCGGGACGAGCGCACCCTGGTGAACGACTTCCCCACCGGCATACTGAACTACGTGCATGTGGACATCCTGTTCATGACCGTGACCGGCATCGACCCGGTGGCGGGCCTGACCGACCAGCGGCTGGGCGAGATCTCGATGCAGAACCAGATGCGAAATGCCGCCAGCCGGGTGATCGTGGTGGCGGATTCCAGCAAATTCGGCCGGGCGAGCCTGGTGCGCATCTGCCCCATCAGCGCGGTGGAAGCCATCGTCACCGACGGCGGGGTGGACCCGGAGCAGGCCGCCGCGGTGGAAAACTGCGGCACGCGGCTGATCCTGGTGTGAGCGGCTGTGCATTTTTGCCGGATCTTGGCCGAAAGCGGCCATTCTGATATTTCAAACAAGAACAAACCCATCGGGAGGAACAAACCAGTATGATGAATGTATTCGATATCGTGGGCCCGGTGATGATCGGCCCCTCCAGCAGCCACACCGCGGGCGCGGTGCGCATCGGCCGGGTGGCCCGGGCCCTGCTGGGCTGTGAGCCGGTGAGCGCCCAGATCCTTCTGCACGGCAGCTTCGCCAAGACCTACAAGGGCCACGGCACCGACAAGGCCCTCATCGCGGGCATCATGGGCATGGCCACCGACGACGAGCGCATCCGCTTTTCGCCGCGGCTGGCCCAGGAGGCGGGTCTTTCGGTGAGCATCCTGCCCACCGAGATCGACGGCGCGCACCCCAACACCGCCCTCATCACCCTCACCGACGCCACCGGCCGCACCGTGAGCGTGCAGGGGGCCAGCGTGGGCGGCGGCAACATCCTGGTCACCAAGGTGAACGGCATGGACGTGCACATCTCCGGCCAGTACAACACCCTGATCGTGCTCCATCAGGACACCCCGGGCATCATCGCGGCGGTGACCGAGCTGCTGGCGGAGAGCCAGGTGAACATCTGCAACTTCCGCCTTTCCCGCCAGAAAAAGGGCGGCGTGGCGGTCATGACCATCGAGATGGACGGCGGGCTGGACCCGGCGCTGAACGGGCGCATCGAGGCGCTGCCCCACATTTTGAGTTCCACCATGCTGCCGGCCAACTGAATCAGGGCGCGGGAAAGAGAGGTACGTTATGAGCATTGAATTGAAATACGATTCCGTTGCGGCGCTGATCGCCGCCGCCGAAAAGGCGGGCGAACCGCTTTCGGCCCTGGTGCTGCGCCAGCAGGCCGTCCAGCTGGAAAAGACCGAGCAGGAGGTCTTTGACCAGATGGCCGAGACCTATAAAGTAATGGCCGCCTGCATCGAGCCGGGCTGCGCCGAGGACCTGCGCAGCACCAGCGGTCTCACCGGCGGCAGCGCCTTCAAGATGCGCAAGGCGGTGGAAAACGGCAAGACCCTCACCGGCGGCGTGCTGGGCGGGGCGCTCTACCGGGCGCTGGCGGTAAGCGAGCTGAACGCGGCCATGGGCCGTGTGGTGGCCGCGCCCACCGCGGGCAGCTGCGGCATCCTGCCCGCTGCCCTTTTGACCATGCAGAACGATCTGGGCTGCTCTGAGCACGACTGCGTGATGGCCCTGTTCACCGCCAGCGCGGTGGGCATGGTGATCGCCACCAACGCCTGCGTGGCGGGCGCCCAGGGCGGCTGTCAGGCCGAGTGCGGCAGCGCGGCGGCCATGGCGGCGGCAGCCATCGTGGAGCTGGCGGGCGGCACCCCGGCTCAGGTGAGCGACGCAGTGGCCATCGCCCTGAAAAACATTCTGGGTCTTGTGTGCGACCCGGTGGCGGGCCTGGTGGAGATCCCCTGCATCAAGCGCAACGCCTCCGGCGTGGCCGGGGCCTTTGTGGCGGCGGAGCTGGCTCTGGCGGGCATCGGCAGCGCCATCCCGGCGGACGAGACCATCCTGGCCATGAAGAAGGTGGGCGACGCCATGAGCAGCAGCCTGAAGGAGACCGCCGAGGGCGGCCTGGCTGCCACTCCCACCGGCCAGAAGCTGTATGAGCAGGTGTTCGGCACCGCCCCGGCGGCGGGCGGCGGCTGCGCGTCCTGCGGGGCCTGCGGCGGCCGGTAACCCCTTTTCTTTTCGACAGAAAACGCACAAACCAGAGCAGGTTTTTTCCCGCTCTGGTTTTCTGTTCCTTCCTTTCAGACCAATCAAAACGGAGGTGATCGCTGTAGAGCAGTCCACTGTGCTGGCCGTTCACAAGCGGCGGGTGATGGCGGTATGCGTGGCCGCCTATACGGTGTCCTACCTGCTGCGCACCAATCTTTCGCTGGCGCTGGATGATCTGATGGGGGTGCTTTCCATCGGCCGCGGGCAGACGGGTCTTGTGAGCACCCTGTATTTCTGGACCTACGCCTCCGGCCAGCTGCTGGGCGGCTGGCTGAGCGTGAAGTGGAATCCCAAGCGGGTGGTGGCGCTGGGCCTTGCGGCCAGCGGAGCCTGCAACCTGGCCATCGGCCTGTGCTCGGGCTATCTGGCGCTGGCCGCGCTGTGGACCCTGAACGGCCTGGCGCTGGCGCTGTTCTGGCCCCCCATTTTGCAGATCACCACCAACTGGTTTGAACCGTCAGAGTACTTAAAGGTCTCGATCCTGCTGAGCCTGCCCACCACGCTGGGCTATCTTGTGGCCTGGAGCGGTCTGGGCGCGGTGCTGCGGCTGGGGGGCTGGCGCTGGGTGTTCTTCTGCCCGGCGCTCATCGCCTTTTGCTTTTTCTGGGTCTGGCTGCGGGCGCTGAAAACCAGCCCTGCCGAAGCCGGACTGTGCTACCGGCCCACGCCCCTTGCCTCCCCCGCCAAGAAAGAGGAGCCCGGCGAGCCCCGGCCGGCGGGCAGCCTTCTGCGCGCCATGCTCACCCTGCCCATGCTCAGCTTCGCCTTTGTGATCCTGGCCCAGGGCTCCACCAAGGAGAGCATCAACCTGTGGGCCCCCACCCTGCTGCGGCAGCTGGCCGGACCGGGCCAGGAGGGCCTGGCGGGCCTGTTCACCGCAGTCATCCCCCTGTTCAGCACCGCCGGACTGCTGATCACCGGCTGGCTGGTGCGGCGGCTGCATGGCGGCCAGGAGGCGGCGCTGCTGGCCCTCACCGGGGCCGGGGCCGCCTGCGGCTGGCTGCTGGTGGCCTTGCAGAACAGCCTGGCCGGGCTGGTGATCTGCCTGGGCCTTCTGCTGGGGCTGGTGTATGGCGTGACCACCATCCTCACCACCCTGCTTCCCCTGCGCTTTGCCCGCACCGGCCAGAGCGCCGCCTTCACCGGCATCTTCAATTTCCTGGCCTACGTGGGCGCGGCGCTGGGCGGTCTGCTCTCCGGCTGGGTGAGCGACGTCTGGGGCTGGCAGCAGGTGTATTTACTCTGGGCGGCGCTGGCCACCGTGTCCGCCCTGGCGCTGCTGGCCAGCGAGGCCTGGCAGTATTTCAGCTGGCGGTATTGGGGGCACTAGCGCACCTTTTGCCGCCGGTCTCTTAAACATTCTTTCGTGCCCGGAGGGGATCGTTCGTCCCTTCCGGGCTTTGTTTTTTGCCCGGGCCCGCCCGGCTTCGCCCCGCCTCGCCCGGCTTCGATTGGGGGTTCCCCCGGCAAAAATTTCGCAAAAAAGGCAAAAAACCGCCAATTTTTGCCCCAGGCGGGCTTTGTATTCCCACCCGCCATCTGGTAAAATACAGACAACGGCACCACTTTCCGGCCCGGGCCGGAAGCTGGCCGCCGCCCGAATGAATATTCGTTCCATATTCCCGCTGCATATGCTTTCACAGGCGGCATGCCCGCCTGAATAAAAAGGCGGCCCTCGCCGCCGGAGAGGAGTACACCCATGGAGATCCTGCTTTCGACCACCGCGGCCATCTGGCTGTGGGCCGTGCTGCTGGCAGTGTTCGTTGTGGTGGAATTGGCCACCGCGAACCTGGTCACCGTCTGGTTTGCCGTGGGCGCGCTGGCGGCGCTGGTTGCCAGCCTGTTCACCCATAACCTGCTGTGGCAGGCGCTGGTGTTCCTGCTGGTAAGTCTTGTGGCGCTGATCGCCACCAAGCCCCTGGTCAGCCGGGCCCGCGCAGTCAAGCCTGCCGCCGCCGTGGAGCTGGACCGGAACATCGGCCGCACCGCCCAGGCCCTGGAGGACCTGCGCCCCGGTGTGGTGGGCCGCGTCCGGCTGGACGGCGTGGACTGGAACGCCGTGACCGACAGCCCCATCCGCGCCGGCGAGCGCTGCACCGTGCAGTCCATCAACGGCACCACCCTGACCGTGGCCCCGGAAAAGACCCCCGCCGCGGTTCAGTAATCCCCGCGCACCCCTTATGTAACAGCGATTTCAAATAAGAAACGGAGAAATGATTATGCCCACAGTATTGATTGTTTTGATCCCCATTCTGGTCATCCTGCTGCTTTTGCTGGTCAGCTGCATCAGCATCGTACCCCAGGCCAACGCCTACGTGGTGGAATGGCTGGGCGTGTACCAGGCCACCTGGGGCGCGGGCTTCCACTTCAAGGTCCCCTTCCTGATGCGGGTCGTCAAGAAGGTGAGCCTGAAGGAACAGGTTGTGGACTTCAAGCCCCAGCCCGTCATCACCCGGGATAACGTGACCATGCAGATCGACTCGGTGGTCTTCTTCCAGGTGACCGACGCCAAGATGTTCACCTACGGCGTGGAGCGGCCCATGAGCGCCATCGAGAACCTGACCGCCACCACCCTGCGCAACATCATCGGCGACATGGAGCTGGACCACACCCTCACCAGCCGCGACGTGATCAACACCAAGATCACCGCCATCCTGGACCAGGCCACCGACAAGTGGGGCATCAAGGTCAACCGGGTTGAGGTGAAGAACATCATCCCGCCCGCCGAAATCCAGGACGCCATGGAGAAGCAGATGAAGGCCGAGCGCCTGAAGCGCGAAGCCATCCTGATCGCCGAGGGCGAAAAGACCGCCGCCATCACCAAGGCGGAGGGCGAAAAGGAAAGCGCCATCCTGCGGGCGGACGCGGTGCGCGAGCAGCGCATCCGTGAGGCCCAGGGTGAAGCCCAGGCCATTCTGGAGGTGCAGAAGGCTCTGGCCGACTCGCTGCGCCTGCTGAACGAGGCCGCCCCCAACGACAAGGTGCTGGCTTTGAAGGGCCTGGAGGCCCTGGCCAAGGTGGCCGACGGCCGTGCCACCAAGCTCATCATCCCCAGCGACATGCAGAATCTGGCGGGCCTGGTCACCTCCATCAAGGAGATGGCCACCACCGACACCGCCGCCAAGTAAACAGATAACACAAACAGCGCGGCCCCGAACCGGAAAATGGTTCGGGGCCGCGCTTTTTTGCGCTGCTTTTCCGCCCGGATGAAACAGTTTGGAAAACTGCCGGTGGTTTACTAAACAGCAGAACAGACAGGCCGGTGATGCAGGTCGGATACATCCGGGAAACACCCCGGCAACGCCGCCGGGGTTTACTGGATTCATCCCAAAACACGGCGAACCCCGCCAACAGGAGGAATGAATCCATGAAACGAATGTTGACCGCCCTGCTCTGCCTTGCCCTGGCGCTCAGCGCCTGCGCCGCACCCGCCGCGCCCCCCGAAGCCGGTGCAGCTCCCTCCGCCGCCCCGGCAGCGCCCGAAGCCGAGCCGCTGGAATGGCTCTTTCCCCCGCTGGAGGACTCTTCCTGCGGCGCGGCCAGCGAAACCGGCTTTTATGAGGTGCTCCCCCGGGACGCATCCGGAATGGCCAGCCCCGGCGGCTACAACCTCTGCTTCACCGACTTTGCCACCCTCACTCGGGTACCGGTGTGCGCCGACCCGGGCTGCGCACACGATTCCGAAGCCTGCACCGGCTGGCTGACGGAGAACACCAGCGTGGCGGTCTGGAACGGCCAGCTCATTCTGGGCAACCTGGACGGCTCCGGCTTTCAATGGCTGGACTGCATGGAGCCGGACGGCTCCAACCGGCACCGGCTGATCACCCTGCCCGCCAACCTGTCGCTGCTGGAGCCGGTGGCCGCCTCCGGCCAGGCCTTTTACGGGGTGGGCGTGTCGGTGGACCCGAACGACCCGGAGGCCAAGCCCTCCGCCGGGCTGTACCGGCTGGACCCGGCCACCGGCCAGATTGCCGAACTGCCGCTGCCCGGGGAGAACCGGGTGGGAGAAGCCGTGCCCTACCCGCTGCTGGCGGAGTGGGATTCCCAGTTTCTGGTGGAGACCGGCACCCGCCTGATTGACTCCCATCTGGCGGTGATCTCCAAGGAGGATTTCTGGGCGGGCAAGGCAGCCTACACCCCCATCACCGACGCCCGGTGAGCCGGAATTTGCAGTTTCGTTACATCTCCTTGCATACACTGTGCCCCCTCGGGGGCTATACTGGGGCCAGAAACCAGCCGGGCGCGCCCGTTGTTGCCCCGGCGAAAGGAGGCCCTTTTTATGAAACGACTCGTCGCCACCCTCACCGCCTGCCTTTTGCTGGCGGGCTGCGCCGCGCCCCGATCCGATGCCGGGGCCGCTTCCCAGCCAGCCAGCGCCCCCGCCCAGAGCACTCAGAGCACCGGGGCCGCACCGGCCCGTCCTGCCGCCTCCGGCACGCTGCGCATCATCAGCGGCCCGGGCGGGCCCGGAAGCGCCGCCGCTGCCGAAAACGGATTTTATACCCTGGAAACCGGCGAGGACGGCCGCTGCACCCTGCTGTTCCTGGACTACGCCTCGAATCAGCAGACCCGGCTGTGCGCCGCGCCGGGCTGCGCCCACGACTCCGAAGCCTGCACCGCCTGTGTGGACATCTCCGGCGGCATCACTCCCAGCCTTTTGTGCGACGGCGAGCGGCTGTATCTGGTATTCGGTTCCTCCTCTGACGGCAGCGAGCCCGCCCGGGTGGAGGTGATAGAGCCGGACGGCTCCGGCCGCCGGGTGCTGGCCCGCTTCTCCTCCGGTCAGGAGCCCGACCCCGACCTTTACGCCGCCGACGGCAGCTTTCTTTACTTCCTGCTGTCCGAGACCGGCGCGGACGGCCAGTCCAAACGCAGCCTCTGCGCGCTGGACAAGACAAACGGCGCGCTCTATCCCCTGATGGACGCCCCCGAGGACACCGGCTTCTGGCTGGTGGGAGCCTATGACCGGTCGCTGCTGGTCAAGACCATCGACAGCCGCAACATCCACCACCTGAACCGGCTGGACGCGGACGCCCCCGCCGGTCTGGAGGAACTGGCCAGCTGGCGGCTGTCCCAGCAATACGGCGTGGTGGACGGCGACTGCCTGTATCTCTACGATTACGACAAGCAGTGCTTCACCCGCCAGAGCTTTTCCGACGGCCAGACCCGGGAGCTGCCCAACCCGGAGGGCCTGCCCTTTGAAAGCCTTTACAGCGTGCGCACCATCGGCGGCAAGGCCTTCCTTGCCGCCGACCTGGCCGAGGGCGGCGTGGCCCGCAACTCCAACTTCTGCCTGGATTTTACATCCGGCCAGATTCGGGAGCTGGGCCTGCTGGACAACATGGGCCATCCGGTGACCGTGTGCGGAACCAGCGGCGACCGGGTGTATGTGATCGACCGGTACGCCACCCGGCAGGTGCAGGAATCCTTCGGCGGCATGGTCAGCACGGTGGAGCGGGTCACGCCCCACTACGCCTGGCTTTCCGCTGAGGATTTTCTGGCCGGTACCGCCAATTACAACGCCTGCCAGCCCGCCTTCTGACCCGGCGGCCCAGCGAGTACAGAAACGCGGCCCCGGATGAGCATTCATTCCGGGGCCGCGTATTTTTATTTTGTAAGAGGAGTTGACCCACCATGCAAAAAAATGCCCTGTTCGCCCTTGCCCTGGCCGCCTGCCTTGCCCTTTCCGGCTGCGCCGCGCCCGCGTCCGATGCAAGCGCCCCTTCCCAGCCAGCCAGCGCCCCCGCCCAGAGCAGCGCCCAAAGCACCCAGAGCGCCGACACCGCCCCCGCCGGTCCGCTGAGCCTGCTGCAGGGCTCCGGGGGCGTTCCGCTGGGCGGCTTCGGGCCGGACGGCCTTTACTTCGTCACCCCCTGGGCCCGGGCCGACGGCAGCTTCAACCTCTGGTACGCGGACTACGCCAGCCGCCAGATCCTGCCCCTGTGCGCCGCGCCGGGCTGCCCCCATGATTCCGACAGCTGCACCAGCTACATCCCCCTTTCCCCCGGTGGGGCGCTGCCGGAGGTGGTGGGCGAAACACTGGTGCTCTTCTTCCCGGGCCAGCCCGGCGGCGGGTCGGATGCCTCGGCCCTGCCCCGGCTGGAGGTGATGGGCCTGGACGGCAGCGACCGCCACGAGACTCTGCACTTTGCCGCCAACCAGACGGTGGAACGCCCCATGGCCACCGACGGCAGCGTCATCTACGCCCGGCTCAACACCTACCTGGAGAAGACCACCGAAGCCGAGCTGGTGTGCATCGACCCGGTGAAGGGTACCTGCCGGACGGTCTGCCCCCTGAGCGTGGAGCAGAACGAGTGGGTGTGGGGCTGCGTGGACTCCTCCCTCATCCTCTACCGCACCGGGGAGACCGGGGGCTACGAGCTGGTGCGGCTGGACCTTTCCACCCTGGAGCGGGAAACGGTGTACCAGTGGGCGGAGAGTCAGCCCTACCCGTCCCTCTTCGGCTCCACTCTGGTGTATGAAAACCAGCAGGACCGCCGGTTCCATCTGCTGGACCTTGCCACCGGGCAGGACACCGCCCTTTCCGGCTACACCCTGCCCGAGCCGGGCGGCAGCACCGAGGCCACCGTGTACGACTGCGACGCGGGCTGCCTGCTGTTTGAGGAGCGGGTCTTTGCTTCCGGCACCGGCACCCTGGAACAGGAACGCTTTTACACCCTCAGCGCCGACGGCAGCGCGCCAAAGGAATGGACGCTGACCTATTCCTATCTGGGCGAGACCACCGCCGCCAGCCGGGTGACCGACCTGGACGAGGACCACTATCTCATCATCCTCTCGCAGCAGGACGTCTCGCTGCCCCAGACCGGCGCGGACGGCACCACGCATTACGTTCCGGGCACAAAGCCCCAGTACGCGGCCATCTCCAAGGCGGATTACTGGGCCGGTACCCCCAGCGCCGAGCCCTTCGGCGACTGGGGCCTGTGAGCCGGGAATTTGCAGTTTCGTTACATCTCCTTGCATACACCGTGCCCGGCAAAGGGCTATACTGGGGCCAGAAACAAGCCGAAGGAAATCAGCCTTTTCTCCGGCAAAAGGAGGCCCTTTTTATGAAACGACTCGTTGCCATCCTCACCGCCTGCCTGCTGCTGGCCGGGTGCGGCGCAGCCCCGGCCCCTTCCGGTGGTTCCGGCGCCGCCGCCGAAAGTGAAACCGCCCAGGTCACCCTGCCCACCGCTTCCGGCGGGCTAAAAGCCCTCGGCCAGGACACCGCTTTCGGCAGCGGCAATTCCAGCGGCTACTATTACCTGTCCACGCTGGACGGCGGCGCGTCCCTTCTGCGCTACATCGACTACGCCACCGGCGAGGACCTGCCCCTGTGCAGCCAGCCCAACTGCTCCCACAGCGGCGAAACCTGCCCCGCCTGGTTCGCATACAGCGGCACCAGCGCCAACGTTTACGCCACCGACGAGCAGGTGTTCGTCACCTTCAACGGCTCTCCCTGGGATTCCGACGCCTTCGCGGAATACCGCGAAGCCGCCCTGCCCCGGGTGCTGACCCTTGCGCCGGACGGCTCCGGCCGCCGGGAGGTGGCCCGCTTCGGCGCATCCGATGCGTTCACCTCTCTGCCCGCCGCCGGGGACGGGACCTTTTACACCATCGTGACCGATTACGGCGAGGGCGAGGGCAGCGGCGAAAAGCGCATCGCGGCCATCGACCTGGCCACCGGCAAGGTGACCACCGACAATTCGGTGCAGCGGCGGGAAATGCGCATCGTGGGCGCGGCCGGGCGGGAGCTGGTGCTGCAATCCGTGGTGTCGGACACCCTGAATGCCTACGCCGCCTACAATGTGGACAGCGGCGAGCTGCGGGAGTTGTACAACAGTGCGGAACCGGTGAGCGCCGCCTGCCGGGACGGCGCGCTGATTCTGCTGGAGACCCAAACCGGCACGCTGCGCCGCATCCAGATCGCCACCGGCGAGAAGACCACTCTCTCCACCGACCTGTTCAGCGGCCGCTCGCTGGATTTTGTCATCCTTGCCTCTGTGACCGGCGCGGGCTATGTGGTGCAGGCCCACGAGGACCGCACCGCCTATAATTTCCTCATCGACCAGACGGGCAAAACCACCCGGCAGGAGCTTTTTGCCGACAGCACCGACCCCCGCGACACGATGCGCATGCTGAACGTCTTCGCCCAGCCGGGCGGCGATTATCTGGTGGCTCCCAGCCTCAGCTACCGCACCGTGAAGGTGCCGGGGTCGGGGGGCATTTCCTACGGGATCGACGAGCCGGTCCACGCCTTCGCCCTGATTTCCGAAGCGGATTTCTGGGCCTCCAAGCCCAATTACCGGCCCGTTACCCGGCTGGAATGAGCCGGCCCATTTTCGAGGTGAACGACCATGTTAACGACCCGAATTTCCGCCCTTTTTCTCTGCGGGGCCCTGGCCGCCTGCTGCCTGACCGGCTGCGGCGCGGCCCGCTCCGGTGATCCCGGCCTTTCCGCTGAAAGCGGTACCGCCCAGCCCGCCGCCGTTTCCAGCGCCGGGGACGGCGTCTACGTGCCCACCGACGAGGGCGTTTATGAACTGCAAAGCATCTCCCCCGGCTCGGCCAACCTGTTTTACACCGACGCCGCCACCAAAAGCCGCATCTTTCTGTGCGCCGACCCGGGCTGCAGCCACGACAGCGACCGCTGCACCAGCTACATTGCCACCCCCGGCGCCAGCTTTCCTCCCCTTCTGCTGCGCGGCGGGGACGGGCTGCTGGTGTTTTTCGCCGAAACCGGCGAGGACAGCGGCCCCCGGGCCATGACCATGGATTTCGACGGCTCCAACCGGCGCACCGCCTTCACCCTTTCGGCTGGTCAGCAGCCGGCGGGCAGCTTTTTCCTGGCCGGGGACCGGCTGTATTTTGACCTGATGGAGACCGGCGAAAACGGCCAGAACCGCTACCAGCTCTGGTGCGCGGACCTTTCCGCCGGGAAGGCCGAAGCGCTGCTGGACCTGGGCGTGGACGGGGCGTATTACGCCCTTTGCGGCTGCGCGGGGGACAAGCTGTGCTTTCAGCAGGTCACCGAAGAGGGGCTTCGCTACTGCATGTACTCCATCCGGGACAACAAGCTGGAGCAGCCCTTTTACACCGACCGCAGCGCTAGCGGCAGCTCCCTTGTGGGCGGCGAGTATCTCTTCACCATCGACGAGACCGCCCGCACCGCCACACGGCTGGACCTTGCGACCGGCGAGCAGCTCACCTGCGCCTTTTCGCTGAAGGAGGGCTACGGCGCGCCCTCCCTGCGCTACCTGTTCGACGGCAAACTGCTGCTCACCGCCGCCAGCACCCAAAGCACCGGCGACTACGACCTGTGCGCCTATGTGCTGGATTTTCCGGCGGGCAGCTGCACCGAGATGACCCTGCGCACCCCCTTCAACGACCGGCCGGTGATGGTGCTGAGCCAGGTGGGCGAATTGTGCCTGGTAGCTTCGGACTACCGCATCGATTCCGGCACCGGCCTTCCGGCCAACGTGTACGCCTTCCTTTCCCGACAGGATTATCTGAACTCCAATCCGGACGGCTACCTGCCGGTGAACGACTGCGTCTGACCGGGCGCGGCATTTTCGAGGTGAATGACCATGACCCAGCAAACGAATCCCGCCCCTTGCCTTGCGGTGGAAAATCTGAAAAAAAGCTATCTGACCCGGGGCGGCCTGTTTGGCCGCCCCACCACAAAAAAACAGGCCCTGGCCGGGGTGAGCTTTTCTCTTGGCCCGGGCCTGTATGGCCTTCTTGGCCCCAACGGCGCAGGCAAGTCCACCCTCATCAACATCATCACCGGCAGCCTGAAGGCGGACGGCGGCACCGTGCAGTGGTGCGGCAAAAGCGCCCGCGCGCTGGACATCAAATTCCGCCGGGTGCTGGGCTACATGCCCCAGCAGCAGGGCCTTTACGACAGCTACACCGGCCGCCGGTTTCTGGCCTATATGTGCGCCCTGAAGGAAATTCCCGCCAAAGAGGTGCCCGCCCAGGTGGAGCGGGTGGCGGAATGGGTGAATCTTTCCGATGAGCTGGACAAGCGCCTGGCCGCCTACTCCGGCGGCATGAAGCAGCGGCTTTTGCTGGGCAGCGCCCTTCTGGGGGACCCGAAGCTGCTGATTCTGGACGAGCCCACCGCCGGGCTGGACCCCAAAGAGCGGGTGCGGCTGCGCAGCCTGCTGGCCGAGCTGGCGCGGGACCGGATCATCCTGGTGGCCACCCATGTGGTGAGCGACGTGGAGACGGTTGCCACCGAAATTTTGCTGCTCAAAAACGGCAAGCTGGTGGACCAGGCCCCGGTGAGCGAGCTGATCGCCGCCCACGCGCCGGGGCAGAATCTGGAAGCGGTGTATCTTTCGGTATTCGGTGAGGAGGATGGCAAATGAGGCTGCTGCTTGCCGAACTGAAAAAAGTCTGGGGCCAGCGCATCTTCGCCTTATGTCTGGCGGTGCTGGCCGCCGCCAACCTGTTTTTGCTCTACACCGGCACCCGCCCCGGAGAAAGCAGCGCCCAGCCCGCGGCCTGGCGGGCCGCCGCCCGGGACCTTGCCGGGCTGGACACCGCCGCCCAGCAGGCCTTTCTGAACGAAAAGCTGGACCTTGTGTACGGCGTTTTGCAGATCGACCAGATCCTCTCCTACCAGGCGGTGGGCGGGTATCTGGGGGTGGACGTGCGGCAGGAATACGCCGACCTCTTCGCCAAATACGAGCAGGCCTACCAGGACAAGGACTACCAGCTCTACACCGGCGATTTGCTGGTGGAATACAGCTTTCTGAGCCAGCTCAAGGCCGAGCTGGACACGGTGGCGGGCTATCCCCAGTTTCTGGAGGACGTGCAGGCCAAGGCAAATCAGCTCTCCGGCATTTCCATCTTCAACAGCGGAAAAAGCGGCTACGACCGGGCCAACATCGACAAGACCGCCGCCGTGTATGCGGGCATGAGCAGCGTGGCCATTCAGTATGCCCCGCAAAAGGGCCTGTTCACCGCGCTGGACTACCAGTTCACCGACCTGATTCTGCTGGCGGCCATGCTTCTGGTGGCGAGCCTGTTGCTGCGCCAGGAGCGGGACAGCGGCATGCTGAACCTGTTGCGCAGCATGCCCGGTGGGCGGATGCACACCGCGCTGGCAAAGCTGGGCGCGCTGGCGGTGAGCCTTTTGGCCGTGCTGCTGCTGTTGTACGGCGTGAACCTTGTCTACTGCGGGCTTACCTTCGGTCTCGGGCCGCTGGGGCGCAGCATCCAGAGCGTGCCCGCCCTGATGCGCTGCACCATGCAGATCACAGTGGGGCAGTATCTGGTGCTGTTTTTGCTGGCCAAGTGGGCCGGGGCCTTCGTGATGGGCCTTTGGGTGATGCTGGCCGCCCTGTGGGCCCGCCGGGCCTTTGCGGGCTGGTGCGCCGCGCTGGCCCTGCCCGCCGCCCAGTGGCTCATCCGGCAGGCCATTCCCGCCACCAGCCGCCTGAACGTGATCAAATACGCGAATCTGGTGAGCATCCTGCGCACCAACGAGCTTTTGGGCAACTACCGGAACCTTTACTGGTTCGATACTCCGGTCAGCCTGCCGCTGGTGGAATGGCTGGCGGTGATTTTGTACGGCAGCTTACTGGCGGGCGGCTTCTGCCTGCTCTTCTGCCGGGGGCAGCTGCTGGCGGCCCCGGCCTTCGCCGGGCTGCGGCGGAAAGCGGCCCAAACCAAAGCCACCACCGTGCTGCGGCAGGAGGGCCGCAAGCTGTTTTTGCTCTGCGGCGCGGCGGTGGTGCTGCTGGCCTTCGCCGGATACCAGACCTTCCAGACCGTGACCACCGAAAGCTACATCGACGCGGAGGAAATTTATTACGCCTGGTACATGAAGCAGCTGGCCGGGCCCTACACCGAGGCCACCCACCAGAAGCTGCTGGAGCTGAACGAGGAGTTCGAGCCCATCCGCCGGCTGGACGCGGCGCTGCAATCCGGCCAGATCACCGAGGAGAGCTACCAGGCCCAGATGGGCGCCTACTACGGCTTACAGCAGAAGATGAACGTCTTCCAGCGCATCCAGTACGGGAACCTGAGTTACTTAAAGGAGCATCCCAAGGCCCAGCTGGTCTACGAGAGCGGCTGGCAGAAGCTGTTCTGCTTCTCCGGCGAGGGCGATCTGCAGGACACCCTGATCGCGGGCCTTGTGAGCTGCATCTGTTTTTCCGGCCTGTTCGCCTTTGAGCACGCGGGCGGCATGAAGCGGGTGGTGATGGCAACGCCGCTGGGCCGCCGGACCACCCTGCGCCGCAAGCTGGCGGTGGGGGCGCTGGGCGCGGTGCTGGTCTGGCTGTTCACCTGCCTGCCCCGTTTCATCATCGTGCTGCGGGACTACGGCCTCTGCCGTCCCTTCGCCCCGGCCATGAGCCTGCAGGACTACGCGGCCATCCCTGCCTGGGTGAGCCTTTCCGACCTGCTGGTCTTTGCCGTGCTGGCCCGGCTGGCGGCCTGCCTTTGCATGATGCTGCTGATGATGTCCTTTTCCGAGTACGTCGGCAACACGCTGGGGGCCATGTTTTTGGGCAGCATCGCCTTCTGCCTGCCGCCGCTGCTGGCCTTGAGCGGGCTTTCCGGCCTGCGGTGGGTGGGCTTT
The DNA here is from genome assembly GCF_002161595.1 of Gemmiger sp. An50. Taxonomy (GTDB): domain Bacteria; phylum Bacillota; class Clostridia; order Oscillospirales; family Ruminococcaceae; genus Allofournierella. The sequence continues at coordinate 123,620 of NZ_NFID01000001.1, forward strand.
TATCCCCTGTTCCACATGGCCGAGCTTGCCCGCCGGGCGGACATCTGGGCCGGGCTTGGCGCTCTGGTCATGGCGCTTGGAGTAGGCTGGCTGGCCGCCGAAAAGCTGCAAGAACGCTGGAGCTGATTTTATCTCAAAAGGAGCAAATCGTATGAACCGTTCAACCTGTTTTATCCGTTTTGCCGCCGTCGCCGCCGCGCTGGCTCTGCTGGCCGGCTGCGGCAAGGCCCCGGCCAGCGCCGCGCCCTCCGGCAGCGGCCAGACTTTCGGTACCGACGAGGGCGTTTCCTCCGGCCCGGTGCAGGAGCTGACCGCCCCGCTGCCCTACCAGCTGTTTTCCCAGGGGGCGGGCAGCGAGGAGGGCTTTTACTACGTGGAGCCCACCCCGGCCAACAGCCTGGCCGGTCAGCTCCACTATGTGGACTACGCCAGCGGGCTGGACGTGCCCCTCTCCGCCCAGGTGAACAGCGACCATTCCGACGAGACCGACACCTCCTATCTGGACTCCATCGAAGGGGACTACCGGCTCTTTCTCTCCGGCGGGCAGCTCTACTTCCTCCGCACCGACGCGGTGTACCGCATGGAGCCGGACGGCAGTGATCGCCGCCTGGTGTACCAGTGCGACAGCGGCGCTCTGCTCATGTGTGCCGCCGCATCGGAGGACCATTTGTATCTGTTCCAGCGCTCCGGCGATAACATCCGGGCGATCCGGGTGCCGAAGGAGGGCGGCAGCGGCAGCACCGTGGCCACCCTTTCGGGCGATCAGGACGTGACTCTGGTCGGCTGCCGGGACGGGCTGATGTACCTGCACCGGATGGGCTACGACCCGGACAAGGCCGACAGCATGGGGGTTCTGGGCGCCACCACCCACACGCTGGCCACGCTGGACCCGGCCACCGGCCAGGTGACCGAGCTGGCGGACCTGTGCCCGGACGACACGCAGTATGCCGAGCCCTATATGGCGGGCGAGACCCTGCTGCTGTTTTATCCCAACAACGGGCTGCAGCTGGCCATCTGCGACGAAAAGGGCCAGCCCCAGCGCACCCTGCCGCTGACGGCCCAGGGGGAATCTCTGCATCAAATCGAGCAGCCCTATGTGATCGGCGACACCTTCTTTCTCCCCTGCTGGGACGATCAGCTCCATCAGGGCTGCCAGCTTCTGGTGGACATCCCCACCGGCGAAGTGAGCCGGTCCGACCTGTGCCTGAGCCGGGACGACGGCAAGGACAAGCTGGGCGCCACCGTGCTGGCGGAAAACGAGAGCAGCTATCTGGTGGTGAGCAGCCTGACCACCGAGGAGATCCAGGCCCCCCGGGGCGACGGCACCTCCGTCACTCTCTCCGCCCAGCGCTATGGCTACAGCCTGGTGGACAAGGACCAGTTCACCGCCGCCTCGCCCCAGCTCACCCCCATCCAGCGCAGCTGACCCTCTTACAAACAACAGCGCGGCCCCGAACCGGTTTTTCCAGTTCGGGGCCGCGCTGTTGTTTTTCAGTCAATCAGTGCACGCCGTCTGCCAGGTCGGCAAGCTCGCCCAGGTCCGGCAGCCAGACCGACGAAGCGTCCACGTAGGGGCCGCCCCATTCCTCCCGCTCCTTCCAGGTGGAGGGGATGCTGCCTTCCAGCTGGCCCCGGGCGCTCTCGGCCCGCAGCAGGCAGAAGTCGGTAAAGGTATCCACCCCGGTGCAGAAGTCCTCATAGGAGCAGAAGGCGGTGGGGTCCCGCCGCACGTAGGGGGCGATCATCCGGGCGGTGGCGGCGGTCTCGGCCGCAAAACGTCCGCTCTCAAAATATCCGCTCAGAAACGCATCGAAATATCGGTGGTAGGCGGCAAAGCATTCGTTATGTTTCATCACCTGATGGTAGAGCGGGCGGTTCTTCATCACCTCGCCGGACGCGGGGGTGTCGATGGGGTAATTCACATAAAGCTCCGCATCGTTGATGGGGTCCGGCATGCCCAGCGAATAGGTGGCGAAGGCCAGGTTATAGTCCCAGGGCAGCATGCTCAGCCGCCCGTTTTCCTCGTAGAGAAAATAGTTGTGGCCGGTGCGGCCCAGGTAGCTGTCCAGATTGACGGTGAACACCTGCACCACAAAGTACCGCAGCACCTGGTCCAGGTCCACCGCCCTGTCCAGCTGCTGCCCGGTGGAAAGCTGTTCCAGCGCCTTGATCAGCCGCTGCTTGTCCGCCGGGGAGGGGTCGAATTTCGCGGTGCGGAAGATGTTGTCGTAGCGTTCCTCCTCCGGGCCGGTGTAGCGCAGGGCCACGTCCGGGTTTTCGTCCGAAAGGCGCTTGTAGTCCGGCTTGTACAGCTGGCCGTGGTCCGGCCCGAAGTTGCGGCGGGCAAAGGCTTCCTCCGGCTCCTCCACCGCCAGGAACAGACCCCAGTCCTGCCCGTTCACCGTCACCCACACATAGCTGCTCAGGGGCGCGGGCACCCCCATGTAGTCCATCATCCGGTAGGCGGTGTGGTTTTTCAGGTAGCTGTTGTCCTGAAAGGAGCAGTCCAGCGAGAGCTTGTCCAGTCCATGATAGCTGGCCCCTTTCTGGTAGTGGTCAAATTCCAGCTTCAGGCTGTAGCGGGAAAGGCCGTACTCCTCGATCAGCCGCCGGGAGTTGTTGCCCTTGGCCCGCAGGCCCACCTGCTCGAACCGCTCGCCGTCCACCACCACGGCGCAGGGGGAATACTCCTCCTTTGGCGCGGTGTCCAGAAAGGCCTGCCAGTCCTCGATCTGGATGTCGATGGTGTGCACCCGATCCGCGTCGAACAAACGGGAGGCGTAGGCCGGGTCGCTGTGAGTGGGGCGGATGCCCAGCTCCTCCCCCATCCAGAGCACCCCCGCCAGCACCAGAGCAAGGGCCATGGCGGCAAGGCAGATGCGGTCGATGTGTTTGTGGCGCAGCATGGCTTCACCCCATATAGTCCCCGTTGTAGGATACCAGCACCGCTTCCTCCACGCCTTCCATGGCGGCCAGCTGCTCCACGAAGGAGGCATCCTCCTGACGCAGGCGCACCTCGTAGTTCAGCTCGGTGCCCCGGGCGCTCACGGTCTTGCTTTTCAGCGAGTGGGCGGCCACCGAATCCTCCATCAGCGCGGCAGCGGCGCGGGCAGAAGCGTCTCCGGCGCAGTGCAGCACCAGGATGTAGGGCCGGTCGGCGCTTTTGCGCCCGGCGAACACCACCAGCACCAGACCGATCAGCAGGCTGCCCAGCACCGCCAGCGGCACAAAGCCCGCCGCCAGCACGATGCCCGCCGCGATGCTCCAGAACAGAAAGGCGATGTCCATGGGCTCCTTGATGGCGGTGCGAAAGCGCACGATGGACAAGGCGCCCACCATGCCCAGCGACAGCACCACGTTGCTGGTGACTGCCAGGATCAGCAGGGTGGTGATGAGGCACAGGGCCACCAGCGTGACCCCGAAGCTGGCGGCGTACATCACGCCGCAGTAGCTTTTTTTGTAGATGTAAAAGATGAACAGGCCCAGCGCCAGAGCCAGAGCCATGGCCAGCAGCATATCCAGCGGGCTGACCGCGGCGGAATTGTCCAGAAAGCTGGAACGGAAGATATCCTGAAACGTCATAAAACCCCTCCCGACCCACCGCTCATTCCCATTTGCGGCAGGCCGCGTATTTGGACCAGGCCCCTGCCCGGCGGCCGGGCACCTGCACGGCCATGCGCACCAGATCGGGCAGAAAGGCGTCGTATTTTACCTCCAGAATGGTGCCCCCCGGGGCCACGGTACAGGCCAGAGCCTCCGGGTCCAGAAAGGCGGCGGGACCGGGGCCCCGGCGCAGGTCCCGGTCCAGGGTGATGCGCACGTTGCCCGGCCGGTACACAAAGGCCTGCCGGTCGTAGCAGACCACGGTGCGCGGGCGCAGCCCGGCGCGCATCTTGCTGTACAGCTCCATCAGCAGGGGCTGGCCGCTGTGCAATAAAAAGTCAATCTGGCCGGCCAGCAGCAGCCGCACCTCTTCCTCGCTCAGCCGGGCGCTGAGCTTCTGGCACAGGCCGTTTTTCTTGCTCTTTTTTTCCAGCCGCAGAAAGCCGGTGTCCTGCCCGTAGTACCGCAGCCGGAACTTTTCCCGCCGGTCCACCCCGTCCAGCTTCTGGCGCAGGGCGGTGTCGGCGGGGGTGTCGAAATACAGGCTGTTCACCCGGTACACGCCCCCCGGCCCGGCGTGCCGGTCCGCTTCAAACAGCTTCTCCAGCCGCCGGGCCAGTACCCAGTCCTCCTGGGGGCTGATCCAGTGCTTGTATTCGTGCCGCCAGACCGGCGGGCGGTCAGTTGTCATAGCCGGAGTCCCCGTCGTCGGGGGTATCGTAACCGGAGTCCCCGTCGTCGGGGGTATCGTAACCGGAATCCCCGTTGTCGGGCGCGTCGTAGCCGGAGTCGCCATTGTCCGGCGCGGGAGCCGGGGCCGCGGTGGGCGCGGGAGCCGGAGCGGGCGCGGTGTAGCCGGAATCGCCGTCGTCGTTGTAATCGGTCACGCCGTCGTTATTCGGGCCGTAGTCGGTGTCGTTGTAATCGGTCACGCCGTCGTTGTTCGGGCCGTAATCAGTGTCGTTGTAGTCGGTGGCGCCGGGGGCGGGAGTGGCCGGGGTGGCAGCGCCGCCGGAGCGGCCGCTCTCGGCATAATCGGTCACGCCGTCATTGTCCGGGCCGTAATCGGTGTCGGCGTAGTCGGTCACGCCGTCGTTGTCCGGGCCGTAGTCGGTGTCGGCATAATCGGTCCAGCCGTAGTTGCTCTCGCCGTCCACCTCCACCGGGCTGGTCAGCTGCTGGGCGGCGGTGTAGGTCTGCACCTGCTCCACGATGTCGCTGAGGAAATCGTCGGCGGGCAGGCTGGAGCCCCGGGCCACCTCCAGGGTGATCTGGCGGTTCTCGCCCTCCACCTCTTCCACAAAGTAGCCGGCCTCGTTGATGCGGGCCACCAGCTCGCCGATCACGGCCTTGCACTCCTTGCCCTCATAGCCGGTGTAGCCGTCCAGGATCTCCTTGCCGTCCGGGTTGCGGCCCTCCAGGCTGGTGACCATGCCCTTGTCATCGTAGCGCACGGCGATCTCCGGGTTCACCTTCAAATAGATCACGCCCCCCTGTTTCAGGGCCGCGGGCGCGGCGGCGGTGGCGGTGCTCTGGGCGGGCTTGGAGCAGCCGGCCAGCAGGCACACGGCCATGGAAAGCGCCAACCCGGCGCCGAGCAGTGCGGTCAGTTTCTTTCTGGTCATACCATCGTCTCCTTTTTACCTGTGATTTGTTTTTATGTTTCATACAGCCTTTTCTCTTGGCTTCTGACATAGATTACGCAGCCTGTGGCGGCAAAACCGGGGTCGGGGAAAAACTTTTTTCAAAAAAGTTTTTTCAGCCCTCTTCGTAGCCGGAATCCTGCTGTTCCGGCTCTTCGGGCTCCTCCGGCTGCTCCGGCTGCTCCGGCTCTTCGTAGCCGGAATCCCCCGCCGGTTCCGCCGTGGGCGCGGGGGGCGTGTAGGGCGAACCGCCCTGCTCCCCGTAGCCGGAATCCTGCGGCGCGGGGGCCGCCGTGGGCGCGGCTTCGGGGGCGTCGTCCTCATAGCCCGAGTCGCCCTCGGGTTCGGCGGTGGGGGCTGCACCGTAGCCGGAGTCCCCCTCGCCATAACCGGAATCCCCCGCCGGTTCCGGGGTGGGTGCGGCCGTGCCGTAGTCGGTCTCACCGTAGCCGGAGTCGTTGGGGTTCGGGGCCGGGGCGGCGGTGGCGGGCGCGGGCGGCGCCGTGGCCTTGGGAGCCACCGGGATGCTCACGCTCTGGCCCACCTGCACCGTGACCCGCAGGTTCTGGTATTGCAGGTATTCCTCCAGATGGGTCTGCAGCGCCTGGTTGGTCTGGACGGCCCAGTCCTCATCCTCCGCTTCCAGGTCGATGGTGATGGCCCCGCCGGGGGCCAGATAGCCCATGTCCACCGCCCGGTCGATCAGCTCGTCGGTCACCTGGTCCAGGTGCTTGCCCTTCCAGTCGTAGCCCTCCACCAGGTCCTGGCCGTCCTGGTTCACCCCTTCCAGGCCCCGGGTCATGCTCTTGCGGTCCACGTCGATGCGCACCTGAGGGTTGATGGTCAGATACACCGACGCATAGGGGGCAATGGGCGCACGCAGCAGCACGGCCGCCATCAGCACCAGGCAGGCGGCCGCCAGCATACCCGGCAGCCAGACCAGCACCCCTTTGCCCCGGGGGGCGCGGGTGCGCATGGGCACGATGTGCTCCACCGTCTGGCCCGGCTCATAGTGCAGGTTGGCCGCCCGCACGAAGCGGCCCTCCTCGTCCAGCAGGATGGCGTAGCTGGGCCTTACTTCCATCACAAGGTATTTCATGCGGGGCGTTCACCTCCTTGCGGCGCCAGCATCTGGCAGATGTGCCCCCGGATGATCTCGTAGCCGTTGGTGTAGATCAAAAGAAGGGCGGTGATGTATTTGCGGTGCCGTTCCAGCGTTTTGCGGGCCGCGCCGGACCCCTCGCACAGCCGGGCCAGGGGCAGCTTTTTGGTGCGCAGCAGCTCCTCCAGCAGCTCGGGATGCTCCCGTGCGTAGCGCACCGCCTGCTTGCAGGCCTCCAGCGTGCGCTGCTGGCGGGGGCAGTTCTCGGCCACGTCCGAAAGGGCGATGCCGAACCCGGCCATGGTCTCGGTCAGCTCCCGGATCTCCTTTTGGGTGGCCAGCCGTCCCTCGGCGGCGTCCATCGGGTCCTCCGGGTCGGCCAGCCGCTCGCCCAGGGTCTGGCCCTCCTCCGGGCCGGGCTGGTCCAGCCGGGCGTGGGGGGCATGGCGGCGCTCCCGGCGCTGCTCGTCCCGCACGCGGCTGCGGATCACCAGCGCCGCATACTGCAAAAAGCTGCCCCGGACCCGGCTGTAGCCCCGGATGGCCTCATGAAAAGCGATCATCCCGATGCTGAACGCATCGTCCTGCTCGGTGCACAGGCGGCCCAGCGCCCGGCTGGCCTGGGCCTTGATGAAGGGCTGGTATTGCCGGATCAGTTCGTCGGCGCGCTCCAGGCTGGTTTTGGCCTGAGCCACCTGTTCCAGAATGGCGTGGTCGGTCTGCATAAGGGCGGTCGTTCCTTTCCCCGGGCGTGGTATTACAGAATACGAAACGAGCGGCGGCAAAACCGGGGCCGGACCGCTCATTTTTCCGGTTTTTTTCCATCATACCAAGGCCCCGGGGCACTTGTGGGCCTCCCGGCCGGGTTTTTACCCAGTTTTTCGCCGTCCTTTACCTGGTGTTAACGTTGGGTCAAGCTTCTTTTTTCCCCCTGCTTTCCGGCGTTTCTCCCCTTAACCGAACGCAGCAAAAAAGGCCCCCCGCCCGGAGCAGTTTCCGGGCGGGGGGGCCGCTGTTTCTTTTGCTGTTTTTAACGGAACCAGTAGCCCACGAAGTCGTCCTTCATGACCCGGTAACCGTTCATCATGCTGTGGTACTGGAACTGGCGGATCAGGTTGCCCGCGGAGTCGTACTCGCCGTAGACCTGGGGCACGCCGCTGTTCACCACGTAGTTGCCGCCCTCCAAAAGCTGCGCGTTGGACACCACGCTGGAGTAGGGCACATCGAAGGACCAGGCCAGGCGGAAGGTGCCCGCGTTTTCGTCCACCAGGTAGTAGTACACGTGGCTCACGATGCTCGCGTCCTCGGTGAGCGCCTGGCCCACCGAATCCGGCAGACTGGGGGTGTAGCCGGTGCGGGTGCTGTTGGCCCAGTAGTTGTTGTCGAACATGCGCAGGTAATACTGGCCCTCGGGCAGGCTGTCATCGTAGATCACGGTCACGTCGTGCTGGCCGTACTGGGGGGTGAAGTCGCCCTCCTTCGTCAGGCTGTACTGCTCATAGCCGGTGCCCTCCCAGAAGGCCTCGTCGCCGATCATCCAGTCGATGGCGGGCTCCTCGTGCACGTTCTTCACCTTGATGATGGTGGAGCTCTCGCGGGAGCTGACCACCACCGCGTCCTCCTCTTCCAGGTACTGCACCGAGTTCAGGTGCAGCCAGTCCCAAAGACCCGCCTGCCAGAAGAAGGAGCTGTTGGCCGACACCTTTTCGGTGGTCACGAAGTAATCGTTCATCAACGCGCTGAAATCCACCAGCAGGGTCACCTCGCCGGTGTCCATATCAATGGCGATCAGCTGGTCCTCCACGGTTTCGCTCTCGGTGTTGGTGGCCAGGGCCACCAGCTCGCCGTCCGGGCCCCAGTTGAAGTCGTGATGCAGCTCGAAGCGGCCCAGGTCGTACACCTGCAGCACCTGGCCGATGCGGCTGATGCGGGCGATTTTATTGCTGCCCACGCAGGCCAGGATCTGGTCGCCCAGGCTGAGGATGCGGTCGGAGTGGTAACCGTCCAGCAGCATCTCGTAGCGCAGGATGCCGTCGTTGTCGAAGAAGAAGGTGTAGCCGTAGTAGTCGCTCAGGCCCATGGCGTAGAACAGTCCCTCGCTCATCTCGGCGGTGCTCTCGCCCTCGGTGGCCTCCAGCCGGTTGGCGTGGCCGGAGGTGGTGGCGGGCATCTGGATGGTGAAGGTGAAGCTGTCCTTCACCTCGCCCTGCTTGTTCACCGCCTCCAGGGTCACCTGGTTCTCCTGCCCGGCCACCAGGCCGATGAGCAGAAATTCCTGCACCTTGCCGTACTCCTGGGCGGAGTTGGCGGTGGCGGTGTAGGCGGGGATGGTTTCGTCGTCGGTGGTGACGGTGTAGCGGATCTGGCAGTTGTAGTCGGTGGTGAAATACAGATACAGGCCGTTGGAGCCGGTGCCGAAGGGGTTCAGCACCGCCAGGGGCTCTTCCATGGTGAAGCCGCCCCGGTCCATCATGGTCATCAGGCTCTGGGCCAGGCGCTGCTGCACCTCTTCATCGTAGTAAGTAAAGCCCTCCTGCTCGTACTCGCCGGGCAGGATCTGCGCCACCTGGATGCTGGCTTCCACCGGCTGGCGGTACATCTGCACGTGGATCTCGTCGTCGGTGAAGGTGTAGGTGCCGGTCTCGATCTCCCACTTGTCCCGGGTGCGCTTTTCGCCGCCCACCAGATACTTGGAGACCACCAGCACGCCGGTGAGAATCACCGCGGCCAGCACGACCAGAATCGCCGCCCCCACAAGGATCTTCTTTTTCATGCTGCAATCCTCTTTCTCATTTTTTCATTCTGTTTTGTTCCTGTTTCGCGGCGCTCCCCCTCCGGGACAGCCGCGCAGATATTATACAGCTTTTTTTGGCTCTGTGGGGCCTTTTTTGCGGTTTTCATCGGTTTTTCAAACATTTTTGCTTTTTCTTAATAATCCGGCGGCCAAAAGGGCAAAAAAATCCCTTCTCCGGGGGAGAAGGGGATTTTTTACTCGGAATGTTTCTTCAGCGAACGCAGCTCGCCGCCGGGGCGGGCTGGCCGGTTCCGGCCTGGCCCGCGGCCACCGCCCGTTCCAGCCGCTGGAAGTTGGGCGCCAGCACCCGGTCGTCGTGGTAGTTGGTGTCGCCGGTCATCATCAAAAAGCGCACCGGGTCGTCCATCTGGGGCAAAAGCCACACCGCCAGCCGCAGCCCCTTGCAGAACAGTTCGTCGAAGCTGTCGGTAAACAGGCGCTGGGGCTTCCAGGGGTCCCGCCAGGGCGCATGGGCCAGGTTCATGGGGTCCGGCATGCTGCTGGGCGCGTCGGTGATGAACTTGGCCGACAGCAGCGGGAACTTCATCACCTTGTTCTCGAATTTTTCCACCATCTGACGCCGCTGGGCGCCCGGGTCGTGCAGCAGGCTGGATTCCAGCGAGGCCATGGTCATGGCCCGGCGCACAAAGGCCGGGCGGAAAGGCGAGCGCACCGGGAACAGATCGCCCAGCGTGCCCTGCAGCACTCTGGCCAGATACTTGCTCACCAGCTGGCTCTCCGCCTCATTCAGCCGGAAGATCTGCTCCTGGCGCAGCCGGGTGTAGCTATAGCCGCACTGGGCCATGTACCAGGCGTCGATGTCGCTTTCCAGCGCGGCGTGGCGGCCGTAGTAGCGGGCGCTCTTGTGGGCCGGGTCGTAGCCGGTGCGGGCGTACACGAAGGTGTGGCACACGCTGTCGCACACATAGTGGCAGTAGGCCCCCGCCAGATAGGCAAGGCAGACCCCCCGCTCGGGCTCAGACTCGGGCAGGCAGGCAAAGCCCTGCAAAAACCAGGCTTTGATCCGGTGGTTGTGCAGATAGGCCCCCAGGTTCCGGTGGTTGGAAAAGGCCAGCCGCAAAAAGTTATAGGTAAACAGGTCCGGCCCCTGGCACCCCAGGAAAAAAGCCCGGGAATGCCGCTGGGCGGCCCGCTTGGCCTGGCAGTCCGGCAGGCGGGCCAGGGCGCGGGCGCCGAACACACAATGGGTCACAAGGCCCGGCATACGCATTGCCTCCTTTGCTGTGAAGAAGAACCGTCCCCGCTTGGCTTTGCGGACGGCGGATGAAGGGGCGTTTCGCCGCTTCGCGCCCCGTTCCCGGCGCGCAAAACGGCCTTATACTTTTATTGTATCATATCTGGGGCCGCCCGGCGCAGTTTTGCCAATTCTTTTCGTGATTTTTGCTGTTTCCTTTTCTTTCCCGTTTTTTTACACAGGGAACACAAAAAAGCGCATACCGCCCAGATTTTCATTGGAAGAACGGGCGTATTTCGTTAAAAGAGTAACAAGAAAAAACTTGCGAAATCGGCGCAAGTTGTTTATAATAAAGGCAGGTATGACAAAGCGGCTATCCGCACCGGTTGGCGCGGGCGGCCGTTCCCTTTGGGATACTTTCAAAAATGAGAGGAGAAAGAACAATGGGCTTAGGTAAAAAAACCGTTGAGGAACTGGACGTTAAGGGCAAGCGCGTTCTGGTGCGCTGCGATTTCAACGTTCCCATGAAGGAGGGCGTTATCACCAACGATAACCGCATCGTTGCCGCCCTGCCCACCATCAAGAAGCTGATCGAGAACGGCGGCAAGGTGATCCTGTGCAGCCATCTGGGCAAGCCCAAGAACGGCCCCGAAGAGAAGTTCAGCCTGGCTCCCGTAGCCGTGCGTCTGAGCGAGCTGCTGGGCAAGAACGTTGTGTTCGCGGGCGACGACACCGTTGTGGGCGAGCAGGCTAAGGCCGCTGTTGCCGCTATGAACGACGGCGACGTGGTTCTGCTGCAGAACACCCGCTTCCGCAAGGAGGAGACCAAGAACCTGCCCGAGTTCAGCGAAGAGCTGGCCAGCCTGGCTGACTGCTACGTGAACGACGCCTTCGGCTCCGCTCACCGCGCTCATTGCTCCACCGCCGGCGTGACCGACTACATCAAGGATACCGCTGTTGGCTACCTGATGGAGAAGGAGATCCGCTACCTGGGCAACGCCGTGAACGATCCCGTTCGTCCCTTCACCGCCATCCTGGGCGGCGCCAAGGTTGCCGACAAGCTGAACGTGATCAGCAACCTGCTGGAGAAGGTGGACACCCTGATCATCGGCGGCGGCATGGCCTACACCTTCCTGGCTGCCAAGGGCTACGAGGTTGGCTCCAGCCTGGTGGACAACGAGAAGATCGACTACTGCAAGGACATGATGAAGAAGGCCGAGGAGAAGGGCGTAAAGCTGCTGCTGCCCGTTGATACCGCTGTGGCCGCTTCCTTCCCCGATCCCATCGACGCTCCCATCGACGTACAGATGGTTGCTGCCGACGCTATGCCTGCCGGCATGATGGGTCTGGACATCGGACCCGAGACCGAGAAGCTGTTTGCTGACGCCGTTCTGGCCAGCAAGACCGTTGTTTGGAACGGCCCCATGGGCGTGTTCGAGAACCCCACCCTGGCCGCTGGCACCCTGGCTGTTGCCAAGGCTATGGCTGAGGCCGACGCCACCACCGTGATCGGCGGCGGCGACAGCGCGGCTGCCGTAATGCAGCTGGGCTTCGGCGACAAGATGACCCACATCTCCACCGGCGGCGGCGCCTCCCTGGAGTACCTGGAGGGCAAGGAGCTGCCCGGCATCGCCTGCATCCAGAACGCCTAAGTTTTGAACCCAAAGCCTCAGTCGCCCCCCTTGCGCCGGGCGGCTGGGGCATTTTCCGGTTCTTACCATCCGCAGGAACCATCAACAAGAAAAGTGAGGAATTTCACCATGGATAAAGCAAACCGCAAGGCCATCATCGCCGGCAACTGGAAGATGAACAAGACCGCCACCGAGGCTGTTGAGCTGATCGACGCTCTGATCCCCGCCGTGAAGGACGCCGACTGCGAAGTCGTGATCTGCACCCCCTTCACCACCCTGGTCACCGCTGTGGAGAAGACCAAGGGCACCAACATCCATGTGGGCGCCGAGAACGTGCACTTCGAGAAGAGCGGCGCGTTCACCGGCGAGATCAGCGCCGACATGCTGGTCGACCTGGGCGTTGAGTACGTGATCACCGGCCACTCCGAGCGCCGTCAGTACTTCGCTGAGACCGACGAGACCGTGAACAAGCGCACCCTGGCTGCTCTGAACGCCGGCCTGAAGGTGCTGGTATGCGTGGGCGAGAACCTGACCCAGCGCGAGCAGGGCGTGACCGAGGAGCTGGTCCGCATGCAGACCAAGATCGCCCTGAACGGCGTGACCGCTGAGCAGATGGCGGGCGTGGTCATCGCTTACGAGCCCGTTTGGGCCATCGGCACCGGCAAGACTGCCACCAGCGACCAGGCTCAGGAAGTCTGCGCTGCCATCCGTAAGGTGCTGGGCGAGCTGTACGGCGAGGCCGTTGCCAAGGCTACCACCGTTCAGTACGGCGGCAGCATGAACGCCGGCAACGCCGAGGAGCTGCTGGGCAAGCCCGACGTGGACGGCGGCCTGATCGGCGGCGCTTCCCTGAAGGCCGACGCTTTCGCCACCATCGTGGCTGCTGCCAGCAAGTAAGCTTTTTGTTATAACGCGCCGTCTTTGGGGCGGCGCGTTTTTTACAGTTTTGATAAGGAGTAATCCATTATGTCTAAGAAACCCCTGATGCTCTGCATTCTGGACGGCTTCGGCTGGGTGCCCAACAAGACCGAGGGCAACGCCATCGTGGCCGCCAAAACCCCCAACCTGGACAAGCTGTTCGCCACCTGCCCCTACACCACCATCGGTGCTTCCGGCATGGACGTGGGCCTGCCCGACGGCCAGATGGGCAACAGCGAGGTTGGTCACACCAACATCGGCGCCGGCCGCATCGTGTACCAGGAGCTGACCCGCATCACCAAGGCCATCCAGGACGGTTCCATCCGCTCCAACGAGGCCATTGTGAACGCCATGAAGGCTGCCATCGAAAACGGCAAGGCCATCCACCTGATGGGCCTGCTGTCCGCCGGTGGTGTTCACGGCCACATCCAGCACCTGTTCGGCCTGCTGGACATGGCCAAGGACATGGGCGCCACCGAGGTTTACGTGCACGCCATTATGGACGGCCGCGACGTTCCCCCCGATTCCGGCAAGGGCTACATCGACGAGCTGCAGGCCAAGCTGGACGAACTGGGCGTGGGCAAGATCGCTTCCATCTCCGGCCGTTACTACGCCATGGACCGCGACAACCGCTGGGACCGCGTGGAGAAGGCCTATGCTGCCTTCGTTTACGGCGAGGGCGTGAAGGGCACTCCCGCTGAGGTGATGGCGAACAGCTACGCCGAGGGCGTAACCGACGAGTTCGTGGTGCCCGCCGTGACCTGTGAGGGCGGCCGCATCGCCGAGGGCGACACCGTGATCTTCTACAACTTCCGTCCCGACCGTGCCCGTGAGATCACCCGCACCTTCGTGGACGACGAGTTCACCGGCTTCGAGCGCAAGAACGGCCGTTTTGCCGTGAACTACGTCTGCTTCACCCAGTACGACGCCACCATGCCCAACGTGGAGGTTGCCTTCAAGCCCCAGAGCCTGACCAACGTGATGGGCGAGTACCTGGCCAAGTGCGGCAAGACCCAGCTGCGCATCGCCGAGACCGAGAAGTACGCTCACGTGACCTTCTTCTTCAACGGCGGCGTGGAAGCTCCCTTCGAGGGCGAGGACCGTGCTCTGATCGCCAGCCCCAAGGTTGCCACCTACGACCTGCAGCCCGAGATGAGCGCCTTCGAGGTTGCCGACGAGTGCGTCAAGCGCATCGAGAGCGGCAAGTACGACGTGATCATCCTGAACTTCGCCAACTGCGACATGGTTGGCCACACCGGCATCTTCGAGGCCGCTGTGAAGGCCGTTGAGGCTGTGGACACCTGCGCCGGCAAGGTGATCGACGCGGTTCTGGCTGCCGGCGGCCAGGTGCTGCTGACTGCCGACCACGGCAACGCCGACCAGATGCGTGAGCCCGACGGCGCTCCCTTCACCGCTCACACCACCAACCCGGTTCCCTTCCTGGTGGCCGGCGCTGGCGACGTGAAGCTGCGCGAGGGCGGCGTTCTGGCGGACATCGCTCCCACCATGCTCAAGCTGATGGGCCTGGCTCAGCCGGAAGAGATGACCGGCAAGAGCATCATCGAGTAATTTTCCGGTTTTTTGTCCCCCGCGAATTCGCGGGGGGCTTTTTTCACAGTTTTTTCAATGTTTTGTGCGAGACAAACTCCCCCTTGACGGTGTATGATTAAAATGATATAATAACGTAATTTTCGCGTTATTAACCCACCCGTAAGGAGGGATTTTCACATGAACAAGCACCGTTTTCTGCGCGTTGGCGCAGCCTTCACCGCCGCTGTGATGCTGGCGGGCACCGTGGCCTTTGCCCAGGACGAGGTGACCGAAGAGGACATCCAGGACCTGCAGAACAAGGTGGACCAGGCCCAGAGCCAGGCCCAGCAGGCCGCCCAGGGCGTGCAGGAGGACATGGATGCCAAGGCCCAGGCCGAGCTGCAGGCCCAGATGCTTTTGAATCAGATCAACAGCCTGAACGACGCCCAGGCAGATATCCAGGACCAGATCGCCCAGTGTGAGGAGCAGATCGCCGCCACCCAGCAGAGCTACGACGAGACCATGGAGGAATACAAGGCCCAGCTGCAGGCCATGCAGAAGCTGGGCGATTCCGGCGGAGTCTCGCTGCTGCTGCAGGCCAGCAGCCTGTATCAGCTGCTCACCTTCTCCTCCAACTTACAGCAGCTGAGCAGCTACACCGACAGCCTGCTCACCGAGCTGCAGACCCAGAAGCAGACCCTGGAGGACCTGACCCAGGAGCTGGAGGGCAAGCGCACCACCGCTGCCGAGAACCAGCAGCAGCTGGAGGAGACCCGCAAGGAATACCAGGCCCAGGTGCAGAAGCTGGACAGCCAGATCAGCGCGGGCACCGCCGAGCAGATCGCCTACGAGGCGGAATACGAGATGCGCAAGGAGGAGCTGCAGGCCGCCGAGGCCCAGCTGGAGCAGCAGATCGCCGACGCGCTGGCCAATGCCCAGCAGCAGGCCACCCCGACCCCGGAACCCACGCCGGAACCGACTCCCGAGCCCACGCCCGAGCCGACCCCGGAACCCACCGCGGAGCCCACCCCGGCCCCGGACGGTGAAAACGGCGAGAACGGTGAGAACGGCGAGAACGGTGAGAATGGCGAAAACGGCGACGGCAGCGAGGGCGGCGAGAGCCAGCCCACCCCGGCGCCCACGCCTGCACCCACGCCGAAGCCCACTCCGGCTCCCACACCCGCACCCACCCAGAAGCCCAGCACCGGCCTGTCCATGACCTGGCCGCTGCCCGGCTACTCCAGGCTGTCCACCCATTTCGGTGAGGTGATCTACGGCAATCCCCATTACGCCATCGACATCCCCGCCCCCAAGGGCACGCCCATCGTGGCGGCGGCAGACGGCACCGTGCTGCTGGCGGGCTGGAACAACAGCTACGGCTACTGGGCCCTCATCAACCATTCGGACGGCATCTCCACCGTGTATGCCCACATGACCGAGGGCAGCCTGGCGGTGAGCCCCGGCCAGACGGTGAAGAAGGGCCAGACCATCGGCGGCGTGGGCAACACCGGCTTCTCCTTCGGCAACCATCTGCACTTTGAGGTGCGCAAGAACGGCCAGAAGGTGGACCCGCTGAACTACGTCTCCCCCTGACCGGCCCCCTTTTTCCAAACACAAAAGCCCCCGCCCCGGAAGCTTCCGGGGCGGGGGCTTTTCTTATGGCCTTGGGGGAAAAGGCCGTTGCACGCTCACATTCAGTGCTTTTTATAACCGCACTTGGGGCACACGCCGTTCTCGTTCAGGGCGATACCGCACAGGGGGCAGCGGTCGATGTTGTTGCGGGTCTCGAACTCGGCGCTGGCCGCGTTCACGCCGCTGGTGAAGGTGATCTTGGCGATGTTCAGCTTGTCCTTCAGCAGGTCGTACACGATCTTGATCATGCCTTCCACGGTCAGGGTCTCCTTGGTCACCACCAGACGGCACTCCGGGTAGGCGGTGGCCAGCTCGGTCTGGAAGGCGGGGCCCTTCATCTGGTTCTGGGGCGCGCCGTCGCGGATGCCCTGCTCCTCATAGACCTTCAGCACCGCGGGCAGCAGGGGGTCATCCTGGCGCAGGATCAGCGCGTGGTCAAAGTTTTTCAGCACCTCCCAGGCGGTCTTCTGGATCTCGTTGCAGGGGAAGACCATGTTCACGCCGGGCTCCACCGTGTCTTCCACTTCGATGGTCAATACGCCGGTGTGTCCGTGCAGGTACTGGGCTTCGCCCTTGAAGCCATAAAAACGGTGGGCGTACTGCAGGTCCAATTTGGTGATACTTCTCATGGGATAACCTCCTTAACGTTTCGTTCGGTATTTGCTTGCGGGCTTCCGCCCCGCCGGTGGGGGTCCCGGCTCTGCCGCTTGCAAAACGGCTTAGTTGCTTGGGCGGAAAGTGTTTTCAGGAATAGTTCCTGATTAGAGGATACCCGATAAATCGCCACTTGTCAAGAATAATTCCTATTATTTTTGTCTAATCCTGAAAATAAGCCATTCTGCACAAAAAGCCGCCGCTGTTTTGTGGCAAACAACGGCGGATTTTGTTTCTTTCTTGGTTACCGGTCCGGCGCGTCGATCATCCGCACCTTTTCCGGGCGGTCCATCAGCTGGTAATAGCGCCGCCAGTCGGCCAGCGATTGCAGCGGGATGCGCTGGTCCTGCACCGTGACCCATTCCGCGATCTGTTCCGGCAAAAGCGAGCAGTCGTGCTCCACCCCGTCCACCTGCCATTCCTCAAAGCAGCGGGTGCGGTAGGCCGGGTTCGGGGCGGTGGGGGTGCGGCGGCCCATTTCCGACAGCAGCCCGGAGGCGGTTTCCGCGTCCTCCTCCCGCACCATCAGATCCAGGTCCGCAAAGCGGCCGGTCTTGCCCTTCAGATACAGCAGCAGCGAGCCGCCCATCGCCCAGACCAGGCCCGCCCGGTTGAAGGCTTCGGCGATGCGCCCCAGCGCCGCCCATTTGCGTTCCAGCTCTTCCACGGCGTTTCCTCCTTTTCCCGAATCGAATCAGCGTCCGAAAAAACACAAAGCGCCCGCGCGGCTCAGTGTCCGGCGCGGGCGCTTGTTTTGCGTATGTAAGAATCAGAACTTGGCCAGGACCTTGCCCTCGTCCTGCCGGTCGAACAGCACCGCGCTGATGTGATCCAGGTAGATCAGGGCCAGATGCTTGCCGCTGTCGGCCTTGTAGGCCTCCTTCAGGTCGGGCATGGCCTCGTACACCGCCGCGTAGGTCTCGGGGCTGCGGTCGAAGTTCACGGTGCCCTGAATGCGCAGGAAGGTCTCCTCGCCCGTGGCCACGCACAGCTCCAGGTTGGTGTTGTCCAGCAGCTGCTTGTAGGCTTCCTTGTCCTTGCACAGGGCCAGGTAGAAATAGCCCTTATAGATCATATAGTGGTTCACGGGGCGCACACGGGGGCAGTAGCCCTCCACCGTGGCCAGATACATCGTGGGTCTTGCCTTTAAAAGCTCCATCAATTCATCCATCATGAATCCCTCTCTCCCAGCGTGCCCGGTCCGCCGCCCTCTTTGGGGCATTGCCGCACGGCTCAGGCCGCTTTTCTTCTATTATAGCATCCATCCCCCGGGGTGCAAGTACAAAATTGTTACACGCTCTGTTTTCCTTTTCCGCTCACACTTCCACCACGCCGGTGTAAACGGTCTTGGCGGGGCCGGTCATCCGAATCTGCCAGTCCTCGCTCACCCGGATGGTCAGCCGCCCGCCGGGCAGGTCCAGGGCGATGTCTGTATCCGGCTCGCACAGCCGCAGCATCACCGCGGCGGCCGCCGACGCGCAGGCCCCGGTGCCGCAGGCCAGCGTCTCGCCGCTGCCCCGCTCCCACACCCGCATGGCCAGGTGGTTTTTGCCCATCACCTGGATGAACTCGGTGTTCACATGCTCGGGGAAGGCCGGATGATTCTCAAAGCCGGGGCCGATGCGCTCCAGGTCCAGGCCCTGCACATCCTCCACCACGGTCACACAATGGGGGTTGCCCATGGAGAGGGCGGTCACCTGCCAGGGCAGGCCCTCCACCGCGATGGCCCGGTTGATCACCGGGTCCGATCCCAGGCCCTTCACCGGCACCAGAGCGGGCTCGAACTCGGCGGTGCCCATCTCCACCTGCCAGATGCCCTCGCCCCTGCGGGAAAGGTGCTTGATGCCCGCCAGCGTCTCGATGGTCATTTCCTCCCCGGCCACACCATGCTCATACAGCCACTGGGCCACGCAGCGGATGCCGTTGCCGCACATGGCGCTCTCGCTGCCGTCGGCGTTGAACATGCGCATGGTGGCGTCGGCCACGTCGGAGGGGGCGATGCAGATCAGCCCGTCCGACCCCACGGAGAACCGCCGGGGACTGAGAAGCCGGGCCAGCTCGGGGGCGTTGTCGATCATGCCCTTCAAACAATCCAGATAAATATAGTCGTTGCCGCAGCCATGCATTTTGGTGAATTCCAGCCGCATGCCCATCCCCTCCTGTCGCGTTCGGGCGCGCAGCAGCGGCCCGTTGATTCTGCTTTTATTATAGCCGGATTTGGCCCGGCACACAAGAAGCGGCTTCGCGGGCTTTTTTTGCCTTGTTTTAAGGATTTAACCCTTGACAAGGTTCCCCAGATACGCTATAAAATGTATAGTAATCAAAAGGCACCACCGCACGATTCATGCCCCATGGGCTCAGGCGGCGCTGCCCTGAACAAGCCCGGCACCCGGGCATATAATAAGGAGAGTTTTGGAATATGGATACTTTCGAGCGCATCCGTGAGCTTCTGGCGGAGCAGCTGGACATCGACGAGGAAAAGATCACCATGGACAGCAACATCCTGGAGGACTTCGAGGCCGACAGCCTGGACGTGGTCGATATGGTCATGAGCCTGGAGGATGAGTTCGGCGTGGAGATCCCCGACGAGGAGATCGAGAATCTGCACACCGTGGGCGATGTGGTCCGCTACGTGGAAGACAACACCTGATCCCACCCAAATCACATCATGCTGCCTCCCCGGCAGGCCGGCCGGCCCGCCTGGGGGGCTTATTTTTGCCCGGGGGTTCCGGGGCGACGAGTAAGGAAGGAAAAAGCAAATGAGCGAGCAGAAGAAGAAACTGGTGGAGGCCATTACCCCCATCAACGAGGACTTTACCCAGTGGTACACCGACGTATGCCTGAAGGCCGAGCTGGTGGACTACTCCACCGTAAAGGGCTGCATGATCCTGCGCCCCTACGGCTACGCCATCTGGGAGAACATCACCCACATTCTGGACGGCATGTTCAAGGCCACCGGTCACGAGAACGTGGCCATGCCCATCTTCATCCCCGAAAGCCTTCTGCAGCGCGAGAAGGACCACGTGGAGGGCTTTGCTCCCGAAGTGGCCTGGGTCACCTACGGCGGCGCCGAGAAGCTGGAAGAGCGCATGTGCGTGCGTCCCACCAGCGAGACCCTGTTCTGCGACCACTTCGCCCATGTGCTGCACTCCTGGCGCGACCTGCCCATGAAGTACAACCAGTGGTGCAGCGTGGTCCGCTGGGAAAAGACCACCCGTCCCTTCCTGCGCAGCCGTGAGTTCTGGTGGCAGGAGGGTCACACCATCCACGAGACCGCCGAGGAGGCCAAGCAGGAGACCGAGCAGCAGCTGAACACCTACGCGGACTTCTGCGAGAACTACCTGATGATCCCCGTGGTGAAGGGCAAGAAGACCGACAAGGAGAAGTTTGCCGGCGCGGAAGCCACCTACACCATCGAGGCCATGATGCACGACGGCAAGGCCCTGCAGAGCGGCACCAGCCACTACTTCGGCGACGGCTTCTCCCGCGCCTTCGGCGTGCAGTTCGCCGGCCGTGACAACACCCTGCAGTACCCCCATCAGACCAGCTGGGGCGTGTCCACCCGTCTGATCGGCGCCATCATCATGACCCACGGCGACGACGAGGGCCTGATCCTGCCCCCGGCCATCGCCCCCTTCCAGGTGGTCATCGTGCCCATCGCCGCCCACAAGCCCGGCGTGAACGAGAAGGCCGCCGAGCTGGCCGAGCGCGTTGGCAAGTTTGCCCGCGTCAAGCTGGACAACAGCGATAACTCTCCCGGCTGGAAATTCAGCCAGTGGGAGATGAAGGGCGTGCCCCTGCGCCTGGAGATCGGTCCCAAGGACATCGAGAAGAACCAGTGCGTGCTGGTGCGCCGCGATACTCGCGAGAAGATCTTCGTGAGCCTGGACGATCTGGAGACCGAGATCCCCCGCCTGCTGAATGAGCTGGCTCAGAACATCTACAACCGCGCTCTGGAAAACCGCGAGAACCGCACCTGGACCGCCACCACCATGGACGAGGTCAAGGAGCTGGCCGAGAAGAACAACGGCTACATCAAGACCATGTGGTGCGGCGATCTGGCCTGCGAGGAGAAGATGAAGGAAGAGGCCGGTCTGTCCAGCCGCTGCATGCCCTTCGAGCAGGAGAAGCTCAGCGACGTTTGCCCCTGCTGCGGCAAGCCCGCCAACCTGATGGTCTACTGGGGCAAGGCTTACTAAGCCGCCCCCCTTGCAGCCTGTCTTTCTGCAACAACAAAACCCGTCCCTTCGGAAGCGTCCGAGGGGGCGGGTTTTCTGTTCTGCACAAAAAACGCGGGGATTTTTCTCCTTCTCCCCGCCCCGCATTTTGACCCGTTTGTGCAATGGAAAGGTCCTGCCGTTCGTTTTCAGGACAAGAGAAGTATTTTTTAACGATCTTTTTCTCCCACTCCCCGAAAAAGGAGGGAATCCGTATGACATTCCGGTTGTTCCGCTTCGCCGCCCTGGCCCTCTGCGCCGGGCTGATTTTTACCATTTGCACCGGCTGCGCCCCCGCTGCGTCCGCGTCCTCGGGGGCTCCGGCCAGCTCGGTGGCCGCCGAGAGCACCGCGCCCGAACCCACCACCATCCCCCTGCCGGACCCGCTGCCGGAGCCTCTCCAGCCCACCGAGGAGGAACTGGCCGCCCTGACCGATGCCATTGAAGCCGGCTTTCGGGCCGACTGGGACCGGCCGGGCCGGTATCTCACCGCCCGGCTGGACAGCGTGCGGGTCATTCCGCCGGAGGAGTGGGAGGATCTGGAGCTGCCCCTGGCTGACGGCAACACCCATCTGGAGGGCAAAAGCTGGATGGATTGCATCGCCGACCCGGGCGGCTGTCTGCTGATTGCCCAGACCACCACCGAATACACCCCCGAAGCCCTGGTCGGGGTGCCCCAGTATTCCGACGGGGTGATGACCCACGTGTATCTGGCGGTGAACGGCGACGAGGGCTGGACCATCGCGGACCAGTGGGGCAACTACAAGGGCAGCGAACTGCCCGAGCCCAGCCCCGACCCGGCCCAGGAGGAGCTGGGCCTGACCCGGAACCAGTGGCTCATGCTGCAAAACCAGACAAGAGCGCTGGCTCTCTCCGGCGTCTTCCGGGACCTGAACGCCCCCTTAAACGACCTGACCGCCGAGGAATGGGCCAATTACCTGTACGCCCGGTCCGAAAGCTGGTCCGGCCTGACCGGGGAGGGCCGCACCGAAACGCCCGTGGGCTCCATCTTCCGGGCGGATTTCACCGACCGGATCAGCGGCGAGAACCCGACCCCCGCCGCGCTGGAAAACGCAGAGGAGCCGCTGCCCGCCCCCTGTGCGGCCTATGAGGAGATCAAAGCGCTGCTGAACGCGGACCCGAACGCCATTGTGTATGAACGCACCGGCGACACCGTGACCGCCACCCTGACCCTGCCGCTGGAAAGCGGCACCGTGGCCATGGAATACACCTTCGGCCTGGTGCCGGACGACCCCGCCCCCTTCAGCCGCACGTATTTGCAAAGCGCCCGCCGGGCGTGAGTTTTTCCCGCAACCCCGCCGCGCGTTTTTTCGGCAAGCCGAACGGTTTGCATGATTCCTCAAAAGGAGGGAGTTTTCATGACCCGCAGCGCTTTCCGCCTTGCCGCCCTGGGCCTTTGCGCCGGGCTGCTGTTCACCATCTGCACCGGCTGCGCGCCCGCCGCGCCCGCGTCTTCCCAGGCTCCGGCCAGCTCTGCCGCCGAAAGCACCCTCACCGTCACGCTGCCGGACCCGCTGCCTGAGCCCATCCAGCCCACCGAGGAAGACCTGGCCGCCATCACCGATGTGCTGGAGACCCGGTTCCGTGTCGACTGGGACCGTCCGGGCCGATACCTCACCGCCCGGCTGGACAGCGTGCAGGTGATCCCGCCAAAGGAGTGGGCGGGCCTTCAGATCCCGCTGACCGACAACACCCCCTGGTTGGACGGCAGAAGCTGCCTGGACTGCATCACCGACCCGGGCGGCTGCCTGCTGATGGTGCGGACCACCACCGAATACACCCCCGAGGCCATTCTCTGCGCTCCCCAGTATTCCGACGGGGTTGCAGACCATGTGTATCTGGCGCTGAAGGAGGAAACCGGCTGGACCATCGCGGACGGCTGGAGATATTACATGGGCGGCGAGCCGCCCACTCCCAGCACCGACCCCATGCAGCAGGAGCTGGAGCTGACCATGCAGCAGTGGATCACGCTGCAGCACCAGACAAGGGCGCTGGCTTTGTCCGGCATCTTCCGGAACCTGGAGGACCCGTTGACTGAGCTGACCCCCGCCGAGTGCGCCTGGTACCTGTATGCCCGGTCCGAGAGCTGGTTCGGCCTGACCGAGGAGGGCCGCACCGAAACGTCCTCCAGCATCATCTTCCAGGCGGATTTCGCTGAGGAAAACGCCTCCTGGACGTCGGACTGGCGGGGCGGCGGGCCCTGTATGCCCAAAGCCCTGAAAGGGCCGGAGGAGGTGTTCCCCGCCCAGAACCCGGACGAGGAAACCATCCGCGCCGCGCTGGACGCGGACCCGGACGCCATCGTGTACGAACGCACCGGCGACACCGTGACCGCCACCCTGACCCTGCCGCTGGAAAACGGCACCATCGCCATGGAATACACCTTCGGCCTGGTGCAGGACAGCACCGGCCCGGTGAGCCGAACCTGGCTGCAAACCGCCCGCCGGCTGTGACCGCCGCCGGGCAACAAAACAGCCCCCGGGCCTGTACAATGCAGGCCGGGGGCTTGTTTTTTGTTCGGTCACCGCAGCAGCCACTGATAATCCTGTCTGCAATCCACGATCCAGTCCACATAAACGATATTATCACGAATCTGGTAAATCACCAGAAACCAATTTTCCACATACAGCTTGTGGTACTTGTTGACCGGTAGAGAAGGCTCATTCAGAAACGGAGTCCGTTGCGGCATCTGACGCAGCGACTGCAGTTTTTCCATAAATCGAGTGCGCAGGCGGGCAGCCGCCTTTTTATCCACCTGTGCCAAAAAACGAAGCTGACGCCCCAGCATCTCCTTCGCCCGTTCGGAAACGATCACCTGATACTGCATATCACACCTCGTCCAGCAGCTGACCCAAATAATCGTCCAGCTCCTCCAGGGTGCAGCCCATCCGGCCCATGGCCCGGTCCTCCTCCACTGCCAAAAGCTGCTCGCGCAATTCCAGCATTTTTTCCCGCCGGGTGAAGCTGTCAATATCCATTACCACCAGATCCCCTTCGCCATTTTTGGTCAGGTAGACCGGCTCCCGGGAGCTTCGGCAAAGCTCCGCAATCTCGTTATAATTCTGGCGGATCGCCGCAGACGGCCGAATGTTCATGCAAAGCAGCTCCTTTCCCTTATATATCAATATTCTAATTTTATTTTATTCAAATTATACTATAACGTCAAGCAACACCCCCGGTCTCCGCTCTTTCCCCTGCCAAAGTTTTTCTCTGTTTTTCATCCAATTCGCCTATTGACAAGATAGGTTTTTGTCTGATTCACCGGGTTTCCCGGGCTTTTTTGTGCAAATTTCCCCTGCGATTCGTCCGCTTTTGACGGTTTTGCCGGTGCGATTTACAGCTCTGCCGTGGACAAGTGTTCGTTTTTGTGCTACACTGGAACAACTTACTTTTTTCCGCAGCAGCGATTCAACGCTTTTAGAACAAGGAGGGAGCAGCGTGCAGCGATTATCCAAGAGGGACAGTTTCTTTGTGGGCCTGACCCTGTTTTCCATGTTTTTCGGCGCGGGTAACCTGATCTTCCCGCCCTTTTTGGGCGCGCAGGCAGGCACCGATACCTGGCCCGCCATGATCGGCTTTGCCATCAGCGCCATCGGCCTTCCCGTTCTGGGCGTGGTGGCGGTGGCCCAGTCCGGCGGACTGCAGGTATTGGCAGGCCGGGTCGGCAAAAAATTCGCCTGGCTGTTCACCCTGCTCATTTATGTTTCCATCGGGCCGGGGCTTGCCATCCCCCGTACCGCCAGCACCTCCTTCGAGATGGCGGTGAGCCCCTTCTGGCCGGATGCTCCCCTCTGGGTGCTGTGCGCCTATTCCTTTGTATTCTTCGCAGTGGCCATGCTGGTGGCCTTCAAGCCGGAAAAGCTCACCGACCGGCTGGGCAAGGCGCTGGGGCCCATCCTGCTGGCGCTGATCCTGGTGATGGTGGTGGGCTGCTTTGTGAACGCCCCCGGCGGCTACGGCACTCCCAGCGGCAACTACACCGGCAACGTGGTGGCCCAGGGCTTTGTGGACGGCTACCAGACCATGGACACCATCGCCGCCTTAAACTTCGGCATCATTATCGCGCTGAACATCCAGAACCGGGGCGTGACCGGCGAAAAGTCGGTGGTGCGCTACACCATCCGGGCGGGCTGGATCGCCGGTGCGGTTCTGCTGCTGGTCTACTCGGCGCTGGCCCACATCGGCGCGGTGAGCGGCGGCAGCTTCGACAATTACTCCAACGGCGCGGGCGTGCTCACCAACCTGATGAGCTGGATGTACGGCCCGGCGGGCACCGCCCTGCTCGGCCTGATCTTCGTGATCGCCTGCCTGAACACCTGCATCGGTCTGTTCAGCTGCTGCAGTGAATATTTCAGCCTGCAGTGGCCCAAAATTCCCTACAAGGCCTGGGTGGTCATCTTCGCGGTGATCAGCTTCTTCGTTTCCATCGCCGGGCTGGACACCATCCTGGCCATCTCGGTGCCCATCCTGAGCGCCATCTACCCGGTGGCCATCGTGCTCATCGCGCTGGGCCTTACCCATCGCATCACCGGCAAAGCGCCTTTGTGCTACCCGGTGGCTGTGGCCTTCACCATCCTGGTGAGCGTGCCCGGCGCCCTGGTGCAGGCAAAGCTGCTGGGCGGCCCTGTGGCGGCCTTCCTTGAGAGCCTGCCCCTGTATGCCGAGGGCCTTTACTGGCTGCTGCCCGCTGTACTGGGCGGTGTGCTGGGCGCGCTGGCCAGCTGCATGGGTCTTGGCCGCCGCCGCAAACTCTGATTTTCTTCTTTTTATGCATTTTCTCCCCAGCATGCACAAGGCCCCCGCAGGGCAGCGGCTGTTCTGCCGCCCCGCGGGGGCCTTGTGTTTTTTTCAGTTTTGGGGCGCTCAGGCAAAATGCTCCCGGCTGCGGCGCACATCGTCGGCGTAGGCCTCGTTGATGCGCTGCTGCACCCGCAGATAGAGCGCCAGCTCCTCTTCGGTAAACTCCGCCAGCCGGTCAAAGGTGCGCTGCTGGCAGTCGGCACTGAAGGCGGAGTGGTCCCGGTACAGCGCCTGTCCGCTCTCGGTCAGGCGCAGCTTGTACTGGCGGTTGTTGGCGGCGTTGCGCAGCTGCTCCACCAGCCCCTTCTCCCGCAGCTTGCGCAGCGTCTGCGAGCAGGCGCTGGGAGTCTTGCGCAGAATGTTCGCCAGGTCCGCCGCAGTGATGCCCGGGTACAGGGCGATCAGGTCGATCATGTGGGCCTGGGCCTGATACAGCATGCACGCACCGTAGCGGTGGGGCATGGCGTCGTATTCGCACATCAGGTCATAGGCCTGGTTTTGCAGGTTCCATACCTGCTCCAGTAATTCGCCGCGCTTTTCGTTCACAGCCGTCTTCCTCCCGTCTTGTTTTCCGGTCCGCCGGGGCCCTCAGGGCTGCCCGGTCAGATCCCGCACCACCTTGCCGGCGATGATCAATCCCGCCGCCCCCGGCACAAAGCTCACGCTGCCGGGGGTCTGCTTTTTGGGGCTGCCTGCCCGCACCGCGCCGCCCGGCGCTTCGGCCGGGCCGTCCAGCGGCTTGGGGGTGAGGGCGGGCTCGGTGGAATAGACCACCGGAATGTTCCTGTAGCCCCTTGCCCGGCACTCCCGGCGCATTACCCGGGCCAGGGGGCAGGCGGTGGTCTTTTCGATGGTGGTCAGCTCCAGCAGCTCCGGGTGCAGCTTGTTGCCGGTGCCCATACTGGAGATCACCGGCACCCCGGCGGCCAGCGCCCGGCCGATGATCTCCAGCTTGGCGGTCACGGTATCCACCGCGTCCACCACATAGCTGGCCCCCTCAAAGGGGATCTGATCGGCGGTATCCGGCATGTAAAACAGGGCGCGGGCTTCCACCCGGCAGTCCGGGTTAATGGCCCGGATGCGCTCGGCGGCCACCTCCACCTTGCTGCGGCCCACCGTGTCGGTGAGGGCGATCAGCTGGCGGTTGCGGTTGGACTCGGCGATGGTGTCGTCGTCCACCAAAGTCAGGCGGCCCACGCCTGCCCGGGCCAGGGCCTCGGCCACGTAGCCGCCCACGCCCCCAACGCCGAACAGAATCACGTGGGCGGCGTGCAGGGCGTTCACGCCCTCCTCGCCAAGCAAAAGGGCGGTGCGCCGTTCAAAGGGTGCGATGCTCATGGGTCTTGGTTCTCCTTTTGGGGTCAGAATCTCCGGCGCGGGGCCGAATGAAAAAGGGCCGGGGGCGTGTTCCCCCGGCCCGGCGGGCGCTCAGCGCTCGAAGGTCATGTTCAGGTCGGTGCTCCAGCTCTCGCCGGCAGCCAGGGCGGCGGCGCAGGGCTTGTCGTTCCAGCTGCCGGTGGCAGTCTCGGTGTCCGGCAGGCTGTGCCAGGGCTCGATGCACACGAAGTGCAGCTCGGGGTTGCCCACGGCGCTCCAGATCAGGGTGTAGGGGAAGCCCTCCAGGCCAACGGTGATGCGGCGGCCGGTGTCCTTCTCCACCACGCTCAGGGTCTTGGCGGTCAGCTTGCTCATGCAGATGGAATCGTGGTCGAACATCCGGTCGTCCATGGGGATGACGTCGCTGTTCTCCATCAGCACGCGGGTGGCGCCGGTGACCAGGCCGCTGGTGGCGCCGGTCTCGATGACCACGGGGGTCTGGGGCGCGTCGAAGCGCAGCTCGTAGTCGGCGGTGGTGTGCTTTTCGTCAAAGGGCAGCGCAAAGCCCGGGTGGAAACCGAAGCCGAAGCGCAGCTCGCGGTCGCCGGTGTTGGTCACGGCGATGGTCTGGCGCAGGGTGCGGCCGGTCAGGGTGAAGGTGCTCTCCAGGGCAAAATCCCGGGGCAGCTTCTTGCGGGTCTCCTCATTGGAGCGCAGCACGAAACGCATCACGCCGTTTTCCGCGCCCACAAACTCGTGCTCCAGGTCGCGGCCGAAGCCGTGCTGGCCGCCCTCATAGGTCTCGCCGTCCAGGGTGTAGCGGCCGCCGTTCAGCTTGCCGCAGTAGGGGAACAGGATGGGCGCGCGGCGGGGCCACACATCCTTCTGGCCGTCCCACATCATCTCGGCGCCGGTGGCCTTGTCCACCACGCTCACCAGCTCTGCGCCCTTGGACTCCACGGTGACGGTCAAAAATTCATTTTCAATGGTATGCTGCATAAAAACGCTGCCCCTTTCTTTTTGGTAAAGACGTTATCTTCAGTATAGTACACCCGGGGCAAAATTCCAAGAGTATCCGTTGGCACGTTTGCGGAATATTCTGGAACCAGAGCGGACGGCTTGCACCGCCCGCACGCCAAATGCCAAACAGAGAAAGGAGTTTTGCCTCATGATGAACGGCTGCCTTTTGGTGCAGAGCTACGCCGCCCGCCAAAGCGCCCCGGTGCCCGGTGTGACCGTGACGGTGCGCGGCGAGGGCCATGCGCCTGTGACCATCGTCACCGACGAGACCGGCACCGCGCCGGTGATCAAGCTGCCCGCGCCGGACGAAGCGCTCAGCCTGGACGAAAACAACACCCAACAGCCTTACAGTGTGTGGGAGGTGACGGCGGAGAAGGAGGGCTACCAGACCGTGACCATGCAGGGGGTGCAGGTGTTCGCCCGCCAGACCGCCCTGATTTTGCTGGAGATGCTGCCCGCCCAGCGTCTGGGCGCGCCCCAGCCCAAGCCCGAGAGCTTCGACATTCCGCCCCACTCTCTCTACCGGCCCCAGGGCCCCTCCAGCGTGGCCCCGGCGGAAAACTGCCCGGCTCCGCTGGTGCTGGCCACCCCCATCGTGCCCACCACCATCACGGTGCACCTGGGCAAGCCCAAGGAGAACGCCCGCAACGTGACGGTGAGCTTCCGGCATTACATCGCCAACGTGGCCTCCAGCGAGGTCTACCCCACCTGGCCGGGTGTGCCCAAACCCGCGGCGGCGTTTTTCAAACAACGGATTTTTCCGGCGGATGTGGTATACTAGCCTTAAGGCACCACCGCACAATTCACGCCTCACGGCTCAGGCGGCGTATCACGCCAAAATTTTCCGCGATATTTTCCAAAAATGCTCGTCAAGCCACCAAGGCTTGTCTGCGCTTTTTGGTTCATCTCGCAAAAAATTTTCCGGCGCGCTCCACCACCTGGAATTATGCGGTGCCGCCTCAACGAAACACCCCCAAGACCGCGGCCAACGCCGCAAGGAGACTATTCTTATGTGCACAAGCATTGCTTTTTCCGCCCCTTACCCGCTGTTCGGCCGTAACCTGGACCTGGAAACGCCCTTCGGCCAGCAGGTTGTGGCAACGCCCCGCTCCTTCGCCTTTCACTTTCACCGCCGCCCGGCGATGCCGCACCATCTGTCCATGATCGGCATGGCCACCGTGGCCGGGGGCGTACCCCTGTACGCCGAGGCCATGAACGAGGCCGGGCTGTACATGGCCGGGCTGAACTTTCCCGGCAACGCCTACTATACCCCCGCCGACCAGGCCGCGCCGGACGCGGTTGCCCCCTACGAGCTGATCCCGCTGGTGCTGGGCAGCTGCCGCACCTTGAAGGAGGCCCGGGAAATGCTCACCGGCATCGACCTGCTGGGCATCCCCTTCGCGCCGGGCTACCCGCTGGCCCCGCTGCACTGGCACATTGCCGACGGCACCGGCGCGCTGGTGATGGAGGTCACCGCCGAGGGCTCCCGTCTTTACGAGGACCCGGTGGGCGTGCTCACCAACAACCCGCCCTTCCCGGTGCAGCTGGCCAACCTGACCGGCTACCAGACCCTTTCCGCCGCGCCGCCGGAAAACCGCTTTGCTCCCGGTGTTCCCCTGCCCCCCTACGGCCAGGGCATGGGCGCCATCGGCCTGCCGGGCGACTGCTCCCCCATGAGCCGGTTCGTGCGGGCGGCCTTCCTGAAATGCAACTCGCTCCACACCGCCGGTGACGATGCGGTGAACCAGTTCTTCCGCATTCTGGACGCGGTGGCCATGGTGCGGGGCAGCGTGATGACCCCGGAGGGCAAGCCGGACATGACCCTCTACTCCTGCTGTGCCGACCCGGCCCGGGGCGTGTACTACTTCAAGACCTACG
Organism: Gemmiger sp. An50; assembly: GCF_002161595.1. GTDB lineage: Bacteria > Bacillota > Clostridia > Oscillospirales > Ruminococcaceae > Allofournierella. The sequence goes on from NZ_NFID01000001.1 coordinate 153,575, forward strand.
ACAACAGCCACATCCACGCGGTAAGCCTGCTGCGGGCCCCGCTGGAGGCCAACACCCTTTGCTGCTGGCCGCTGCCCGGCGGCCACGGCTTCGAAGCCCTGAACTGAATTTTTCCCTTCTCCCCCTGACCTTCGGGTCAGGGGGATTTTTTTGCCTTTTCCGCCTTTTTTTGCCGCAAATGCAAAACCGTTGTTTGGCAAACCGTTTCCCGCCCGGATTCAGCGTATGATGAATACAGGTCAAAGGCGATGCGCCTTGCCGGTTTTCCCTTTTCTGCAAACGCTGTGCGCTGCTGCAAACGGGCGAGCAGGCCCGGGTCCTCCCGCTTTTTGTACCATCCATTTTCTTTTTACCGCCGGGCAGGGCAGCGCCCTCCCGGCACAGGAGGTATTTTTTATGTACTACAGCAACGGCAACTACGAAGCGTTTGCCCGCCCCCGCACCCCGAAAAAAGCCGAGGGCAAATCCGCCTGGCTGGTGGGCGGCGGCCTTGCCAGCCTCTCGGCGGCGGCCTTCCTCATCCGGGACGGCGGCATCCCCGGCGAGCGCATCCACATTTTGGAGGAATCGCCCCTGCCCGGCGGCGCCTGCGACGGCATTCTGGACCCCCAGCTGGGGTTTGTGATCCGGGGCGGCCGGGAGATGGAGGACCACTACGAGTGCCTGTGGGACCTGTACCGGTCCATCCCCTCGCTGGAGGTGGAAAACGCCAGCGTGCTGGATGAATTCTACTGGCTCAACAAGGACGACCCCAACTTCTCGCTGAACCGGGCCACCCTGAACCAGGGCGTGAGCGCCGAGACCGGCAACCGCTTCGGTCTGAGCGACGCGGCGGCTCTGGAGCTGATGGCGCTCTTCTTCGCAAAAGACGAGGACCTGTACAACAAGACCATCGACGAGGTGTTCAGCGACGAGTTCTACGCCTCCAACTTCTGGCTCTACTGGCAGACCATGTTCGCCTTTGAAAAATGGCACTCGGCGCTGGAGATGAAGCTGTATCTGCACCGGTTCTTGCACCACATCGGCGGCCTGCCCGATCTTTCCGCCCTCAAATTCACCCGGTTCAACCAGTACGAATCGCTGATTCTGCCGCTGGTGGAGTACCTGAAAAAGGAGGGCGTACAGTTTGAATACGGCATCAAGGTGACCAACGTGCTGTTCCACTTTTTGCCCGGCAGGAAGGTGGCCCACCGGCTGGAATTTGTCCAGAACGGCCAGCCCCGCAGCCGGGAGCTGGACGAAAGCGACCTGGTCTTTGTGACCAACGGCTCCTGCACCGAGGGCGCGGCCCTTGGCTCCAACGACGAGGCACCCCGCCTGAGTGTGGAGAACGGCGAGGGCAGCAGCTGGCAGCTGTGGAAGAGCCTGGCGGTTCAGAACCCGGCCTTCGGCAACCCGGACGCCTTCTGCTCCGACATTCAGGCCACCAAGTGGGAATCCGCCACCGTGACCCTGCTGGACGACCGCATCGCCTCTTATGTGCAGAAGATCTGCCGCCGGGACCCCTATTCCGGGCGGGTGGTGACCGGCGGCATCGTGACCGCCAAGGACTCCGCCTGGCTGATGAGCTGGACCTTCAACCGGCAGCCCCACTTCAAGGCACAGCCCGCGGGCCAGCTGGTTGGCTGGATCTACGGTCTTTCCCCCGATGAACCCGGCGACTATGTGGGCAAGCCCATGGCGGAATGCACCGGCGCCGAGATCTGCATGGAGTGGCTGTACCATCTGGGCGTACCCGAGAACGAGATCGAGCTGCTGGCTCGTGAAGCCGCCTCCACCGTTCCCTGCATGATGCCCTACGTGACCGCATTCTTCATGCCCCGTGCCGCAGGCGACCGGCCCCAGGTGGTGCCCGCCGAATGTGTGAACTTCGCCTTCCTTGGCCAGTTTGCCGAGACCCGGCGCGACACCATCTTCACCACCGAATACTCGGTGCGCACCGCCATGGAGGCGGTCTACACCCTGCTGGACGTGGAACGGGGCGTGCCCGAGGTATTCGGCTCCGCCTACGACCTGCGGTGCCTGCTCAACGCCACCCACTACCTGCTGGACGGCCGCAAGCTCACCGACATGAAGCTGCCTCTTCCCTACAAGCTGGCCCTGCACGCCGGGCTGGACAAGTTCCAGGGCACCGTGCTGGAGGAGCTGCTGGCCCGCTACCAGCTGATCTGATCCCCAAAGCGGGCCCGGCACACTGCCGGGCCCGCCGCCCCCCACATCCCACCAATTCAGGAGGAATCATCCATGAAAGAAACCAATCATACCTATACCCAGACCTACTCCGGCGCGGACTACCTGAACGACGGCCCGCCCCGGGCGGAATTTACCCCCGATGAGGAAACCGCCTTTGTGCCGGTGAACGGCAAGAGCGGCCTGCTGGTGGGCGCGTCCCTGGTGGGAGTGGGGCTGTTCTCCATTCTGGCTCCGGGGGCGGCGAGCATCTCGCTGGCCACCCTGCTCACCGGCGGGCTGGGCGTTTACGGCGTGGCCCAGATCATCGCCTTCGCCCGCCTTCCCTGGGACAAGCGCAGCGGCTGGACCCTGGCCAACGGCATCGCCATGACGCTGCTCAGCTTCTTCACCCTCTGGATGGCCCTCACCACTCCCTTCGGGATGGTGAGCATGATTGCATCGCTGACCTCGGTGGCCGCCTTCTTCGGCCTGCTGGCCGGTGTGGGGCAGCTGTTCCAGTACACCACCCTGCGGCGCACCAAAAGCCCCGGCGCGGGCTGGGTGCTGGCCAGCGGCATCGTGAACATGCTGGTGGGCCTTGTGGTCATGGCCGCACCTGTGGCCGGATGGTTCGCCCTGAGCACCCTGTGGGGCGCCTTCCTCGCCGGCAGTGGCGTGGCGGTGCTGGCGGAATCCTGCTCCGGCCACCGGGGCCTGCGGGCGGTGGAATGACCCCCTCCCCGCTTTGAGCCATAAACCAAAGAACGCCTTTCCGAAGTTCGGAAAGGCGTTCTTTTTGCTTGCATTTTTCCGTTGCCGCAGGCAGTTTCCCCTGCTATCCCTCACAGGCCCTCTGCCATGCCCGCCAGCGCCTGCCCGTCCCGGGGCAGGGGCCCTGTACTCAGAGTCCGAACAGCCGCCCAGGGTGCCTTCCAGCCCCTCCCAGAGGGTACCAGCATCCCCGCAAAAAAGCCCCCGGGCCGCATTAGCCGGGGTGACATAAGAAAACAGCGCCGGAAAAGGCCCGCTTTTGCGGGATTGCAGCGTCAAAGCCCCTTGACAGCCACCAAGGGTGCCGGGGTGGCGCAAGCCGCAAAGAACCCAGTGGGTTCTTCGACCGGCCAGGGCGGTCTGCGAAGCAGGGCGGGCGCACCATTGACGCGCCCGCAGCCCACTGCGGGTCTTTTCCTTGCACTCCCATCAAAATCGGGCCTTTTCCGGTGCTATGCAGTCCGGGTCCGCGAAGCGGCCAAGACCCCAGTGGGGTCTTGGACCGGCTGGGCGGTCTGCGAAAGCAGAGCGGGCGCATCATTGACGCGCCCGCAGCCCGTGCCCCAGGATTTTGGATGCAGAAAGTACGAAAAGGGGCGGAGCAAGCCTTGGTGGCTTGCCCGCCCCTTTGAATATTTTGTGCGCCAAAATCCTATGGCAGAACCGTTGTTTTCTTATGCCACACCGGCTTTGGCTCGGGGGCTCTGGATATGTACGGGTCATTCCTCGTTGGGGTCCGGCTCATGGTCGGTGATGGGCATCTGCACCAGCAGCTCAAAGCGGCTCTTCTCGAACTTCAAAAGCCCCTCGTCCCGCATCTTGCACAGCTCGTTGGACATAGCGCTCCGGTCCACAAACAGAAAGTCCGCCAGGTCCTGCCGGTTCAGCGGGATCACAAAGGTGCGGCTGCCCGCCTTGTGATACTGGGCGCTCAGGTAGTCCTGCAAACGCTCGCGGGTGGTGCGGCGGATGCTGTCCTCCAGCTTTTTGGTCAGCCGCTGGGCCTTCTGGGCCACTGCCAGGGTCAGGTTCTGCACAAAGCGGATCTGCCCCGGGTCGGTGAGCCGGTTTGCCCGCAGCAGCTTGTCCACCCGGAAAAAGAGCATCTCGGCAGCGGTGGCCGCGGTAATGGTGCTGTGCAGCCGGTAGCCGCCCACCGCGTTCAGCACGCCCAGAGTGTCACCGGGGCCCAGCACGTCCATCAGGTTGCTGTTGCCCGCCGCATCCGCGTGGGCCAGATGCAGATTGCCGGAAAGGATCAGCGCCACCTCCTCCAGCGCATCGCCGTCCTGCCCGATCACCGCCCGCCGGGCATAGCTTGCCCGCCGGGCGCCCACGGCCTCCAGTGCGCTTCGGATCTCCTCATCGGTCATGTTGCGGAACAGGATGCAGTGCCGCAGCGTTTCCAGCTCCACCCCCAGCCGCTGTTCCATGGTTTGTTCGGTCTCCATACCGGTTCCCCCTTTTTGCTCCGGCATGCCATACCGCAGCCGGTATTCCTGTTTCACATTGTTCTGTTTCATCCTTATTATACTCCTTGTGCGGCGGGCTGCAAGGCCGCTTTTTTCCTGCCGGGCTCAGTGAAGCGGCGGGCCGTGTTCGGTCCGCCGCTTCGTTTGATTCTGCCGGAAAAATTATGGTTCGCTGCCGGTGAGGGTGCGCAGCTCCTCCATGGCCTCCGGGTGGCGGCTGGTGGTGGAGCCGGGGTTGCGCTGCAGCACCCGGGCTGCCCGGCGGTACATCTCGTCGGTGCGCCGGTGCATGGCCGACAGCTCCCGCTGGATGGCCTTCTGGTCCGGCCCAGTCAGGCCCGGATGCAGCTTGCCCTCCCGCCGCAGCTGTTCCAGCTGGCGGCTCATCTGCCAGAGCATCCTGCGGCGGCGTTCCCGGGCCGCCTCCAGCCGCAGGCTCACCACGCCGGCGGCCCGCTCGCCCTCCTTGCGCAGGCCGTCCAGGGCCTCCCGGGCATCCTGCTGCAAAAAGACCCCTGCAATTTCCAGCCGCCTTTGCAGCCGTGCGATCTGCTCCCGGCTTGCGCTCAGCTGCTCCAGCAGCCGCCGCAGGTCCAGGGCCTCCCGGGTGGAGGCCGCCACGTCTGCCGCAAAGGCCAGGGTCAGCGCCGTGGCCAGCATGGCCGTTGCCGGTCCGCTCAGCCCGGTGATGATTCCCGCCACCGGGGGCTGGATGACCCGCAGCAGCAGTACCGAGAATACGCCCCAGCACAGCGAGGCCATCAGGCAGATGTACCCGTTCAGGTTCCACTTTTCCGTGCTATAGTCCCAGTAGCGCACATGGAACATCCGCTCCATGGCCCAGCCGGTGGCGTATTCCAAAGCCGTGGCCCAGAACATGCCGCTGAAAAACAGCATCGGCAGGCTGCCCGCCACCGGGGCGCACAGGGCCAGAATGGCCACCGCGCCGAACCCGTAGATGGGGATCACCGGCCCGTGCAGAAAGCCCCGGTTCACCCAGTGCTTCTGACGCACCGAAACATACCCGCTCTCCCAGACCCAGCCCAGAAATCCATAGCTAAAAAACAGCAGCACCCATTGGGGAAGTGTGTAAAGTCCCAACATCATATTGCTTCATCCTTCCATGCGGCCCGGCCGTCTCGCCGGGTCCATGATCTCATTGTACCGCTTCGGGGGTTATATTGCGGTTGGCTGCACAACGGACCGGGCCGGACGCCGGATTTTCGCGCATTTTTTTGCCCCGCCGCTTCATAGGATGATACGGCGGCAGCTGCCGCGAAATGCATCGAACAGGAGGGATTTTCACATGGCGTCCATTCATTACATTCTGGAGGAGCATTTTCTTGCAAAGGGCGACCGGGAGCGGGCGGCGGCGGTGCGCCGTCTGGCCGAGACGCTGACCGAAAGCACGCCCCAACCGCCAAAAGAGGAGCCGGAGCATTGACGCGGGCGGCGCTCTACTGCCGCCTGAGCCGGGAGGACGAGGGGCTGGAAGCGTCTGCCGAGAGCGAGAGCATCCAGAACCAGCGGGCCATGCTGCTGGCCTGGGCGGAGCGGCTGGGCTGCCAGGTGCAGGGCATCTACTGCGACGAGGACTACTCCGGCGCGGACCGGGACCGCCCGGCCTTCAACCGGATGCTCGCCGCCGCCCGGGCGGGGCAGATCGACGTGATTTTAGCCAAAAGCCAGTCCCGCTTCACCCGGGACATGGAGCTGGTGGAAAAATACCTGCACGGGCTGTTTCCTTTGTGGGGGGTGCGGTTTCTGGCGCTGGTGGACCATGTGGACACCGGCGACCCGGCGGGCAAAAAGAGCCGCCAGATCTACGGGCTGATGAACGAGTGGTATCTGGAGGACCTTTCCGCCAACGTGCGGGCGGTGCTGACCCACAAGCGGCGGCAGGGGTGCAGCATCGCCAGCAGCCCCCTCTACGGCTACCAGAAGGACCCGGCTCAAAAGGGCCATCTTTTGCCGGACGAAGCCGCCGCCCCGGTGGTGGAGCGCATTTTTGCTCTGGCCCTTTCCGGTCTTGGGTGCGCGGCCATCGCCCGGCGCTTGAATACCGAAGGCATTCCCGCCCCTGCTGCGGCGAAGGCGCTGGCGGCGGGCAGGGCGCCGGGGCCGGGGCTCTGGACCAAGGCCACCGTTCACCGGCTGCTCACCAACCGCACCTATGCGGGGGATCTGGTGCAGGGGCGGGTGGAGCGGATCAGCTGGCGGGGCAAGCAGACCCGCCGCCTGCCGGAAAGCCGCTGGATCGTGGCCCCCGCCAGCCAGCCCGCTCTGGTGAGCCGGGCGGTGTTCGACCGGGTGCAGGCCTTACTTTCCGCCCGGGCCCGCTCGGGCAGCCGGGGCGCGCCCCATCCGCTGGCGGGGCTGGTGGTCTGCGGCCTCTGCGGTCGTTTGATGGAACAGACCCGCTCCGGCACCGTGCCCAAAAGCGGCGTGCCCACCCGGTATTTCCGCTGCCGCACCGCCCGCCAGAGCCCCGCGGCCTGCTCCGGTCAGCCCTATCTGCCCCTTGCCGACCTGGAGGAACTGATTGCCGGGCGGATCAACGCCCTGTTTGCGGCGGCGGTCCGCCTGCCCCCTGCCCCGGTCAAGCCCCCGCCGCCCGCCGCGGGCACGGCCCGGCGGCTGCGGCTGGCGCTGGCAAGGCTCTATCAGGACAAGGCCGCCGGGCTGCTGGGGGAAGAAGAGTTTGCCGCCCTGCGAACCGAGCTGCTGGCCCGGCTGCGGCAGCTGGAAGCCCCGGTCCGAAGCGCGGAACCACCAGAAGCCCCGGACCCCGCAATCCCCCCGCCCCTGGGCCGGGAGCTGGCGGCGGCGCTGATCGAGAAAATTCTGATCTACCCGCCGGACCCGGACGGCAACCGGCGGCTGGAAATTTTCTGGCGGGTGTAGGGCGCGGGTTTGGTCACGCCCGCCTGGCCGGAGCAGGCCCTGCGGGCCAACATCCACGCCCAGATCAGTCTGGCCATGAACCGCATCTTCACCGAGTGGTACCCCAGCCGGGGCTTCACCTTCAACATCACCAACTCCACCAGCTACGACCAGTATTATGTGCACGGACGCAACATCTTTGAGGTGATGGAAAAGCTCACCGACGACATCTTCAACACCTACGTGCGCCGTCAGGGCACCATCGACCCCTACTACACCGAATACTGCGACGGCAAGTCCGTCACCTGCAAGGGCATGAAGCAGTGGGGCACGGTGGACCGGGCCAAAGAGGGCAAGAACGCCCTGCAGATCCTGAAATACTACTACGGCAACGACATCGAGATCGTGCGCACCAACAACCTGCAATCCATTCCGGAAAGCTACCCCGGCACCCCGCTGCGCCGCGGCGACAGCGGCCAGAACGTGCGCATCATCCAGCGGCAGCTGACCCGCATCGCCAAGGATTACCCCTTCTTCGGCAAGCCGGGCACCGACGGCGTGTTCGGCGCGGCCACCGAATCCACGGTAAAGGCCTTCCAGAAGCAGTTCAGCCTGACCGCGGATGGCGTGGTGGGCCGGGCCACCTGGTACAAGATCAGCTACATTTACGTGTCGGTCAAGGACCTGGCGGAGCTGACCAGCGAGGGCGAGAAGCCCAGCGGCGAGAGCAACGTGAACGGCAGCACCTACCCGGGCTCTCCCCTGCAGGTGGGCAGCCGGGGCACCGGTGTGGAGCGCATCCAGTTCTGGCTGAACGCCCTGTCTGAGTTCGACCCCGCCCTGCCCGGCATCTCGGTGGACGGCATCTACGGTGCGGCCACCGCCAACGCGGTGCGGGCCTTCCAGCGGGAGAACGGCCTGACCGTGGACGGCGTGGTGGGCCCCGCCACCTGGAACGCCATTGCCGCTGCCTACAACAGCCTGGAAAACGACATTCAAAACAAGCCCAGCGGCTACCCGGGCACCCCGCTGCGCCAGGGCGATAGGGGCGACAGCGTGCGCCTGATGCAGTTCTATCTGCGCATGGCCGCCTCCAACTTCTCGTCCATTCCCAACATCACAGTGGACGGCGTGTTCGGCCCGGCCACCACCAGCGCGGTGCGGGCCTTCCAGCGGGAATTCGGCCTGACCGTGGACGGCGTGGTGGGCTCCGCCACCTGGCAGAAGATGTATGAGGTCTACGGCGACGTGGCCGATTCCCTGCTTGCCCCCAACCAGCGCCCCGGCACCTACCCGGGCACCCCGCTGCGCCAGGGCAGCACCGGCAAGTCGGTGCGGGAAGCCCAGTTCTACTTAAAGCTGCTGGCGGTCTACTTCCCCACCCTGCCGACCGTGACCATCGACGGCATCTACGGCCCGTCCACCACCGCGGCGGTGCGGGCGTTCCAGACCATGTTCGGCCTCACCGCGGACGGCGTGATCGGCCCCGCCACCTGGCAGGCGCTGTATGAGCAGTCCCAGCGGCTGCGCTCGGCCGACGGTCTGCTGGTGGCCTTTAACCTTGTGCCCTGGCCCGGCTTTGACCTGGCGGTGGGCGCCCAGGGTCCCTCGGTGGCCTTTGTGCAGTTTTTGCTGCGCTACATCAGCTATTTCTACGACACCGTGCAGGACCCGGGCAAGATCGACGGCATCTTCGGCCAGACCACCCTGGATTCCCTGCACAGCTGGCAGATGGAATTCAATCAGCCCGAGACCAACCTGGTGGACGAATTCACCTGGAACGCGCTGGAGGCCACCTTCCTGAGCCTGGCCGCCGGGGTGCCGGATTCCACGGTGCCCACCGCCGCGCCGGAGTACCCGGGCTACGTGATGGCCCTGGGCAGCGCGGGCGGCGCGGTGAGCCAGCTGCAGCAGGCCATGAACGGCATCGCCCAGCTGTACTGCGTGGCGGATTTTGTTCCGAACGACGGCGTTTATGGCGAATCCACCAGGGACGCGGTGCTGGCCTTCCAGCAGGGTCTGGGCCTGCCCCCCACCGGCGTGGTGGACCTGAACACCTGGAACAAGATCTTCGATCTTCTCTACCCGCCCATCCCCGAAGCCTGAACCGCCGATAAACCCCACTGAACGAAAGGAGCGAGCAACATGCCCAAGATCTATGTGTACGACGCCTATTCCAACAAGATGATCACCTACAACCTGGGCGAGAACGACACCATGCCCTACACCTACGGCACCACCATGAAGGTGAAGGAGTTCCGGGGCAGCAGCCAGAGCCCGACCCTCTGGACCACCACCGCCGCAATGGAGGCCTGGAACCTGACCCGCCGGTCCTACGGCAAGGGCATCCACATCGGCTACGCCTTCAAGCGCATCTGGGAGGGCGGCCACGGCACCCGCAGCCAGCACTACGCAGGCGTTGCCTTCGACGTGGGCCAGGGGCAGGGGTCCTCGGCCCGCAACGCCATCTGGCGGGCGGCCAAGAACACCGGCGCCTGGGGCTACGTGGAGCCCCAGGACATGACCCCCACCTGGGTGCACTTTGACCGCCGCTACGGCAAGCCCGCCTGCAGCGGCACCACCGCCGGGTATCCCACCGTGCGCCGGGGCTCGGTGAACACCTACGTGCTCATTCTGCAGGACGCCCTGAACGCCCTGGGCTACTCCACCCGCACGCTGGACGGCAAGTTCGGCCCCAACACCGAAAACGCCCTCAAGGCCTACCAGCGGCAGAGCGGCCTGACCGCGGACGGCATCTGCGGCTGCAACACCTGGAAAAAGATCACCGCCGCCTCGGTGGGCATCGGCCGCACCAAGACCGTGATCGACTGAACCCGAAATTTTGCCCGGTCCCAGCCTGGGGCCGGGCCTTTTTGCGGCTTTTTTGCAGGCTTTTTATGACAAAATCAATCAAAACATGGACTTTTGCGCTCATTCGTTTATAATAAAGGGTAAGACTGTTTTCCCGCGCCGGGCGTTTTGCCCGCCGCCGCAAAGGGGGCTTGCCTGCAATGATCCGCAAAAATCAACGGCTTTTGAACATCGTCAACTGCCTTTTGGATATCTCTCTCATCGCTCTGGCCTATCTGCTGGCGGTGTGGCTGTGGCTGGGTGTTTACCGCGACAACCTGATCAACCCGGCGGTATTCCTGCTGCGCACCGGCGCGCTGGTGCCCGCGGTGTGCTACGGCGTGCTCATGGCCGCCATCTACTACGCCTTCAAGCTGTACGGCTCCTTCCGGTTCTCCACTTTGCTGGACGAGACGGTGGCCCTTTTGAAGGCAAACCTTCTGGGCCTTCTGCTCATTGGCATGACGCTCTTCATCACCCGTGAGGTGAACTTCTCCCGCGGGGTGCTGGCGCTGTTCTATGTGTTCTCCACCGGTCTGGTGGTGGCCAAGCGGGTGACGGTGCGCACCATCCTGCGGCATTTCCGCATGCTGGGCTATAACCTCAAGCACGTGCTGATCGTGGGCAACGGCCGGCTGGCCTTTGAATACCTGGATTCGCTGCGCCGCAATCCCCAGTACGGCTACAACGTGCTGGGCTATGTGGCCGCCAGCGAGAAGCCGGGCCTGGGCAAGCATCTGGGCCGGTACGAGGACCTGGCGGACCTTCTGAGCGGCCCGGCGGTGGACGAGGTGATCGTGGCTCTGGAGCCCCACGAGACCCAGTTCATGAACGCCATCATCGCCTCCTGCGAAAAGCAGGGCGCGAAGATCCGCATCATCCCCTTCTACAACGACTTCATTCCCAGCCGCCCCACCGTGGACGTGATCGGCTCGGTGAAGCTGATCAGCATCCGCACCATCCCGCTGGACAACATGCTCAACGCCGCCTTAAAGCGCGCCATGGACGTGGTGGGCAGCCTTGTGCTGATCGTGCTCACCAGCCCCATCATGCTGTTTGCGGCCATCGGGGTGCGGCTTTCCAGCCCGGGACCGATCCTGTTCCGGCAGGAGCGGGTGGGCCTGAACAAGAAGCTGTTCACCATGTACAAGTTCCGCAGCATGCGGGTGAACGCCAGCCAGGACACCGGCTGGACCCAGAACGCCGACCCCCGCAAGACCCGGTTCGGCAGCCTGATCCGCAAGTGCAGCATCGACGAGCTGCCCCAGTTCTTCAACGTGCTGAAAGGGGACATGAGCCTGATCGGCCCCCGGCCGGAGATCCCCCATTTTGTGGAGCAGTTCAAGGAGACGGTGCCCCTTTACATGGTGAAGCATCAGGTGCGGCCGGGCATCACCGGCTGGGCCCAGGTGAACGGCTTCCGGGGCGACACCTCCATCGAGGGGCGCATCCAGTGCGACATCTGGTACATCGAGAACTGGTCCATCTTCCTGGACATCAAGATCCTGTTCATGACCGTGTTCGGCGGCCTGTTCAACAAGGAAAAGCTTCAAACCGGCCACGCGGCCCCGTCCCCCAAGAGCGGACAGGCCGGGCCGGACGGCAAGCCGGACAAGCCTGACCAATAAAAAGCGCCGGGCCGGTGCGAAGAGATTTTTCTCTCGCACCGGCCCGGCTTTTTTATTTTGCTTTATGCGCTTTGCTTCGCCCGGCTTTGGTACCACCGGTAGGCGGCGATGCACAAAAGAATCTGCACCACCGAGGAAATGGGCGTGCCCAGGCCGATCTCAAACAGCCCAACGCCCGGGATATGGCTCATCAGATACACCACCGGGATGCGCACGCAGAAGGCCCCCACGATGCCCTGCACCATCACAAAAACAGTCCTGCCGCAGCCGTTGAAGTAGCCCACAAAACAGAACAGCACCGCGGTGAGCAGGCAGTCGATGGCGTAGGCCTTCAAATAGGCGTGGGCCCCGGTGATGACCGCTGCGTCGGCGGTGAACAGCCCTGCCAGCTGTGCGCCGCCGAACAGGGCCAGCGCCCCCATCACCGCGCCCGCCACAAAGGCGGTTCGGATGCCGTAGAACAGCGCCTTGACCGAGCGCTCGGGCAGGCCTGCCCCGTTGTTCTGGGCCACGAAGGCCGAGATGGACTGCATATAGGCGGAGGCCACCAGCATCAGGAACATGCAAACCTTTTCCGCCACGCCCACTGCGGCGGAGGCATCCACGCCCATGCCGTTCACCACCACCTGGATGAACAGAAAAGAGAACTGCACCAGCAGCTCCTGCAAGGCGATGGGCACGCCCACCCGCAGAATGCGCCGCATGCACCAGCCGTCCGGCCGGAAAAACCGGCGGGAAAAGGCGAAAGGCAGCCCCCGCCGCCGGATCAGATACAGCGAAGCAGCCACGCTCACCGCCTGGGCCAGCACCGTGGCGGTGGCGGCGCCCGCCGCCCCCAGCCCGAAGCCCGCCACCAGCACCAGGTCGCCCACAATGTTCACGCCGCAGGCGATGGCCACCGTGAGCAGGGGCGTTCTGGAATCGCCCAGGCCCCGGAACACCGCGCCCAGCACGTTGTAGGCGGTGATGAACACGGTGCCCAGCCCGCAGATGCGCAGATAGGCGGCGGTCTGTTCATAGGCCTCGGCGGGCGCGTGCAGCAGCCCGGCCAGCGGCCCGGCGAAGGGGACCACCAGAGCGGTGATGACCAGCGCCAGCAGCCCGAACAGCACCGCGCCGCAGCCCACCGCCCGGCCCGCCAGCTGCTTTTCGCCGCTGCCCACCGCGTTGCCCACCAGCACGGTCACGCCCATGCTCAGGCCGGTGATCATCATGGTGATCAGGTTGAACAGCTGGCTGCCGCTGGCCACGCCGGACTGCTCGGCGGTGCCCGCAAACCGCCCCACGATGATCAGGTCCGCCGCGCCGTACATGGCCTGCAAAAACAGCGCCAGCAGCACCGGCAGCGCAAAGCGGACCAGCGCCGCCAGAATATTGCCCCGAATCAGCGCCGGGGCGTTTTTCTCGCTCATGAAGTCCTCCCCTTTCTTTTCCGAAGGGCATACCCGCAAACATCAAAAAAGCTGGATAAGATAACGGGACTTCCACCCGTCATCTTATCCAGCTCGCAGCTTCTTTTGGGCTGCTCACCCTCCGATGAACGAAGCTATTGTAGCAGAGCGGCCCGGCGCTTGTCAAGCGGGCTGTTCGTTCCGGGTGAACTTCAGCGCCAGCGCCGCCGCCAGCACGCCCGCCAGGATCTTGCACACAAAGAAGGCCGCCACGCTGCGCCCATCACTCACACTGGACACAAAGGCCATCTGGCCGCCCAGCACGAAGGCCCCGGATACCGACACCGCCGCGTTCATCACCTTGCCCCGCACATCCATGCGGGAGTAGAGCGGCAGCATGGACACGGTGGACACCAGCGAGGCCAGCAGGCCCAGCACCGCGTATTCGTTCACGCCCAGCCGCCCGGCCACCCGGCGCACCGCCTCGCCGCAGCGGGCCAGCAGCAGGGCCGTGGCCACCATGGCGCCGCACACCACCACCGTGATCTTGAACACGATGATCAGCGCCTCGGCCACCAGAGCCTGGTCCGCCAGAGCCAACCGGGGCAGAAACAGGCCCAGCGCCACCGCGCCGAAGGCCAGCACCCCCAGCACACGCACCGCTTCGCCAAAGCCCGCCAGCGCCCCCAGGCAGAGCCGGGGCGCCTTGGCCAGCCCCAGCACCAGCAGGGCGCAGAGCACCAGCACCGGCCACAGATTCTGCGCCAGCGCCAGCGGCGAGAGCCCCAGTGCCAGACCGCCCGCCACCAGGCCCGCGGGCAGGGCGATCAGGCCCCACACCACGCCCTGCATAAAGCCGGTGATCTGGTGATTTTCCAAACTGCCCAGGGCAATGGGCAGCGTAAAGCTGACCAGACACCCCAGGGTGGAGGCCACCAGCAGGCCGCTGTAGGCCGCCAGGGCATCGCTGGCCGCCAGCTGGCTGGCGGTGACCCAGCCGCCCATGTCCGGGGCCAGCAGCATGCCCGCCAGCAGCGATGCGTCGAAGGGCAGCGCCCGGCTCACCGCCGAAAGCCCCCCTTCCAGCGCCCCCACGGCGGCGATGATCAAACAGTAGATACCGGTCATGGAAAGGCTCAAACCGCCCATGGCCGAAAGCCCCCGGTCCAGCTCGGCGGCAACGCCCAGCCGACCGCCCAGGGCTTTGTCCACAAGGCCAAGGGCCGCAAAGCAGAGCAGTATCCCGATGCAGATATTCATGGTTTTCTCCCCCGTTTTTCCGTTTGTACCCGGGCACAAAAAAGCGGCCCGGCCCCCTTTTTCAAGGGGAGCCGCGCCGCTTGTTCGGTTCTTGCTCCGGGCGCGTCATGCGCAGTGTATCACATTTTTCCGCCTGCTGCAAGCGGTGCGTCTCACAGGTTCAGCACCTTGGAAAGGAAATCCTTCAGCCGGTCGTCGTGCGGGTCTGCAAACAGGTCCCGGGCGGGCCGGTCCTCCCGAATCTGGCCGTCGGCCATGAAGATGACCCGGCTGGACACCTCGCGGGCAAAGCTCATCTCGTGGGTGACCACCACCATGGTCATGCCCTCGGCGGCCAGGTCCTTCATAACCTGTAATACCTCGCCCACCATCTCGGGGTCCAGGGCGCTGGTGGGCTCGTCGAAGAGCATCACGTCCGGCTCCATGGCCAGCGCGCGCACAATGGCCACGCGCTGCTTCTGGCCGCCGGACAGCTGGGCGGGATAGCTGTCCGCCTTGTCCGCGAGGCCCACCCGGTCCAGCAGCTGCAGGGCCTTTTCCTCGGCGGCCTTGGGGTCCATCTTGCGGATCTTCACCGGCGCGGCGGTGATGTTCTGCAGCACGGTCATGTTGTTGAACAGGTTGAACTGCTGGAACACCATGCCGATCTTCTGGCGGTGCAGGTCGATGTTGGTCCTTTTGTTGCAGATGTCCACGCCTTCAAAGAACACATGGCCGCCGGTGGGAACCTCCAGCAGGTTCAAACAGCGCAGAAAGGTGCTTTTGCCGCTGCCGGAGGGGCCGATCACCGCCACCACCTCACCCTTGCGGATGGTGGTATTCACGTCCTTGAGCACATGCAGCTTGCCAAAGGACTTATTCAAATCTTTTACAACGATCAGTTCATCTAGTGCCATTGGCCATTTTCCTTTCTGCAAACGCAATCAGACGGGAGGTGAAGAAGGTCATGATAAAGTAGATGATGGCAGCCACCGCCAGCGCCGCCAGGGAGCGGTAGGTGGTGGAGATCACGCTGTTGGTCTGGTACATCAGGTCGGCGATGCCGATGACCGACACGATGGAGGATTCCTTGATGACGGTCACGAACTCGTTGCCCAGGGCGGGCAGAATGTTCTTGATGGCCTGGGGCAGCACCACCATGCGCATGGTCTGGCCGGACTTGAAGCCCAGGCTGCGGGCGGCCTCGGTCTGGCCCTTGTCCACCGCCTGGATGCCGCTGCGGATGATCTCGGCCACATAGGCGCCGCTGTTGATGCTCATGGCCACGATACCGGCCATGAACCGGTCGGAGTTATCAATGAAGGGCAGGCTGGGGAAGGTGATGCCCACCATGGGCAGACCGTAGAACAAAAACATCACCTGGATCATCAGCGGCGTGCCGCGGATGAACTCGATGTAAATGTTGGCCAGCCAGCGGGTGGGGGCGAACCAGCCCAGCTTCATGATGGCCAGCAGCGTGCCCAGGATGGTGCCCAGCAGCACGGTGAACAGCGCCAGGATGATGGTGTTGGCCACGCCCGCGCTGAAAAAGCTGTTGTACTTGGTGAACAGGGTCACCATTTTTTCCAGAAACTCCATAAGACTCCCCTTTCGTAGAGACACAACAGCATCCTCACACCCTGTTCGGGTGTGAGGATGCCCTTTTTCGTTTTATTATACGCCCATGCTCTCGCTCAGCGCAACCGCCTCGTCGTAGGCGGCGTCGAAGGAACCGTCGCTGGTCACGTTGGCGATCACCGCGTTCACCAGCTCCTTCAGGTCATCCTTGCCCTTGGCAACCACGGCGGCCTTACCGAAGCTGGCCTCCTCTTCGCTGAAGGTGAAGTTGGCCTGCGCGATGCCGTCGTTGGTGGCGATCAGGTTCTGGCCCACAGCGCCGTCCACCACGATGGCAGCAATGTTGCCGTTGGCCACTTCCATGGCCAGGGTAGGCCACTTGTCCAGCTCGAACAGCTTGGAATCGGGCAGAGCGCTCTGGATCAGCTTGCTCTGGGTGGTGCCGCGCTGGGCGCCAACCTGCTGGCCGGCCAGGGACTCCTTGGTGGTGTAAACTTCCTCATTGCCCTTCTTGACGATCAGCATCTGCTCGTCCTTCTGGTACATGTCGGTGAAGTCGATCTCCTTGGCGCGCTCCTCGTCCACGGTGAAGGCGGCGATGCCGATGTCCACCTGGTTGGACTTCACAGCGGGGATGATGCCGTCGAAGGCCATGTCCATCACTTCCAGCTCAACGCCCAGAGCGTCGGCCACCTGCTGGGCCAGCCAGATGTCGCAGCCCACGAAGTTGGCGTCCATGTCCTTGAACTCGAAGGGAGCGTACTGAGCCTCGGTGCCCAGAACCAGCTTGCCCTTGGCCTTGATGGCCTCGATGGTCTCGCCGGTGTAGGAAGAGTAGTCGTAAGCGGTGGTGGATGCGCTGGCGGCTTCGGAAGAAGCGCCGGTGGAAGCAGCCTCAGAGGAGGCGGCAGAAGAAGCGGTGCTGGAAGCAGCGCCGCCGCAGGCGGCCAGGCTCAGGCTGAGAACAGCCGCCATGGCAATGGCAAGAAACTTTTTCATGGTCGATTCCCTCCGTTATATGGGGCGGCTTCGGGGTGCTGTTTTGCCCCGGCCGGGCTCCCTTTGCCCTGGCCTTGCCGCCGTGATTCGTTTTCGCTTGCGGGGTGTTGCCCCGTCCATGTGTATAATTATACGCACTGTTCCGATTTTTACAAGGGATTTTTGCAAAAATATTCAGCCGAAGAGGGTTTTTCCATGAATCCCACAAAACCGGACCGGCTTTGGCGGCGGCTCTGTGCAGTTTGCACGGAAGCTTTTGAATAAATATTCATTATGCAATGAATATGCAGCATTTCCGCCGGGGCGGCCCGCTCACTTCACCGCCGGAATGACGGTGGAGCCGTTGGGAATCACATACACCAGCTTGCCCGCAAGCTCCAGCTGGCGGCACAGCTCGGCCGGGTCGGTGAAGGCCTTGATGCCCATGCGCGCCAGCGGCCCGGCGGGGGCGGTGGTGAGCATGAGGATGTTGTAGCGGGCGGCCTGCTCGCAGTTCAGATAGAAGATGTATCCGGGGATGGTGAAGTTTTTGCGCAGGTCCGCATCCAGGGTACCGGCGCAGAGGGAATCCACCCAGTCAAAATATTCGGCGGGGCCGCCGCCGTCCCGGCATTCGGCCAGCAGCACCAGCGTTCCGCCCTTTTTCAGGCCGAACTCCACGTTGTCGATGGTCTTGGTGCCCTGATACAGCGACATATCCTTCGGGTAGCCGCCGCAGCTGGTGATGATCACGTCCGCCTTCTCGGCGATGGGGGTCTGGTACATGGCGTCGGCGGCCTTGCAGGCCTCCAGCCAGGAATCCAGCCAGTGACCGGCGGTGATGCGGGCCAGCTTCATGCCCGCGTTCATCACCAGATTCACCACATACAGCTGCTCCACCATGGCCGCCGCCTCGCACATATCCTCGTGCAGGGGGTTGCCCCCCAGCACCGCGTTGCCGATGGCCGGGTTGGAATGAGGCTCGTTGGGGTCCAGCGAGTGGGCGTGGTTCTGCTGGATGGTCTTCATGGAGGCGATGCCGGGCAGGATGCTCTTGCGTCCGCCGCCGAAGCCCGCCATCACGTGCTGGGTGGCCGCGCCCAGAGCCACCACCTTGCGGCCCACCGCCAGCGGGTTCACCACCACATCGGTGCCCCGGCTGGTGGTGCCCAGATACACCAGGTCGTCGGCCAGGCAGTCGTGGTTCACCACCCGCACCCGGTCATAGACCGCATCGGTGACCAGCGTGCGCAGCTCGGCCTCGTCGCCGCCGATGTGGGTGCCGTTGGCCACCAGAATGACCAGGTCCTCGGTGCGGATGCCGCATTCGGTTTCCATATACTCCACCAGCGCCGGGATCACCAGATCCTGCCGCATCCAGAAGCGGCTCATGTCGCTGATGATGAGGGTTACTTGGTCGCCGGGCTGCAGCCAGCCGCGCAGGGGCTTTTCGTGGATGGGCGCCTCCAGCGCGGCGCGCAGGGCGGCGGGGATGTCCTCAATGGGGGGCTCGTTGTGGCCGCGCAGCTCCTGATACCGGGCATTCTCCGGCAGGTCCAGCTGGACCCGGCCGCTTCCGTAGGCAAAATCAAAACAGGGCATATCTTCACATTCCTTTCTGTGGGGCGGCCTGTGCTTTGGGCCGCAGCGGCGCGCCGGGCTGGCGCACCAGACAGTATTGGGTCAGTTCAAAATGGCTTTTCAGGGTCTTGTACACATCAAAGCCGTAGTGGTTGTAGCGGGGCAGGTTGGCCGGGTTGTGGGTCTCCAGCGAGATGAGCAGCCCGTGCTCGTCGGCGTAGTCCAGCACCGGCTGGATCATCTTATGCCCCACACCCGCGCCCTGCAAAGCCGGGCGCACCGCGAAGTAGATCAGCTGCATCCGGTTGTCCGGCAGCTCCTCGGTCCAGCGGGAGTTCAGGTACTGCCGGCCCAGAAAGAAGTTCCACAGGGTTTTCAGCGACCAGTCCTCCCGCACCAGACACACGTCGGTTTTCAGCGCATAGAAGGCCTCGGTGGAAAAATACCGCAGCGGGTCGTAGGGTTCGGTCTCGTCGTCCAGGATCACCAGCCCGCCCACCTCGTGGCTGTCCGCATACACGTTGCAGCAGGAGAGCATCTCGTTGGCGTCGCAGTTAAAAATCTCCGGCAGGGTGCGCTGGCGCACGTCCGCGTCCGGGATGAGCTGACGGTACAGGGGGTCCGCCTGGAAGCACTCGGTCAAAGTGCGGATCACGTTGGGGATGTCGTACTCCGTGACCCGGTACAATCGGTCGGTCTGCACGGCGGCTCACTCCCCTTTCCCGGCAAAAAATTCGCCGGTGGTCTGCTTGAGGGCCTTGCTCAGCCGGGCAAGGTCGGCGGTCTCGCCCTTGACGATCTCCTTCAGCAGCTCCTGCTGGTCCTTTTTCAGCTGCTTGACCTGGGCCAGGGCGGCGGCGTGGTCCGGCTTTTCGGCCTTTTCCTCCGCCTTGATGCGGCGCAAAAGGCTCCCCAGCGCCAGCCGTTCCTGCAACCGGCCCGCGCCCCACATCAGCCGCTCGGCGGGCTGGTTGCGGGCCTTGTCCGCAAAGTAATCCACCACCGCCGGGTCAAAGGCGTTGGCATAGCGGTTGTCGTCGATGTCGCACAGGCTCTCCACCGCCTGCTTGCCCATGCCCGCGGCCAGCTGCCAGGCGGCGGTGTGCAGGGCGTTCAGGTTGGCCTGGGTGTTCTCGTGGGGGAAGATGGCGTTCTCGCTCCAGTCCAGCCGCACGAAGCAGTCCTGACACAGGCGGAACATTTCCAGCAGGCGGCGGCGCAGCGCGGCGCGGGTCTCCTCGCTCAGCTCCACCTCGCCCTGGTTCACCTTCCAGACCCAGCGGGTGAGCTTGTCCGCCCGGCGGGCGGCCTCGGCCAGCTTTTTCCGGAAGGCGCCCTCGGTCTGGGCGCTCAGCTTCTGGCTGGTCAGGCTGGCATCCAGCGCCCACAGCCGCTCGGCAAAGTCCAGCGGGGGCAGCACACAGCTGTCCAGCCGCAGCAGCACCCAGGTGTAGAACAGATGGTGGAACAGATACACCTTTTCATCGTAAGCGCCGTCGTTGTCGAACTGGGAGTGGTAATGGGTGGCCATGAACCGGCCGCCGCCGAACTCGTCCACCATGCTGGGCACGCCGCCGATGGCCATGGAGAAATCATCCGACCAGGTCTGCACCGGGCAGACGACCCCCACGCCCTTGGGGTAGAGGTTCGCCACCTCGTCGGGCAAGGCGCGGATGCACTCGTTCAAGAAGCGTTTCAGCTCGTACACGCTGCGCACCCGGTGCTTTTTGCCGTGGGCGTGGGCGGGCAGCTCCAGATTGATGTTGGCGATCACCCGGCCCGCCCAGTCCGGCCGGACCCGGAAGATCTGATTGTAAGCGCCGGTGGACCAGTCGTAGCGGCTGTCGATCACGCCCCATTCCTCGGCGGCGAAGGCGCAGAACACCAGGGTCTTTTTGGGCTTGTAGCCCGCCAGCTTCAGGGCCCGGGCCATGCCCAGCATCAGGGAAACGGCGGTGTTGTCGTCCTGGAAGCCCTCAAAATAGGAATCGTAGTGGGCGCTCACCACCACCATCTCGTCGGTGTCCTCGCCGGGCAGGGTGCCCACGATGTTGTAGCTCTCGGTTTCGGGCATCACGGTGGACAGCGAGTCCAGCGTCACCTCGGCGCAGCGGCCGAAGCCAAGGTGCGCCGCCTTGGCCAGAGCGGCCGCGTCCCTGCGGGAGATGGAGAAGGCCGGCGCCTGCCGGGGGCCGCAGATGTTCTGGGCGTTCAGCGCCTGCTCGTCCACCTCGCCGTAGCCGCCCGCCTGCACCGCCAGAATGGCTGCCGCGCCCCGCAGATGGGCCTGATAGGCCGGGTAGTTGATCCACCAGTCGTTTCGCTGGTTGATGTGCACCAGCACCAGCTTGCCCCGCACGTCCAGCCGGTCCAGCTCGGCGGCGGTGCCGGTGCCCGCGTCGATGAGGGTGTAGTGCTTCGGACCCTTGGTGTCGAAGTCGGTCTGATAGCTGCCCAGCTCGGCGGTGTGGGCATTGCCCTCCTCGTCCTTATAAGTAAGGCGGGCGTGGTGGAAGTCCCACCCGTCCAGCGTAAAGCGGTGCTTTTCCACCGAAAGGCCGATGGCGCGCATCTCGGCGGCCAGCACTTCGCCGGTCTCGAACTCCGCCCGGCTGCCGGCGGTGCGGTAGCCCAGCACCGGGTTGGTGCGTGGCTCTTCCATCCGTTTTGCCAGCACATAAGAATAAGAGATATCCAGATACCGCCGGATGCGGTTCCACTCCTGCAGCTGCTGTTCGATCGTTTCCATACTCGTTCCCCCTCCAGGCGGCGGGCCGTTTTGGCCCAACCATACAAACTATTTTTGGTATATCACAGCCACCGGGCTTTGTCAAAACAAAAAACCGGGGAGCGAAGCTCCCCGGCCCGTTGTTCTGTTTTCGCTTCAGGCGGGCTGTTCGGCGAGCAGCTGCTGCACCGTGACCGACCGCATGGAATTTTCCATCACCTGCTGCAGCTCCAAGAAGTAGTGCTGCATGCCCGCGATGGCGCCGCTCTGCTCCGGCGTTTTTGCCGTATCATCCAGGCAGCGGCCCAGCATGGTGTGGTCCTCCATACAGGTGATGATGTCCAGCATGGTGATCTGGCTGGCGGGGCGGCCCAGCTTGTGGCCGCCGGTCACGCCGCTGCGGGCCTGCACCAGCCCGGCCTTTTTCAGCCGGCTGAGCACCCGGGGAATCACATTTTCCGGCACGTCCATGGCCGCGGCGATCTTGCCCGCCTGCGCATAATCGGTCTGCTGCGCCAGATAAAGCATGCAGCGGATGCCGTAATCCGTTTCCAAACGCAAACGCATGGGAAATCGCGTCCTCCTTTCCGTTGTTCTCAAACTCTCTCATCCAAATATTGATAAAACACCCGCAGGCAGGATGTATAAAGCCCGCGAGCGGAGTGATATTCCTTTGGAATCCCGTCAAAGCGGGTGGATTATTTAAATAATGATTTAAATAATTAAATAAAAGAAAGCCTATTGCTTAATCATAGTATGGAAGGCTGTGTTTGTCAATAAAAGTACGATCATTGTTAAGCAACATTTCACAAATTGCCCGCTTTCGACAACCCGGCGGCGCAAAAGCGCTCTTTTTTGTGTGACATTGTCTCTTTTTGGAGAGGGTTTCCAGTTGTAATATCCGTCAAAATTAAGTAAACTGGTAGACAAGGAACAACCCTTTTAACTGTTGAGCGCATGGAAAGGAGCGTTTGGTATGGAATTTTATCGTTGTGAGCACTGCGGCAACATTGTTGCCTTTTTGAACAAGAGCGGCGTGCCTGTGGTATGCTGCGGGGAGAAGATGAAGCTGCTGGAGCCCGGCGTGGTGGACGCCGCGGTGGAAAAGCACCTGCCGGTGGTGGCCGTGAACGGCCGCACGGTGACGGTGAGCGTGGGCAGCGTGGCCCATCCCATGACCGAGGAGCACCTGATCCAGTGGGTGGTGCTGGAAACCAGCCAGGGCTGGCAGCAGAAGGCGCTTTCCGCCGGGGGCGCCCCGGAGGTAAAATTTGCGCTGGCCGAGGGCGAAGCCCCGGTGGCCGCCTGGGCATACTGCAACCTGCACGGCCTGTGGAAGACTGTGATCTGATTCATCCAAAGCATACTGGCCCCCGGAGAACTCCGGGGGCCTTTTTCTGTATTTCAGCCCAGCGCCAGGTTCAGCGCCATCAGCAGGCCAAAACCCACTGCCGCCGCCAGCACGCCCCCGGCGCCCTGCTGGGCTGCCGCGGCCAGCGGCTCCTGCACCGCCGCGGCCAGCATCACTCCGGCGGCCAGAGCCAGCAGCCAGGGCATCAGCCCGGCCAGCGCGCCGCCCGCCAGCATTGCCGCCAGCGCCGCGCCCAGGGGCTCCACCAGGCCGCTGGCCACGCCCGCGCCGAAGGCCCGCCAGCGCCCGGCCCCGGCCCGCCAGATGGGCAGGCTCACCGCCGCGCCCTCGGGCAGGTTCTGCAGGCCGATGCCCACGCTCAGCGCCAGCGTGCCCGCCGCCGCGGCTCCGGTCTCGCCGGCTGCTCCCGCCGCGGCCAGGCCCACCACCATGCCCTGGGGCAGGTTGTGCAGCCCGATGGCCACCGCCGCACCCCAGCCGCCGGGCTTGCCCGGCCGTTCGCAGCCGCTTTCCAAAGCGCCCGCCAACCGCTCGGCCAGCAGCAGAAGCGCCGCCCCGGCCACCAGCCCCGCCGCCGGGGCAAGCCACCCGCTTTCGGCCGCGGGCAGCAGCAGATTGAACACGCAGGCCGCCAGCATCACGCCGCCGGCCAGCCCCTGCCCCGGTCCGCCGCCGGGCGCGGGCCGGGCCAGAAACACCGCCCCCGCCCCCAGCGCCGTGCACAGGCAGGGAAAGGCGGTCATCGAGACCGCCGTCAAGATCTGGTGCATCCCTTTTCTCCCCCTTTCCTCTGCCTTCACCCTATGCGAAGGGAGCGGCGGGGGTTCCTGACAAGGGTTCTTCCGTGCATGGGGAAAACCTGCCTGTTTTCAACACTTTCCACTTTTTTGTGTGGAAAACCTGCTGAAAACGGCCCCGGTTTTCCACACAGCGGGAAAATCCGGGGCCTTCTGCTTGCTGAAAATAATTCCTGTTACCTGGTTTTTGCCATTTTACGGCCAATTTTTTGCCGGGATTTTACAAAACACCGGGTTTTCCACACCCGGGGGAAAACCCCGATGTTGAAAACCTGTCGAAAACCGTGGAATACTTTTCGTATTTTTGTGGAAAACTTTCCCGTCGGGAATTACTCCACCCGGTATTCGTCGGCAAGATCTCCCCGGGTGGCGCACCAGTAGGCGGCCATGCTCTGGCCGGGGGTGCCGGTGACCTCGTCGGACAGATACTCCGCCAGCGCACCGGGCTGCCAGGCGCGGGCGGCGTCCTCGCTGTCGAATTCCACCTCGGCGTAGAAGAACTCGCCGGGCTGGCCCGCGTCCACCCGGTTCACCTCCAGCACAAGACCGCCCTCCAGCTTGTAGCGGCGCTGCTCCTTTTGAATGAGGGGCCGCTGCAAAAAGGCCTCCAGCCGGGCAAAGAGCGCCGGGTCGATGGGCGCTTCTATCTCCTCCCGGGCCAGGCCGTCCGCGCTGGCCTTGCCTTTAAAGCAGAGGATGTAATCGGTTTTGCCCTCGCTTTCCTCGCTGCGGATGCGCACGGTGGGGCGGGTCGTCACATACCCCTGGCGCATCACGAAGGTTTTCACCGGGGCAAGGCCCTGGGGCCAGCCCTTCACCAGCCATTTGCGTTCGATCTCCATGGTCTTTTCTCCTTTTTCGCGGCCTGCACCGGCGGCGGATTTCGCTTGCCACCCGGGTGCAAACCGGGTATACTTGAATTGATATAAGGCAATCCCGCACAATTTACACCGAACGGTTCAGGCGGCGTTTCGCACCAAAATTTTCCGGCGTGCTCCACCACCTGAAATTATGCGGTATTGCCATAAAAATTTTTTCAGCCGGGGCCCGGGGCCCCGCACAAACGCTCGGTTTTATTATAAAAGAAACTGCCAGGAAAGGAAAGTGCACCATGAAACAGACCCGTCCCTACCCCGTTTACACCGTGACCAGGAAGGCCGAGAACAGCATTCTCAGCGGCCATCCCTGGGTCTATGCCGACGAACTGACCGGCCAACCGGAAACCCGGCCGGAGAACGGCGCGCTGGTGGACGTGGTGAGCAGCAAGGGCCGTTATCTGGGCACCGGTTTCCTGAGCTGGGAGAGCAAGATCCGCATCCGGCTGATCAGCCGCAACGCCAACGACAGCTTCGACGAAGCCTTCTGGCGGCGTCGCTTTGAATACGCCTGGGCCTACCGCAAGACCGTGATGGGCCCTGAGGATCTTTCCTGCTGCCGGGTGATCTTCGGCGAGGCGGACCAGATGCCCGGCCTGACCGTGGACCGCTTCGGTGACATCCTGGTTACTCAGACCCTCTCTTATGGTATGGAAATTCGCAAGGCCCAGCTGTTCCCGCTGCTGGTGGACGTGCTGCGCAAGGACGGCCAGATCATCAGCGGCGTGTACGAACGCAACGACGTGGCCCTCCGCGCCCGGGAAGGCCTGTTTGAAAACAAGGGCTGGTTCGAGCTGCACGGCGAGGACCACCCTGCCTCCACCACCACCGAGATCTGCGAGAACGGGGTGCGCTACGCGGTGGACTTTGAGAACGGCCAGAAGACCGGCTTTTTCCTGGACCAGAAATACAACCGCCGCCAGGTGGCCAAGCTGGCCCGGGGCAAGCGAGTGCTGGACTGCTTCACCCACACCGGCAGCTTCGCGCTGAACGCCGCTTACGGCGGGGCCGAGCACGTGACCGCGGTGGACGTGAGCCAGGCGGCGGTGGATATGGCCCGCGCCAACGCCCAGCGCAACGGCCTGGAGGGCCGGATGGACTTTGTGTGCACCGACGTGTTCGAGCTGCTGCCCACGCTGGAGGGTACCCACAATTACGACTTCATCATTCTGGACCCGCCCGCCTTCACCAAGGCCCGCAAGACCGCGGCCAACGCCATGCGGGGCTATAAGGAGATCAACTACCGGGCCATGAAGCTGCTGCCCCGGGGCGGCTACCTGGCCACCGCCAGCTGCAGCCACTTTGCCACCGAGGAGATGTTCATCAAGATGCTGAAAAGCGCCGCTGCGGACGCAGGCCGCCAGCTGCGCCAGATCGAGGTGCGCCAGCAGGCTCCGGACCATCCCATCCTGTGGAACGTGGAGGAGACCAACTATCTGAAATTCTTCCTCTTCCAGGTCATTTAACCGGGCGTCGCCTGAACCGGCGCACCGCCGCCCGGACAGGCCTTTGAATCCGCCGTTTCGGCGGGGAAAAATCACACTTTTCGCCGCCGGTTCTCGGCACTGTCACCAACAATTTTTGCCCGCGTGGGCCCGGTCTTTGCAAACCCGCCAAACCGCAAAGCCGGGCCCTTGTTTTGAATTGACGGCGGGTGTAAAAAAACATATAATTTTTTGTGAAATATTCGTATGGGAAACCGCCGGCCTTTCGCCGGTGTGACACAAGAAAACGACGCCGGAAAAGGGCCGCTTTTGCGGGATTGCAGCGTCAAAGCCCCTTGACAGCCGCCAAGGGTGCCTGCGGGCCTTTTCCTTGCACTCCCATCAAAATCGTGCCTTTTCCGGTGCTATGCAGTCCGGGTCCGCGAAGCGGCCAAGACCCCAGTGGGGTCTTGGACCGGCTGGGCGGTCTGCGAAAGCAGAGCGGGCGCATCATTGACGCGCCCGCAGCCCGTGCCCCAGGATTTTGGATGCAGAAGGTGCGAAAAGGGGCGGAGCAAGCCTTGGTGGCTTGCCCGCGCCTTTGAAGATTTTGTTCGCCAAAATCCTACGGCAGAACCGTCGTTTTCTTATGTCGCCCCGGCCCGTCCGGCCTTTCGTGAGGGAGGAACAGTTATGGCACCAGCCAACACCAAAGAGATCTACGGTTCGCTCGTGTTCAACGAGCATGTGATGAAGGAGCGCCTGCCCAGCGCCACCTACAAAAGCCTGAAAGCCACCCTGCAGCGGGGCGCGGCACTGGATCTGGACCTGGCGAACATCGTGGCCAGCGTCATGCGGGACTGGGCCATCGAGAACGGCGCCACCCACTACACCCACTGGTTCCAGCCGCTCACCGGCATCACCAGTGAAAAGCACGACAGCTTCCTGAGCCCCAACAAGGACGGCACCGCCATCATGGAGTTCTCCGGCAAGGAGCTGGTGAAGGGCGAGTCCGACGCGTCCAGCTTCCCCAACGGCGGCCTGCGCGCCACCGCCGAGGCCCGCGGCTACACCGCCTGGGACCCCACCAGCTATGCCTTCATCAAGGACGGCACCCTGTGCATCCCCACCGCCTTCTGCAGCTGGACCGGCGAGGCCCTGGACAAAAAGACTCCTCTGCTGCGCAGCATGAAGGCCGTGACCAGCCAGGCCAAGCGCATCCTGCACCTGTTCGGCAAGGACGTGAGCCACGTGGACGTGACCGTGGGCCCCGAGCAGGAGTATTTCCTGATTAAAAAGGAGCACTACGAAGCCCGCGAGGACCTGATCCTCACCGGCCGCACCCTGTTCGGCGCGGCCCCCTCCAAGGGCCAGGAGATGGAGGAGCACTACTTCGGCGCGCTGCGCGAGGAAGTGTCCGCTTTCATGAAGGACCTGGACCAGGAGCTGTGGAAGCTGGGCATCTCCGCCAAGACCAAGCACAACGAGGTCGCCCCCTGCCAGCACGAGCTGGCCCCCATCTTCGACCGGTGCAACGTGGCTGTGGACCACAACCTGCTCACCATGGAGATGATGAAGAAGCTGGCCCCGAAGCACGGCCTGGTGTGCCTTTTGCACGAAAAGCCCTTTGAGGGCGTGAACGGCAGCGGCAAGCACAACAACTGGTCCCTGTCCGCCCCCGGCATGAACCTGCTGGACCCGGGCGACACCCCCAAGGACAACCTGCAGTTCCTGATCTTCCTGGCCGCCATCATCAAGGCCGTGGATGAATACAACGACCTTTTGCGCATGAGCATCGTGGGCGCGGGCAACGAGCACCGCTTGGGCGGCAACGAGGCGCCCCCGGCCATCGTGTCCATCTTCATGGGCGAGGTACTGGAAGGCATTCTGGACGCCATCGCCTCCGGCAGCGAGTACGTGGCTCCCGCCGCCGCCAAGATCGACCTGGGCGTTGAGGTCCTGCCCCAGTTCGCCAAGGACGACACCGACCGCAACCGCACCAGCCCCTTCGCCTTCACCGGCAACAAGTTCGAGTTCCGCATGCCCGGTTCCTCGGTGAACATTTCCGATGCCAACACCGTGCTGAACACCGCCGTGGCCAAGGAGCTGAAGGGCTACGCCGACGAGCTGGAGCAGGCCGAGGACTTCGACAAGGCCGTGGTCAAGCTGATCCGCCGCACCATCCGCGACCACAAGCGGGTGATCTTCAACGGCAACGGCTACAGCAAGGAATGGGAAGAGGAAGCCGCCCGCCGCGGCCTGCAGAACGAGCCCAGCGCCTGCGAAGCCCTGGGCGCCTTCGTGGAGCCCAAGAACATCGCCCTGTTCGAGCAGATGGGCGTGCTGAACGAGGCCGAGTGCCGCAGCCGTTATGAAGTAAAGCTGGAGCACTACGCCAAGCTGCGCCACATCGAGGCCGTGACCATGCTGGAAATGGCCCGCCGTCAGCTGGTGCCCGCCGCCAGCCGCTACATGGGCGACATCGCCAAGGGCATGAACCGGAAGAAGACCGCCTGCCCGGGCATCAGCTGCAAGGCCGAGGAGAAGGTGCTGCGCCAGCTGACCAACTACACCGACGCCATGAGCGACTCGGCCGACCGTCTGGAAGCCTGCGTGGAGAAGGCCGAGCGCAGCGAGGGCGCGCTGGCCACCGCCCGCTGCTACCACGACGTGGTGCTGCCCGCCATGAGCGACCTGCGTGCCGCCGCCGACGCCGCCGAGTCCATCTGCGGCGCGGAGTACTGGCCCCTGCCCAGCTACAGCACCATGCTGTTCTACGTGTAAGCGCATAAACGCGGGACAAGCCCCTGCAACCAAAAACAAGACCAGCCGCCGCAACCGGTTCCGTTGCGGCGGCTGGTTTTTTGTTCCTTTTTGGCTTTTCGAGCCGGCTCAGGCGGCTGCCAGGGTCAGGCTCTGGGCCAGCGTTTCCACCTGGTCGGCGGTGAATGGGGCGTCCTCCTCCATGCGCAGGGCCACGTAAACCCCCAGCTCTTTGTCATACGCCAGGGCCCCGTGGGCGGTGCGCTCTTCGGCAGCGTACCCCGGCTCGGACTCTTCAAAATACACCGTGGCCACGGCGTTTTCGCCGGACGCGGTATGCTTCACTGCCCGGTAGTCCTCCCAGTGGCAGCTGGAGGGGGTGCGCAGATAGCAATACACCAGCTTGTACTCCTCCCCGGCCTCCGGCTCATTGCCCGGCTCGGCGGTCTCGATCAGCCCGTAGCCGATGCTGCCCGCGGCGCGGCCCGTGCTGTCGCAGACCAGAAGCTGGGTGTTCATTCCCTGGTCAAAGACCCGGTCGGCCTTCTCCGGCTCCTTCAGGCTCCAGCCCTGGGGCAGAAGGAAGCTGGCGGTGAAGGGTGCCTGGTCGTAATATTCCCCGTTATACTCGCTCCGTCCCTCCTGATAGGCGGGGAAGGTGGCGCTCACCCGCTGGGTCATATCCTGCTCGCTGGCGCTCTCCGGTACGCTTTCCACCGGCTCCGATTCCGGGGCGGCGGGCGCCTGGGGCTGAGGCTGCCCCTGGGCCAGAGCCAGCAGATCCACCGACAGCTCCTGCTCCTCGTCGGAATACAGGTAAGCGCTCAGGTTCAGGTCCAGGTAGCCCTGAGCGCACTCGATCTGATAGGTCTTTCCCGCCTGCCAGGCCTTTGCGGCGTTCTCCTTTTCCATCAGGTGGATGCTCATACCGCCATCGCCCATGGCGGCGCGGCCGCTGATATGGATGTTCCAGTCCTCGCCGGGCCAGCCCTCGGGCAGGGTGAACTCCACGCCCTTGTCATAGGGACGCAGACTGCCCTCCAGAAAGGCCATGGCCTCCTGACCGGTCTGGGGGATGCTGCTGCCCGCCACCACGCTGCCGCTGGCGGGGCTGCTTCCCTCCGTGGAGTTCTGCCCCCATCCAGCACAGCCGGACAGCAGGACGCAAAGCGCCAGAGCCAGCACCAGTGCTTTCCCGTTGTTCCTTTTACTGTTTGCTCTGCGATGCTTCGTCATGGCGGCACACTCCCTTCCGGTTTTCTCTTCATACAGATAACGTGCCGGGGCGGGCGTTTATTTCACATTCCGGCGGGATTCGCCCCCCGCCGCCCTTTTTCACTCCGCTGTGCCGGGCGTGTCCCACGCGTTCTTCCGGCTCAGCCCGCCTGGCCCAGCTCCTCCATGGCTTCGCGGGTGTTGTCGGCCGAGAACAGAAACACTCCGCTCCGGCTGTATACCTCCACATGAGACCCCACGTTCCGAATGATGCAATCCATACTCGACCCTGCCTTTCTTTACTTGAAACTGTTTTCGGGGGCCGCGCCCCCTTCCGATGGTCCTATTCTATCAAACAATCCGTCCCATAATTTGTACTTCAAGTATTTCTGGCAAAAAATGCAGTCCAATAAACATCCCTTTTAAAGCAAACACAAAAAAGCCCCCGGAGCATTCTCCGGGGGCCTTGCTGCTTTTAAAAAAATTATTCCGCCTTCTCGTACACAGCCTCGATCTCGGCCACGTACATGGTGTGGTAATCCTTCAAGGGGTAGCAGTCCTTGTCGCAGCTGTTGCCGGGCAAGAAGCACTCCGGCTCCAGCGACTGGGCATACAGGCTGCGGCAGACCAGCACCAGCCGGGCCTCCTCAAAGGCGGGCACGCCGTCGAAGTCCCGCACGTTGAAGCCAACCTTCGCGATCTTATCCTCGTCCCGGCCGCTCACCTTGCCCAGGTATCCCAGCTCCTTCTTCGCGCCCTCGCCGTAAAAGCTCAGGGTGAAGCGGCCGGCCTGGTCCACGAATTCCTTGGTGTAGCGCTGGGGGCGCAGGTAGATCTGCACCACGTTCTTGCTCCATAAAACACCCATGGAACCCCAGCTCACGGTCATGGTGTTCACGGTGCCGTCGGCCTTTTTGGCGCTCACCAGCGCCCACTCCTTGCCGATCATCTCAAAGGGATTGCCGCTGATGGCGGCGGGTTCGATCTTCCGGTACTCCATTTGTCAAAACACCTTTCTTTCGCTCGATTTGCCCATTTTCTGGCTGTCCAGCATGGGGGCCACCGCCCGGTAGCGGTCGTAGCAATACTGGATGATGGCATTGCGCTTGACCAGGCCGATGAAGCTCTTCTTGTCGTCCAGCACGGGCACGAAATTCTGGGTCATGGCGGCGGCCACCAGTTCGTCCATCTGGGTGGTCACGGCCACGGGCTTGTAATCCCGCTTGCGGGGGATGCTGCTTAACGGAATATCCTCCGCGTCGTCCAGGTCGATGCCCTGGTTCTTGATGGCCCAGAGCAGGTCGCCCTCGGTCATGGTGCCCACATACTCGCCCACCCGGTTCAGCACCGGGATGCTGGAATAGCGATGATACTCCATTTTTTCCAGCGCCTGGCGCAGGGTGAAGTCCTCATACAAAAAGGCCACGTCCTGCTTGGGCGTCAAAAAGAACAGCAAATTCACTCACAAAACCTCACTTTACGCGCTGCATTCTCTTCGGACAGCCCCGCATGATTTACAAACGGTGCTGCTCAAAAAACGAGCCGGAAGGCTTCGGCCCGGGATTCCATGATTCTGTATCTATAGTTTATCACATTTTGCCGCCCTTGGTGTGAAAAACTTATGAAGGCAGCGCCGGACGGCGCAAAGGGGCTTTTTTGCCCGGTTTCACTGGTCAACGGCCTTGATTTATGATATGCTTTAAGGTACCGATTCTGACCTGAAAAGGATGTGTTGCCCATGGCTCGATTCCGCCGTCTGGCGGCTTTTGCGCTTTGCCTTGCCCTGCTTGTCGGCTGCGGCGGCGAGGCCGCTTCTTCCGCCTCTTCCCAGGCGGCCTCGTCCGCTTCGTCCGCTTTCACCTCCGGCGCGGCCTCTGTGCCCCAACAGAGCGCGGGCGCGCCCACCGCTCTGGTGCTGGGCTACACCCCCTCGGCGGGCTTTAACCCCTATGCTTCCTCATCCAATCTGGTGGAGCAGAACGCCGGGCTGCTGTTCGAGTGCCTGGTGGAACTGACGCCGGAGCTTTCGCTGGAATACCGGCTGGCGGATTCCATCGTGAGTGCGGGTGAGACGGTGACCATCCACATGCGCTCGGGCTGCACCTTCGCGGACGGCACCCCCGTCACCGCCCAGGACGCCGCCGCCAGTCTGGAGGCCGCCCGGGTCAGTGAGCGCTACGCCGCCCGCTTCGCCAATGTGACCGAGGTGAAGGCCAGCGGCGACACCGTCACCGTGATCCTGGCCGCGCCGGACTCCATGTTCGCCTACCTGTGCGACATTCCGGTGCTCAAGGCCACCGAGACCGCCGCCACCCAGCCCACCCCGAATGGCCGCTACACCTACGGCGACAGCGCGTCGCTGGTGCGCAACGACTCCTGCGCCTTCGCGGAAAACGGACCGGACACCATCTATCTGGCCGAGGTGAGCAGCTATGAAGAGATGGTCTCCGGCTTTGCGGTGGGCAGCCTGAACCTGTACACCGCCAGCGACTTCGCCCAGACCAGCGCGGGCTTTTCCAGCGTGTCGGACTATTACAAGACCAACAACCTGGTCTTTCTGGGCATCAACGCCACCCCGCCGGAGAGCGGCGAAAAAAGCCCCCTGCTCACCACCCCCGGGGGCCGCGGCCTGCTCAGCCAGCTGATCGACCGCGCCCAGCTGGCCCAGAAGAGCTACTACTCCCGGGCCTACCCGGCCACCGGCTGCATCAACGACCACTACGACTGCGTGGCGGACAGCCACGTGATCCTCTCGGGCGCCGAGCTGACCGCCGACCAGGCCGCCGCCGACATGGCCGCCCTGGGCTACAGCCTGGACGACGCGGGCTACTACCAGAACGCGAAGGGCGAGCGGCTGAACCTGCGGCTGCTGGTCTACAGCGGCAACACCTACAAGCGCTACGCCGCCACCCTGCTCAAGGAGCAGCTGGGCGCGGCCGGCATCTATGTGACGGTGGAAGAGGCGTCGGATTTTGACGTTTACAGCCAAAAAGTTGCATCCGGTGATTTTGACCTGTACATCGGCGAGGTCAAGTTGTATAATAATATGGATATGAGCCCCTTTTTTGAAGGGGGTCAGGCCAGTGTGGGCATCGTGCAGAGCGAAGCGCTCGCCACCGCCTACGCCGCCTTTAAGGCAGACCAGAACTCCGCCGCCGCGCTGGAAGAGGCCTTTGCCGCCGAAATGCCCTATGTGCCCCTGTTGTGGCGCAACGGCACGGTGGTGCACAGCCGCGGCATCAGCGGGCTGAGCTGTTCCATCAGCAACGTATTCTATTCGCTGGAAGGCCTGCGCTTCGACGCGGCCGAATAACCGACCCCACCGCCCACGGGCGGATACAAATGCAAAGGAGCGGCAGTTTATGATCACATTGCAAAACCCCATGGGCACCATAAGCATGACGTCGGACTACTTCGCCGAGCTGGTCAGCCAGGCGGCCCGCAGCTGCTACGGCGTGGCGGGCATGGCCACCGGCGGCCGCGGCGACGATTTGAAGAGCCTGGTGTTCGGCAACGATTTCCCGGAGAAGGGCGTGCGCGTGACCCAGTCGGACCGTCAGCTCACCATCGAGCTGCACATCAAGGTGGGCTACGGGCTGAACATCGCCACCATCGTGAAGAGCATCACCCACAAAGTCAAGCACGAGGTGGAAAAGGCCACCGGCCTGACCGTGGCCCGCATCGAGGTCTCGGTGGACGACATCGTGGCGGACTAAAGCCCGCCCCATACCAACAACGATACTTTACTTTACATGAGGTGCAATAGCTTATGATTACCGGTAAGATCCTGCGTGACGCCATCATCTCCGGCGCCAACAACATCTCCAACCAGCGCTCCCGTGTGGACGAGCTGAACGTTTTCCCCGTGCCGGACGGCGACACTGGCACCAACATGAGCATGACCGTGATGGCGGCTGTCCGTGAGCTGGAAAACCTGGCCGACAGCTGCACCGTGGGCGAGGCCGCCAAGGTGGCCGCTTCCGCCATGCTGCGGGGCGCCCGCGGCAACTCCGGCGTTATCACCAGCCTGCTGTTCCGCGGCCTGTCCAAGGCGCTGGACGGCAAGAAGGAAGCCGGCGCCGAGGACCTGGTCCACGCGCTGGAAAAGGGCGTTGAGGCCGCCTACAAGGCCGTGATGAAGCCCACCGAGGGCACCATGCTCACCGTGGCCCGCATCGCCAGCGAGGAAGCCAGTGCCAGCGGTCTGGCCGACGTGAACGAGCTGTGGACCCTGGTGCTGGCCGCCGGCCAGCGCGCTCTGGACAACACCCCCAACCAGCTGCCGGTCCTGAAGAAGGCCGGCGTGGTGGATGCGGGCGGCCAGGGCCTGATGGTGATCTTCGAGGGTATGGACATCGTGTTCAAGGGCGGCGAGCCCGTGAAGGGCGAGGAGCAGACCCAGAGCAAGGTCAAGCACTCCAGCGACGCCGCCGGCAAGGGCGTGTTCAGCGACGACCTGATGAAGGTTGAGGACATCAAGAACGGCTACTGCACCCAGTTCCTGGTGAACAAGAACGAGGGCGTTTCCAGCGACAAGCTGCGCGCCTTCTGCGAGAGCAACGGCGACAGCGTGGTGGTCATTGAGGACGACGACGTGATCAACTGCCACGTGCACACCGCCGACCCCGGCAAGATCCTGAGCCACGCCATCCAGTACGGCTACCTGACCGGCTTCAAGATCGAGAACATGCACGAGCAGTTCCTGGCCCGCCAGAAGCAGGGCAAGGGCCTGGAGAAGCAGAAGGAAGCCGAGCAGGCCGAGCAGACCAGCCCCTTTGTGTACGCCGCCGTGGACCCGGACCAGGAGTACGGCTTTGTGGCCGTGGCTGCCGGTGAGGGCCTGGCCAACGTATTCACCGACCTGGGCGTTTCCGCCGTGGTTTCCGGCGGCCAGACCATGAACCCCTCCACTGAGGACATCGTGGCCGCGGTGCAGAGCGTGCCCGCCAAGACCGTGTTCGTGCTGCCCAACAACAAGAACATCATCATGGCCGCCGAGCAGGCCCAGAAGCTGGCCGACCGGCGCATCGTGGTGCTGCCCACCCGCACCGTTCCCCAGGGCATCACCGCCATGCTGAGCTTTGACCCGGACGCCACCGTGGACGCCAACACCATCAACATGATGGACGCCGCCGGTCAGGTGAGCACCGGTCTTGTGACCTTCGCCGCCCGCAACAGCGACTTCGACGGCCACAAGATCAAGAAGGGCGAGATCATGGCCATGGAGAACGGCAAGATCGTGAACATCGGCACCGACATCACCAAGACCACCTACCGTCTGGCCCGCAGCATGGTAAAGAAGGACACCAGCTTCATCACCCTGATTTCCGGCTGTGACGTGAGCGAAGAGGACGCCCAGCGCACTCTGGAGCTGGTGCAGGCCAAGGTGGGCGACGGCATCGAGGTCACCCTGATCAACGGCGGCCAGCCCGTCTACTACTACATGATCAGCGTGGAGTAATTCTTCCCTGATCGCACAGCGTTTTGCGTATTCTGAGCGCCGCCGGAAACCGGCGGCGCTTTTTTCTACCCTTTGATTCACACAAAAAAGGAGGCCCCGCCATGAAGCCGGATACCCCCATTCAATACGTCAAGGGCGTGGGCCCCAAGCTGGCCGAGCGCTTCGCCCGGCTGGGCATCGCCACCGTGGGCGACCTGCTCTGCCACTATCCTCGCCGCTACATTGATTACAGCCAGCCCAGCCCCATCGCCGAAGCCCCCTCCGGCGCCGATGTGGTCATCAAGGCCGAGGTCTGCGCCAAGAAGGGGGCGGTGCGCCTGCCCGGCGGCCGCACCATGGTGCAGGCCACTGCCGCAGACGACACCGGCACCTTGACCCTCACCTGGTTCAACACCCATTTCATGGCGGACAAGCTGCTGCTGGGCGAGGAATACTACTTTGAGGGCCGGGCGAAAGGCGCGCTCTCCCGCCGGGAAATGGCAAACCCCATCGTGCGCACCCAGGCGGAGGTGGAGCGCAAACCCTTCGTGGCGGTCTATCCCCAGACCGAGGGCCTGGCCAGCGGCCAGATCGCCCGCTGTGTGGAGAACGCGCTGGCCACCGCCGACCCGCTGCCGGAGCCGCTGCCGCCGGACTACCTGCCCCGGTTCCGCATGCCGGACAAATGGACGGCGGTGAAGAACATCCATCACCCCTCCTCGCCCCAGGCGCTGGCGGCGGCCCGGCGGCGGCTGGTATTTGAGGAACTGTTCACGTTGCAGATCGGCCTGAGCTTACTCAAAAGCCGGGGCGCGGTGAAGAGCGGCGCGCCCATGCAGCCCACCGGCCTGACCCCCTTC
Source organism: Gemmiger sp. An50 (assembly GCF_002161595.1). Lineage (GTDB taxonomy): Bacteria > Bacillota > Clostridia > Oscillospirales > Ruminococcaceae > Allofournierella. Next base: position 189,592 of record NZ_NFID01000001.1, read on the forward strand.
TGGGACAGCCTGCCCTTCTCCCCCACCGGGGCCCAGCGGCGGGCCGCAGCGGAAATCTGCGCCGACATGGCCGCCAAACAGCCCATGAACCGGCTGTTGCAGGGGGACGTGGGCAGCGGCAAAACGCTGGTGGCCGCGGCGGGCGTTTACATGGCGGCGAAGAACGGCTACCAAAGCGCCCTCATGGCCCCCACCGAGATTCTGGCCGCCCAGCACGCGGCCACCCTGCAAACCTTTCTCGAGCCCTTCGGGCTGCGGGTGGCCCTGCTCACCGGCGGCATGAAGGGCGCCCAGAAGCGCACCACGCTGGCGGCCATCGCCGCCCACGAAGCCGATTTGATTGTGGGCACCCACGCGGTGATCAGCAGCGGGGTGGAGTTCGCAAAGCTGGGCTTTGCGGTGGTGGACGAGCAGCACCGGTTCGGCGTGCGCCAGCGGGGCCTGCTGGCGGACAAATCCATCGCCCCCCATGTGCTGGTGATGAGCGCCACGCCCATTCCCCGCACCCTGGGCCTGTTGATGTACGGCGACCTGGACATCTCCATCCTGGACGAGCTGCCCCCCGGTCGCCTGCCGGTAAAAACCTACGCGGTGACCGGCAAAAAGCGGCGGGACATGTACCACTTTCTGGACGACCAGATCGACAAGGGCCACCAGGTGTACATCGTCTGCCCCCGGGTGGAGGAGAGCGATACCGAAGCCCCCGGCGCGGCGGATTTACAGGCGGTGACCAGCTACCTCACCGACGTGGCCCAAGCCCTTCTGCCCCACCGGCGCATCGGCCTGATGCACGGCAAGCTGAAACCCAAGGAAAAGGCCGCCGTAATGGACCAGTTCAAAAACGGCGAGCTGGACGTGCTGGTCTCCACCACCGTGATCGAGGTGGGCGTGGACGTGCCCAACGCCACGGTGATGGTGATCGAGAACGCGGAGCGGTACGGCCTGTCGGCGCTGCACCAGCTGCGGGGCCGGGTGGGCCGCGGCGGCGGTGAAGCTTATTGTATTCTCATCAGCGACCACACCGGCGAAGCGGTGCGGGACCGGCTGCGCTTTCTCTGCCACACCCAGGACGGCTTCGAGATCGCCAAATACGACCTGGAGACCCGGGGCCCCGGCGACTTCTTCGGCGACCGGCAGCACGGCCTGCCCACCCTGCAATTGGCCGACCTGATGGGCGACACCCGCACCCTGGAAGCCGCCCAAAAATGCGCTCACGAGCTGCTGGAGGAAGACCCCAAGCTCGCCGCCCCAGAGCACAGCCTGCTGGCGGCTCAGGTGTCCCATCTGTTTGAACGCACCACCTTCAACTGACCAGGCGGCGGACGGCCAAACGCCGCGCCCCGCAAAAAGGAGGAATCGCCATGCTCCGTGTAGGCGTCGCCGGAATCGGCTCCATTGCCCAGGTGTATCTGGGCCTGTTCGCTGCGGGAAAAATCCCCGGCGGGTACGTCACCGCCCTGTCCAGCCGCAGCCCGGCCCACCTGACCGCCGCCCGGGACCAGTTCTGCGCCCCGGACACCGCCCTCTTCACCGATTACGAAGCCATGCTGCACAGCGGCCTTATTGACGTGGTGATGATCTGCACGCCCCACAACCAGCATGTGCCCATGGCGCTGCAGGCGCTGAAGGCCGGGGTGCATCCCCTGATCGAGAAACCTCTGGCGGTGGACGCGGACGAAGCCCGCGCCCTGCTGGACGCCTGCCGTGCCCACCCGGAGCTGACCGCCGGGGTGCTCTACTGCCGCCGGGCCAGCGCCGCCTATCAGCAGGTGCGGAATGTGACCTCGGAGCACCTGATCGGGCAGGTCAAGCGGGTCTGCTGGATCATCACCAACCTGTACCGCACCCCCGCCTACCACGCCAGCCAGCCCTGGCGGGGCACTTGGAAGGGCGAGGGTGGCGGACTGCTGCTCACCCAGGCCAGCCACCAGCTGGATCTGCTCACCTGGCTGTTCGGAGTGCCCAAGGAGGTGACGGCCCTGTGCGAATTCGGGGCCGAGCGGGACATCCAGGTGGAAAACGACGTGACCCTGCACATGCGCTGGGCGAACGGCGCCACCGGCCAGTTCATCGCCTCCAGCCGGGAATTCCCCGGCACCAACCGGCTGGAAGTGAGCGGCAGCAAGGGCCGGATGGTTCTGGAGGACGACAAGAACTTCCACATGCATCACCTGATCCGGGACGAACGGGAATTTGCCCAAAACACCACCGGCTATTTCGGCCCCATCCCCCACACCGAGGAATGGTGGTCCCGCCCGGAGGAGCCGAACGAGGTGCAGCAGGCGGCCATCGTGGCGGATTTTCTGGCGGCAGTCACCGAGCACCGGCCGCCGCTCTGCCCGGTGTCCAGCGCGCTGGACAGCCTGCTGCTCACCAACGCGGCCTATCTTTCCGCCTGGCAGGGCGGCACCGTGCCGGTGCCCCCGCCCCCGGGCGCCTACGCCGCCGAACTGGCAAAGCGGATGGAAGAGGAATAACAAAAAACACAGCGCCCCCGGGCCTGCCATTCTGGCAAGGCCCGGGGGCGCTGTTCTGTTTAGTCAGTTCTGTTCTTTTCCCGGCCGGGCAGCTTCGTCCCGCAGGTTCACACCGCCGCAGTTCAGCCGGAACACGTGGAAGCCGATCTCGGCGAAGGGGTAGCGGTTCAGCAGCGCGCTGGCCGCGTTCAGCACCGGCTTCAAATCAAAGCAGATGCAGTCGATGTAGGAATAGGCAAAGCCGGTGGCCCCGCCCAGAATCCACACATTCTCCCCCGCCGCCTGCTGCAATTCATCCTCCAGGCGGCCCCGCAGCTCCACCCGCTGGGCCTCCGGCACCTGCTCGGTGCTGTAGAAGAAAAAGCCGCAGATCACGCCATCCGCCTGCAAACGGTCCATCCGGGAATCGTCGCCCCGGTAGTAGTCCGCCAGCAGCTCGCTGCAGCAGGTGGCACCGGCGATCACGTCCTGCCGCAGGGCCCAGTCTTCCTGGGTGGCAGGCTCGTAGCAATAGTTCTGGTAGTTCCAGCCGATGGTCTGGGCCTCGTCCAGCGCGGCCTCGTCGCCGCCGCAGAACCAGTCCGCCATCTGTTTGCGCAATTCGCACAGGGGCATGCCGCCCTGGGGCCGAGGCGCGCTCAGCACCTCCAGCCGCTCCACACGGCACAGCGCGGCTCCCTCGCCCATGGCCTGACTCAGCAGCCGGGCCGCGGGGGCGATGTCCTGCCCAGCATGCAGCTCGGGGGCCCAAAGGGCCACCACGGCCTTGTCGCCCCGCCGCTGGGGCCAGGCCAGCACTTGATTCAAGGCCGGGGCCTCCGGGTCGGCGGGCTGGCCCGCCCAGAACACCCAGCGCTCGGCCAGCGCCGCAGGGGCCTGCTCCCGCCAATACAAAATCTCGATCAAGCGGGTGGGCATGCACTCGGCCCACACCGCCAGCCGCAGCCTGCCGTCCGACCCGGTGTCCAGCGAGAACTCCGCCCCGCCGAACACACCGGCCAGCAGCTCGGCGTGGGCCTGGCGGGCCTTTTGGGGTTCGCCCGCCTCGCTCAGCGCCCGCAGCGCGGCTTCCCGGGCCGAAAAGGCGGCCCAGTAATCCCGCACCCGCTCGGTGAAGGGCTGCTTTTGCACCGGCAGCGCCATGGCACTGCGGCACCAGTCCAGATACCGCTCGGTCTCCTCGTCGCCGGGGGCCAGCTCGTCCGCCCGGTCAAAGGCCTCCAGCGCCTTCTCCTCTTTGCCCAGATGATACCAGGCGTACCCCGCCCGGAAATGCCACAGCGGATCCGCCGCGCTCTGCTCCCTGCACTGCTCCAGCACCTGCAAGGCCTCTTCAAAGCGGCCCAGATTGTTCAGCGCCCGGGCCTGCTGGCCCAGCAGCTTCGGCCCGCGCTGTTCGGGCTCCACCGCCAGGATGGCCTCGAGAATCCGCTCGTACTGCCGGTCCGCATTCCAGGCCTCGATCTGCTCTAGCAGGGCCTCGTTTTCCGGCGCGCCGCCCTTTGCCGGGCAGGCGTTGGGCCGAAGCGGAGTGCCCAGCGGGGCCCGGGGCTCCAGCTGGGTTTCGTCGAACAGGCGCAGAAGCCCCTCGGCCTCGTGCTCCAGCTTATAGGCCATCTCTTCGTTGTAAAGGGGCGCGGCCTGGTACAGGTTCACCTCGCCCCCGCCGGGCAGCGGACAGACCGCCGCCGCGTCCGGCACGCCGCCGGGGGTGAGCAGCATCACCCCGGTGAAGCCGCAGCCGGGGGCAAAGGGCCGCCCGTTGGGGATGGTATGGCCCCAGCCCAGCCAGGTGCCCTGCTCCCGGGGCATGGCGGCCAGCAGCCGCAGCCAGCCCACCGGCCAGGCGTCCTTCGGGTCGGCGGAAAGGGCGTTCCAGTCCGGGGGCAGATACATCATGATCTCGGCCCGCTCGGCCCCGAAGCCCGCCAGCTCCGGCGGCACGTTCATGGGCGCGGCCCCCATGCCGCAGGTGACGAGCACCGTCCAATGCCGGTGCCGGGTGGGCCCCAGCACCAGCAGCTCCACCCCGCCCCGCTCGGCCGGGGGGATCACCCGGTCCACCGGGCCCAGCCAGCGGCGCAGATGCTCGATCAGCCGGTCCTTCTGCTCTTTTGTATAGGCGGCAGCGGGAACCGGAGACTCCGCCGTCTCCTCCTCCGGGGGCAGGGGCACTTCATCCGCCGAGTAGTCCTCATACTGCGGCTCGCCCCAAATTTCAAACCGGGGGTCGAACCGCTGGTAGGCAAAAAGCCGTTCCTCCCGGCTGCGGCCCACCTGGTACCCCAGCCGGAAGCAGCCGCTGCGCTCAACCAGCAGATGGGCCAGCTCCAGCCGGCGGCCCGGCTCCTTTTTGCGGATGGCCGCCTTGGCCAGCCGGTCCAGCTCCTCCAGCCGGGCGGTGAGGGCGGCGGCCCAGTCCTGGCCGATCTTGCCCGCGCCCCGCTGGTTCATGTCCAGCCGCAGGTTCACCAGATCGCCTTGAAAAATCAGGTCCGCAAAGCAGTAGATGCCCTCAAAGAGGGGATTCTCCGCCCCGAAGGCCGCGGCGGCCTTCGCCAAGCCCTCGTCGTCGCCCAGCATGCACAGCACTGCTTCCTCGGCGGGGGTGCGCAGGCCATGGCTGGCCCGCTCCTCGCTCTGGGCCGGGCAGACGCCCTCCGCCTCCAGCCGGGCCACCTCGATCTGTTCAAGACTCTGCCCCGCCTGCAAGCGCTCCAAGGCGTCCGCAAGGCGGCGCTGGCCGGGGTGGGCGGCAAGGCCCGCTTCCAGCAGCGCGATGCCCTCGGCTTTGTCGCCAAAATGGGCGGCGAGCACCGCCGCCAGATACCGGCAGACTTCGTCCTGTTCATCCAGCGCGAGACCCATGCGGGCCAGACGCAGCGCCTCTTCGGGTGTGCCGGTATACAGCCGGGCCAAGGCCAGACTGCGGCACCATTCCAGATTGCTTTGGCCCTGCTCTTCCAGCCGGGCCAGCCACTGCACCGCCTGCTGCCAGGCCTCGTACTCCGCCGCGCCCAGGTCCAGCCGGGCCACCAGCAGCGCCAGCTCCAGGTCCGCGCGCATCTGCTCCCGGCTGACAAGGCCCAGATCGATGGCTCCCTCCACCTGATCCTGCACCAGATCCAGCGCGTCGTACCAGCGGCCCTCAGCCGCTAATTTCTCGGCACGGGTCCGGGTCTTTTCGTCCAACAGCCGTGTCATCCCCTGTTTCGTTCTCCTTCCCTGTTTCCTGTGTCAAATTCCCTGTGCTCAAAAGCCCAGCTTGAAGCTCTCGCCTTCCACGGCCACACCGGCGCTGCGGCTCACCGGAACCGGCACGCCGTCCCCGGCGGCCAGCACCTGGCCCTCGGCCAGTTCCAGGTCCCCTTCCAGCAGGTCCATCACCAGTCCCACCAGCAGGTCCCGCAGCTCCACCGGGCGGCGGGCGCTATGTAAAATCTCCAGCTCGGGCAGCTCAAAGTCCTGTAGGCCATACGTATAAGCGCACACCCCCTGCTCGCTCTGCCACAGGCCGAAGTACACCCAGTTCAGAATGGGCAGCACGTCCTCCTTCATGGTATCGGCCACGGCCCGGTAAAAATCCGGGGCCAGCAGAGTGCCTGCCGCCATCACGCCCAGCGCGCCGGGCTGGCCGCAGGCCGCCGCGCTCACCTTGGTGAGCAGCTTGGCCGCATCCACCGGGCTCCCCTGTCCCTGGGGCAGAACGGTGATGAGCAGATGGGCCTTGTGGGCCGCTGCGGCCTGCACCGCCTGGGGCCACCAGTAGTTGGTCTTGGCCTGCTGCTCCGCCTCGCCCTCCGGTACCGGCGCGTCGATCAGGGCCACCGCCGCGATCATGCCCTGGTCGTCAAACACCACGTTGCCGGTGGCGGGGGCTTCCTTTTCCCCGTTCACCGGCAGGGCCCATTCGCTTTGCAGGTCCCGAATCAGTTTTTCCCGGTCGAAGGCGGGCTGCTCCAGCAGCACAAAGTTCACCAGCGTACCGCCGGTCGCTCCGGCCACGGTCTTTTTCTCTTCCATGGTGGTTCCTCCTTGCTTGGCCCGTTCCATTGTGGGCCGTTTATTCGAATGGTCAGGGCCGCTGCCCGGCCAGATTTTCATTTTTAGCCGCCGGGGGCTCTTTGCTCTCCTGCACCGCCAGCAGTACCAGCGCGGCCACAGCCGTCAGGGCCACCGCCGCGGGCCAGGCCACCCACACGCCGGTCAGTCCCAAAAAGAGGGGCAGCACCAGCAGCATCAGGGGCTGGGTACCCAGCGGTTCGCCGTAGGCCAGAATGCCGCTGAACACCGGCTCGCCCACCGCGCAGAAGTAGCTGCTGCAAAAGCGAACCACCGCCATAAAGGGGTAACCGATGCAAAGGGTCCACATGGCCGCCGCGCCCTCGGCAGTGGCTTCCGGGCTGGCCCCGAACACCAGCGGCAGCTGGCTGCGGCCCACCCAGGTGAGAACGCTGCACAAAACCGCCATACCCACCGCAAGGCTCAAACCCCACCGGCGCAGCAGGGCCAGCTGGCCCCACTCGCCCGCGCCCCGGGCATAGCTGAGCAGCGGCTGCACGCCGTCGCCCACGCCGCTCACCAGCGGGATCACCGCACCCAGCACATAGCTGAGCACCGCATACACCGCCACGCCCCGGGTGCCGCCCCAGTGCAGCGCCTGCAAATTGGTGATGAGCAGAATCACGCTGGTGGAGATGGAGAGGCCAAAGGGCGAGATGCCGTATTGCACGATGCCCCGGATCATCCGCCAGCGGGGGGCGAAATCCGCCCGGCGCAGCGGCAGCTCCCGGGCGGCCAGCAGCGTGGGCACCGCCAGCAGCGCACAGAGGATCTGGGCCGAGCCGGTGGCCACTGCGGCGCCCGCCAGCCCCCACTGAAAGGCCTGGATGAACAGCCAGTCCATGAAGATGTTGCTCAGCAGGCCCACGACGGTAAAGCTCATGGCCTGCATGGTCTTGTGGCAGCCTCGTAAGAGGGGCAGCGCGCCGGTGTTGATGGTCTGGCCCAGAGCCAGCGCGCAGATCATCCGGCTGTATTCCAGCGCCGGGGCGTATAGTTCCCCCTTCGCGCCGATCAGGGGCAGAATCACCGGGCAGGCCAGCCAGAGCCCCACGCTCATGGCCACGCCCGCCGCGGCCAGCGCTGTGAGGGTGTTGCCCCGGGCCAGCGCGGCCTCTTCTTTATCGCCCCGGCCCAGGGCAGTGGAAAGGCGCACCGCGCCTCCCAGTCCCAGACCCAGACTTACCGCCTGGATGAAGGCGGTGATGGGCCAGGCCACGTTGATGGCCGCCAGGCCGATGTCGCCCAGGTTCCGGCCGATGAAAAATCCGTCCACGATGATAAAGCAGCTGTTCAGCAGCTGGCTCAGCATGCTGGGCAGCGCATAGCGAAAAAACTGCCGTTTCAAGGGGGTCAATCCACCCGCTCCTTTCCGTTTGCCAAGGGGCCGGGCCCCGCTTTGTTTTTTATACCAGATTGCGCCGTTCGCCCCGCAAAAATGCCTGCAGGTTGGCGCACACCTCGGCGCTCAGCCGGGCCAGCGCCTCCTCGGTGGCCCAGGCCACGTGAGGGGTGAGCAGCACGTTCGGGCAGTGGAGCAGCCCGTCCTGCGGGCGCACCGGCTCGTGGGCCGCCACGTCCGAAGCATAAAAGCCCAGATGCCCGCTCTTCAGCGCGGTGCACACCGCCGCCTCATCCACCAGCGCGCCCCGGGCGGTGTTCAAAAGAATCGCCCCCGGCTTCATGGCCGCCAGGGCCGTCTCGTTTATCATGCCCCGGGTCTCGGCGGTGGCGGGGCAGTGCAGGCTCACCACGTCGCTGTCCTCCAAAAGCTGCTCGAAGGGCACAAACTCCACCCCGTCGGCGGCATATTCCGGCTTCACGTGGCGGGTATAGGCGATCACCCGCATACCAAAGCCATTCGCGATGCGCGCCGCCGCCCGGCCGATGGCCCCGTAGCCCACCACGCCGAAGGTTCGGCCCGCCAGCTCAAAATGAGGGCGAATGCCATAGGAGTCCGGCACGCCGGTCTGCCAGTAGCCGTCCCGCAGGCTGGCGGCCCGGGCGGCGGTGCCGTTGGCCACTTCCAGAAGCAGGGCGAAGGCGTGCTGGGCCACGCTGTTTGTGGAATAGCCCGGCACGTTGGCCACAGCCACGCCATGGCGGCGGCAGGCCTCCAGGTCCAGGCTGTCGGTGCCGGTGGCGGTCAGGCCCACCCAGCGAAGGCGCGGGCAGGCATCCAGCACCGCATCGTCGATGCGGCACTTGTTGCTCACCGCAAAATCCGCGTCCCGCAGGTGGTCGGCCAGCAGTTCATAGCCGGTGCGGGGGTATTCCTCCACCACATCCGCCAGATCATACAGCCCGGTCCAGTCCAGATCGCCCGGACGCACACAGTAGCTGTCCAGCACAACGATTTTCATCGGTTCTTCTCCCTCTTTTCAAGGCGTATTTGCCCCGTTTTTGTCTCTTTTGTAATTTTACCCGCTTTTGCAGGGCCCTTCAACCCCCGCCGCTGGATTTTTGCCGCCGGTTCGTATATAATGAAAAGGAAACTATCCGCCGGACGATCCGGCGGTGACCAGTTCGAGGGGGGCTTTTTTGCATGTATACGCCAAGGCTTGTGATCCGCAAGCTGCTGCTGGGCGCGGTGCTCATGACCGTGGCCATCATCATCACGGTGCTGATCCGGGAAAATATGGACGTGAAGGACCCGGAGCAGGCCCTGCCCACCATCACCATCACGGTGAACGGAGACATGAATCTGAACGATAAAATGGTCTTCCGGGCCGGGTACGAGTGGAACTTCTTCACCACCGTGGCCAAGAATACTCCCACCTATACCAGCGCCACCCTGCGGGAGCAGCTGTATCCGGTGGACCTGGCCCCCAACAGCGTGCTGGACATCAATTTCTCGCTGCCGCCCAAGACGCTGCGCATCCAGCGCGCGTCGGACGATGAGCTGGAAAACTTTGTGGAGCTGGCCGACGTGAGCGACGGTCAGATCATCAGCCCCAGCGCGCCGGGCCTGTATCTCTACCAGGTGGAAGCGGGCTTCGGCTGGCGCGGTTCGGTGCGGTACTTCTTCATGGTTCGGGTGCAGCAGTCCGTTTAAGAGCAAACCGAACATACAAAGGGAGCGTTCTTTTGCAGAACGCTCCCTTTGTATGTTCCGATCAGGTCCCGGGCGCTTCGCCGCCCGCCTGGGCCAGCGCCGCGGTGTGGCGGGCCATCAGCCGCCGCTGGTAGCTGCCCGCGTAGGTACCGTGCAAGAGCTTGGGCAGGGCTTCCTCCTCCAGCGAGTGCCAGCACGCCGCCTCCTGCCCCGGCAGGATGGGGTAAAACAGCACGCCGTTTTTCTCCGCCGCCGCCAGGCACTGGGGCCCGAAGCCTACCACCAGAACCTTCTGCCGGTCATAGCCACGGCTCAGCAGCTCGTTCACACAGTAGGCCAGCTCCCGCCGTTTGATGCACACCGCCGTGCAGGGGGGCAGACTGTGGAAATTCCACTCGCTGTAGGCCGAGCGCACGTTCAGGTTGGTGAGCAGCACGATGTCGGCCACGATGCGCATCCGCTCCAGGCAGGTCTTTACCCCGTCGAACACCTGGCCGCGGGCGGCGTCCAGGGCGTATTCCGCGCCCAGCAGGCAGATCATGAACGCCTTGGCCCTCGGCGGGATCTTCTGTGTCCGTTCCATAACAACGCCCCCAATATTCATAAAATTATCCGCGCCGGGTATGATCCTTTATAACTTAACTATACCAGCACAGCGGGGACGGTTGCAACTGTTTTTGTCTGTTTTTAATGATTTTTTGTGATTTTATTGAATAATTCTATTATTTTCTCCCAAAACCTGGCCGATAGGCTGCTGAATGCACAGGGTAGCCAGCTTGTCCGCCGGGGTGGGCGTCATGTTGATGACCACCAGCTCCCTGCCGCCGTAATAGCGCAGAAGGCCTGCCGCCGGATATACCGCCAGGCTGGTGCCGCCCACGATCAGCAGGTCCGCTGCCTCCAGCGCACGCACGGCCCGGGTCAGCACCTTCTGGTCCAGCGATTCCTCATAGAGCACCACATCCGGCTTCACGATGCCGCCGCACTCGCACCGGGGAATGCCCTCGCTCTCGGCGATGAACTCCACCGGGTAGAACTTACCGCACCGGGTGCAGTAGTTGCGCAGGGTGCTGCCGTGCAGTTCCAGCACGTTTTTGCTGCCCGCCGCCTGGTGCAGTCCGTCGATGTTCTGGGTGATCACCGCCCGCAGCTTGCCCTGGGCCTCCAGTTTGGCCAGCCGCAGATGGGCCGCGTTGGGTTTTGCGTCCTTCACGATCAGCTTGGCCCGGTAAAACCGGTAGAACTCCTCGGGGTCGGCTTCAAAAAAGCTGTGGCTGATGATCTGCTCCGGCGGGTACTTCCACTGCTGGTTGTAAAGACCGTCCACGCTGCGGAAGTCCGGGATGCCGCTCTCGGTGCTCACCCCCGCGCCGCCGAAAAACACAATGTTATTGCTCTTTGCGATCAATTCCTCCAAACGCTGGTCCATGGGGCCACACTCCTTTGCCTTGCATCTCTTTGCCGCCCGGGGGCGGTTGTAGTATAATAGGTATAATAAAATCATACCACAAAACACTCCGCCCGGCCATGCCGCCGGGCGAAAAAGGGGAGGAACGGATATGGCAAAGGAGATCACGGCGAGCCTGGTGTTTGAGCATCTGCCCGCCCGCAAGCCGGACAGCCACAAGGGCAGCTACGGCAAGCTGCTGTGCGTCTGCGGCTGCAATCAGTACCGGGGCGCGGCGGCGCTGGCAGTGGAGGGTGCGCTGCGGGCCGGGGCCGGGGTGCTGACCCTGGCGGCCATCGAGCCGGTGATCCAGGCGGTGGGCGCCCGCTGCCCGGAGGCGGTGTTCCTGCCCTGCCGCACCGGCGAGGACGGCGGCATTGATGTGGCCGAAGCCGACCGCATTTTGCAGGCGGCCCGTGGCTCGGACGCCATGCTCTTCGGGCCGGGACTGGGCAACACGGCGGGCACCGCGGCCCTTCTGGAGCAGCTGGGCGAGAGCGCGGGCTGCCCCCTGGTGCTGGACGCGGACGGCCTGAACGCCGCGGCGGCCATGCCCAGCCTGCCCCGGCCCGCCAACCTTCCCCTGATTATCACCCCCCACCCCGGCGAGATGGCCCGGCTGTGCGGGGTGACCACTGCCGAGATCAACGCCAGCCGGGAGAGCGTGGCCGCGGGCTATGCCCGGGCCAACCGGTGCGTGGTGGTGCTGAAGGGCCACCGAACCATCGTGGCCGGGCCCCAGGGCGAGGTGTTCTGCAACACCACCGGCAACGCGGGCCTTGCCCGGGGCGGCAGCGGCGACATTCTGGCGGGCATGACCACCGCCTTTTTGTGCCAGGGGCTGGACCCGCTGTACGCGGCGGTGTGCGCGGTGTGGCTGCACGGTGCGGCCGCGGACCGGTGCGCCGCCCGTCTGGGCCAGTACGGCATGCTGCCCCACGACATTCTCTACGACCTGGGCACCATCTTCGTGAACAGCGGCCGTTAACGGCCCGCCGCCAAGCCGCAAGCAAAAAGGGGGGGAACCGCCATGCAGAACATGAACGCCTACTACGATTTTTCCGGCCAGAAGTTTGGCCACCCCCTGAGTTTGAGCATCAACGGCTTTGACCGGCAGGTGTTCAGCCAGCAGACCAGCCTGGAGCTTTCCTACGTGCTGGAGGGGCAGTATGAGGTGATTACCGAGGGCTTTTCCCGCATGTTGGACCGCCACCAGCTGGCCCTCATCGCCCCCGGCGAGATTCACATGATCCGCAAGGCCCCCGGCGCGGAGAACGGCGCGGCCAGTGTGATCCTCACGGTGCACATCGACTTCGAGCGGATGCCCGAAGCCCTGGTGGGCGACGTGGAGGGCCTGTTCTCCACCCTGGTCTGCACCGAAGCGGAGAACGCCGCCCTGCTGGGCCGGGTGCGCCAGACCCTGGGGCGGCTGCTGCGGCTGCTCACCCGGCCGGAGCACAGCCTGTTCCAGCTGAACGCATTGATGATGGAGCTGGCGGATCTGTGCGCCAGCGGAGCGCACCGGCCGATGGAGTCCATCCCGCTGCAGTCGCCGCTGCACGAAAGCTCCCGCCGGGCCATCCGGTTCATCAACCGGAACTTCCGGCGGGACATCCACCTGGAGGACGTTGCAAAGGAGCTTTCCTTCAGTGTGTCCTATACCTCCAAGCTGTTTACCAAGCACATCGGCCTGCCCTTTGTGAAGTATCTTTCCTACGTGCGGGTGCGGGCCTCGCTGGAGGCTCTGCTGGAGGGCAAGGAGAGCATCGAGGCCATCGCGCTGGACTGCGGCATGGCCAGCGCCAAGGCCTACGCCGCCGCCTTTAAAGAAATGTACGGCATTCTGCCCAGCGTCTATCGCAAGCGCTTTTTGCAGAACCTGCGCTACAGCGAGACCGGCGCGGACCAGAAAATGCGGCTGGACGCAGCCCACCTGGCCCTGCTGGACCATCTGCTGCGCCAGCCGGACCAGATGATCTACCAGGCCCCCGGCCTTTCCATCCTGCGCCGGGGCGAGGCGGTGGTGTGCGAGAGCGAAGGAGCCGCCGCCCTCACCCAGCAGCAGGGCAAGCTGGTGGTGGAGTTCGGGCCGAAACAGGATTGACCTCTATTTTCAGTCTTTATTCCCAGAACAAATAATGTCGGTTTTGGCGTTTCAGCGTGCTAAAACCGACATTTTTTGTCTTTTCCCGGCGTTTTTATGACCCAACCCGTCAAACTTCTAACAAAATCCCGCCGTTGATGGCAACCAGCGCCCGGGCTTTTGCCCGCCCGGCCGTGCTATAATGGGGCCAACGAAACGAACGCACCCAACTGGCACGGCGGGCCAGCGGCCCCGTGCTCCATACGAAGGAGTTTGGCTATGAGCAAATACGAGCATCTGCTCTCGCCCATCAAAATCGGCGAGACCACCGTGAAAAACCGCATCTTCATGCCGCCCCTGTCCACCAACCTGGCGGATAAGGGCTACGTGACCGACGAGCTGGTGGAGCACTACAAAGCCCGCGCCAAGGGCGGCGTCGGCCTGTTCGTCACCGAGGTGGTGACCGTGGAGCCCACCTACTGCTACCTGCCCGGCGACATGTGCATCTACGACGATTCCTTCATCCCCGGCTGGAAGAAGCTGGCCGACGGCGTGCACGAGTACGGCGCGAAGATCCTGCCCCAGCTGTTCCACCCGGCCCACATGGCCTTCCCCCTGCCCGGCACTCCCCGGCTGATCGCCCCCTCCAACGTGGGCCCCTACTACGCCAAGGAGGCGCCCCGCGCCGTGACCCGCGAGGAGCTGAAGGTCATCATCCGTCAGTTCGGCGAGGCCGCCAAGCGCGCCCAGATCGCCGGTGCCGACGGTGTGGAGATTCACGCGGCCCACGCCCACGGCCTGCTGGGCGGCTTCCTGTCTCCTCTCTATAACAAGCGCACCGATGAATACGGCGGCGACATCGACCACCGCCTGCGCCTGACGCTTGAGGTCATCGAGGAGGTTCGCCGGGTCTGCGGCAAGAATTTTATCATTGACGTGCGCATCTCCGGCAGCGAGTACACCGACGGCGGCCTGAACCTGAACGACATGATCTACGTGGCCAAGCAGCTGGAAAAGGCCGGTGTGGACTTCCTGCACGTTTCCGGCGGCACCACCATCGCCCGGGGCAGCTCCATCCCCGCCCCCGGCACCCCCATGGGCTCCCACGCCGCCACCGCCGCCGAGATCAAGAAATACGTGTCCATCCCGGTGGCCACCGTGGGCCGCATCACCGAGCCCTGGATCGCCGAGGAGCTGATCGCCAACGGCAAAGCGGACATCTGCATGATCGGCCGCGCGAACCTGTGCGACCCCGAGTTCGCCAACAAGGTGGCCGCTGAAAAGGCCGACGACATCCGCCCCTGCATCGGCTGCCTGCGCTGTCTGAACGGCATCATGTTCGGCAAGCGGGTCGCCTGCACCGTGAACCCCTCCTTCGAGCTGGAGAACGAGGACACCCTGGCCCCCGCCCCCGAGAAGAAGAACGTGCTGGTGATCGGCAGCGGCCCCGCCGGTATGGAGACCGCCTTCGTGGCCGCCAAGCGTGGCCACCATGTGGTACTGTGCGAGAAGGACGCCGAGCTGGGCGGCCTGATGCGCATTGCCGCGGTGCCCATCGCCAAGCAGGACCTGACCAGACTGATTCAGTACATGGCCCGCCGTCTGGAGGGCGCGGGCGTGGAGGTACGCCTGAACTGCACCGTGGACCAGGCCATGCTGGAGGGCGAGTTCAAGGGCTACGAGGTGATCGCAGGCGCGGGCGCACAGCCCATTGTGGTGCCCGCCTTCACCGGCTTCAAGCAGTGGATGACCGCCGACGATGTGCTGGCGGGCCGCGCCTTCCCCGGCCGTAAGATCGTTGTGATCGGCGGCGGCTCGGTGGGCTGCGAAACTGCCGACTACCTGGCCCCGCTGGTGAACGATTTGTACCCCCGCAACCGGGAGATCACCCTGCTGGAAATGGCTCCCGGCGTAATGGCCAGCGAGTCCGGCCCGGGCCGCAGCCTGCTGGTGCAGCGGATGATGGCCAAGGGCGTGCAGATGATCTGCGGCGCCAAGGTGGAGAAGGTGGACGAATCGAGCATCTGGTACACCAAGGACGGCCAGCAGCACTGCATCGCCGACGCAGACACCCTGGTTCTGGCCATGGGCTACAAGGCCGACCCGGCGCTGGAGGAGATGCTGAAGGCCGCCGGCGCAAGCTACCACCTGATCGGTGATGCCAACAAAGTCGGCACCATCAAGGACGCCATCGGCGCAGGCTACGAGACTGCCAAGGCGCTGTAATTCCCTGCCCCCGCGCGGAGCTTCCCTTATCCGCGATTGCATTTTCCCAAATCCCAAAACAGAACGCCGCACCGCTCCATTCTTTCCCCTGGAGCGGCGCGGCGTTTCTGTATTTATGCGCTGGCATTCAGCATTTCTTCGTTTGTTTCCCGGTAAACTGTCCACCCCAAAAGCTTGACTTCAAATCCGTCAATATAGGGTTTGACTCCCTTCACCTCCGGCGCCAGCTGATGGATTTTGGTGACCTCATAAAGCAGCGCACGGTACCGCACGCTTCCGCCATCCTTCAAATTCACCCGAACCGGCACCAGCAGCACCGCTGCCAACACCACCGCTGCCGCGATGGACCACCATTTCCGTTTTCTCATTCCGTACCGCCTCCTTTGCAGCATTTTTTGCTATTTCTCCGAGCCTTGACCCGGTGTGTACTCAGCGCAGCGCCCACTTGATTGCCAATTTCATTGCTGTCTCCTCCTTTTTCTGCAACGATGCGCAGCCATGCCCGCCGCCACCAGCGAAAGCAATCCCAGCCCCAGCGCCGCCATGCCGCCGGAATAGCCTAACCTGTCGCACAGCGCGCCCGCCAGCGGGCTCACCGGCAGCATGGCCAGACTGTAGGCCATACTCTGCACACTCACCAGCGTAGCCCGCCGGTCGCTGGGGAAATCCCGGTTCAGCCGGGCGGTCATCTTCACCTCCAGCAGCCCGTCCCAGAAGGTGGCGGCGGCTCCGGCGGCAAGTGCAAGCGCAAGCACCGGCGCCCCCGCCAGCGCAAGGCTGCCCCCGATGCCCGCCGCGCAGAGCAGCGCCACCGTGCGAAACCAAAAGCGTCCGCCCACACGGCCCGCCAGGGCGGAACCCGCCGCGCCCGCCAGGGGCAGCAGCGCCAGCACCGGGCCCAGCAGTCCGGCAGGCAGGCCCAGCTCCATCAGGCGGGGCTGCAAAAGCTGGCCCCCGAAATAGGCGCAGCAGCCGCAGGCGCCGTCCAGCAGCATCTTCTCCACCGCCGCCGGGTTCTGGCGCAAAAATCTGCCGGTGTCCGCCACATGTCGCCGCAGCCGGGGCCAAAAGTCCCGAAGTGCGGCCGGAGCCTTTTGCCCGTGGGGCGGCTCGGTCAGGCCAAGGGCCAGCACAAGCCCCGCCAGAGCGGCGGCAAAATCGGTCAGATAGGCCAGCCGCCAGCCCAGGGCCAGCGCCGCCCCGGCACAGAGGGCGCAGCCCACGGCGGACGCCCGGTAAAGAACGCCCATCCGCCCGGCCACCCGTTCATAGTCCCCGGCGCGGCCCACCTGCAACAGACTGTCGTAGGTGATGGCCTCCCTCGTGCCGCTGATCAGATTGTAGGAAAGGGCCGAAAGCCCCATGGCAAGGCAGACGCCCCCGATGCCCCGGCTGGCGATCATGGCAAGGCAGGCCAGTGCCCGCACTCCCATGCTGGCGGCCAGCGTGCGCCTGCGGCCCAAAAGATCCGCCGCCATGCCGCTGGGCACCTCGCACAAAAAACTGACCAGATGAAAAAAGCCCTCGGCCAGACCGATCTGAGCCAGCGAAAAGCCCCGCCCGGCCAGCAGCACCACCCAGATCACCTGGGCAAGCCCGAATCCGCTCACCGCTTCGAGAAGATACAGTGCGCGAAGCTGATGTTTTATCTTCATAACAAAAAATCCTTTCCGAAAACATGGGTTCACGCCCTGTTTCGGAAAGGATGCATTGCACAAAAAGCTTTCCGGGAAAATCCCGGAAACGTGGCCTGTTCAGGCGCGGCGGCAGCGTTCTGACCGAAAAAAGGGCGCACTTCGAGCCGGAATCGCCATTTCGTTGCCTTTTTGTACACGAATTGTGCGCATTTTCCATCCCATAATCGCGCCCTCCTTTCCGTTGTTTCTGCCCTCATCATACCACAGCCTTGCCGCGCCGTGCAAGGTGTTTCAGCTTTTGAAGTGGCGGAACACCCAGTACATGGACACGATGGTCACCGCCAGCGTCGCGCCCGCCACCGCAACCTCCGGCCGGTTGGCCGGGTCGGCGTCGATCACCCGCGGCGCCCATAATAGCACAAACAGCGCCACCGGCCAGCCGTAGTGGACCAGCTTCATCCAGCGGCTGCGGGCCTTGGGCACATCGCTTTCCAGCTGCTCCGGGTGCAGGGCGGTGCAGCGCACAATGAGCAGAATCCCCGGCCCCATCCGCCGCCAGACCAGCTGCGCGGTATAGGGAATGCCGTCGATCTCGAATTCCGGCGCCATGCTCTCCTTTGTCACCACCAGGTTCACCCCCTGCTGCTCGCCATAGCGGCAGAGGGCCAGCGTCAGCTCCGCCGGGTTGGTCACCGGGTCGTCCGGCGTGAAGGTGAACACCTTTTTTGCCTCGGCCTTCGCCACCTTTTTGTAGTCCCGGGTCCACTCCCCGAACAGGCCCGCCCGGTTTTCCGGCGCGTCCATCCGGTTCAGCAAGCCATCCAGAAATTCCTCGTCCGGCCGCGGGGCGCTTTGCAGCTCCCTGCAAAAGCGGATGGCCGCCTCCAGCTCCTTTTGCCGCTGCTCCAGCCGGAACTGCTGGGCCGTCGAGACCTGGGCCAGCGTGGTTTTTCCTTCCAGACAGGCCCCGATCTCCTCCAGCGGCACGTCCAGCATGCGCAGCGTCCGGATCAGCTTTAAGTCTCGGATGTCCTGTTCCGAGTAGTCCCGGTAATCGTTGCCCGGGTTGCGGTGGGGGTGGATAAGGCCCTGGTCTTCGTAAAAGCGCAGGTTCCGCCGGGAGATGCCGGTGGCCGCTTCGGTTTGCTTTGCGTTCATGGAATTCGCCTCCTGTTCTCTGTTCTGCACCCTCAGCATAAGGGATGCACCAGATGCCAGGTCAATGCTTTTTTAAAAATTCGCGAAAAAAATGTTCACCGGCCCTGTTTCCAGATGCCGATGCCCCACAGCACAGCGTTTTCCACGAACACCGCAAAGGAGATCCACAGCCAGCGACTGAATACAAAGAAGAAATCCGGCCGGGTGTGCATCTCGCCCTCCCACACGCCGAACCACCGCTGCAGCAGGCTGTAATAGGGGATGCCGTCCTGCAATCCCGGCACCAGCGCCCCCAGACAGCTGATGCCCAGGTCCACCGTGACGAACAGCACCGCCACCAGCACCGCCAGCGAAAGGATTCGCGCCAACCTCATTCGTTCTTCCTCCTTTGGAGTCTTTTTCCCATTGTAGCATGCCGCCCGGCGCGGCGGCAATCCGGCTGTCACTCCTTCAAAAGCCGGTTTAACAGCGCCTGC
The DNA here is from genome assembly GCF_002161595.1 of Gemmiger sp. An50. Lineage (GTDB taxonomy): Bacteria > Bacillota > Clostridia > Oscillospirales > Ruminococcaceae > Allofournierella. The sequence goes on from NZ_NFID01000001.1 coordinate 208,213, forward strand.
CGGTTGTTGATAAACAGCTCGGTCACCCGGTAGCTTTCCGTCTCCTCATATGCGCAAGGGTGGACCTTGCCCTGGTCAAAGCAGTAAATCGCCGCGCCCGGAATCCCCAGCAGAATCGGGGAATGGGTGACGATCAAAAACTGTGCGCCGTCCTTTGCGCAGCGGTCGATCTGCATCAGAAGCGAAAGCTGCCGCTGCGGAGACAATGCGGCCTCCGGCTCGTCCAGCAGATACAACCCGTTCGCTCTCAGATTGTTCTGCGCCAGCGCCAGAAAGCTCTCGCCATGGGATTTTTCGTGGTATCCGGCGGAAGGGTGCAGTGCGTCCGCATAGCTTTCCTCCTGTGTTGCCACATTGTAAAAGCTTTCCGCCCGGAGGAAATACCCCCATTTTTCCCTGCGGTGCCCCTTCACCAGCCGGAGCGCTTTCCACAGCTCCGAATGGGAATCCCGCGTGGAGAACCGATAGTTTTTGCTCCCGCCTTCCGGATTGAAGCCATGGGCCACCGCAATGGCCTCCAGCAAAGTGGACTTGCCGCTTCCGTTTTCTCCCACAAAAAACGTGATGGGATGGTCAAATTCCAAGCGCTCCAGCCCTTGAAACGCTTCTATTTCTCTCAGATAACTTCCGCGCCCGATTTCACCCCAATCAAATAATACGATTTGTATAAATTGTTGATTCAATACACTCACCTGCTCCCCGGCTCGCTATTTTCTGGTGTGCCTTGCCTTTATTCTACCGCAAAGGGAGCCTTCCTTTCCACCATACCGGGCGCAGTCCGCCGCGCGTTTTCGCCACAAAAAAGCGGCGGGGTCATTCCCCGCCGCTTTGCTCATTTTCCCGCAGCGTCAGCCCCGCCGCCAGCAGATAGACCGCCGCCAGTGCCGCCAGCGCCGCGAAAAGGGCGGGCAACGGCTGGATCAGCGGCAGATACTTTTCCATGTTCAGCCCGGAATTCCACTCGAACAGCTTGCCGGAGGAAAGGCTCTGCACCCATGTGATCCGATCCAGCTGCCGCAGCCACCAGACCCCGCCGCTCATTCCCAGGGTGAGAAGAGCCGCCAGCAGCTGCTGCAGCCGCCGCTTCAGCGCCAGCGCATAGCCCACAGCCAACACCGCCAGCAGACCGGTGAAGATTTCCCCCTGCCGCTGCCAGAGCACCAGCGGCAGCTTCGGCCACAGGTACATGGCCCAGAACCCGGCCAGCAGCGCAAAGCCGAACAACGGCAGCAGCGCCCGTCCCCGGGGCCTACGCCAGCCAAGGGCGACCGCCTCCGGCGAACCGGCGAAAAACCGGCGGTGCAGCAGACGCAGGGTGAGAGCGGTGGCCCCCAGCGCCAGCGCCGCCGAGATCACCAGCGCCAGCCAGAAGCTCTCCACTCCCAGCTCTTTCTGGGTCTGCATCATCAGCACCGCCGGGCCCAGCCGCACAAACATCCCGACCAGCAGCACAAGCCCCAGCGCGGCGGACCAGTTCACCGCCAGATTCATCCCGGCCGCTCCCAGCCAGAACCACCGGCTGTGGCGGGCGTAGTACCGCTGCAGATAGGCCCCGTAGCACAGGCACCCCAGATACACCGCATAGCACACCGCCAGCGGCGCGAAGGTGGCCAGCAGATAAAACAGCAGCCCGCCGCCCAGCGCGAAGGCAAAGGAGAGCAGCCCCTGCCAGTCCGCCCGGGTCAGCGCCCGCACCGGCTTTTCCTCATCCAGCAAATCGTCCGCCGTGACCCCCAGCGCCTTTGCCAGCGGCACCAGCAGCGGCAGGTCCGGGTAGCCCCCGCCCGACTCCCAGCGGGAGACGCTTTTGTTGCTCACCCCCAGCGCATCCGCCAGCTGCTGCTGGGTCAGGTTCTTTTCTTTTCGGTAGCGTTTGAGCCGCTCGCTGAAGCCCTGCTCCATTCTGGTTTCCGTTCCGTCTTCCATTCCCGGCCCCTCCTTTCGTTCCGGCTTCATTGTAGCAGGAATCCCCTCCCGCTGCCACCCCGCCGGGCGGGAATTCGCTTCCGGAAGGCGGGAATCGCCGGTTTTTTCGCCCAAAAGCTGCAAAAAAGAGCGCGTTCCAAACCGGGACGCGCTCTTTTCTTTGTTCACTTCACCGCAGCTTCTGGTAGGCCAGGCGCTCGCCGCCGTGGTGGCAGCTCACCACGCCCCGCAGCCCGAAGCCGCATTTTTCCAGCAGCCGCTGCATGGGCAGGTTGTCCCGGTGGGTGTCGATGCGCAGGTTGTCGCACCGCTGCCAGCACCAGTCAAGGCACCACGCCGCCGCGCCCCTACCGCCATAGGAGGCCACCCGGTGGATGACCCAATAGGGCCGCTCTTCCTCTAACCAGCTGCCTTCCCGGATGACGGCATAGTCCGCATCCGGCCCGGGGGCGAAATAGAAGGCCGCCAGCAGCGCCCCGTTCTCCCGGCAGAGCCAGGCCCCGCCGGATTCAATATCCTCGGTGAGCTGGGCCTCGTCCGGGTAAACGGTGCCCCACTGGCCCGGGTTGCCCTGCTGGGCCATAAACTTGCGGGCATGGGCGTACAGAGCGGTCATGGCGGGCAGGTCCGCCAGGGTGGCCCGTTCCATTCTGAATTCACTGGCAAATTCGCTCACAGGCTCCTCCTTTGCTTTGTGGCAAAGCCCATCAGGTAAGCCGCGCTGGTCAGCGCCAGAGTGAGCAGCGCCTGCACCGGCAGATACGCCCCGCCCAACACCTCGGCTGCCGGGGTAACCATCAGGCTCATGCAGGCGCCGTACATCTGGCACAGGGAGCCCAGAACCCCCACCGAGGGCACAAAGCCGAACACCACGCTCGCCGCGCCCCACCATTGCAGCAGAGCAAATCCCGGCCAGGGGCGCTTGTCCTGCCTTGCGCACCAGTGGCCCAGCGCATACCACACCGCCACCAGCGCGGCGGACAGCGCGGTCTGCAGCCCGATCATCACCCCGGTACTGCCGGAAAGCAGCACCACCAGGTTTACCAGCACGATGCCCGCCACGGTGGGCAGAAAGGCCAGGATCAGCAGATCCCGTTTTTTCATGGGCGTATTCCTCCTTGATACCGCAGCGGGCCCTTCGTGTTGCCGAAGGGCCCGTTTTGAATGCGGTTTACTTATTCTTGTACATCTCTTCGTAGTACTTCTGGTAGTTGCCGCTGGTCACGTTGTTCATCCACTCTTCGTTGGCCAGGTACCAGTCGATGGTCTTCACGATGCCCACCTCGAAGGTAGTCTCCGGGTACCAGCCCAGCTCCTCCTTGATCTTGGTGGGGTCGATGCCGTAGCGGCGGTCGTGGCCCAGACGGTCGGCCACGTACTTGATCAGGCCCTCGTTGATGCCCTCATCCTTCAGCCGGTCATGCAGCTGGTTGATGATAGTCTTCACGATGAAGATGTTGGGGCGCTCGTTGTGGCCGCCCACGTTGTAGACCTCGCCGTCCCGGCCGCCCTCGGCCACCATGTCGATGGCCTTGCAGTGGTCCTCCACATACAGCCAGTCGCGCACGTTCATGCCGTCGCCGTACACGGGCAGCTGCTTGTGGTTCTTCACGTTGTTGATCATCAGGGGGATCAGCTTCTCGGGGAACTGGTAGGGGCCGTAGTTGTTGGAGCAGCGGGTGATGTTCACCGGCATGCCGTAGGTGTCGTGGAAGGCCATCACGAACATGTCGGCGCTGGCCTTGGAGGAGGAGTAGGGGCTGTGGGGGCACAGCGGAGTGGTCTCCATGAAGAAGCCCTCCTCGCCCAGAGAGCCGTACACCTCGTCGGTGGAAACCTGCAGGTACTTCTTGCCCTCGGCCCACTTGCCGTCCTTGAACCAGGCGTTCTTGGCGCACTGCAGCAGGTTCACGGTGCCCAGCACGTTGGTCTCCACGAAGATCTCGGGATTGGTGATGGAGCGGTCCACGTGGCTCTCGGCGGCGAAGTTGATCACGTAATCAAAATCGTATTTCTCAAACAGACTGCTGACCAGCTCACGGTCGCAGATATCGCCCTGCACGAAGATGTGGCGCTCGTCGCCCTCCACACCCTTCAGGTTCTCCAGGTTGCCTGCGTAGGTGAGCTTATCCAGGTTTACCAGCTGGATTTCCTTATACTTATTCAACATGTAGTAAACAAAGTTGGAACCGATAAAGCCGGCGCAGCCGGTGATGAGATAGCGTTTCATCTATTTAATACTCCTTATTCAATCAATGAGAAGGGCGGTCATTCGCCGTTCCAGTGGGCGAAGAAGTCGGCCAGGGCCACCTTCCAGTCCCGCATGTGGTTGCCCACGGTGCAGGCGAGCATGCGGTTTTCCAGCGCGCTCCAGGCGGGGCGGTCGGCGGCGGCGGGGTGCTTGGCGGAATATTCCGCGCTGGTGCAGGGGGCCACGGTGGCGTCCACGCCGGACAGGCGGATGATCTCGCTGGCAAACTCATACCAGGAGCAAACGCCCTCGCCGGTGCAGTGGTAAACGCCGTAGTCGTGGCTCACGGCCAGCTGCAGGATGTGATGGGCCAGGTCCTCGGCATTGGTGGGGTTGCCCAGCTGGTCGCTGACCACCTCCAGCTTGCCGAACTTCTTGCCCGCGTTCACGATGGTCTTCACAAAGTTCTTGCCCGCGTAGCCGTACAGCCAGGCGGTGCGCACGATGAAGTACCGGTGGCAGAAATTCTTCACGTATTCCTCGCCCAGGGCCTTGGTTTTGCCGTAGACGCTCTTGGGGTCCACCCGCTCGCTCTCATCCAGGGGCTTGTCGCCCTCGCCCCGGAACACGTAGTCGGTGGACACGTGAATGAGCCGGGCGTTGATGCGCTCGGCGGCCTGGGCCAGGTTGGAGGCGCCGATGGCGTTCACCTTGAAGGCGGCCTCGGGGTTGGTTTCACAGCCGTCCACGTTGGTGAAGGCGGCGCAGCTGATGATGGTATCGGGCTGGTGGCGGCGCACGAAGGCGATGGTGGCGTCACGGTCGGTGATGTCCAGTTCGTTCACATCGGTGGAGATGACGGTGGCGTTTTTCAGCCGGTCGGGCACAGGGCCCAGGGCGCTGCCGCCGTTTTTCAGCTGGCGCTGGATCTCGGTGCCCAGCTGGCCGCTGGCGCCGGTGATGAGGATCTTCATGCAAAGGCCTCCCTTAGTATTTGATCTTTGCGTCGGCAACCCGTTTCAGGTGTTCGCCGTAGGGGCTCTTGCCGTAGCGCTCGGCGCTTTCCAGCAGTTTTTCCTTGGTGATCCAGCCGTTCTTGTAGGCGATCTCCTCGGGGGCGCTGATCTTGATGCCCTGGCGCTTTTCCACCATACGCACGAAGTCGGCGGCGTCCACCAGGCTGTCCATGGTGCCGGTGTCCAGCCAGGCAAAGCCGCGGCCCAGCAGCTGCACGTCCAGCTTGCCTTCTTCCAGGTACATGGCGTTCAGAGTGGTGATCTCCAGCTCGCCCCGGGCGCTGGGTTTCACCTGCTTGGCCTGGGCGCTGACCCGGTTGTCGTAGAAATACAGGCCGGTGATGGCGTAGTTGGATTTGGGTTCCTTCGGCTTTTCCTCCACGCTGATGACCTTGCCGCTCTCGTCGAATTCCACGATGCCGAACCGCTCGGGGTCGTTCACGTAGTAGCCGAACACGGTGGCGCGGCCGTTTTCCTCGGCGTTCTTCACGGCATTCTTCAGAATGCGGGAGAAGCCGTTGCCGTAGAAGATGTTGTCGCCCAGGATCATGGCGCAGCAGTCGTCGCCGATGAATTCCTCGCCCAGCAAAAAGGCCTGAGCCAGGCCGTCCGGGCTGGGCTGCACCTTATAAGAGAGATGCAGGCCGTACTGGCTGCCGTCGCCCAGCAGGTTCTCGAACCGGGGGGTGTCCTCCGGGGTGGAGATGATCAGGATGTCCTGGATGCCGGCCAGCATCAGTGTGGACAAGGGGTAGTAGATCATGGGTTTGTCGTACACCGGCAGCAGCTGCTTGCTGGTGACCATGGTGAGCGGATACAGGCGAGTGCCTGCGCCGCCGGCAAGGATAATACCTTTCATAATAGCATTACGCTCCTTTTTCCGCCCGGGTCATGCCCGGGCCATTCTAAAAAATTTGCGCAGCTTAACACAAAGCGGAGCTACAGCCGCTATATACTTTTTTAGCGGACTCGACCGTCGGCTGAATCCAATGCGCAGTCTCAAACACACCGGGCTTTCCTCAGCGAATACCGCTGACTGCCTTAAATACGCATCCCGTAAGCTAGGTAAAATCGAAATTTCTTCCCCAGCAAGCATTGCCGGCCGTTTTCCGGGCTTTCGGCATACTGCAAGGGAGCGGGGGCGGGGCGGTGGTGGCGGGGCAAGACCGGGCGCATTTGCCGCGAAAGGCGCGCAAGCGCCCTTGCTACTCCCCTGCGGGCCGTGCGCGAGAACGGCCCGTAGTGTGTTGAGCGGCATTCGCGCCGGGCTTGCACCAAGCCGGACCCGCCGCACCGCCCTCGCGGATTTTTAGCGGACTCGACCGTTGGCCGGTTCCAATGCGCAATCGCAGATACACCGGATTTTCCTCAGCGAATCCCGCTGACTGCCTTAAACGCGCATCCCGTAAGTTGGGGAAAACCAAATTTTCCCCGCCAAGCATTACCGACCGATTTTTCGGCTTTCGGCGCACTGTGAGAAAACGGGCTTTCCTCAGCAGCCCAGCTTCCAGCCCCATTTGCAGAAGTAGCGACCCATGCTCTTGAGCTGCTGCAAAAAGGGCTTTAGGCTCTTGTTCGGGGCCCGGTGCCAGGCGTGATAGGCGGTGAACTGGGGCAGATAATACACCAGTCCCTTCTGCCGGGCCTTCTGGGTGATGTCCGCGTCCTCCACATACATGAAGTAGCCCTCATCAAACCCGCCGATGGCCTTGTACACATCGGTGCGCATGCAGAAAAAACTGCCGGTGCAGAACTCGATGGCCGTGGGTACGCTCAGGTCCTGGTCCAGCATGGCGTACCGGTCGCCGAATTTCTTCAGCCCTGGCACCCCCTGCCGCGCCGCAAGCCCCAGAATGTTCGGCTTGCGCTTGGGCAGGATCTGCACCCGGCCGTCCGGGAAGAGCAGCTTCGGGGTGGCCATCACCACCTCCGGGTGACCGTCCAGCCAGTCGCAGATGGCGGGCAGCACGTTGTCGTCGATGAAAATATCCGGGTTGAGCACAAAATGATATTCACTGTCCAGCAGGCTCAGCACGTGGTTGTGGCCCTTGCCGAAGCCCAGATTCTCCGGCAGCCGGATGACCTTCACGTTGGAAGGAAAGCCATGCCGCTCCAGCGTTTCGCCGGTCCCGTCCGGGCTGGCGTTGTCCACCAGATAGACCGTGAGCGCGCAGTCCTTCGTGTATTTCAGCAGCGATCCCACCGCCCGGATCACCTCGTCGGCTCCGTTATAGCTCACGATGCAGGCGCTGATCTTCCTCATTGGGGCATCCTCCAAGCGTAATTAATCTATTTTAGTATAGCATTTTTTGCCCGCGTCTACAAGGAAAAACCGCCGCCCGTGCCCCTTTTGCACCCTTTTTAACCACTCCCACTCCCCTTTTTGGGGGCCGGAACCGCCTTTTTTTGCCTTTTTGCCCGTTTCCCGTTGACAGAACCGTAAAACTTTACTAGAATAAAGCCAAGGCCGGCAGCGGCCTTTTTCCAGCGCCTTGCACTTTACTGCTGCAATTCATTGTGGCGGCAAAGTGAACTTCTTTTTTCACAGGGAGGAACCACACATGAAACTTCGCAAAACCATGGCAGGCGTTCTGGCCTGCGCCATGCTGGCCACGCTGGCCGGCTGCGGCTCCGGCGGCACATCGTCCGCCGCTTCCACTTCTTCCGGTGCGTCCGGTGCATCCGGCTCCGCCGAGGGCGCGTCCTATCGGGTGGGCGTCTGCCAGCTGATGCAGCACCCCGCGCTGGACGCCGCCACCCAGGGCTTCCAGGACGCCCTCACCGAGGCCTTTGGCGACAAAGTGACCGTGGACGTGCAGAACGCCTCCGGCGATAACTCCAACTGCGCCACCATCGTGAACAGCTTTGTGTCCTCGAATGTGGACCTGATCCTGGCCAACGCCACCACGCCGCTGCAGGCGGCAGCCGCGGCCACCGACACCATTCCCATCCTGGGCACCTCCATCACCGACTATGCCACCGCCCTGGATGTGACCGACTGGACCGGCGCGTCCGGCCGGAACATCAGCGGCACCACCGACCTGGCCCCGCTGGACGGTCAGGCCGACATGATCAAAGAGCTGTTCCCGGATGCCAAGAACGTGGGCCTGCTCTACTGCTCCGCGGAACCCAACTCCAAGTACCAGGTGAACGTGATCACCGAATACCTGACCGAGCTGGGCTACACCTGCACCGAGTATTCCTTCTCGGACACCAACGACCTGTCCGCCGTGTGCACCACCGCCTGCGCGGCCAGCGACGTGATCTACATTCCCACCGATAACACCGCCGCCAACAACACCGAGCTGATCGCCAACATCGCGGTGCCCGCCGGGGTGCCCATCGTGGCGGGCGAGCAGGGCATCTGCAGCGGCTGCGGCGTGGCGACGCTGTCCATCGACTACTACGAGCTGGGCCGCACCACCGGCGAGATGGCTGCCAAGATCCTCACCGGCGAAGCAGACGTCACCACCATGGAGGTACAGTCCGCCCCCACCTTCACCAAGATGTACAATGCAGCCCTCTGCGAGCAGCTGGGCGTGACCATCCCTGAGGGCTACACCGCCATCGAGGCGGAATGATCCATCATGCGCCGGGCCGTTCCCGGCTTTAGGAGGAGCTTTTCGTGTTCATCACCACACTTCTGAACGCCCTGCCGGGCGTGGTTGCCCAGGGCCTGATCTGGAGCATCATGGCCATCGGCGTTTACATTACCTATAAGATTCTGGACGTGGCCGACCTGACGGTGGACGGCACCATGTGCACCGGCGGCGCGGTATTCATCGTGCTGGTCACCGGGGGCTGGAACCCCTGGGCCGCCATGGTGGCCGCCTTCCTGTCCGGCATGGCGGCGGGCCTGGTCACCGGTCTTTTGCACACCGCCTGCGGCATCCCCGCCATCCTGGCCGGCATCCTCACCCAGCTGGCGCTGTATTCCGTGAACCTGCGCATCATGGGCCAGTCCAACCGGCCCATCAGCGTGGACAAATACCCCCTGCTGGTGAGCGCCCGCAACGTGCGCCAGGCGGCGCTCTCCAACCCCATTCTGGTCTGCGTGCTCTTCACCGCCGCCACCATCGGCGCACTGTACTGGTTCTTTGGCACCGAGCAGGGCTGCGCGGTGCGCGCCACCGGCGCGAACCCCAACATGGCCCGCGCCCAGGGCATCAACACCAATTTCACCACCGTGCTGGGGCTGATGCTCTCCAACGGTCTGGTGGCTCTGTCCGCCGCGCTGCTGGCCCAGTACCAGGGCTTCGCGGACGTGCAGAGCGGCCGCGGCGCCATCGTCATCGGTCTGGCGGCGGTCATCATCGGCGAAGTGCTGTTCAGCAAGGTCTTCCGCAACTTCGCTTTGAAGCTGCTGGCCGTGGTGTTCGGCTCGCTGATCTACTATCTGGTGTATCAGGTGGTTATCCTGCTGGGCCTGAAGAGCGACGACATGAAGCTCATTACCGCCCTGATCGTGGCGCTGTTCCTGGCCGTGCCCTACTGGAAGGGCCGTTACTTCGCAAAACGCACCGGGAAAGGAGCGGGCAGCCATGCTTGAACTGAAAAACATCTACAAAACCTTCAACCCGGGTACCGTGAACGAAAAGCGGGCGCTGCAGGGGCTGAGCCTCTCGCTGGCCGACGGCGATTTCGTCACCGTGATCGGCGGCAACGGCGCGGGCAAATCCACCATGCTGAACATCATTTCCGGGGCCTACTCGGTGGATGAGGGCAGCATCTCCATCGGCGGCGTGGACGTGACGCGCCTGCCGGAGTATAAGCGCGCGCCTTACATCGGCCGGGTCTTTCAGGACCCCATGATGGGCACCGCCGCCACCATGCAGATCGAGGAGAATCTGGCCCTCGCCGCCCGCCGCGGACAGCGCCGGGGCCTGCGCACCGGCATCAGCCGGGCCGAGCGGGAGCAGTACCGGGAGCTGCTCAAGATCCTGGACCTTGGCCTTGAGGACCGGCTCACCAGCAAGGTGGGCCTGCTCAGCGGCGGCCAGCGCCAGGCGCTGACCCTGTTGATGGCCACCCTGAAAAAGCCCCAGCTGCTGCTTCTGGACGAGCACACCGCCGCCCTGGACCCCAAGACCGCAGCCAAGGTGCTTTCGGCCACCGAGCAGATCGTCCGGCGGGACAATCTGACCACCCTGATGATCACCCACAACATGCGCGACGCCATCGCCCACGGCAACCGGCTGATCATGCTGTACGACGGGCGCGTGGTGGTGGACGTGCGGGGCGAGGAAAAAAGCCGCCTGACCGTGGAGGACCTGCTGGAGAAATTCAACCAGGCCAGCGGCTCCACCGAGGCGGACGACAAGCTGCTGCTCTCCTGAGCCGTCTCCCTTTTTTACTACGCTTTCCCCTCCGATTGGCTGCCTTGGGGGCCCTTCGCTTTTTGCGGGGCGGCCCCCAATGGCCAACCGGGGCCGTGGAAATATACCGAAAAGCGCCCCCGGCGTACCCTACCCGAACAGGTGGATGCGCCGGGGGCACTTTTTTGCCATTTACCTTTACAATTCAAATCTTCCATGCAATAATAGGGCCAGTTGTTTTGTATTCTGTGTGAGAAAGGGGGGCCTGTCCCGTGGAAACGGCCCAAATGCCTGCCTTCACCCCGGAAGCGGCGGTGGAGCAGTTTGGCGACACCGTGTTCCGGGCCGCCTTCGGCCTGGTAAAAAACCCGCAGGACGCGGAGGACATTGCCCAGGAGGTATTTTTGAATCTGGTGCGTCACGCACCCCAGTTTGAGTCCGCCGAGCATCAGAAGGCCTGGCTGCTGCGCTGCACCATCAACCGGTGCAAGAGCCACTTCCGCAGCGCCTGGATACGCCGCAGCGCTCCGCTGGACGAACACCTGTCCACCCCTTTCACCCCCGCAGAGAACACCGTGCTGGACGCGGTGGCCGCCCTGCCCATGAAATACCGGCAGGTGATCTATCTGCATTACATCGAGGGCTATTCCACCGCCGAGATCGCGGCGCTGCTGGATTCCAAGCAGAACACCGTGCTCAGCCAGCTTTCCCGCGGGCGGGCCCTTCTGAAAGACACGCTGAAAGGAGAATTTTGACCATGCCCGACTCCCAGGATTACAAAAGCGCCATGGACAAAGTGACCGCCGGCCAGCGCTGGAAGCAAGCCACCCTGGAAAAGATGCAGGCACAGGCCGCAGCCCAAAAGGCTGCCCGCCCCCGCCGTACCATTCCCTTCGGCCGCCGTGCCATTCCGCTGGCGGCGGCCGCCGCCGTCTGCCTGCTGGCGATCCCGGCCGCGGCCCGCAGCCTGACCTCCGTCTCGGGCGGAGCCACCGCAGCGGACCAGGCCAGCCCCCGCGTTGCCACCCGCCAGATGCCGGAAAGCAGCGCCGACGCCGCCAACGGAGCCGTGCCCTTTGCGCTGGCCGCCGCCCCGGAAGAGGCCGCCGCAGGCGGCACCCAGGACAAGGCAGCCGCCACCGCAGCCCCCGCCCACACCACCGTGGAGGCCACTTCTCCCGAAGCGGCTCTGCCCGCTGAGGCCCGGCCTGCCGAAGAGGCGGACGGCCTGGACGCGGCGCTGGACCAGCTGGACGAAACCCTCGCCGCCGAGGGCGAAGGCCGCACCCGGGACGATGTGCTGGCCAGCGGCCTTGTGGAGGGCGACTGCTTCGTCTTCGTGCTGGCGGGCGACAGCGAGACCAGCTACCGGCTGTATCAAATCCCCTGCGCCCAATAAAACCCAACAAAAAGTAAACCGCACTCCCGCCGGGCCACAGCAGGCTCAAAAGCGAGGGTGCGGTTTTGTTTGTATACAGTTTTAAAGCCGGGCGGACCACTCCTCAAAGCGGGCCTGCCATTCCAGATACTCCTGCCGCACCTGACCGTAACGGCGCTCGCTCACCGGCACCCGGCGGCTGCTGCGCAGAATAAACTCGTACCGGCGCAGCCGCTGCACCTGATGCAGGTTCACCAGAAAGCCCCGCTGGGTGCGCAGGAAGGGCCGGCCTGCCAGCATCGTCTCCAGCCGGGCCAGACTCATGCGGCAGGGCAGCGGCGGGGTGTTGTCCACAAAATGGAACTCCACCGTGTGGCCGTCCAGCCGCAGGGATTCCACCCGCACCAGATTCACCCGGCAGATTTCGCCGTCCACCGGCAATTCCAGCGTACAGGGGGCCAGCTGCTGGGCCAGCAGGTCCTCGAGACAGGGGCCCAGGCACTGGTCCAGCCGGTCCTTGCGCAGATACCGGTAGATGCGCAGCTCATACCCCTCCGGCGCAAATTCGCAGAAGGCCGACACCAGAATCACCGGCAGCTCCGGCCAGCGGGCCCGCAGCCGCCGGGCCGCTTCCAACCCGTTCATCCGGGGCATCTGCACATCCAGGAACACCGCGTCGTAGCGGCAGCCCTCGCACTCGGCCAGCAGCCGCTCGGCATCGGAAAAGCAATCCACCCGGCAGCCGCTCTTCTGCCAGGGGGCGAAGCTGCGCAGCATCCGGGCCAGCTGCCGCCGGTAAAAGAAGTCATCATCGCACACCGCAAACCGGTACATCCTTCCTCCGCCCCCTTTCCTTTATTATAAAAGCCCAGACACCCGCGCGGAGGACGAACTTTCCTTCGTGTTTCTTCGGGGTTTTCCGACAAAAGCAAAAAAGCGGCCGGGGCCTCCTGTTCGGGGGTTCCGGCCGCTTTGTATCGTTCCGGATTTATTCGACCTTATTCCGCAGTGCCATGACCACGTCCTCCGGCTTTACCGGCAGGGTGTGGAAGGCAACGCCGGTGGCATTCTGGATCGCGCCCAGAATCGCCGGGGCGGGGGTGTTGATGACCAGCTCGCCGATGCTCTTGGCGCCGAAGGGGCCGCTGGGCTCGTAGCTGGACTCAAACTCTACCCGGATGGTGCCCGCCTCCAGGCGGGTGGGAATCCGGTACTGCAGGAAGGAGTCGTTCATCATCCGGCCTGCCTTGGTGTACTGGATGTCCTCATACAGGGCCATGCCGATGCCCTGCACGATGCCGCCCTCGGTCTGCACCCGGGCCAGATTCTTGTTCACCACGGTGCCGCAGTCCACGGCGGCCACGTAGTCCACCAGCTGGATCTTGCCGGTCTCGGGGTCCAGGTCGATCTCGGCCATGCCCACCATCATGGGCGGGGGCGATACCGGGGAGGAATGGCTCTCGCAGGCGGAGATGCACCGGGCGTGGCCCTCAAAGCTGGCGTAGCCGATGGCGGAAAGGCTCACTTCCCTGTCGGTGCCGGGCACGAATACCCGCTTGCCGTCGAACTCGGCGGTGTCGGCAGGCACGTCCAGCATCTTTGCACCCTGAGCCAGGATCTTCTCCCGCAGCTGGGCGCAGGCCTTCACCACGGCCATGCCGGTCACGTAGGTGGTGGAGGAGGCGTAGGAGCCGCAGTCGTAGGGGCTCTGGTCGGTGTCCACGCCGCGCACCGAGATATTCTCCATGGGGCAGTCCAGGCAGTCGGCGGCCATCTGGGTGAGGATGGTGTCACAGCCGGTGCCCATGTCGGTGCAGCCCACCAGCAGGGTGTAGAAGCCGTCGTCGTTCAGGCGGATCTCCACGCTGCCGATGTCCACGCCGGAGATGCCGCTGCCCTGCATGGCCATGGCCACGCCCACAGAGCGGATATGGCCGTTTTCCAGCACCCGGCGGGGGGCCTTGTTCTCCCAGTCCATCATCTTCTTGGCGGTTTCCATGCACTTGTCCAGGGTGCAGCTGGTGCAGTTCTCGCCGTAGTACATGGCGAAGGTCTGGCCCAGGCGGACCATGTTCTTTTCACGGATGGCGCAGGGGTCCATGCCCAACTGGGCGGCCAGCTCGTTCACGGTGCTCTCCACCGCGAAGATGCCCTGAGTCGCGCCGTAGCCGCGGTACGCACCCGCGCCCATGGTGTTGGAGTAAACAACCTCGCTGCTGAAGCGGGCGGCCTTCAGGCTGCCGTACAGGGAGATGGACTTGGTGCCCACCAGGCCCACGGTGGTGGGGCCGTGCTCACCGTAAGCGCCCGCGTTGGACAGTGCCTTCACATCCAGCGCCCGGATGGTGCCGTCCTCATCCGCGCCGATGCGCACGGTGACGCGCATCTGGTGGCGGGGGGAGCCGTTGGCCTGGCTCTCCTGACGGGTGAAGCACAGGCAGGCGGGGCGGCCGGTCTTCATGGTAACAAAAGCGGGGTAAACCTCGCTCACGGCGCTCTGCTTGGCGCCGAAGCCGCCGCCGATGCGGGGCTTGATGACCCGGATGTTGGCCTTGCTCATTTCCAGCGCGTTGGACAGAATGCGACGCACATGGAAGGGCACCTGGGTGGAGGAGACCAGCGTGAGCCGGCCGTACTCGTCCAGATAGCTGAAGGTGACGAAGGGCTCCATCATGGCCTGGTTGTTGGCCTTGGTGTAGAAGGTCCGCTCGATGACCACCGGGCAGGTGGCCATTTCGGCTTCCACGTCGCCGTTTTCCATGCAGTCGGTGCTGCACAGGTTGCGCTTGTTGTCCGCGCCCACGGGGCACAGGGCCTTGAAGTCCTCTTCCGGGTGCACCAGAATGGGGTTATCTTTGGCCTTGGTGAAGTCCAGCACAGGCTCCAGCACCTGATATTTCACCTTGATGAGGCCCGCGGCCTTGGTGGCGGCAGCCTCGGTCTCGGCGGCCACCAGGGCCACCGGGTCGCCCACGCAGCGCAGGCGGCGGTCCAGGATCAGCCGGTCGTAGGGGCTGGGCTCCGGGTAGGTCTGGCCCGCGGTGGTGAAGCGGCTCTGGGGTACATCTTTATAGGTAAAGACAGCCACAACGCCGGGCACCTTCAGGGCGGCGGCGGTGTCGATCTCCTCGATCAGCGCGTGGGCGTGGGGGCTGCGCAGCATCTTCACCATCAGGGTGTTGGCGGGGACCATGTCGCCGGTGTAGACCGGCTTGCCGGTCACAAGGCTCATGGCGTCCACCTTGCGGATGGCCTGATTCACGTATTTCATTCTGCTTTGCCCTCCTTTGCGGCCAGCCAGGCGCGAATGGCCCGCAGCTGGCTCTGGTAGCCGGTGCAGCGGCAGAGGTTGCCCTCCAGATACTCCCGGATCTCCTGGTCGGTGGCGTCAGCGCCCAGCTCGCGGCCCATGGCCAGCACGCTCATGATGAAGCCGGGGCTGCAGAAGCCGCACTGCTCGCCGCCCTGGTCCGCCAGAAAGCCGCCGAACTCCTCGGCTTCCTTCTGCAGGCCCTCCAGGGTGGTCACGGTGTGGCCGTCCGCCTGGCCGGCCAGCACGCTGCAGGACAGCACCGGCTTGCCGTCCATGTGGACGGTGCACAGGCCGCAGCCGGAGGTCTCGCAGCCGCACTTCACGGATTTGCAGCCCGCGTCCCGCAGAAAATGCAGCAGCTGGGTGTCCGGCGCGGCTTCGGCGGTATAGGGTCTGCCGTTCAATTGAATGGTCACCTGCATGGATCAGCCCTCCTGTAAGGCCGCAAGGCAGCGGCCGGTCAAAACGTTTGCCAGATGGCGGCGGTATTCCTCACTGCCGCGCATGTTGCCCGCGAAGGTCAGCTGGCTCTGCATGGCAGCCTGGAAGGCTTCCAGCGCGGCCTTGTCCGCCGCGAGGGCCAGGGGTGCGTTCACCACTTCGGCCCGGGCGGGACGTGCGCCCACCACCACGCGGACCTGGCCGTCCTTCTCGGAAGCGGCAACTGCCAGCACCGGCAGGTCGGTCTCGGCGTTGCGCATGGTCTGGTAGACCGGGCGGCGGCCGTTCTTCTTCACGAAAATGCGCACCAGGATGTCCCGGTCGGCGGGCATTTTTGCGTACTGCTCCAGCGGCATGCGGCCGGCCTTGAACAGCTCCACCTCGCAGTCCAGCGCCAGCAGCGCGCAGAGCAGGTCGGAGAAGCCGAACCGGGCTGCGATGCTGCCGCCCAGGGTGGCGCAGTTGCGGAACTGCACGCCCACGATGTGGCGGGTCATTTCCTTAAACAGACCGCCGAAGGCGCCGTT
Organism: Gemmiger sp. An50; assembly: GCF_002161595.1. Classification (GTDB taxonomy): domain Bacteria; phylum Bacillota; class Clostridia; order Oscillospirales; family Ruminococcaceae; genus Allofournierella. Next base: position 224,320 of record NZ_NFID01000001.1, read on the forward strand.
CAAAGCTTCGCTGGTCTCCAGCTGGCGCAGGGTGACCATGGCCCCCAGCGAAAACTCGCTTTCGGTCTCTTCAATGGTATCCAGCCCCAGTCCGCTCAGGTCCACAAGGGTGCCCACCCGGCGGCGGGTCAGGCGCAGCCAGCAGCCCCCGGCCAGCAGGGTGGTGCTGCGCTTCTGGTTCAGCTGCCAGGCCTCTTCCAGCGTGGCTGCCTTCACATATTGCTGTGCGGTAAACATGCCTCACAGTCTCCTTTCCGTTTTCTTTGGAGCAAGGCCCCGGTCAAGGGCATTCGTTCTCACTTTAATTTTAGCAAAGCGGCAGGGCCTTGTCGAGAGAAAAGACCCCCACGCGCACAAAAAAAAAGACCCGCCTTAGTTTGTAAGACAGGTCTTTGTGGTGCCTCCGATCGGAATCGAACCAATGACACGGGGATTTTCAGTCCCCTGCTCTACCAACTGAGCTACAGAGGCATTTTTTGGTGGAAGTTACAGGGCTCGAACCTGTGACCCTCTGCTTGTAAGGCAGATGCTCTCCCAGCTGAGCTAAACTTCCAGACAAAAAAATGGAGCGGCTTACGAGGCTCGAACTCGCTACCTCCACCTTGGCAAGGTGGCGCTCTACCAGATGAGCTAAAGCCGCTTATAGTATTGGTCGGAGTGGCGGGATTCGAACCCACGGCATCCTGCTCCCAAAGCAGGCGCGCTACCAGCTGCGCTACACCCCGTTGTGTTCAGGGCCCCTGTTCGTTGGGTGCTTGATTAGTATACTCAATTTTGGGCCAGGTGTCAACACCTTTTTGCAAAAAATTTTAAAAAAATTTGCGGGGCCCGAAAACCCCGCAAAATCAGATTTTATTCCGCTTACTGCTGGTGCTCCAGCTTGGCCTCCACCTCGGCCTCCTCGTTCTTGATTTCCCAGTGGATCAGGAAGGTCAGCGCGGCCCGCAGCACGATGATCGCACCCACGATCAAAATCTCGCTCATCTGGCGCACCACCACGGTACGCAGAATCTCGCTGCCCAGCTTGAACTCAAGACCCATGGCCATGCCCTTGGCCAGCTTGAGCCGGGTCAGGGGGTCCCGCCGCAGATAGTTCCAGATGCCCCGGATGCCAGCGGCGATCAGAACCGCCACGCCCATGAACTCAAACAACAGGATGGCGGCCTCCACGATCAGGTGCAGCACCTCGTTCAACAGTTCCATTGTGTTCTCTCCTTTTTATTCGCTGTGTCGGCTTTGCGCCCACTGGTCCAGCCGGTCCAGCGTTTCCTCGCTGAACACCGGCAGGCCGTTTTCCAAAAGCAGGCCGGCGGCCACCCCGTTGCCCGGCACCAATGTACCGGTAAAGCTGCCGTCGTAAATCGCCCCGCACCCGCAGGAGGGGCTGCGGGCTTTCAGCACCGCCGCTTCGCACCCGGCCAGCCGGGCAAGGGCCAGCGCCTCGGCCGCGCCCTTTTCGTATTGGGCGGTCACATCCTGCCCGTCCCGGTTCACCACCCGGCTGCCCTGCCGCTCGGCGGGGGTGCGGGGGGTGGGCAGGCCGCCGTAGATCTCCGGGCAGACCGGCACCGGGGTGCAGTCATGGCTTTTGAGCCAGTGCACAAGGGGCCCGTTCTGTTTTGCGGCCCCGTCATACCGGCAGGCGCAGCCCAAAAGGCACGCCGATACCAGCAGCTTCATCTTCTCCACCCCGCGTTTCGATTTTTTTGCTTCGGGCATGAACGCCCTGCTTTCCTAGGCGGCACCGCATGATTCCAGGTGGTGGAGCGCGCCGGAAAATTTTTTGCGGGATGAACCAAAAAGCACAGACAAGCCTTGGTGGCTTGACGAGCATTTTTGGAAAATCCCACGGAAAATTTTGGCGCGATACGCCGCCTGAGCCGCTAGGCGTGAATTGTGCGGTGTTGCCTTGTCTATAACTATACCATACGGAATTGCCCGGCGAAAAGAGGTTCTATGACTTTGTTACAGAGTTTTACCCATTTTAATGATAGGATAAGAACGAAGAAACCAATCGAATGTATCCCGAACCTTTAAGGAGGTCGTTTTTTATGGCAATGTTTTCTGTTACCACCCAGGATTTTGAAAAAACCGTGATCGAATCTGCCACCCCGGTGCTGGTGGAGTTCACCGCTCCCTGGTGCGGCTACTGCCGCCGCCTGGCTCCCGTGCTGCAGCGCATGAGCGCCGACGAGGGCATGCCCGCCATCGCCGCCGTGAACATCGACGAGGAGCCCGCTCTGGCCGAGCGCTTTAAAGTAGATACCATCCCCACCCTGCTGCTGTTCCAGAAGGGCAGCCACGGCCCGGCCCTGGTGGCCCCCTCCACCGCCGCTCAGATCAAGGAGTGGCTGGCCGGTCAGGAGGTGTGAGCCATGATGGAAAAACTGTGGGACGTTGTGATCGTGGGCGGCGGCCCCGCCGGATATTCCGCCGCGCTGTACGCGGTGCGGGCGGGTTATTCCACTCTGGTGGTGGAGATGCTCAGCCCCGGCGGCCAGATGGCCACCACCAACGCCATTGAAAACTACCCTGGCTTCGTGGAGAGCGTGGACGGCTTTGAGCTGGCCATGACCATGCAGCAGCAGGCGGAGAAATTCGGCAGCGAGACCTTGTATGCTCAGGTGACCGCGGTGCAGCTGGCCGGGCCGGAAAAGACCCTGACCACCACCGAGGGCACCCTGCGGGCGAAGGCCGTGATCTTCGCCACCGGTGCGGACCCCCGCCCCCTGGGCCTGCCCGGGGAGGACGGCCTGCGTGGCCGTGGCGTGGCCTACTGCGCCACCTGCGACGGCGGCTTCTACCGGGGCAAGACCGTGGCCGTGGCCGGCGGCGGCAACTCCGCCGCTGAGGACGCGCTCACCCTTTCCAAGCTCTGCAAAAAGGTGTACCTGATTCACCGGCGGGATACCCTCAGCGCAACCCGCAGCTATTTGAAGCCGCTGGAAAAGGCCGAGAACATCGAGTTTCTGTGGAACAAGCAGGTCACCGGCTTTGAGGTGGACGGCACCCTCACCGGCCTGACCCTCACCGACACCAAAACCGGCGAGGGAAGCCAGCTGCCGGTGGACGGCCTGTTCGTGGCCATCGGCCGCCAGCCCAACACCTGGCTGGTGAAGGACCAGCTGGAGCTGGACCGCCAGGGCTACATCGTGGCGGACGAGAGCTGCCGCACCAGCCAGCCTGGCGTGTTCGCCATCGGCGACGTGCGCACCAAGCCCCTGCGCCAGGTGGTCACCGCGGTGGCCGACGGCGCCACCGCCAGCAAATACCTGGAGGAGTACCTGAACGGGCTGGACTGATTGATCCCCTGTTCCATTTTGACGTTTTGCTTTTTTCCTTTTCCGGTTTTCCACACTGCGGGCGCTGCCCAGTGGAAAACCCGCGAAATTTCCTTCTTCTTTTCCCCAAACAAAAGGCGGCGGCCGTTCCTGAAACTCGGGAACGGCCGCCGCCTTGTTTGTTGATTTTGTTCAGCAGTACAGACCGTTGGCGGTCATGTAGTCGGCGATCTCCTTGCCGTGCTGCTGCTCCTGCTGCTGGATGGCGGTCAGCGCGCTGCGGGCCGCCGGGTCGGAAAATTCAAACACCGCGGTGTTGTACACCCCGGAAACGAACTTCTCGGTGGCCAGCACGTCCGCCAGCAGATAGGCGTCGCTCTTCTTCTCGGCCCGGCTCACCTGCGCCCGCTGGGGCTCGGGCTGGGCCTTTTTGGCATTCTGGCTCTGGCCCGGCTTCAACGTGGGGGTCTCGCCCGCCAGCATGCCGGTCACGGTGTCGTAGTGGTTCTGCTCGGCCTTTTCCAGCCGGGCGAACATCTGCTTGAGCGCCGGGTCAAAGGCAGCCTCGGCGGCCTTGTGGTACTTCTCGGCGCAGGTCTTTTCCTCGTTTTGCAGGTCCTTCAAAAGGCTCTGCTCCTTTTTGGTCAGGTTCATGACGCGTCCTCTCCTTTTCTCAAAAAGGCCCGATGCTCCGGGCTTCTGGCATCAGTATGCCTCAGAAAAGGGAGAATTATGCGTCTTACTCCACCCGCCGCCGGGCCGACGAGCTGGGAATGCCCAGCTCCTCCCGGTATTTGGCCACGGTGCGCCGGGCCACCGGCAGGTTCACCGCCTCCAGCGCCGCCCGCAGGGCCTCGTCGGACAAAGGCTTCGCCGGGTCCTCGGCCTGCACAAAGCGCAGCAGCTGGCGCTTGATGCTCTCGCTGCTCACCTGGCCGCCCTCCACCGGCACACCGGCGGAGAAGAAGCGCTTCAGCGGCAGGCTTTTGCCCTCAAACTGCAGGGTCTTGCCCTGCACCGCACGGCTCACGGTGGAAAGGCTCAGCCCCAGGCTCCGGGCCATCTGGGTCAGGGTCATGGGTTTGAGCGGCCCGCCCCGCAAAAAGAAGTCCTGCTGGTCCTGGGCCAGCTGACGCAGCAGCCGCACCAGGGTGCTCTCCCGCTCCGCCACCGCCCGCAGCAGCTGCTGGGCCTCGGTGCGGCGCTCCTTTAAATAGATCCTGGCCTCGGGGGTGCCGCTTTCCTGCAGCAGCGTGCAGTTCTGCTCGTTCAATTGCAGCCGGGGGGCCAGCCGCCGTTCCAGCTCGATGGTCACCTGGCCGTTCTCCCGGCGGAACACCGCCTCCGGGATCTGATAGGCCAGCGGCCCCGCGCCGTACCCCTGTGCCGGGCGGGGGTTCAGCGCCCGCACCGCCTTGGCCGCCGCCTGGGCCTGGGCCGGGGTGCATTCCAGCAGCCGGGCAATGGCGGTCATGTTGTTTTTGGCCAGCAGCTCCAGCCCCTGGCGCACCAGGCGAACCGTGTGCTCGTTGAAATCCTTGGTCTGGGCCAGCTGTAACACCAGACACTCGGGCAGGGTGCGGGCGGCCACGCCCGCGGGCTGCAGGCTCTGCAATACATACAGTGCCTGCTCCATCTCAAATACGCTCACGCCCCGGTCGGCGGCCAGGTCCTCCAGCGAGAATTCCAGAAAACCGTTCTCGTTCAGACATTCCGCCAGATAATCCGCCAGGCGGCGCAGCTCGTCGGACAGGCGGGGCAGGTGCAGCAGCTGCTCGTGCAGCGCCTGGGTCAGGCTCTCGCCCCGGTCGGCCGGGTCGGCCAGCGTGGCCATCCGGTCCCATTCCCCGTCGCCGCCACGGCCCCATTCGCCCAGGCCCCCTCCGGCGGGCAGGTCCCACACCGCGGCGCTCTCACTGCCGGTGGCCTCCCACCGGTCCGCCTCGCCGCCGTTCTCCTCGGCGGCAGGCTCCGCCGGGTCCGGCAGGTGCATCTCTTCGGGCAGCTCCAGTTCCAGCAACGGATTCTCCAGCGCCTTCTCCTGCAAAAACTCCTGCAATTCCAGCACCGGCATCTGTAAAATCTCCAGCGAATGGCGCAGCCCCTGGCTGAGTACCTGCCGCTGCTCCTGCTGCTGTATCAGTTCCATGCTCTTCCACTCTCTTTCCGTTGGTCCGTAGTCAGCTATTATTATAGCGTTTTCCACATATTCCGGCAAGCTTTGCGCATTCCTTCGTCGCTATGCACAAAAATCGCCCCACCCTTTTTTAACAAAAGCTTTACCCGGCGATGATATCCCCTTCACATGGCCATGCTATAATAACGTATACTCGTAATTTTTTTGCCGCCAAGGAGGCGCACCATGATCATCACCCCCCACCACATCAAGGAAAACAAACAGATTCAAACCTACATCCGCCGGGCGGACGACACCCTCGCCGCCATGGGATACACCGAACACAGCACCGCCCACGTGGCCCGTGTGGCCCATTTTGCCGAGAAGATCCTGACCCATCTGGGTTACTCTCAGCGCACCTGCCAGCTGGCCTGGATCGCGGGCTACATGCACGACATCGGCAACGTGATCAACCGGATCGACCACGCCCAGTCCGGCGCGGTGATGGCCTTCCGCATTCTGGACAATCTGGGCATGGAGGCGGACGAGATCGCCACCGTGTGCTCGGCCATCGGCAACCACGACGAGGCCACTGCCTACCCGGTGAACCCGGTGGCGGCGGCGCTGATCCTGGCCGACAAGACCGACGTGCGCCGCAGCCGGGTGCGCACCAAGGACCCGGCCCAGTTCGACATCCACGACCGGGTGAACTACGCGGTGGAGAAGGCGTCCACCACCCTCACCGACGACGGCGCGGTGCTGCTGGAGCTGACCATCGACACCGCCATCTCGCCGGTGATCGACTACTTTGAAATTTTCATGGACCGGATGCTGCTCTGCCGCAAGGCGGCGGACAAGCTGGGCCTTGCCTTCCGGCTGGTGGTGAACGGCCAGACCCTCCTGTGAGCCGCCCGGCCCAAAAGCCAGAACAAAAAACAAAAGCGCCTGCCCGGCATGTTCCCCTTTTGGGAACGCCGGACAGGCGCTTTTTTGTTGTTCGGTTTTTGCGGCGGCTCAGCCCTCGCCATAGGCGGCGCGGATGGCCTCGACGGCGGCGGTGTAAGCCTCGGTCACACCGGCCATGGCCTGCCGGGCCCCTTCCAGGTCTCCGGCCCGCAGCTGGCCCAGCTGGGCGGTGGAGCGCTCAAACAGCACATTCAGCGACAGATTGCCGCTGGTGCCCTTCAGGGAATGGGCGGCGGCTGCGGCGGCTTCCGCATCGCCCGCGTCCAGTGCCGCTTGCAGAGCGCTCAGGGTCTCATCCTGCAAAAAGCGCTTCAAAAAGCGTTCCAGCAGCGCTTCGCTGCCCATAAAACGGCCCAGGGCGCCGGTCACGTCCACGCCGCCCTGCTCCAGAATCGCCTGGGTCTGTGGGTTCATCTCAGCCTTCCTCCTTCGTTTCATACAGCGCGCGGATCTGGGGATGCACCTGCCGGAAGCATTCCAGCAGCCGGGGCGAGAACACGCCGCACTGCCCGTTCAGAATCATCTCCAGCGCCTTTTCGTGGGAAAAGGCCGCCTTATAGACTCGGGGGCTGACCAGGGCGTCGTACACGTCCGCCAGCGAGACGATCTGCGCGCCCACCGAGATCTCGTCCCCTTTCAGGCCGTGGGGATAGCCCCGGCCGTCCCACCGCTCGTGGTGGTGGAGCGCGATGTCGATGGCGTATTCGTAGGCGCTGTGGTCCCGCATCTGGGGAATGTTTTCCAAAAGCTTTGCGCCCTGGATGGTGTGGGTCTTCATCACCTCGAACTCCTCGGCCGTGAGGCGGCCGGGCTTGTTCAGGATGGCGTCCGGGATGGCGATCTTGCCCACGTCGTGCATCACCGCCGCCAGGGCGATGTCCTCCACGGTCTGCTCGCTCATGCCCGCACCCATCTCGGTGCGGGTGAGCAGCTCCCGGGTGATGCGCTGCAGCCGGCGCACATGGTCGCCGGACTCGCCGCTGCGGAACTCGATGGCCGCCGCCAGCGAGGCGATCATGCCGTGGCCCAGCTCGATGATCCGGCCTGCCTGGGCCAGCAGAGCGTCCTTCTGGCGTTCCACCACGCTGCCCAGCCGCCGCCGGGCGCGGAACAATTCCACCACGCTGCCCACCCGGCGCTGCACCAGATAAGGCACCACCGGCTTGCCGATCACGTCCATCACGCCCAGGCCGTAGGCTTCCTTCATCATCTCGTCGCCGGTCTCTGCGGTGATCAGAAACACCGGCACCTGCTCGGTGAGGCCGCGGGCATCCAGCTCCCGCAGTACCTCCAGCCCGTTCATCTCGGGCATCATCACATCCAGCAGCACGGCGCACAGCCGGCTCGGGTCTGCCAGAATAATCTCCAGACCCTGGCGGCCGTTTTCCGCCTGCTCGATGCGGTATTGCCCGGCGAATATATTCTCCAGAATCGCCCGGTTCAGCTCGTCGTCGTCCACGATGAGAAGGGTCTCCGGCGCTGCGGGATCTGCCTGCATCATTGTTGACGGGAACACAGGGTTCACTTCCTTTCCGGTTTGCAGATTTCTGCAAAAAGGGGGCGCAGGGCTAAGGCCCCGCGCCCCTTACTTACTATTATAGTATGTACCGCTGTGTCCCGTCAAATCAAATCTTTGTAACCCTTTCAAAATTCGTTTAAAAGCCGGTGTGACATAAGAAAACGGCGCCGGAAAAAGCCCGCTTTCGCGGGATTGCAGCGTCAAAGCCCCTTGACAACCACCAAGGGTGCCTGCGGGCCTTTTCCTTGCACTCCCATCAAAATCGGACCTTTTCCGGTGCAAAGCAGTTCTGCCCCAGGATTTTGGATGCAGAAAGTGCGAAAAGGGGCGGAGCAAGCCTTGGTGGCTTGCCCGACCCTTTGAACATTTTGTGCGCCAAAATCCTACGGCAGAACCGTCGTTTTCTTATGTCACCCCGGCTAAAAGGGGGATTTTCCGGTCATTCCGGGGCTTTCATGCTCTCCACCATGCTGATGTGGCGCAGCTTGCGGTGCATCACCAGGTTCACCAGCGCGCTGAACAGCAACGTGAGCAGAGCGCTGAACACGTAGCTCAGCGGTTTGATGGTTCGGCCAAACATCACCGCGTCCACCTCCACCGAGTGGATCACGAACATGTGCAGGAAAATGCCCAGCACAAGGCCCGCCAGGGTGCCGATGATCGAAAGCGCCACCGACTCCCGGTAGACGTAGGCGGAGACCTCGCTGTCGTAGAAGCCCAGCACCTTGATGGTGGCGATCTCCTTGGTGCGCTCGGTGATGTTGATGTTGGTCAGGTTGTACAGTACCACGAAGGCCAGCACACCGGCGGAAACGATCAGCACCACCACGATGATGTCGATCTTCTGCATCATGCCGCTGAAGGTGTTCTTCAGATCGCTGATCTGGTTCACGCCCGCCACGCCCTCGGTCTTGAGCAGGACGCTGTTCAAAGCGGCCCGTCCATCGGCGGAATCGTCCGCCGCGTGGCCCAGCACCAGATCGAACTCCGGCGCTTCGCCGAAGCCGGATTCATAGGTCTCGGCGCTCATGTACACGTAGTTCTCCACGTAGTTTTCCACGATGCCGTCCACCCGGAAGGTGCCGGTGCGGCCGTCCTTGTTTTCCAGGTTCACGGTGTCGCCCACCGAAAGGTTCGCCCGCTCGCTCATCTTCTCGGTGATGACCACCCCGGTCTCGGAGAAGGGCACCGCATCGCCGCTCACCCGCTCATGCAGGTCCACAAAGCTGCCGATGCGGCTGCTCTCCTGGGGCACGAACAGATAAGTCTCGAAGGTGATGTCGCCGAACTCGTTCTCGCTCTGCTCCTGGTGCACCAGGGTCCAGTCGGTCACCAGGGAGGAATCCCCCAGCACCTCTTCCAGCTCGCTGCCCTCAAATTCCTCCGGGTCCCGCACGCTCACGGTGAAGTCGTAGGTGAACACCTTGCCGAACTGCTTGTTCACGATGTCGCTGATGGAATCGTGCAGGCCGAAGCCGGTCACCAGCAGGGCGGTGCAGCCCGCGATGCCCACCACCGTCATGAAGAACCGCTTTTTGTAGCGGAACAGGTTGCGGGCGGTGACCTTGTGGGTGAACTTCATCCGTTTCCACACCGGCCGCACCCGCTCCAGCAGAATGCGCTTGCCCGCCTTGGGGGCCTTGGGCAGCATCAGGGTGGCGGGGGTCTCCATCAGGGTGGCCCAGCAGGCGTTCAATGTGGCCGCCAGGGTACACAGGATGGCCGCGCCCGAGGCGATGGCCGCATAGGGAAAATTAAACAAACAGTATATCTTCGGCAGAGTATACATCATGGAGTAGGCATTCCAGATGACGGTGGGGAACAGATTGAAGCCCACCAGCAAACCGAATACACAGCCCGCGACGGTGGCGGTCATGGCGTAGATCACATACTTTGCCATGATGGATTTTTTGCTGTAGCCCAGCGCCTTCATGGTGCCGATCTGCAGCCGCTCCTCCTCCACCATGCGGGTCATGGTGGTCAGGGCCACCAGCGCCGCCACCAGGAAGAAGAACACCGGGAACACCCGGGCAATGGCCTCCACCTTCTGCACGTTGGATTTCAGCGAGGCGAAGCTCACGTTCTCGTCCCGGGTGAGCAGGTACCATTCCGGCTCCTCCAGCTCGTCGATCTCATTCTGGGCGTCGTCCAGCTGCTGCTTGGCGTCCGCCAGCTGCTCCTCGGCGCTCTTTTTCTGCTCGGCGTATTCCGCCTCGCCCTCGCTCAGCTGCTGCTTGGCGTCCTCCAGCTGGGCGGTGCCGTCCTCCAGCTCGGTCCTGGCGGAATCCAGCTTTTCCTGGGCCAGCTCCAGCTCCAGCTGGGCAAGGCCCGGGGCCATGCTCAGGGCGCTCTCGCCCTTGGCGATCTGCTTTTCGCCCTCGGTGATCTGCTTTTTGGCCTCTTCCAGCTGAGCCTTGGCGTCCTCCAGCTGCTTTTCGCCCTCGGTGATCTTGGGCTCGTTTTCCGCGATCTGGGCCTTGGCTTCGTCCAGCTGGGCCTGGGTATCGTTCAGGGTCTGCTGGCCCTCGGCCAGCGCGCTGTTGGCTTCGTCCAGCAGGGCCTGGGCCGCGTCCGCCTGGCTGCGGGCGGTCTCGGCCTGGCTGGCCGCCAGGTCCAGTGCCTGCTGGGCGGTGTCCAGCTCGGTCTGGGCGGTCTGCACCCTGGCCTCGGCCTCGGTGCGGGCCGCCAGCAGCGGGGCGGCCTCCTCGGGCTTCTGGGCGGCCCATTCCTCTTCGGTCAATTCGCCCCGGGCCGCGTCGATGGCCGCCTGGGCATTGGTCAATTCGGTGTTGGCCGCGTCCAGATTGGCGGAAGCCTCGTCCCGTTTGGTTTCGGCCTCAGCGCGGGCGGCCTCCAGCTGGTCGGCCAGCTGCTTGGCGCTGTCCACCGTGGGCTGCAGCTCATCCACCCGGGCCTGCAATTCGGGCAGGGCTTCCTGGGCCTTGGTCAGGGTGGGCTCCAGCAGCTCCACCAGCTGCTTCGCCTGCTCCAGCTGCTGTTTGGCATCCGCCAGCTCCTGGCTCTTCTGCTCCACCTGGGCCACGCCCGCCTCATATTCCGCCTTGGCGTCGATCAGCTTGGCCTGGGCGTCCGCCAGCTGCTGCTGCTGGGCGGTCAGGGTGCCGGGCAGGCTTTCCTTATTGGCATCCAGCTCAGCCTGGCCGTCCTCGATCTCCTTCTGGGCGCTTGCCAGCTTTTTCTCGTTCTCTTCGATCTCGCTGCGGCCGTCCTCCAGCTCTTCCTCGGCGTCCGCCAGCTTTTGCTCCGCTTCGGCCTTGGCGTCCTCATATTCCGCGGTGGCATCGGCCAGGGCCTCCTCGGCCTCGGTCTTCACCTGCTCATAGCGGATGCGGCTGCGCTCGCCGCTGATGTCCTCGATCTTCTGGGCGGTCAGGTCCACATAATCGGTGTAGGCGTCGGTGAGGCTGTCATAGGCCTTGGCGCCCTCCACCTGCACATAGATGTCGGTCCACACGTCCAGCGCGAAGTTCTGTTCGCCGGTGTAGAGCACCACGTCCACGGTGCCGTCGCCCACGCTGGCGCTTTCCCGCTCGATGGAAAAATAGGCGCTGGTGCTCACCACACCCACCACCTTCAGCTCCTTGCGGGTGAAGGTGTCCTCCCAGTCCTCATTATCCGGCGAGATGGTCAGGGTGTCGCCCACCGAAAAGCCCATGGCGTGATAGTCGGAGCCTTCCTCCACCACGCACTCGTCCTCCTTCACCGGCAGGCGGCCTTCCACCACCTCCATCCGGTTCAGGTAGCCCTGGGGCTCCTTTTCCTCGATCTGGTCCAGCGGCACGCTCTGGATGCGGGCGACCAGTCCGTCGCCGGAGGGGGTGTTCACGATAGCGTCCGCCGAGTAGGCGGGCATCACCTGCTCCACCCCGTCGATGGCGCGCACCGCCTCCACATCCTCGTTGGTCAGGCCCAGAGTGCCCACGATGCGCAGGTCGAACAGGTCGGTCTCGTCGAAAAAGCGGTCGGCGGAATAGCGCATATCCGGCGTGGTGGCCAGCAGACCCGCCAGAAAGCCCACGCCCAGGGCCACAATCGCAAAAATGGCCAGAAACCGGCTCAGGCTCTGGCGGATGGTGCGCACCACCGTTTTGCGGTATGTACGTTTCATGATTTACCACTCGATCCTTTCCACGGGGGTGGGGTTCTCGTTCACCTCCACACCGGCCACCTGGCCGTTGCGGATGTGGATCACCCGGTCCGCCATGGCGGTGAGGGCGGAGTTGTGGGTGATCACGATGACGGTGCGGCCGGTCTGGCGGCAGGTGTTCTGCAGCAGGGCCAGCACCTGCTTGCCGGTCTTGTAGTCCAGCGCGCCGGTGGGCTCGTCACACAAAAGGATCTTGGGGTTTTTGGCCAGCGCCCGGGCGATGGACACCCGCTGCTGCTCGCCGCCGGAAAGCTGGGCCGGGAAGTTGTCCATCCGGTGCTCCAGCCCCACCTGGCGCAGGGTCTGCTCGGCGGGAAGCGGCTCCTTGCTGATCTCGCCCGCCAGCTCCACGTTCTCCAGCGCGGTCAGGTTCTGCACCAGATTGTAGAACTGGAACACGAAGCCCACATCGTAGCGGCGGTAGCGGGTGAGCTGCTTCTGGTTATAGGCGCTCACCTCCTGGCCGTCCAGATAAATGCGGCCCTCGTCGCAGCCGTCCATACCGCCCAGCATGTTCAGAACGGTGGTCTTGCCCGCGCCGGAAGGCCCCACGATCACGCAGAATTCTCCCTTGTTGATGAAAAACGAGACGTGATCTGCCGCCGCGATGCGGTTTTCACCCATCTGGTAATATTTACACACGTTGTCGAATTCCACAAAATGCCGTTCCATTGCGTCGCTCCTTTGGGGGAATGGCTCCCCTGTGATTACCTTTATTATAAACAAAGTTTTTCGGCCACACAACCAACAATCCGGGTACAATTCATGAAATTTTTAAGAAATCCGCCCAAAATTTTTCCAGTCGGAACGCAAAAAAGCCCCCGCCGTTCCCGGCGGGGGCAAAGATTATTCGCCGTGGATCTGGGGCAGCGGTCCGCCGAAGTCGAAGGTCAGCTCCAGCCGGCCGTTCACCGGCTTCCAGCCCGCCCGCAGACGGCTCTCCACCGCGCCGGTGTGGGCGGGGTCGGCCAGCATCAGCAGAGCCAGATACTGGTCGTGGCCGTAGCGGCAGCACACATCGCCCCGGCGCAGGGCCTGGCTGAGCAGAAAACGCAGCTCCTGGTCCGCCCCGGCGCCGGCCGCGCCCGGCTGACCGCCCGCGCCCACCAGCAGCAGCACCGCGGTCTGCCCGGTGCGGGCCGCCTGCCGCCGGGCCATGGCATACAGCATGGGCAGCTGGTCGTACTCGCAGAAATAGGGGCCCGGAGGGGCGTTCTTCTCGTGGCCCTCCAGCTTCTGGCGGATGCGCAGCATCTCCTCCCGGCCCCGGCTCTCGCCCTCGGTGGCCCATTGATGGATGGCCCGCAGCCGGGCCGGCGGGGCCTGGCCCTGCCGCTTCATGAGCATCTCGGTCAAAAGCGGATACTGGCTGCGCACCGCCGCCTTCATGTTCAGCTCCTGCATGGCCGCAAACCGCACGATCTGCAGCTCCATGTCGTCCGGGAAGAGCAGCAGCGCCTCGCCGCACACGGCCAGCGCCCGGCGCGCGCCCGCCCGGTCCCGGTCCTCCAGCAGCAGCGCCGCCGCCCGCCGGGCAGCGGCCAGCCAGCCGTCCCGCACCAGGGCCGCCTGCCCAGCCACCCAGGGCCGGTCCGCCAGCTGGGGCAGAAAATCGCCGCAGCAGATGCCGTCCAGCTCCTCCCAGGCCGCCAGGGCCAGGGCCTTGTCCGGCTGGTTCACCGCCTGCTCGGCCAGCCGCCCCGCCTGCCACAGGTCCACCTCCAGCGCAAGGTCCGGCGCAAGGCGATACTGCTTGTCCTCCACGGTGACCAGCTCCCGCTCCACGCCCCGCTGCTCCAGCAGACGGCGCAGCGAGTAGGCGGCGTTTTTCAGCGCGCCCGCCGGGTTGTGGCTCTCCTCTTCGGTCCACAAAAGACCGGCCAGCGCCTCGTTGGAAAGGGGCGCGCGCCCATTCAGCGCCAGCAGGGCCAGCAGCTCCAGATTTTTGTTGATGCGTTCGCCCCGGCGCACCAGAAGCTTCTCGTCCAGCCAGACGGCCAGCCCGCCAAAGGTCTCCACCCGCATGCTGTGCTGCTCCATGCTCCGCTCCTTCCGCGCCGCCCGCGAGGGCTCCGGCGCTGTTGTTTTTTCCCATTATACCGGCTTTGGGACGTTTTGTATAGCCGGTTTGTATGATTAAAAGGCCCGGGGCATGGCCCCGGGCCTTTTGCTTGTTTGATTACAGGGTGTCTTCCGCCCGTACCACGGCCTTGCCGGTGTTCACCTCCAGGTCGAAGAAGGGACGCTGGTCCTCGTTTTCCACCACCCGCTTGTACAGCGAGGAGGAAACCTGGCCAAACAGCTCCACCTGGCCCATGTTGCATTCCAGCGCGTAGCCGTACTGCTCCGGCTGGGGGGTGCGCAGGGTCACGCTGCCCGCGTTCACCTCCACCTTCGCCTCGCCATTCACGGTGCCGCTCACATCCACGCTGCCGGCGTCGGCGCTCAGGTCCATGGAATCGGCCTGCACCCGGCGCAGCTGCACGCTGCCCGCCTGCACATCCACTTCCAGATTCCCGCAGTCCAGCTCCTCGCCGGTGATACTCCCGGCGCTGCACTCCAGCTCCACCGCATCGTACCAGGCGTCCCGGGGCAGCACCACCTCCACCACGTCGCCGTCGCCGTGGCTGCGGCTGTGGTTGTGGTCCGAGTGCACGGTCAGCGTCCAGACGCCGTTTTCTCGGCTGCTGTCCACCAGGATGCCGTCGCAGCCACCGGTGTTCAGCGCAAAATCATCGCCCAGGGTCAGCTCCAGACGGCCCGCCTCCACGGTGAAGTCCAGCCGCTGCACGTCGCCGGTGCTGTGGGGGATCTGCCGGTCTCCCGAACCCGCCAGAGAAAACGACGGGTCATTCACCGCCACCGAATCGGCAGCAATGCCGGACCAGCACTTCTCATCGTCTCTGTCCCACTCCCAGTGCCAGCCCCACATGGGCTTTGTGCCGGAAATCAGGTTGTTGCGGCGGAAGGCGTCGCTCCACACGCCGCCCGTAATAGCGCCCAGCGCGCAGAGAAGGATGCCGGGGATCAGCAGCCCCAGCGCCGCCAGGAAGCAGTATTTTACCAGACGTTTCATTGCTCATTCCCCCCTGCCTTATTCTGTTCCAGCTTTGCTTTCGCCCAGTTCCAGCCCCGCACGGTCATGCGCCAGAGCCAGACCAGCAGCATAAACAGCGCAAACCCGACGCCCAGCATCGCAAAGCCCAGGGCGATGTCCAGCACGCCCAGGCCCGCCACCAGCAGGGCGGTGCCCACGCCGGTCCAGATGGTCAGAAAGCCCTTGACCACCACCACGACGCCCGCGATCACCACCAGCGCACCGCTGAAGACCAGCGCGGCCCCGGTGATGACCACCGTCGCCAGCAAGCCCAGCACGGTACCCAGCACACTCAGCCACAGGGGCGACAGGATCAGCGCCGCCGCCACGACCGCCACCCAGAACAGGGTGCGGTTGTCGTTTTTCTGGGCCGCGCCCGGATACTGGGGCGGATTCGCGTATTGGGCCGCGCCCGCTGCTGGACCCGCCGTCTGTCCGGCGCCCGGCGCCTGGTAGCGGGGCGGGATGCGGCTGCCCGGCACGTTGGCCTTGATGATGGCGGCCACCTTTTCCGGGCTGCCCAGCTCGGCCAGCACCGCCTGCTCCTGCTCGGGGCCTGCCTCGTCAAAATATTCCTCGTAGTAGCGCAGGGCCTCTTCCCGTTCCTCTACGGTCACATCCGCCAGAAGACGGCTCAGCCGCTGCAAAAATTCCTGTTTCGTCATTGGTTCTCTTCCCCCTCCAGCAGCATGGAATCGATCTGCTTTTTATACTCGGTCCACTCCGCCCGGTACTGTGCCAGCGCCCGGGCTCCCGCCTCGGTGAGCCGGTAGTACCGGCGGTTGCGCCCGGCAAACGCCTGGTCGTAGGTTTCCAGGTACCCTTCCTTCTGCAGGCGGCGGAGCACCGGGTACAAAGTGCTCTCGCTCACCGTCATGATCCTGCGCACATCCTGGGTGATCCGGTACCCGTAGGTGGGTTCCTTCGCCGCCGTGCTCAGCACCAGCGCATCCATCAGCGCCGCTCCGTTGTTGAACGCCACGCCGTCGCCTCCCTTTCTGTTTCTGATAATATTATATTTCGTATAATATTAAATGTCAATATAATATTATGTGAACAAAAAAGAACAGCCCCGGGTGTTCCCGGAGCTGTTCTTGTGCGTCAGCTGTTTTGTCCCTTTTTGAAGATGATGAGCTTGGAGAAAATATAGTTGAACAGGATGACCAGCACCTGGTCCAACAGCTTCACCGCCAGGAACCAGAGCCCCTGCCAGCCTTCCGGAACCAGGGCCGCGCCGATCAGGTCCACGCCCACCCACATGATGGCCACGTCCATGACCAGGGTGCCCAGACGGCAGCCGATGAAGGAGGCGAACTCCCGCAGGGCATCCATGCCTTTGCTGTGGCTGCGGAACACCCAGATGCGGTTGGTGCAGTAGGCGAACAGAATGCAGATCACATTGTCCAGCAGGGTGTTCCAGGTGGTGGGCATGCCCATCCAGCGGAACACCAGCGCCAGCACGATGTTCAGCAGCGTGGCCAGACCGCCGAAGAACAGGTAGGCCAGCTGCTCGTAATATTTCTCGATCAGCCCTTTCAGCTTTTCGATCATCCCTCGATGACCTCCACGGTCTTCATCACAACGGGGGTCACGGGGCGGTCCTGGAAGCCGGTGGGAGTGTTGGCGATCTCGTCCACCACGTCCATGCCGTTGACCACGCGGCCGAAGGCAGCGTAGCCGCCGTCCAGATGGGGAGCGTCCTCATGCATGATGAAGAACTGGCTGCCGGCGGAGTTGGGGTCCATGGCGCGGGCCATGCTGATCACGCCGCGCTCGTGCTTGATGGGGTTCTTCCAGCCGTTGCGGGCGAACTCGCCCTTGATGTGCCAGCCGGGGCCGCCCATGCCGGTGCCGTCCGGGCAGCCGCCCTGGATCATGAAGCCGGGGATGATGCGGTGGAAGGTCAGGCCGTTGTAGAAGCCCTCGTTCACCAGCTTGAGGAAGTTCTCCACGGTGATGGGTGCGGCCTGGGCGTCCAGCTCCAGGTCGATGGTCTTGCCGTTTTCCATGGTGATGCGTACCATAGTAAAATCTCTCCATTCCTTGTTTTTTCATGGAGCGCCCGCAGCGGACGCCCGCGCAAAAAAGAAAGGCAGCACCGCACAATTCCAGGTGGTGGAGCGCGCCGGAAAACTTTTTGTGATATGAACCAAAAAGCGCAGCCAATCCTTGGTGGATTGGCGAGCATTTTTGGAAAATAGCACGGAAAATTTTGGCGCGACACACCGCCTGAGCCGTTAGGCGTGAATTATGCGGTGTTGCCGAAGGGCGGCCCGGCGCACAGCCGTACGCCGGGCCGCCCTTTTCGGCTATTATAACATACTTTTTCCGCCGGGCACAGGGAAAAATCAGCCCTCCAGCTGGGCGGCCTGCTCAATGAGCTTGGCGCAGGCATCAATGCCCAGGGCCGCGTTCAGGCACATGTCGTAATACTGTGCCTCGCCCCAGCGGTTCTGGGTGTAGTAATTATAATAGGAGGCGCGGCGCTTATCCTCCTTCTGGATGCTCAGCTCCATGATCCGGTCCTCGGTGCCGGGGGCGAAATCCCCCGCCGCCAGGGCAAACTTTTTGCGGAAGTCCATGGTGGCGTGCAGGAAGACCTTGAGCACGTCCGGCCGGTCCCGCAGCACGTAGTCGGCGCAGCGGCCCACGATCACGCAGGGGCCCTTTTCCGCCAGCTGGGAAACGATGTGGGACTGGATGATGTAGACCTGATCGTTCAGCGGCAGATCGCCGCCCATGGTGTACAGGCTGTACAGCAGGCTGGCGGAGTGGCGCTTTTCCACCGCCGCGATGGACTCCTCGGAAAGGCCGCTCTCCTTGGCGGCCATGGTGATGAGCTCCTTGTCGTAGAACGGGATGTTCAGATCCTGGGCCACCTTACGGGCGATGTCCAGACCGCCGGTGCAGTGCTCACGGCTGATGGTGATGATGTTGCGCTTCATACAATTGACCCCCTTTATGGCGGTGTTTCCGCCTTGTGGCTTTATTTTCGCGCGGCATGAAACAGTGTGCCGCTTTCTTTCAGAATGGCCGGTCAGCTTCCGGTGTGCACCTCGCCCACCAGACCGCCGCCGCTGGAATCAATGGCGTACACAGTCAGACGTCCCGCCTCACTGAGCAGCTCCGGCGGCAGACGCACCGCGCCCTCCTCGGTGCGGGTCAGGTAGTGGAAGGCCTTGTGGGCGGTGGTGGCGTGGGCCACGCCGTCCGGCACGGTGCAGGCCAGCGTACCCTCAAAATCCTCGGGCAGGGGCATATCCTCCCCTTCGGCGCTCTGGAACAGATAGCAGCCCAGCTGCTCCAGCGCCCGCAGCCCGGCCCGGCGGCGGATGGGATGGCCCTCGTCCTCGCCGGGGTGCTTGCCGGTGATGATCACCGCCTCGCCGCTGTAGGCGGCCCAGAACTCCTTGGCCGGATAGCGGGCTTCCGCCTGGCGGTCGGTGGGGGCCAGGCTGTCGTTCACCAGCACATACACCTGGCCGTTTTCCAGCTCGAAGCCCCGCAGGGCCATGCACTGGTCCGCTCCGGTGGCAAAGGCCCCCGGCAGCAGCGGCAGGCCCAGACGGGCGGCGTCCTCGCTGTCGGCCGCGTAGTGCATGCGCAGCCCGATGGAATGCCCCGCCTTCACCTGCTGCCACACCGATGCCGGGTCCAGATAGGCCCGGTAGGCCTGGTAGCCGTAGCCTCCGGCCAGGGCGGTCATGAAAGCGTAGTTGAAGCAGTCGCCCAGGGCGTAATCCCGCATGCCCCAGGCCAGCTCCTCGGGCAGGGCGTCCTGGCCCCAGCGGTTGATCATGGAAGCCAGGGTCACCGCGGCGCTCATGCTCCCCGCAAACACCGGGTCCCGCAGCTGCTGGCTGTAGGCCGGCAGGCGCAAAAGGCGGCTGTAGGGCTCGGCGGTTTCCCAGTGCCAGTCCACCGGCCGCACGCTGGCGGCCAGCAGCCGCACCAGCGGGGTGAGCTGCTCGTCGTTGGTATAAAGGTAGATCCGCAGCTGGGCAAGGCTGGCCCGCCCCGCCGGGACATGGATGGTATCGCCGCTCACATAGGCGGGCTTTGCCGCCTCTTGATGCAGGCTCTCGCGCCGGATGTAGGGGCTCCACTTGCCCAGGGTCAGCCAGCCGGTCCACTCGCCGTCCACCAGTACCCGGGCCTGGGCCTCCACCACCGTGCCCTTGGGCGTCTCGGCGTTCCAGCTCACGGTCAGCTGACGGAAGGCCGGGAAGCGGATCTCCGGCGAGGTGAAGCAGCCGTACAGCACATACCGCCCGCCGGTCTGCTCCAGGCAGACGGCGTTCTCGGTCAGTGCCACGTTGTCCAGCCCGCCCTTGGTGAAGGCGTCGGTGCCGCTCATCAGATACAGGTTTTTCAGCATAGAGCCAATCCTTTCCGGTCTGGAGGCGTTATTTTTATACGCCCCGCGTTCTACTTTTATCCTATCCTTTCCGGGGCGTTCTGTCAAGCAAAACGCCTGTTTGCGCCCACTTCTTTGTATAATTTGCACGGTATTTTGCCCTCTATGCCCACAAAAATGCCCGGAGCCGGTTTTGGGAACCGGCCCCGGGCAGAAGGCTCAGCGCTCTTCCTGCTGCCAGCCGTCCCCGGCGCGCCGGAAGGCGGCGGGCGCGGGTGCGTTCAGCAGCTCCAGAATGGAATCGTCGTAGTTGCAGATGGTGTTCAGGTGATAAAACTCAAAATGGGCGGCGTCCGCCATGTAATCGGGGCTCTCGTCCCCCGCGAAGATGCGCCAGCCGCTGTCCGGCGCATTGGGGTCCAGCGGCGCTTCCCGGTAGAGATAGCCCACCGGCATCCCGTCCACAGTGATGCGGTCGCTGGCGATGCAGGCCACCTTGTCGCCGCCCTCATAGCCGGTGAGCACCGGCTTGAGCTGGCCGGGGGAAAGCTTATACTGCTTGGGCGGGCGCTTGTACCAGGCCGCGGCGCGCCAGGGACCGGTGAGCAGCTGCTCCAGCACCCGGCAGTTCAGCTCCACATACCGGCGCATCTCCTCCTTGTCCACCTTGCCCTCCTCGGCCATCTGGCCCCGGAACATGTCGTAGCAGGCGCCGCACAGGTAGCCCGCCGCGTATTCCAGGAAGCTGTCGTACCGGTCGGAAGCAGCAGAAGCCAGCGGCCGGACCTTTTGCCAGAACTCCTCCTCGGTGATGATGCCCGCCGCCAAAGCCGCCCGCCACATGCCCAGCCGCTCGGCGCAGTCGAAGGCCAAAAAGCCCTTGCGCCCGGCGATGGGGGCCAGCAGCTCGGCGAAATCCTTGCAGGCGGTGAAAAGGAATTTCCCCCGCGCGTCCAGCGCGCTCATGTCAAAGCAGGGACGACCCTTCCAGAAGCTGCGGAACTGGGTGTAGTCGTTCTGGGTGTTGTATTCCTTTTCCGCAAAGGCCGCAAGGCCCGCCGCGTCGTCCGCGCTGTAGAGCTTGCGGCAGTGCTCCCGCACCGCGGCAGCGTCGCCGCCGTCCCGGCTGCAAAGGAACAGGGTATCCGCGCCCATGGCCCCTGGGATGCCCGGCACCTTGCGCAGGGCCGCCGGTCCGGTGAGCAGCAGAGCAAACCGGTCCGGCTCGCAGGGGGCGGCTTCGCCCTGACCCTGGGCTTTCATCCGGTCCAGAAATTCCAGCAGCGCCCCGGCCAGGTCGTAATTGTCCCGGCGCAGGGGCCGCTTGTGATTGAATACATTCATGTGTGTTCTCCTTTTTTATGATACCGTTCAGGCGCGGTATTTTGTCTTCCATTTGCCGCTGGCGAGCCGCCCCACAAAGAAGGCGCTGCGGCAGACCCAGTCGATGACCATGGCGATCCACACGCCCACGGCCCCCATGCCGAAGCCGATGCCCAGCACATAGCTGAAGCCCAGCCGCCAGATCATCATGCTGGCAATGCTCACCAGCATGGTGAAGCGCACGTCGTTGGCTGCGCGCAGGGCGTTGGGCAGCACGAAGGCCACCGGCCACAGCACGATGCCGCAGGCGCAGTGGATGAACACCAGCAGCCAGGCCAGCTCATGGGTTTCCGCCGAGATGTTGTAAAGCCCCAGCAAAAGCGGCATGCCCAGGATCACCAGCAGATTGAGCGCGCCGTCCACCAGATAGGTCAGGCCCACCAGCTTTTTGGTGTAGCCGATGGCGGCCTTCTGGTCCTGGGCGCCGATGCACTGGCCCACCACCGTGATAAGCCCCAGGCTGATGGCCTGGCCCGGGATGCAGCCGATGCTGTCCAGGTTGTTGGCCACCGCGTTGGCGGAGATCTGCGCCGTGCCGAACACCGAGATAACGCTCACCACCAGCACCCGGCCCAGCTGGAACAGACTGTTCTCGAAGGCGGAGGGGATGCCGATGTTCAGAATCCGCAGCGCCAGCCCCTTTTTCAGCCGCAGACACTGAGCGGCCTGCACGTGCACCAGATTGGCCGGGTTGGAGGCCCGCCACAAAATCAGGCCCGCGGCCATGGCGCGGCCCACCAGCGAGGGCAGGGCCACACCGGCCACGCCCATTCCCAGGCCGAACACACAGATGGCGTTGCCCGCCACGTTCACCGCGTTCATCAGAATGCTCACCTGCATGCTGATCTTGCTGTTGCCCATGCTGCGGAACAGCGCCGCGCCCGCATTGTACAGGGCAATGAAGGGGTAGGACGCCGCCGAGATGCGCAGATATAAGAGAGCCGCATCCATCACCTCCGGCTCGATCTGGCCGAAGAGCAGGTGCAGCAGCGGCCGGGCAAAGGCCAGGGCCAGCACCATGACCCCCACGCCCGCCAGCGCCGCCAGATGGAACAGCTGGCCCGCGCTGTTTTTTGCGCTGGGCATGTCCCGCGCGCCCAGGTATTGACTGATGACCACCGCGCCGCCGGTGGCCAGCGCTGCAAAAATGTTGATGATCAAAACGTTCAGCATATCCACCAGCGACACGCCCGAGATGGCCGCCTCGCCCGCGTAGGACACCATCATCGTGTCCGCCATGCCCACCGTTACCGCCAGAAATTGCTCCACCACCAGCGGGGCCAGCAGCCGGGCCAGATCCCGCCGGGTAAACTGCACGCGCGTTTCACACGCCGCTTGCGCCACACAAAACACTTCCCTCACATCCGGTTTTTCACCGTTTTCTTGATCGTTCCATTCAATTTTAGGCCCCGCGGCGGCCAATTGCAAGGGCAGCCGCCGCCGGGGCGGGCGAGGGGAGGTAAAACTTTCTTTTTAATTTTACACAAAACCTATTGTTTTTTGCCCTTTGTTTGCTATACTGATAATATATCCTAAATATAAACCCACAACGGTGCGCGGCAGCTTCCGCGCGGCAAAGGAGAGCATAAAAATGGACGTTCGTTTCTTTTTCAGCATGTCTTACGGCGTTTACATCGTGACCAGCATGAACGGCGAGACCCCGGTGGGCTGCACCGCCAACAGCGCCATGCAGATCACCGCTGAGCCTGCCACCATCGCGGTGAGCATCAACCACGAGAACCTGACCCACAAGGCCATTTCCGAGAGCGGCATGTTCGCGCTGAACGTGCTCAGCGAGGCCAGCGACCCGGGCCTGATCGGCGGCTTCGGCTTCCGTTCCAGCCGCGACGTGGACAAGTTCGCCGGTGTGGCCTGGCACTATGAGCAGGGCCTGCCCGTTCTGGAGGACACCATGGGCTGGGGCCTGTGCAAGGTGATCGACAAGATGGAGACCGAGACCCACACCGTGTTCCTGGGCAAGGTGATCGACACCGGCGTGTTCGCTCAGACCGCCCCCGCCATGACCTACGAGTACTACCACAAGGTAATCAAGGGCTCCAGCCCCAAGACCGCTCCCACCTACGTGGCCCCCGAGGCAGTGGCCGACCTGCCCGTCACCAAGACCCAGTGGGTCTGCACCGTCTGCGGCTACATCTACGAGGGCGACCAGCTGCCCGCCGGCTTCACCTGCCCCCTGTGCGGCGTAGGCCCCGAGTTCTTTGAGAAGAAGAGCGTGGAAGTGCCTGCCGACGAGGTCAAGCCCGCTTCCGCCTCCGGCACCAAGTGGGTCTGCACCGTTTGCGGCTACGTCTACGAGGGCGACGAGCTGCCCGAGGGCTACACCTGCCCCCTGTGCGGCGTGGGCGCCGAGTTCTTCGAGAAGCAGGCCGCTCCTGCTGCCGCCACCGACGAGAACACCGAGTGGGTGTGCACCGTCTGCGGCTACGTGTACGAGGGCGCTGAGCTGCCCGCCGGTTACACCTGCCCCCTGTGCGGCGTGGGCGTGGACCAGTTCGAGAAGCGCAGCAAGTAATTCCGATTCCGCCAAAGGCGGCCCGGTTTCCCGGGCCGCCTTTTTTGCGTCCGAACGGAAAAAGCCCCGGCGAAGTCCGCCGGGGCTTTTTCCTGTTGTGTGTATTGCAAAGAAAACGAAAAGGTTTAGTTGTCGACCAGCTGGCCGCTCACGATGTAGACCACCCACTCCGCCAGGTTGGTGGAATGGTCGCTCATGCGCTCCAGGTACTTGGCGATCATCAGCTGATCCACCCGCTGGCGCACCTCCTCGGGGTGCTTCTGCATCCGGTCGCACAGCTCCTCGCACACCTGCAAAAAGTAGTCGTCCTGCAGATCGTCATGGCCGATCACGGCACGGGCCTTCTCCTCGCTCAGCTCCACAAAGGCGGTCACGGTCTCCTTGACCATGGTCTTCATCAGGCAGAACATCTTCTCCATGGGAGCAGGCAGCTCCACGGCGGGCTTGGCCGCCAGCTGGATAATGTATTCGGAAATGTCGCTGCAATGGTCGGCGATGCGCTCCAGATCCGAGATCATGCGCATGATGGAGGCGATGCGCCGCCAGTCACCGGCCACCGGGGTCTGGGTGAGCACCAGCTCCAGGCAGGCTTTTTCAATGTTGCGCTCCATCTGGTCGATGGCCTCGTCGCCGTCGATGATGGCCTGGGCGGTCTTCACGTCCAGCTTCTGCAGGGCCTTCCAGGTCTGGTCGATGGAAGTCTCGATGGTCAGGCCCATCTGCTCCACTGCGTCGTACAGCGCCTGCAGGTCGTTGTTGTAATTGATGCGTGTCATCATACTATCAGTTCCTCCCTTAGCCGAACCGTCCGGTGATGTATTCTTCCGTCTTGGGGTTCTTGGGATTGGCGAACAGCTCCTTGGTGGGGCCGTACTCAATCAGCGAGCCCAGCAGGAAGAAGGCGGTCTGGTCCGAAATACGGGCGGCCTGCTGCATGTTGTGGGTAACAATGACCACCGTGTAGTCCTTTTTCAGTTCGTCCATCAGGTCCTCAATGCGCAGGGTGCTGCCCGGGTCCAGGGCGCTGGTGGGCTCATCCATCAGCAGCACATCCGGCTGCACCGCCAGCGCGCGGGCGATGCAAAGCCGCTGCTGCTGGCCGCCGGAAAGGCCCAGGGCGCTCTTTTTCAGCCGGTCCTTCACCTCGTCCCAGATGGCGGCGCCGCGCAGGCTCTTCTCCACCAGCTCGTCCAGCTCCTTCTTGCTGTGGTTGCCGTGCAGGCGGGGGCCGTAGGCCACGTTGTCGTAGATGCTCATGGGGAACGGATTGGGCTTCTGGAACACCATGCCGATGCGGCGGCGCAGGTCGGTCACATCCACGTCCTTGTCCAGGATGTTCTTGCCGTGGAACAAAACCTCGCCGGTGATGCGCACGTTGGGAACCAGGTCGTTCATCCGGTTCAGGGTCTTCAAGAAGGTGGACTTGCCGCAGCCGGAGGGACCGATCAGGGCGGTGATCTTCTTTTCAGGGATGGCGATGTCGATGCCCTTCAGCGCCTCGGTCTCGCCGTAATACAGATGCAGGTCCTTTGCCTGCAGGATCGCGTTTTCGCTCATGTTGGCTGCTCCTTTACTGCTTCTGCTTCATTTTGCTCTGTACCAGACGGGTGGCCATGTTGATCAGGAATACCAAAATCAGCAGGATGGCCGCGATGGCAAATGCCACCTCGAATTCGCCGCGCTCGGCGGCGTACATGTACAGTGCAACGGACAACGTGCCGCCGCCCCGGGTGTAGGCGTCAAAGATGTTGGAGGCGATGATGGAGGCCGAACCTGCGGTAAACAGCAGGGCGGCGCTTTCGCCCACGATACGGCCCACCGCCAAAATGCAGCCGGTGATGATACCGCTGATGGAGGAGGGCAGCACGATGGTGCGGATCATGTACCACCGGGTGGCGCCCAGACCCAGCGCGCCCTCCCGGTACCCGGCGGGCACGGTTTTCAGGCTTTCCTGGGTGGTGCGGATGATGGTGGGCAGGATCATGATCACCAGGGTCAGACTGCCGGACAAAAGGCTGGAGCCGAAGCCCAGCATCTGCACGAAGACCAGCATACCCACCAGACCATAGATGATGCTGGGGATACCGGCCAGGGTCTCGGTGGTGAACTCCACCACCTTGATGAAGGTCTTGCTGGTGGCGTACTCGGTCAGGTAGACCGCCGCGCCCACGCCCAGAGGCAGGGCGATGATCAGGGTCAGCACAATGATGTAAAGGGTGTTGAGCAGGTTCGGCAGGATGCCGATGGTGTCCTTAATGACACTGGGTTTGGTGGAGAGAAGCTGCCAGGTGATGTTCGGGATGCCCCGCACAAAGATGTAGCCCAGCAGAGCCACCAGAACGGCCACGGTCAGGAAGGCGCAGCCGTAAACCAGCACCTTCAGCACGTTCGCCTTTGCTTTACGCTTTGCAGAATGGCTCACTGTTTCTCCCCCCGTTTCAAAAAGGTATTGAGCAGCCAGTTGATCAGCATGATGAACACGAACAGAACCAGGCCGATGCTGAACAGGGCCTGCTTTTGCAGGCTGCCGTCCGCCGCGTAGCTCATCTCGCTGGCCACGGCGGTGGTCAGGAAACGCACGCTCTTGAACAGGCCGGGCATGTTGGCCACGTTGCCGGCCACCATCATCACGGCCATGGCCTCGCCCACGGCGCGGCCCGCGCCCAGCACGATGCCGGCCACGATTCCGCTGCGGGCGGCGGGTACGCTCACCTTGAACACGGTCTCGATCCAGGTGGCGCCCAGGCCCAGGCTGGCCTCCTCATACTCCGGCGGAACGGCCCGCAGAGCGGTCTCGCTCACCGAGATGATGTTGGGCAGAACCATGATGGCCAGCACCAGAATGGCGCTGAGCAGGCAGCTGCCGCTCTTCAGCTCAAAGGCCTTCATCACAGCGGGCACCAGCACGATCATGCCGATCAGGCCGTAGACCACGCTGGGGATGCCCGCCAGCAGCTCCACCGCGGGCCGTACCAGGGCGGCCAGCTTGGGGGGTGCCAGCTTTGCCAGGAACACGGCGGTGAGCACGCCCACCGGCACGCCGATGATCAGCGCGCCCACCATACCCCACACGCTGGTCAGGATGAAGGGCAGGATGCCGAAGCTGGGCTCGGACGCGGTGGATTTCCACTCGGTGCCCAGCAGAAAGTCCACCGGGCCGATTTTGATGATGGCGGGCAGACCGGCCCACACCATGTAGATGGTGATGAGGGCCACCGCCGCGATGGAGACCATTCCGCAGATGAAGAACACTGCGTTCATGATCCGCTCGATGCTCTGTTTCAGTTTCATAGCGCTTTTCCTCTTCGTTACTCGCTTTGCACACACTGCGGTTTTTCCGCAAAAAAGCCGCCGGAATCTGCGTGGATACGTATTTTCCGGCGGCGGGTTGCCTAACTTGGGCACCACCGCACAATTCACGCCTTGCGGCTCAGGTGGCGTATCACCCCAAAATTTTCCGCCAGGTTTTCCAAAAATGCTCGTCAATCCAGCCAAGGATTGTCTGCGCTTTTTGGTTCACCTTGCAAAAAATTTTCTGGCGCGCTCCACCACCTGGAATCATGCGGTGCTGCCCCTACTTCATTTCGCCGGCATGCCGACCTTTCAGGGTGTCAGGCGAAGGCATGTAGCCTTCTTGTTAAACCATGGGTACCGCGCCGGCGGCAGCGATCAGCTCAGCGGCTTCCTCGCTCAGAGCGAAGTCGTAGAAGGCCTGAGCCTGAGCGCTCAGCTCCTCGCCCTCCTTGGTGGCGAACACGAAGGGGCGCTGGATCTTGTAGCTGCCGTCCTTGACGGTCTCCTCGCTGGCGGCAACGCCGTCCACGGTGACCATCTTCACGGACTCGTCAACGCTGGCCAGAGAAACATAGCCGAAGGCGTTGGGGTTGGCGGCAACACCGGCCAGAACGGCGCCGGTGCTGGTCAGCTCCTGCTCGTAAGCGCACTTGTCTTCCACGCCAACGATGCTCTCGAAACCGTCGCGGGTACCGGAACCAGCCTCACGGCCGATCAGGACCACGGGGGCGTCAGGGCCGCCCACTTCGCTCCAGTTGGTGATCTCGCCGGTAGCCAGACCAGCGATCTGCTCCAGGCTCAGGTCAGCAACGGTGTTCTCGGTGTTCACCACGATGGCGATGCCGTCCAGGGCGAAGGTGGTCTCCTTCAGGCCCTTGGAGATCTCCTCTTCCTTCAGAGCGCGGCTGGACAGGCCGATGTCCAGGGTACCGTCGGCGGCACCGGTCACGCCGGCGCTGCTGCCGGTGGGATCATAAGTAACGTCCACGCCGGGGTTGGCTTCCATGAAAGCCTCGCTCAGAGCGCCGATCACCTTCTCCACGCTGGTGGAGCCGCCGGTGGCTACCGCGCCGCTCAGGTCGGCGGTGGCTTCCGCGCTGCTGGCGGTGGTGGAACCAGCGGTGGAACCCGCGGTGCTGGTGGTGGCGGTGCTCTCAGAGCCGCCGCAGGCTACCAGACCGGCAGCCATAACACATGCAATAGCCATTGCCATAAAACGCTTCATTTTCATTTTTCTCTTACTCCCTCTTCGTCTCAATTCATTCCAATGAATTTCTTCCGCTCTCCCCGCTCCTGTGGGGGCGGAGTTTCGGTCTCGCTTGCGCTTCGCTTTCCCGCGAAACTGGTATCATTATACCGCCCGGTTTGCAAAATCCGCCCGCATGGTTCGGTTAGGCTTTTGTTAAACTGCCCAACCTTTTTGTAAAGAAATTTTACAAAACCACGAACCCGCGCCCTTTCGGCCCGGCGCAATGTTAAGTTTATGTTTGTGAGGAATTTCACCACCCCGCAGCCCGGCATTCCGGCCAAAACCGGCGGCTTTCCTTATTTATATAGGCATCCGGCGGATTCGCTCTGCCAAATCACCCTTTTAAAGCAAAAAAGTCTTGACGGAAGCACCAAACAGGTTCTATAATGGTCACATTATAAAAGCCAATCACAGGCGGCGGCGCATATCCACCGGCCGCGAAAGGGAGGACCTGTTTCATGTTGGAGATCAAAGTAACCAAGACCACCACCCCCAAAGCCAAGCCCGATGAGAACAATCTGGGCTTCGGCACCCATTACACCGACCACATGTTCCGCATGGAGTACACCGAGGGCCAGGGCTGGCATTCCGCCCGCATCGAGCCCTACCAGCCCATTTCGCTGGACCCTGCCGCCATGGTCTTCCACTATGCCCAGGAGAGCTTTGAGGGCATGAAGGCCTACCGCACCGCCGAGGGTCAGGTGCAGCTGTTCCGCCCGGAGAAGAACGGCGAGCGTTTGCAGAGCACCCACGAGCGTCTGTGCATCCCCACCATCCCGGTGGAGGACTTCGTGCAGGCCGTAAAGGCTCTGGTGGACGTGGACCGTGACTGGGTGCCCAGCGCTCCCGGTACCAGCCTGTACCTGCGCCCCTTCACCATCGCCACCGAGCCTCACCTGGGTGTGAAGCCCAGCGAGAGCTATGAGTTCATCGTAATCGCCTCTCCCTCCGGCGCCTACTACGCCGAGGGTCTGGACCCGGTGAAGATCTACGTGGAGGACGAGTATGTGCGCGCCACGCCCGGCGGCACCGGCTTCATCAAGTGCGGCGGCAACTACGCGGCCAGCCTGGCGGGCCAGATGAAGGCCCACGACCTGGGCTACAGCCAGGTGCTCTGGCTGGACGGCGTGGAGCGCAAGTACGTGGAGGAAGTGGGCAGCATGAACTGCTTCTTCAAGATCGACGGCGTAATCCGCACCGCGCCCACTGTTGGCACCGTGCTGCCCGGCATCACCCGCATGAGCTGCATCGAGCTGCTGCGCGACTGGGGCTACACCGTGGACTGCGACAACCGCCTGTCCATCCAGGAGGTCATGGAGGCCGCCCACGCCGGCAAGCTGGAAGAGGTGTTCGGCACCGGCACCGCCGCGGTGGTCAGCCCGGTGGGCAAGCTGTACTACGAGGGCGACGAGGTGACCGTGAACGACGGCAACATCGGCCAGGTGACCCAGCGTCTGTACGACACCCTCACCGGCATCCAGTGGGGCGTTCTGCCCGACGAAAAGGGCTGGATCGTGAAGGTCTGATTGCTTCCTTTTCAACACAAAGCAAAAAGGCATCGGGAATTTTCCCGATGCCTTTTTTATTTTCTGTTTGCGGCTCAGCCCTGACGGAAACGGGCCAAAAACTCGGCGGTGCGTTCGTTCTTGGGGTTCTCGAACAGCTGGGCCGGTTCGCCCTCCTCGCAGATCACGCCGTCGGCCATGAACACCACATGGTTGCTCACGTCCCGGGCGAAGGCCATCTCGTGGGTAACCACGATCATGGTCATGCCCTCGGCGGCCAGCTTCTGCATTACGTTCAGCACCTCGCCCACCATCTCCGGGTCCAGGGCGCTGGTGGGCTCGTCGAAGAGCAGCAGCTCCGGCTCCATGGCAAGCGCCCGAGCAATGGCCACACGCTGCTGCTGGCCGCCGGAAAGCTGGCTGGGCTTTGCGTTCACATATTCGGCCATGCCCACCTTTTCCAGGTAGAACAGGGCCTTTTTCTCCGCCTCGGCCTTGCTGCGCTTCAATGCCTTGCGCTGGCCCAGCATGCAGTTTTCCAGTACGGTCAGGTTGGAGAACAGGTTGAAGGACTGGAACACCATGCCCACCTTGGTACGGTAGGCGGGGATGTTGGCGTTCTCGCCGATGTTCTGCCCGTGGAACAGGATCTCGCCGCCGGAGGGCGTCTCCAGCAGGTTCAGGCAGCGCAGCAGCGTGGACTTGCCGCTGCCGGAGGGGCCGATGATGGTGGTCACGTCGCCCTTGCAGACGGTGAAGTTGATGTCCCGCAGAATCTCCCGCGGGCCGAAGGATTTATTCAGGTGGCGCACCTCTACGATGGCGCCGTTTTCGGTGGTATTCATCTTGCTCGTCCCCCTTTTCTCACAGGTCCAGGTTGCCGGTGCGCGGCTTGCCGTGCTCCACATAGGGAGGGGCGTTCAGGCCGCCGGTCTGCTTCACCAGCGTGTAGCTGGATTCGCCGTCCATCCGCTTTTCCACCCAGCGCAGGATGGCCGAGCAGACCAGGGTCATCACCAGATAGATGGCCATCTCGATCACTGCCGAGGGGAAGTAAGCATAGGTGGCGCCCACCACGCCCTTGTGGATGCTGAACAGCTCGGCCACTCCGATGATGAACAGCACGGAAGTATCCTTGATGTTGATAATCAGGTTGTTGCCGATCTGGGGCATGATGTTGCGCAGCGCCTGAGGCAGAATGATGCTGGTCATGGTCTGCACATGGGTCAGGCCGATGGCCTTGGCGCCCTCGGTCTGGCCCACCGGGATGGACAGAATGCCGCCGCGTACCGATTCCGCCATGTAAGCGCCGGTGTTCACCGACACGATCACCAGGGCAGCGGTCCACATGTCCAGGTTCCAGCCGAACAGGAAGGCCGCACCGTAGAAGATCAGCACCGCCTGCAAAATCATGGGCGTGCCGCGGAAGACCTCCACATACACCCGCAGCACCGCGCGGGCCGCGCCCAGCAGCACCTTCTTGCCCATGCCGTCCCGCTTTTCCACCGGGATGGTCTGCACGATGCCGCACCCGAGACCGATCACGCAGCCGATGGCGGTGCAGATCACCGCGATCACGATGGTGATGCCCGCACCCTTCAGATAGCTGGTGCCGTAGTTCTTCAAAAGATAGCCGATCTGGGCAAAGAAGCCCTCGGGCAGGCCGTCGCTCAGGGGCTGGATGGCAATGGCCTCGTCCATCATGGCGTTGTAGTCGTCCTCGGTCATGGTGGCCAGCACGCCGTTGATGGCGTCCTTCAATTCGGTGTTGCCCTTCTGCACCGAGATGCCGATGTTCACGTCCTCGCTGGAGACCACGAAGTTATCCTCGCTGTCGTTGAAGTCCAGCAGCACAAAGTCGCTGTAAGCGTTCAGGGCCGCCTTGGCGGTGGGGATGTCGGTGACCACCAGATTTACCCGGCCGGTCTCCAGCGCCATCAGCATGGCGGGGGCGGATTCCTGCGGGGTGAGGATGGTGGCGTCCGGAATCTGGGGCAGACAGCCGTCGTACCAGATGGTGCCCAGCTGGCTGGTGGCGGTGGCACCCGCCAGCTCGCTCAGGCCCTGGGCCTGGGCATAGGGGCTGTCGGCGCGGGTCAGGCCCACGATGGAGGCATAGAAGTAGGGGGCGGTGAAGTCCACCGACTCCAGCCGCTCACTGGTGATGGACTGGCCCGCAATCACACAGTCCACAGTGCCGCTCTGCACGGCGGGCACCAGGGAATCCCAGTCCAGCCGCACGATCTCCAGCTCCATGCCCAGAGCCTCGGCGATCTTTTTCGCCATCATCACGTCGTAGCCGTTGGCGTAGTCGGCGCTGTCCTTGATGGGCACCGCGCCGTTGGAAGAATCCGGCTGGGTCCAGTTGTAGGGGGCGTAGGCACACTCCATGGCTACGGTAAGGGTGTTGTCGTCCAGCACGCTGCCCTCGGCCGAAACGGCGGTGAGACCGCCGGGAATTCCGGCAAACAGCAGCAGCGCCAGCACAAGGCTTGCGATCTTTTTCATTGTTTGCTCCTCCTATTCGCTTTTCTACCGCTGCCCGCCACGCAAAAAAACGGGGCTGCTTTCCTTTCGAAAAGCAGCCCCGCGGAAGTCTCTGTGCGCACCGCGAAGGAACGCGGCACGTTGCAGGCAGCCCCGGCCGGGCCGCCCCTTCGGTTTCCCTTGGATAGCGCTTCACGAAAAATTTCGTGACAGTCCGGCGGATCTTCTCCGCCGACCCAGGCAAGCGCCCCCCAGACCGGGTTCGCTTCCTTCGGCGGTGTTCCCTTTTGCAGCGGCGGGGGTCTGCCCCGAATGCCGCGTGCTACTCTTGAACACCGCGCCTCTATCACAGCGATATGAATTTAGTTGCCATATTACTCTATTTTCCACAGCTTGTCAAGCCGCTGCGGAAAATTTGGTCCTTTTTTGTAATTAAATCGGCTCAAACCGTCTCGATGTATGCATTCAGCAGCTGGAAGGTGGCCATCATGCCCTTCACATGGCTGCGCTCGTAGCCGTGGGAGGCGTACACGCCCGCGCCGATCAGGCCGTGGCGCAGATCCGCGCCCGCCCGCAGGGTGGCTTCCACGTCCGAGCCGTAGTGGGGGTACACGTCCACCGCGTAATCCACCCCGGCGGCCTTGGCCGCCGCCACCAGACCGCTCACCACGTCATAGTGGTAGGGGCCGCCGCTGTCCTTGGCGCAGATGGACACCTGATGCTCCTTGCAGGCCAGGCCCTCGCCCACGCAGCCCATGTCCACGCTGATGGCCTCGCCCACACCTTCGGGCACCGAGGCGGAGCCGCCATGGCCAACCTCCTCAAATACGGTGATGTGCTGCCACACCGCCCGCCGGGTGGTCTTGCCGCTCTCCTTCAATGCGCGGGCATAGCCCAGCAGGATGGCCACGCTCAGCTTGTCGTCCAGGAAACGGCTCTTGATGTAGCCGCTCTCGGTGACGGTGGTGCGGGGGTCAAAGCAGACGATGTCGCCGTTTTCGATGCCCAGGGCGTGGACCTCGGCCTCGGAGAACACCATCTCGTCCAGCAGCACCTCCATGGTGTCCCAGCTGCGCTCGGTCTTGGAGTAGTCGCCGTTCACATGCACCGAGGCGTCGGTGAGCTGGCACACTCCGGTGTAGACCTTGCCCTCCCGGGTGTAAATGCGCACGTTCTCGGCCTCGGCGTTGTTGGGGTTCATGCCGCCCAGAGCAGTCAGCCGCAGCCGGCCGTTGGCCTTCACGCCGCACACCATGCCGCCCAGCGTGTCCAGATGGGCCTCCTGCAGGATGCCGTCGCCGGGCATGGAGCCGTCGCCCGCGCTCAGCTGCACCAGCACGCCGCCCTTGCGGGTGACCTGGGGCTCATAGCCCAGGGCCTTGTATTCCTTCACCAGATAATCCACCGCGTTTTTGGTAAAACCGCTGGGGCTGTCGATGGCCAGCACCGCTTTTACCTGATGGAGCATATATTCCTGATCGTTCATCTTGTTTTCCCTCCCGATGGTATTTGTTTATAACGCCTGTTCCAGCTCCTCCACCTGAGCCAGCCAGAGGGTGGCGCAGGCGTCGCTGGGCATCCGCCAGTCGCCCCGGGGCGACAGGGTCACGGTGCCCACCTTGGGGCCGTCCGGCAGGCAGCTGCGCTTGAACTGCTGGGCGAAGAAGCGCCGGTAGAAGTTGCGCAGCCACTGCACCAGCACCGCGTCCTCATAGACCCCGGCAAAGGCCCGCTGGGCCAGCCAGAAGATCTTTTTGGGCGCAAAGCCCCAGCGGATGGCGTAATAGAGGAAGAAGTCATGCAGCTCGTAGGGGCCCACGATGGCCTCGGTCTGCTGGGCAATCTCGCCGTTTTCCTTGGCGGGCAGCAGCTCGGGGCTGACCGGGGTGTCCAGAATATCCTGCAGCACCTCCCGCAGGGCGGGCTCGCTGTTGGCGGCCACGGTGGCCACGATATGCCGCACCAGGGTCTTGGGCACCGAGCCATTCACGCCGTACATGCTCATGTGGTCGCCGTTGTAGGTGGCCCAGCCCAGGGTCAGCTCGCTCAGGTCGCCGGTGCCGATCACAAGGCCCCCCATCCGGTTGGCCAGGTTCATCAGCACCAGGGTGCGCACCCGGGCCTGGGTGTTCTCGTAGGTCACGTCCAGCGCCGACTCGTCGTGGCCGATGTCCGCAAAGTTGCTGCGCACCGTGTCCGCAATGTTCACCTGACGCAGGCTCACGCCCAGCGCCTCACACAGCTTTTCCGCGTTGGACTTGGTCCGCTTTGTGGTGCCGAAGCAGGGCATGGTCACCGCGATCACGTCCTTGAGGGGCTTATTCATCAGTCGGAAGGCCCGGGTCACCACCAGCAGGGCCAGGGTACTGTCCAGACCGCCGGAAATGCCGATCACCGCGGTGGCAGCGTGGGTGTGCTCCATCCGCTTGCGCAGGCCCTGGGCCTGCATCTCCAGAATGGCCTCGCAGCGGCGCATGCGCTCGCTCTCGCCCGCGGGTACAAAGGGGGCCGGGTCCACCGGGCGCACCGGCTGCCAGTCGGCACAGGTGTCCGCCAGCTGCACGGTGGTGTAGTCCTCATCGTTCACCGCGGCAAAGCTGGTGTTCTTCAGCCGCTCGCCCGCCAGCTTCTCCAGGTCCACCTCGCTCACGATCATGCCGCTGCCGAACAGCTCGGTCTGGGCCAGAATGGCCCCGTTCTCGCAGATCAGGTCGTGCCCGGCGAACACCAGGTCGGTGGTGGATTCGCCCCGGCCCGCGTCCGCGTACAGATAGCCGCACAGCAGCCGGGCGGACTGGCCCGCGATCAGCTGACGGCGGTATTCCGCCTTGCCCACCACCTCGTCGCTGGCGGACAGGTTCAGAATCAGGGTGGCCCCGGCCATGGCGTGGCCCACGCTGGGGGGCAGCGGCGCCCACACGTCCTCGCAGATCTCCACCGCGATTTTAAAGCAATCCGCCTTGGGGTGGCAGAACAAAAGCTTTGTGCCGAAGGGCACGGTCTGGCCCAGTACGTCCAGCGTGAAGATTCCGACGGGGGCGGCGGTGAAGCGGCGGCCCTCGTAGAACTCATTGTAGCTGGGCAGATGGGTCTTGGGCACAAGGCCCAGCAGCCGCCCGCTCTGGCAGACGGCGGCGCAGTTGTACAGCTTGCCCCGCACCGCCAGCGGCAGGCCCGCCACGAACACCACCGAGGTGTGGGCGGTGGCCTTCAGCACGGTGTCCAGCGCGTCCAGCGCGCCCTGCTGCAGCACCGGCTGGAAAAACAGATCCTCACAGGTGTAGCCGGTGAGGCCCAGCTCCGGCAGGCACAGCACCTCCACTCCCTGTCCGGCGGCCTCCTCCACCGCCCGGATGGTCTGGGCGGCATTGTAGGCGCAGTCCGCCACCCGGATGTCCGGCGTGGCACAGGCGGTTTTGACAAACCCGTATCGCATGGTGTGATCCTCTCCTCGTCCCGTTGTTTTAAAAATTCTTTTGTAAGTATAGCACATTTCGGCCCGGTTTTGAATGTGCCCGACTCTGGCCTTTTGGGCAAATCTGTGCTATACTTTATTTCACTATCTTGCAAAAGCAAGCAAAAGGAGCGATGGCACAATGTCGATGCAAGCAGCCAGGGCCCACCTGGCGAAATTCGGTTTGGAGGGGCGCATCCGGGAATTTTCGGTATCCAGCGCCACGGTGGAGCTGGCGGCGGTGGCCGTGGGCTGCGAGCCCGCCCGCATCGCCAAGAGTCTTTCCTTTCTGGTGGAGGACAAGCCCATTCTGATTCTGGCGGCGGGGGACGCCAAGGTGGACAACCCCCGCTATAAGACCCGGTTCGGCACCAAGGCCAAGATGATCCCCGCCGACCAGGTGGAGGAGCTGATCGGCCACGGGGTGGGCGGTGTGTGCCCCTTCGGCACAAAGCCCGGCGTGACCGTGTATCTGGACGAATCCCTGCGCCGGTTTGAGGTGGTCTACCCGGCGGCGGGCACCGCGGCCAGCGCGGTGGAACTGAACCTGGCCGAGCTGGAACAGGCCAGCAGCGCGTGTGGCTGGGTGGATGTGTGCAAGGGCTGGCGGCCAGAGCAATCATAAAACACAACAAGCAAAAAAGGCTGCCCGCCTGGGCAGCCTTTTTTCGTGTACAAAATCAACCGGCGGTGAAGTAGCCCTTTTCGCAGAGCACTTCCAAGAAGAAGTTCACCGCTTCATCGTCGAACAGGTCGGCGTAGTCGTTTTTGGACGCCACCGCCTCCGGCGACAGGTCCAAACGGCCCTTGGCGGCCAGCCGGTCAAAGGCCTCGCTCACCGCGCCCCGGCGTGCCTGCTCGGCCATGGCCCGCGCCGGGCCCCGCTTTTGCAGAAACGCCAGAAAGTGTGCTCCGTCCCAGCCGCAGACCAGCTTTGCCTCGGCGGCTTTTTCGGTGACCTCCTGCAAGAATTTCTGTTCCAGATCGTTCATGCTCGATCCCTGCCTTTCGCTTGCTCGTTATTGCTGCGCGCCGTTTTCACTCACAGCGCGATCACGTCCAGATCATAGGGCACATGCAGATCGCCCTGGTAATATTCTTTGCCCTCGGCGGTGTACAGCCGCT
The DNA here is from genome assembly GCF_002161595.1 of Gemmiger sp. An50. Classification (GTDB taxonomy): domain Bacteria; phylum Bacillota; class Clostridia; order Oscillospirales; family Ruminococcaceae; genus Allofournierella. Next base: position 260,854 of record NZ_NFID01000001.1, read on the forward strand.
GGCGGTCCTCGTAGGTCTTGTCCTCGGTGTGCCAGAGCACCAGATGGGGCACCTCCAGCTGGGCGGCCAGCTCGCAGGCCTCCTTCACGGTGCTGTGGTGCTTTTCATAAGGCTTGAACTTCTCCCGGTCGCCGTACAAACAGAACGCCTCGCACAGCAGCCAGTCGCTGCCCTTCACATAACCCTCGCACAGGGGGTTGTAGGGCTCGTCGCCCAGGCAGGTGAGCTTTTTGCCGTCCTTCTCGGCGGTGAAGCCGTACTGCTCCATCTTGGTGGAGTGGATGTCGAAGAAGGTCACGGTGTGGCCCAGAAGCTGAGCCTGCTCACCGTCGGTCACGCCGTGCAGCAGGATGCGCTCGCCGATCAGCTTGGCGAACTTGCCCTGCACGGTCAGCCGTACCAGCGTCTCGATGGTCTCGGGCAGGCCCTTATGGCACCAGATGTGGAACTGGCCCTCATATTTGCCGTCCAGCATCAGGGTGGCGATCTTGCGGATCACCCACACCACGCCCAGAATGTGGTCGGTGTGGGCGTGGGTCACGATCAGGTGGTGAATATCCGCCGGGTCGATGCCCGCCTTTTGCAGCTGCACCAGAATGCCGTTGCCGCCGCCCGCGTCCACCAGCAGAACCTCCTCGCCCTGATGCAGGGCGAAGCAGGTGTTGTAGCAGCGCAGGGCCATGGCGTAGCCGGTGCCCAGAACCGTAATCTTTTCCATTGGTCTTTCCCTCTCCTCGTATGCCTGTTCTTTTATTTTCCTTCCCGGATGAAGCGGCAGGCACTTTCCATGGCCTCCGCCGCCTTCTTGATGGGGAACATCTGGAACACATGCCACATGCCCGGCCACTGCTCCAGCCTGCACAGAACGCCCTGCTCCTGCATGGCCCGGCGCAGGCCCAGCGAATCCTCCAGAAGGATCTCGTTGTCGCCCACCTGGATCAGCGTGGGCGGGAAGGCGGTGAAATCGCCGTACAGCGGCGAATACTCCCACCTGGACCAGTCCGCCCCGGGGGCGTAGGCCTGGCGCACCGCGCAGATGTAGTTTTTGGTGAGCATGGGGTCGGTCTCGCCCCGGGTCTCATAGGTCTCGCTGGTGGCGGTCATGTCCGTCCAGGGGGAGAACAGCACCAGCTGGCCGGGCAGCCTGCGGCCCTCGGCCCGCAGCCGCATCACCAACTCCAGCGCCATGTTGCCGCCCGCGGAATCGCCCGCCAGCACCACATCCGCCGCGCCGTAGCCCTGGTGCATCAGGTAGTTCCATGCCTTTTCCGCATCCTTCAAGGCCGCCGGATAGGGGTGCTCGGGGGCCAGCCGGTACTCGAAGGCCAGCACCGGGCAGCCGGTGCCCTGGGCCAGCTTTGCCGCCAGCGGCCGGGCGTAGCCCAGATTGCCGGTGGTGTAGCCGCCGCCGTGGCAGTACAGCACGATTTTGCGGGGGTGTTCCCCCTGCTCGGGGCGCACCCATGCGGCGGGCATGCCGCCGATCTCAAAGGGCTCCCAGCGCATGCCCAGCATGGGGGTGACCATGCGGCCCAGCAGCTCCTGGCCCTTGCGCTGCCGCTCCAGATCCTCCGGTGTGGTGGAATCCGGCGAAGTGGCGGAATGGATGGCCTTCAGCGCCGCGGTCAGGGTGGTTTCAAAGCGTTTTTCCAGCGACAGAGCGCTCTGCTCCGCGTCGGGTCGGTTCATTTTCAGCATAGGTTCTCTTTTCCGGCCGGGATCGTTTTTACCGGCCTTTCTTTTATTGTACCATACCCCGGCAGCTTTTGATGGACATTCTGAGAATTTTACATCCCATTTGCCCAAAACGTGGTAAAATAAGGAAAACAAACCCAGTTTTCGGAGGTGAATGCCATGCCTTCCCTTCCCGGCGGCTGGTCCCGGCTGGACAACGCCGCCCTGATGTATTCCGCCCTGCAGCGGGAGGACTATTCCGCCGTCTACCGGTTTTCGGCCCAGATGCGCCAGCCGGTGGACCCGGTGCTGCTGCAGCAGGCGGTGGACACCACCCTGCCCCGCTTTCCCGGCTTTGCGGTGCGCATCAAGCAGGGGGTGTTCTGGTATTATTTCGAGCCCAACCATGCTCCCGGCCCCTTCGTTCAGCCGGACATCGCCAACCCCTGCCAGCCGGTACGCTTTCGCAAGGGCGAGGATTGGCTGATCCGCTTTTTCTATTATGAGCGGCGCATCTCCATGGAGGTGTTCCACGCCCTGGCGGACGGCTCCGGCGCACTGACCTTCTTCCGCACCCTGCTGGCGGTGTATCTGCGGCTGTGCGGGCACGACATCCCCAACGAGGGGGGCGTGCTGGACGTGACTGCCCCGCCCGATCCGGCCGAGCAGGAGGACGCCTATTCCCGCTACGGCCACGCCCGCAAGTGCCTGGGCATGCGGGAGCCCCCCGCCTATGCCTGCCTGGGCGAAAAGGAGCCCTTCTACACCCTGAACGTGACCATGGGCCTTGTGTCGGTGGCCCAGCTCAAGGCGGTGGCCAAGGGCTACGGGGCCTCCATCACCGAATATCTGGCGGCGGTGCTGCTGGAATCCATCCAGATCCGCCAGCGCCGGGAGGGCCGCCGCAAGGAAAAACAGGTGGCGCTGGCGGTGCCCATCAACCTGCGGCCCCACTTCCCCTCGCCCACCCTGCGCAACTTCATTCTCACGGTACGCCCGGTCATCGACCCGGAGCTGGGCGACTACACCTTCCCGGAGATCGTCTCCCAGGTGCATCACCAGATGCGGCTGCACATCAACCGGGTGGAGATGCAGGCCACCATCGCCGGGAACGTGGCGCTGCAGAACAATCTGCTGTTGCAGCTGGTGCCCTCGCCCATCAAGAATCTGGCGCTGGATCTGAGCTACCGGCTCATCGGCAACCGGCCCTATTCCACCACCCTGACGAACCCCGGCGTGTTCAAGGTGCCCGCCGCCATGAAGGAGCACATCGAGCGCATGGAGATGATTCTGGGCCAGTCCTACACGGCCCGGTCCAACTGCGCCTGCATCAGCTACGGCGACATATTGACCATCACCTTCGCGGGCATCGTGAAGGATACCGATATGGAGCGGGAGTTCTTCCGCCATCTGGTGCGGGAGGGCATCCACGTGAAGGTCATCTCCAACCGAAAGGAGTAAACGAGCCATGTCTTATTGTGTGCAATGCGGGGTGGAGCTGGATTCCACCGCCGGGCGCTGCCCTTTGTGCGGCACGCCCGTATACAATCCGAACCAGCCGGTGGACCGCACCAGTCCGCCGCCCTTCCCGGCCATCCGGCAGGAGGTGGCCCCCATCGACCGGCGGGAGCTGGCGGTGGCGGTGACGGCGGTGCTTTCCTCCGCCTCGGTGTTCTGCGTGCTGCTGAACCTGATTCTAGTGGGCCGCAGCGTTCCCTGGTCCGCCTACGTGGCCGGGGCGGCCGCTCTGCTCTGGTGCTGGAGCGTACCCCATCTGCTGGCCCGCCGCCTGCCGGTGTGGGGGCGGCTTGCCATCGACGGAGCCGCGCTGGCGCTGTATCTTTTGCTGATTGCCCTGCTCACCGGCGGCCTTGGCTGGTACTGGAGCCTGGCGCTGCCCATCACCGCGGCCCTGTGCGCGGCGTCGCTGGCGCTGTGCGCGGTGTTCCGCAAAAAGCCCTCGCTGCTCAGCGCCTTCATGGCGGTGATCCTGTGCATCGGGCTGTTCCTGCTGGTGCTGGAATTCTTCATCGACTTCACCGTCTCGGGCAGCTACCGGCCCTTCTGGTCGCTCATCGCCTTTGGCGCCTGCCTGGCCCTGATCGCCCCGCTGCTGGTGGTGCGCCTGCGCCCCGGCCTGCGCAGCGAAGTGCGCCGCCGGTTCCATTTCTGATTTTTGGAATAAGCAAACAGCGGCACGGAGCATGGCTCCGTGCCGCTGTTTTTCTATTCAGACCGGGTCTCTCCGGTTTCATATTTCGAATATCCAGTCTGAGACATTCCCAGAAATTTTGCCACCTGAGTCTGATTCAGGTCCCGCAAGCAATATCTCATACATCAGTTCATCTCTTTTCGGTCAGTTCGGCCCAGAATGTAGTCCACGCTCACCTGATAGAAATCCGCCAGCGCACAGAGCACATGGGGCGGAACCATCCGCTGCCCGCTTTCGTAATAGGCATAGGTCCGCTGGGGCACATTGATTGCCCGGCCTACCTGCGCCTGGGTCAGGTCACGGTCCTCCCGAAGGTCTCGGATTCTTTGATATCGTTCCATTGGCTATTGTTTACTTTCGCTTCGGCCGACCAGATAGTCCAGCGACACATGGTAAAAGTCCGCCAGTTTGATGGCCAGCCCCAGAGGCAGCTCCCGTTCTCCCCGCTCGTATTTTGAATAGAGCGACTGGTCACACAAAAGCATCTGCGCCACCTGCGTTTGTGTCAGGTCGGCATCCTCTCGAAGATCACGAATCCTGAGATTCATATGCATCACCAAGGCTACTATAGCAAAGGGCTTAACGCGCCCTTGACTTTTAGGACTATATGTCCTATTCTGATAAATACGAGGTGATTCTATGCCGGACTATAAAGAACTGTATCTGACCCTGTTTGATGCCACCGAAAAAGCAATTCGCGAATTGATCGCCGCCCAGCAAAAGTGCGAGGAGCTGTGCCTGCGCACGCCCTTGCAGGAGCCGGTCCTGCTGCCCTTCCCCCAGGAGCCGGAGGAAAAATAACCGAAACCATACAAAAGGAAAAGCCCGCAGGAAGATTCCTGCGGGCTTTTTGGCGGAGAGTTAGGGATTCGAACCCTAGGTCGGTTTTACCCGACACGAAATTTCGAGTCATTTCCCGCTTATGACTTTTGGTGGAAATTAAGCGAAGATGGAAGTACACAACGGAAGCCCAAAAGCTGCGGTATACTGCGGATTTTGGCTTCCGTTTTTCGCTTTTATTTGAACCCACCGGGTTTTCCGAGTTCTTCCCGTTTTTGCCCCGAATTATGACCGGAGGATAGAACAAGGATAGAACTGCACGCCAGATCGAGGAGTTTAACACCCATCCCTTTTTACGAAAACGCAAATCTCAATTTGATTTGTCATCCTAATTTTATTTGAACTCATTTCAAAAGTCAACATTATGCGACGCACCAGTGAAGTACCTCACCTACCAATGACAGATGAACAAGAAAGTGAGTGCTGCACATGGATTTGACCAAGTATTACCCCGACATCGCCGCAAAGTATCCCGCCTATGTAACCCAACGGGAACTATGCGAGATCTGCCGCATCTGTCCCAAGACCGCCTACAATTTGGAGCAACAAGGTGAGATTCCCTACACCATTGAGCAAAACCACCTGATCCGTAGCCACAAAATCAAGCTGACGGACATTCTTGCCTATCTCTATCGGCGTGAGTGCAGACAGGAAGCAGACAGTCCCTATATCTGTGCTATGAGAACATTCTATGACAAACATCTATCTCCCTACTCAGACCTGCTTTCCGTAAAGGATATTCAGCAGATTACAGGCTTTTCGTCCTCGGCAATCGTGCGGTGGATCAGCATAGGGATTCTGAAGGCTTTCCAGCCTGGAAAGCAGTACACCGTCCCAAAGGATTTTATGCTGGACTTTCTGATAAGCCCATATTACCGCCGTATCCGCCGAAAGACCCCTGTCCAAAAGGAATTGATGGATACATTTGAGCGTCTGTGGCAGGAAAAAGGAGGCGAGTGATGTGGCACAGGTATCCAAGTATCGCTATTTACTGAATCAGTACCCAGAAACAGTCCAAAAAGAGCAATTCCGCATCATCTGTCATATCAGCAAACGCACAGCTCGTTATCTGCTGCAATCCGGTCTGGTTCCCTGCGTACAGAGTGGGAAAAAGACCCGGAATTACACCATTAAGATGAAAGACATTGTTCGCTACCTTGAGCGCAGGGAAATCCACCCCGAAAAATACAAACTTCCCCCCGGCTCATATAGCGGGACATACGCAGTCAAGCCCTTGCTTCCCGAATCTGTGACAACGGAGGAACTGCGAAAATACTACATAGAGAGTTTCCGGGACATTCCCGACATAGTTTCCACGAGAGAGGCCGCGGAATTAACAGGCGCCACGGCATCTACGGTCGCAAAATGGATCAGAACGAAAAAGCTGAAAGCTCTTTCACATGGTCCGGCATTTATCATCCCGAAGGTCAATCTGATCGACTTTATGGCCAGTGACGCATATTTGAACAAACGCTTGAAATCACAAAAATTCCACGAAAATATAGGAGGTTTTCTATCATGGAAAGCGGGAAAATAATTGTTGTAGCCAACCAGAAAGGTGGAGTAGCCAAGACCAGCACGGTCCGAAATCTGTCCTATGCGCTGGCCGAGATGGGCAAAAAGGTCTTGGTAGTTGACTTTGACCCCCAGTATAACCTCACCACCAGCTTCGGTGTCCTGCCGACCCAGACGCCCTGTAATACCGGGACTCTCATCACCAATCTGCTTCTGGACGAATCTCTGCCGGATACCAACGAGTTCATCCAGAAAATCGGCTCTGTGGACTTGATCCCTTCCAGCCGCTCTCTCACCGTTGCGGAGGCAAATCTGCTGATGACGCCGGACAGCAATGACTACCTGGCTGCTCTGCTGAACCCTCTGCGGCTGTCCTACGATTACATTATCGTGGACACCAACCCCTCTCTCGGCTCGTTGACCATCAACGCTTTAACGGCCGCCGACGAGGTAATCATCCCGATTGACCCGGAACTGTTCGCTCTGACCGGTTTGCAGGCGTTGGTGGACACCATCAAGAAAATCAAGCGGAAATTAAATCCCAGCATTGAGATCGGCGGTATCCTGTTCACCAAATGCAACAAGCGGACGAACCTGTATCGCCGTACATACGGTCAGGTCACAAAGGCATTCCAATCGCTCCCCATCTTCAACTGTCAGATTCCCTACACGGTCAAGGTGGGGGACGCAAACAGCTACGGAATGAGCGTCATGGAACTGGAGCAGGCAAACCCCGCCTCTCTTGCCTATCTGGAACTTGCAAAGGAGGTGCTGGCAAATGCCTAAAATCAATCCGCGCATCAAGTCCATTGACGATCTTCTGGGCTTGGATGCCGCAGAAGAAAGACCTATTGAACCCACCCCTTCCGTATCCTTGCCGACCAAGAACACCATCATCACCCTTCCCCCGCAGGCCATTCGTGCTTTCCGAGGCCACCCGTTCCGGCTGTATGAGGGCGACCGGCTCAATGATCTGGTAGAAAGCATTTCGGAACATGGGGTCCTGAATCCCGCCATCATCCGCAAGATTGAACGGGATGAAGATGGCTTTGAGTATGAAATGCTGGCCGGTCATAACCGGCAGAACGCCGCAGCCATTGCAAACCGTGAACTTCCCTGTATCGTCAAGGAAAATCTTTCCGATGAAGATGCGTGGATTTATGTGATCGAAACCAATGTCCTGCAACGCTCCTTTTCCGAAATGCTACCCTCTGAAAAAGCGGCGGTGCTGGCTCTGCGCTACTCCAAGATGATCTGTCAGGGGCGCCGGAACGATATTATTGAGGAGCTGAAAAAGCTGGAAAACCCTGATGAAATCAAGGAAAATTCCACAAGTGGCACTCAGTGCCACAGGACGAAAAGCCGGGATATTTTAGGCGCTGAATACGACTTAAAAGGCCGCGCCGTAGCCAACTATCTCCGCATCAATGAGTTGATTACTCCGCTGAAAAGGCGAATTGATGACGCCGAGTTCCCGATTGTGGCAGCCGTACAGCTCTCCTTTTTGACCGAACAGGAACAGCAGATGGTTGACGATGTACTTTCGGAAAATGAGTACAAGGTCAATGAGGGAAAGGCTGTCCTGCTGCGGGAATATACCGGAAAGCTGACCCCGGAGCGCACCGAACAGATTCTGTCCGGCGAGTTTAACCGGAAACCAAAAAAATCCACGGCTACGGCGTTCAAGGTCAAACCGGCGATTTACAAGAAATACTTTACCGCCAGCATCAGCCAGAAAGAGTTCGACAGCATTGTGGACGAGGCGCTTGCCCTCTACTTTGCTCAGAAAGGACAGGAGTCCGAGCAAGAGGCCGGATAACCGACCATAATCACCAATACAGGAAGGAGGTCAGATACCGTTGAGAAATGATGAACGCCTGCGGACGATATATGAAGTCATGGCTCCTTATATTGTCCGAAATGAACACAACTGGCGGGATTATCTGGCATTTGCATCGCAGTTCCATAAGCACAGTTTTGACAACATACTTCTTGTGTACGCACAGGACGAGGATGTTTCGATTCTGGCAACACGAAAGCAATGGGCAGCCATAGGCAGAAATTTGATTCCCCGTGCAAAGGGCGTTGCTGTTTGTGTCTATCGGAATGCCAAACTCACCCTTGACTATCTCTTTGATGTAAGCCAGACTACTGGCAAAGAGATTCATCCTACGGACTGGCAGCTTTCCGATGAAATGAAAGAGGCCCTGACCGAGCGCCTGTCGTATGCACACGGTTTCCCCAAGCAGGGCTTTTCCCAAGCACTGTATGCGATGGCCAGCGAATCTGTCGCAGACAATTACAACCACTTTTTGCAGGAACTCAAGCAGGAAACCAAAGGCCATTTGTTCACCGAGATCCCGGCCGGTGGTTTTGAAGCCCAATACATCCAGCTTCTGACCGACAGCATTTCTTATTTCATCGGCAAAAAGTGTCACCTGCCGGATGAAGAAATCCAGTTGAGTGATGGCATGGCGACGGTCAGCCATTTCAATACACTCCCGTTGGTTGCTCATCTTGGTACGGCAGTAACCGCCCTTTCCAAAGGCATCCTGTTAGAAGTGGAACGGAACATCAAGATCATCAATCGTGAAAGGATGGCACAACATGAACAAACCGAATATCAATCTGAAATACAGCGAGCAGGACGGGATGATGCTGCCCGATCTGCAAATCTCCAACAGCAGCGAAGCAGATCAGCCTCTGGGCAGGTACGGCCGGATGGCCCTGGAATACCTCAGAGAGAATCACCCGGAGCGATTTACGACTTTGAAAATGGATGGCAGTCTGATGGAGATCATGCACCGGGTACAGGACGAGGCGACCGAGAAGATCGAAGCCCTGACCCAGCAAATGCTCCAGCAGGAGCCGATCCCGCAGACCGAGGACATCATGGAGCGGACGCGCCACCTGAACAGTCTGAAACTGATGGCGGAGGAAACCGTACTCCAGAGCGTAGTCCTGATTCCCCGCTGACCGAAGAACATCCAAATACAGAAGTGGCGCCAAGCGCCGCACCTGTGGGAGAGCCGTCTGAAAAGGACGGCTCTTTTTCTGTTCCTGCGGAACAACCGACACGCCATTTTACCGATGCAGAAGTCCGGCGCAATTATGAGTACATCCTGACCAGCACCAACCTATACCCCTCAGAACTGCACAGCGCGGTTCGCAGCGTATTGTCAGAACCGCCGCTTAATCCAGACTGGTCAGACAAAGGGCGGCAGATTGCGGCTCTCTTTACTCCCTATGGCGACCGTGAATATCAAGGCGATCTTCTCTATCGTACCCGGCTACATGGTGAGGATGGCATTTCGTTTTTCTTTGATGAAGGCTATACCTACATTCCCTGGAACGGACTGGCGTTTTTACTGGACGCCATGATCGAGGACGGCGACTATCCCAATCCTGTCGTAGAGGAGCAGCCTGATCCCATCGGGGATTATAACATCCCTGATGAAGTTGATGAAATGGGCGGTCCTCACCGGCAAATGACCATCGGAGAAGCGGATTTCGATTATGTCCTGGATTCTGTTGCCTATGAAGCCGGAGAAACCGTAGTGGAACCGGTCAAGCCACCGGCGATTGTTCAAATGGAAAACGACACACCAGCAGCCGGTGACGAGCCTGCATCCGTTCCTGACGAGAATCCCCATGCTATTGTGGAGGCCCCCGAAACAGCTCTCCCCACAGATACAGCGGAGCAGCCTGCACCGCCGCCCGTCAAGGGAAACACGACGGCGCACAAGAATTTCCGCCGCTTTCAAGAGTTGTTCCCGGAGATTGTGTCCGGTCAATATGAGTATCTGCGGCTGGAGGCCGGAGAAGCCTACTACCCTCTGGTCATTCACCATAAATACGGTTCCCATTACTGCATGGAGCATTACTATATGCAGAACGGCGACCGGATGTATGACCCCTATATGGATTTCCAAATCGACAAAGAGGCCGGAACACTTCGGGCTTTCAGCTATGAGAACAGCGGCATTGGTGTCTATAACGAGGCTGATCCCGACGACCCCGCACATGAAAAGAAAATCAATGGATTCAACAAATTCTTTGCCACTTGGCTGAACAACATCCGCAGCCAGGGCTATGAGCCGGTGCGGGCCTCTATGATGGTCAATGATGAAGAAGTCGATGTGGATTTGCGTCCGGCTGCCGAAGCTGTTCCGGTCGTGGAAGAAGAACAGCCGGAGCAGCTCTCGCTTCTGTCCCTGGAAAAGAGTACGGAAGATCTGCTTGTTGAGCGTGTCATGCAGAAAGGTCCCCTTACCGCAGGGAAAAAGGAACAAATCTACGAGTTTGCCCAGACCCACCCCACCGGATCGGAATTTACTGCTTTCCTAAAAAAGCTATATGGCTATGAAGGGTTCTCCGGTGATGAAATGGGCGTGAAATACGCCATGTTCAATAGTGAAGGTGTCACTATCGAATGGCAGGATAAGCAGGGCGAAACACAGGAAACGAAACTGTCCTGGGCGCGGGCTGCCGGTGTCGTGCAACGCCTGGTGGATGAAGGCCGCTATCTGGAAACCCCTGTTGTCAGCCAGACGGAGCAGCAGGATGAAGTGCAGCCTTTCAGTGACCAATACCGTCTGTTAGACCGTCTGTGTGCTGACTGCGAGTATTTTCTGGGGGCGGGACAGCGGGCAGAAAAGCATTTGTGGGCAGGCAGCGTGGATGCACAGATTGAGAAAATGCGGGAACTGTATGCCCAACTGCCGGAAAAACCTGATTGGATTTCCCTGGATGTAATCAACGCCTACGCCCGCCGCATGGCAGCCCCGGAGCCGGTAGAAAATACTGCGGAAGCCTCGCCGGAGGAAACGCAGATTTTGGACGAAGCCCTGGACGCCCATCATGGGCAGATTGATATGCTGATGCAGGCGGTCCGAGGTGAGCTGACGGTTGGAACCATCCGGTACAGTATTTTTGAGGGGCGGCCCCATATCAGCATGATTGAAGTCCTGGAGGACTACCGCCGTCAAGGTATCGCAACCCAGATGCTCCGCTATCTGCAAGGGCAATATCCCAATGAGGAAATTGTATGGGGGTATTTAACCGAGGATGGTTCGGCCCTGTACCAAGCTGTGGTGGATGAGCAGCCCAATCCCGACTATCTCCGGGTACAAAATGACCTTGAAGATATTACGCGGGAATTTGACGCTTATGTACGACGCCTGGATGGTGGGGCTATTCTCTCCCCCCAAGAAGCTGCCGACATGGACGATCTGGAGGACACGCAATACCGGCTGGAAAAAGAGTTGGAAGAACTGCGCCCCATTCGCGCCTTTGTACGAATGGGCGATGGTACAGCAGCAGAGGCGCCCGCTGTTATGGGTGAAGCCACTCGCACTGATCTGGCGCCCCTTCGTGAGCCGCCTGCGGCGCCGCAGGTCGCCGCACACAACTTCCGCTTTTCCGAGGACTATGACCTGTATCCAAGTGGGGCAAAGACCAAATATAAAAACAATGTCATGGCGATCAAGCTGCTCAAGCAGATTGAGCTGGAAAAGCGGACAGCGACACCAGAAGAACAAATCATCCTTGCCCGTTATGTCGGATGGGGTGGGCTTGCCAACGCTTTCTCCAGTACGGCCTCTGGTTGGGAGAACGAATATCAGGAGTTGAAGTCCCTGCTGACTGATGTGGAATACAAGGCGGCCATGAACTCCACCATCACAGCCTACTACACCGAGCCTGATCTGATCCGGCACATTTACCGCGCTCTGGAACGGTTTGGCTTTGAAGGTGGTCCCGACAGAAAAATCCTGGACCCCGGTATGGGAACCGGCAACTTCTATTCTGTGCTGCCGGAGCAGTTTCAAGAGAGCAAGCTGTTTGGCGTTGAGTTGGATTCCATCACTGCCAGAATCGCAAAGCAGCTTTATCCTGATGCGGATATTTCCATCATGGGATACGAAGCCACCAAATTTGAGGACAACAGCTTTGATGTGATTCTGGGCAATATCCCGTTCAACTCCGTGAAAATCTATGATCGGCGCTACAATGACCTGAACCCGTACATCCATGACTATTTTTTCATTAAGTCCCTGGACCTTGCGAAACCGGGCGGTATCATTGCCTTTATCACCAGCAAAGGAATTATGGATCGCAAGGACGAGAGCCTTCGAGAATATATCGCGCGGCGGGCAGAGTTCATCGGTGCTATTCGCCTACCCAACACAGCGTTCAAGGCTTTGGCGGGAACCGATGTAACAGCGGATGTTGTTTTCTTGAAAAAGAGAGCGCATCCCATAGAACTTGATCGCACGAATCTTCCGTCCTGGATTGAAACTGACCTGGACCGCAGTAAATGGATCGCCTATAACCGCTATTTCAAGGACAATCCCGAAATGCTCATGGGCGAGATGGTGAGCAGCCGGAATATGTACGGCAACGAAGATGGGACAGCCTGTGTTGCCCCGGAAGATTTTGACCTGAACCAGCATCTTACCCAAGCGGTTGATTCCCTGTATGCCCGTTTCACCGCAGAGCCGGATGAAGAAATCGAGGCGGACGAACCGGAAGAAAGCAATGCAGAGTATGAGGACGCCCCGGCCGGAACCAAAAACTTCACCTATGTTGTGCGGAACGGCGAGATCTTTTTCTGTGAAAAAGATAAGCTGATCCCACAGCCTTACACCGGCATGAAGGCCGAAAGAATCAAGGGGCTGTGTGAGATTCGTACTGCGCTGCTGGAGGTTATCAACATCCAGTCCCATGAGTATGACCCGCTTGATCTTCAGAAAGCGCAGGACACACTTAATCAGGTATATGACCGCTTCGTTGCAAAGTATGGAGCCATCAATACCAAAGGAAACATCCTCGCTTTTTCTGATGATGACCAATTCCCCCTGCTGCGCTCTATCGAGGATGAGCGGAAAGACAAGACCGGCTGGGATAAATCAGCGATCTTCACCAAAGCCACCATCCGTCCCTTCCGTCAGGTCAATCATGCAGATACCGCAGAGGACGCCCTTCAAATCTGCCTGAATCACAAGCTGCGGGTGGATCTGCCCTATATGTCCTTCCTGACGGGAAAAGAACCGGAAGAATTGGTGCGTGAACTGGATACTCGCATCTATCTCAATCCCCAAAAATACTACGGCAACCCGCTGGAGGGATGGGAACTCGCAGAAGAATATCTCAGTGGTCATGTGAGGGATAAGCTGCTCTATGCACGTCAGAAGGCGGCGGAAGAACCGGAACTCTTTGCCCGGAATGTCGAGGCTCTGGAGGAAGTACAGCCAGAGCCGCTGACTCCTGCCGACATTGAAGTGAATATGGGCGCCATCTGGGTTCCCATTGAGTATTATCGCCAATTCATGTATGAAACCTTCCAGACCAGCGGATATGAAAAGGTCATCGAGGGCGGCGACAACCGGCACCGCATTGACATCGAGTATTTCTCCTATACCACGACCTGGCGTGTCACCAATAAAAGCGCAGAACCGGATTCCGTAATGGTCAACCAGACTTTTGGAACCAAGCGGAAAAATGCTTATGAGATTTTTGAGGATTGCCTTAATATGCAGTCCACGACTGTCCGTGACCGGCAGGAATACATCAATGAAAAGGGCAACAAGTCGGTTAAATATGTAATCAACGCACAGGAAACCATGATTGCCCGTGCCAAACAGCAGCAGATTCAGGAGGCGTTTGCGTCTTGGGTTTGGAAAGAACCGGAGCGCCGGGATACGCTTCTGCGAATCTACAATGACACTTTTAACACGGTTCGTCCCCGTGAGTTTGACGGGAGCCATCTGGTATTCCCCGGCATGAACACGGAGATGAAGCTGCGGAAGCATCAGCTTGATTTTGCTGCCCGTGTCATCTATACCGGGACGGGGCTTGCTGCACATGAGGTAGGCGCCGGAAAGACCGCTGCTTTAATTGCCGCCGGGATGTACCTCAAAAACCTGGGAGCGATCCACAAGGCGGTGTTTGTAGTTCCCAATCCCCTGGTAGGCCAGTGGGCAACAGAGTTCTACCGCTTTTTCCCCAACGCAAATCTTTTGGTATCCACCGCAGAGGATTTTACCCCTAAAAACCGCAACCGCTACATTTCCAAGATCGCCACCGGAGAATATGATGCGGTGATTCTGGCGCACAGTCAATTTGAGAAAATCCCAATCTCCACAGAGCGGCAGATCGCTATGCTGGAACGGCAGATCAACGATATTGAAAATGCAATCCATGAGATCAAGAGCGAAAACGGCGAGAATTGGTCTGTCAAGCAGATGGTCATTTTCCACAAAAATCTGGATGAGCGGCTGAAAAAGCTGTCTGCCGAGGAAAAGAAAGACGATCTGCTGACCTTTGAGCAGCTCGGTGTAGATATGATGATGGTGGACGAGGCGCACTTTTTCAAAAACTGCTTTGTCTTTACAAAACTGCGAAATGTGGCTGGTATTACAACCTCAAGCAGTCAACGCGCCTTTGATATGCTGCTCAAATGTCAGTATTTGCAGGAAACAAATCAGGGGCGCGGCGTAGTATTTGCGACTGGAACGCCAATCAGCAACTCGATTTCCGAACTGTTCGTCATGCAGCGGTATTTGCAGCCGCAGGAGTTGGAACGCTTTGGCTGGTCCTACTTCGACACCTGGATCGCTCATTTTGCCAAACGAACCTCTGTGCTGGAATTGAAGCCGGAGGGCGGCGGCTATCGGATGCGTGATCGCTTCGTCCGCTTCTACAATCTCCCTGAACTGATGGCTGTCTTTCGTGAGGTCGCTGACATCAAAACAGCGGATATGTTGGATATTCCCGGACTCCCGGCTGTTCGCACTGGTAAAGCGGAGATTGTTTCGGTGGAAGCCACACCCGCACAGCAGGCGATCATGGCCGATTTTATTCTGCGGGCGGAAGCAATCCGAACCGGCCGAGTGAAGCCGGAAGAAGATAATATGCTGAAGCTGACCGGTGAGGCCCGCCTGATGGCGATTGACCCGCGCCTGATTCGACCGGATGCGGATGGTACAGGAAGTAAGTTGAGTGTCTGCATTGAGGATGTTTATCAGGTTTGGAAGGACACCGCCGCCTCTGCTTCCACGCAGCTTGTCTTTTGTGATGTTGGCACTCCCAAAGCCGGGAAATTCAATGTATATGATGAAATAAGAAATGTGCTGCTGGCAAAGGGTGTGCCGGAATCGGAGATTGCCTTTGTTCACGACGCCACTTCTGAAGCACAGCGGCAGGAGCTGTTTGAGCGTACCCGCCAAGGAAAAGTCCGTATCTTAATCGGCAGCACCAGCAAACTGGGAACCGGCGTGAATGTTCAGAATAAGGTAATCTCCATTGACCATCTGGACTGTCCGTGGAAGCCCTCTGACATTACACAGCGAAATGGACGTGGGGTACGGCAGGGCAACGAAAACCCTGAAATTATGATAAAGCAATTCGTGGCCAAAGGAACATTTGATGCGTATCTCTGGCAGATTCAGGAGCAGAAATTGCGCTATATCACGCAGATTCTCACCGGAAAACACATTGCCCGCTCTTGTGAGGATGTGGATGAAACCGTCCTGTCTGCCGCACAGTTCAAGGCGGCCGCTACCGACAATCCGATGGTCGCACAGAAGATGGAATTGGAAAACCGGGTCACGGAATTGAAAATTCTGCGGGGTGCGTGGAGTAACGAGCAGCTTTCTTTGGAGCGCAAAATCAGCACTATTTATCCTGGGCAGATAAAGCGGTATGAAAAAGAAATCGACCAGATCGGTGAGGATATTAAACTGCTGAACCAATCGGCCGGCAGCGACTTTTCGATTGTCCTGGATGGCAAACGCTATACAGAACGGTCAGAGGCCGGAGAAGCCTTCGGGCTGCTCTATCGCATGATAAAGGAAGGCGCAAAGGACGATTCGGAAGAATTTGAGATTGGTGCTTATCGCAGTTTCCCGTTGTATCTGTCGGTTGGGTATGTTTCACGATTGGTTTTGAGATATAACCACCACTACACAACGGAGGTTGGAACTTCCGCTTTAGGTGCTATCACCCGCATTGAACACCTTGCCGAACGGATTCCCGGCTATCTTAAAGAGGCCCAGCGTGAGTTAGAGGAAGTACAAAAACAACTGGCGGTTGCCCAACAACAGGTTGGACAGCCGTTTATTTATGAGGATGAGTTGTCGGAAAAGGTTGCCCAACTCACAGAAATCAATACCAAGTTGGAGTTTGAGTCATTACAGGAAAGCGAGGTGATTTTGGATGAAAACGGACAACGATCTGATGGCGAGGAAGATTGGGATTCTGAAAGAGTTCCTTCCTGCGCTTCTGCCGAAGTATAAGATCATGCTGCTGGAGGCATTCAGCCCCCATGATCTTCTCACGGCGTATATCAAAAACACACTGTCGGGCTACCCCCGTCTGGAAGATCAGAACCTGGACGACCTGACGGTGGAACTGCTGTACCCCACTGACGAGGCGGCGGAACACTGTATCAAAGAGTTCCTTGCTCTGCGCCTGGACGATGACAACGAGCATGAGCTGGAGCAGTGATGTGAGGTGGTGATATATGGGCGAGAAACATTCGGCTGTCGGCTATCTCTTTCGAGAAGGTGCTTTTTTGCCAGCCCAAGAAACAAAGCCGGTCCGCAATGAGTTTGGCCTGGACCTGTTTCAGCATAGAGGCTCCGTTTATGAAGGAAAAACCGGGCTGCAATTCTGTTCTCTCCAGCAGGCGGAGGACTTGGCCGGTTTCGTTGAGAAGCATGGCGGTATTGAAAAAGTCCAAAAGCTGATTGCAGACAGTTTGGAGCGCACCGGTCTTTCTCCCCGCTATACCCGACCGGATGAAAAGAAAAAGGACATCTTTCCGCCAAAGGAAAAAGACGAGAACCGGGTTTTTGCCAAAGACCTGATGGGCAACAAGCACTACTACTACCGCTTCTACAACGAAAATGGCATTGAACTCTACACAATGGAGAAGAAACGGGAGTTCTTCCAAACGGTTTATATTCCATGTGACGGGTTTATGGTGGGCATTGACCAGCGGCACCGACTTGAAGAAGTTCTGAAATGGCTGCCCACGCTGGAGCATGGCATCCGGGGTGAGATCGAGAGGGTTTTCAATCAGAGTATGGAAGCCCCGGACCGGTGGGCTGATCTGGGATTTGCAAATCTGCTTGGACGGTATGAGGAAGCAAAAGCCCACAATGCCCCCATTGCTGCGGAACGGCAGCGGCAAGCTGATGAAAGGCGGGCGCAGCAAGAAGTCCGTGAACAACAGTTGGCACAAGAACGACAGGCCCGTTACGATTCCGCCATTCGTGAGGCCGAAGGAGATATTATGGCGGGAAAGGAGGTGATAAACCGGGAGATCAACGGTAAATCTCTCATTATGCAGCTCTTTCGTGAGCATGAAATTCCTGTTCCTCTCAAAACACAGGGCTGGATCATCAATTCGCTTCACAGCATCCGGTATGAACCCCAAAACGGAGAATGGCACTATCGTTACTTCAAAGGCAGCCGGAACAGCACCAAAATGTTTGATCTGCTTTCCCAACTGTCCGCTGCGATTCAGACCCGACAGCAGTTTGAAGAACATGGGGCGTCCCCGCCGGACAGCCCTGTATTGGACTGTGAGGAAGAACAGGATATGGAACTGTAAATCTGTTTTTTGAAAGGAGCCAATATGAAAAAAGCAATTTTGAGCGTATCCGCTGCCGCCGCCATGATTGGCGGCCTTTTCTATTTTGGCTGGTATCGCAACCGCCACGGCGCCAACTAAGCGAATCGACCTGTCTGGAAGGAGGTGAAACGATATGCCGATGACAGCGACAATGGCACCCTACACTCTTTTCATCCTGGATGATGATACCCCTATGAACCCTCGTGAGGATCACGACTGCCTGGGAAAAATGGTCTGCTGGCATAGCAGATACAACCTGGGCGAGAAGCACGATTATGATGAGCCAAGCGATTTCCTGCGGAGCCTGCTGTTTTCTGAATACTCCAGCGGCCATGACCGGAACAATCCGGTTTTTGCATTTCTCAAATCTGGCAGGGCCAAAGATGCCCGATTGGAATACAACCGCTCCACGCGGGAGTGGGAATTGCAGGAGAATCAGCACTGGAGTTCAGACAGCGATTGGTATGTGTCCTCCAGCTATGCGGCCTCGTTGAAAGATGAAGTCCCGGACTGGTTTTTGGATGATTGCCTTTCTGCCCTCACCACCGGCGAACTGTTTTCGCTGGTGGAACAAATGGATGGCATGGTGATTCTTCCGCTTTACCTGTACGATCACAGCGGGATCACCATGAACACCTGCGGCTTTTCTTGCCCGTGGGATTCCGGTCAGGTTGGCTGGATCTACGCAGATAAAGCGATGATCGAGCAGGAACACGGGAAAATCACCCCTGAAATATTGGAGAAGGTTCGTCAAACCCTGGAAGCCGAAGTCAAGGAGTACGATTACTACCTGACCAACCAGTGCTATGGATTCCAGCTTTTCAAGGAAGATGTGGAGGTGGATAGCTGCTGGGGATTCCTGGGGGAAATCCGGGATGTTCAGGATGCTATAAAGGAGTATCTGCCGGAGGACTGCAACCCGGCAATCGTTGAATCGCTCCAATTTCAGTATGAGGAACCGGACATCGACGAGTATTTGGAGCGATTGCAGGAAGAAACGGAGGGATTAGACTGTGAGCCTGGATAACACAGTGAATGTTTTCATCCTGTATGGCTGCACCTTGAGCAAGGAGCGAAGTTCCATGCGAATCGTGGCCGCCACTACGGATGAAGAAATGCTGCATACCATCATCGGCGCCCAAATTCTCGGCGGCACAATGGACTACCGGGGCTTCAGCAATATGAAGGGCTTTGAACAGTTCCGGGCGGCCTGCCGTGCCGGTGATGTTCAGTATAGCAATCTGGACTATGGCTTTGTGGAGCAGACGGAAAATCTGATGCTCCCGGACTGTGCAAAGGAGCCGCAGTTTGAGAAAGCATATCGGCTGCTGAACCTGTCCGACCATGAGTTCAATGCCATCCGCAATGGTTCTCTGGAGAGCCTGGGCGAAGATCGCACCCGTTTGATTCTGGATAAGGCGCTGTCATGGGCGGCACAGAACTATGCCGGATGGGACTTATACCGCCATTTGAGAGATGAACTCGGCATGAGCAACGAGGAAATCGGAAAAGCCGGATTTGACCTGGATGAGTTCTATGAGATCGACGCGGCGGACTCTGCGGAGTATGAAGTGGAGGCTGACTATGGCGAAGAACTTTAATTCTTCTGCTCTGCCGGAACATTGCTATGCAGTTCTTCCCGGTTCCGGGCAGCTCATAGAGGTCAGGCGCGGCGAAAAGGGCTACTATCCCTGTGCCTACTCCACCGGCGACCGTGAGTATAACAAGGTTCTGGCAAATCAGTTCAATACCCATGAGGGCATTTCAAAGGCACAGGCAGCGGCTATGCTGGCCGGGTCCATGTTTGGCTGGAATGTTCCTGCCGCCGATCCCGCCTGTTATGATGCAGAGGGCATCCCGATCCAACCGGGAGAAAAGAAAGCGCCCACCAGATCGCCGGAATATCAGTACGAGCAGGCAAAGCTCATCCGGCAGAACTACCAGCCCGGAACCAAGGTTGTGCTGGATGAAAAGATGGAAGATCCCTACCGTGAAATGCCTGCGGGACTGACCGGCATCGTAGATTCCGTTGACGATCTGGGGCAAATTCATTGCCATTGGGAGAATGGTTCTTCGCTGGCGCTTATTCCGGGCGTTGACCATTTTCATCAGGATATGACTCAGGAGCCTGTAATTGAGAGCAGCGAAGAACAGGAGCCTGATTTGGAATTGTGAGGTGATGTGATATGAGCAGAAGCGCCGCTGCGTATCAGAAATTTACCGAGGATGAGATTAGGAAGGCAAACAGCGTGGATATTCTGTCCCTGGCCCGTGGCTATGGATATGAGCCGGAAAAGGCAGGCCGCAAAGCTGTCCACATGAAGCACAGCGGCGGGCTTTACATCTTCCCCGAAAACAATCGCTTTTTCCAATGGACGGGCCCCGATGATGGTGTCAAAGGCGGCACCATTGATTTTGTCATGCGGGAGGAAAACCTGTCTTTCCCCGAAGCGGTGGGCAAGCTGATCGGCAAGGAGTTCTCTCCATCCGTAAGGCAAGTGATTCCCTATGAGAAAAAAGAACGGGAGCCGCTGGTGCTGCCCGAAAAGGCAGACAACATGAAGCGGGCCTATTGGTATCTGGTTTCTGTCCGGGGTATCAGCCCTAAAATCGTAAGCCACTTTATGAATCGAAAGATGGTCTATCAGGAAAAAAAGTATGGCAACTGCGTGTTTGTGGGCTACGATGCTGAAGGAACAGCCCGGTACTGTTCTATGCGGGCGGCCAGAGAAAACAGTTCCTTCAAAATGGATGCTACCGGCTCAGATAAGAGCTACCCTTTTTTTCACGAGGGCCAAACCGATCTGCTGATTGTCACCGAGGCACCCATCGACCTGATGAGCCATGCTTCTATTGCCGCTGATTTCTACGGGCACGACTGGACACAAGATCACCGTATCTCTACCGGCTGCCTTTGGAATGGAGCCATTGACCGCTATCTGGAAAGCCATCCGCAGATCAAGCGGCTGGTGTTTGCGGTGGACAATGACTATCTGGCCCGTGACAAGAATGGGCAACTGCGAAATTGGGGGCAGCTTACAGCGGCAAAATGGATGAAGGCATACACCGAAAAGGGATATGCCTGCGCGGTTCATGTGCCGCATTTGAACGACTTTAACACCGACCTGGTGGAAATGCGGAAGGGGCGTTCTGTGGAGGATTTAGACCGTCAGCGTATGGCGGAGCTGGAAACCGCATTTGAACAGAGCGCCGAGGAAGAACCGGAACAAGGTATGGAGGTGTAAAATTGGCAAAAATCAAAACCTTTGAATTGGATCGCTGGAGTGAGCCGGATGAAAAGCGGCGTGTCCGGCACATCGGCATGGCCGACGCAAAAGAAACCTTTGACAGACTGCAAACGCACCTGGAACTGAAAGGTCTGCTCCCGGATGAGTATTTCCTGTTCTCCGATGAACTGACGGGCGAGCTGCCTGAATTTGACCAGGCGCTCTGTATTCCCAATTTTGGTGCCAGTGAAGGTATCTATCTGGACATTTCTCTGGCCTGCCGCGATAAGGACGGCAAACGCTGTTTTCAAAACTTTGCCACCGGCAAGACATTGGGAGAAACTGCGGACGACTATTACAGGATGTTCCGCATCGCTGCTGAATGTTCCCTGATGCTCAATGGCCGTGGAAATACCTATGAACAGAAAAAAGTGGACATCGTTCTGACCGAGCAAGAAGCAGAGGCCGTGGGAACTGTGGTGGATATGGAACTCTGCGGCCACCATCCGCCGGAGGCCGAGGCCATTTTGAACTCTGCGCTGGAGAAGATCGACCGGATCGCCTTTGCAAAAGTCCAGACTATCACCTGTCATGGGAAAGACGATTACTCTTTCTGGTCTGCGGAGATTCCCAAAGATATGCTGCACTCCATCCTGCACGAAGCCTGCGAACGGGTTGGAACCCTGGATGAACTGATGGGCGCAATGAACCCGAAGGACGGGTATGAAATGCGGCTGTTCATTCAGACACCGGGACGGCAGTTTGCGTTCTACCGTATCCCTGAACGGCTCTCCAATCTGGAGGACTACGCCAATGAGGGCTGCTCTGTCCGAGGAACAAAGGACGAAATCATGGCGGAGATTTTTACCGAGTGGGCGCCCGCCCAAGAAGATCTGGAAGATGACTTTGAGCTGTGACAGCCCGCACTTTTCTTTTCATCTGTACCTGCCCGCCCCCCCTGCGGGGGCGCCCCGCAACCGGAATCCGCAGGCCACGCCCTGCGGTTCTCGGTTAAGGCAGGAATAGCCGTCATACCTGACGGCGGGCTGACAGCTTGAAAGCAGTGCTTTCAACGGGTTTGCGGGTTTTTGAATCGGTATGACTTTCAAGTTCCGGTGTGATTTTTGTCACACCTCTCTTTTCAGCCATTCTACCCGCCGATTCTAACCATTCTAACGCCGAGAATGTGAGAAGTATTGGTTGGGGCCTGTTGTCTGGCACTCACTCATTTGAAAGGAGGATTGATTTGAAGGAATCGCCCATTAAAACAGAGCGCAAGACGCTCCATCTGCCGGAAGATACAGTTCGGGCGCTCAATAAACTGGCAGCCAAGAATGGGACGGACTTTTCCAAAGAAGTGCGCAGGGCGATTGACGAATATCTGGATTTGGAAACCACCGCCGAAAATATTGACATGATAAACGGGGTCATCCGGCAGGAACTCAGCGGGCAGCTCAAAGCCCTGGGAAACCGATTGGCCGGACTGATAAATCGCCTGACGATCATATCGGCTGCGGGCTATTATGCCAACATTGCCATTATTGCAGACCTCATTGACCAAGATCGCTATTCGTCTTTTGAAAAAATTGAGTCGGCGGCCCGAAAGCGGGCATTAGCATTTGCCAATCAGAAAAACGCGGATGCGCTGCGTACTTTCATGGATGACGAGGAAATGCAGAAAGCCATCCATGCCGTACAAGGAGGTTCCCGTGTCGATTCTGATTTATAAGCAGCGCCACCGGCACCCTAACTATAAGAAAACTCCAAAAGGCAACTATGCCCATATCGGCTACATTGCAACTCGTCCCGGTGCCGTGAAGAATGAGGGGATGCGCCACGGACTGTTTGGCAAGCTGGAGCCGGGGGCGGTCAAAGAGTTTGACACCTGGCAGGAAGCCGCCCGCCTGGTTCGGGAGCTTTCCTATCGTCGGGTCAATATGTATCGTGGTATTATCTCTTTTTCACCTGAAACGGCTGCTGAATTGGGACTGTCCGATCATAAAGCGTGGGAGGACTATATTGACCGCCACATTTTGACTCTGGCAAAGTTCAATGGAATCCGGGTGCAGGATTTGCAATGGGTGGCCGCCCACCATAACGAAAAAGGCCATCCCCACATCCATGTGGTGTTCTGGAATAAAAATCAGCGAACAATGATCCCTTTTGTGCATCCAAGCATCCCGGATAAAATCCGTAAGCAGCTCATTCGAGATACCTTTGCCGAGCGTATCAAAGAGTATTGCGAGGCCAAACAGCGGGCAAAGGAACACCTGTCGGCCATCACAGACGAAATGATTGACGAGTTTGAGAAGTACATGGAGCATCTTCACCCGCAGGAATATCGCCGCCTGCGTGAAGCGTTTGGGCGTATCACGGATGATGAGCTGGGGACTTCCCCTTTGGATAGCGTTGTTGGTGCAATGAAGATTGCCCCCTTTATCTCACGCCTGTTTGCGTTGAAGGAGAAAATGCCGAAAAAGGGGCGGCTGTATTACAAATTGCTTCCAGAGGATGTGAAGGCCGAATTGGATGCCTTTGTTGCCTTCTTAAAGGAAAACAACGAGTACATCCGCAATTTGGTACAGGACTACGCAGAGAGCAAGACCCGTCTTGCCATGCTCTATGACACCGACCCGGCGCACATCAAAGAACAGCAGGAAAAGGCTGTGGCGGAGGCCGATAAGCTGATTGCCAATAAAATTCTTGACGTGATCCGCACCATGCTGTGCAAAGACCGTGAGGTCCAGTCTTTTGAATATACAGAGGCCCGCAAAGCCTACTTCACCGAACAGATGATTTGCGAGATTCTGATTGCTTTGGAGCAGACTGCCATGAGCCTTGATATGGAATATGATGACCGGCAAAAGGCGATGAGTACAGATTTGTCAAAGGCAGCCCGAAAAGAGTGGTATCTGCGGCACAAAGATAAAGGTATGGAGCCATAGTGACCCGCAATCAAATATATTGTCGAAAAGTTTTGCGGTTATAAACCGCAAAAAAATTGACCACCTGCTTGTTTTGCGGTATAATAATTACAAATGGAGGTGGTCACAATGATTGATAGACCGTTATATGTGGATAAGATCATGGCCTATGTAGATACTCCCTTTGTAAAAATCCTTACAGGAGTGCGCCGCTGCGGAAAATCTACCATATTGAAAATGATTATGGAAAGGCTGAAAACGGAACGAAACATTCCAGAAGATCGCATTATAAGCTGTCGTTTTGATTCTATGGAATATGAGGATATGACGGCAAAGCAGATCTACACACTCTTGAAAGAAAAACTCTCCCCTGCGGGCAAGACCTATTTGTTTTTGGACGAGGTTCAAGAAATCAAGGGATGGGAAAAGATTGTTAATTCGCTGGCGTCCGATTTTGATGTTGACTTGTATATTACAGGCTCCAACTCCAGAATGATGTCCTCTGAAATAGCGACCTATCTTACTGGCAGATATGTTTCCTTCCGCATTTTCACCCTGTCTTTTGGCGAATATCTGATGTTCAAAAGCAAATTCGCCAATGTTGGGGAGCCGAAAACAGAACTTGCCAATTATGTCCGCTTGGGCGGGTTCCCAGCAACTCATTTACAGGCGTATTCTCAGGATGAAATCTATACGATTGTCCGGGATATATACAACTCCACAATTTTTTCGGATATTGTAAAACGAAATCAAGTTCGGAAGATCGACCAGTTGGAGCGTGTTGTAAAGTACACATTCAGCAATGTCGGTAACACCTTTTCCGCAAAGTCGATTGCGGATTACCTGAAATCAGAACGGCGATCCCTTGATAACGAAACCGTTTATAGCTATTTGGATAAGCTGGAAAAGGCGTATCTGCTTCACCGTTGTTCGAGATATGATTTACAGGGTAAGGAAATCCTGAAAACGCAGGAAAAATTCTATCTGGCTGATGTTGCCTTGCGGTACAGTGTTCTCGGCTATAACGCGGACAGCGTTGCTTCCAGTTTGGAAAATATCGTGTACTTGGAACTTTGCCGACGGGGATATACAGTCTATGTGGGGAAAACCAGTGATGGTGAGATTGATTTTGTAGCAGTCAGACAAAACGAAAAAATTTATGTTCAGGTTACGCAGGAAATCAACTCAGAAAAGACAGAAAAGCGAGAATATAACCGCCTGCTTGAAATACCCGACAATTATCCCAAATTTGTTCTCACAACAGACGAATTTGCCGGTGGGAACTATGAGGGAATCAAGACAATGCACATAGCGGATTTTCTGCTTAGTGTGGAGTATTGACATCTGAAAAAATTGATATTGCCATACAGAAAAGCAGTCCTGCGGGGCTGCTTTTTCTGTTTTCAAATGATTGTGGAAATCAAAAAGTGACCGGCCGCCCGGTTCCAGAAAGGAGAAAGGATGATAGCAGCGAACACTTCCTATAAGCAAAATGGTGTGCCGGTGTCGATTCCGAGCGGTTCGTATGGCATTGCCCATTTGACGGTTCACCAATATGAATACCCCAAAGGACATCCCTGCCATAACTGCCCTTATACCCTGCGCACCTCTGTCCCGTCCTGTATGTTCCCTGAACGAAGGGATGGCGGCTGTCTATGGTACGATCTGAAAAAACAGCGGCGCCCTCCGCTGCCTGCGGTTTACCCCAAAAATCAGGCGGCGGCAGAGCGCATTTTTGCTTTCATTGAAATTCTCAAAGATGTGATGAAGCGAAAAGGTTATCAGGAAAGGAGGAAACCGATTGCGAAGTAAAACCGATTTTTACAGGCTGTTCTTTGAGCAGCTTGCCCGGCGCGGCTTTGATGTAAAGCGGTCCCAATCTTCCGATTACATCGCTGATATTTATTTCAAGAACCAGCTTGTGGCCTATTTCTCCAAAGCCGATACGGTGATCCAGAACCCCTTTGTCACAGTCAAGGACAAACTCATTCGCCTTATCAACGATACGGCCCAGGACACAGCGAACAAAGCGGGTATCTGCCGCGACTGTCCTTATACTGACGCCAATGAGAAACTTCCCAATGGCTCTTATAAGCTGGCAGAATACAATGGCGTGACTCTCGCCTGCAAGGAACATCATCTGTTTGGCTATGTGTTCTCCACCTACCGCACCGCCCCGGATTCCGGCGAAATGATGGCCCGCCAGATTTTTTACAACAAGGAATTTGCAGGACAGGATTTTGCCAAACGGAGCGGTTTAGTGGATGAACGTGCGCTGTTCACCGAAGAAGAACTCCGGGTCCTTCATGCGGGTTTGGTCAAAATGAGCATACTCGATCAGGATGTTTCCAACGAAGCCCGTGAATCTGTGGAACGGATTCTTGACAAAATCGAGGACATTATCCCGGAGCTGCGGGAGCAGGAAATGGAGTTTGACTTTGATATGGAGTTCGGCCAGCAGGAAGAAATGGAGATTGGAGGATAGCAAGCATGAGCAGCAAGAGAAATCAGACCATCGCTATCGCCCGTTTCCTGATGTATAAATACGGGCTGAACCAGCAGCTTGAGGGCATGACGGACGAAGAATACCTGGCGCATCCCATTGGCTTGGATGTGGGGCAATATGTAGCCGACCTGATGAAATACTGCCCGGAGCATATCGTCGATCAGGTCATGGAACATCAGGATGCTCTTTTGCGGCGCCTGGGTACGGATTACCTCACCGTCATAGCTTATATGCCTTATGAGGAAGATGGAGGGACAAAGTATGCGTGATGGACGCCCGAATCCCGATATTTGGGGAAACATCATCACTTGCGGAGAAATCGCCGTGGGTATTTATGAGATCGTCGGCACAAAAAAACGAGGGCTGGAAGTGCCGAAGGCCGTTGCCGAAGAAATCTTGCCGGAGTCTGTGCTGGAACAGGCTGCGCAGGACGGTGAGAACCTTTGTTTTACCGACCCTGTTTCCAACGCCATCGTTGCGGACGCTCTGCTGGAACAGGAACTTGTTACTGATCCGCAGGCGGCGGCCCGCCTGGACGCAATCCGGCAGCTTGATGATGTGACCTATGATACGGCCTTTGAACCGCCTGTTTCAGACTATGAGCTGGACGGGCTGGACTTGGAAAGATAGGAGTTTGCAATGAAAATCCTGGATTTCGATCTGGAAGGAAGTCACTTCATCATCGAAGCAGACATTTCGCCGCGCCAAGAGGCGGATGATATGGAGTGTCAATGGCTCCGGTACGACTTTGATAACACGCAGGTTTATAAAGAAACGGATGGCGTTGTTTCGCCGTTCCAAATTACAGCCGTCGCCTGGGCTGGCTATCAACTGACTGCCGATCATGCGTTGAAAGATGTGATCGGACGAATTTCCCGCAATGAAACCGGTAAGCTGACCGTGCATTATGTCTGCCCTGAACTTCAAGAGTTTTTTGATGAACTCAAAAAGTATCCGGCAATCAACGGGGAACGAACGATTCCATATTTCATTTTTCACGACGGCGACATTGCAAGACTGGCCTATGCAACCAATGAGTTTCTGTATTACGAGGACAGTAACTATATGCCGCTGATGTTCCGTACCGTTGACGGTACTCTTGTTTCCGATAATGAATTTGCCGATATGGGCCTTTATGAATCCGAGGAAAATGTTGAGAACGGCACAGAACACATTTTGCCGTTCACAGATTACGGTTCCGATGCGGAAAGCGCCTGTGATTTAGAGGACGAGGAAGATCTGGAAATTTGAAGCTCAGAGGTTTGGGGCTATGTCCCGTCGCCGGTGGGCAGTTTTCAGCGACTTTTGCACCGTCCGTCTGTTGGGTGGATGGGCTTAATTGGGAAAGGTAGGTGTTACTTTGAGGCTGGTCTATATTTCTTCCCCTTTGCGGGGAGATATGGAAAAAAACATGGAAAAGGCAAAGGACTACTGTGCTTATGCGGCATCCTGCGGCGTGATTCCTTTGGCGCCGCACACGATTTTCACGCAATATCTGAATGACACAGTGCCGGAGCAGCGGGAACAGGGCCTGCGAATGGGTCACGAACTGCTGGAACGCTGCGATGAACTCTGGGTTATGGGTGATACCATCTCTCAGGGGATGAAGGACGAAATCGGTCTGGCTACTTTTCTGCAACTCCCGATTCTCTATGTATCTGACGATATGGTGAAGAATCAGACAATGATCCGCCAGTTGGATCGCCCTCTGGACATAAATGACTGCATCCCCGACAGTAGCCAGTACAACTACGAAAATCAATTTCTGGTTCTCAAGCCTGGGGTGAGCAGCAAGGGCGAGGACATGACTGCCGACGACTCCATCTGGTATGCCCGTGACGGTTTTGGATGTATTTATGGAGCCAGAGGTCAGGCCGTGTATGCAGAAAGCTTGTTGACCGGCAAATACATTCATTGGGAACGACATGACTTCTGTGGTATTGTCAAGCCGGAAAGTTTGAAAGAATGGCTTCTGGATAAGCCGGTCAGAAATGAGGCTGCCGAAGAACTCACCAAGTTTGTCACCCCTGAACTTATCAGCGCAGCCAAACAGAACCATACTGCCTGCGGCTATCCTTTTCTGATCGGGTATACCCCTACGGAGGGCGGCCTGCATGAAGCGTTCTGCCTGGACCCCGATCCGGTCAATCTTGCATCTTTTATTGTGAAAATGGGGAAAGAGCGCGGCGACCTGATGATTTGTACTCCGTTGGATACACCGTTTTTGAACACCTTCGGGACATTCATTGACCGCTGCGAGGATCAGGACTTTTTGCAAAAGCATCTATTGCCGGTCCTGGTTCCCATGCAGATGGGCGAAATGGAACCGCAGGAAATCAAGCTGACCGAGGATCAAGACAATGAAGCGTTTCTGGATGATTTTGCGGTTGAGGATGATATGGAATTATGAAAACAAAGCCTAAACTGATGGTATGTGCGCTGATCTTCGTTTCTGGCGCAATTCTCAATCTATTTTTCTCCACAGCGGTTCATGGCCTGCTGACAAGAGAGATTACCCGGCTGTCGCTTCTCCCTATCGGGGACTGCCTTGCCAGTCTGTTTTCCAACCGCCAGCACATGATGTTGTATCTGTGCCTGCAAGGGTTTGTGAGTGTGCTGGCGGTAATGTTCTTTCTTACCAACATGAGGCCGTATGAATCAGACCTGGACACGATCACCCCGGAGATTCAGACACCCAGAGCCGTGGGCCAATACCAGCACGGTTCGGCCCGGTGGATGACCGACTCCGAGAAGGACAAAGCATTTGATAGCTATATTCTTGACCCGCACAATCCAACGATCCGGCAGCTCTTAGATACCGGATACGATGGTTTGGATTTTCTCAAAGAAAAATAAGGAGGCGATAAATTGAAGTTGAACCTTCATCCCAAAGGTATTCCCAAGCAGGAACCTTTGGGAGCGGATACTCCGCTGAAAAAAGGCGGCGTGGTGGTAGGTATGCGAAAGGAGGGCGATAAAGAAAAAATCTATTTTGTCGGTGATGACTGCCACCTGCTCTGCGTTGGCGCCACTCGCTCCGGTAAATCAAGGTGTCTGGTTTTGGAAAGTATCTGCCTTTTGGGACTTGCTGGTGAATCCATCTTCTGCTCCGATCCCAAAGCCGAATTGTTCCACTACACCGCTGACTTCCTAAAAAAGTTGAGCTATGAGGTTTTGGTGCTGGACTTCAAAAACCCTGAAAAGAGTATGCGCTACAATCTGCTCCAGCCCATCATTGACGCCATCAACGAGGGCGACACCGACCGGGCAGAAATGCTGGCCTGGGACTTGACGAACAATCTGGTTGGTAAGCCGGAGGGCGAAAAGATTTGGACAAACGGCGAATGTTCCATCATAGCGGCCGCCATTCTTTGCGTGGTGTGTGATAACCAAAAACGACCGGAATTTCAGAACATGACCAATGTGTATTGGTTCATCTCGGAAATGTGCCGCACCATCGGAAATAAGATGCCGCTGTTGGAGTATGTCAAGAAACTCTCTCCATCCCACCCGGCACGGGCGCTTCTGTCCATTTCCGATGTGGCTCCGTCCCGCACCAGAGGCAGCTTCTACACCTCTGCTCTGACCACCCTGCGGCTGTTCACCTCGAAGTCCATCTATGCTATCACTCATACCAGCGATTTTACCCTTGCGGATATGGGCAGTAAAAAGCAGGCGTTGTTCGTAATCCTGCCCGACGAGAAAACCACCTTTTACCCCATTGCTTCTCTCATTGTGTCGCAGCAATATGAACTTTTGGCAGAGGCGGCAGACCGGCGCGGCGGGCGCCTGGAACGCCGTGTCAACTTCATCCTTGACGAGTATGGCAACTTTACTCCCATCAGTGACATGACCAACAAACTGACCGTGGCGGCTGGCCGTGGGATGCGATATGCGCTGTTTGTGCAGGGCTTTGACCAACTGAAAGAAAAGTACAGCGACAATATCGCCAACACAATCAAGGGCAACTGTCAGGTGTGGGCATACCTGCAAAGTGATGACCCGGAAACGCTGCGGGAGATGTCCGACAAACTCGGCAGCTACACCACATCCAGTTACCAGCTTTCGGCCAGTAACGGCAAATACACAACCCCCTCTAACTCCCAGAGCGTCAGTCTGACCGAGAGAAAACTGCTCAATACCGATGAGGTCCGGCGCGTCAAGCGTCCCCACCAAATCATCACCAGCCGCGACCACCCCGCTATGATGTATGCGCCCGACCTTTCTCAGTGGATATTCAACAAGATGTTGGGGTTGGGTGACATGGAGCATAACCGCAGGCTGCGGGAAAAACGGGAACAGAAACGGCCAATCATCACCGACACGAAACAGGAAATCGCATTGTGGAACATCTGGATTTACTACCAGAAAGACATCATGCGCCGCCTTGCACAGCAAAAGGGCGCTATGGGCGGCGGCCTTGATGATGATTAACTCATAGGAGGTCTTGAATGAAAGAGAAAATCAACCAGACGGCGGGCAGGCTGAAACAGACTGTCCGGGCGGCAGGTGCTGGAATCGCCACACTTGCCGCCTCTTTTTTTATGTCCGCACCGGCTTATGCGGCTGGGGTGCAGGACAGCCAGATCGTCAAGGGAACCGAGCAGTTGATCGGTGATGTGACAACTTGGTTGATGGTGCTGGCGCCGGTTGTGGCCGGTCTGCTTATCATCTATTTCTGTATCCGGCGCGGCATGGCTGACGAGATGGATCAGAAAAAGTGGAACAACCGCATTGTGGTGGCGGTGGTGTCCTGCATTGGCGCCGTACTCGGTTCCGCCACCCTGAACCTGATTCTCGGCTACTACCAGTAAGCTGGGATACATTCCGTAGTACAGGCGATTTCCGCGCCTTACTAAATAAATCACTTTATTAACAGGAGGAAAAAACTATGGCTAACTTCATCCGCAACACTCAGGTTAAGGCTATGACTTCTATCTGGACTGCCAAGCAGAAGGCCCGTGAGCTGGCCGACCGCACGGCGACGGCGCTGACCGACCGCACCGGTCAGGGAACGCTGGATGTGGCAATCACTGTGCTGATCTCTATCGTCCTGGGCGCCCTGATCCTGGCCGGTCTGTACCTGATCGTGGACGACACCGTGCTGCCCACCATCACCCAGCGCATCAAGGATATGTTCAACTACGGCGGCTGATCGGAACAAGCAGCGGCGGGGCCACCGGCCCCGCCCTAATTTTTAACAGGAGGTTTTTCAATGGAGTTCAAAGCGGAAATCAAAAAGACTTTTACCGGTCCCGACAAACTGCGGGCGGTGTGCAGCGTGATCCTGGATGACTGCTTTCTGGTGAAGAATGTGCGGGTTGTCGAGGGCGAAAAGGGGCTGTTCGTGTCCCTGCCCAGCCGCCGGAATGTCAAGGGCGAGTGGGTGGAGCATTGCTTCCCCATGACGAAGGAGCTGCGGGCGAAACTCTCCGCTGCCGTACTGGAAGCGTATGAGGCTGCCGTGCAGAACGAAGCCGCCGCCGTGTCCTGATTGCCCGCCATATTCCAATCCCTATTGGGGGCGGCCGAGTGCCGCCCCCAGAAAGGAGGTGGTTGCTGATTGGAATATATCTTAGTGCTGCTGATCGTGGCCCTGCTGAATGGAGCAATCGCCTATATTGATGGGCTGATGGAAGGGATTATCCCCCTTACCCTGTATGCAGAGCAGTATATGTCCACTTTGGCTGGGGTCGATCTATTTCAGTCCCTGTTCGACATTGTGTTCGGCTTTGGTGTGTCCCTGATTGTGCTGAAGTTCCTGAAAAAAGGCTTTGAAACCTATGTGCTGTGGTCAGACGGGGATGCCGACGAGGAGCCTATTGCCATTCTCACAAACTTCTTCAAGGCAATGGCCGTGGCAATCTGTTTTCCCACCATGTATGACTGGCTCGCCACGATTGTAGAGGAAATGAGCAACAAAATGTTGGAGGCTATCGGCCTTGCCACCGCTTACGATTGGGCGGGCTGGGTATCCGGCATTTCGACAATGGGACTTGTGACGGCTATCTTTGGCCTGGTATTTGTCATCGTCTATTTCATTCTTTATTTCCAATTCCTGATGCGCGGGCTTGAAATCCTGATTTTGCGAGTGGGTATTCCGTTGGCCTGCGTAGGTCTGATTGACAACGACAAAGGCGTGTTCAAGCCCTACATGAGCAAGTTCTTCCAGTCTGCGCTCTCTGTGGTGATTCAGGTTTCTCTTGCGAAATTGGGGGTTGGCCTGATGATGAATATGCACATTTTCTGGGGCGTGGCCTGTATGATTCTTGCGGTTCGGACACCGAAGTTCCTTCAGGACTTCCTCATTACGACCGGTGGCGGTGGCGGCGGTGCCATTGTCAACAACGCATACCATTCTGTGCGGCTGGTGCAGATGGTCAAGGGCATGGGAAAGTGAGGTGATGGCCGATGGTGACAATGGACGATATTTCAAATGCCATCATCCTGCTCGTGCGAGTTGGTGCGGTAGCCCGTTTTATCTACTGCCTGGTACGCTTGACCGCAGCCGAGGAACAGGCGGCGCAGTACAAAAAGCGCGCCCGTAACACGGTGATCTTCTACATCATCGCAGAATCCATCTGGCAGATCAAAGACATGATTCTGTACTACTATTCCTGACAGGAGGTGCAAATGGACGAAGATCTGAAACTTTACATTCCTCTGGGCGTAAAGCCGGAGGCCGAGCTGTTTACCGGTTTCGGGAAAAAGCAACTTTTTCAATCCATTGTGGGGTCCCTGGTGATGGGCGGCATAGCGGCGCTGGCCTGGCTCTTTACCGGGAATGTGACCACCACCGTTATCCTGGCTCTGGCCGGTATCTTTGGCTCTGTGATGATGACTACCAAAGACCAGAGCAATTTGTCCGTGGTGGATCAGGTGCAAAATCTGATCCGCTTTTTACGCGGACAGAAAATCTACCCGTATCGTTACGGGGATGAATGGGGGCTTGAGTGATGTACGCAACCATTCCGGTCTACTACCCCTCGCTGGAGGAAGCCGCCCGAAAGGATGAAGCGGCTCTCTGGTGTGACAGCTACAACATCAATATGTCCTGCCGCAACTTCATTCAGGATAAGGCCATGACTGCCTTCAATACCCGTGAACTGGACGCCTTTATCGAAGAATTAGTGCGCTGTTATGGAACAGAGCGGGCGATGTATGTGCTGTCCCGTACCATCCAGTTTTCCGATTGGGACGCGCGGTTCGATCAGGCCGTGCTTGACCGAGCGGGCAAAACGGACTTCCCCGACACAAGAGAGCCGAGGGAGGCACATCAGGTAGACCCGACCACCCGATATGTCACGGAGATTGATCCGTGTGTTGTAAATGCCGTCTTTGTGAAGCTGATGGAGCTTGAGGACGAACAGGAAGAAACCAACCACATGAATGAAATCGAGCAAGATGAGCTTGACGAGGATATGACGGCAGAACTGTGAGGCTGCCGATGGAGCAGATGACATTCCTGGATTTCTTCGCAGGCATCGGCGGTTTCCGCAAGGGCTTTGAGCTATGCGGGATGCGCTGTGTGGGGCATTGTGAGATTGATAAGTATGCCGACCGCAGTTACAGAGCCATTCATGATGTAAAGGAGGATGAATGGTATGCAGCCGACATCACAAAAGTCGCCCCCGCAGATCTCCCCAGAGCAGACCTGTGGGCAGGAGGATTCCCGTGTCAAGATATTTCGGTCGCTGGCCGCCAGCGAGGGCTTGACGGAGCAAGAAGTGGACTCTTTTTTACACTTGCTCAACTCATCAAAGGCCAAAGTCCTGAAAATCGACCCACATGGATTGTCCTTGAAAATGTTAAGAATCTCCTATCCATTCATGGAGGATGGGACTTTGCGACCGTTCTCGATACGCTGGCCTCACTCGGCTATCATGTCGAGTACGGACTGCTCAATACAAAGTATTTCGGCCCCCCTCAAAATCGTGAGCGAGTGTTCATTGTCGCTTGCCGACATCCTGGAGCCGGACGCAGACCCAAAATATTTCCTGTCCCCGCAGGCAGTGGCAAAGCTCTTATCCAACTCATAGGGGGGATACAAGGGAAACGGGTGTATGACACAACAGGTATCAGCTGCACATTGACCTCGGAAGGCGGCGGATTTGGGGTAAAGACTGGCCTGTACTTTATTGACCTCTGCAATGGCAATCCCAAACTGACCGATCATGCCCGTTGTATCAAAGCCAAGTATAACAGCGGCATTACCAACCGTGGCGGAGACAATTCCGGTGTTCTGATCTCTCCCGCAGGGATGGACAAGGATGCGATTTTGTCCTTTGTGGACATTTGCACTGGAAAGGCGAAACTTACCAAAGAAGCCCGTTGCATTCTCTCCGCCTATAACCGCACCATCAGTAATTGGGGCGGCAGTTCCGGGGTGTTCTATGGCTGCCGTGCTGTCGTGACCCCGGATCGGGAAGAAAAACGGCAAAACGGACGGAGAATCAAGAACTGCGGAGAGCCGTCCTTCACCATTACGGCGCAGGATCGGCATGGGGTGCTATTTCAGGACTGCGATGAGTGTCCCTACGGTATGCAGATTCGAGAAGCAACAAAGAAAGGCTATGATATTGCCCGCTGCGGCGACAGCATCAACCTCTCTTTCCCAGAGAGCAAGACACGGCGTGGACGGGTTGGCAAAGACCTTGCCACGACGCTGGAAACCTCTTGCAATCAAGGCACGGCGTTTGCCGGGTGCGGCCTGATCCGCAGGCTGACGCCCCGTGAGTGCTGGCGGCTGCAAGGCTTTACGGACGAGATGTTTGATAAGGCGCGGGCGGTCAACAGCGACAATCAACTATACCGGCAAGCCGGTAATTCCGTGACGGTTCCTGTAATCTACGCCATCGGGAAGCAAATCCTTGCTGCACAGAAGGCGTTGGAATGTGGAGAATAAAATGTTTCAGAAAAATTGGAACCCGTGGCCTATTATCATCGGCATGGCGGTCGCAATGACCGCCATCGCCGTATTCTATCGACAAATCCTGTGATGGAGGTGATTCATGCTGGAAACTGACACATTAAAAGAGAAACTGGAAATGGAAATCCATCGCTTTGCACGACCGCCGGAGGGACTTCCTTCCGGCGATCCGTATTTTGAGCAGCTTCAGACCATGCTCGCAATCCGAGATGAACTGGAAAATATTCCGCTGTGTGATATTCAGCGGAATATGCTGCTTTCGATGGAAAATGTATTGGAATCGGCATGGTCGTTCCGCAACACCCCCGTCCCGGATCGCTGCATGAACCCGAACAATATCAGCGAAGTGGTGTACTACTTCCTTCAGGACAAAGGCACCGAGTACCGGGGCGACCTGCTCTATGAACGGGCCAAAGCGGAATTTGACGCCCGTATGGAAGAACTCACCGCTCTGCCGCCCAAAGAAATTCTTGACCACGCTTACGAGAAAATCATCAAAGAAGATTTCCTCTGCCATCTGGAGGAAGGGTTGGACGAGTGGGAAACGGACGCTCTGTTGTCTTATCCGCAGCCTTTGGCGGCTCTCTACACAGAATGGATGGGAGCCGATTACTCCTGCCTGGACATAGACAGAATCCAAAGCACGGTCAAGCAAGTGGCGGGAAAACGGCTAAACGAACTTCGCCACCATGAGTTTGACATCAACGGTGAGCCACCTGCGGAATTGCGGTACTTCTATGATTTGCATAGCGAGATACTGGACAACCCGGATTTGGAGTGGGTTGGTGATATGGAGCCATGAATCCGCTGATTGTTAAAGGCGTGGTATTCGGGTTGCTGTTGGCTTGTGCTGCGCTCTGGGATATGAAAGAACGAGAAATTCCCAATCTGATTCCTGCCATGATTTTAGTCTGTGGCTTGATAGAGCTGCGCCCCGCCGCTTCTGTGGCGGGGCTTCTTGTTACGGGAGGCCCGTACCTGTTGGCCGCATTGCTGACACATGGGAAAGCCCTTGCCATTGGCGGCGGGGACATTAAGCTGATGGGGGCTTGCGGCTTTGTCCTGGGAGTGTGGCCTGGTCTGCTGCACAGCATTTTATCTCTGTTCCTGGCCGTGCTTACAGGGGTAATGCTGTTTGGGTTTCGCAGGCAGGACTTTTCTTCCATCCGGCTACCCCTTGCCCCGTTCTTCTGCATTGGCGGCGTAACTGCTTATTGGCTTGCGGCTGCGGCCGCTGTAATTTGAACAAATGGAGGTATCAACTTGAACAAGAATATTTTCAGGAACCGGACGATCATCGGTGCGGTTTGCATCCTGCTGGCCGTTCTGGTTTGTTTTGGCATCACGCCCCTTTTCAATGCGGGTTTGAAGGCCCAGACCGAAGCGGTACGGGTAAAAGCCGAGGTGATTCCCCGTGGTACTTATATCACGGCGGATATGGTTGAGGTCTACACCAGAGGCGCATCCGGTATGCCCGACAGCATTGCCACATCGCTTGACGAGGTAGTTGGCCGATATACCGATGTGGAACTTCGCAAGAATACGGATGTAAACACCGGCTGGCTTTCTTCTGAACCACTGACTCAGTACGAGTACCTGACCAAGCTGGACGGTTCCAAAGTGGCGATCTCCGTTACCATTCCCACCTTTGCCAAAGGTGGTTCCGGCAAGGTGGAAGCTGGTGACATCATCATGCTCTTTGCAACCGATAAGGACACAGGAGAAACCACCCAGCCCCCGGAACTCAAGTATGTAGAGGTCCTGGCCGCAACACAGAGTTCCGGCGCCGACAAGGAATATCAGGCGCCCCAGGATGACGAGGAAGAAAATCCCGAAGAATCGCTCCCGTCCACCATTACCCTGCTGGTAAATACCGAACAGGCACAACTCCTTGCGCATTTGGAGGAATCCAACAGTCTGCACCTGGCGTTTGTGTACCGTGGAACCCGTGAGAACGCCGAAAAGTTCCTGGCAGCTCAGGATCAGTTCTTTGTGGAGCCGGAGGAAGATACCGCAGCTCAGGATGGCGAACAGGGTGAGGTATCCGATGATAACAATGTGGCCGACAACACCGGTGATAATGCGGCCGGCAATGAACCCGCAGAGGAACAGGAGGTTGAGAATACCGATGGCGAATAAGCAGAAACAGATGCTTGCTGTGTGGGGCAGCCCTGGGGGCGGGAAAACCGTAACTGCGGTCAAACTGGCCCTGGAATTGTCCAAGCGGAAGAAAAATGTGGTGCTGGTGTTTACCGATGTGACGGCGCCCACGCTTCCGGCTGTGGTCAGCGAGAAGAAACTGCCGGATGTGTCCGTAGGCGAACTGCTGGCGGCTCCCGGAATGACGCAGGAACAGGTTCTCAAGACCTGTGTTCCCTGTGAGAAAAACCCCTATATCAGCTTTCTGGGCTACAAGGCCGGTGAAAATGTCTTTACCCATGCGGAGTACAGCAAGGAAAAGGCGGTGGATATGCTGGTTCTGCTGCGGCACATCGCAGACTATGTGATTGTGGACTGCACCAGCCTTTTGACCGGCAATGTGCTGGCGACCACCGCACTGGAGGTGGCGGATGATGTGCTGCGGGTGTGCAGCTGTGACCTGAAGGCCATCTCCTACTTCTCGTCCTATCTGTCGCTGGTTGCTGACAGAAAGTTCAAACCGGAACAGCACATCAAGGTGCTGTCCAACACGCGCCCTTATCAGGGTGGCAGCGAATACGAGAACTCCTTTGGCGGTGTGAAATACCGGCTGCCGTATCTTCCTTCGTTGGAGGAACAGGCGGCGACGCTGAAACTGCTGGAACCGCTTTCCGGTAAAGAGGCCAAGACCTATGAGCCGGTCATTGCCGCTATTGCCGGGGAGGTGTTCGGAGATGGCAAGTAATATTGACCTGTTCTTCAATACCAGCAGGAACAAGCGGACATTTCCCGAAGTGCTGGCGGAGATTCAGGAATATCTTGCCAGCAAGTATTCGACCCTGATTACCGACAACCCGGAGGAACAGCACCAGCAGATCACCGCATACATCGCAAAGTATCTCAACGATTACAGTCTGGGCGTTGAGGGCATGAGCCATGAGGAACTGATCGACAAACTCTATACGGAAATGGCTGAGTTCTCCTTCTTGACGCCCTATCTTTTCGCAAATGATGTGGAGGAAATTAACATCAATTCGTGGAAAGATGTGAAAATCACTTATGCGGACGGGCGTGTGGTTCCCACCAAAGATCGGTTCCAGACCCCACAGCACGCTGTTGATGTAATTCGCAGACTCCTTCATAAGTCCGGCATGATTCTGGATAACAGTCAGCCGGGTGTGGTGGGCCATCTCTCCAATAAAATCCGTATCACGGTTCTGGGCAATCCGCTCACGGACAAAGAAAAAGGTGTGGCTGCATCCATTCGTATCGTGAATCCCAAGAAGTTGAGCCGTGATGATTTCATTGGCTACGGGACAGCCACCGCCGAAATGCTGGACTTTCTGGCCGAAGTTCTCCGGTTCGGTTTGTCCATCTGTGTGACTGGTTCCACCGGCAGCGGTAAAACCACGCTGATGAGCTGGATTCTCTCCACCATTCCCAACGAAAAGAGAATCTTCACCATTGAAAATGGGTGCCGCGAATTTGACCTTGTGAAAGAGAACGCCGAAGGAAATGTCATCAACAATGTAGTCCATACCGTTACCCGTTTTTCTGACGATCCCAAGCAGAACTACGATCAGGAGCGCCTTTTGGAGTTTGCCCTGACCTGTAACCCGGACATTGTGTGTGTCGGTGAGATGAAATCGGCCGAGGCTTTCGCCGCACAGGAGGCGGCCCGCACCGGCCACGCAGTTATCACCACCACCCATGCCAATAGCTGCAAAGCAACCTATTACCGCATGGTGACGCTGTGTACTCAGAAATACGACATGGGCGATAAGACCCTGTATAACCTGGTGACAGAAGCGTTTCCTATCGTTCTGTTTGTGAAGAAGCTAGAGGACAACAGCCGCCGCGTCATGGAGATCACTGAATGTGAGATTCTGGAGGACGGCACCCGGCAGCTCCACACCCTCTACCGCTATCATGTGTCGGAAACCTCTATCCAAGATGGCAAGGTAAAGGTGCATGGCGAGTTTCAAAAGGTATCCACGATCTCGGCCAGCCTGCAAAAGCGGCTTTTGGAAAACGGTATGCCGCCCCGTCTGCTGGAGCGTATCGCTGGTGGCGGTGTAAAACTGGATACTGGAAAGGAGGAAACTGCGTGATTGTATTGATTTTGCTGGCCTTTGTCGGGATGCTGACCGGCATCTTCTTGATTCTGGGCATGACCCCCTTTACATTTGCGGAGGAACTGACCAAGCCGCTTTCTGGGCGGCAACAGCCGATTTCCAAGCGAATCCAGCAGGTCAACCACCCCAAAGAGCCGAAGGGCATCCGTAAAACCGTGCTGGAAGCACGGGAGATGTTGATTCTCACCGGAAAGGGTGGGAAGTTTGCCGCCATTTGTGCTTTCTCTCTGTTCCTGGCGGCAATGGGTGCTGTGATCTGTATTGTGATTCAGAACTACTTTATGCTGCCGGTTTTGGCGGCCGGGATGGGCTTGCTCCCGTTCTGGTATGTCCTGTTCACCTCTCACAGCTATAAAAAGCTGATGAACAACGAGATTGAAACCGGACTGTCTATCATCACAAGTTCCTATCTGCGCAGCGAGAGCATGATAACCGCTGTGGAAGAAAACATTCATTACCTGAACCCGCCTGTGGCAGATGTGTTCCGGGGCTTCTTGGCCGAAACCAATATGATAAGCGCCGATGTGAAACAGGCACTCTCCAACATGAAGCCCAAACTGGACAACTATGTGTTTCGGGAATGGGTGGATGCCGCTATCGCCTGTCAGGACGATAAGAGCCTGAAAAGCACGCTCACCCCGATCATCGGGAAACTCTCGGATATGCGGATTGTTGCGGCGGAACTGGACTACCTGCTTTATGAGCCTTTCAAGGAATTTATCAC
Organism: Gemmiger sp. An50; assembly: GCF_002161595.1. GTDB lineage: Bacteria > Bacillota > Clostridia > Oscillospirales > Ruminococcaceae > Allofournierella. The sequence continues at coordinate 301,317 of NZ_NFID01000001.1, forward strand.
AATGGCGTTCCTGCTCATTGGCAACATCCCATTGTTATACTTCCTGAATAAAGACTGGTACGATGTGCTTGTAAATACGGGCTTTGGCAAAGGGATTCTGGCGGTGTGTCTGCTGGTGCTGCTGATCTCGTTTGCGGCGGTGATCCGGCTCACCAAGCCCGTAGAATACAAGCGTTGATCTCGTCAGGAGGTGATACCATCGAGAGTGCTACCGATCTCCCTGCGGGATGCCAATGCGTTTGTTCTGGCGCATCACCGGCACAGTGGGCAGGTGCGCGGCTGTAAATTCTGTGTAGCTGTCGTAGATGATTTGGACGCCGTTCATGGAGTTGCGATTGTTGGGCGCCCCGTTGCCCGCCGACTGGATGATGGGAAAACAGCGGAAGTGACCCGGCTTTGCACCGATGGTATTGCCAACGGGTGCAGCTTCCTTTACAGCCGGTGCGCCCGGATTGCGAAACTGATGGGCTATCAGAAAATCATCACCTACACCCTGGCAACCGAAAACGGAGCCAGCCTGCGAGCTTCCGGCTGGCAATGTGCGCCGGGACTGCGAGGCGGCGGGAACTGGAATGTGCCGGGGCGCCCCAGAGCCGACAGCCGCAACACCGGCCCCAAACGGCTCTATTACAAAGAATTGAGGTGACGCGAGTTTTGTATCTCATTTTGCTATGCTTTGGGACGCTCTTTGGCCTGGGAGCGTTCTTTTTGTTGGCCGGACTGCTCCGGCTGCCGACTTCCGCAAGCACAAAGGCGGTTCTGACCGTGACGAGCCGTGGAAAGTCACAGAAAGGCAGCATCAATGCTGTCCTGTTCGATATGGCCGCACGGCTCTCTCCGCTGGTACATCTGGACGGCTATAAGCGGAAGAAGCTGGAGGCACAGTTGAAATCCGCCGAAATTAAAATGTCCCCGGAAACCTATATTGCGGCGGCCTGGGTAAAGGCTGGTCTGATTGCTCTGCTGATAATTCCGGCCCTTCTGATTTTCCCGATCCTTGCGCCGGTCATTGTGTTTCTGGCGGTGGCAGTTTACTTCAAAGAGCAGAAACGAGCGGACGAGATCGTTCAACAGCGCCGGGAAGAAATCGAAGCCGAGCTGCCCAGATTTGTAAACACCATTGAACAGGAACTCAGGGCATCCCGTGATGTGCTGAACATCCTGAAATCCTACCAGAGAAACGCTGGTCATGCCATGAAGCGGGAACTGGAAATCACGATTGCGGATATGGCATCCGGCAACGAGGAAAACGCACTCACCCGCATGGAGAGCCGGATTGGAAGTACCATGCTGTCCGATGTGGTGCGCGGCTTGATCTCGGTCAAGCGCGGTGACAACGGTATCATGTATTTCCAGATGCTTTCTATGACCTTTAAGCAGTTGGAACTTCAAAAACTGAAACTGGAAGCCATGAAGCAGCCGGGAAAAATGCGTAAGTATTCCTTTATGCTGCTGGGCTGTTTCCTGCTGATGTATCTGGGTGTCCTGGGCTATGTGGTGTTGGAAGCCTTTGGCGAACTGTTCTAAAGGAGGTGGAGAAACCGTGAAACGACTTCTGAAGGACAAACGGGGCGAGGGCTTTGTGGATGTGTGTGTCCTGGTTCTGGCGATTGCAATGGTTCTGGCTTTGGTGGTCCGCATTGCACCGGTATTCGTGGCAAAGCAGAACCTTGATGTCTTTGCAGACGAATTAGTTCGGACAGCAGAAATCAATGGGCAGGTTGGCTCTGCCACAAACGCAAAAGCAGCGGATTTGCGGGAGCAAACCGGACTCGACCCCAATATCTCATGGAGCGACACCGGAAAAATCCAGCTCGGCAACGAGGTGGAAGTGACCCTCACAACCACCGTCAATATTGGGCTGTTCGGTGAGTTTGCATCCTTTCCTGTCACTCTGACGGCAAAGGCCAGCGGGACTTCGGAGGTGTATTGGAAGTGAAGAAAATTCAAGAAGTCCTGAAAAACAAATCCGGGCAAGGCGTACCGATGATTTTGGCCGTTGTCCTCTGCTGCCTGATTCTGGCCTGTGTGACCTTTGAGTATATGCGCTTGATGATCGTTGCGCAGGGGGTGCGTGATTCTGTCCAGTCCGCCATTGTAGATGTGGCCACCGAGAATTGGGATGAAGCCTATGCCGGTTTGCGTGAGGGTTACTCCGGTGGCTATCAACTTGCCGGTTCGTCCTGGTCACAGAATGTTACCAGCGGCAATGTATACGCCCGCCTGCAAGATGTTTTGGGCATTGAATACGAGGGCGGGCAGTATGTAAAGTACAGCGGCGAGAATTTGGAGTATCGACTGTACGACCTGCACCTGGATGTAGAAAATGCTCCGCTGGCCCCGTCTGTGCCGGATGGCATTACGCAGCTCAATGTCACAGGGACAATCACTGTTGATGTGCCGCTTTCCTTTGGGTTCGGGCATCTGCCCCCCATGCAGATCACCATGAAACTCAACGCCAAATATGTTCCCAGGTTTTAATTTTGTGTATTTCGCCCTGCCGCTTTTCCATAGCGCAAAAAAATATTTGGCAGGAATCACACCTGGACGCCGTATTTGTGCAAATGGTATAATGATGGCGAGAAATATCACCATCATTTTAATATAAAATCACCGTACAAGGAGGTTTTCAAATGAGTGCAAAAAACAAGAAGCTGTTGGCCGTTCTTGGCGCAGCCACCGTTGTGGTAATTGTGATTGCCGCAGTGCTGCTGGGCAAGGGAGGGCAGACCACAACCGTTGATCCGGCATCCACCCCCTCGGATGTATCTGCCGAGGATGTGGATAGCAGCAATACCCCGGACAGCAGCTCCAGCGAACCGCTGGTAGTGGTGCCGGACACCTCTAAACCCGAAGCGACTGACAGCCAGAACCAGACCGATGCTGTTTTGAATGTGGAGGAAGAAGATCAGGTAGACGTTAACCTGACCGACAGTGAAAAGAAACCCGAAACCACTCCGCCCCCGGCGCCTTCTCAGGAGGAACAGCAGGCGGCCAGCGAAAAGGATGAGCCGATTGTGCATGAGCCGGACAGCAACCAACCCCAGACCGGCGACACACAGGGCGGTTCCATCTATCTGGAGGGCTTTGGCTGGATCACCGACGAGGGCGGCGGCTCCGTCCAGCACAACATTGACTCTGATGGAGATATAAATAAACAGGTCGGCAACATGGGCTGATAACAAGCCCGGAGAGTACGGTAGCGATACCGTACTCTTTTTTTGTTCTCAACTAATTTGATTGGAGGTGCGTTTTTGAAGCGGATATTTGTGATACTGCTCACATTTGTGCTGCTGTTGGGTATCTGTCCTATGAGCGCCCTGGCAGAAACCGGAGGAAGCGGAAACGTGGATGGCGGTGGCGGCGATATGGGGCAAGGAACCTCGCAGAACTCCTGGAACCCTGGTATGGATGGTGTACGAATTACTGTGGTTGATGCAGAATCCGGTCAGCCTGTGTCGTCCTCTTTTGATCTGACTAATAAAACTCCATCTATCAAGATTCATTTTGGGAAAGTCAGTAAAATTCAATATGCAAATGGGGCAAGTATTTCTCCTACCACGGGGAATTACGACTACTACACCCCCGCAACCCCTATGCCGAGGATCGTCAGCAGTGGCAGCCAGAATGCCAGCATTGAAGCAATCAAGAAATACTTCTGCTCCGAGTATGCGGTAAAACTGGTGGCGCAGCAGACCGGAATCGCATACGAGGAACTGATTGGCGGACAGTACAAGCTGTTTTTGGAGCCAATCGCCTATTTTAAGCACAACGGAATTATGATGGCCATGACTGCCCATGAAGCCGCGCTCTATGATAATCAGGCAGGCGGGTCCTTGCGTAAGACAATGACGAGTTTGACCCATAAAAACCTGCCGCTGGCTATGTTCCTGGAATATGCGGATATGGGATTTCCGGCCTATACAGGGGCTACCAATAAGACCTGTTCCAACGATACTATTATCACCTATCTGGGTATGGGTATTGTATGGTTTACCGACCCGCCCGAACAGCCGGAGCCAACCGACTATGACTACGAGTATCGTGTGGATACAGATGTCATCACGCCGGTAACGCTTTATGCGGGATCGGAGATCAATCCTGATAGCCCTGCTACGGTATCCTTTAGTATCAACGGCAGCACCTACCGGATGAACAATATTGTGATTCCATCGGGAGATAGTCAGATTGCCTGGGTAAAGTGGCATACACCGTCGGAGCCGCAGGATATTACCATCTATGTCAGCACTAACAAAGGTTCGTTAAGCCAAAGCACCATTCACGCAAAGGTGGTAGATCTCTCCGGCAACGACCCGCCCGATCCGAAAGCCACCGATACAATGGGAAGCTGGTCGGCCAGCAGCATTCCCAGCCGAGAAACCAAGACCTATGCAGCATGGAGTGTCTGGTGGGCGAAATGGCACCCCTATTGGGTGTGGCACAGCACAGGGAAAAACACAGGATATTGGGTAGACGATGGATGGTATGATTACTTCCGGGACAATTACTCGGCCAGCATGACCGCCACCACCCGAATCGAGCCGGACGAAAAGGTTCCCACCGCTTCGGGCGATTTGATGAAATCAGGCTATGGCGTAACAAACACTGTAACGGCAACCGTCAGCACCTCTGCCCCGCTATCGCACTATACCTACGGGCAGACAGCCGTATCCTACTTCCCGGAGTTTGGCTATGGAACCTACTGGCGGCTGTTGGAGCGGCTCACCAGCGGAACAACGGCGCGGTTCCAGTTTGCCAAAAACATTTACAGCACCTATAACCAGCGGGTGCATTTTTCGCCGGTTTGGTTCCCGGACGGGAGCTACACAGTCAATACTCATGTGATGGATATTTGGACGCCTGCGGGGATGCTTGCCATGAATCTCACCGATGATGTAACGATCAGCGGCTCCCTCTATGATGATTGGCATATCGCACCGGGCAATCCGTAAAGAAAAGGAGAATGGATATGAACGACAACAGAATGATTCGGATTATGGTGTTTGAACCTGGGCGGGCGCCTTATACGACCATGCTGGAGGATTCTCTGGAACACCGGCAGGAACTTGTGGGCGGGGACATTGAGTGTATTCCTCTGCCCTGCGAAACGGTTCTCTGCTGCAATGCGTCCGGGAAACTGACAGGTCTGCCGGAGAACCGACAGTACGGGCCGGATATCCTTCACGGAACTTTTTTCCTCTATTGCGATACCCCGGAAGGACGGGGCGTTTCTTTGACCGATGAACAGATTGCCGTGTATCAGGAGTATTTTCCGCAGCCGGTCCCCGCAGCGGTATCCTTTGAAGTACGGTCCGCCGCCGACATGAAAGAGTTTATGAACCTCATGTTCGGCAAGGGATGGGACATGGACACCGGAGCCGGAGAGGATATGGAGGCAAGCCGATGAGCAAAATGTTTTCGGTGGTGACTCTGGATGCCTCCCACTCTCTGATGACGGAGCATTTTGTCCCCGGTAGCCCTGATGGGCTGGATGAACTGCTGGACTGTGATGAAATCTCTGAGGTTCTTGCCGAATGGCCCCCTGGGGGATACCATCGAAGCGAAAATTCAGACCTATCTCTATGGAGATGGCGAAACCGTGCGCGCTGACGAGGAGGATTTGGCTTTCTTCCGAGAGCATTTTGACGAGCTGGACGCCAGCGATGCCCTGGACTGCATCTCAGACCACAGCTTTTCTTTTGAATCGGACGAGTTGGATTTTGGGTACGGCGAAGAAAGCGAAGATGAAGAAGATTTGGAACTATAAGACACGGCTCTGCTGAAAAGCAGGGCCTATTTTTATGGCAAAGAAAGCGAGGTCGATAAATTGCTTTTGCCGATTATTATGATCTGCGTCTGTGCGCTGCTGGGCGGTGGGACGCTGATTTTTCTGAAGTTGTCGGCCAAACACAAAAAATCGAAGAACAAGGACAAGGAAGAACTGGCCCAGATCACCGCCAATGAGTTTGTGAATGTGAAAGATATTCGGGGGAACTTCCTCTATACCCGTGACAATCTGGCTCTGGCGTATCTGAAGATCTACCCGATCAGCACAGAACTGTTCAGCAAAAACGAAAAGCGGCTGATTGCCAAGCAGCTTACGGTGAGCCTGTCCAGCGCACAGTACCCGTTTCAGCTTCTTGCTGTATCCCGCCCGGTAGATATTTCTCCGCTGTTGTCGGAGCTGTCTGCCACACTCACTTCTTCTTCCGATGTGAAGCAAAAGGAACTGCTGAAGCAGGAAATCGTGGAAATGGGCGCCTTTGCTCTTTCCGGCGAGGTTGTGGAACGGCAATTCTACATCAAGATTTGGGATAGGGTAAGCGATGGCGTTGAGCGCGATCTGCTTCAGAAGCTCAAGCTGCTCGGCGGATATTTTTCGGACAGCGGCATTCAGACCGAGATTTTAGAGCAGCAGGATATTGTCCGGCTGTGCAACCTGGTCAACAACCCCGCCTATGTGCATTTGGAGGATTCCGGCATCAATGCTGCGATCCCGATTTTGGAAAGTGTAGGTGTTGCCTAAGTATGAAGCACACCCGGCAGGATTTGAAAATCATGCAGGGTTGGAGCCTCGAAAGAAAAATCAGAGTTACGCAGACGAGAATCATGGAATGGTATATGCGGTACGATGGGCAGGTCTTTATCAGCTTTTCGGGCGGTAAAGACTCCACCGTGCTGCTTGATCTGGCACGGCGGGTCTACCCTGATATTCCTGCTGTGTATGTTGACACGGGGTTGGAATACCCCGAACTGCGCGATTTCGTAAAAACGAAGGACAATGTTATTTGGCTTCGCCCGCGCTATCCGTTCACTCAGATTCTTGAGAAGTACGGCTATCCGATCATCTCCAAAGAGGTTTCGGATGTTATCAACGGCGCAAGAAAGGGACAACCTTACCGTCTGGCACGACTCAATGGAGAACTGCTGGACAAGAACGGAAAGAAGTCGATTTACAACTGCGAGAATTACAAATACCTTCTGGACGCTCCCTTCAAGATTTCGGCAAGGTGTTGTTACCACATGAAAAAAGCGCCGCTGAACAAATTTGAAAGGCAGTCCGGGCGGCACCCGATTACGGGTGTCCTGGCCTGCGAAAGCAAGCTGCGGGAGCAATCCTGGATCAAGTTTGGCTGCAACGGCTTCGAGCGCCAGCGGCCTCTCAGCCAGCCCCTTGCGTTCTGGCTGGAAGAAGATATTTTGCGGTATCTGAAAATGACCGGCATTCCCTATGCCCCCATCTATGGGGACATTGTTGAAAGCCGCAAGAAGAACGGCACCCCGATTCTGAAAACCACCGGTGTTTCCAGATCGGGGTGTATGTATTGTATGTACGGCGTTCATCTGGAGCATGAGCCGAACCGATTTCAGCTTATGCAGGTGACGCATCCCCAGCAGTATGATTACTGCATCAATAAATTGGGGTGCGGCGCTGTGCTGGACTACATTGGGGTGCCTTACCGCAATCAACAGTTGGAGGTGGATCATTGTTAGGTTCTAAGAAAAAAGAAGAAGCGTTTCCCGTCAATGAAGCGCTGCTAAATGTCATTACCCCGATGGGGCTGGAAATCAAGCGAAATAGTTTGGTCATCGGTGAAAATCTGGGTAAGGTGTACGGCGCCGTCCGCTATCCGCAGAAGGTGGATATGGGGTGGCTTTCCAAGATCACCAACATCCCCAGCACCATTGTTTCGGTGGGGATTACCCCCATTGACAATGGTTCGCTCATTTCCGCAATCTCCAAAAGCATTGTCCAACAGCGCGGCGCCGCTGACAGTGCCAAAGACCCGCTGACCCGGCAGCGCGCCGAGAAAGCCGCCGAGGACGGCGAGAAAATCATGCAGCGGATCGACCAAGAGGGCGAAACGGTTGCCATGATGTCGCTGACCGTGATGCCGATTGCACAGGATGAGGTCAACTTCACAAAGGTCTGCCGCCGTGTGGAGAGCGCCTTCAACATCCAGAAGTGCAAGGTGCGCACCCTCGCCAATCTCCAAAAGGAAGGGTTCCAGAGCATTTCTCCCACCTATCCGGCCAACTCCACGGTGGACAGCATTGTGTCCCGTATTATTCCCATGAGTACCTTTGTGGGCGGATTCCCGTTTGCCAGCTCCGGTTACAACGATGGTCGGGGCTATTATTTTGCAAAGGACAGCAACGGCGGCCTGGTGATTCTGGATACCTGGGAGCGCGGAAACGACCGCACCAATAGTAGCTTCGTGATTATGGGTGTGGCCGGTATCGGCAAGAGTACCGTTGTGAAGCACATCATGCTTTCGGAATACATGAAGGGGACGAAAATCCTGTGCATCGACCCGGAATCCGAATATAAGGATATGTGCCGGAACCTGAACGGAAGCTGGCTCAATGCTGGCGGCGGAAAAAACGGCCGCTCCAACCTTTTGCAGATCAGACCGGCGCCCCGTGACGATGACGATGAAACCGACAAACTCTATACCGATGAAGGAAACGGAATGTCTGATATGGCGCTGCACATGAAAACACTGGAGATTGAATTTTCCCTGTATCTGCCCAGCCTGACGGATATGCAGAAAGCAATCCTCAAGCAGACGATCATTGAACTCTACAATCAGTTCGGCATCTTCTGGGAAACGGATATTCGGCAGCTCAAGGCCACGGATTTTCCCATTCTGTCCGACCTTCACGCCCTGCTGGAAAAGAAAGCGGAGGCCAACAAGGAGAATCCGGTATATCGTGATCTGGCAATGCTGCTGTACGACGCCGCAGCGGGCAGCGACAGCTTTCTGTGGAACGGCCACACCACGCTGGAGGCTAATTCCCGGTTTATTTGCCTGGATACCCACGACCTGCAAAATGCGTCGGATAATGTCAAACGCACGCAGTATCTGAACCTGTTGAGCTGGTGCTGGGAGGAAATGAGCCGCGACCGGAATGAGCGTTGCCTGCTGGTATGTGACGAGGCATATCTGATGATTGACCCGCAGGTCCCGCAATCCCTGGTGTTCCTGCGTAATGTGGAGAAGCGGGCAAGAAAGTATGAAGCTGGACTGGCAATCATTTCTCATTCCGTGGTGGATTTCCTGGCCCCGGAGGTCAAAATGTACGGGCAGGCCCTTTTGGATATTCCGTGCTATAAAATCCTGATGGGCTGCGACGGCAAAAACCTTCAGGAAACCAAAGACCTCTACAACCTGACGGACGCGGAGCAGGAATTGTTGGAGAGCAAGCGGCGTGGACACGCGCTCTTTATCATTGGGTCCAAGCGGCTTCATGTAAACTTTGAGATTCCAGCTTACAAGTTTTCCTATATGGGCAAGGCTGGCGGCCGGTAATTCGGTGGCGGCCGGGAGCAATCCCGGTCGCCTTACTTATTCCACACAGGAGGTTTTCAGATGAATCATGCGGAACGATACGAATACCTGGTCAACAAGATGGCTGCCATACGTTGGAGGGGCAGTGATTTGGACGCTTCCTACCATGCCGCCCTTTTCCTGATGGCTTCCCATCCGGCTCTCTTTCAGAAGATGGATCGTTACCTCTGCCCGGAGGGAATCGACTTTACCAAGATGATGCGGAAAGAGGAGTTTGAATATGACTGGATGAAGATTACGGCGGATGCCGCCCGCAACCTCTTTTCCTGGAACAGCAAGTGTGCTGCTACTCCTTTTGAGATTTCGCGGATGCCTGCCCCGGCGATTCGGGCGCTCTTTACGGCCTGCTTCATCGCCAATGGGGACTACATGGTATCTGTCCGGAAAAATGACAAAGGAGAAAAGGTGTTTGAAATTGACGACAGCGCCGGTAAACGGCGGGAGGCGTTCAATCTGCAAATGGAGCAGATGATGGAAGCCCCCGGTATGGAACCGGACTGATTATGGAGGTGATTTTTTGGCTGTTGATCCGTTGACTGCAAAAATTCTGGCAAAGGTAGCTGTGCAGGCGGCTACCGACTCCGAGAGCCGGAAAAGAATCCTGTTTATGATCCTGGCCCCGGTTCTGGGGCTTTTGCTTTTAATTGCCTTCATCCTGTACCTCATTACCAGCCCCTTTTCCGTACTGTCCCAATGGTTGATTGGTGATGAGGTAAACGTGGTGGAGGATTTTCAGAAGCAATATGGTTACAACCAGCAGCTCGGCATTTATGAGAAAGACTATATAGATGGTAGTGGTCAGAGCTATGAGGGCATCATCTTTACGGATGGGGTGACCGAAGTCGTCTACTACAATCAGTTGGATGAGCGTTGGGCCGATCTTCCGTATGGAACCGATAATATCGGCGGTTATGGATGTGGCCCGACCTCTATGGCGATTGTGGTATCCAGCCTGACAGACCAGACTGTTGATCCCCCCACAATGGCAGAATGGGCGTATCAGAATGGCTATTGGTGTTCCGGCAACGGTTCCTATCACTCGTTGATACCGGGGGCTGCGGAGGGCTTTGGGCTTCAATGGGAAAGCATCAGCACCGATGACCCGCAGGCCGTGGTGGATGCTTTGGCATCCGGGAAATTGATTGTGGCACTTATGTCAAAAGGCCACTTCACATCCAGCGGTCACTTTATGGTGCTGCGTGGAGTGACCTCTGAAGGAAAAATCCTGGTGGCCGATCCTGCCAGTAAAAAACGAAGCGAACAGGAATGGGATATATCAATCATTCTGGATGAGGCCAGAAAGGGCGCCGCAGCAGGCGGTCCCTTGTGGGCGATCTACTAAAGGGGTGCGATATGAATAACCGAAACAAGCTGATTGAACTGTTTATCTACATCGTGATCGTAGTGGTGGGCATCGTCCTCTTGCTGACCGGTGGGGCGGATGACAAAACCAGTGCTGAAAATATGGGAGGTGAATCCTATGCTGTTGTACTTGACGAGTAACCAGAAAAGCAACCTGATCGACCCCGCCGTGCGGAATATGACTCTGCCCGCCAAGAAGCTGGTCGGCCGGTTCAGCCTGAAAAGTTTCGTTACCAAAGATATGCGCAATTATGCCAACGCCAAATTCTTTGTGGTGGATGCGGCGTGTATCGAGGAAAGCGGCAATGATTTCACCCTTGCCCTGCAATCCTTTCAGATGATGTTCTCCGCCCGGATCATCGTCATCCTCTCCGGCTACGAGGATGTGAACGACGAGGTACAACGGCTACTGTCCATCGGCGTTGTGAATCTGGTTACGGGTGAAACGATGGAGGACGCCCTGGACGAGCTGACAGAAGCGCTTTCCGAAGATGGGATGCAGCGGTATGTGGTAAAGGCTCCCGTCTACGAGCAGCCAGCTACTCAGCGTGAGAAGGCACCGGAGCCGGATGAGATTATTCCGTACCGCTGGAACGCCCGGAATATCCGTATTGCCGTGGCCGGTTCGCAGCGCAGGAGCGGCGTGACAGTGACGGCCTTTAACCTGGCATCTTGGCTGGCGGCCAGAGGTGCGGAGGTGGCGTATATCGAAGTCAATCAGAACCGCCACCTGCAGCTCCTGCTGAACATCTACGAAGCGGCGCCGGATGGGGAGCATTACACCATTGATGGGATCGACTGCTACCTGACCAACGAGCCGGATAAGGCGTATCAGTTTATCATCTATGATTGCGGCGTGATGCAGACGCCCACCTCTATTTTCCGTGACGCGGATCACCGGCTCCTGTGCGGGAGTGTCCTGCCCTATGAGATTCCGGTGTTCCACAAGGCATTGTCCGAGTGCGGCTCATTGGAGGTGCGCCCGGTAGCGATCTGTGTGCCGCAGGAAATTCAGGAATACTGTATGGAACTCTTTGGGGAAAATGTGCAGATTGCGGCGGCATCCCACGACCTGTTTGCGAAACGGGTCAATGGGCAGATCTACCGGCCGCTTGTGGAGAAGTATATTGCAGGAGAAAAGCGCCTGTAACAGTATGACATGATTGGGAGGATTGGAATATGGCAAAGTTTGAGTATATGCAGCGGGCATTTTCTTCTGAACTGAAGCCCAGAGCACGGCTTGTGCTGCAAGTCCTGGTTCTGCATTGCAACAAAGAGGGCGAGTGCTTCCCCTCTATCAAGACCATAGCCGCCAAGTGTGGCTATGGGGTGTCCACCGTAAAGCGAGCGCTGGATGAGCTGGTGAAGGCGGGATATATCGTCAAACAGGCCCGGTTTGACGAGCGTAAGAACGGCGGCCAGACCAGCAACCTCTATACTTTATGCTCTGACTTACTCTGCCCTGACGAGCCGGAAAACGCCCCTGTGCTGGAAGATGATGCGTCTGATGAATCCCCGGCAGTGCAGCCGGAAAGCGCCCCTGCGGATGCCTGTAATGCCTCTGATCCCACACCTGGGGAACAGTCTGCCACTTTGCCAACAGCGGATTCCTACTCCTTTGCAGATGGCTTTGAAACCAAAATCGGGCGGCAATTCTGCCGCCCGATTCGTATGTGGACTGGGGGGCAGTCCATTTTTATACCCCCTTGAACCGTACAGGTGAACAGATACTTACGGATGAAGAAAAAAGTAATAGTTAATCCAAAAATTGCAAAAATAGACGGCCAGGGGTCGAAACCCCCGCCGTCAGTCCTTGGATTGCAGTCGGTTAATAAAGCCAATTAGCATAATCAGATCTTCGTCCTTGAGTTTTCGCATTCCGTCCATCGCTTTACGGATTAACTGTGGATTGACCGCTTCTGCATCAAAAAACTGCAAAGGGGTAATCTCAAAGTAATCACAAATTTTTAAGAACTGAGCCATTGACGGAAGAGATCGACCGGATGAAATCCCCTGAATATAGCTCCGGTTCTGTCCTAAAGCCAAACTCATTTGATATTCTGATGCGCCTTTTTTCAAACGCAATTCGGTGATCCGATTGCGGATAAATTCTTCATCCATATCCTCACCTCGCTATATACAAGGATAACAGATGAAATGCCTGGATTATAAACATAGTATGTGTTATAATATTGAATATATTCCTATTTACGCCGTTTTATTTGCGTTATTTCATTTTTGTATGCGTGAGATTTGAAGTGGGGTGAAGTTTTTGGAAAAAACATACGCTTGTGCCATTACTGGGCACCGTCCAACTCGATTTAAGTTCAAGTATAATGAAGGGTATTCGTTGTGCAAAAAGATAAAAAAAGCAATGCTAAAAACATTTTGTCATTTGCATGATGAAGAAGGTATTTTCCGCTTTTATGTTGGAGGTGCATTAGGGGTAGATATGTGGGCAGCCGAACAACTCTTATATCTCAAAGAACAACCGGGATATCAAGATATTGAGTTAATTGTTGCACTTCCATTTGAAGGGCATGATTCGAAATGGGATGCAATGAGCAAACAGCGGTTGCAGATAATTATTCATAATGCCACAAAATGTATTGTTATAGGACAAAGTGGAACTACATCCGATTATAAAAAGAGAAATTATTATATGGTAGATCATGCAGATTTCTTGCTGGCAGTCTATGATAACAATCGTAAACTACGATCTGGGACAGGCCAAACAGTAAATTATGCTTTGAAACAAAATCTTCGTATAATTTTTCTCCATCCTGATACAGCAGAAATAAGTTAATGGTTTAGTTAGTTCATAAAAAATTTTCACATATACTATTGCATCGTTTTTGGTTGCCTTTTATAATATAAATACCATTTCCTTGTTTTGTATTTTATTGAAAGGGTGGCAGTGAACGATGGCACGAAAATCCTATTCAGATAAGGAACGCGAACAAGTGAAAGAAGCTCTCCTGATAACTGTTCTTGAAAGTATTGTAAATCAGGGACTTGTTCATAGTAGCATTGCTATTCTTTGTGAAAAAGTTGGAATTTCTAAAACTTTCTTTTACAGCTTTTTTTCTTCAAAAGAAGAACTTGTAATGCAGGCACTTCGATATCAGCAGCCTAAATTGCTACGCTATGCACAAGAACTGATGAATGACCCCAAACTCAGTTGGAGAGAAAGCGTCAAAACCTTCTTGAAAAATTGTTGTTATGGAGAAAAAGTTGGGTTTGCAGTCTTATCAATAGAGGAAGAACAGCAAGTATATCGCTGCCTTTCCAACGAAAATTTTCAAGCGTTTCGTAACGACCAGTTGTATTTATATCGCAACTTACTTACAATTTTTGGCGTTCCGATGGACAACATTGATCCACGGTTATTTGGTAATCTGTCCTTAACAATGATGATGAGTTATAAAGCTATTCCTGATACTATGCCTTTCCTGTTTCCCGAAGTAGCAGATGATATGGTAGAATTTCAAATCAACGCCCTGCTGGATGAAATGCAGCGAGCAAAAAAGGAAGCGATAAGGTGACGCGAGATGCACAGAGATAAACTTCCATGTTCTGTGGGATTACAGAGCAAACAAATACATTCAAAGACCAGAACAAGTCGGATTTTTGCAACCGGCTTTAGATTTGCGCGGCCTTTTTATGTCCTGCGTTCGTCTGCCCTTGTGGCAGTGCGGCGCAGGGCATTTTTTATTGTTCGGAAAGAGGTGGCCTGATATGAGTTTACCAAAACGAAATAGTGCGGACGGGCGCTGTTACTGGATGAAGCCCGAGGTGCAGGTGGAACTGCAACCGCTCTTTGACCAGTGTATCCAGGATGCCATTGACGGGAGAATCACGCGGCTTGATGATTCCCACTGGCCGCCGGTAGTGGTCAGCAGTCAAGGTGCACCCTTTGAGGTGTGGCAACTGCTTAGGGCATGGACCGAAATACAGCGGGCCGAGACCCTGGATGCGGAAAAGGCCATCGCCTTCAGCGAAAACCTGCGCCGCCAGAGCCGCTGGGGTGAAATTGACCACCATCTACTTGATATGCTGAAACGGGAGCTACAAGAGAAGTATTTTGTTGCAACAGGCGATGAAGATGATCGCTTCTGGGATCGGGAGTATTCCTTGAAACCAGGCATCCGTGCAGAGCAGATCCCGGAGCCGCTGCTGCGTTTCGCCTGCTATGTGGCGGTGAGCTATAAAGTGTATGGCTTGGACTTTCAGTATCTGGACGCCAATTACCTCTTTGGATTGGTGGAGAAAGTCCGTCCTGATATGGTGAAAAAGCTCCGGGAACACGGGACCGGCAGGCTGCCGCTCTCTCTGCAAAAGAGGAAAACAGAGCACTTCACCGCATCGGCCAACGATGCCTTTGCTGTGATCCGTATTACTGCCAGGGACAACACAGAGGAATGCTGCCACGAAGTGCTGGACTACCTGTGTGAGATTCTGGAGCAGGAGGACTTTCCCCGCAGCTATGCGGTGGAGTTCAAAGGGCCGGAAAAGAGCTATCTTCCCATCACAGGCCTGCCCAAAAAGGGAGTCAATCAGCTTTTTGCCTGTGCTGTGCAGTACCCCAGCCTCCACCCCCTGATGGAACGGTACGCCCGGCTTGCCATGCGGCAATATGAGCAGTACACCAATCTCAGCGATGAGCAGTGCGCTCTCCCTGGAAGTTTTGCCGTGTTCGCCCTGGGAATGCTGGGGCAAGCGTGGCGGCAGCTGGTATGGGATTATCTCGATCTCTGTGATGATGAGCACTCCCGCTTACAGGAAAAATTTCTCCGGGAATATGTGAAACAGTTCGGCTTTACCGCCGATACAGTCCCTATTTTTGTCCGGGGTTTGCTGTCCATGCAGAACATGAAGTATTCCAAGGACTATGCCGCGTGGATGGCAAACGCAGAAAGCCTGGACGCTCTGCTGGAGGCAAAAGTCCATCTGTCCGAGATCGTTCCAAGCGGTTTTTCCTCCGACGAGGATGATGAGGATGACGAGAATGAGGAGCCCACCCAGGAAACAGAAGCCAGCCCGGAGGAAGTGCTGCAATACGCATGGGAGACGGTCTGCTATGTGATCTGGGGCAAAGCCGGCGCCAAGGGTGGTCAAAAAGTGGTGGAAACAGCTTCGGAGGAACTGAAAGAGCGTTGCCGGCAGATTTTTATTCCAATAACGGAGAGCCTGGAAGAAAGAGGTAGCCTGCTATGAGTTTACCGAAACGAGACGGCGTACATGGCCGTTATTACCTGATTCATAAACCAGATACGGACCCCGAAGTGCTGGAACAAGCCGATCAATGCATTCAGGATGTGTTGGATGGAACCGCAAAAGAAAACCATTCCGGCTACCCGGTGGTTGTTCGGAATCAAAACGGAACACCCTTTCTTCCCAGCCAGCTGCTGGAGCGATACCTGTCCAAACTGCCATTGAAAGGATTTCCCTATGCGGATGCGGTCGCCTTCTGCGATGCCCTGCGGCGTCTGGCGGGCTGGAAGGAGATTGATTACACACTACGGCAGTACATCGAAAAGCAGGTGCAGGATCGGTACTTTGAGGTCGGAGAGCGGGAGGATGGTTTTACGGTTTTCCCGCCCTGCACTGTGTGGCCCGAGCTGCGGCCGGAGGATGTGGACGAAGGCCTGCTGCGCTTTGCCTGCTATGTGGCGGTCTGCTATACGGTGTATGGAGCCAGCTACGACTCTCTCACCACCGAGCACATTCTCGGCCTGGTTTCCCAGCTCCGCCCAGACATGGTGAAGCAGCTGAAAACGGACGGCAGCGGCAAATTGCCAACGGACATTCAGAAGCGGAAAACGGAGCGTTTTACCGCATCGGCCAATGATGCGTTTGCCACCATCCGCATCACCGCCAGGGACTCCACGGAGGAGTGCTATGGGAAAATCCTGGACTACCTGTGCGCGGTGCTGGAGCGGGAGGAATTTCCCCGCAGTTACTCGGTGGAGTTCCGTGGGCCGGAGAAGATTTACCTGTCCATTCCCGGCCTGCCCAAAAAGGGAGTCAATCAGCTCTTTGCCTGCGCTGTGCAGCATCCCAGTCTGCATCCGATTATGGAGCGATACGCTCGTCTGGCTATGCGGGAGTTTGAGTGGTACCAAAACCTCGCGGATGAAGCCTGCGCGATGCCCGGCACCTTTGCCGTGTTTGCTTTAGGGCTGGAGGGACCACAGTGGTGTTCGATGGTGTGCGACTATCTGGATCTATGTGATGATGAACATTCCTCTTTACAGGAGAAGTTCATCCACGCATTTTTCAAAAAATACGGATTTACCGTTCAGACACTCCCCGTATTGATCCACGGCGTCCAGTCTATGCAGGGTATGAAACCAGCTAAGGAGTTCCGTACTCTAATTGCCAATGAGGAGAGCCTGAACGCTCTGCTGGAGGTCAAGAGGCATTTAGAGGACTACCTGCCGGAAGAAAATTGCCAGGACAAAAGATCCCAGGACTTTCTCTGGCAAGATGTGCTCTGGGGCATTTGGGGGCAAGCTGCGCAAAATGGCGGCGGCAAGGTGATCAAAGCAGCACCGGCGGAACTGAGAGAACAGTATCAGAAAATTTTTCAATAGAATGTCAGGAGAATTCGGATGAGTGAAGTAAGCTATTCAAATGTACCACCTCTGATGGCTGCCATCCGAGGTGGCGACATTGAGACACTCCGTTCCCTGCTTCATGCGGGGCATTCTCCCAATGAGCCGCAGTGCTATCAGGTAACGATTGGAGCGTGGCCGCGGGAGGAGGAAACCTCTCCACTGGAACTGGCGGTGCTGGAAAAGCGGATGGACATGGTGCGGCTGCTGATCGAAGCCGGAGCGGATTTGACCCATAACCCGGAAGAATTGCTTTACGGTTCCCTGCGCAGTCGAGACCTGACCCTGTTTTCTTTTCTGATCCATGCGGGAGTCAGAATCCCCGCGAAACAAGAGAACATCTACCGGCTGTTTCTCCATCTGGAAAATCGGCGCGATCCTGATATACTCTCCATTTTGGACAGGCTGGGTATGGATTTGAAACAATATGGCGGAGAAGCCCTGCGCAGTGTGGCAAGCCAGGGGAATCAGATGCTGGCGGAGTATCTGATTCAAAACGGGGCGGACATCAACTACCACAAGCCGGACATGGTGTTCCCCTACGCTTCCACTCCTGTCATCGAAGCGGCACGGCACAACGATTTTTCGATGGTGCGCTGGCTCGTGGAGCAGGGCGCAGACATCACCATTTCCGATAAATACGGCGACCGACCCTACACCGTGGCAGTACAGAACAAAAATCAGGAAATGGCCGCCTACTTAAAAGCTCTGGAGCCGGAGGAATGGCACAACGAACAGGAAAAGGTGCGTCAGCTCATGCCTTACAAGCTGCCTGCCAAGCTGGTGGAATACTTAAAGACCGGCCCCTTGCGTTTGGAATTTCCGGAGCGGGAACTGGTGAAATGGGCGGAACTTTACCCCTACATGGATGTGCAGGAGATGACCTGGAAGCGGAAAAAACTGCTCTCCCTGATGGCGAAGATGGACAACTACAGCGACTATCTGCTGCTGTGGAGTCCCAGAGATAAAAAACTGTGGTATCTGGACATCGAGCATGAGGAGTTTCATCCGTTAGCCAGATGGGAGGAATTTATCGCTGACCCCGGAAAATATCTCAATGGAATGATCGAGGGCGAGTTTGAGGAATAAGGGGAGAACGCAATATGACTATGGAACAACTGCCCCCCAAGGGGGTCAAGCGAGAACAGGCCATTTTGGAGTTGGGCAAGGCTGAAGCCAACGGCGAACTGCTTCTCCAGCTTGTGAATATGGAAAAGGGCAAGTGCAAGACGGCTGCTCAGAAGGCTCTGGCGCAGCTGGAGTATGCCCCCGCCGCCCCACTGTGGGCCAAGCTGGTCAAGGGTAAATGGATGGGCAGCCATATCATGGCGGACGCCTGTTCCGACTGCGTGTCGGAGCAGATCGCCCCGGCCATCTTAAAGACCCTCTCCCGGCTGCTGGACGAGGGGGACACAAAGCCCCTGGAAATCGAACAGTTGAACTTCTGTCTCCATCTGATGATGGGGAAAGCCTCGCTCAAAATGCTGGAGGTCTACCGCTTCCTGGCAGAAAACGCCCAGCGGCTCGCCCGGCTTAAACGCGCGCCTGTTTATCCGGATGACGACTGCACCTCTTGGTGGATTACGGACGGACTTCGCATTTGGGATGCCACACCCAGGGAAAAAGAGAAAATTCCCGCTGTGGTGCTGACCGCCTCCCTGATCCGCAACCCGGATGAGCGGCTGCAGGCATTGGCGGATGAGCTGAACGAACGCTGCGGCGGCAGCTGGCTGATCCCGGTCTTTATGAAGGCGATTCTCACCCAGCCCAAGGAGCAGGTGTATGAGACCTATTCGCCCCTTTTGGGGACTCCAAAGGCGAGCTATCTGTTGAACGCCCTGGGGCTGCTGGATTACCGCAGCTATCCGGAGGACTGGGCCTTTGAACGCTCGGGTCCCGACGGGCTGCGCGCCCTGATTTTCTGGGGTGATTACAGCTATGGGACCTATGACACAAGGTTTACGATTGAACGCTATGTGGAGCTGGATGAGCGGTGGCTCTTTGCTCTGGCAAAAGACCCGGAGGGCAAAAAGCCCGCGGTGACATGGCAGACCTATAACCGGGGCGGTGTGCTATACGGGAGCTACGACGAAATGCTCATCAGCCTGCTGCCCCGCAAAGTGGAGAACCCAGAACTCAGGCGCGCCCTGCGGGACTACTTCCGTATTCGCAGCGAAAAAGTGAGCGTGGAAGAAAGTATTACTGTTTACAAAGACGCTGCTGAGCGGTTTGGCGGTGAGTGAGAAAAAAATATCAAGAAGGCAAGTGCCTGAACTGTGAACTACGAAGAAAGGAAGACACAAAATGAAAACCTTTGATCCCGATTACAAACTGCTGGACGAGATGTATCAGGATGATTACTATCCAGTTTTTCTGGTAGACAAGGTAAAGGACGAACTCCAGAAGGTCATCGACCTGCTGGAGAGCGGCGAAACCGACACCGAAGTGGTGCAGGAAAAGCTGGACGAAGCAGTTTGCGGCATCAATGACCTCCAGGACGAATTTTACGAGAACAACAGTGAGATTGAAACGGTAGCCCGGGACTGCATCGGCGTCACTGTAGACTACATTTTGAAGTGGTTTGGCATTCCGATTGACATGGAGGAGGCTATCCGGGAACGGGACTGGTGACTTTTATGAAAATGGAGCCCTCTTTTTGCACGGCGGTCTTTTGGCGTGGCGGAGAAAAGATTGATCTGAATGGGCGAAAGCCGGATGCGGTACGGTGTCTGTCTGTGACGGGAGAGCGGAAGGTGAATCTGTCCTTCCTGCGAGATTATCCCAATCTGGAGGAACTGACCCTGATGGAAAAGTGTGAGGGTGTAGAAGTTCTCTCCGAGCTAAAGCAGCTTCATACACTGTCCCTATGGCTGTCGGCCCCTGTTTCCTGGGACAATGTTTCTCTCCCCGGCCTGCGTGTTCTCCACCTGCGTGGAGAAAAGAATGGCGACATCACCCCACTTCTCACCAGCATTACCTATCTCCATTTGGAGGAAATGCGGAAAACGGAAGATCTTGCCCCTTTCCTGACTCCGGCGACCCGGCTTCAGAAACTCTATCTCCAGTCACTCCCAGCTGTGCAGGAACTACCGGCTCTGGATGGGCTTCCTTCCCTTTATGCCCTGAAACTCTATGAGCTGCATAAACTAAACGATTTGTCCGCCCTCTCCCACAGCCATTTGCGCTGCTTTGCCGCCTCTCTGATCGGGGATAAACTCTCCGCCCAGGCGCTGGCAGATGCTGTGATGGCGATTCCCAATCTGGAGGCAGCCGCGCTCCAGCTGGCGGATCGCTCCGAGCGGCGCTATGGCGGCATCCAAAAAGCCTTTGCCGCCGCTGGGAAATCCGCATTGCTGCGGGAGGAAATCAGTGCTTTGACCACATGGCTGTCGCTGTAACCTGGGGATTGGGGCAAGAATGATATGGAACAGTTTTTTGAACATTCCGATTTGGGATTGGGAGCACTGACCTTTCAGAAAGGACCAGGGACCATCCACTGCTGGACTGGAAGAATCGCAGACACAGAGATCCTGTTTTCCATTATTTTGAACACATCTGAACTCCGGTCGGCAAACCTGGATTTTATCCGTTCTGTGCTTCAAAACTGGCGGGAGTATCTTTCAAAAGCGGAGCATGAGATTCAGGCGCAGATTGGTAAAAGCCCTGAGAAGTTTGGATTGCAGCGCGCTCCATTCCCTGAAACGGAGATTCCCGCCGAGCAGCCGCAATTTCTGTTTTATGATGAGACAGAATGGGGCCTGCACTTTGAGATTTGTACCCTTCCTGTGGGGGAGCCATTTGGACTTATGGTTGAGTTTTCAGGGGACACGCCAACGGATGTATATGGCTTGTCGGAAGCGGAAGAAATAGAAGCGGACATGGAATGATATAAAGGAGCCGATCAGATTGTGTGGGAATGCGAAAATTCTTTGTCCTTACTGTTTGACGAGAGAAATTGACCCGGCACAGGCGATATGCTCTGCTTGTTATTCAAAAGAGGATAAATGGGAGCGAGGCAGTTGGGATGACCTACGCAAGCGCAAGAATGCCGATGAAATCCAGATGTTTACCATAGCCAAAAAAGTAGATGAAGCGTTCCAGATACCAGAAAATGAAGCTTATGCCTGTATAGAGAAACACGAAATGATTCAGGCTAAGGCCTTGGAACGGGAAATGGAGGCTTTTCACCGGCGGCGCATCCTTTGTATGGTGGAGATATTTTCCAAGATTGATTGCGGCATCCTCTTTTCTGGCTATGTAGAACTGGATACCTATTTCAAGAATGTGTGGGATTATGCCCATCAGCGCATTGCCGCAGAACAGCTCAGAGAGGTTCAGGAGTATCTGCGGTCACAGATTCCATGGAAATCCCTATCCAGTCAGCGGATGGATCTGGGGGCAGAACTTCTCAACTTTTGGTGCGGAGAAGATGAGTTGGATTGGGGCTATTCTCAATATTTTGAGATTGCAGCAGGTAATCTCAAGCCGTTTCTTGCAATGACCTTATTCACAGAGATTCTGTGTAAGCATTTTCCAGATGTAATGTCTGCGCCAGTCAAGCGGCTGAGCAGCAAACTTTGAGGCACTAAAAAGGGGGTACTTTCATGCCAGACTGGTCGCAAATCATATCCGATGCGCTGGACATTCTAAAATTTGACGGAGCCGTACAGGACACTCTGGCGGAACTTCGAGGGAAATGGGGCGCGCAGGTCCCGGCGCTGCTGGATGAACGCTTTGATGCCGTTGGCGTTCAGTATATGAAGCTATCCCATGAAAAAGGGGCGGCGGCATTGGGGCAGGAGCTGTCTGCCTTCGGCTGGGCGCTGTATAACCTGGATGATGAGGACGAGTATCTGTTTGCCTTGATCCCAGAGGAAGAACGCAGCGAATGGGAACGCTACTGCAAAAAGCAGGGGCAATATTGCCACCTGATGAAACAGCAAGGGCGAAAATGGGGCGACCATGCCAAGGAGCAGAACCCTGGGAAGCTGATGCCCTGCGAGGAATACATACTTCAGGATGAGTACGATTATTTCTTCAACTCCCTGGCGGGTGATTTTGCAGCGGGCGAATGGAAAAACCAGGATGCAGAAGAATGGAAAAACGGCTGTGTGGCCGATCTGCGCCAGCGTCCGCCCCAGGTGACCCGCGCCCACAGTTTGCCGCACCTTGGGTGCCTCACTTATTCCGCAGAAAATGGACTCTATGCCGCGTCCAGAGCCGCTGGCAGCGGGACTATTGGGCGGGCATTACTGAGCAAGAATCCGGCTACCCTCAACTGGTTCGAGCCGTCCCCCATTGGATATGACGGTCCGCCCCGGACCCTGTGCTGGGCTGACCATTCCCTCTGGGTGGGTGATCCCACCAACGCTACACGGATTGAACTGACAGACCGGGGCGCCTGCCAGGATGTGAAAAACTGGACTCTGCCGGAAGATGGATGGAGCACCAAATACCATTGCGGCATTACGACAGACGGTCTGGGCCGGGTCTACTTTTCCAACGAGTGGTACAAGGGGCAGATTTACCGCTGGGAAAACGGCAAGGTAACAAAACACACCTTCTCTCTGGACGGATACGACCATCTCTCCGAGGCCGTTCCCGTTCCCGGCACAGGCCGCATTACCATGATCCACGCAGTCAGTGGCAAGGGGCGGATGGAAGAATGCCTGCTGGAACTGGACATGGACACCAGGCGGTGCCGCATCGCCCCCCTGCCCGGAATGGGCGAGGGGCTGAAACTACGCTGGTTTACCGGGGACTGGCTGCTGGTGCAGGGAAACGGCGAAATCCTCTCCGATGACTTTGCTCAGCTCATAAATAGGAACACCCGTGAAGTGCTGCGTATCCGTCCGGGAATGTTCGGCGGGGAGAAAATGCAGCACATTGGAATACTCACCGATGGCACGGTGGTCATCGTCACCCGGCGGGATAGGGTTGGGCCGGTATTTCGTTATCCCATCGACTTCTGGGGCTTCCTGCGGACGGCAAACAAGCCCAAAAAGCTGGAATGGCTGGAGTACAAAGAAATGTACCCAAATCTGCCCATCTTCCTACCGCCCAAGGCCACAGAGCGAAAAATCATTCTCAAAAAAGACAGCCTGACCATCCTGGGGTCGGTATTTACGCCGCCGTTTACCCTTTCGCAGCTTTCGGAAAAGCTGGGGCCCGCCCGCATTGTCCTGCAAAATGGAACACGGAAAAGCCCCATTACAGGCCGAGAGAGTCCCTATACCCAGGCCCTTGCTTTGTGGGACGAACTTGGACTCCAGGGCTGGTTGGATGAAGATGAGCAGATTATCAAAACCCTTGGTGTCCGGGTAGCGGCACTGGGAGAGTATGCGGTTCGGCAGACATTTGACGGAGCGGTTTGGATCGGGTCCAAGGACTACCGGGAGGCCAGCTGGAAGGATTTCGCCGGATTTGCCCATACCCTCAAATTAGGCGGCTTTACCGTTTATACCCGCTTGCCGGGTCCTGTTTCAGAGGAGCAGTCAGCGCAGAAAGCAAAGCTGGAGACCCTCTCCGCCATGGTGCAGATCAGCTGGAAAGAGCCAGAGCAAAAGGCAGCGAAAGCGCAGAAATACAAGTTATCCAAGCCGACTGAACCAGTGCTCACCTTTACCAGCTTCAACTTCAAGCTGGCGGTCATGGAAGTCCTGATGTACGAGAAAGGCTTACTGGCTCCTGAACTGGATGCCCATGAGTTTGCCAGAGAGTATAGCCGACGCAAGATCGACATTGGCGCGGAAGGGTATGAACCCATCCCAGAGATTCGGAAGTGGCTGGAAAAATACCCGGTTCCGGCGCGGCTGGCTCCAGAGATCACAGAGATCGAGATGGATGGCGGCAGCGAGATTTATACCCAGCTCTGTCCGTTCTGGGATGGCGAGGATGGAGCCTTTGATCTTAATACCATTACTGAGGCGGAACTGCGCCAGTTCCCCAATCTCAAACATATTACTCTCATGTCCTCCAAGCCGGAACAGGTGCTGCCGGTTCTGGAACGGTGCAGTATCAAGGTAGACTTGCTGTGAGGTAAAAGTATGAAAGCGAAACTAAACGTGATAAAGAACTGGGAGTTCGAGGAATTTGAACTGACGGGAACTTCCTTCAAATACAGCCCGACTGGATGCAAGGGTATGGTAGCCCGCGGTGAGGATGAAATTGTGTTTTGGACCTATCATCTCTCGCAAAAGTGCAGCGGCGTTTTGTGGGTCAAAGGCGAAGTTTCCAGGTGGATTCCCAGCCCAGAGCCGAAAGAGCAGCAAGATGTTTGGGAAGTTCCTGTCTTGCTCTCATGCGACAGAGGAATACTATTGGTTTGCCCGGCCAGTAAATCCCTTTGGTGGATGCCGCAGATGGATGGAGAGTGGATTCCGATCTCCATGGATAACTGGTGTGCCCAGGGTATTCCCAAGCCGGTGGCAGTCACCGGAAGCCAGGGCGTTTTCCCTATTGTGTGCCGAGTGGACAACTCCGCTGATGCGACCAACAGTTTTACCAGCCTGACGGTAGACTTTGAAACCATGACTGCACACTGGGCAGAAAGCGGCTCTTGCGTATACAGCAAAGCAGGAACCCGACAGACCCATTTGGCGGCGGTAGAGCGAGCTGGCGGCAATTTTGCCCAGGCAGACTTTCACTACAACTATCCTATGATTGGCTCCATACTGGAACAGAATGGACAGTTTTATGCCTTTTTGGAAAGCAGCACTATCAATCCGGCGGGTCTTTCTCTCATGGGCTACTATTGGTATCTGGAACTGGAGGAAAACGGACTATTCAAAAAGAAACTGTGGGGTAAAGATAATTTAAGCCGCCTGCCCGGAAAACACGGGATGCGCGGAAAATTCTCCGGTGGCAGGACTTACCTGATCCTATCTCCCATTTTTAAGAATGATGACTGGAAGGGTAAACAAAAGCTGCTGCGCCTTTCGGATTTGGTGCTGATCGACCTTGCCATGCCCCGTGGATACGCTTCCTTTCATGTGCTGGATGTATGGGGGAACCGGGCATTTCTCAGCGATGAGAAAGACAAGCTGGTTCTTTGTGAAATGACCTTGGAGCAGTTATGAGGGCTGAGTATGCTTTTCAAGAAAAAGATTGTATTTACGGAAGGAATGAATGAAACCCTTTGTTCTTTCGGTGAAATACCCTGGTTTTCCTGTTGTGGAGTTCCGTATGATAAACCATCGTATTACCCATATCTTCAGGAAAAGGACCCAAAACGAGCAGAAAAACTACTGCTGCATACAAAGAACTACTCAGGAACCGTCTGCCTTACGAATTTGTTCAAAGAAGGCATTTGTCGTGCAGATACCTTTATTCTGCAAACGGCTGGGTGGAAGTTTTACCAGAATGAATTCATGCCATGTGTGGAGGCCAGTTGGCGCACTTATGAAAAAAGAGTATCGAAGGCAAATGGCCTCGATCTGAACTCGGCGGAAAAAAGATTCCTGCGTGATTGTGGCTTTCCTGACAGCATAGATCTTCAGTTGTGCCGAATGGTGCAATATTTACTGGTTGAACAATACTTCCTTGAAAGGTTTCCTCAGTTCCCTCTATTTTTCAGCCGGATCATTGATATTTACAAGGATGGGCATATCGTGCTCGGCTGGAATGGAAGATTTGCATCGCATGAGACGAATCTGGAAAATGAAAACGGAACCCCAATCTTACCGACAGACGGAAGTTTGATTATATGGTAGGAAAAGAAGAATTTAATTGCTGTGAGACGAGGGAAAATGATATGGCATTACAGGAAAAGAAAATAATGCCTCCCCCTTGGCTGGCTCACCGGGAGATCGAGCGATACTCTATTGGCTGGCGCATGGGCTACGGGGAGGATTACATATACCGATTTGGCGATTGGATGGACACCCTCTCCCCGGATGAGCGGACGGAATACCGCACCCTCTTTCCCGAGCCGGTGACCTGGAAGGGTTGGTGGGATGACGAAGATAGCAGCGAAGTGCTGGAACATGGGGATTTCTGGGTGAATGCGTGGCAGCCGGAAGGAAGCCCTAAGTACACTCGCCAGTGGCTCCAGCAGGAATTTTCCATGGGGAGAAAGCGGGAACTGTGTCTGTTCTGGGGCCATCAGCCTGCCGAGGACGGCCAGCTGACAAAAAGCTGCCTCAGCCAGTGGTGGATGGAGGATTTCTGGTCCGTTACCAATACCTATCTTTGTATGGAGTAGTATATGATGGCAGGCAAGGCGGAACTGTTCAGCGATCAGGAGATTCGGGAGCAAATTTTGAAATGCAGCGACCCGAAACAGATCAAGGCCCTGGGCCGCAAGGTGCGGAGGTTTGACCAGAAGGTATGGGACAAGTTCAAATACGCCATTGTATTGAATGGCAACTGGTGCAAATTCAGCCAGAACCGCAACCTGCGGGAATTTCTCCTCTCCACCGGAGATAGTGTGCTGGCGGAGGCCAGTCCCTACGATAACATCTGGGGCATTCGGCTTTCAGCCAACTCCCTGGAGGCGCAGGACCCGATGAAGTGGCGGGGGCAAAACCTGCTGGGTTTTGCTCTAATGGAGGTACGGGACGAACTGCGCCGGGTCACGCAGAATGAAATGTTGTGCGACTGGAACGCAGTCTGAGGTAAAATGATGGAATTATTTGCAAAAAGAATGACTTGGGAGCTGGACAATGATAAAGGGCTGTCCTGCCTGTTCTTTGAATGGGAGGATGGTTACTTTACACTCTCCCGCAAGACCGGCGCGGACGCACTCCGCTTGGAAATGAATGATCCAGCCAATGGTCAGTTGATTGACCCGGACTGTTTTGAATATGCCCTTGATAATACCAGGTTTCGTCTAAATATCGTGCGGAACAACCGAAAGGTTCTGCGGTATCTGGAAGAACACCACATCAACACGGAGTTGTATGGAGAAATCGTCCTTCACTACACTCCTCTCAGCAAGCCACAGCTTGAAACATTATCTGCCGTGGTTCTTAGACTGTTTTTCGGTGAACTACTTTTTTAGGCGGAAACAGAAGTGTCGTTGGCAGAAATCATGCGAGGGGATAACTATGGTTAAAATTTATCGTATTTGGTTCAATACGGAGAGAATGGACAGAGAGGATCACTACAGAATCACATTATTCAGTCGCCCTCGTGTATCTATTCATGTGGACGAGTACATTTGGAGTTTCATCGAAGAAAACATTGTGAAGCCACACAAGCTTATGCGCAGTGAGAAGCATGGGTATCTGTTGAACATTTCGTTTGACCAGTTTGACCCGGCAAAGCACCGATATTTTCCGCTTTCCCCATACAACGGTCCGCTTCGGGAAGGGGTCGAGATGGAAAGCTCAAAAAGCAGCTATTTCCGCGAGGATTTTGCAGACGCTGAGGAACGCACCACCTGGTTCTCTCCCAATAAAATCTGGACAAACTGCGGCGACAAAGTTTTGAATGTGGATGTCAAGGCCGCCAATGTGAGCGAGAACATCACTCCCAGAGAATACGCGGACTTGCTGTTCGATGGCATTGGAGCGGCGCTGGTGTTCAACTTCAAAAGGCTCAAACGGGAGGAGTTTGATGGGCTGAAGCCCAAGATTGATTGGGGTATCGTCGAAAGTTTTCCCTTTCCCGCGCCCTTTGAGGAGCAGCGGTACATTGGGGATGGTGGCAAAATTCATGTATATTCCTGGGATGGCCGACAGAAAAAGACTCTTGTAGGCCCCTATTCCGTGCGAGAGTTATATCTGGAGCATTTCGGAGAATCGTGAGGAGGAATTTTGCTGTGCAAAGCTGGTCCAGAATGGATTTTGGCACTGGAAAGATCATCTTTCTGGATATCACACAAAAAGAAGATATGCTGCAAGTGGAATATCCGAACTGCTTTCTGCTGGATATGGGCTGGTATCAGGACCGGTACATCATTTCTGTTATTCATAATTTTGATTGGACGCATCCAGTCCAGCAGTATGAAACAGCAGAAAGGAATCAGCTCCCCAAGCTGTTGACGGAGGCGGTTCGCCTTGTGGAAAAGGAATCACAGTCTGCCGGAGCAAATTGAAAGAGGTCTTGTTATGAACGAGAATTTATTTCGACCACAATTTGATACATTGAAACTGTCCGATAAGCTCCGGCTGATGCAGACGCTGGCGACTCGTTATAATTTGACATTCAAGGAGCTATACGCCTTTTCCCGCTGGGGGCAGAGTTGCACCACCGGCGTTTTTGAAAAAAGCGGCCGGGAGTTTGTCTTTGTCCCGGGCGATACCGTAACGCTTGGCTGGGAGGGCTTTACCCAAGGGATGGACAAGGCCAACCGAGAAGAACTGGCGGATATTTTTGCGGAAATCGAATATGAGGGCACTGCGGAGGAATTTCTCCGGCAAGGTATGACCCCGGTACGCCAGGTGACTATTGGCCCCATGTTCGTGGGCAGGAAACTGGAGGAGATCGGCTGGGAAAGTGTACCCATGAACGACCCCCGCATCACCGCCCATCCCGACTGGCTGGAGAACTTGCAGAAGTGGGCCAACCAAAACAGCCAGAGCTTTGAAATCAACCAAACGGTCCGCTTTGAACGCAATGGTGATAGCTGGCGGGCGTGGCTGTGCCATCCAATGACCTACCCGGAGTTTCAGCGGTCCCTATTGTGGGAGCTGACAGCCACACTTCCTACACCGGATGAGTGGGCCTATCTGTGCGGGGGCGGATGCCGCACCCTGTTTCCCTGGGGCGATGGGCTGGACTATACCATGAAACTGTACCACTTTGAAGGCCCAGAGAATCAGGGCAAGCCCTACGACATGGAGCAGGCTAACTTCTTTGGCCTGTCTATTGCCTACGACCCCTATAAGCGGGAGCTGGTAGACGGGAAAACATTGACCACCTGCGGCGGCGACGGCGGCTGCAATATCTGCGGTGGCATGGGTCCTTTGCTTGGATATTTACCCTGTTCCCCTCACTGTAAACCGGAGGTTCGGGAAGATAATGAGATTCACAATGACTATGACTTTTTCCGTCCTGTTATCCGGGTGCAGACATCTGGGTGGAAAATGGTATCATCCAAAAATGAGAGGTAATATTCGCAAATGATCGAAGCAATTACAAGAATCTATACAAATTCTTCATCGGTAACATTTGATTGTAGCGGTGTTACAATTATTGGAAACGGTGAGTTTTGGGCTTCATCAGGAAAGGTGGATGGGTTTATTCTGTATGCCGACACCTTGCACTATGAAAACGGAGCAAAGCTCTCACAGAATGAACAGAAAAATTTGAAATGTTTATATCAGCACTTTATATTGAACCATGAAGATTTCATAGACTGGGATATTTGAAAAGAGATTTTCGCATGAAATGGTAACAGTATAGAGCGCAGGAGTAAGGAGGTAAACTATGGAATGGCCAAAACGAGCACGAACAGTGGATTGGGAAAACGGTGTCCTAACCTTAGATGGAGAAAAGAAATTTGATATTCCGGAGCTGACCGCAGAGATCATGGAGCAGCTGGTCGGTTACACCCTGGTGGGCTTCCATGTGAAAGGGTATCCGGTGACGGATGAACTGCTTACCCCCTTCGCTGGACACAAAAGCATGGCCAACTTTGGCGTGGAGGACGGGGCGCTCACCGATGCCTGCTTCCCCGTCTTTTCCGCTATGCCCAAACTGCGGATCCTGCTGCTGACTGGGAACGCCGGGATCGACGGAAGCGGCCTTTCCGCTATGCAAAGCTGTAAGCTGGACCTGTTGGCCCTTGACCACACCGGGCTGGATGATGCCGGACTGCTTCAGGCGGCTTCCATCCCCAAGCTCTCCCACATCCAGCTCGACCACACCGCCGTTACCTACGAGGGCCTGCTGGCCATCGCCGATAACAGTCACATCGAGCCGGTGGCCCATGAGCAATTCACTAAAGAGCAAATGGAACACTTCTCCCAGCTTCAGCGGGAGAAGGCCAAAAAGCCCGTCCAGCTGGATGAACAAGCGGCGGAGGAATGCCGCAGAGTGCTGTCTGCTTTCTTTGCCGAGATGACAGAATGGGAGCAGTATATGGGGCAGGCCGGGTTTGAGGACGCCCAGGCTGTACCCCGTCTGCTGGCGATCTGGGAGAAGTATGTGAGCGAAAAGCCCCGTCCGGGTTACCGGCCCCTGGGCCTCTCGTACAGCGCCCAAGGCACCTACAAAGGGGAACAGTTCCTTGACGCGGAGCAGATTACCCGGAACAAGCTCTACATCTACACCAGAGAGGAAGCAACCGGCTTTGGCCGCCGCTTCCTCATGAAGCGTGTGGGCGAGGGCTGGAAGATTGACGGGGTACAGGAGCGGCTGGACGGCTGGCAGCGAACAGGATTATAAGGGAGGCATAATGGATGATATATAAGTTTACGGAAGTATTAAACGATCTTGTTAATTATTTTCTCCTTGGTGACATTTTGTTGCTGGAGGACTGGAAGCAGGCAAATCATCTTTCAGATGATTTAGCGATGGAGTTTACCACAAACGAAAGCGGCGACAGGATATTTGCCGAAGGAATTGTAATCCCAATGACCGGTATTGAAAACTATCCCTATACCATATTGTTCAATCTCTCTGGTGATAGACCGGAGCTGTGCAAAGAAAGAAACCGATTGCAGCTTAGAAAAAGTGGCTATTCCCTCAAAGTAGATCATAATATGCTGATGCTTTTTACATGGCCAATATTGGAACAGTTTACGCCTGAAAAGGTGAAAGATCTGATTTCTTACTATAGAGTGCATAAGAAGCCGATGATTGAGCTTGCAAATGGCTGGTATCATATCGAGATTTTGGGTGGAGAAACCTTGCAGGATGGGGACTATGAACCTACATTTGAATTTGTGATACAACCAGCCACAAACGAAGAAGCAACCATAAATACAGATATGAATTTTAGTTTTGAAATTACAAGCTCTGCTTATTAGTGAAACCTATCCCTACCGAAGATGGAAAAGGAGATCATGATATGGATTTATTGAAACAATGCCAGCAATGGTTTGAACAGGATGAAGCGCAGAAGGTAATCGACACCCTGGAAGCGATTCCTGCCGAGGAGCGCACCCCGGAACTGGACAGCGAACTGGCCAAGGCATACATCGCCATTGCAGAAATCGGAGAGGCAGGACGGACACTGTATGAAAAAGCTCTGAAGCTTCTGGCTCCCCATGAGGAGTATTTTGCAGGCGATCACTGCTGGAATTACCGGATCGCTTCCGCTTATTATTTTCTGGATGAGGAAGGCCCCGCCCTGCGTTACTTTGAAAAGGCCCTGAAAGCCCGCCCCGGAGACCAAGATACCCAGGAGTACATAGACGATTGCCGCCGTCGTTTGTCCCTGCCCCGCTTTGAAAAGAACTTCCGTGAAAGGACGCAGGAAGCATGGGCAGCCTTTTCTCAGATTGAGGCAGAACTGCGTCAAATCATGGATACCGACGAAACCCACCAGCGCGGCGAAGAACTGGTTGAAAAATGCGGGAATGCACTCAAGACGGCCCTGCGTGATACTTCCTTTGAGCTGGGCTTCAATGGCGAAAAGCATGAATTGATCCTCAGTCCAGAGGGGCTTCGCTCCCGCCTGTTCCCGTTGGTGTACTTCCAGAAGCAGGCCCCGGAATCGGTGCTTGAGCATTGGAATATCTGGGTAGGCCGCCAGCCCTGTGAGGGGTTCGAGCTGCGGGCTGGAGACATCGAAGTTCGGGCTGATGATGTGCAGATGTGGGCAGAGGAAACAGAGGATCAGCGAGTGAGCCTGATCCTTTGCTGTGAAAAGCTGACGCCAATCTTAAAAGAGGACACAGACAAGGTCTGGTGGGCACTCTCTATGCTGGTGGATCAAACCATTGGAGAAGTTTCCGCTATCGCCTTTGTTGCCGGGTTTGATGTTTATGCTCAGCCGCAAGAGGAACCGGCTATGCTCCTTTCCCAGCTGCCGGAACTGCTGCAAAGCATGGGACTCTCCCTCTGGCGGGACGGCAGTGACTACCTGGAAAACAGTTACCTTGCCTATGAACTGGAACCGGTAGAAGACTCGGAGGCCGACTGGCGGCTGGATGTCTATACCGGTACCTGCCGTCTCCCGGTAATCATCAACGACTACATGACTGCCCGCAGTGATGCGGTGGACGAATACCACAAGGACGGCATTGCGGTGGGGTTCCTCTGCTACCCATTAGAAGGTTTTACTGGTGATGAGCGGAGCAACGGCATTCTGGACTTCCGGGATGACCTGCGGGATGCCATCCTGCGGGATGCGGGAGCGGAAGCAGTGACCTTCCTGGGTGGGGCCACTGGCCTGTATTGCGGGTATCTGGATTTCATCGCCTGGGATCTGCCCGCCGTACTGACCGCGGCACAGGCATTCTTTGAGGGAAGCGACCTGCCCTATGCTCACTTCCACGCATTCCGGCGGGATGTGGGCGGTGTGCCGCTACTGGACGAGAAAGAACCGGAGCCTGATATTCATGAGGAAACTGGCTCCCTGCTCTCGGCAGAGGACATTGCAATGCTGGAATCCTTTGACGAAGGGACTTCCGGCTACTTCTGGAGAATGCTGCAATGGCTGGAAGATTTCATCAAAAACGGCGTGGAAGAAGGAAAATTCACTGAAAAGCAGGCGCACCAGGATTTACAGATCGCCCTCTGGTACGCCTTTGCCTGCAATAACATTGATGACTATATCCACTACTACCAAGCGGTTGAGTGGATGAAGGCTTCCGAGAAAAACGCCGCAGGCTGCGCTACCTGGTACTACCGGTATTCTGTGGCGTTGATGTATTGCGGCAGGCTGGAAGAAGCGCTGGAATATGCGGAGCGGGGCGCAAAAGAGGAGCCAGACTACCCCTGGATTTGGTTGCAAGTGGGCAAGCTGCGGGCGCATTTTGGTGATAAAACCGGTGCGCTGGATGCCGTCAAGCAAGGATTAAAGCTGGAACCGGGCGATTATGAGTTCCTGACTTTGCAGCAGGAGATCAAAGCCGGAGCCACCCTGGAACAGATGGAGTACCATTGGATCAATCCTGATGCCGACCAAACGCTCCAGCAGGGACTGGACGAGAATGCGGATGATAAACAACGCGCCCTGGCCTGTATTCGGGTGGACGAAGCGGGGCTTGCCGAATTTTATGAGCTGTTCCGCCCAGAACGGTATGGCTATGAGAAAAATTCCCCCTTCTGTGAATTCCAATACCCGGTGAAGGAACATCTTGTGGAGCTTTCCTTCCGCATGAACGAAGCCGGACTCTCCAAGATGGGAACGGACTGGCTGCGGCAGCTCAGGGACCGTCTGGACAGCGGGGAATGGCTGACCCACACCCCTGAAGGAGAACCGGAGGGCGTCCTGATAGCGGTGTTTGTGGAGCAGGCCCGCCGCGTCAGCCTTGTTTATCAACAGCCGGGAGACGATCAGTATTTTCAGATTTTTCTGAATTCAGACGGAACAAAGGCGGATGCCATCTGGTCCTCAACGGGAAACAGTGAGCCGGAGGTTTATACGGAGGATGAGATGTCTGCGATAGAGCAGCACATCAAAAACACCTTTGGTGAGTTTGAGAATGTGTTCCATGAGCTGGTTTCCCCCGACATCCATGTGGACATCTGCGTTGTTCCGCCTTCTAAGGAGCGGGACTATTACACACTGGTGACCATGGGCATGGGTGCTCACCGGATGAATGTGCCGGAGGAACTGGCAGAATACAAGCTGGAGCGAGCGGAGCTGGCTATCGCTCTGCCGAAGGACTGGAAACTGGATGAGGAATCCATGAAGGATGAGCGGTGGTACTGGCCTATTGGTCTCTTGAAAGTGTTGGCACGCCTGCCTATTTCCAACGATACCTGGCTGGGCTTTGGCCACACAATGGATAAGCAATCGCCGTTTGCAGAGGATACGGAACTCTGCGCCGCACTTCTGGTAGGTCCGCAGGATGTTGTCTGGAACGGAGGCGAAGTCTGCACTTTGCCGAGCGGCGAGGTGGTCAACTTCTATCAGGTGATCCCGCTCTATCGGAATGAGATGGAGTATAAGATGGAGCATGATGCGGACGCTCTGCTAAAAAAAATGGCAGGCATCAGTTTTGTGGTTAATCC
Source organism: Gemmiger sp. An50 (assembly GCF_002161595.1). Taxonomy (GTDB): domain Bacteria; phylum Bacillota; class Clostridia; order Oscillospirales; family Ruminococcaceae; genus Allofournierella. The sequence goes on from NZ_NFID01000001.1 coordinate 335,722, forward strand.
CACCCGCCAGAATGCCATCACCAGAGGAACGCTTGCAGAGGAAGAATTCACCGGCGATATGGACGATGCCGCCCGGCACCTGGAATCCATTCAGGAAAAGGGCCTGCCGGTGAATGAGATCAATGCCTACAACCACATGGCAATCTATCTGCGCTGGTGCATAGAGCATGATCTGATGAGCGCAGAATTTATGGAGCGGTACTGGGAGCAGGTGCAGCCGTTTATGGCAGATCTAAGCCGCGCCGATCTGCGTGGCTTTATCCGGGACCAGCTGAAAGGACAGCTCTTTGGGGCGCTGTTCAACAAGGAGGGCGCAGCCTTTGCTGGATATTACTATGGCGAGGCGGACAGCCCGTACTTCCCCAGCGACATTGATAACTATGCTTTGGAGTATTTCGGTTCAGAGCAATATTATTCCGATAAGTTCCAAGATGAAGCCTATCTGTTCATCCCATTTGATGAAAACTATTATCAGGCTATGGCAAAAGTCATGGAAAAGCGGTTCGCCAACTGGCAGGGGCAGAGTTTCGATGAGGCCACTCTGGAGCCTTCAGACCTTGCGGAAGCCATGATGGAATATCTGGACTGTGAATGTACCTATTTCCCCTCAATGACGGATGATGACCCCATCATGTCGGCATACAACTATGCCAAACGGGAAAGTATCAAAGAGGGCTTTGTGCCGGTTCTGATTAAGGCGGATGACGAAATCCTGTGGGAATGCCTGATTATGAATTCTGACCCGGACAGCGATGGCGAGGACGACTTTGCTTTCGCCCCGGACAAAGTTGCCGAATACCGGAAGAAAATGCTCTCCGCCCCTGTCGAGAACAGTAAGGCAGTCCTGGAGGAAATGATTGGGCAGCGCAAGGAAGAAGCCGAGGATGACGATATGGACTGGGATGAGGAGATCCTGGGCGAGATGGAGGGCGGATATGATAACCGTCGTTTTTCAAGCTATTGGAATTCCGATAATAATATGACCTATCCTCTCATTCTGGCTAAAATCCCCGTGAAGAATCCTTGGGAGATTTTTGCCTATCTGCCCTTTGGTGGCTGGAATGAATGTCCTAACACGCCGGAGTTAATGGCAGTTGCGAAATACTGGTTTGAACAGCATGGGGCGGTGCCCGCTGCCATGAGCCACGACGAGTTGGAGTTCCTGCTCCCGGCTCCCGTTCCCGAGGAGAAGGCTATGGATGCAGCAGTGGAACTGTATGGCTTCTGTCCCGATGTGATTGACCAGGGGCCGGAGGACGCCACCGTGGGCGCTCTGGCCGATGTGCTGCGGCAGTCCACTGTTTGGTACTTCTGGTGGGATTGACGGGAGGCTACTCAAATGACAACACAGTTGTATCTTCAAAAAGCAGAAATGCAGTTATCAAGAGGACTTGAGGAAAAAGCCCTGGAAAGTTTGTTGTCGGCGCTTGCCTGTCAAAACAGAGATACCGTCAGCGAAACTCAAACGCGCTGCCTTTTGGGTGAATATCAGTTCGTCCATCAGCAGTATGTTCAGGCGCAGGAGCAGTTTAGCTGGATTTCTGACCGGGCTGAGCAGCTGGAACATGACTATGATGACCTACTCAATGAGGAGATTCGTGAAGCTGAGGTGCTGTTAGGGATCATGCAGAGATTTGGATTATGTTCTGAGCGATGAAGAAGGAGGTATTGTCCCAAAAGTGTTGCGTGATGGACTTGTGTTCAAAGATGAGGATGGTCAGGTCATATTCAACCAGTACAGCTTCTGCGAACTGGTGAAGCACCTGCTGGTGGAGCTGGTGGGGATCTCTTATGAGGAAGCCTCCCAGATAGTGGAACGCTCACCGTTGGCAGCGCCAGTGGACAATGCCATGGATGTGGCGATATTCAGCCATGACCTGCCTTATTACTGGGCTATGTTTTCCTACTATGGGAACGGTTATTGGTGGGGGGACAAGGGTATTCCAGCGCAGCCAGAGGATATGGATGCCTATTTCGCTTTAGAAAAGCAAATCATGGAAAAACACCACTTAAAAGAGCCTTTTGAGTGGGAGTGAAAGGACGGATTTAGTGGGATACGATGTGAGTTTTCACCCGATTTCACCAGAGGAAATGCGGGAATGGTATTTTACTCCCTTAACCTGGATACAGCAGGGACAGGAGGAAAAAGTGCTGGCCCTTGCCGCGCAGTATGGGATGGAGGATTTCTATGCCGAAAAATATCTGAATACCTTGCGGGTTGGGGCTGAAACGGAAGCTGACGAGCTGTTTGACAAAAGCCACGGCTTCTATATTGCAGTAATCCAAGGATTTTTCCGAGATTACTATTACACCAGAGGCAGTGCCTTTTCTTTCCTGGTGGAAGAAAAGCCGGAATATAGGCGGTATTTCACACCATGGACACAGGTGGCGCCGCCCGCCCTTCCTAATCCGGCAGAGAATCAGATCATCGAAAATTACAGCTCCGGTGTTTACCTGTCTCCAGAGCAGGTCACGCAGCTTCTCAAAGATATGGAGCAGGACCCCAAAGTGCTTGAAGATCTGGAGGGGCGTTGGAGCAATGGGCAGCTTGCGGTGCTGAAAAAAGCACTTTCTGCTGCTGCAAAGTCAGGAGTCGGTCTGTTGGAGGCCACTGAAGTGGTAGAGCCCAACCCCATCAGCCCGAATGAGAGCACAAGCTACTCTAACCTGTACCACTGTGATCGGGACGGGGTATATCTCTACATAGATGCCGTCAGTGGTCAATTAGCGGATGCGATTGGGAAAAACGAAGGATAGATTCTCTCTATGAAAATGTGTGGGCATCTGTGGGAAGAACCAAAATAGGCAGCTACCCACAATATTGATTATCGCAGAAAAGCTCACCGTTTCGGTGAGCTTTTCTGCAATATTTCATAATTTTTTTATTGCTACCACTGGTTGCCGAATTGACATAGGTGGGGTGGTAGAGTGGCTACCACAGAAAAAATAGAATGAAAGTGAGGAGGTTCACTATGAAGTTACCTGAAAAGATTCAAAGGGAACGAAAAAAGATGGGACTGTCCCAGGAGAAACTCGCAGAAAAAATAGGAGTATCAAGGCAGGCCATCACAAAATGGGAGAACGGCTTGGCATCCCCTGAACTGGAAAAAATCGTCTCATTAAGTGAATGTTTTAAGGTATCTACTGACTATTTGTTAAAGGACAATATTACCGAGCCGACCCCACCACAAGAATCTGCATTGAAAGGAAACAAGCGAATGTCATGGAGAACGTGGCTTGGAGGAAGTTTGTTTGGAATATCGGCGCTGATTATATTTGTATTATGGCGACTTTCTGTTCGTTTTCCTATTTCGGGAATGACCGGAAACGGTGTCCATTTAACCGGATTTAGTGGCTTTCTTGGCTTTCATGGAATTTTACATGAAAGCTATGTAATAGTTGCGATTGGAATAATCGGTTTGATACTTCTGATTACTGACTTTATCCGCATAAAAAAGAATAATCGCTGATGACCGGACAATGCAGAGTTGATCTTAAACTGAATAGGTTTATTTCGGCTCGGCAGCATTGACCTGTCGGTAGAAATACATATATTTGAATTAAGAAAGGGAGTGATGCTGCCGGTGTGCCGTCCGTTTGTATGGACAGGAGTCTGATGCACTATGCAATACCTCAAGAAGCGCATTATGCTGTTCCGCTGTCTTTACGCACCACGACACACGGCTTACAAGACAAAGAAAATCATCTTTATATGGAAGTATGGTGGCCGGGAGTATTGTTCTAAAAGCGAAAAGCCTCCACCTGCCAAAAGATACTTTTTCTGCGGACTTTTTAATAAACGACTTGGAGCGGTCGAATTTGTACTGAGTTACAGATTCGGCCGCTTTTTGATTTGTTCTCGACTACTTGGTCACTGGTGTCGAGCACCACCACTTCCGATTTGTTTTCCACAAAAAACAAATCGGAGGTAACAGAGGTGCAAAATTATCGCAAAAGCGACTATGCGATAAACAAAAACAGCCCAAATATCGTTTATCGCTTTCATAACGAAATCATAGAAATCACACTGGAGGATTATCTGAAGGAGAATCCTGACAAAACGGAACATGACTTTGCAGAGCTGAAAGCCCTGTCCGATCAAATTTACTATGAGCAGGATCGGGCAGAGAGCGCCCAGACCCGCAAGGATGTTTCGATCCACGGTTTGGAGGAAACGGAGCATTGTGCCACTCGCGCTCTGGATGAAGAATGGGAAGAACGAGTTGTTGACATACAGAACCGCAAGTATGCCTGGAAAGCCCTGGAGCAGCTTTTTACAGTGGGCGCTTTGACCGAGGTTCAGAAACGGCGATTCCGGCTTTATGTTTTTCAGGGACTCTCTACCCGGCAGATCGGTCGCATGGAAGGGACAAGCCATCAAGCCGTTGCCAAGTCCATAAACCTGGCGATTGCCAAACTTAAAAAATATTTTGCGGCACAGGGTTGACACCCCTGCGGTTTCAGGACGATAGGTGAAAGGCATTCTTTCGAGTGTTCTTCTTTCACCTGTACCTTGACAACCGCATACTCATTCATCAGTAACATCCCCCCTTTCCAGCTCGAAGAGCTAAAGCCGATTCAGGGGCCGCGCCATGATATACAGACATGATGAGCAGATCCCACCTGATTATCATAATTGGTCTTGCATACAATCCTGTCCTGTATGAGCGAGTAACGGCAGCCTGTAAAAACCGGGCAGCACCCGGCGCGGCCATGACAGGAAAGGGGCATAATGGTACTCCTGTCCAGCCACAGCCCTGCTTAAGATCAGAGTAGTCCATAACATTTGGAAACCATCTGGTTGCAGGATCACGCAATGGGGGCAGCTCGGAGAGATCCTCGGAGGGGTGAGATTCCCGTGGGCCGGTTCGCTGCCGGTCACTGATGACTTCCCAATATGTGCGGGGTGTCAAGGACAAATGGCACATAACAAGAAAACAAATCGGATTTTGTATTTCGCCGGAAATGGGGCAGGTCTTATGGCCTGCCCCGTTTTCCGGCTTACTTAATATTCAGGAGGTCAGTTTATGCGAAAGGCTATCCGGCGTGGCGATCTGTTCTATGCAGACCTGAACCCGGTGGTCGGTTCCGAGCAAGGCGGCATCCGCCCTGTCCTTGTTATCCAAAATGATGTGGGGAATCACTTTAGTCCTACCGTTGTTGCAGCAGCCATCACCAGCAGAAAAGCGAAGAACAGTCTGCCTACCCATATCCTACTTGAGAATGTGCCGGGGCTTGCGCCTACCTCTCTGCTTCTGTTGGAACAACTGCGGACAATAGACCGGAAGCGGCTCCGTGGTTACATTGGGCGTATCAGTAAAGAAAAAATGCTGGAGGTAGATGCAGCCCTGGCAATCAGCATCGGCATAGGATACCTCAACGAAAGGAGGACTCACAATGTATGAAAATGACGGCGGCCTACTCTCTCCCAGAGATGCCTACCGATTGATGTTAAAAGACTACCCGGATGTGATGGACATTGGTCAAATGTGTGAGGCGCTTGGCGTCAGTACAAAAACCGGGTACAAGTTACTTAAAGATGGGAAAATTGAGTACCTTAAAATTGGACGGGCTTACCGCATCCCCAAAGCCCACATTCTTCGTTATTTGAAAATCACCTGCTCCACTTTTGCGGAGTAGCAGGCTATGGTGTCGATCTTCACCGGATAGACGCAGAAAGTTAACAATTCTGACGCGGATTTACCTGGAGTTTTGTTCTGTCCGATGATACAATAAAGGTGTCATTGGTAGGTGAACTCAATGCCGCAAAAGGAGGAACAGATCAGTATGCCAGCGGTACACCTGCAAGAAAACAGCAAACTAATCTCCGGCCATGTGGCCGAGAAAAAAGGGTATCTCTATTGGGTTCTAAACCTTACCGATGAGAACGGTAAGAGAAAGCCCAAATGGATTCCCACCCATAAGAAAGTCAAGGGCAATAAGACCTGGGCAAACAATATGCTTCCCACCATCCGAAAAGAATGGACGGAAAAGCTGCTTCAGGAGGCTACGGCCTCACAGCAGTCGGCTTCTCCGTCTGGCCCGTCATCCGCAGCGATTTCCTTTGTGGATTTCCTGTACCAGTGGCTTGAGTACAAGTACAAGTCTGCTACCGGACGGGTGATGGACAGCAAGCCCATTGAACTCTCGACCTATTCGGGATACGAACAACAGCTTAACAACCCCATCGCCCCGTATTTCCGAGAGCATCCTGTCGCACTTTGTGACCTTACCAAACAAGATATTCTCGCTTTTTATGAGAAAGAATTGGAACGGGTCAAGCCGACCACCGTTAAACATTACCACGCTCTGATTCATGGGGCGTTGAATTATGCGGTTGACAAAAATCTGATTCCAAGCAATCCGGCTGACCGGATTATCATTTCCAAGCCTGAACCCTTCAAGGGTGACTACTACCTGGATTCGGAAGTCCTGAATCTGTTTGAAGTTATCAAGGGGCATAAGATCGAGCTGGTAGTTCTACTGACTGCTTTTTACGGCCTGCGCCGCAGTGAGGTTATCGGTTTGAAATGGAGTGCCTTTGACTTCAACCATAACTGCTTCTCCATTCGGCATACGGTAACAACCTGCAATGTAAAGGGAGAGCGGGTCACGATTAAGAAGGACAAGGCAAAGAACAAATCCAGTCTGCGGACTTATCCATTGATTCCTTTTTTGAAAGAACGGTTGCTGGAGGCCAAGAAACAGCAGGAAGAAAATCGCAAGCTGTGCGGGCGCGCCTACAACAAAGAATATCTGGGATATGTCTGTGTCGATGTGATTGGCAATCTCATTAAACCCAACTATGTGTCCTCGACCTTTGGGAAGTTGCTTGCCAAGAACAATTTACGGCACATTCGTTTCCACGATCTTCGCCACCCTTATGTCAAGCCCACGACAAAAAAATATTTATTTTTTCTTGTCCCCATGATACAGCTTTCTTGATAGGGATTTTGCCGCCTCCCGTTTCTGTTCGGCGGCAAAAAAAGCATGAAGTCGTTCCTTTTCTTCCGGCAGCATACAGCCAAAAGTTGTGCTGCCTTTTCTGTAATAAAACGCAATCCGCATAATCAATCCCTTTCCCTCATTTGTGAGCTGCCAAACTGTCCCTTATCTTAAATTCAACATCCACCCGTTTATCAGGGTAAACATAAATCTTATCAATCAGAAGATCAACCAATTCCGAAGTCAGCCCATCGCTTTCCGTCAGCATCCGGGAAATATCCATCTGCTGGCGCTGGTGCTGCCGTTCTTCCTGTTCGGCTTCAAGACGGGCCATGACAACCGCTTTGGTATTCTGCACTTCCAACAGCCTTTCACTGATCTGCTCTTTTTGCTCCTTGTATTTCGGGAGCGGAATCCCCCCGGAAACAAGCGATTCATACAGCTTCCGCTTTTCTTCCTGCAGTTCAAAAACCTGCCGGTCAAAGTCAGCTTGACGTAAAGTAACGGTATCTACCTTACGGAGATCCGCTAAGCTGTCAACGCCAAATGCTACCTGGAACTGTTTGCACAGTAATTCATAAACAAGCTGGTTCAGTTCTTTTTCTCGGATATGAATATTATAACAGTCCAGTGAAGGAATCGTGCTGGAAAAGCGGCACCGGTAAGATGTCCCGTTTGCCAGGTGCAGGGCATGTTTACAGCATCCACAGATAACCTTCCCACGCAGGAGATAGTTGTGCTTTTTCCTGTTTGGAATCTTAAAACGCTGAATAGAGGCATTGGCCTTTGAAAAGATTTCCTCATTCACCAGCGGTATATGATGGTTCGGTATTTTGATCCAGTCGCTTTCCTCTTTGCTCCGCATCTTGTGGCCGCCAATTTCCGTAACCTCTCTTTTGCCAATCACATAAGTGCCCATATATCGTTCGTCAGCAAGAATCCGAAGCACCGTAGAATTGCACCACATTCCGTGAGTTCTTGAAACATCGTGTGTCTTAATTCCTTTTCGGGCCTTATGTTCTCCGGGCGTGGGAATTTGCTGACGGGAAAGCTCCCGTGCAATATCGGCTGCGTTCATGCCATTTACGGCATATTCAAAAATTTTCTGGACTACTTCGGAAGTCTCCGGGTCCTGCACCATCCGTCCGTTTTCCCCTTTGCGATAACCGTAAGGGCAGATTTTACTTTGGTATTCGCCACGCTGGAATTTCAGGTATTTGGCCGTTTTGGTCTTTACCGACATATCACGGCTGTAATACTCACTGATTAAATACTTGAAGGCGACTTCCATACCTCCGGTATCACCTTTTAACTTTTGGGTGTCAAAATCATCATTGACAGAGATAAAGCGGGTATGAAACAGCGGAAATACCCGCTCGATAAAGTAGCCGGTTTCCAAACTGTTGCGACCAAACCGGGAAAAATCTTTTACCATGATACAGTCAATCCGATTGGCCCGTACCAGGTCAAGTAATTCCTGCACCGCAGGGCGCTCGAAGTTTGCCCCGCTGTACCCGTTATCTACAAACTCCATAAGTTCCGCATTGGCATATTCAGGCAGTTCAGAGGCATATTCCCGAAGGATGCTTCGCTGGCTGGAAATACTCATACTATCTGTTTTGGCATCCTCCAAAGAAAGACGGATATAAAGAGCAATCATATATTTTTTCATTCTGCCGCCGCCTCCTTAAACGCCTCAAATTCCGTGCGGAATGTAAATTTTACATCTACCTGTTTATTCGGGTAGACCGTGATCCGCTCAATCAAACGCTCAATGAGGGCGGCAGTCAGGGAGCCTCCGGCCAAAAGTTCCTGCTCGTCTTTTTCCAGGTGCTTGCACTTTTCGGCCTGCTTCTGACGGGCGGCAGACTGGTTTTCATAAGAGGAAAGCTCTTTTTGGGCCGCCTGCATCTGTTCTTCGTAAGTCGCTTTCAAGACGAAATATTCTTCGCTGTCAATCGCTCCGTTCATCAGATTTTCATAAAGAGTCTGCAAAAACTCACGGCTTTGGTTAAGCTGTAACTTTGCCCGGTTAATTTTCTCACGGGTGGCAGCCTCTTTTTCCTGCTTTTGAATGTTGTCGTTCAGAAGCAGTGCGTAATCCCCCAGGACGGCAGCAAGTTCCCTTTTAAGAATGTCCAGCACCGTTGCGATCAGCTCGGTTTCGCTGATGGAAACACCAGCGCATTTATCTTTATGTACCCTGGTAGGGGTCAGACAGTGGAAGCGATACACTCCATGAGAACGCTGCCGGTGCAGGCTTCTCCCGCAGTCTCCACAGAAAATCCGCCCCTTGAAAATATTGGGCGTATATGGAATAACCGGATGCTTCTTGCTTTCCTCGGCCACTTCTGCCCGGTACTTCTGGACAGCATCAAAAATCTCTCTGGAAACAATAGGCTCATGGGTGCCAGTAACCACAATCAGGTTTTCCTCGCCTGCGGGCACCTGCCGGTGAAGAACGGTTTTTGTCCGCCCTTGCACCATGTCGCCGGTATATTTATCTTCCTTCAAAATCTTGGCAACTGTCCAGGTCTGCCAGTAGCCGCGCCCGGCTAACGCCTGATGGGTGATCTCCCCGGTCTGCATCTTATATTTTCCGGGAGAGGGGTAGTTTCCTTCATTAAGCAAAAGCACAATCCGGTTGAGGGGGACTTTCTCATAAGCCCACTGAAAAATCTGGCGTACCACAGGAGCCGCCACAGGATCAATAATCAATTTGTGGCAGTCATCAGGGTCTTTCATATATCCAAATGGCGCCCTGCCACCCACATACTTGCCCTCTTTCATATCCTGACGGGCTTGGGCCTTTATCTTACGTCCTATGTCCAGAGCATAGGCTTCGTTAATCATATTTTTCAGCGGAAGGATAATACCGCCGTGGAGATTATCAGGGTTTTCAGAGTCAAATTGATCCGTAACGCTGATGAACCGGACATTATGGGAAGGGAAATACCGCTCAATGTAATATCCCGTGTCAATGGCATTGCGTCCCAGGCGTGAAAGGTCTTTGACGATCACACAGCCTACTTTACCGGATTCAATATCCGAAAGCATCCGTTGGAAGCCGTCGCGGTTGAAATTCGTTCCAGTTGCTCCATTGTCAATATAAATGTCATAAAGACGCAGTTCAGGTTTTCCCAATAGGAATTTTTCGAGAACCAGCTTTTGCGTTTCGATAGAATTTCCACGTTTATTGTTATCCTCCACAGACAGCCGGATATACAGCGCCGTGCTGATAAACGGGGAAGCAGGCATGGCAGCCTGCGCCATAGTATGTTTCCTGCTCTTTCTCGCCATTTCAGACCACCATCCTTTCCTGTACCGGCGTAATCAGGGCGAGGGCTTTTTCATATTCGTCCTGATAATTAAATTGAATCTGCAATTCGTCTTTTCCCAGCACTGTAATCACCTGCACAAGCTGGATCACCGCCTTGCGGTCCAGTTCTTCCAGATCGGAAAAACGCCTGAAATTCTCAATCCAGCGATTCCGCTCACTCCGGTTTTCCATTACATCGGTCCGTTTCTCCTTAAGGGCGGCAACCGCCTGTTCCAGTTGGGTGATACGGGCACTGTAACTGCTTTTGTTATAAAGGAACTCCGACTTGTCCAGAAAGCCGTTTACCATGCTCTCATACAGTTTCATCTTATATTGACGGATCTGCTCCAACTGCTGCTCATTTTGGGCGATCTGCCGCGAATACTCTTTGATAAGTTCACGGTTGATACGGCTCTGGTCTATGCCGGATAAGATTTCATCCAGAGAGACTACATTGGCAATAAACCCTTTCAGGCTGTCCCGCACGCACTCCATCAGCTCATGTTCCTTTACCATGACCGGATGGGCGCAGCCGTTCTTCTTTCCGGTGGGACAATAGTAATAGTGATATTCTTTGTCTTTGTAGCGGTTCGTTTTGCGTACCATCCGGCTGCCGCAGCAACCGCAGACCAGTATGCCGGAAAACAGATAGACTTTATCTTTTTGGGGAGATGTACGGGTGTCCAGGTTGCGAATCCTTTGCACCAGGTCAAAATCATTCCGATCAATAATGGCTTCGTGAGCATTTTCCACGCGAATCCACTCGGAGGAAGGGCGGCTCTCCATCTCTTTCAGTTTGAAGTGCTGAGAACCCTTTCGGCCCTGAACTAGCGTGCCGGTATAAGTTTCATCCTGCAAGATCCGGGTGACGGTATTGGCCGACCACCGGCAATCCTTCCGGTCTGTATAGCCTTTCTTGGCATGGGGAAGGCCATAATACTTTTTATATGCCAAAGGAGAGAGCGTACCCAGCCGGTTCAGCTCATTTGCGATAGCGTAGGGGCTGAATCCTTCCAGGCGCATCCTGAAAATGCTCCGCACCACCTGGGCAGCATATTCGTCTACTACAAGAAGATTATGGTTATCTTCGGATTTACGATAGCCGTAAACCGGGAAAGCTCCAACGAAATCCCCATTCTTACGCTTAGTTTCCAGGGAACTTCTCGTTTTGATGGAAATATCCCGTGCATAGGCTTCATTCATAATGTTCTTTACTGATACAGTCAGGTCATCGCCTGCACTCTCATTGAGAGTATCAATATTGTCATTGATGGCAATAAACCTCACGCCATAGGCCGGAAAGACACGGCGCATATAGCGGCCAGTCTCAATATACTCACGGCCAAGACGGGAAAGGTCTTTGACGATGACACAGTTGATCTTTCCCTCCATGATGTCATCCATCATTTCTTTAAAAGCCGGACGGTCAAAGATAACCCCGCTGTACCCATCGTCTACCTTTTCGGAAACCAGCTCGATTTCCGGGTGACGGCTCACGAAATCTTCGATCAGCTTTCGTTGATTGCCGACACTGTTGCTTTCATTTGATTTGTCATCCGTATAAGATAAGCGGATATATTTGGCAGCTTTATAAACCTGCATAGAAAAACACTCCTTTCATCACGGAAAAATCCCCGCAATTCAAGGAGTGCAGTCTGCGTATCGGTATTCAATTCCTTTTCCATGTTTATTATAACGCTCCATGCGGGAAAAATCAGCCCCCAAAATAAAAAATATCAATGATTTTCAGCGTAGGATTCCGCGGAGGCATTCTTCCAGGGTAGCGCCTCCCTGAGAAAAACTTGCCCTGACAACAAATCCACCGCATTTGAAATGATACGGGTCCCGGATCTGCCGGACAAACTCGGCAATCCTTTCTTCCCGCGGCAGGTCCTTATTGACAGATACATCCCGGATGTCGGCAAGTCTGTCTGCTTCCGGGGTATGTATGACCGTATAGGCCGGTGTTTGAGTCATAACAACAGCTCCTTTCTTTTCATACAGGATCATCAAAATCACATGAATAAGGCCGGACACACGAAAAGAGCGGCCCGGCCTCATGGTATCTGATTTCGATTTTATAAGAATCCATGCCGCTGCTCGAAAATCAAAACAACGGCATGGATGTTTTCTTAGTAGCTTGCCGTATTTGCCACGCCCCCCGGCAGGCCCTTTTCCGGGCCGGGGATGCCACAGGCTGCGGCCAGCTTTACCGCATCATAGCCCTGCTTGTGCCGTCGCTTCGCCAGAGCTAACGAACACAGAAGGGACTCCCCCCAAGTCTTTGACGGGTCGTGAGAAAGTATCATTATACCCTGTATCAGTCATCGCGTCTGGCCTGCCACAGCCAGATCAATGGATAGCGTAGATCGCTCGGACGGCTGGGCTTCATCACCTCCTTAAAGCCGCCTGTCATCGCGCCGCTCTATTTGCCGCTCGGAATACAGGGAAAGTACCTATGGCACCGTATATGCAGTTTTCAAGGTCCAGATGAAGGATTGGGAGCTTGTCTGCATATACAGGTGGGTGTGGCACCGTTGAAGGTTCTCACTCACCGAAATGGCATTGTCCCCAAAAATTGTCCTTCTATAAGTCGTGACATTTTCGGGGGTAAATTTATAGGGGGTTTAGAAATTTTCTTCTAAAATTTTTTCCAGACGCAGAAGTCCGCGCCGAATACTTTCATGGACAGCATGGAGAGAAACACCTTCCATCTTGGCAATATCCATCAGGGTAATGCCGAGAATATAGTGAGCGTACACACGCTGGCGTTGTTTCTCTGGCAATGAAGAAATCGCCTGGTACAGCCGTTCTTCCTCCAGGTGCCTTTCTACGATCTCCTGCAGCGTTGGGGTAAAAAGAACAGCTTCGCGTTCAATATCATCCCCATAATCAAGAGAAAGGAATGCCTTATGCCGGTATGTACGGCGGCGATATGCCACTTCTTTTCGCTGATATTCTACCAGCACATCTACAACCTCATCGGGCAGGCTGATAAACAGATCCGTTTTATATATTTCCGGGTAAAATTCCCGCAGATTGATTTCTTTCATGGTAATCCTCCAATTTCGATTTTTGAGTGGGTTAATGGGCAAATCGAAATCAGAGGGGCGGTGACCTACACCGTACAGGTCCGGCGGCAGGCTTGTCCTGCGCCTTATTTGTAAAAAAGAGCGCCCACCGTACAGCGGTAAGCTGCGCCTGTCGTATTCCGTCACCATCTGACGGAGCAGAATGGAAAATGCAAAATCCTGTCGAATGGAAAAACCCCGCAATCCATCGCAGGATTACGGGGTTTGAATCTCTTTTATATGACCGGCTATGTCGAGGCCGGTATTCTGACCTCGGCAGCATTTTCCATGCCCTCCTTTATTGAAGGAGAGCAGAGTTACCTATTATGTCCACCTCCCTCATTTTGGGGCATTATATAGGGATAAATGCTATAATTCTTCCAGAAGCGTCATGGTTTTACTGAATTTAATCAACAATACATGACAAAATCAGGCATTATCCACACAGCAGAAAAAACGAAAATTTAAGGGTGCGGCAGAAATACCGCACCCTTTCTATACATCAAATTTATAGCCCACACCATAGACGCTTTTCACATAATCCGGCAAGTCGGGGGCAACCCGGAGCTTCTTTCGCAGATTGCTTATATGGTTGTTGATCGCTTTCCGGGAATAGTAGGAATAATCCTCATGCCATACCAGATCCAGGAACATTTCATAAGTGAACACCCGCTTTGGGTTCAGTATGAGCAAAGCGAAGATTTCAAATTCCTTGACCGTCAGCGGAATTATCTGGCTCCGTACAGTAACAAGGCGCTGCTCTAAGCAGAAATATAAAGCACCTTCCCGGATTTCTGTCAACGGCTGATCTGCCTGCGGCGGGATAAAATACTGGCCTCGAAGAAGTGTAGAGTATGGGACATCAGCCGGAATATTGCCAGCATCATAGTCACGAACAAACTGAGCCAGTTCCTTCTTTTGGCAGGGAGAAAGCAGAGCAAAGAGCTTTTCACCGATTTGTCTGCCAGAATCTTTTAAATCCAGTACGGCTAATTTCCCATAATATTGTCACCTCCTTAGCGTTCGATAGGCAATATCAGATTTCAAAATTCACCAGTGCTTTTATTTTAGTAATCAAATTACATTCAGTTTTACAGCAGTAAGCACCGCCATAAAATTGGGCCTGTTGTTTTATCAGGTAATCATCATCACAAGTCATAAGCAGAAAAGGAACAGAGATTCCTTTATGGCGTATATCTTCGAGCAAATCCAATCCTGTGCCGTCCTTCATATTATAATCAGAACAAATTGCTTCGACTTTTTGATATTCCAGCAATCGCAACGCATCTTTTACCCCTGTTGCTGTATAAACCTCAAAATACTTTTCTAAAGCAGAGGTCAAAAAACCTAAAAAATCCAAATTGTCGTCTATGACAAGCAATTTTTTCATTAACTTCCCCTTTCTATCAGCTCCTTACTGTGTTCCTATCTGGTTGGTAGTTAGATAATCTGAATTATTTTGCTTTCCTGTTCAGCCCTTTCAGAATGAAAAGCGCCAGAGCAGCACAGGCCAGCAGAACTATGATACCAATGAAAACCTGAACCATATTTGCATCGTAATAGCCGGAGATATTGAAAACGGCTGTCATGGGATATACCGTTTTTAGCTGGCTGGACATACTTGCGAACAGCCCGGCGAACGAATAAATTTCAGCAAATACCAGCGCCAGCCAGTAACCTTTTTTCATCCGGGCCACCAAAGCGATGATCGGAGAAATGGCAAGGAACACACCAATCCCGTCCAGAAGATATGTTTTCAGGTTTTCCAAAACAAGGCCAATGGAAAGAGCTTCAAAGTGTAAAACGGCCTCAACGAGAAAGGTAATCGCAAAAAGCAGAAGATAGATTAAGACGCTGAATACCAGAGCAAGCACCATTTTGGAGAGCGTCAGCTTCACTTCATCCACGGGAATGAGCCGCAGGGATTTTAGGGTGTCCTCCTGTTCCTCCCGGCAGATCATATAGCTTCCCAGCAGGGCAATGACCGCAGGCAGCACATAAAAGGTGGCGAGGGATTGGGCCGCTGTCATAAACCATCCGGCACCGTCAATATAGCGGCTTTCATAAAATGTGAACTGCCCCTGTGCAAAGACAATCAACGCCACCATGACCGTTGCAAAACCGGCAATCCACAAAATTTTGGAACGGCGGAGTTTCCGGCGCTCCGCCCAAAGTAAAAGCTCCATTTCAAATGCACCTCACTTTCTCTTTTTCAAAGCAGCCCCAGCCAGCAGGACAGAAGCAACGCCCCACACGCCTATGCAAAGGAACGCCCCCGGAATATTGAGTGGCTGGGTAATTACGACACCCGGAATATCCCGCATAACAATGGCGGTCATGCTGGACAGCGGATGCAGGTACATATTCACCATCAAGAGGATAAAGCCGAGGAATGTATAAACCAGTGTCAAGCAGACGGGAAGAATATACCCCTTTTGTGCTGCGGCAGCCGCCAGTATTGGCAGTACCGCAAAGGCGGTCAGCAGAGAGATTTCCATACACTTCCGCAGAAGATAAAGGACGCTCCCGCTGTCAAAGGCAATATAGCCGGGCAGGACGCCGGTAAGGATGGACGCGGCTGCGGTAATCAGCATGAAGCAGACCGAGTACACCAGCACCACAGCAAATTTGCTGAAAAAGTACGCCATCTTATTGACCGGCACAATCCAGAGCTGTTTGAGCATATCATATTGGTTTTCGTTATACATCAGCATGGTACACAGCATCCCCAGCACCACCGGCAGGATAATCCACGGGGTATAGCTGAACGCCGTCCACTTGTAAAACTCGATGGGTTCCACGCCGGTTCCCTTAACACTTGCGAAGTAGAACACGGCGGCCAGCGGCATAAACAGAGCTGCCAGCAGCATGAGCCAGATAAACTTTCTCCGGCGCAGCTTTAGAAATTCAACCTGTATCAGTTTAAGCAATGCCCTCTCCCCCCGTAATCTGCTTGAAATAGTCCTCGAGGGTATCATTGCAGATTTGGGAGCTGATAACAGCCACATCCTGCACCACAAGGGCCTTGTTGATTGCCGCCATATCCAGTGCGGTGTCATAGAGCCGCAGGCTATGTTCGTCCTGCACCGCATAATCCGTCACATGGAACTGCCGTTCCAAAATCAGTGAGGCTTTGGGGACATCCGACACCTGAAGCTGGATGTATTTCCGATTTTTCTTTTCCAAATCCTCCATGCTGCTTTCTTCCAGCAGTACGCCGTGGTCGATGATGCCAATATCATCCGCCAGAAGTGCGATTTCGGAAAGAATGTGGCTGGAAATCAGGATGGTTTTGCCGCGATCCACACTTAAATCCTTGATAAATTTCCGCACTTCGGCAATGCCGATGGGGTCAAGCCCGTTGGTCGGTTCATCCAGGATCAAAAGCTCCGGGTCATGCAGGATGGCGTTGGCAATGCCGAGGCGCTGCTTCATACCGAGAGAATACTTGCTGAACAGCTTTTTGTCCCGGTAAGGAAGTCCCACGACTTCCAGTGCGTTTTTGACGGCGTTGGGCCGGGGCGTCCCGCGTAGCTTCGCAAAGATTTCAAGGTTTTCTGTGCCGGTCAGGTTCGGGTAAAAGCCGGGAGTTTCGATGATAGCCCCAATACGGGGATAAATGCGTTTCTCATGGCCTTTGATGTTCTGGCCGAACACATCCACTTCGCCAGAAGTGATTGGCGTAAGGCCCAAAATCATTTTCATAATGGTGGTCTTACCGGCTCCATTTCGGCCCAAAAGCCCGTAAATCCGGCCCGGCTTCACATGAATATCCACAGAGCTGACGGCGGTTTGCTCGCCGTAAATCTTCGTCAGCTTTTTGGTTTCAATCACAAAGTCACTCATAAAGATGCCTCTCTTTCTTATTCTGCTTCATTTTTCCAAATGACATAGTTGTAAAGACTGCCATCCGGGGAATAGTTGATGAACACTTTGAAATCGCCCTTTTCACAGGGAATGACAAATTCAACACGGATTTGGTCGGAGTGTTCCGGCACATAACAGGACACCTCCGGGGAAGCGTCCTCCGGCAGTCCGCCCAGCTTATCGGCTTCTTCCTCCCATGTTTCCTGTATCGCCTCCGCAGAAGTGTTGTCCTGTACGCCCTGCGGCAGCGCATTGAAGAAAGTTTCAAAATCTCCATCCATCATCTGGTTAAAGTATTCGGTTGCTTCCTCTGTAATGGCCTGCTGGTCGGGGGCCTTGATGGAAGATGGGGCGGCCTGCTGGCAGGCGCAAAGTGAAAAAGTGAACAGAACACAGAGGAATAAACTAATCAATCGTTTCATAGGTCTTTCCTTTCAGTAAGATTGCTTTTTTAGAGCCACGACGGATGCGGCGGCAAATGCGGCACCAATCAGGAGCAGCGAACCGGAACAAACAAGCGGTGAAGTGTGGGGCAAAACACCTTGCATCAGGCTTTCTACCATAACCGCGGCTGCTTCGGAAATATGGGGATAAATCCCCATCACGCTTGCCAGCGGGTGTATTCCCGTAAGGTAGGCTGGGGCAATGACTACGGGAACCAGATAAAGCAGCGTTGCGCCAATCGGCAGGATATATCCTTTTGACAGCGTGGCAAGAAATACTATCGGGAGCATGGCTATGGGGATTAGAAGCCCGCCCGCCAGATACAAAAGGCCAGCATCCATCAGCGTTTTGGCGTTCAAGTCGGGAAAGCCCCCGGCGATCACCCCGCCGACAACGCACAAAAGAAAGGTAATCAGGCACAGTCCCACAGACATCAGGATCACCACAGCGACTTTTGAAAAGTATAGCTGCGCTTTTGTGATCGGGATGATAAGCAGTTCTTTCAGCGTGTCGTTCTTGTGTTCGTCAAAAAACAAGGTTGTGGCGAACATTCCCAGCACGATCGGCAGGAACAGGCTGGACAAGTTCTTAAACGCCAGTGTGTAAAGGTCGCCAAAGCTATCCATGTAGGGGCTGCTCCTTGCAATGCTGCAAGCCCGCTCAATCGCAAATGCTCCAAACAGCAGCGTCAGAGCCAGAATACACCAGACAATCTTATTTCGCTTCCATTTCTGGATTTCAGTTGCAATGATCGTCATGCGGTTTCCTCCTTTCATGGTTCCCATTATAAAGGGCAAACCTTGCCATAACCTTGCCGAGAAAAAATTTTTTCAAAAAAAGCTCTGTGATTTCACAGAGCTTTCGGAAGCATGATGGTAAATGTTGTTCCAGCTTCAAGGATACTGTCTGCCGTAATGGTTCCTTTATGGACGCTTACCAGTTCCTTAGCAATGGAGAGGCCCAGCCCGTTCCCTTTGGCAGATCGGGAGTGGTCGCATTGATACATCCGCTCAAAGATATGGGGGAGATCAGCGGCGGAAATCCCTTTCCCGTTATCAGCCACTATGATTTTTGCCTGCTGCTCCGTTTCGGTCACGGTCAGGGTCACTTGTCTTGCGCCGCTGTGCGTCAGGATATTTTGCAGCAGGTTATTGAGAATACGGGTGTAGGCGGTAGGGTCAACCCTCGTCATGTATTCTGTTTCGGGTATCTCAATTTCATAGATGAGATCGTGGCTTTCCAGCAGCGGCACCCAGTCAGCCATGATGTCGCGGGAAAGCTCGTTCAGGTCGCAGACTTCAAAATGAAAAATCTGCTCCCCGGCATCCAGCTTCACCCATTCAAACAGGGCGGTCACAAAGTCTTTCAGGTGGTGGGCTTTTTCCATAGCCACCCGGATATATTCTTCCTGCTCGGCCCCTGTCACCATCTTGCTTTCCACGGCTTCCAAATAGCCCACCAGAGAGGCAAGCGGCGTTTTCACATCATGGGAAAGGCTTGTCATAAGCCGTTTATAAGCCTGCTCGGATTGCTTCTGCTGTATCAGTCGGGATTGGCTGCTCATAGCAATCTCGTTGATGTCATAGCAGATTTGTTTCGTCAGATCGCTTTCCCGCGCCAGTACACGGCGGTTCAAGTTCCCGTTCTTTATATCTGCCAGAGCGTCTTTGATAAGGGAAAGCTGGCCCCGGACGCGGTGAAGTTTTGCCAAAAGGTAGCCGATCACCAGCAGAGCAATCAATAGGGTCAGCAGCAGATAAAGATTTAACTCCATGCTCATGCCTCCTTGTTGAACCGATACCCCACACCCCGGACGGTTTGGATATAAAACGGCTGTTCTGGATTTGGCTCAATCTTCTTCCGTAGTTTACTGATAAAGGCCATGATATTGTTATCGTCAAAGTCGTATTCTTCCGTCCATACCTGCGTGTAAAGTTGCTTTTTTGTAAATACCCGTCCCTTATTGGACGCCAAAACCAGAAGCAAATCAAATTCCTTGCCGGTTAGCTCTATCGGGATATTTTGGACAGTCACCGTCCGATTGACTTTATCAATCACCATATCTTTCAGAAGCATGGTGGCGGCCTCGTTCCCGGTCACGGGATTTAGGGTGGTGTAGCGCCGGATTAGGGAATTGACGCGGGCCATCAGCTCGTTAATGCCGAAAGGCTTTGTCAGGTAATCGTCCGCCCCCAGCCGCAGGCCGGAAACCTTATCTTCCTCGTCGCTTTTGGCGGTCAGCATCAGCACCGGCACATTATTTTTCTCCCGGATTTTTTGCAATACCTGAAAGCCGTCCATACCCGGCATCATCACATCCAGAATAATCAGGCAACAGGTGTCTTTGTTTTCTCCCAGCAGCTGTAAGCCCTCTAAACCGCCATACGCCACCACCGCAGACAAGTTTTCCTGTTCCACGCATTTCTTCATCAAGGCACAAAGTTCCTTATCATCGTCTATAATCAAAACACTATTCATGTTTCAAAGCCCTCCCTTGCTTTGTCCTGCCGTCCACTGGCTTTTGGGCGTCTTTGGGAATTAACCATAGTGTTGCCATTTTCACAGCGCCGGGAATACGGCCAGCAGCGCAGTAATAATTTATTTGACGGGCAGAAACGCCCCATTTTTCACTGGCTTCTTTAATCGTCATATAGTCCATACCTTCACCTCCAACATAATTCATTATATTTCTTTCTCTCGAAGAATACAATATGTGGAATGTAAATAATAGCGGATAGGGATAGGTAAAATGGCATACCGGTCAACAATATATGACAAAATCGGGCATTATCCACACAGCAGAAAAAGCGAAAATTTAAGGGTGCGGCAGGGAATACCGCACCCTATCTATACTTCAAATTTATAGCCCACGCCATAGACGCTTTTCACATAATCCGGCAAGTCGGGGGCAACCCGGAGCTTCTTTCGCAGGTTGCTTATATGATTGTTGATCGCTTTTCGGGAATAGTAGGAATAATCCTCGTGCCATACCAGATCCAGGAGCATTTCATAAGTGAACACCCGCTTTGGATTCAGTATGAGCAAAGCAAAGATTTCAAATTCCTTGACCGTTAGCGGAATTATCTGGCTCCGTACAGTAACAAGGCGCTGCTCTAAGCAGAAATATAAAGCACTTTCCCGGATTTCCGTCAATGGCTGATCTGCCTGCGGCGGGATAAAATACTGGCCTCGAAGAAGTGTAGAGTATGGGACATCAGCCGGAATATTGCCAGCATCATAGTCACGAACAAACTGAGCCAGTTCCTTCTTTTGGCAGGGAGAAAGCAGAGCAAAGAGCTTTTCACCGATTTGTCTGCCGGAATCTTTTAAATCCAGAACGGCTAATTTCCCATATTGTCACCACCTCCTTAGTCCTCTAAAGCATCTTTCAGCTTTTGAAAGGATTCATTGCTAATAACATGTTCAATCCGGCAGGCGTCGGCCTCCGCAATCCTGGGGTCAACGCCTGCTGCGATAAGCTGCTCGGTAAAAAAGCAATGGCGCTCGTAGATTTTTTCGGCAACCTCGCGGCCCACATCGGTCAGATGGAGAAGGTGATCTTCGTCCATTGTGAGAAAGCCGCCGTCCCGCAAGACAGCTACCGCATGGCACACGCTGGGCTTTGACACCTCCATGTGCCGGGCCACATCTACGGAGCGTACCATACCGAGTTTCTTTTGGAGAACAAGGATGGTTTCCAGGTAGTCCTCCCCGGACGCATAGAGTTTCATCTGAACCTCCTTATTTAGTTGTGAGATCGTAAACAGAGATTGATTCATTTGATATTTCCATTCGACGAGTACACAACAATCCCATTAACTCACGATCATGTGTCGCCACAAATACTATTCTATTGGAAGATAACTCTTTGATAAGTTCACAAACTTTGATCATGTTGCCATAATCCAAGCCGCTGGTCGGTTCATCAAAAATCATAATATCTTTATTTGCAAGAGTGGCTACTGCCAGAGCAAGTCGCTGCTTTTGACCTCCAGAGAGTGTCATAGGATGTTTATCCTTGTAATCCAATAAGTCCAGTCGTCTTAGAATTTTCGTGATTTCCTGTTCATCAACAGTTTTATTGAGAAGAGAAAATTCTTCCCATACACTATCCGAAAATAACTGATGGACAACATCCTGCATCGTCATGTAACACAGTTCTCGGCGCTTCTTATATGGATATGGCTTTCCATCAAACACAATTCTTCCTGCTTTTTCTTTCATAAGCCCACAAAGCACACGCAGAAAAGCGGACTTTCCACTTCCATTGCGTCCAGTAACTGCAATAATATCCCCGCGAGCCGCTGCAAAAGATGCGTTGCTGAAAATGGTTCTATTTTTATAGCTCACGGATAAATTATCAATCTCCAATATGCCTGAATTACACTTCGTAGGCACCTCATCTTTTTCGTTGTCTAATTTGAAGCAACGCAATCCAAGCCTAATACGTTCTGAATCCGCTAACGCACGAAATTCATCGCCTGTATATACTTTCTGAATAGCGCCGTGTTCAATATAAACAGCCTTATCCACTAAATCCATGAGAAAATATAAGCGATGTTCTGAGATCACAATCGTTTTACCCATTTGCTTCAATTTGAGAAGAATTTCATGCAGCCGGTCAATTCCATCTTTATCAATATTTGCCGTTGGTTCATCAAGGACATAAATATCCGGATTTACGGCATAAATAGAAGCGAGAGCAAGTATCTGTTTTTCGCCACCAGAAAGGCCAAAAACACTTCGACCCAACAGATTTTCAATCATAAGATCGTGAGCTACTTCTTGAACGCGGGCATTTATTTTGTTTGGCTCTATTCCTAAATTTTCCATTCCAAAAACCAGTTCGCTATCAGAGTCAAGATTAAAAAATTGAGTTTTAGGATTTTGAAAAACTGAGCCTACATCTTCTGATATTTCATAAACTGGTGTTTTGGCAATTTCTTTTCCTTTAACAACAACAGAGCCAGAATATTTTCCTTCTGTGAAATGCGGAATCAATCCGTTGATGCACTTGGTTGCAGTTGTCTTACCGCAGGCACTTCTTCCACAAAGAAGGACAAATTCCCCCTTTTTTATTTGCAGGTCAAGGGAATTTAACTGTTCTTCACCTGTATTTCCATAGGAAAATGACAGGTTTTCAAATGTTATCATAAAATCCCCCCTTCTTAAAGCAACACAAAAGCAATAATAAGAAGTACAATAGCGACAAAGCAGAGTACATAATCCTGTATATGGAACCGCATAGATACTGCACAGGTTTTAGGGCGTGGATTATCTATACCACGCGCAGTAATAGCCTGACTTAATTCATCTGCTGTTGTCGAGGCTGATAACATGAGCGGTACATAGATATACTCCAATTTTTGAAAAACACCATGTACATTTCTCAATTTCATCGCATCGCTGATTGCCTGTTGTTCTTCACGCAAAGTAGGGAAGTAGCGTACTGTGATTGCTAACGGTATAATTACAGTCTGAGGTAAATGCCACCTTTGCAATGCGTGCATAAGCAACCGAATAGGTGTCGTCTGAACGAGCAAAGTTGCTAATGTTACGCAGGGAAGCAACTTGCGGAAAGTAATGACAACAATATTCAGCGAAGTTAATATAATTTCCGGGCAAAATGGCAGCAAAAAGTATTTGATTGCAAGTAGAGCTATATATGTAACCGCGCTTTTTAGGGCAGCCTTATAAACGCCACATAACAACAGGAGAATAATTAAAGCTGCCATTACAATTATTTCAGCCCAGACATAGCTATTTGTGAAAACATAAATATTGATCCCCAACAGCAGGAGAATTTTGGTTCGTGGGTCAAGAACCAAAATTCCCTTTTTCATTGTACCCATTAAACGATTCCTGCCTTTTCAAAATGCTTTTTTAACATTTTGCGTCCAATTAAAGTTCCAATAAAACCGCCAACAAAAGCAACCGCCAACATTCCAATAAATGAGCCAACTGAGATCATAGACTGTAGCCCTTCCACATACTCTACACCCATACCCATTTCTTCAATGGATTTCATATAAGATTCTTGAAACAGCCACATAGGTAAAGGAGAACCAATAAAACCAATCGCAGAAAAACCGCCAGCTAATGCAATGCCTTTGAAGGATTTATATCCGAATATTTTTCTTGCAATTTCTCCCAGAATGCCGGCAACAGCAAATGTAACGATAATCACCCATGTGCATTCTCCTGTCGCAAAAAACAGGATACCGCTGATAATTGCAAGAAGGAGAGCAGATCCCATTTTAGGCACTTTTGCCAACAAAAGAGTAAAAAATGCTCCGCCGAACAGACCTGCGATTCCTGGCCAAAGCAACCAAAGAACGGGTGTGATTCCCACAGGAAGCATCACTACCATTGCGATGGCCATATACAATGCTGAAAAAATCCCAATGTTCACTAAGTCTTTGACTTTAAGTTTGTTGTTTTCCATAATACTCTTTATCCTTTCCTTGTGTTTTATAATTTCCAAGAGGACGCTGTCTGCCGTATTTTTACAAACCTACGGTAAATGCCATCCTGTTGAAGCAATGTTTCATGTGTCCCCTGTTGGACAACATGCCCGTTATCCAGAACGATAATCTGGTCGGCATCCTTGATTGTGGAAAGCCGATGGGCAATGATAACCAGCGTTTTGCCACATGTTAGTTCGTTGATAGCTGTCAACAATGCGTGCTGGTTTTCAGGATCAACACTGGATGTGGCCTCATCCAAAATGATAATAGGAGCATCCTTTAGGATTGCTCTAGCAATAGAAATACGTTGCTTTTCACCACCAGATAGTGTTGAACCACCTTCACCAACAATTGTCTGATATCCATTTGGTAATTTTTCGATAAATTCATTGCAGCATGCTCGACGTGCCGCTTCAACAACTTCTTCATGCGTGGCAGTAGGTTTTCCAAATTTTATATTGTTTTCTATAGTATCGTGAAACAGGTATACCTTCTGAAACACAATGCTCATCAGTTTCATCAATTCCTCAAACTCTATTTCTTTGATATTTTTGCCACCAATCATAATTTCGCCTTGCTGCACATCCCAAAATCTTGTAATCAAATTACATAGAGTTGTTTTTCCAGAGCCAGACGGTCCTACAATAGCCGTTACTCGATGTTCTGGGATTTTTAATGTAACATTCTGAATGATGGGACGATTTTCATAGCCAAAGGATATATTATGAAGTTCAATATTATAATTCTGTATTCTATCTATGGTGTCATTACCTGACATCTCCGGAATTTCCAATACAGACTCAACTTGACTAAGAGCAGTATCTACAATTCGTAGCAGAGCAATATTAGAGGCAAGTCCATCCATCTGTGAGTAAACAAGAAAAGCTGCGAAAAGGAACATAACACAAATAGGAAATGCCATTTCTTGTCTTACATAGAGCAATGCGGAAATCAATACTACTCCACAGCTCGCCAGTCGAAATATGTATCTGTAAAAGCTGATTGGCCAGATCGCTGTATTTTCCAGACGAATGTCTGCTTCCTGTTTTTTATGGAATGCTTCTTTTACTCTGTTCAAACCATCCCGCCCTGTTCCAAAAAGGCGCATAACCATATTGCCCTGTATAAATTCCAATGTTTTCTCTGTCATTTCTTCCTGAGCCTGAAAACGTACTGGCATTACTTTTTTTGCGTTTTCTTGTACGACACGGAGCAAAAGAATTCCGATTCCAAGGCCCGCTAATGTAATAAGCCCTATTCTCCAGTTAAAAAGAAGCAATACTAAAGTACAAACCGCAGCATAGATCAGGCTGCCCAAAATGTTTTCTACAACAGACATTGCCGAGGATTCCAAAGCATTCATATCTGTAGTCATTGCCATCTGGATTTCACCGAGGTTCTTTTCGCTGAAATAACCCATCGGCGCTCTCTTTAATTTTTCACCAGCCTCCAAACGCTTTTCATAAAAGACATCATAGCTGGAACCAGATATATGTTCAGTTATCTGATACTTACAAATAATCTTGCCTGTAAGACCCACAAGTAAAATCGCAGCAGCAACTCCAATTTTCTGTTGGGTAAGGGTATTGATAGAAAAAGAAATATAAAGTATGGCAAATAAGTCCATTGCGGAAAAGAAGGAATGTAATAAGCTGATGATAATTCCTATTGTAATTTTGTGACGATATTTGCCCGCCATTGCCAAAATTCGCTTTATGGTTTCAAGCATTGCAATCACCTCTTTTCCGCTCTGAAGTTAATATTGTCTCGTTCCACAGTCGCTTATAAAGCGCGCAATTTTTTAATAATTCGCTTTGTGTTCCTTCAGCTACAATCTTTCCTTGATCTACAACAACAATCTTATCTGAATTTTCAATCGTTTCCAGACGATGGGCAACTACAATAAGCGTTTTGTCTTTTACCAACTCATTTATAGCTTCTTCAATATACACCTCATTTTCTGGATCGGCATAGGCACTTGCCTCATCCAGAATTACAACATCTGCTGGTTTTAATATTGCGCGGGCTATCGTGATGCGTTGTCTTTCTCCGCCAGAAAGCTTTCCTCCTGCATCTCCGACTAAAGTATCGTATCCATATTCCATTTTGCTGATAAACTCATCACATCTGGCCGCTTTTGCTGCGGCAAGGACTTCCTCATCGGTAGCACAAGGGTTTCCCATTCGAATGTTTTCCTTGATACTAATATTGAAAAGAAAGTTATCCTGTGACACAAAACTAATGTGTTTCATTAACTGGCTTGTTGGAATATTGCGAATATCTTGGCCTCCATAAATGATGTGACCGCTAGTTACATCCCAAAAGCCCGCCATCAATTTTGTTATGGTTGACTTACCTGAACCAGATGGCCCTACTATGGCTGTTTTTCCACCCGCCACAGGGGAAAAGGTTATATCATGTAGCACTTCTTTTTTATCATATCCGAATGAAACATGCTCAAAATGAAAGCCATCATCTGTTAGCAAAACTTCTTTTGATGGCCGCACCAGTTCTTGTTCATCAAGAAAATTTCCTACTTGCCGGATACTGGCATCAACAACAGCAAAATTATCAGCATAATACGTTGCTTGAATCAGCGGACCGGCAATTCCAAGGGATAAAATAAGGCATGTAATATAAATAGAAAAACTGATACTTCCTTGCATAAGAAGATACGCTCCAACGGGAATACCTCCCACAAGGGTAGCAGGAATTACTGTTAATCC
Source organism: Gemmiger sp. An50 (assembly GCF_002161595.1). GTDB lineage: Bacteria > Bacillota > Clostridia > Oscillospirales > Ruminococcaceae > Allofournierella. The sequence continues at coordinate 362,561 of NZ_NFID01000001.1, forward strand.
AAGTGCTGAATATAGCCAGGTATTTTTCCACCAATCCAATGTCGTATCATGGTAATTCTTCACAGCATCAGAGAATTTTTGGAATGATTTCCCTGTTTGGCTGAAAGTCTTGATTACTTCAATTCCATTGACATACTCAACCAAAGAGCTGTCCATGTTGCTACTGGCTTCAATATATCTATCAGATCTATTCTTATAGTCTTTCATTTGCCCCATTAAGAGTAAAAAGCCAATAGGAATCACAATCATACAGGCCAGTGCCATACGCCAGTCCAAAATGAAAAGTAAAATAATAATGCAAAGCGGTGTGAAAACATTTGCTGTAATCTCTGGCAACATGTGAGCTAAGGGCTGTTCCAATTTGTCAACAGTATCTACAACCATCGCTTTTAACTTACCTGATGGGGTATCAACCATAACTCCCATAGGAACACGCATCATTTTCTCAGCCAGTTTGCATCGAATATTCCCTAAGATATGATAAGCTACCCTGTGAGCTTTCAAAGAGGAAACCGTATTAAACAACATTTTAAGAGTCTCGCCTAACACAGCAATTCCCACATAGCAAAAGATGCGTTCTGCCGTTAAAGTGTTTTGGATCAATCCCGACAAAATTCCTGCGAGCGCAAAATAGGGTGCCATTCCCCACAATACTCCAATCACAGCCAATAGAATAGCTACCAACATTTTGCCTTTACATCCGCTTGTAAAAGAATAAATCCAATACAAGCTACCCTTTACTTTCACAGTCCATCCCTCCTATATAAGCTAATGATTTTAGTTAGCATTAACTAACCCATAAAACAGAAAAATTTTAGGACGATAACGCCCTAAAATTCAGTGCAGTCATTTATTATGTAATTTTCAGAAGCCAAGGACTTCTTTCATACCAGGGTAAAGCATTTTACCGATGAAGTCCAAATGCTTCAATGCCTGTTCTCTTGTATATTCATGTTTAATTGTTTCACAAAGAGCGGTGACAAATGTGGTACACAATATATGAAGTTCATTATCTGTTACTGTTTTATGCGGCAGTCCTCGCTTTTCAAGTACGCCAAACAAATCAATAATTCCTTGCATTTCGATTTCCACAAGACGCTCCTGAAAAGATTCGTAAGATGTACCTTTTGAACAAACAAGTAATAATCGAAAAACATCATAATTGTCATACATGAAGTTAATAGATTCCCTGTTTTTTTCCGTTCTGAACTCGTTAAAATTTTTGAGGAAATCATCGTCACTAAGTCGAGAATATGTTTCTTCCATAGAAACATCGCACATCTTCAAAAAGTCACTCGTGACTGGTTCTACCATTGCAGTAAACATAGCCTCTTTACTTGGAAAATGGCGATATATCCCCGCAGCAGTAATTCCTGCTCGTCTTGCGATATTTTGCATAGACGCTTTCTCATATCCATGCTCCAAAAATTCCTGCTTAATACAAGGGAGCAATTTATTATGTGTATCTGTCTTATCTCTTGGCATATAAAAACCTTCCCGTAAGTTAATCTAATTAGCTTACGTCATTCACTATACCACATAAGAAATAGAAATGCAAGAGAAAAGTGTTAGTTTATACTTACCATTTTCTGCTGCTTCTTGTTTACGAGAGAAATTCATCCAATATAGTTTTCTTCACCTACGCCTTCAACATGTTCATCAGCCCCGATAGCACATGGGATCATAGACTTTAAGTTACTCGGCGTGGACCTGTATCTCCAATATGTAATTCCTCTTTGCAAACGAATTATAAAATGAAACTAAAGCGCATATCATATCATTCCCAGCACATCCTATGAACAATAGAATGTAATAGGGTGATGTGATATGCCGAATGTAAAAGATTGCCCTGGATTTGAAACCTTCGGAGCAGATGTTCAGCAGGCGCGTGAAGCTGTGAAAATGTCCCGCCGGGAGCTGGCCGAAAAGGTCGGCATCGACCCGCGCTATCTTGCAAATATTGAGCTGTGCGGCACAATACCCAGCGTGCAGGTTGTGATGCAGCTCATCCGCATTTGCAAGCTGCCCGCAGAACGCTACTTCAACCCGGAACTGCTTCGGGAGGACAGTGAGCAGCGCCAGCGGACAAGCCACAAATTACAGCTTTGCCCGGAGAAATATCTGCCCATTGTGGAAGGTGTCATTGACGGAGCCATCAAATTGAAAGATGCGGATGATGAGAAGGAGGATGTGTAAGCCTCCTCTTTTCTCGTTTGAAGAAATACCGCCCGAAAGGGCAAAAATACGGGGTACGAGAAACCGGCAAGCAATGCAAACATATACATGTTTTGCGAATTTAGCCGGATTGCACCGGCTAAAATGCTTGTTGAGGGATAACCCCCAAGCCCCCAAGATCGCCACCTTCGGTGACGGCTACGCATCCTGCGGACGCTAAAAAAATCTTCAAAAGGAAAGCTGCAGAGTTGGTAATTGCTCTGCAGCTTCCTTTTTCATATATCGAATTTATAGCCTACACCGTACACACTTTTTACATAGTCCGGCAGATCCGGGGCAACCCTGATTTTCTTTCGCAGGTTGCTTATGTGGTTGTTAATCGCTTTCCGGGAATAGTAGGTGTAATCCTCATGCCATACCAGATCCAGGAGCATTTCATAGGTGAACACCCGCTTGGGGTTCAGGAGGAGCAAAGCAAAGATTTCAAATTCCTTGACCGTCAGTGGAATTATCTGGCCCCGCACAATGACAAGGCGCTGCTCCAAGCAAAAATACAAATCACCTTCCCGGATTTCCGTCAATGGCTGATCTGCCTGCGGAGGGATAAAATACTGGCCTCGAAGGAGTGTTGAGTATGGGACATCAGCCGGAATATTGTCAGCATCATAGTCACGAACAAACTGAGCCAGCTCCTTCTTTTGGCTGGCAGAAAGCAGAGCAAACAACTTTTCACCGATTTGTCTGCCGGAATCTTGTAAATCCAATACGGCTAATTTCCCATGTTATCACCACCTTAGTTACCAAACTTTTTCTTAACCTCAAACACAATTTCGGAAAAAAGCACTCTCCAGTTGAGCAAAATCCCGTGGATTTTCAAGTTGAAAAATCTTTCTCTGCTTGTCAATAAAAACCACATCGTCACAGAAATTCGCAACCAGATCAAGGTTATGGGCTGAAAAGAGTACAAGATTCCCAGCATCACGATATGCAAGCAGCAGCTTTTTTAGGGTGGCAACACTTTCTGGATCAAGACCATTAAAAGGTTCATCCAGGATTAGATTTCCTGCGCCAGAAAGAAAAGCTGCAATCAAATATACCTTTTGTTTCATGCCAAGCGAATAATTTGCAATATATTCGTTCAGCGACCGCTCCAATTTGAACGCAGTTGCTAATCCCCCAAGCGTTTCCTTTGCTTTTACGGCATTTTGATGATAGAGCTGTATAATGCACTTTAAGTATTCATTTCCTGTCAAATTCAGAAACATCTCTTTGCTGTCTGGAACATAGAAAAACTGAAACTTAGACTTAAACTCCCGATTATCAATCCCATCAATCTCCACCTTTCCGCTGTCCATACTGGCCGGTTGTGTGATGGCATTTAATAGTGTGGATTTGCCTATTCCATTGATACCAACCAGTGCATAAATCCGTTGATTGTCCAAAGAACAGGAAATGTTTTCAAAAATTATTTTGTTTCCATACTTTTTTGATATGTCTGTTGCTTTAATCACGAAAGCTCCTCCTGCAAATCAACCAATATACGCACTCGATCGCAACAACACAACCACTCACACAAACAGCAAATGGCAACAGAAAAATATAATCAATGATTTGCGTTGTAAAATAGATTTCCCCAACAGTCAAAGTTATCGAAGCAAAAAGCACGATTACTTTGCTGATATTTCCGTGGAGCAGTTCATTTGTGCTATTGGGTGAGCGGGGCATTTTGTAGTCTAAAAATACTCCAAGCCATACACAGCCATAATTCATTACGGTTCCATAAATGAGAAGCAAGAAGGCATCCAGTGCAGATATACCATGAAAAAATGTTGCTCCCACCCAGAACAGCAATACCGTAATTTCTCCCCAAAAGAAACCTTGCAGGGTTTTCCAGAAAAATAATCGGTGTGTGGATATGGGAAGAAATGAAATATATGCTTTATTCGGATCGCTGGAATAGGCGGTGCTTGAAATGGTGTTCACAGCACAGCAGGACACCAACAGAAACAATTCTAAAGTATATCGTTCGGACACTCCTATCCAATCAAAGTTTTGCACCAATAGCCCGCACAGAACAATCACTGTCAGGATATTCTTTATGTTTGAAAAGAAAATGAGTTCCTTGTTTCTTGATACCCGTTTCCATTCCAACAGGAAGTACGGATTTTTAATTTTTGTAGGCGCTATGGCTTTATTGGCTTTTCGATACTGGAAGTTCTGGGTGTTCAAATACCCTCGAACATATCCAGCCTTTACGCAAAAGCAAGCGCAAAGAGTTGACGAAGCTGCGGCCAGTATTGCAATCAGGAGCCACTTGTCAGGGCAAAATACTTTATTCAGGTTTTCTAAAAATTCCGGCCTAAATAAAATCTCCGACACAAGATTTCCTGCTGATAGCGCCAACAACAAAAATGCTCCATATTGTAAGAGGATAAATCCATATCCCACAATGGATGCCGGAAGCAAATTGGCGATAGCCATAGAAATCAGCAGAACAAGCAGATCAATCAAACAGCTACCTATCCAACAAAACAGCATGATTGTTACTGTCGAAAACCAATCTGAAATGACATACAAAAAGCAGGCCCAAAATGCAGAAATGGTGACGCCTAATTGTAAACAGGCAAGACGGCCAATAACTAATAGGACTAATCTGCCTGACGATAGTGGGAAGCACAGAACATCTTTTATCCGCCGGTTGGTAAAAAGCTGATCGGGTATTTTATATATTCCAATAAATGCACTGATCCAAATTGCAAGGATGGACACGAATACACGATAGTCAGATATTGATCCGGGCAGGTAGTGACCCAATACATACCATATCAAGTACCCCACATAAATACCGATCATGGAAAGTGAAAGCGTAATAATGGGGGTGCTTCTGCTTTTTAAGATTGCTTTATAGAGTGTGCGCTTCATAGTTCATCCGGCTTATATCTGTGAAATATAGGATGCCATCATGATTACTAAAAGAACAGCAAACACAATGCTATTCATTTTTGAAAGCCGCTTCTGCTTGATAAAGCCGATGTTTATAACCAGCGCAATGATTGGAAGCAGCCAGACAGCTAAAACGCTGGGTAAGGGATAATAGGTATCACCCGTATGCAAAATAGAAATCTGCTCCGGCAGGAAGAACAGCATAATGCCGGACAGGAGAAACATCAAAAGAATAATCGCAAAATTGACGGTTGCCAGTTTTGCATTATTTTCGGTGAAATTCTCACCAAGAAGGTTTTTTAACAGTTTGCGAATCATTTTATTAGCCTCCGTTGCTAAACCGGCTCAACCATTTTCTTCAAGGGTTTTCAGCCGCTTTATGATATTTTGGAAATGAACATCGTCTTTCAACGGTTCAAAGGTCTTGCAGTTAATAATGGCTTCTACTGCGCTTTTCTTAATCGTCATCTCATTGCGCGGCATATCGCTTCCCATTGTGAGCGTGTTTTCCAGCCAGCCATCTAAAAGGTCAAAGTATTCATCGCCATGTAAGCTCAAGGGATAGATATTGCTGGTTGCCAGTTGTGTATAGCCTTCCAGCAGCTCCAACGCTTTTTCAGAGTTTCCCAGTTTCATATATCCTTGTGCAATCGTGAAATACAGTGGAAGTATAATTCCTGGGTGCAATTTAGTCAGATTAAAAGCCTCTATCATTGCATAAGATTTTCTTGCAGTTTCTTCAAAAGCATCTTTGTTCTCTAAGCAAAGGCCCAGATAAATGGACAGTAGATTGATAAGTACAACGGTATGTTGAAAAATACCCACTTGTAAAATACTCTTGGCCTCTTTTTTGTTGCCTAAAAAGTGGTAGGCCGAAGCCAGCAAAGGTTCTGTGGATGTCATAGAAAAATCTGGCTCGCCCAAAAGATTTAATACTTCTGATGGATTGCCCAGGGTTAATTGGCATAGAGCCTCCATATTGAGGGCCTGTTTTGCCAGATCCACATTGTCTGTTTCGGACTTTACCCGTTCAAATAACCTGCTGGCATCCTCTAACATTTCTTTTGCCGCAGTCTTATCCTCAACGAATGGGCTATAGTTTACATACAAGCTCCCAATCTGATACAAAAGAGGAAAACAGGAGAAATACTTTTTCGTGATCTCACGGCATTGCTCCCGTACCTGTGCTATCGGCTGCGTAGAAAAGTCAGTTGCTAATTTTCGATACAGGGCTCGAATCTGCTCCTTTGTCATTTGCGGCTCATAGCCAATCAGTTCGTCAATACTGATATTAAAATAGGTAGCAAGCTGCGGTAACAAAGTAATATCAGGATATGTCATTCCGGTTTCCCATTTTGAAACCGCGGCTTTCGATACTCCTATATATGCGGCCAGTTCATCCTGGGTAATCCCGCGCTTATGGCGGTTTTCAACCAGAATACGGCCAAGATTGATTTCTTTCATTATCCCTACCTCCTGATAATAGTATAGAAAACTGGAATCAAAAAAACAATGGAGCATATTTTAACTTCCTGGGGAAAAGTCAACCAATAGGAAACCAAGGTATCTCATGCACCGCCCCAATATGAATAAAGGGTGCGGCAGGGAATACCGCACCCTTTCTATACTTCAAATTTATAGCCTACACCGTAAACACTTTTCACGTAGTCCGGCAGATCCGGGGCAATTCTGATTTTCTTTCGCAAGTTGCTTACATGGTTGTTGATTGCCTTTCGGGAATAGTAGGCATAGTCCTCATGCCATACCAGATCCAGCAGCATTTCATAGGTGAACACCCGTTTTGGATTCTGTATAAGCAAAGCAAAAATTTCAAACTCCTTGACGGTCAGCGGGATCACCTGACCTCGGACAGTAACAAGGCGCTGCTCCAAGCAGAAATATAAATCACCTTCACGGATTTCTGTCAACGGCTGATTGGCCTGCGGTGGGATAAAACATTGATCTTGAAAGAGTGTTGTGCATGGGTCATCAGCCGGAATATCGCCAGCCTCATAGTCTCGAATAAACTGAGCCAGTTCCTTCTTTTGGCAGGGAGAAAGCAAAGCAAACAGTTTTTTACCTATCTGCCTGCCGGAATCTTTCAAGTCCAGTACGGCTAATTTCCCATGTTGTCATCACCCCCATATTTTTCAAATACTTCCTTATCATCTTCTGATAGTTAATTTCTTATAAAATTATCATAAATGCAAGTTTTGAAGATTTCATAAAGATTTGAAAAAAAGGCGGCCCAAAGCCGCCCTTAAGGTCAATACGGAATTGAGATTGTTACCTGTGCGCCACCAGTTTTTTCGGAATTGCTCAAAATAAGCTGTCCGCCATGCTGTTGGACAATGGATTTTGTAATAAACAGCCCCATTCCGAAATGCAGGTTAGAACTACGGCTGCGGTCTGCCATGTAAAACTGTTCTTCGGCGTGCAGCAAATCTTCCTGCGAGAAACCGGGGCCTGCATCTGTTACCGAAATTGTCAGACTTCCTTTATCACCCGTCATTGAGATTAAAATGGGGCTGTCCTGCGGAGAATAATCCAACGCATTATTTACTATATTCATAATTGCCCGTTCCAGCAGTAATTTATCCGCAGGCAGGACAGCAGGTAAGTGTTCTATTTCCACCTGCAATCCGATTTTTTTCGTCTGGCACAGAGCGTCAATCTGCCCCCGTAACTGTTCCACATAGGCAGGCAGATCAATATCCTCCATGTGGAGCTGATAGCCGGTCGCTGCCCGTGAAATATCAATCAATGTCCGAATATATAACCGCATCTGTTCGGAACTGCTGCTAATATATTCAGCATATAAACGCTGTTCTTTATTCAGCTCTGTTTCGCTGATAAGGTCAGCATTTCCCTGAATTACTGTCAGGGGTGTTTTCAGATCATGGGCGAGTGCTGCAATCTGTTCCCTCTGTAATTTTTCCGCGTTCCATTGCTTTTCCAAAGATGATTTCAAATTGTCTTTCATGGAAGAAAAAGAACATAGGACATCCTCAAATTCTTTGATGTTTGAATGTCCCACTTCAAAATCAAGATTTTGTTCAGAAATTTCTTTTGTAGCTTCCATAAGTGGGCGAAGTTGTTTGCGAAATATCTTTGCAAACCTTGCTGTTAAAAGGGTAATAACCAGTAAGGAATTAACAACAATCAAAACCAGCATAAGGATATCTGGGGATGGAAAAAAATCAGGCAGCCACGAAACAGTAAATTGTGAGCCTATAAAATATTGCAAAACGCACAATTCATTATCCCTAACAACAAGGACATATTGCCGCTTGCTCCCTTGATTGATATATTCTCCTTTTGCATAAGATAGTGCATCTTCCTTTTCGTCAGCGGCCATATTGCTGTATAACTCGTTAAAGTCCTTGTCTAAAATTAGATAACGGCACCCCTGCGGCAATACCACTTTGGTTACATCGGGTGCAACCGTCAGTGTCGGAACAATCTCCCTTACTTGTAGCTCACTTTGATTAGCTCTTGTGGCTATCCCCATATTGACGGCGGTTGTTTGCAGCAAAATAGGAACTAAAATAGCAACGCCCAATAGCACAACGAGCGATAGAGCAAATCTACGGAATAATGCTTTTACGGTATGTGATCTTTTCATTCCCATTTATACCCAATCCCCCAGACTGTAGAAATTGGCTGAATATTTAGCTTTTCCAGTTTGGCACGAATATTTTTTATATGAGTAGCAATGGTAGAATTATCGCTATCACCATCCAAACCGAAAACAGCTTCATAAATCTGTTCTTTGGTAAACACTTGACCTTTATTTCGGGCAAGATACTCACAAATAAGATATTCACTTTTCGTCAAAGTTACTCGATTTCCCGCAACCCAAAGTTCTTTCGCTGCCAAGTCAAATTTAATTCTCTCAAATGTGAGGGTGGAATGTCGTTCTCGCTGTTCACGACGCAAATGCGCGTTTACTCTGGCCCTTAATTCCGCTATGCGAAACGGTTTTGTAATATAATCATCAGCACCTATACCCAAACCATATAGTATATCTTCTTCCAGCGTTTTTGCCGTTAAAAAGAGAATAGGGCAGTCAACTATATTTCTGATTTTTTTGCAATATTCAAAGCCGTCCACTCCCGGCATCATCACATCTAAAAGGATAATGTCGTATAAATGGAGTTTCTGCATATCTACATCAGCGACAGTTTGGCAAGCTGTTATCAAATAGCCATCTTTCCTAAGACCATTCTTTATCAGTTCTAAGATGGGCTGTTCATCATCCACCACAAGTATATGCGTCACAAGATCACCTCCATTTTTATTATATCACTCCATGCGGCTTTAGTCAGTCATGTCTTTTGCTGTTGCTTGCCGGTATTCATTGTTTATGTTGACAGCAACAGCAACACTTGTATCAACATTTTCGATACGGTACACATATCCAAAGCTGAAATCTTTTCCCTCTACATTCTTGAAACGCTTTGATACTTGTCCGATTTCTTCTTCCAAGTCTGTTCTGTTCAGGCAGATGTCCGTAATGACATAGGTTGTTCCGTCATAAGATATTTCACTGTAATCCGCAGTATTCAGCTCATAATAGGGCAATGTTTCATTTAGCTTTTCGTTTTTATCCGCCGTATCGCGTAAGTTTCCACACGCTGATAATATAAGCACACTCATCAGAAACAGAGATACCATTGTAAACGCTTTTTTAGTCATTTCCTTTACCTCCTTCCCAAGAGCAAAACCAAATTATGCTAAAAAGGAAAAACAAAAGCGAACACAGCAGAGCGATCACGATGCCACTCATAAAATCAGCACTTAATAGCTTGAAAATATCTGGCTGGCTCCATTCAAGCACGATATAATCCATGGAGCGTACCCCCCATGCCCAAGGATTATATTTCCACACAACATCGCCTAATCCAGTTATCATAAGTGCTGCAATCAAGCTGCCTGCAATGCCAAGCCCCATAGAAGCGCCTTTGCCAAAATTCAAGCCAACAAACAAATGTATCAGATATAAAGGAAGAGAGGTCAATATTAGTAAAGTACCGGCTTTCAGATATAGTGCAAACGGTGCCTCTTGATATATAAGCGCAAAAACGCCCAGTGCTAATACTACTGCTCCGATGGCTCCGATTATCAGCAACAAAATCTTTCCAATATAGGTGGCGGGACGAGATGGAATTGTACCAAGCATGAGTTGATAATGTCCCGCTTGATGTTCAATCTGAACTACTATTCCAACGATAATGCCTGCCAGAAACGGAAAAGATACTGCTAAAACCTCCAAATACGCACTAACCTTTGTTTGGACATCCCAGCCGGAAACCAGAAAATACCCAGCAAAAATGATAGCTCCCAGTAAAGGGATCAGTATGTGGATGTAGAGCAATACACTATGTTTACATTTCAAGAACTCGGCTTTCAGGCAACGAAAGATTGAGGTCATTATCATTTTACCTCCTTTTCAAATCCTTTTGCCGTAACAAGCGAAAGAAGTACAAACACAATTACGGAAAGTAGAAGTGTGAAGCCAATTTCCACAAATGTGAGTGGAGTGTTTTGCATTGTTGTGGGTACTCCGTTCGGCATGATTTTTAGTACAGAGATCATCAAATGTGGAACCCAGCTATACGGACATAAAAACCACAAATTCGAGGTCGCTGCAAAAATCCCTAAGATACTGCCAACTCCTACATTCAGAACAACAGTCAAAAAGATGCCAACCTTTTTTGAAAGCCATAGGGACAACGGCACTTCCCACAAGCTTGCAATTACAATGCAAAGTGTACCGAAAACAGCCCGTAAAACATTGACAGCGAGAGGAATTTCATAAACCGCAAAAATTATATAGCCGCCAACCAGATTTAAGACAAGAAACAATAGATTTCCCCATGTCACATAAAGTCCGGCAATTCCAATTTTTGCTTTCCATGTTTCCCTTAGATCAACTGGTAAGGTGAGAACAGCCTGATATTTCAATTTGCCGTTATCCCGCTGTTCCAACATAGCACATACCAATGTTAAGAAACCGGGATAGAGCAAGATATACCACCAATTATAGGAATTGAGCTGGAACCAAAGAGGCGCAAAGATATTCATAAGCACCGTGACCACTGGTGCAAGCACTATCAACTTTTTGGCAAAAGTTCTCTTGTTCTTCAAATGTTCAGCCTGCAAATAGTTCATACTTACACCTCCTTAGAGTATTCGCGAACGACTTCCATAAACAGTTTTTCCAAATCTTCCCCTGCATGGAGTTGACTTTCATATCCCAACACACCACCGGCAATAATGCCTACATGGTCGGCAATCTGCTGGACTTCCGATAAAATGTGGCTGGACAAAATCACTGTAATCCCTTTTGCTGGGAAAGAACGGATCAGTTCCCGTAGTTCTTCAATGCCTACCGGGTCAAGACCATTGGTAGGCTCGTCAAGAATTAAAAGCTGCGGGTTATTCAGCAAGGCGATGGCAATGCCAAGCCGCTGCTTCATACCGAGGGAAAATTGTCCGGCCCGCTTCTTACCTGTATCGGTCAGACGGACGATGTGCAGGACTTCATCAATTCGATTATCCGGCAGCCCCAGCATCGTTGTCCGCACTTTCAGATTTTCGTATGCGGTCAGGTTTTCATATAAGGGCGGCGTTTCAATCAATGCACCGATCTGTGTCAAATCGCCACGCTGCCACGGATGACCGTCAAACTCGATGCTGCCGGAAGTGGGCCTCAAAATACCTGTAATCATTTTTAGCGTGGTAGACTTGCCTGCACCATTCGGCCCCAGTAGTCCATATACGGAATTTCTCTCGATGTTCAGCGATACGTTATTTACCGCCATCTGCCCTTTGAAGTTTTTGCAGAGGTCGGTTGTTTTCAAAATCATATCCATGCTTTCAAGTCCTTTCTTTTGATTTCAAAGACAGGGTACAAAATAACTTTGAAGATTTCATAAAGATTGCAAAAAATAAAAAACAACTCGAAAGCAGTCTGCGAAATCACCAATACTATAATTTTACAGAAGTGTCATGGTTTCGGTGAATTCCACCAACAAGTTATGACAAAGCCAGGTACTATTGGCACAGATAAGTTGGCTAATATTCTATTGATAAGGTTGTAAATTCGGAATTTTTTAAGAGTGTTCTATAGTTTGATTTTTCTCTGTAGACGATCCCAGCAGATAGTCAATATTGGCCTTCACATTCTGCAGCTCCCGCATTTCTTCCCGTACCTGTTTATATTCCGCATAGGCTTTTTTCTTGGCCTCCAGCACTTCGGCATATTCTTCCCGCAGAGCTTTTATGGTAGGCAGCTTCCCCACGCCCAGGCTGTCAAAGTATTTCTTTGCTGCCTGGTGGATCAGGATGTCGGCCTCATGCTCGGCCCGGAACTTTTTGCTGTAACCGGCTTTTCGATACTCAATGTAGACAGTTCTCGTCTTAGAGTAGTTGACGATCTGTTTCTGCAATTCTCCATTTTGAGATAAACGGCTCTCCATATCCTTGATCTGCGTGGAAAGCTCATTAAACCGGGAAGTCATGGCCTGGGACTTTGCTTGAAGGTCCTCATAGCTCATATTCCCATGCTCCTTCAAGTAAGCAACAGCTTTCGCAAGCTGCTTCACATTGAACACTTTGGCCCAACGCTCATAACCGGCGCCTTTACCGGCCCGCATTGCGGCGTCAATATCAATCAGCATCTTCACCGAAGAATTGGACCGTTTGGGCTGAACAGAGGAAATATAGGTTCCGGCGATCCTTTCCCGTATGGCCTGCTCGGTATAATCTCCTTTCAGAGTATTGCAGCGAGTAGGCTTCTTTTGGCCGGGAACACGGAAGTTGACAGATTTCCCGCGCCGGGTGACTTCCACACCGGACGCTTCCAGAATTTTGAGAAAATCCTCAAAGGTGGAGGGGGACTGCTCCAGGGCGGCGTCAATGGCCTGTCGGATTTGATTCTGAAAGGAAAGAGGTTTGTTTCCATCACCCAGCCATTTCCCATAATGGCCGCGGCTGGGTTTGGGATCTTCGACAATAGAAAGGCCATGCTCCAGGCACAACTTATCGCTGATCCGGCGCAAAGCCCAGGAGGAACCCCAGAAGTTGCGGAATTTCCGGGTACATTCCAAATTTACCGCGCTCACGATGATATGATTATGGACATGGTGCTTGTCTATGTGCGTGCAGACGATAAAAGCGTTGTTTCCCTTCGTCAGCCTCAGGGCAAGTTCCTGGCCGATCTGATTGGCTTCCTCCGGCGTCACTTCACCAGGCTTAAACGCTTGCCGGAAGTGATAGGCAATCACATCATCTGTGCCCCGGACTCTGCCGGTCAGGTTGATATACTGCCGCTTGGCTAAGGTAAATTCTGCATCCGCTGTACGGGTATCACACTCAAAACCGTAAATCAGCTTCCCATAGTCGGTTTTCTCTGGATTTTCTACATAATCAATGATGTCCTCGATTGCGGTGGAGAAGGAGCGGCCCTCTCCGATATGCAAAGGCATCAGCCTTGTGGTCGCCATTGTCCACCTCCTTTGAAGAATGTGCGTTACCAAAACATTTTCAATAAATAAAAAAGCGGCCCGCCGGTTGATCGGCGGGCCAAATCCTTACCTTATGCAATTTTGTATCGTGCCCGCAGGTGAAGGGCAAAGACCAGTACCGCCCCCAGCGCCCACACCACATAGGTCCACACCATATCCTTGCCGGAAAACTCATAGGCCATGGTAGCGAAAACAAATCCCCATACAATGGACAGACCGCCGCCGATCAGCCAGAAGCCGGGGCGGGTACAGTGCAGCAGGAGAAGCCCCAAAAGGACAGCAATGCCAATCACAACCGCCAGGGCAGGATGAACCCCTAAAAGCCCGTGGGAAAGAAAGCCCGCCAGGATTGCCAGCGCAATGCTGTCAAAAACAATGATGTTTCCCCAAAAAAGCCCGATCACCGTCACAATCAGTCCGATCACAATGCCGATTAGCAACTCTAAGCCAACGGCCAGTAAAGCAGCGCCCATACGATGGCCTCCCTTCTCAAAAACAGGTTTTCTCCTTCTATGAAAATTCTACCGCTCCCGGCCACAGGAAAGCAACCGTTTTTTTGAATGTTCATGGAATGTTTGTAAATTCTGTCAGCAGCTTTTTTGCAATTTCCCAAAGCCCATCCATGCGGGATTGCAGATCTGCAATATCCACCGCATAGATACTGCCGGTCTCATGGGCTTTCCGAGCATACTGGTTCAGATTGTTGGAGCAGATACGCAGCAGCCGGGTCAGCTCCCGGACTTCGGACAGATCCAGGTTGATCACATATCCGTCAATCGCCATTTTACGGATAAAAGCCGAAGTATTTGTGATACCGGTTTGCGCCATGCGTTCCCTGATCTTATCCATTTCCTGTTCTGAAATCAAAATGTGAATCTGGGCGCTGCGTTTTTCTTTTGGGGCCTTCATCGCTGGGGCTGTTCCTTTGTCTTTTTGTTAGGAGCCGGGCGCGGAGCATTTGCGGCGGCCTCTTTCAGAAAGTGGGTGACAGAACGCTTTTCTGCCGCAATCATTTGATCCAGGTGATTTTCAAACACGCCGGGTATAAAGTTATGCCGGTATTCCTGTTCGCTTGCCAGAATCCCGCGCAGCAGGCCCGGAACAGCCGGCTCCAGCCGGAATTTCTCGGCTTTGCCAAATTGGGCGTGAAGGGACAGCTTATGCTCATGGTAATACGCATAACGAAATTCCATTGGCTCGCTCTGGCCTTCAAACTGGACGGTCACGGACGCAGCGGGAAGGGCGGTCCGTTCAATATGCTCCGCCATAGCCCTGTAATCCTGCGTATAGAGATTTCCCTTGATTGCAGCGCCTTCCATGCCGGTGATCTCCACCGTGTACGCAAGGATCGTATCACGGGTATCTTTGTAAAACTGCCAGGTGTAAAACGCATCGGAATCCCGGATAAAAACATCCCGTTCCCGGAAGCACCATGTCCCGGAGGGGCGGGACATCCAGAACAGCGGGGTACGCTCCGGGTGCTTTGTTTGGGCGATACGCTCCATGCTGCCAACATCATATTCAAAATCAGATTGATAATGCTTTGTGTTCCGTTCCATAACAGAGCGGAGGCATTGTTCCACATCCACATTTTCAAATTTCAGCTTCAAGCCTTAAAGCCCCCTTTCCGGCGGGGAAGGCTGAAAACCACGGGCCTCATGCCCCGTGCGGTCTGCCCGCAGCTTTTCCATGATCGAAGGCTTCTCATTGGGCAGCGTTTCCGGGGCCAGTTCCCTCACTTCCTCATGGGTCTGCCCATCGGTAAGGTCGGCCCGGACCGGCGGGTCGTTATTCACAATGCCGTCAATCATGTTGTAGTTGCCCTTTTCGCCCTCCAGGTCCAGCTCCGCGTTGCGAAGATAGTTTTCCGGCGCCTGGAAGGGCTGGCCCGCAAACAGGATTTCCCGGCGCGGGGTGAATTGCCGCAGAACACCTTCCTGCAGGCGGGCAAATTCCATATACAGATCCATCGTCAGCCCCCGGTCCAGCATTTCCTCCTGTGAGTGCGACCAGCCTTCCCCATAAAGGAAATAATACATTTCCGGCATATCGCTCACAAAGCATAAAGAGCCGTCCCGGTTGTCATAGCTTCCCGGCTGGCCTGGGGTAAAGGAATAGCGTTCCTCCTTGCCAAGATATACCTTATTGTCAGCGGCAAGCATGGCGACCATATTGGCATAGTTGCTGTGTACCGCAGAGCGGATCTCCACAACCGGGTCCGCCTCCGGCGCCATCTGCCTGCCGGGAATCTCATTATGTTTTTCGGCCACCTCATTTCTCGGCACACGGTCCACCGGGCCAACAGCTTCCATATCCGGCTGCGAGGCCGGGACTCTTGCAGCGTTTGGTTCCGGTTCTTTCTCTTTGACAAAGTAACGGACATTGACCGTTGCCTTACGGTTCAATTCCAGGGCATAAGCCTGGGCCGCCTCCAGGGATTCAAATTCCAGGGGGCGGCCATCTTCTTTGCACCATGCTTCCGCATGGCCGAACATGGAAGCGGCACTTCTTACCGCCCAAACTCCATACACCTGTTCCATTTCACATCCTCCTTATCGTTCCGGCTCCTTTGCCGCCTTTTTAGGGGCAGCCGTTTCCGGGGCTTTATTATTTTTAAGCTGCTGCCGGATAGAGTGAGGCCGCCCGGCCTCCCGGTCAGCCGAAGTGATATTGACATATTCCCCTATAATGCAAAGTGCCTTATGATAACTGTCACAGGAAAATACCCGGTCTGCCATTCCCTTCGCCTGGTCGGGCATCCCATGGGCTTTCAGAGTGCGGGAAGCAATACCTACCAGGTTGAAGATATTCCCATCCTGGCCGATCAGCGGGCAATCCGGCTTTTCTGGCACTTCCTGCGCCGGTTCATGGTCCAGGCGGTTGTCGATATAATCGGACAGCCAGGTGCCGCCGAAAGTATCATGGGTTTGCAGACGCCACATAGCAAGTTTCCCTATATCCAGCTTGACATCCTCAAAAGGGAACAGCAGACAGGTAAGATCCTCATTTTGGAATACGCTCACATGGGTAAAGGTGGTTCCCTCTAAAAGAATCCCATCCTGTGTCAGCAGGTCATTGATCCCCTGGACCCACTCACCAGGCTCACCGCCGCATCCCTGCAAAATAAGCCCTTCTTTATCCTCCATACGGCGAAGATCCTCCACCGTGATATTCTGAATTTCCATAGATTCCTCCTGATTTGAGATCATTTTGTTATATGCCGGGGAAAGGGCTTCGGAAAGCACCTGTTCCCACTGTCTGCCAAATCCCCGGACCACTGTATCGGGAAGCGCACCGTTGCGCTGAAACATTTCTAAGGTATCAAACGCCCGATTGAACAGGGAAACATTTTGGGCGTCCACATTCGGGGCAAAATGAATGACACCCGCGGGATAGCTCTTTCCAGTGCCTACCCAGCCGCGCACAAAATCATCAAAGCCACTTCTGATTCCGGCTTGGGCCAGATCATCGGCATGGCTGCCGGGCAATCCTCTTGTTTTCCCGTATTGCTGGCCCAAAACCAGAATACCGGTCTTGGGATTATACATAAAGCGCCGGTTTGAAATATCCTGCATATCAAAAGCCTGGACCGCCACATCCAGCTTCATCATTGCGGGGATTATCGGCACAACTTCAAGTTTCTGCTTCTCCGTATCATCACCTCCCGTCAGATTCTTTCAGTTGGCTCATTACAATCGCCGGACGGACCCAAAGCCGTTGAAATTTTCTCCATTCACTGTCTACAATGCCTTTTTCATCCCGGTAGAGCATGGCATAGGGAATAAACCCGGCTTTCCAGGCATCCCGCAGGCGCTTTTCCGCTGCCTCCATGGTATCGCCCCGGTAGCCGATCAGGACATAACAGCAGGCTTTATGCGATTTCCTTTCAAACCCTCCAGCCTGCAAAAGCCGTCCGGCCTCCACAAGCGGCTCATAGTCATCCGGGGTATCAAAAGCAAAATACATGCGCTGCGTCCTGGATTCCCGCAGAAGGTCCACATGCCAGGGCCGAAGAAGGCGGGCCTCCAGCCCGCCCGTAAAGGCCGGACGCTCTTTCTGCCTGCCCAGCATTTCAAATACCGCTTCAATATGCTGCCGGGAACAGGCAAGCAGGTTATCGTCCAGCACTATATTCCCTTCGGTGATCGGCAGTTCCCTAAGCCTTCCGCCTTCCCGCCTGGGGACGGAACAGAACCAGCAGCGGTTGGGACAGCCCCTTGAAGTGATAACATAACCTTTTTTCAGATACATCCCCGGCACGAAATCACCGCCAGGCATATTGAAGGCAGGACCGCCCATGTGGACGGGGACGCCCAGCTTCATCCACTGTTCGGCAAGCTGGCACGCCTTCTCCATGTCATAGGTAAAGGCCACAGAAACATGCACTTCTTCCATATCTGGCAGGCCGCCCTTTGGCGGCGGTCCGGTAAATGCCAGAGGATCATCCGGCGTTGCTTTTGTACGGCGTGGAAATACACGCACAATCTTCAAATACACATCCCTCCTAAAATTTAATTGTTTGGTCAGTTACATTTCCTTTCTCCCAGCATCCGGGCAAAGAAAAAGCAGAAAACCTCTTTCAAGATTTCCTGCTCGGTGGTGCCGCCGGTGGGCGGCGAGTATTCAGTTTTATAAAGTTTAGCTCAGATTGACTATATGAGGTACAACTCAAAATTGCTATTTCAAATCAAAAAGAACACTTTCATAGTCCTTCACGAAATACTTTATATTGGTGCGTCCTTTCTTAATAATTGTGTGACCTTCTGCTTCCAGCTTTTCCTTTTGTGCCTCTATACCGCCGGGATATTTTGCATTCAACTCCCCGTTTGCCTTTAAGGTTCGCCAATACGGGGTTTCATCTTCGGAACGCTGATAACTCGCCCATGCTGCAATAGACACAAAAATTCCTGCTGTGATAGGCTCTGTGAAATCCGCCCCATTCAGTTCAGCAAAATATTCACGGATTTTTCCGACAGTGATTACTTTGCCATACGGAATTAGTTTCATAACCTTGTCATAGTCGATTGGTGGGGCAAAGTACATTCTGCTTCCGCCATATTTCTCAATGCTTTTCTGGTCAGTAATGGTCTGAAATTTAGGCATATCCTTGCTATCGTGTAGCATGGCATTAAAATCTTTCTTATCTTCATTCGCCATCTCTCAACACCTCCTGCTTTAATTATAGTGGAGTAGACTATTCCATGCAATGAGACGGTTTGAAAAAATCTTGAGAAAATGTATGTACCACGATTTTCAACCGAAAAACAGATAAAAATTTATGTTCCCTTTGTCCGCAACTTAACCTTCCTATGGAGGGGCAGAGTATAAATCTCTTGCCGCCTGTAAAAGCGTGGCCGGAAAGCCTTATAAATCAAGCCCCAAAAAGGCTAAGTTGCAGACATATCATCCCTTGTGATGGCGAATCCGGCGCTTGCGCTTTTTATCCGCGTCCCGTCTGGCCCAGGTCCGACAGGCGTCAGAACAATACGCCTGGCTGGTGACGGGAAGATACAGCTTCCCGCATATCGGACATTTTTTCTGGCGCTGGGAAGTATCGTTTCCCGTCAGAACTGCTTCCAGGGCCGGTTCAACTGGCAGCACTGACCGCTCAAAATACTGGCAAAGGCCGCCGGTCCACCATTTATGGAGCATATAGCAGGGGCAGTCCAGGGGAAGGCAGAGCTTTTCCCGCTCGTCATAGTTGGCGCATAAGCCTGTTACCAGCCTTCGGATCGCTGCGCGCTCGGAGCGGGTCAGCTCCCGCGGCGGGCCGGTCATTTCTTCCGTCCCCGCTGCTGCGGAAATTCCAGCTTGAAATTCACATACTTTTCGCCGGTATCGTCCAGCACCACCACAGCGTCATAGGTTTTGCCGGTTTTCTCACTGAAAAGCCCGGACATGGAAACGCGGCCCTCTTTTAAGAGCGCCGCGGCAACAGTTTTTGTGATAGTTTTCTTTTTACTGGAAAAGAACCGGTTTTCTTTCCAGAGCGCAAAGGCGCAGCCTTCATTTTCACAGAAGAAGCCTTTCTTCCCCTCATAGACAGCGCCGCCGCACCGGGGACAGGTCCCGACAGCTTCCCGGTTGGCCGCGCTCTTGCTTCCGAATAAAGAGGAATAGGCAGGATCGGGGGCGGTGTTCTGCCGGATCAGGTCACGGATTAAACCGGCAATTCCTTCCATAAAAGCGTCAGCCGTCATTTCTCCGCGTTCCACCTGTTTCAGCATGGACTCCCATTCCGCTGTAAGCGCCGGGGATTTTATCACATCGGGCAGGACCGCAATCAGGTTGACACCCTTATCCGTAGGCAAAAGCTGTTTCTTTTTCCTCTGAACAAATCCCGTGGACACCAGCTTTTCCAGTGTGGCGGCACGGGTGGCCGAAGTGCCCAGCCCTTTTCGCTCGGCGTCCTCCGGCATATCCTCCGCACCGGCTGTCTCCATAGCCGCAAGCAGAGAATCTTCTGTGTAGTGCTTGGGCGGGCTGGTTTTGCCTTCCCGGATCGTGGCGGCAGCCTTTTCAAATCTCTGTCCTTCTTTCAACTCCGGCAGGCGGGACGTATTTTCATCGCCGTCCTCCGGCTGTTTTTGTTTCAGGCTGGCACGGAAAGCCTGTTCAATGCCTTTCCATCCCTCATGCAGAATCGTTTTCCCTTTGGCGGTAAATGTATGGCCCTCGGACTCCAAAACTGCCAGCACCGCCTCAAAGCGGTGGGGCTGGGCGGTAGCACAGAGAAGGCGGCAGGCAAGGAGCATCAGGACATCCCGCTCACCGGCAGGCAAAATAGACAGGTCGGTGCGGGCTATCTCCACCGTGGGGAGAATGGCATGGTGGTCCGTTACCTTGCTGTCATCAATAATTCCTTCCAGCTCCGGTGCCGTGGTACTGTCCTTGCCAAAAGGCATATTCTGCCACAGCCACAGGGCCAGAGAGCCGACTGTGGCCTGCATATCCGCTGTGATATACTGGCTGTCTGTTCTCGGATAGGTCGCCAACTTTTTCTCATACAGGCTTTGTAAATAATCAAGGGTCTGTTGGGCAGTAAAGCCATACAAGCGGTTGCACTCCCGTTGCAACGTAGTTAAATCGTAAAGGCGGGGCGGCTGGACAGTCTTTTTCTGCCGCTCCACTTTGCGGACAACGGCAGGCTTTCCGTCACAATCTGTCTGTATTGCCTCCGCAGCCGCTTTGTCCTCCAGCTTCTCCCCGGCAGTGGTAAACCCTCCACAGGTGAGTTCCGGCACATAGAAGGGCTTGCTCTGGAAAGAGCGGATCGCATCCTCTCGCTGGACGATCAGCGCCAGTGTCGGCGTCATTACCCGGCCCACATTCAAGGTATCACCATACAGGACAGAGAAAAGGCGGGTGGCGTTAATCCCCACAAGCCAGTCCGCACCGGCCCGACAGAGTGCCGCCCGGTAAAGCAAGTCATAGTCCGCACCAGGCCGCAGGTGTTCAAATCCATCACGGATAGCCGCATCCTCCATAGAGCTGATCCAGAGCCGGAGAATGGGCTTGCTGCATCCGGCGTGCTGATAGACCAGCCGGAAAATCAGTTCACCTTCCCGGCCAGCATCGGTAGCGCACACCACAGCGTCCACACGTTTATCCTCCATCAAACGGCGCAGGACGCCAAGCTGCTTTTTCTTATCCCTTGCCACATCATATTTCCAATGGGCGGGAAGGATAGGCAGATCCGCATACCGCCATTTGGCGTACTGCTCCCCATAGGCTTCCGGCTGGGCCAACTCCACCAGATGGCCCACGCACCAGGACACCAGCCAACCGCTGCCCTCCAGATACCCATCTTTTTTCTCCTTTGCTCCCAGCACTGCGGCCAAAGATTGGGCCACGCTGGGCTTTTCGGCTACCACAAGTTTCATTCGTCCGAACCTCCCTCTTTATCAAAGAATTTTGTAAACTGCTCGTCTGCCTGCCTTCCGGCCTGCAGCAGACACATCAAAGTTACGCCTGCGATTGTGCCAAGCGTGAAAGACAGAAAATGTGATACTGCGCTCCACATGTGCCGAACCTCCTTTGGATTTTGAATATGAAAAAAAGCGCAAAGGGATAAAAACACCTTTGCGCCGTGGTTATATAGCAAAACGCCACAGAAAGGTTCTGCGGCGTGAATTCATAGTATTTAGTTTTGGTTGACAACTTAGGATTTGTCACTCTGTTCAACTCCACGGTAAATGGAAAGTTGTCTTAGAGTTTTAATACAGCAATCTGTTCTTCTCCGTCTTTTTCTCCAGTCTCTATAAATCCAAAAGAGGCATACAGTGATTTGGCAACCGCATTTTCTGGCTCATATGACAGCCAACAGAAATCGGCTTTACCACAGGGAAATGTTCTGATAAATCTTAAAGCAAGTTCTACTGCCTGTTTCCCATATCCTCTGTTTTGATAGTTCTTATCTATCATCAATCTCCACAGGTTATAGTTCCCCTCTGCTATGGCAGGTGCATCCTTCCAATAGTCATCTTTGTCATAACCAATCATCACAAAGCCGACTGGGTTATTGCCTTCAAAAATTCCAAATGGAAAAGCATATCCGTTGGATGTAATAGCGATATACGCTTCAATAATACTAATATTATTGCTGGCGACAAAATTTTTCTGACTATCTGAAACATTTAGCTTTAGAATATCCCAGATATTTTCGCCATTTATTTTTTCCAGATGAATCATTCTATTCCCCCACAAATTCCAATTTGTCCACTTATATTTCTTATTTTACCACACTGGCAAATTCTTATCTACCAGAAGCGTTCCTGAAATATCCAAGATTTATCATGCTTTCAGGAAGATACGGCCCCACAGGAACCTCCCGCATTTCTTTTCTCTGGGCGTGGACCATGCGGATTGTGGACACCGTGCCACCGTTTTCCCGTCCATCATAGACAGCGATCACCCGGTCCGCCTGGCCTACCATATAGCGGTTGCGCTTCATGTAGACATTGGAAGCCCATTCTTCGCTGATAACCTCGACCTTCGCACATGCCTCCAGCATGGCCCTGGTCCGCTCGTCCTCCACCAGCCGCTTATAGCGGTTGCGGTAAGGAATCGCCGCCTCCAGGCGCAGCGCCGGATTATCTTTGGCCTTTTCCAGAACAATCCCGGCAAATAGCTGATCTGCACCGTCAGCAAAGCCGGAAATAAAGTAGGTATAGCCGTCCGCAATGGCTTTTTCGATTTCTCGCCGCAGACCTTGTTCTGCCTGCTCCATATATTCAGCGGGGATTTCCCGGTGTCCGGTCACTCCGCATACTTTTTCTTTCATATTGCAGCCTCCCTTTCAGATGATAGTTGAAAACTACCATACCTCTTATTTTAATAGGTTATATTTAACGTGTCAACTCAAATACCCCTTTTCATTTAGCGAATAGAGCCAGCCTGTAAGGTACAATCTATTATAGAATGGGAGGTGACTATGGTGTATGAAGATTTTGTCCCGGAAAGGCTGGCAAAATTGAGGATGCAGAAGGGTGTTTCCGCACGGGATATGTCGCTGTCGCTTGGGCAGGCCAACAATTATATCAACAACGTGGAGAATAAGAAAACGCTTCCTTCTATGCAGTCCTTCTTTTATATCTGCGAATACCTGGGCGTGACACCGCAGGAATTCTTCGATGAAGGCAATCCGAATCCTACCGCCTTAAACGAATTTATCGCAGAGGCAAAGAAGCTGGATTCCAAAGCGATGTCCTACATCCTCGGTATTATGAAAGAACTGAACAGCAAAAAGTAGAAGCAGTCGGCACGATGAGGCAGGCTGCTTTCTTTATCCATAAGTATTTCCATTTGCTGTTTTAACATACAGCCATAAGAAAAGGCCGCAAATGCGGCCTTTTCCGTTATAATGCGTGGATTTCCTTCTCCAGTTCTCCAACGGCTTCCATCATGGTTTCAAAAGATGGAATCTCCCCATAGAGCATATTCCGCATGGCAGAGTAATCCTCCTGCAGCGCACCCAGGCGGTATGACGGAGGAAGCAGCTTTAAGGTGGCCGGAACAGCCTCCGGGTAGCGCGCCCAGGCCCGCGGATAAAACTTCATCTTGAAATCGACCACTTTCTGCAGCAGGTCCAGCCGTGCAAACGCTTTTTCCTTCACGGGCGATTTCGCCATACAGTAAAGGTCATAATAATGGCGGGAATACCGCTGGGGCATGGAAAGATGTTCAGGCCGGTTGGCCTCATGGTGAAGGATCGTCGCCTTTTCCCAGAAAGTCCGCTCCGGCGCCACCGTCAGGACAGGAACCTCTTTCTGTTTGAATAACTGCGGGTACTGCTCTGCGGCATACGGTACAATATCCACCAGCTCTGCCGGTGTCCAGGCTGCCAGCGCCCCGATCTCCAATCGAATCACCTGTAAGGTAGAGGCATCGGTAAACAGGTTTGGATAAGCAAAGATCACCGTCTGTTTATCTTCCTCATCTATGTAAAGATTGGCCGGAAGGCCCAATTCAGCAGAAAGCCCTTCCCGGATCTGCGGGCAGAAGGTTTCTGCCAGGAAAACCTCGGCCTTTCGGTTCGCCTCTTTATTGAAGGCGTCCTGCTTGGTGTTCGAGCGTTTTTCCCAGGGTTCATTGACACCATACCCCAGGACACGCCAATCCAAAATCAGATCAATGTCCTCGGAAAACCGGCTGATAAGGTGATACCCTTTGGATAAGCTGGTTCCGCCCTTAAATGTGACCGCCTTTCTCCACGGAGAGCGGTGGAACAGGTAATCCAGCGTCAGGCATACCCAAAAATCCTTTTCCACAATGGCATCGTGAAGGCCGGTTTTTGCTGCGGTGTTATGAAACAGCTCCCGCCGGTCATCAGCCGGAAGTCTGGCAATCTCAATCATTTTCTCTTTCTCCTTTGCAGATCTCTTTAATCACAGTGTAAATCCAATCCGTCGCTTCGGCTCCTTCTGCAAGGAGCGCCGCCTTTTCATCTTCATTCAGCCTGCGGGAAAGCACCCGTATGGTTTTTTCATCCACATGTTCTTTTCCCAGGGTCTTTAACGCCTGGATCACCAGGATCGTCATAGGCGACAGGCCCGTGACCTCTTTGTTGGTCCGGTGCTTAAATTCAATCTTTGTCTTATCCCATTCATAGGTTTTATACGGTCCATCACTGATATAGGACCATACTGCCGTTACCTGAGTAGACAGCCCCAGCATATTTAATGCGGTATCTCCACAGGGAGCGATAGTCCAATGATAGCATCTCGCCAGTGCTTTGGCAACCGCATCCGGGTCCGCCGCCACATATTCCCCAAGGAGCTTGCTGTATTTCGGCTTTTCAAAAACGCCTTTCAAAATACGCCGGAGCGTCCCAGCCTGCACAAGCCGGTTCAGGTTCCTGCGTATGGTTTCGCTGTCCGCCACATCCGCAAAATCGGAAACAATAAAAATCGTGCCGTCAGGAGCCGCACCAATGCGGTTTTGAATCTCTTTCGCATAACCATTTGCCATGCGTATCGCCTCCTTTTGTCCCGTTTATTATATATTATTCAGGACAAAAAAGCAATAGACCTGTCCCTTTTCCTAAAGGGTTCCCAAGAAATGACCTCTTTATACGTCATGGCAAAACAAAGGGTGATATTATTCCCCCGTACTGCCAAAAGCGCCCGCGCCGCGTTGTCCGCCCAGGTCATTCACGAAATCCGCGATCACCACAGGCATGATGATAAGCTGCCCGATCCGGGAATCTTTCGCAAGCGTTTGAGTTTCATTTCCCACATTGCTTACAATGGCGTGGATCTCGCCCCGGTAGCCGGAATCCACAGGGGGCAGCTCACAGACCACCCCTTTTGCCGCCAGGCTGCTTCTGGGGAACACATAGGCGGCATAACCGTCCGGCACCTCCAGACCAAAGCCCAGCGGGATTTTGGCAATCCCGCCAGGCTCCAGGGTACAGTCAAAGGGCATATAGACATCCGCTCCGGCATCATTGGCGTGGGAACGGAGGGGACGGTGGTTCTCCGGCAGCCCGAAATCAATGATCCTGATCTTCACTGGCCGCCTCCTTCCAGTGCCGCGGGATAGTCCTGGCGCAGCAGGGTAAGAGGCAACGCCCCTTTTTCACACGGGCAGCCGCAGGACATATCTTTTTCCCGGCAGCCCTCCCGCTGGCAGAAGGGGCCGGTAAGCTCCGGGCTGAACAGTTCCGGGTCCAGCGCATACAGGTCTGTCCATATCTTCAGCAGAACAAAGCGTGTTTCATCCGTATTGCGGCGGCAAGTCCGCTGGCCGATCATGTGCTTCCACTGATAAGGCGTGGCGCTGATAATCAGCACATTGCGAAGGCTCTGCGGGGCAAGATACCCCGCGGCGTCCCTGGAAATCCCGCAGGCGCCTATATCCGCATAATGCTCCATGGCCGCCCGGCACTTTTTCAGGTAGAAGTCATGTACCCACTGGCTGGCCGTCAGGATCTCATAAGGCACCACAAAATCAGCCTGCCCCGCATAATTGCTGTACTGCAAAGAGGCGCTGATAAACTTGACCTCGTTTTGGTGCCGGGTGATCTGCGCCAGAAAACGCCTGCTGGCGCCCACAACCGCCACCGTGATAACCGAAAACTTCTGTACGGCGGGGTGAGGCAGAGAGGCAATCCGTTTAACCGTATCGGCAGTATAGGCTTTCTCATAAAGGGCCATAAGATCATCCATGGAATGGATCGCATGACCCCGCTGGGTAAGTCTTGCCGCAAACACCATGTTTTTCTCGGCTTCCTGTACCGCAGTGCAATTCAAAATTTTAGTTTCAATCTGATTGATGTTCCAATTCCTCCTTTATCACAGCTTTTAGTAAAAACAGATAGTTGAGGCTGTCGGTGATCTTTTCCTCCCAGACAGCCAGCTCAAAAGTTTTCCGATCCGTAAAGCACATATCATAAATGGAGATGATGTGCTTTGCCATCATCCCGGCCAACGCACGCTGCGGGGTGCTGTCCTGAATCGCAGCCGCCGCTTTGAAGGCGCTGAGCCGGTCCGGGTTGTCGCCGGTATATTCTTTGGCCTTCTGAATCAGAAGCCCTTCACACTGCCGTACCTGTTTCCGGAAAACGGCCTGAAATTCTTTTTGTGTCATAACTCACCCCGCTTTACGCCGTAGGCAGGTACACCCAATCGTGCATCAGGCACACGCTGGGTTCGTCCTCCCGTGGGATCAGCCGGAAGGCGCACTCGGAATACACCGTGCGCTTATCCTCAAATTCCATGTTGTATGCTTTATAAAAGCGGTATTCCAGGTTGGAGATCACGCACCGGAGCATTTGAAGGGCCTCCCGCTGGGAAGTGACAATACAATCCCGGTCAATGCTGCGTTTCAGGGCCAGAAGGGATTTATAAAGCTGCACTTCCGTCCGGTAAGGGCGGGCATACCGTTGATCCAGCCAGCCGCAGAAGGCCACCGGGCCGCTCTCGACCACATGCGCCTCCGGGTGGTGGAAGCCGTAGCTGTCCAGGTTTGCGGTATTCAGAAGGTAGAGCATTTCTTTCAGCTCCGCGCTGGGCATATCGTAAAACCGCAGCATGGAGCGGTAGAGATGGACATATCCGGGAATGGGAACAATGTTATTTACCATTGCAAATCCTCCATATATAGAGATGGGCGCGGGAGCAGCCGGCATCCCGCGCCATCTTTCTAAAATCTGTTATTCAGTTACAGCTACCAGCCTGCCCATGACGATAAAGCGGTCAGCGCCGCCATTGGTACAGGTGGAAAGGGTCAGCACCTTGTCGCTGGAAGTGACGGAAACGCCCGTTTCGATCACAGAACGCTCCTGCATTGCGGAAAGCCAGGTCGTATAAGCGCCGCTGTCTTTCCATTCCAGCGCCCAGGGAGAGGTTTCACTGCCGGATTCCTTCGGGCTTGCCACAAACGCGGAAAACACCTCGACCACATAGCCGCCCTCCGGCGTTACCAGGTACATTTCCGGGTGTTCGTCATAGTAAGCCTGCGCTTTGTATTCCACCAGCGTGGAGAACATGGAGCCGTCCCGCATGTTGTGCCCATAGATGATCGTGTTGTTGTCGGAAAAATCCTCCGCGTTTTCATAGTCGATGAACAGACAGCCCACCTTGTTTGCCGTACCGTCATACAGGTGTTTCAGGTAGTAACTGTTATCCTCGCACTGGGCCACCGGGTACTGAATGACCGTACCGGGAAGCTCCAGCCACGCCTTGACATCCGGCCCCTGGGCCAGCAGGCTTTCAAAATCCACCGTGGGAAGGGAAACGGAGGAAGCGCCGGTTCCCTCCGGCGCCTCCGCGTTCTCTTTTTCCCCGTCCGTTTCTGCCGGGGTGACATATTCCGAAAGACCGGCATAGGTATCGGCGCTTTCCTTGTACTGGCCGATCTCCCGCGCCAGCATGAAGCCGCTGCCTACCGTCATGGCAATACAGATCAGAAGCGCGCCGGCTGCCGCTTTGCGGCGCCCGGTACTGGCCTTCTGTCCCTTTTTCTTGTAAGCGCACAGGAAAAGGGCAATGCCGCTGCCGACCACCGCTGCGCCCAGCACGCCGATCCAGATATACAGGTTATAATCATCGCCTGTCTGCGGGACCGGCTTGGAAGGATTGGAAGGCGTTGCCGGGCTATCCGGGTTATCCGGCGTATCAGGCGTTTCCGGGGTTTCTTCCTCCGGCTTTTCATTAAAGAAGCTCACCTCGGCAGTTTCATCGGCTTTGATCTCCACCGTGGCGCCATCCGGGATGATATAGTCCTCACTGGCCTTATTTTTCACCTCGGTCACAGTATATTTGCCCACACGCAGCCCTTCAATCAGGATGATACCGTCCTCCGGGCTTGTGAAGGTCTCGCAGTAGGTGCCATCTTCACTTTTCACCTCAAAGGCAAAGCCGTCCTTGCGACCATCACTGGAATCCTTCGTGATTTTCAGGTTTCCGCGGTACGCCTCATTGACAAATCCGCGGCCGGATTCGCCATTTTCCACAACGACAACCTGCCCGTCCGTGATGATCTCAAAGTAATAAGCATTGGGGTCCAGCTTGTGGCCTTCCGGGGCGGTTTTCTCTTTGACAAAATAGCCCTTCGCCAAAAGGCCGCTCATTTCATGGAACCCTTCATCGGTTTCCGTCAGCTCCCCAATCAGGGCGTCGCCTTCATCAAATGCCTTATCGCCGTTGGTGTCCTCGTAAAGCTCAAAGACGGCGCCAGGCAGCCGGTGGAGGAACGGGTTGTCTGCGGAATCCTCGCCGGTATCGTCAGCAGCGTTTTCTTCCGTCTTGCCAGCCTCACTTTCGGAAGCGTTTTCCCCTTCCTCCTGGATAGACTTCAATTCGTCCACAGCCTCGGTCTTGATAACCTGCACCGTACCGTGGATCAGGGTATTGTCGATCTCAATTTCAATGGCCTGCCCATCGGTGCCGATATAGACATGGTGCTGTTCCGGGCTGATGGAGTACAGGGCCGAAGGGCTGGCAATCTCCTTGATGATCCAATGGCCGAAAGGCACGTCCTCAAAGGAGAAGGCGCCGTTTTCCCCGGAAGTCGTCACCAGCAGGGCATTTTCCTCGGTAAATTCTTCCGTGCCGGGAGCAAACAGGCCGATCAGCGCGCCCTCCAGGGTAAGGTCCTCACCGCCTTCGGGGTCCTCGCCGTATTTCACGCCGTCAATACGCCCGCGGATCATCTCATTGGAAATGGCCTCGCCGTCATTGACCGCAATCGTAACCAGAGCGGTTTCCTGCCCGGCATACGCAAAGACTACCGGGTACTGCTGATCGGAAAGTACAAATGCCTCATTGGTGGCGCGCTCCTGGACATAGAAGCTGCCAAAAGGCAGGTCGGAGGCAAAGGCAGCCGAATACTGGCCGGGCGCGTCCTCCACCGGCGCAACCGCCACGACTTCCAGAAGCCCGCCTGCCGGAATCACGCTGCCGTCCAGGGCAGTCAGGTCCTCCGAAGCGTACAGGCCAAAGGAAATATCCTTGTATTCCTCGCCAAGCCCAATGCCAAAGGTTCCGTCCGTTTCCAGGGATTTCAGAAGGTCGATCTCCACCTTCTGGCGTTCATCATAAAGCCCGATGGCCGCCTGGGTGATCTCTACCTCCTGACCGGCATAGGTAAGCTCGGTATAAACTGGCGTGGGGTCCAGCACCATGCCCTCCGGCGCTTGGCGTTCCTCCAGACGGTAGCGGCCCAGGTATTGCGGTTCGCTGACCGCCGTTCCGTCCTCCCCGGTGGTAAGGGTAGCGACTACCGTATCTTTTGCCACCCGCAGCGTGCCGTCGCCGGTATAAATATCTTCATCGGCAATCAGGTCGTACACAGCTCCAGGCTGTCCAACTACCTCATAAACCGGCTGATAGAAGCCATCGTTTTCCTGCACGCTGGCAAAAGCCTCGCCGGATTTGCTGATGGTGAGCTGGGCTTTCTGCGGCTGGTTGTACTGTACGACGGTAACGACCGCCTCGGAACCATCTACTGTGAAAGGCACCGGCTCGTCAGAAAGGACATACCCTTCCGGGGCTGTTACTTCGTAAAGTTCAAATTCGTGGGCGGGCAGCGGCTCCGGCAGCATCAGCCAGCCTTCATCCGAAGTGTAAAATACGTCAATGGTTTCAGGGTTGGGATAGTAGATCTCCTGGCTGATAAATTCGCCGGTGGTAAGGTCTTTAATACGGAAGCCCGTACCGGCCATAGGAATGATCTCACCGGTTTCCGCGTCTCGTTTTTCCACACGCACCCTTGCAGTGATGGCGTCATTGTTCAGGATATAGGAGTAGGTCTTTCCGTTCTCGCTGATAAATACCGTGAAATCCGGCACAAAGGCTTTATCGTCCTCGCCTGCGGTCTGATGGACGGTATAGCGGCCATAGGGCATATCCTTGGAGGCGGCAAAGCCGTCCGCATCTGTCGTCAGGATGTCCCGCTCGCTTTCTTTGGCGTTTTCATAACTGCCCGCGCTTGTCAGATAAACTTCAAATACCGCGCCTTCCTCCGGCTTTTCCACCATACCGGCATTGGCGTCGTCACTGTGTTCCCCGTCCGATACATCCGGGTCCGGGTCATCGGTATGCTTTACAAGCTGGATATTGCCGCGGATCACCGTTTCCGGCAGCGTATTTTCCGTGGTATTCATCTCGATTTCATAAAGGGAAGGAGAAGCGCCCACCTCATGTACCGTTTCATCCAGCAGGTAGCCGGGGCTTGGGGAAATCTCCTGCAAGGTCCAGTCATCCCCGCAAGGATAGTAGCCGGTGGCAAAGCTGCCGTCCGGCCCGGTGGTAAAGGTATCTACAAGCTCCCCGCCTTTATACAGGCCATAGACGGCTCCCGCAAGGGAAGCGTCCCCCTGAGCCTCGCCGGTTTCCGCATCTACCTTGTGGCCTTCCACGCGGAACTTCTTCAGGATATTGGAAAACTGGACACTGGCGGTCTGGCCGCTCTCAATGGTGATATACTGTGCGGCAGGCGTCACATAGCGGTCAATGGGCTGCTCTGTTACAAGATAGGTGCCGGGCAGAAGATCCAGGGAGACCATGCCGTCCGCGCCGGTGACAACCGATTCCTCCACGCCGTTGCCGCTGATGGTAAAAGGAATCCCCTCAACAATGCCGTCCTCGCTGGTCTTTACGATCTTTGCCTTGCCATAGGTTTCCGTCTTGATCTGCATATAGAAGGAAACGGGGTCTTTGGCGCCCGTCATCATGGTCTGCCAGCCCTCGCGCCCCCAGATCAGCATGGCCTCACCGATAGGCACATTTTTGCGGAATTGGAGCGCCACCGGGGATTCCAGCATTTCCTTGCTGGTAAAGGTGTAGCTGTTGCCGCTGCGGGTCACGGAGATCCCGCTTGCAGTAAGGGCCTCCAGGTCGATATTCAAGTTGTTGGCATCGGTCAGCGTCAGGGTATAAACCTTTGCGTTGGAATCCCATTTCAGTTCATGCACCGGGGCGCTTTCCGCAGTAGCACCGGCAAAAGAAGGAATGGTAGAATGGGAAGCGATCTGGTCCAGAATCCAGTAATAGACCTGTTCAGCAGGCCGTCCCTGCACAATGCGGAAGAAGGTGTTTTCCGCAACACTTCCATTGTCGTGGCGGCTGGTGGCGTCGCTGCGGAGCTGCTGCTGGTATTCCCAAATGATACACTGCGCCGCCATGTACCAGTCATCGGCATTGATACCGGCCATGGGGAGCGAAGCCCCAGGCTGCCAGCCATACAGGGAGGCCAGCATGATCCCGCGCCGGGAAGCCTCCGGCAACTGGTTGAAATACTGGCTGTTATCCGTCTGCTCGGAATAATAGCCATCGTCCGAATCACCGAACCGGATGCCGCTCTCAATGCAGTACACCCAGCGGAAGCCGCCGCCATCCGTGTTCAGCACATAATGGCGGTAGGCCACATTCCCGCCGTGATACACATAGGAAGTGGAACCGTCATCATGGTAGGTCATCGTGTAATAGCCCGAAGGGGAATAATAGGGCTGGCCGTCAGAGCTGATGACCGTATCGCCATAAGCGGAGCTGGCCTGCTGGCCTTCCGAAGCCGCAAACGCACTGACGGGAAAGATCCCTACCAAAAGCAGCAGACAAAGAAAACCGGCCAGAAGCCGGGAAAGGCCATGGCCGCGCATAGATTTTGTATTCAAGCTGTAATCCTCACTTTCATAAAATTTGTTTGGGAAACGGAAAGGACGGCGTTATCTGCCGTCCTTTGTGGGTTCTTCGTCCTCGTCATAAGAAAGATCATCGCTGTACGCCAAATCCTGCTCATAATCTTCCCCGTAACCGTCATCCTCGAACTCGTCCTCGTCCATAGCCGCCTGCTGTTTCGGGCGCACGATCTTGAAGTAATAACCCAGCCCGCCAGCGACCACAAGAGCGATCACCAGGAAGATAATCATGCCGGTATTGCCGCCGGATTTCTCCGTCTCGGCTTCCGGCTGCTCGGTTTCCTCCGGCGCCGGTTCTTCCGTCACTTTCCCCAGGCAGCCGTTCAGGTCATTTTTGCAGACCGGGCAATCGGTATTCACCGCGCCCGCCTCGCATTTTTCCGTACAGTTACAGGTGACAACCTCAATGGCGCTTTCGCTGCCATTATCCTGCTGGGCCAGGGACAGCAGATCTTCCTCCGTAACGCCATTCAGGAAGTAGACGTTTTCCGAATCCCGCTTCCCGTCAATGATAAGGTAAAACACATTTCCGTCCGCGGTGGTGATGGTATAAAACTGCTTATCATCTTCCTGCTCGGTGGCTGAGTCCAGGACCGTGCCGGTGCCTTCCGGGGTAAATGCCCCTTCCGGCACAGCCGATTCCGTTTCGTCCTCCGTATCAGAGCTTTCAGAAGAAGCCTCTGTTTCTGCCTGGGAGGTCGAAGGGGTCTCGGCGGCCTGGCTGCTTTCCGAATTGCCGGAAGCATTGTTTGATGAAGGAGAAGGCGCGGGCGTTTGGGAAGGCGCGGCCTGCGTTTCCCCACTGGAAGATTGGGGCGCAGCAGAAGAAGCCGCCTGGGTCTGCGCCGGTTCCTCATAATAAGGGTTATCCAGCTTTACCTCTTTGGAGCGGTTGCCGGAATAGTCCACCGCGTAAACCGTCACTTCTTTGCCGTCCCCGGCGTAATCCTTCAAGGCTACGGTCCCCTTGCCGTTGACAAGGCTGTTGATACGGGTGTCATCCACATACACCGCCTCCACGCCGGACATATCATCGCTGGCCTCCACTGCCAGTTTGTCGTTATTTAATGTAGCGGAAAGGGTGGGCGGCGTAGTATCGCTGCCCGTGGAAGCGTAAGCGGTGACGGGCAAAGCAATGGCGCTCATGCAAAGCACAAGCGCCGCCAGAACATTCCTCACTTTATTCTTCATGGCCGGCCTCCTGTTCTCCCGCAGGCGGGGCAGCCTCCGGGATCGTGAGGGTGCCCGCCCTGTGCGCTTTCAAAAATTCTGCCAGCTCCTTCGGGGTGAGGTGGAAATCACGGCCAATATCGCCGTAATCCTCGTTCTCCAGCCGGGTCTTTTCCTCTTTGAAAAGCTCCAGCTTTTTTTGCAGGTCTGCGATTTTCTTTTCCGTTTTTTCTATATCCCTTGCGAGTTTGTCAATTTTGGGATTCAATTTATTACCTCCGATCTTTAATTGGTTGAGATACGCCCAAATGCGTAAAAATGTTCGGTCCAGTAGGATGTATTGATATTGGCATACTGCACCGGGTCCCCGGCATGGATCATCTGCCCGTTGCCGATATAGATCCCTACATGGGTCACAGGCGTGCCCGCCGAGTAGGTGCCGGTGAAGAAGATCAGATCTCCCGGCTGGGCGTTTTCTCTGGAAACAGGGGTACTCATGTTAAAAAGCCCCTGGGCTGTGGAGCGTCCCACACTGGCAACACCGCTCTGATTGAGGACATAGGAAACAAAGCCGCTGCAATCAAAGCTGTTTGGCCCCGAAGCGCCGAACACATAAGGCTTACCGAGATGTTTCTGCGCCTCCGTAATCAGCGCCGCGTAATCGCCATCGCCCATAGGAGCGCCGGGATATGCGGGGATCTCCGGTCCGCCCGCGCTGCCGGGGATCAGGTTTGTCCCGGTATGGTCGCCGGTATCGGCAAAATACAGGGGATTAAGGTACTGCCCATCCACCAACACCTCCAGGTGAAGGTGCGGGCCGGTGGAATCACCGGTGCTGCCCACTTTGGCAATGACATCCCCCTGTTTGACTTCCTGCCCGGCAGATACCAGCAGTTCGGAGCAGTGGGCGTATTTTGTGGTTAGGGTCTTGCCGTCCTCCATGGCTCCCTCCAGCACCACAATCAGCCCGTAGCTGCCTGCTTCCCCGGCCTGTGTTACCACGCCGTCATGCCCGGCCAAAATCTCTGTGCCCTGGGGCATCCCAATATCCACCGCCTTATGGTAGTTCTTTTCTCCGCTGATGGGGTGGACGCGGTAGCCATAGTAGCTTGTGACATACGGAAGCCAGTTGGTATCGCCAAACACGTTGGAGACATACTGGCGGTTGCCCTTCGTCATCATCAGGACATTAAAAAGCTGGGCCTGTTCCGCATTCATGCGGGCGGCGATCACATCGGTAAAGGACTTGGCCGTCAGGTTGACATTGAGAATCCGCCATTCATAAGTCACTTCCACCTCATAGGTCTCGCCGGTACTGGGGTCTGTTCGGGTTTCCGTGCGGGTGCGGGTCTCCACTTCCTCTACAAATTCGAGGGAATACTGCTCGGCAAAAAGCTCCTGCAGCACGGCCTCCACATCCGCATACTGAAAGGCTTGATAGGACGCGGTGAGGAATCCCATCAGCTCAAAGGGGTTGTGCCCGATATTGCCCACATGGTAGCGGTATTCATCATAGCCGGGGTGGTCTGCTTCGGCATTGTCAATCTGCATCTGCAGGTCAGTTTCCCATTCTGTATAAACCAGCTCGGCATTATTGATGTCCTGATCTTCCGCAGTATAACTGGACGCCGCAATCGCGCCGATCCCGCCCGTCCCCATACTGGAACAGGAAGAAAAGAGCGAAAAAATCAGAATAACGATCAGGAACAACAGCGCCGCCATCAGGCAGAGGGCCGGGTGGCGGCTGGCAAAACGGCCAACAGCGCCACCGGCTTTTTTCGTGACAGCGGCAGTTTTCCCGGCGGCCTGCCCGGTACGCCGGGCGGTCCGGGCAGCTTTGGCGTATTCCCTTTTTAAGCGGTATTTCTGCCACATGCGGGAAAACACATTGCTCCGTAACTGCGGGTTATCATGGAGGGCCTGCTGGTAAGCCGCCCTTGCGCGGGTTTTCACCGTCTTTTTCTGCAGCCGGGACACCTTGCGGTAAGGCGCGGTTTTCCGGCGGTGGTTCAGGGCGCGAAGCCCGCCCTCGGCCACCAGCTCTGTGCGGTGGGCCGCCTCAATGCCCACATTTTCATGCTCATTCTCATAGATCTTCTTATGGGCATATCCGATAGCCGCATTTGCGCCTTTTTTTCACCGGGCGCAGAGGTTTGGCGCCTTTTATGTGTTCCTGTTGGGAGATCACCTCTTTTTCAAATTTTAAGCGCCGTTTGGCGTTGCCGGTGGCAGCGTCCGGCTCCACCTCCATCCGCAGTTTCCGCCTGGCCGGAAGATTGGCTTCGGCCTGTTCCAGCTTCCGGGCGGTCCGTTCCGCCTTCTGCTGGGCCTTTACCAGCTTTTTGCCGGGGGCATCCGGCGGCAGCTCGTCCTCGGCAAATTGCAGTTTTGAGGTGCGGGGCTGCTCGGTAGCCGCTTCACTGGCGCTGCTGGACTCGGAAAACTTCTGCTGGTAGCGGGTACGCCGTTTGCCGGATTTCTCCCGCGGTTCCTCCCATGGGGCGTCCTCATGGGCTTCCGGCTGCGAATCTTCCAGAGGGGAAGCATCCGCGTCCTCCACTGGCTCCACCTGCGAGGCGTCACCGTCTTTCGGCCTTTGCTGCCGGGTGTGGCGGGCTTTGGCCGAAAGGTCCTCCAAAGAATCAGGAGAATCCCTTGCCTGCCGCAAATCAAAATCCTGTTCCCGGCCACTGATACGGGTTTCCTCGCCGGAGGCCGCGCCCCGTTCCACCAGCCCATCACGGGTCATCTTGTGAAATTTCTTTTCCTTTGCTCTAAATTCTTCATCCCTTGGCAACTGCATCACCTCCCATACGCCAGGCGGTGAAGAAGATTATCACGTTCCAGCCTCCGCGACTTCCTCCGGGCGGGTTGTCATGATCTGATACAGGCTGGTGTCCTTCGGGAAGTGATCGACAAAGGGGATAATCACATTTCCGAAAAACAAAAGGCCCTCGCCGGGGCCGCTGTGGGTTACATAGGAAAGCTGCGTCGGGCTAATCCCAAGCTGTTTTGCCAGAATCTGCCTGTCGCCCTGAGCTTGGTTCAGCATGTAGATGAAATCCGAGTTTTCAAAGATATTCTCGATTTCACGGGAAGCCAGCAGGTCCTTCACATTTTGCGTCAGGCCGCTCGGAATCCCGCCCCATTTTCTGAACCGCTTCCAGATCTCAACGGAAAAAGCACCGGTCTGGCCTTTGAGAAGAAGATGGAATTCGTCGATATAAAACCAGGTCGTTTTATGCTTCTCCCGGTTGGCGGTAACGCGGTTCCACACGGCGTCCTGCATGATAAGAAGCCCGATCTCTTTCAAGGCTTTGCCCAGGGATTTAAGCTGGAAGCACAGGACGCGGTGGCTGTCCATGTCGATGTTGCTCCTATGATTAAACACATTTAAGCTGCCGTTGACATAGATTTCAAGGGCGGTGGCGATATTCTGGGCCTCCGGCTCGCTCTGCTTGCGAAGCAGTTCATACAGATCCCCCAGGATTGGCATATTCTCCGGGCGGGGGTCCTGCAGGTAATCCCGGTAGACCAGGCGGGTGCAGCGGTCAATGATGGTTTTCTCGATAGGGGTAAGCCCATCCTTGCCGCCGATAATCAGATCACACAAAGAGAGGACAAAATCGCTCTTTAATGTAATGGGGTTCTCGTCATCGCTGTAATCCAGGTTGATGTCCAGCGGATTGATATAGTTGGAGGAAGTGGGCGAAAGGTCAATGACCTGCCCCTGTTTCCCAAAGCGTTTTACCAGCGGGCCATATTCATTTTCCGGGTCTGCGATGATGATAGAATCATCCGTCAGCAGGAACACATTGACGATCTCACGTTTCGCGCTGAATGATTTTCCGCTGTTGTGGACGACCAGCCCGTTTTCCAGCAGGAAATTCATATACCGGGGGACGGTAAGGTCATACACCGGCACTTTTTTGGGCAGTTTCAGCACCGATACCCGCACCGCGGTATGGCCGCCGCTCAATTTCTGGCCTTCCTTCACATCCACCGCCTGCATGTACTCCCCGGCGTCATCCATAATGAGATGGCTTTCCGTACAGCGGAAAGTGGTGCCGTCCTCCAACGTGATCTGCTTTAAGACATCCGCGTATTTCTCAATGCGAATATCCCGCGCCATGGCAGTGATAACCTGTCCGGTTTCGTCATCAAAGGTCTTGACCTCGATTTCCTCCACACCGCGGGCCAGCAGTTCCTCAAAGGAGGCGGCGCTGCCGTCTGCCAGGAGAATCCGGGTATCACCGGCAAAGCAGCCGGGCGTGCCAAGAAACAATCCGTTGGGGTTTTTCAGCAGCTTGCGGTTCGCCATAATCAGGTTTGAGGAAATGGCGTTGAGGCCGTAATACAATGCCTGCCCATCCTGGAATAACTCACAGGTGGTAAAGGGCACGAAAATAGCGGTGCTGCTGGTAGTGAGGCCCCGCTGGATCTCGATCTGGTTCTGGCCCAGCGCCAGAGAGGACATAAGGCCCTGTTCCTGCTGGTAGTCCAGGCGTTTCAGCGCGCAGTTATACTTTTGGGCAATACCGGAGGCAGCCATAATATCGCTGAACAGCTTTTGCCTTTTCGGGGCAATGTTCTGTACCAGCACCGTTACCAAAAACATACGCTCATTCCGGGATTGCAAATCTTGAAGCAGGTTTTGGGCTTCCTCCCCATAGGTGGCAAGGTCCGTGGGAATGATGTCCATATCATATCCGGCCCGCACCGCCTTTTTCTGTTCCTCAATCTTCATTTTCTGCAAATCGCTCATTTTCCGCTTGATATTGCGGATCGCCTGGGCCTGGTCGATAGACTGGATATGCAGGTTGATCGTCACCGCATCGTCCAGGTCCAAAAACTCTGCCAGCATCCGGTCCGTCAGCTCCGGCGCCAAAATCTGCAGAAAGGAGACAGCGCCGGAATACTCGCCAATACGGAAGGTCTTGCCGTCCTTCGAGAAGGTGAAGCTGGTTGGCGCGATAAAATCCTTTGTAGAGAGGCCGGTTTTGGCAAGGTCGCTCCAGGCGAATTTCAATTTCTCCTGCCCGCTGGGGTGGAGCTGGCTGTGCAGAAGCTCCAGCCGTTCCAGCCCATTCAAAGAAGCCGCCTGGACGCCCAGGGTCTTAAAGTTGTTCAGCACATCCGCTTCCACACGCTCCAGGCGCATTTTCGCGGTACGCAGGTCGTCCGCCTCAATGCCAAAGGTGATATACTTCCGTTTGGCAAGGCCGTTATTGCCTTTTTCAAGCTGGTTTTTGAGCATTTCCGCATATTCACGCCGGATGTCATCGTACTCGTCCCCCTGGGGCGGGATGGCAATGCTCTTGGAAAAGTCCTGCATATTGGCCCGCTGGTTGATAAAGGTGAGCTGGACGCTGATCGTGGAATCAAAATAATTGAGGAAATCACAGTAATTCTCGAAAATCTGCGCCTTATCATCCGCCTGGGCAAGCTGATAGTTAATATCGAAAAACTGAATAGTCTTGGTATATAGCTTATCATTGACGCGGCAGATACCGTCCTTGTAGATCTCCCGGTAGGGGATCGTCTGCTGGGCCGTCTGCGGCGCGTCCCGTTTTACTCCATTGAAAAAGCCGCCCTTGCCAGGCGGCTTCGCATGAGGCCCAGATTTCTTACCGGCCTTTTTTACTGCGGACCGGTTTTTTCGCGCCTGCTGGATGTTTGCCTGCAGGCGCTTTTCCTGCGCTTCCTGCTGTTTGGTTTTTGGCAATACTTATTTCCTCCTTCTTCGATATGATTTTATAAAAGTTCCGGGTCTTGTATGGGCGCGTCTCCGGCCACAGCCGGTGCCGGATCATATTTTTCAGAATCTTCTCCGCTGGCTGGCCGTCGCGCTCATACATTGCCATAAAGAAAAAGGGCATCATCAGCCCGATCATCAAAAGCACCGAAGCGGTATTCCCGATCACCGTACGGGTGAGAAAATACACCGGCAGGCCAACCGCTCCGGCAATGCTGAAAAAAACAAGCTGCCTTTTGGTCAAATTAAAGGCAACTTTGGTCTTAACCTTCGTTAAATCTTTTGGAACCGGTACATAGGGCAAAAAATCACCTTCTTTCCTTCAAACGCCTGCCGCCGTAAAAACAGGGCAGGAACAATCCTTGTTTTTTGCTTTACCGCTCTTTCTCGTGGGGCGGCTTTTTATCAGGATCAGGAACACCCATGCGGGAACTCTCACGGATAGCTGCCTGCAGGCGCTCCCGCAGCGAAGATCTTTCAGCCGGAGGCTCAAAGGCTTCATCAATCAGATTTTCCCGTTCCGCATACAGTGTTTTCATAGCCTGCCCGATGTCCTCAAATGGCCCATACCGGCTGATGATTTGCAGCGGGTGGGTGAATTGCAAAAAGAAATCCATTTCTTCCTTGACCGGCGTGTACTTGGAAAGCAAGGCGCCGAAAGTATCGGACAGTGCGGCAATCTCACCCGCGGCATCGAACAGCCTTTCCCGGCTCCAGGATAATGCCTGTTCCCGAAAGCCGAAATAGTCCGATGCCAACGCCTCACGGAAACGGGCAAAGGTCTGGCTGGACTCATCCTGCTTTGGAGCCGGTTCAAACCGCTCATAAGCCCGTATTTCATTCAGCAATTCGCAGATTGGAAAGCTGTGGGCATGGGTGTTTTCCTCTTTGCACCAGCGGGCAACTTCCAACGGGTCCTGAAACGACAGCAGAGCCTCTACCTCCGCCGGGGTAAAAGGATGTTCCACTTTCAAATAGTAATGGAGCTGGGCGAGGTCCTGCAGCTCATAAATACTGCCAATGTCCTGTGAGTCCAGCAAATCCGCATGGACTTTCAGGCAGTCATCCAAACGCTCCATCAGCATCCGTTTCGCTTCCTGTTCCAAACTCAAATTTCCTCCTTTCTCGCCGGGAGGGTGATCGTGCAATCGACTTCGTTGCCCCATACATCCCAACCCGGCGTTTTCTGGCGGGCAAAAAGCTCTACCTTGGGCTGGTCGCCCATCAGCTTGACGATCTTATCCCGCACAATATCCGGCTTTTTGCTGTGCTGCTCGATATGGGAAATGACAAATTGATGGATTCCGGCGCTCTGCCGTTTGGGATGGCCGCGGGTAGCCAGAAGGCACACCTCCGCGTTAGAGCGCGTCCAGAATCCCATGCCGTAAAACCAGGTATCAGCTTTGCGGTTTTGTTTCAGCCACAGGAAGGCCAGCGTTTTATACTGAAATCCCCAGGCGTCAATGACGCGGAACGCTTCTTTAAGCTGGGGAAACGTACCCCAAAGAAAAAGTGCGCTGTCCTTGGCCGCAAGGTCCGCAACCGGAAGCGCACAGATTTCCTCAATGCTCATCGTGGGATAATGGTTTTCCGCAACCCCATGGCCCCGCTTCATATCGTACCGCCACGGCGGGTCCGCATAGATGATCCCGTATTTTTTATCCTCCGGCATCAGCGGGAGGGGCCGTCTTTGGCGGCGGCTGCCTTCACCGGCTGGCTTTTCTCCTTACCGGCGTTCTCTTTCAGCGCCCCGGTCAGCGAAGGCTTTTCTGCCGCGCCTTTGGTGGCATCGAGGGTTGCCTGCAGGCTTTCAATGGCCGCGCCATATCCTTCAATCAGCGCCTCGTTGAGCTGGCGGCGAAAATCTGCTGTCACCGGCCAGCATACATCCCTCCAGTTTCCTTTATTGTCCTGGGTGGAGGGCATATTGACATACAGCCCCTTTTCGCCGGAACAGATCCGAAAGCCGTCAATCTTAAAACAGCCCCCGATGGTGACGTTGGCATAAGCCAGCAGATTTCCCATAGGAGCGATAGGCCGGACACGCACATCCAGCTTGAAAGGCAGTTCACCGTTTGTTTCCGGGACAGTGGGGGCTGCATTAGTATTGTTATTGCTCATAAAACATCTCCTTTACTTTTTGTCACATACGTCAATGTGCATTGAATATTGATTTGGATAACGAGCCTGTCTTAAACAGGGCAAAGGCCAGCAGCACCGTATAGCCTGCTGTACCCCAGATTGCGGCATGTACGCTGCTGGAAGATGGGATGGATTGTACCAGCACCGCATAGATCGCAACGCAGATTAAAATTAGGAATCCCTGGAAGCCAAGGGCGAACAGGGAGCGCAGGTAATTGGTCCCCATCGCTCCCCATTCGCGGTTGGCGAGTGTGGAAAAAGGAATCGGCGCAATGCTCACGGTCAGATAAATTTCTATCATTCTGCCGTAAACGATCACAAAAATCACGATAGACAAAATCCACATGCACAGGTTGATGATGTTAGTTTCCAGCCAAAGGCCGATCAGTTCCCAGATCCCCATAGCTTGAAGCTGTGTTTCCAGATCGGCCATGGACGCGGCCACATCCAGATTTCCGTTGATGATCCCCGCACTGTTCGCCACAACCGTCTGCGCCACATCGAATACGGCCATCACAATCGTAAAGCAGTTGGTGAGCAGATAGGTGGCAACGAAGGTCTTGAACACCCACTTAAAAATGTTGAAGGTGTCAAATTCGTGCATGTTGTTTTTCTCAAGAATCATCTGGATCAACTCATATACCAGCACAAAGGTAAGGATTATGCCAGCAATGGGCAGCACCACCGTTTCCGATAGCGTCTGGATCATATTGAAAACACCGCTGTTCCAACCCTGGGGGGTCTGGCCTACCTGCGAGGCCACATCGGTTACTTGGTTGTTGACCGATTCAAAGATTCCCGTAAATTGTCCTGTAATGGCGTCGATTAAGCCCTGTTTTATCCAGTCTGTTATCCAGCCAAATAACCAGTCCATGGACGATTAGAACAAGCCCGACAGAAGCGGAATCAGTGTCATCCCTACCACTGCGATACCGCCGCCAGCCATGAGCTGTTTCATACCCTGGCTTTTTGCTTATGTGCGATAAAGAAGTAATAGAAGTGTAAAAAATTTTGCCGTTCCTATCCGGCACTTGGCCATTGTGTCGGATAGGTCGGGCGTTAGGCTTCGGGCAAGTCAATCTTGCCGACAAAGCTGTAATAAATCTCAATGTCTTGCCTGCGGGTGCCGTTCTCGTCATAGCTGCACTCATGCACGACGATTTTCTCAATCATCTCCCGCAAGAGGGTTGGGGTAAGTTCCTCAAAGGCAAGGTGCTTTCGGACGATACCCATAAACTTTTCCGCGTTGACGGTGGCAGCCTGCGACTTGTCCAGTTCGGCCTGCAAAGCGGCGGCGCGGTCTTTCAGTTCCCGCTGCTCCTGCTCATAGTCTGCCGACATTTCCATGAAACGCTCGTCGCTGATTTTGCCGTTCACATTGTCCTCATACAGCCGCTTGATAATGCGGCTCACTTCGGAAATGCGCTCCTGCGCCTGTTCAAGCTGCTTGGTAGCTGCGGCGGTCTTTCTCTTGCCGCCGATCTCGTTCTGCTGGATAAGCAGCTTCAC
The DNA here is from genome assembly GCF_002161595.1 of Gemmiger sp. An50. Lineage (GTDB taxonomy): Bacteria > Bacillota > Clostridia > Oscillospirales > Ruminococcaceae > Allofournierella. The sequence goes on from NZ_NFID01000001.1 coordinate 405,426, forward strand.
AAAGCGGCTCTCATGCTTGGCGGCGTATTCCGTCACTTGCCGGAGATTGGAGAGGACACCGGCGGTCAACAGGTCGGTGCGGATAAAGTGCGCCGTACAGTCGCGGGTGCGCTTCTTGTAGCTGCCGCAGATGTAACAGTCCTGCTTGCGGTTCTTGTTCTGATACCGCTGCTGATACATCACATGGCCGCAGTCGGCGCAGAACAGCATACCGGAGAACAGCCCCACTTCATCATAGCGGTTCGGGCGTTTGCGCTGCTTGCGTAACTCCTGCACGCGCTCCCATGTTTCCCGGTCTATGATAGGCTCATGGTGGTTCTCAAAAATGGCCTGCTTCTCCACGGGGTTCTCTACACTGTGCTTGACCTTGTAAGAGGGCTTTTCCGTCTTGAAGTTTACCAGACAGCCGGTGTACTCCCGGTTTTCGAGGATATGAACGACGGTGTTCGTCGCCCATTTGCACTCATAGCCGGGGTGGTAGCGTCGTGTGCTGCCTGTCCTGCGGTATTCCAGCGTCCCCGGCGTGGGGATTTGCTGCTCCGTAAGCATACGGGCAATCTTGGTCGGGCCATTCCCGGCAAGGCAAAGCTGGTATATCTGCTGGACAACCGGCGCGGTTTCCTCGTCAACGAGATAGTTCTCGTCCTCGTCCATGAGGTAGCCATATACCGGCTTGCTGGTAACAGGCTTTCCACTCATGCCTTTTGCTCGTTTTACTGCTTTGATTTTCTTGCTCGTATCTCTCACCAGCCATTCGTTGAACAGATTTCGCAGAGGGGTAAAATCGTTGTCCATGCCGCCGTTTGCGCTGTCTACATTGTCGTTGACAGCGATAAAACGCACTCCCTTTTGAGGGAACAGCATTTCCGTGTAAAATCCCACCTGCAAGTAGTTTCGCCCTAACCGGCTCATGTCCTTGACGATGACCGTACCCACTTTCCCGGCTTCAATGTCTGCAAGCATGGCTTGAAAACCGGGGCGCTGGAAGTTCGCGCCGGAAAAGCCGTCGTCGGTGTACCAGCGCAGATTGGTAAAGCCGTTCTGCTTGGCGTAGGTTTCCAAAATCCGCTTTTGGAAAGCGATTTGTCAAGGGGAGATTACCCCGGAGTTATACATTTTTCTTTTTTGAGCTTCTGAGCCGTCGACTTTCACCGCGGTCCTAAAATTTTGCATAAACACGACACAAGATCAGCAGCGTGTAAGCAATCAGAAAAAACTAAACCGCCTGTCCCTATGGCCGAGATAAGGGTCACTAGGACAAGCGGTTTTCTTTGCCTTAAATGATGACTGGTAAGATGT
>NZ_NFID01000010.1 GCF_002161595.1 Gemmiger sp. An50
CACACCTACCCCCGAACCCCACCCAGAAACCGGAATCCACCCCGATTCCGACCCCGAAGCCGGAGGCTACCCAAACGCCCGAAGCGACCCAGAAGCCTGAACCCACGCAGGCTCCGGAACCGACCCAAAAGCCGGAACCCACGCAGAAGCCGGAGTCTACCCCTGCGCCTCAGCCGACCCAGGCTCCGGGCTCCAATCAGGGATCTCAGGCTCCTCAGCCCACCCAGGCTCCGGCCGCTGCGGATACCACTGTAACGGCTGCCGCTCAGGGGGAGAGCCAGCAGGCGGTGATCCGGCCCAACAAGCCCCAGGCACAGCAGCCGGAAAATACCAGTCAGCCGGAGCAGGCCAAGGGAGAAGAGACGCTCCCGGATGCTTCCGAAGCGCAGCAGCCCGCCGAAACGGCTCAGCCGGAACACAATGAGCAGGCCGAAGCTGCGGCGAAGGAGGAGCGCAAGCCCTTCCCGGTGCTGCCGGTGGCAGCAGGCGTGGCGGCGGCAGCAGCAGTGCTGGCCGCGGTCTGGAAGCTGTTCCTCAAAAAGTAATGTGCGCCCCTTGCGCAAAGGGCAGACTGTGAATCCAGAAAAAAGGCCGGTACCCCAAGCGGGATACCGGCCTTTTTCTGCCGTTAAAATTTGAAAAAGCGGGGCGGCTCAGCCCTCCTTGGGGCCAAGGCCCAGTGCGTCCATCTGCTCGCGCATGCCCTGGATGCACAGCTCGATCACGTCGCCCAGCTCCATGCCCAGCATCTCGCAGCCCTGCTTGATCACCGCCCGGTCGATCTTGGCGGCAAACTTTTTGTCCTTGAATTTCTTCTTCACGCTGGATGCCTCCAGATCAGAAAGTCCGCCCGGCCGCATGCGTGCGGTGGCCCCGATCAGGCCGGTGAGCTCGTCCACTGTGAACAGACTTTTCTCCATGGGGGTCTGGGGCTCCACATCGCTGCAAAGGCCAAAGCCGTGGGCCAGGATCGCCCGGATGCTCTCCTCGTCCACCCCGGCGGCGCGCAGCGGCTCCTCGGTGTGCTTCAGGTGCTCTTCGGGGTACTGCTCGTAATCGTAGTCGTGCAGGTAACCCACCGCCTGCCAATAGGCTTCATCCTCGCCGAAGCGGCGGGCCATGGCTTTCATGGCGGCGCTCACGCCGATGGCGTGCTCGAACAGATGAGCCTCGGTGGTGGTGCTGTGCAGCAGCTCTTTGGCGCGTTCCATCGTCAAACCTGCCATTTGAATCAACCTCATTTCCATGCTCCGCGCACGAGGGGATAGCCCCCCGGCGCGGCGTGTTTTTTGTTATTGTAGCAGAAAAAATTCCGGTTGCAAAGTGCGAAATGCACGAATAAATTCAAAAGGAAAGCTGAGAATTTATTCAAAATAACGGAGAGAAAACCGCTTGACAACTGCGCAAACGGTGCTATAATGGTCACAACGACAATTCAACACACAAAAGCATTGAAGAGGAAAAGTACCCTGCGTACTGCGCCCAGAGAACTGCCGGTTGGTGCGAGGCAGCGCGATCAAGGCCAGGAGAACAATCACCTCTGAGCTGCCGCCTGAAAGGTCCTTCGGGGCACGAGTAAACGCGGACGGAAGGCAACCGTTATCCCGCCGCTTGGTTAAAACCGGTTTGTAAAAATCGGGGAGTCCGGGCATGAGGTGGCTTCGCCATTTGGCGGGGCAACAAGAGTGGTACCGCAGAGAGCTTTTAAAAGCCTTTGTCTCTTGCATTCGAACAAGTTCGAGTGTGAAAGACAAAGGCTTTTTTATTTTGATTTTACGATAAAGGGGATCTGGAATCATGAGAAGTGACAACGTGAAAAAGGGTGCCGAGCGCACCCCCAACCGCAGCCTGTTCTACGCGCTGGGCTACACCGACGAGGAGCTGGACCGACCGCTCATCGGCGTGGTGAGCGCCTTCAGCGAGATCGTGCCCGGCCACTCCCATCTGGACAAGCTGGCCCAGGCGGTGAAGGACGGCGTTCGCATGGCGGGCGGCACCCCGGTGCTGGTACCGGCCATCGGCGTGTGCGACGGCATCGCCATGGGGCACACCGGCATGAAGTATTCGCTGCCCAGCCGGGAGCTGATCGCCGACTCGGTGGAGACCATGGCCCTGGCCCATTGCTTCGACGGTCTGGTGCTGGTGCCCAACTGCGATAAGATCGTGCCCGGCATGCTGATGGCGGCGGCCCGGCTGAACATTCCCTCCATTCTGGTAAGCGGCGGCCCCATGCTGGCGGGCCGTCAGGGCCAGCGGAAGGTGAGCCTCTCCCAGATGTTCGAGGCGGTGGGCAGCTACAAGGCGGGCATGATCGACGACGCCACCCTGGATGATTTCACCAAGAATACCTGCCCCGGCTGCGGCAGCTGCGCGGGCATGTACACCGCCAACAGCATGAACTGCCTGAGCGAGGCCATCGGCATGGCGCTGCCCGGCAACGGAACCATCCCGGCGGTCTACTCCGCCCGCACCCAGCTGGCCAAGCACGCGGGCATGCAGGTGATGAAGCTGGTGGAACAGAACCTCTGCCCCCGGGATATTCTCACCCCCGCCGCTTTTGAAAACGCACTGGCCACCGATATGGCCCTGGGCTGCAGCACCAACAGCGTGCTGCACCTGCTGGCCATCGCCAACGAGGCGGGCGTTCCCATGGATCTGGCCACCATCAACGCGGTCAGCGCCAAGGTGCCCAACCTCTGCCACCTGGCTCCGGCGGGTCCCACCCACATCGAGGACCTGTACGCCGCGGGCGGCGTGCAGGCGGTGATGAAGCAGCTGGCGGACGCGGGCCTGCTCCATACCGAGCTGCCCACCGTCACCGGCAAGACCCTGGGCGAGAATCTGGCCGGGGCCGAAAATCGGGACCCCTCCGCCATCCGCCCCATGGACAACCCCTACAGCACCACCGGCGGCATCGCGGTGCTCTGGGGCAACATCGCAAAGGACGGCTGCGTGGTCAAGCGCAGCGCCGTTGCCCCCGAGATGCTGGCGCATGAAGGCCCGGCCCGGGTGTTCGACAGTGAAGACGAGGCCATCGCCGCCATCTACGCGGGCCAGATCCATCCCGGCGACGTGGTGGTCATCCGCTACGAGGGCCCCAAAGGCGGCCCCGGCATGCGGGAGATGCTCAACCCCACCAGCGCTCTGGCAGGCATGAAGCTGGACAAGACCGTGGCCCTGATCACCGACGGCCGCTTCTCCGGCGCATCCCGGGGCGCATCCATCGGTCATGTGAGCCCGGAGGCTGCCCAGGGCGGCGAGATCGCCCTGATCGAAGAGGGCGACACCATTTCCATCGACATCCCCGCCGGAAAGGTGGAGCTGAAGGTGAGCGATGAGGAGCTGGAACGCCGCCGGGCAAACTGGAAGGCACCCGCCCCCCGCATCACCACCGGCTGGCTGGGCCGTTACGCCCGTCTGGTGAGCAGCGCAAACACCGGCGCGGTGCTCAAATAACCTTGCGAAAAACAAACCCTTGCGGAAGAAAATAAAACAACAGGAGGAATCTTAAAATGAATGCATTGAAAAAAGTGAGCAAGTTCGTGGGCCGGTACATGGCCTTCATCGTAGTGGCGGTTGCCGCCCTGGCCTTCTTCGTACCCGAAAGCTTCTTGTGGGTTGGCAAGGACTGGAACGCCGTGACCCGCTTGGTCACCGTGAACAACCTGCTGATGGTGGTTATGTTCGGCATGGGCCTGACCCTCAAGCTGGATGACTTCAAGGTCGTGTTCACCCGCCCGAAGGACGTTCTGGTCGGCTGCGTGGCCCAGTTCGCGGTCATGCCCTTCCTGGCATTTCTGCTCATCAAGCTGTTCAACCTGCCCCCCGAGCTGGCGGTTGGCGTGATGCTGGTGGGCACCTGCCCCGGCGGCACCTCCTCCAACGTGATGACCTTCCTGGCCAAGGGCGACGTTGCCCTGAGCGTTGCCATGACCGCCTGCTCCACCATCCTGGCTCCCCTCATGACCCCTGCGCTGACCTACCTGTACCTGCGTGAGACCGTTTCCGTGGATGCCATGAGCATGTTCGTGAGCATCGTGCAGGTGGTTGTGGTACCCATCGCCCTGGGCTTTGTGGTCAACAAGTTCTTCGGCAAGTTCACCCAGGCTGCCGTGGAGGTTCTGCCTTTGGTCAGCGTGGCCGCCATCGTCACCATCGTGGGCGCCGTGGTTTCCGGTAACCAGGCCAAGCTCTTCGCCAACGGCCTGCTGATCCTGGGCGTGGTCATGCTGCACAACGTTCTGGGCTACGCCTGCGGCTACGGCGTGGGTAAGCTGCTGCGCATGTCCGATCCCAAGTGCAACGCGCTGTCCATCGAGGTGGGCATGCAGAACAGCGGCCTGGCCACCAGCTTGGCGGGCACCGTTTTCCCCGATCTGGCCCTGGCCACCGTTCCCGGCGCGCTGTTCAGCGTATGGCACAACATCTCCGGTTCCATCGTGGCCAACCTGATGGCTGCCATGGCCGAGAAGAAGGCCCAGAAGGCCGAGCAGGCTGCCGCCCCCGCACAGGAGGCCGCCACCGCCACTGCCTGATCTTACCTTATAAATCGTTTCAGCGGGCGCTCCCGGCATGGAGCGCCCGCTTTTTGTTTGCGGCACAGGTTCGCTGTGTTATAATCAAAAGCACAGACCACAAAAGGGAGGGATCGCCATGCTGCATCTGGTGCTGGGAGTGTCCGGCAGCGGCAAGTCGAGCCATTTGTTACAAACCATCCGCACCCGGGCGCTGGCAGGGGAAAAGAGCGTGCTCATCGTGCCCGAGCAGTTCACCTCTTCCACCGAGGGGCGGCTGTATCAGCTGTTGGGGGACGAGCTGTCCGGCTATGTGACCAGCTACAGTTTCACCAGCCTGGCGGAGGATATTTTACAGGCCTATGGCGGCGCGGCGGTGCGCACCCTCACCGACGCGGGCCGTGCGGTGCTGGTGCGCCGTGCGCTGCAGTCCATGGGGCCGAATTTGGTGTACTACAGCCGCCACCGGCGCAGCGCGGCCTTCTGCGAAAAATGCGCCGAGACCCTGGACGAATTCAAAAGCGCCGGTCTTGATCCCCGGCAGTTAGAAGAACTGGCCAAGAATACCGGCCACAGCAGCCGCAAGCTGGGCGAGCTGGCGGGCATCTTCGCCGCCTACGAGGCCCTGCTGGAGGGCTCGGCCATGGACCCGGGCGACCGGGTGCTGGCGGCGGCCAAAGCGCTGCAGCCGGACTTTTTTGCCGGGCGCGCGGTGTTCATCGACGAGTTCGACACCTTCAACGCCCCCAAGCGCCGCCTGCTGGAGGCAATGCTCACCATGGCCGAGGATGTGACGGTGGCCCTTTGCTGCGACGGGATGGAGGACTACGAGGGAGGCCTCGGCCTGTTCAGCGGAGCCAAGCAGATGGCGGCGGCGCTGCGCCAGCTGGCCCGCAAAAACAGCGTGCCGGTGGCCGCGCCCCTGGTGCTGGACACCGACTTCCGCCACAGCGAAGCGCCGGACCTTGCCCGGCTGAACCGGCTGTTGTCCGGCCAATTGGAGGACCCGGCCCCCGCCAGTGAAACCCAGCTCACCCTTTGGCAGGCCCCCACCCGGGCGGACGAGGCAAAGCAGGTGGCGGCGGCCATCCAGGCCCTGGCCCGGCAGGGGGTACCCTACGGTAAAATGGCGGTCATCTGCCGGGACAGCGAGAACTATCTGGCCCCCATCCGGTACGAGTTCCGTCTGGCGGGCATCCCGCTCTTCTGCGACGAAGCCACCACCGCCGAGCACGCCGCCCCGGTGCGGCTGGTGCGGGCGCTGCTGGCTCTGTTGCGCCGGGGCCTTTGCACCGACAATCTTCTGGCCGTGGCCAAAACCGGCCTGACCTGTCTCACCGAGCCCCAGCTCTGCGCGCTGGAAAACTACGCCTATACCTGGCAGCTCTCCGCTGCCCAGTGGCGGCAGCCCTTCACCCTGTCGCCCGCCGGATTTGGGGCCAATACCCTTTCAGAAAAGGCGAAGAAGGAACAGGAGGAGCAGCTGGCTCTGGCCGAGGAGGCCCGGGCTTTCCTGGTGGACGAGCTGGACGGCTTTGCCGCCCGCTGCAAGGACCTGCCCGCCTCTCAGGTCTGCGCCACGCTGTATAAACGGATGCAGGCCCTGGGCGGCGAGGAGGCCATGGGCCGGATGTGCGCCGAGCTGAAAGAGGGCGAGGGCATCCCCGCCGCCAGCGAGGCGGTGCGGGTGTGGAACCTGACGGCGGACCTTTTAAACCAGATGGCTCTGCTGCTGGGGGACGAGGTGCTTCCCGCCGCCGAGCTGGCGGACCTGTTCGAGCTGCTGGTGCGCAGCACGGATCTTGGCCACATTCCCCAGACGCTGGACCAGGTGATTTTCACCACCGCGGGCCGGATGCGGCTGGATAACCCGGACTGGTGCTTTGTGCTGGGCCTGGCTGAGGGCGAATTTCCCAAGGCCCCCGTCGACAAGGGCCTTTTGACCCACGCCGAGCGGGAAAGCCTGATGCGCCAGGGCGTGGAAATGCCGGACTGCTTCGAGAACCGGGCCATCCGGGAGCAGGTGTGCTTTTACAAGGCGCTCACCGCCCCGGCGAAAGGCCTGTGGCTCAGCTGGGCGGCGGGCAGCGCCGCCATGCCGGTGACCAGTGCCCTTGCGCCGGTGATCGAGTGCTTTACGCCAAAGGAACCGGCGCTGGAGCGGGCGGACCTGGCCGCCACCCCGGCCATGGCGCTGGACCTGCTGGGCCAGAGCTGGGACGCGGAAAGCGGCGAGACCGCGGCCCTTTTCCAGAGCCTTGCGGAATACCGGGACGAGGCCGAGCAGGGCAAGCTGCTGAACCCGGTGAAGCAGGCGGCGGGGGCCGAGCCCTTCGCGGTGCACAACACCGCCGCCATGAAGCAGTTGCTGGGCCGGGAGCTGTGGCTCACCCCCAGCCGGATGGAGCGGTATTATTCCTGCCCCTTCGCCTATTTTCTGGAGTATGTGCTGGGCGCAAAGCCCCGCAAGCAGGCGGCCCTCACCGCCGACCAGAGCGGCAATCTGGTCCATTATATCCTGGAGCAGGCCCTGCGCCGGGCGGGCGAGGGCTTTGTGGACCTGAGCGAGGAGCAGGTGAAGGCCCTGGCCGGGGCCATCGCGGAGGAATATGTGGAGGAGAACATGCCCGGCCAGGCCCGGCGGTTTTCCTATCTGGTGGAGCGGCTGAAAAAGAGCGCCGCCAGCCTGCTTTTGTATATCCAGGCGGAGCAGCGGCAGGGCAGCTTTGTGCCGGTGGCCTTTGAAAAGGGCATCGGCACAAGCCCGGAGGACGTGCCCCCGGTGGTGCTCACCACCTCCACCGGCGAGACGGTGCGCATGGTGGGCAAGATCGACCGGGTGGACGCCTTTGCGAAAAACGGCAGCACCTGGCTGCGAGTGGTGGACTACAAGACCGGCAGCAAGGAGTTTTTGCTGGAGGACGTGAAAAACGGCCTCAACTGCCAGATGCTGGTCTACCTGTTCACCCTTACCCGCAACGGCGGGCAGCAGTTTGCCGACCCGGCCCCGGCGGGCGTGCTCTACCTGATGGCCGACCCGGCCCCAACCCGGGGCAGCCGCCAGCAGGCGGCCAAGGGCCTGGAATACAAGGTGGAGGGCCTGGTGGCGGACGAATACGCCGTCATCGACGCCATGGACCGGGAGCGCAAGGGCCTGTTCGTGCCCTTCAAGTTTGACAAGGACGGCACCCCCAAGCCCGGCCCGGCGCTGGCCAGCCTGGAGACCCTGGACGGGCTTCGGCAGGAGCTGGACGGCCTGGTGGTCCAGATGGCCGAGCGGCTCTATGCCGGGCAGGTGGCCGCCGAGCCCATCGGCCACGGCAAACGCAAGGAAACCAACTGCAAATACTGTGACTACCGCAGCGTCTGCGGCCACGAGGACGATTAAAAGGAGGACCGGCAATCTATGGCAACCATCAAATTTACCCCCCAGCAGAGCCGGGCCATCGACCACACCGGCAGCGCCCTGCTGGTCAGCGCCGCCGCGGGCAGCGGCAAGACCGCCGTGCTGGTGGAGCGGGCGGTGCGCATCCTCTGCCGGGAGGAAAACCCGGTGGACGCGGACCGGCTGCTCATCGTCACCTTCACCCGGGCGGCGGCGGCCAGCCTGCGGGCAAAGCTGGCCCAGCGCCTTAGCGCCGAGCTGGCAAAGCGCCCCGGCTCAGGCCATCTGCGCCGCCAGCGGATGCTGCTGCAGCGCGCGCCCATCTGCACCATCGACTCCTACTGCCTGCAACTGCTCAAGACCCATTTCAGCGCGCTGGACATCCCGGCGGACTTCACCACCGCCGACGGCCCCCAGCTGGCCCAGCTGCGCCGTCAGGCACTGGCGGACGCGCTGGAAAACGCCTACAATGACCCGGACTTCTGCGCCTTCGCGGACCTGTACGGCAAGGGCCGCAGCGACGCCATGGCCAGCCGGGTGGTGGAGCAGCTGCACGACTTTTTGAGCAGCATGCCCCGGCCGGAAAAGGTGCTGGAGGCCTTCTGCGCCCAGTGGGAGGAGGACGCGCCCCTGGACGAGACCCGCTGGGGCCAGACCCTGCGCACTGAGGCGAGGCGGGCGGCCCTCTGCGCCCGGGAGCTGGCGGCCCAGAACCTGGAGGATCTGGAAAACGACCCGGCCATCGACGAGGCCTACCGCCCGGCGCTGGAATCGGACGAGGCGGCGGTAGATGCGCTGCTGGACGCCATCGACTCCCAGCCCTGGGATGCCATGTGCGAGGCCAGCCGCTCGCTGAGCTATGCCCGCCTGAAAGCGGTGCGGGGCCATTCCAGCGAGGCCATGACCCGCATCAAGGACCGGCGGGATTTGTTGAAGGACACCCTCAAGCGCCTGCAGGAGACGGTTTTTCTGTGCAGCGAGGAGGAGTTTTTGCAGGACCGGCGCACCGCCGCCCCGCTGGTGCGGGCGCTGGCCCGGGCCGAGCGGGAATTCAACCAGCGGTTCTATCAGGCCAAGTTGGAGGAAAAGATGCTGGAATTCAGCGACGTGGAGCAGCTGGCCCTGCAGCTTTTGCAGAACGAGGACGGCACCCCCACTCCGCTGGCGGCCCAGCTGAGCGAGCAGTTCGAGCAGGTGATGGTGGACGAATACCAGGACACCAACGCCTTGCAGGACACCCTCTATCACTGCCTGGCCCGGCCGGACGGCTCCAATTTGTTCTTTGTGGGCGATCTGAAGCAAAGCATCTACCGCTTTCGCCAGGCGGACCCCACCATCTTTCAACAGAAGCTGGACCGGTTTGTGGAATACGGCCAGCCCGGCCCCCAGAAGCTGTTTCTGGACGCCAACTTCCGCAGTGCGCCGGGTGTGATCGGCGGGGTGAACGCCCTGTTCACCCCCCTGATGAGCCGCAAGCTGGGCGGCGTGGACTACGGCCCCGGCGAACGGCTGGTGCCCGGCCTGGGAGGTCTGGAAAATTACGGCGGCTACGCCGGTGACTGCGAGTTCCGGCTGGTACAGAGCGAGCGCCCGGCGGGCGACGCGGAGTACATCGCCCGGCGCATCCGCCAGCTGATGGACCCGGCCAGCGGCTTTGCCGTGCGGGGCGAGACCGGCCCCCGGCCGCCCCGGTACGAGGACTTCTGCATCCTGCTGCGCAGCCGGGGCGCCTTCGGGGACTACGCCGCCCAGTTGGAGGCCGAGGGCATCCCGGTGTATGTGGACCGGGCCGAGAACCTGCTGGACGCGCCGGAGATCCGCCCGGTGGCGAGCCTGCTGCGTGTGCTGGACAACCCCGCCCAGGACGTGCACCTGGCGGCGGTGATGCTCAGCGGCATGGGCGGCTTTACCCCGGACGACCTGGTGAACCTGCGCCTTGGCCGCAAAAACGGCAGCTTTTACGGCGCGGTGATGGCCAGCGAGGACGAAAAGGTGAAGGCCTTCGGCCAGTGGCTGCACACCCTGCGCCAGCTCAGCCAGACCATGCCGGTGGACCGGCTGATGGAGGAGATCTTTGCCCGCACCGGCTGTCTTGCCGCGGCGGGTGCCATGCCGGACGGCAGCGCCCGGCGGGAGAACCTGCGCCAGTTCGCCGCCTTTGCCTCCGGCTGCGGCGGCCACGGCCTGGCGGGTGTGGTGCGGGCCATGGATGCGGCCCTGGCGGGGGATGGTGTGCCCGGCCCGGAGCAGGGCCAGAGCCGCCCCGGCTGCGTGACCATCATGACGGTGCACCGGTCCAAGGGGCTGGAGTTCCCGGTGGTGTTCGCCGCCGATCTGAGCCGGGAATTCAATAAAGAGGACCTGCGGGCCGCGGCGGTGTTCCACCCGCAGCTGGGCATCGGCCTGACCCTGCGGGCCGGGCAGGGGGGAACCTACGTGACCGCTCCCTACCGGGCGGTGCAGTCCGCCCTGGCCCAGGAGGGCCTGAGCGAGGAGATGCGGGTGCTGTATGTGGCCTTCACCCGGGCGCGGGACAAGCTGGTCATGACCATGGCCACCAAGAACGCGCTGAAGCTGGCCCAGAAGCTGGCTCTGCGCATCTTCTCCGGCGCGCCGGAGCCGTATCTGCTGGAGCACTGCGCCAGCCGGGGCGAGTGGGTGATGCAGGCCGCCATGGCCCACCCCCAGGCCCAGAGCTTCTGCCGCCAGCTGGAGGTGGAGGTGATGCCCCAGCCCCCGGTGAGCGAAAAGGAGATGGCGGACCGGTTCACCGTGAGTCTGGAGGCGGACGAATTCACCGAGCCCGCCCCCGCCTGCCCGGTGCGGCTGCCGGAGGGCGCGCCGGACGAAACGCTGCTGGAGGCGGTGCGCAGCCGCTTTGCCTGGCAGTACCCGGCCGCGGCGCTGACCCAGGTGCCCGCCAAGGTCAGTGTGACCGCCCTCACCCACGAGGCCGCCGAGCCTATTCTGGAGCGGCCGGGCTTTTTGTATAAGGAGGGCCTGACCGCCGCCGAAAAGGGCACCGCCCTCCACGCCTTTTTGCAGCATGCGGACCTGGCCGCCGCGGCCGCCGACCCGGAAGGGGAGGCAAAGCGGCAGGTGGAGGCAAAGCTGCTGGACGAGACCCTCTACGACAAGATGGACTTTGCCAAGCTGCGGCAGTTCTTCGCCGGGCCGCTGTTCGCCCGGATGCAGTCCGCGCAGCGGATTCTGCGGGAATACGAGTTCATCACCGCCCAGCCCGCCGCCCGGGCCGCCGTGGACAAGGCGGCGGATTACGGCGCGGCCCAGGTGCTGGTGCAGGGCGTGGCGGACGTGATCCTGGAATTTGAGGACCATCTGGAGCTGGTGGACTACAAGACCGACCGGAACAAAACGCCGGAGCAGTTTCTGGCCGCCTACCGGCCCCAGCTGCTTTTGTACGCGGCGGCCATCCGCCGCCGGTTTGCAAAGCCGCTGACCAAAATGACCCTCTACAGCTTCTCGCTGGGCAGCGAGATCGACGTGCCGCCGGAAAGCGCATAAAAAGAAAACAGCCCCTGGCGCTGCATCGCGCAGCGTCAGGGGCTGTTTGTCTTGATTATTGGGTCTGACCGGGGAGCTGCTCGGAAGCGGTTTCTTCGGGGGCGGGCTCGAATTGCTCTTCCGGCTCCTCATAAGGGGAGACGAAGCCGTGGGTGTCGTGGAATTTCACCAGCGCCCGGTAGAAGGCTTTTTTCAGGATAAAATACAAGATCAGCATCTTGATTGCCCAAATGGCAACGGTGGGCACAAGATACATCAACGAAACCAATACAGCATCCATAGTGATCCTCCTTCACATCGCTGTTCACAGCACAAACACCAGCAGCACCGCCGCACCGGCGCAGCACAGGCAGGCGTAGGCGCGCTGGTCGGAAAGGGTCTCGTCGTCCTTCGCGCGGATCGCACCGATGGTGAAATAAGGCACCATTCCCGCCAGCAATGCCAGCAGTCCGAGCAGGGCAAATTCCGCCATAAGGCTGCCACTCCTTCCTTCTCAACAGTTTCTCTGCTTTCAGTGTAAAAAACCGGGAAGCGATTGTCAATAAAAAGAGCGAAACCTCCGGCGAATGAAGGGCGTTTTTTGTGGAAAGGGCCGATTCAAAAAATACTTGGCAAAAACGGTAAAAATCCCTTGACGGCGGCACTCGGGCGTGCTATACTAGACCGGTAAAGAAAGCAGCAACCGGTTTAGCCGCCGTGCTCACCTTGCGGCCCAAAGGGGTCCGGGTCATATGTGCGACGATCTGTTTTGAAGCAAAACGGGTCCATTGCGTGTGTACTGCGCGGCTGCCGATTCGGCGGCCGCGTTTCATTTTATCACAGTTTTGAAATCAAATTGGAGGTGTATCCACATCGCTACGAACGGCAAAAAAGAGCTTGAGATCAACGAGGGCATTCGTGACAAAGAGATCCGTCTGATCGGCGCGGATGGCAGCCAGCTGGGTGTGATGTCCAGCCGCGAGGCGCTGCGCATGGCCGAAGAGCAGAATCTGGACCTGGTAAAGATCGCCCCCCAGGCGGTCCCCCCCGTGTGCAAGATCCTGGACTACGGCAAGTACCGCTTCGAGCAGCAAAAGCGTGAGAAAGAGGCCAAGAAGAACCAGAAGGTCGTCGAGATCAAGGAGATCCGCCTCTCGCTCAACATCGACACGAACGACTTCAACACCAAGGTCAACCAGGCCGCCAAGTTCATCAAGGCCGGCCACAAGATCAAGGTGTCCATCCGGTTCCGCGGCCGTGAGATGGCGCACACCAACCTCGGCCTGGAAGTGGAAAAGCGCTTCGCCGAGGCTCTGCCCGACGCGGTGGTGGATAAGCAGCCGAAGCTCGAGGGCCGCAGCATGCAGATGTTCATGAGCCCCAAGCCCAACAAGTAATTCAAACAACTAGGAGGAAATTAAAATGCCTAAGATCAAAACTCACTCCGGTGCGAAAAAGCGTTTCAAGCTGACCAAGAACGGTAAAGTAAAGCGCGGCCCCGCCTACCACAGCCACATCCTGACCAAGAAGAGCACCAAGCTCAAGCGCGGCATGCGTAAGAACGCCTACGCCGACAAGACCAACGCAGCTGCCGTGAAGGCCATGCTGCCCTACGCCTAAGCCTTACCTCGGCTTAGACCAGCGGACTTTTTAACTTTTTAGATTGTGACTGTAAAGGAGATATAAACAATGGCACGTATCAAAGGCGCTATGATGACCCGCAAACGCAGAAAGAAGACTCTGAAGCTGGCCAAGGGCTACTTCGGCAGCAAGTCCAAGCACTTCAAGATGGCCAAGCAGCAGGTCATGAAGAGCGGCAACTACGCTTTCGTTGGCCGTAAGCTGAAGAAGCGTCAGTTCCGCAACCTGTGGATCACCCGCATCAACAACGCTGTTCGCGCTCAGGGCATGAACTACTCCAGCTTCATGAACGGCCTGAAGAAGTCCGGCATCGAGCTGAACCGCAAGATGCTGAGCGAGATGGCCATCAACGATCCCGCTTCCTTCACCGCTCTGGTGGAGACCGCCAAGAAGGCTCTGTAAGTTGATAACCAAAAGCAACGCCCGCGCACGCGCACGGGCGTCGCTTTGTATATGGGCGGCTGCCGCGCCCTTTGCGCAAACGCGCGGCGCCGTTTTTCCACACAAGCAGACCAAATAAGGAACTGAACACATGCCAGAACGCATTACCAGCCGTGAAAACGGCAAAATAAAATATGCCTGCAAACTGGCCCAGAGCGCAGCCTTCCGCCTTGAAGAAAAAGCTTTCTTCGCGGAGGGCTTAAAGCTCTGCCTGGAGCTTGCAAAATCCTGCCCTATAAAGGTAATATATTATACGGAGAAGGCCCTGGCCAAATCGCCGGAGCTGAAACGCTTTGACTGCGAGCAGTATCTGGTCCAGGACCATGTGGCCGAGAAGCTGGCGGGCACCCAGTCCAACCAGGGCGTGTTCGCGGTGTTCGGCCAGCCGGTGTCCAGCTTTCTGGACCTGCCTCACAACGGCCGCTTCCTGGCGCTGGAGCGGGTGCAGGACCCGGGCAACGTGGGTGCGCTGATCCGCAGCGCCGCCGCCTTCGGGTTTGACGGGGTGATCTTAAGCCCCGGCTGCGCCGATCCCTTCGGGCCGAAGGTGCTGCGCGCCAGCATGGGCGCGGCGGGCCGGATGCCGGTGGTCACCTGCCCGAACCTGGCCGACGCACTGGCCCAGCTGCGGGCCTGGGGCAGCACCTGCCTTGCCGCCGCGCTGTACAACAGCCGCCCGCTGAACGAGGTGGACGGCGCATACCCCAATGGGGTGTGCGTGGTCATCGGCAGCGAGGGGCAGGGCCTTTCCGACGGGGTGATCGCCGCCTGCGACGCGGCGGTGCGCATTCCCATCACCGGCAAGGTGGAAAGCCTGAACGCCAGCGTGGCGGGCAGCGTACTTCTGTGGCATTTTCGGGGGGAGATTCAGTGACGGATCGGCGGCAGCTGGAATGGCTTTGGCTTTCGGCGGTGCTGGGACCGGGCGCGGCCCATTGCGGGCAGGTACTGGCCCTTTACGGCACCCCGGGAGAGCTTTATGAAGCAGTGGGCAAGGAGGACATGTCCGGCCTGCTCACACCGGCCCAGCTGCGCCGCGCCGAACAGCTGACCCCGGAGCGGTTTTCGCCGCTTCTGGCCCGCTGCCATCACATGGGCGTGCGGGTGCTCTGCCAGGACGAGGAGGACTATCCCGCCCGGCTGGCCGCCCTTTCCGACGCGCCTCCCGTGCTCTACTGCACCGGCGATGTGTCCGCCCTTTCCCAGCCTGCGGCCGTGGCCATGATCGGCAGCCGCCGCCCCAGCAGCTACGGGGTGGAAGCCGCCGCCCTGATTGGCGGTCAGCTGGCCCAGGCGGGTGTCTGCCTGGTGAGCGGTCTGGCCGACGGGCTGGACAGCGAGGCCCACAAGGCCGCCGTGGCCGCCGGCGCCCCCACCGTTGGGGTGTTGGGCACCGCCATCGACAAGACCTACCCGGTGACCAATCGCCGCCTGCGCTCCGAGATGGAGCAGGGCTGCGGTGCGGTCATCAGCGAATTTGCCCCGGGGGAAGCCACCGGGGCCGGGGGCTTTTTGCAGCGCAACCGGATCATCGCCGCTCTGGCGGACGCGGTCTGCGTGGTGGAGGCCCGCCAGAAAAGCGGCACCATGAACACTGTGGGCCACGCAAAGCGCTACGGCCGCACCGTGTTCGCGGTGCCGGGCGCCATCTTCAGCCCCCTGTGCGGGGGCACCAACCAACTGCTGGAGGAGGGCCAGGCCTACGCCGCCCCCAGTGCAGCACCGATCCTGCGGCATCTGGGCATCGAGCCCGCGCCGCAAAAAAGCGTATCCCGCCGGGCACGCCCGGCAGCCCCAACCCTGAGCGCTGAGGCGAAAGCCATGCAGAAGGCGCTCACCAGCCAGGCCCAGGGCCTGGAACCACTGGCCAAGGCGGCCGGCCTTTCGGCCGGTCAGGCGCTGGCCGCCCTGATGGAGCTGGAGGTCAGCGGCATTGCCGTTTCCGGCGCCGGAGGGCAATACCGGCGCGTATAAACAGCTGCCCGCCCGTTTTGCGGCAGGGCGCTCTGTGCAAGGGAGAGTACTATGTCTAAGCTAGTTATCGTGGAGTCGCCTGCCAAGGCGAAGACCATTCGGAAATATCTGGGCGATGGCTACGAAGTCACCGCCAGCATGGGCCACATCCGCGACCTGCCCGCCAGCCAGCTGGGCATCGATGTGGACCACGACTACGCCCCGCAGTATATCAACATCAAGGGCAAGGAAAAGCTCATCAAGGAATTGAAGAGCGAGGCCAAAAAGGCCGACCAGGTCTTTCTTGCCACTGACCCGGACCGTGAGGGCGAGGCCATCAGCTGGCATCTGGCTCATCTGCTGGGTCTGAACATCGAGGACGCCAACCGGGTCACCTTCGGCGAGATCACCAAGAAGGGCGTCACCGAGGGCATGTCCCATCCCCGGGCCATCGACATCGACCTGTTCAACGCCCAGCAGGCCCGCCGCATCCTGGACCGTCTGGTGGGCTACAAGCTCAGCCCGTTTCTGTGGCGCAAGGTGCGTCGGGGCCTGTCCGCCGGACGGGTGCAGAGCGTGGCCGTGCGCCTGATCGTGGACCGGGAAAAGGAGATCGAGGACTTCAAGCCCCAGGAATACTGGAACCTGGACGCCACCCTGTCGCCGCCGTCCAGCCAGAAAAAGTTCACCGCCCGCTTCTACGGCACCGCCGCGGGCAAAAAGATGGAGGTCAGCAACGAGGCCCAGGCCATGAGCATCGTGAAGGACCTGGAGGGCGCGGAGTACACCGTGACCGAGCTCAAGCGCGGCCACCGCAAAAAAGTGCCCGCACCGCCCTTCATCACCTCCACCCTGCAGCAGGAAGCCAGCCGCCGCCTGGGCTTCACCGCCACCCGCACTATGCGTGCCGCCCAGACCTTGTACGAAGGCGTGGACATCGCCGGCCGGGGCACCATGGGTCTGATCACCTACATGCGTACCGACAGCCTGCGCGTTTCCGACGAGGCAGTGGCCGGTGCCAAGGAATATATCACCGGCGCTTACGGCGAGCGGTACGTCTGCCCCACCAAGCGCACCTACAAGAGCCGCAGCGCCACCGCCGCTCAGGACGCCCACGAGGCCATCCGGCCCAGTGTGCCGTCCCTGACCCCGGACGAGGCGGAAAAGAGCATCTCCGGCGACATCGCCAAGCTCTACCGGCTGATCTGGAGCCGGTTCATCGCCAGCCAGATGAGCGACTGCGAGCAGGACACCGTCTCCGCCCACATCACCGCGGCGGACTACCAGTTCCGGGCCAGCGGCTATGTGGTCACCTTCGAGGGCTTCACCGCCCTGTACGAGGAGGCCACCGACGAGAAGGAGAAAAAGGAGACCGCCCTGCCTGCGCTGGAAGAGGGCCAGATGTTGAAGCTGCGGGCCCTGACCCCGGAGCAGAAGTTCACCCAGCCTCCTGCACGCTACACCGAAGCCACCCTGATCCGCAGTCTGGAGGAGAACGGCATCGGCCGTCCCTCCACCTATGCGCCCATCATCACCACCATCATCGACCGTGGTTATGTGGAGCGGGAGCAGAAGAAGCTCAAGCCCACCCTGCTGGGCCGCACCATCAACGATTTGATGATGCAGGAATTCCCGGACATCGTGGACGTGAC
The DNA here is from genome assembly GCF_002161595.1 of Gemmiger sp. An50. Lineage (GTDB taxonomy): Bacteria > Bacillota > Clostridia > Oscillospirales > Ruminococcaceae > Allofournierella. Next base: position 17,091 of record NZ_NFID01000010.1, read on the forward strand.
CTTCTCCGCCGGCATGGAAAAGAACCTGGATAAGGTGGAAAACGGCAGCGCCGACTGGCGCGAGACCATCGACGCCTTCTACAAGGGCTTTGCCACCGCGCTGGAAAAGGCCGAGAAGGACATGGAGGGCAAGAAGATTAAGGTGCCCGACGAGGAGACCGACGAGATCTGCGAAAAGTGCGGCCGCAAGATGGTCATCAAGACCGGCCGCTACGGCAAGTTCCTGGCCTGCCCGGGCTTCCCGGAATGCACCAACACCAAACGCCTGGTGAAGGACACCGGCGGCAAGTGCCCCAAGTGCGGCGGCCGCATGCTGCTGCGCAAGAGCGCCAAGGGCCGTGTATACTACGGTTGCGAGAATTACCCGGGCTGCGACTTTATGACCTGGGATGAGCCGGTGGCCCAGACCTGTGAGAAGTGCGGCACGACCCTGTTCAAGAAGGGCAGCCGCCTGTACTGCGCAAAGGACGGCTGCGGCTTTGAGACTCAGGTGAACAAACAGTAACGGAGAGCTATGGAAAAACAAGTAACGATTTTAGGGGCGGGCCTTGCGGGCTGCGAGGCTGCCCTCTGGCTGGCTGAGCAGGGCGTGCAGGTGGACCTGTACGAGCAGAAGCCGGTCAAATTCAGCCCCGCCCACAAAAGCGAGGGCTTTGCCGAGTTGGTATGCTCCAACAGCCTGAAGGCCGACCGGCTGGACTCCGCGTCCGGCCTGCTGAAAGCCGAGATGAAGCTGCTGGGCAGCCATCTGCTCAAGGCCGCTGAGGCCACCCGCGTGGCAGCGGGCGGCGCGCTGGCCGTGGACCGGGACGCCTTCAGCGCCGCGGTCACCGAGATGGTGAAGGGCCAGCCGAACATCACCCTGCATACCGGCGAGGTTACCGCCATCGACGAGAACCAGCTGACCCTGGTGGCCACCGGCCCCCTCACCGAAGGGGCTCTGGCCGACGAGATCACCCGGCTGACCGGGGGCGACAAGCTGAGCTTTTACGACGCGGCGGCCCCCATCGTCACCGCCGAGAGCCTGGACATGAACAAGGTGTTCGCCGCCAGCCGGTACGGCCGGGGCGACGCGGACTACCTGAACTGCCCCTTTAATAAGGAGGAGTACGAGGCCTTCCACACCGCGCTGGTCAGCGCCGAGCGCGCCCCCCTGCATGAGTTTGACGGCAAGCTCACCGTCTACGAGGGCTGCATGCCCATCGAGGTGATGGCGGGCCGCGGAGCGGACACCATGCGCTTCGGGCCTTTGCGCCCGGTGGGTCTCACCGACCCCCGCACCGGCCACCGGCCCTGGGCCAACGTGCAGCTGCGGCGGGAGAACGCGGGCGGCACCCTCTACAACATCGTGGGCTTCCAGACCAACCTGAAATTCGGCGAGCAGAAGCGGGTGTTCTCCATGATCCCCGGCCTGGAAAACGCTGAGTTCGTGCGCTACGGTGTGATGCACCGGAACACCTTCCTGAACAGCCCCCACCTGCTGAGTGCGGGCCTGAACCTGAAAAAGCACCCCAAGGTGTATTTCGCGGGCCAGATCACCGGCTTCGAAGGCTATATGGAAAGCGCCGCCTGCGGCCTGCTGGCGGCCCGCAGCATCCTGGCCGCACTGGAGGAGCGTCAGCTGCCCGAGCTGCCCGCCGAGACCATGCTGGGCCAGCTGGTGCGCTACATCACCACCGAGAACAAGAACTTCCAGCCCATGGGCGCGAACATGGGCATTCTGCCCCCGCTGGCCGAGCATATCCGGGACAAGCGGGAGCGGTATCTGGCCATTGCCAACCGGGCGGTTGCCGCCATGGAGCAGTGGACCCAAAACGCGCAGTAAAAACGAAGCGAAACACAGCAGCATAGAAAGGGTGTGCAAACCATGAAAATCATTCTGGACGCAATGGGCGGCGATAATGCCCCCGCCGAGATCCTGAAGGGCGCGGCCGACGCAGTGGTTACCTTTGCGCCGGATCTGGAGATCATCGCCGTGGGCGATGCCGAGAAGATCGCCGCCTGTGCCAGGGAGAACAACCTGAAGCTGGATCACATCGAGATCGTGAACGCCACCGAGACCATTGAAATGTGCGACGAGCCCGCCAAGGCCGTGCGCACCAAAAAGGACTCCAGCATGGTGGTGGGCCTGAAGCTGCTGGCCGAGGGCAAGGGCGACGCCTTTGTGTCTGCCGGTTCCACCGGCGCGCTGCACGTGGGCACCAGCCTGATCGTGCGCACCGTGAAGGGCATCAAGCGCCCGGCGCTGGCCACCATCATCCCCGGCAAGACCCCCTTCATGCTGCTGGATTCCGGCGCCAACGTGGAATGCCGCCCCTCCATGCTGGAGGCCTTCGGCGTGATGGGCAGCGTCTACATGGAAAAGGTCATGGGTGTGAAGAACCCCCGCGTGGCGCTGGTGAACAACGGCGCCGAGGAGTCCAAGGGCACCCCCACCTATGTGGAGGCCCACGCCCTGCTGAAAGCCAATGACCGCATCAACTTTGTGGGCAACGTGGAGCCCCGCGACATCCCCGCCGGCGTGGCCGACGTGGTGGTGGCCGACGGATTCACCGGCAACGTGATCCTCAAGCTCACCGAGGGCCTGGCCAAGTTCTTCGGCGCAAAGCTGAAGGGCCTGTTTAAGAGCGGCGCAAAGGGCGCACTGGCCTATCTGCTGCTCAAGGGCGGCGTGGCCGACTTCAAAAAGGGCATGGATGCCGACGAGTACGGCGGCGCGCCCTTCCTGGGAGCGGCCAAGCCGGTCATCAAGGCCCACGGCTCCTCCAATGCCCGGGCCATCCATCAGGCCATCCGCCAGGCGAAGCTCTGCGTGGAGAACGATCTGTGCGGCGTGATGGCCCGCAACCTGACCAGCGAAGAGAAAGAAGCGTAACAACATGCATCAGTTGGAAACCATCATCGGTTATACATTCAAAGACCCCACCCTGCTGGAGACCGCCCTCACCCACACCAGCTTTGCCAACGAGAGCAAGACCCCCATCCACCACAACGAGCGGCTGGAGTTTCTGGGCGACAGCGTCTTGTCCATCGTGGTGGCGGATCATCTGTTCCACCAGTGGAAGGACCGGCCGGAGGGTGAATTGACCCGGGCACGGGCAAGTCTTGTGTGCGAGAGCGCCCTGTACGAGTTCGCCAAGGAGATCGACCTGGGCAGCTTTCTGCGCCTGGGCAAGGGCGAGGAGCGGGGCGGCGGCCGTCACCGCCCCAGCGTGGTGAGCGACGCCTTCGAGGCCCTCATCGCCGCTCTGTATCTGGACGGCGGCATCGAGGTGGCCCGCTCCTTCATCCTGCCCTTCATCACCGAGGGCAAGACCGCCGAGGCGGACTACAAGACCCAGCTGCAGGAGGTCATCCAGCAGAACCCGGAGGAGCGGCTGCGCTACGAGCTGGAGGGCGAGGACGGCCCGGACCACGACAAGCGGTTCTCCATGGCCGTGTACCTGAACTCCAACCTGATCGGCCGGGGCGTGGGGCACAGCAAAAAGGCCGCCGAGCAGGCGGCCGCCAAGGAGGCCCTGCGCCTGATGGGCCTGGTGGACTGAATCGGGCCGGTGTGGCGCGGGGAAAACCCTGTGCCGCGCCGTTTTTGCCCGGCGCGAGAAAACAGCGCAGCCCAAAACGCTGCTGCGCGGCTTTCTCCTGCCGGAGCGAAGCAATCGCATTCGCATCCGAATGATCCCAGGGAGGATTTATGGTATTAAAGGAACTAGAGATACAGGGCTTCAAAAGCTTCCCGGACCGCATCAAGATCCCCATTGACCGGGGCATCACCGCGGTGGTGGGGCCGAACGGTTCCGGCAAAAGCAACATCTCCGACGCCATCCGCTGGGTGCTGGGCGAGACCAGCAGCCGCCAGCTGCGCGGCGCGGGCAAGATGGAGGACGTGATCTTCGGCGGCACCCAGAGCCGCGGGGCCATGGGCTTTGCCAGCGTGAACCTGACGGTGGACAACTCCGACCGCCGCATCGACGTGAACGCCGACGAGGTGGTCATCGGCCGCAAATATTACCGCAGCGGCGAGAGCGAGTATTCCATCAACGGCCAGAACGTGCGCCTGAAGGACATCTACGAGCTTTTCCTGGACACCGGCCTCGGCCGGGACGGCTACTCCATCATCGGGCAGGGCCGTATCGCCGAGATCGTGGGCGCCAAAAGCGCCGAGCGCCGGGAGATTTTTGAGGAGGCCAGCGGCATCGCCCGCTACCGTTACCGCAAGAACGAGGCCGAGCGCCGCCTGGCCAGCGCCGAGGACAACCTGGAGCGCCTGCACGACATTCTGGACGAGCTGGAAAGCCGGGTGGGCCCCCTGGAAAAGGAGAGCGCCAAGGCCCAGCAATTCCTGGAGCTTTCCGCCCGCCGCAAGGAGCTGGAGGTCACCCTCTGGGTGGACAGCGTGAAAACCGCCAAGGAGACCGTGCGCGGCCAGCAGCGCCGCTACGAGACCGCCCAGGCGGACTACGACCGGATGACCGCCGAGATCGAGGCCATCGACACCTCCACCGAGGGCATCCGGGCCGAGATGAACCGGCTCACCATGGAGGTGGACCGGCTGAACGGCGAGATCCGCACCATCACCGAAGAGGTGGCGGGCAGCGACAGCCGCATCGCCGTGCTGAACAACGACATCCGCCACAACACCGAGACCATGGCGGACCTTTCCCGCCAGCTGGAGGAGAGCGGCGCCGGACGTGAGAGCTTTGCCGCCCAGATGCAGGAGCACCGGGCGGGCATCGAGACCATTCAGAAAACCATCGAACAGCTGGACGGCCAGATCCGGGAAAAGGAAGAGATGCTCCGGCGCATCCAGGCGGAAAACGCCGCCACCGGCGAGCGCCGGGGTCAGGTGACCGGGGTGCTGGCCGAGCTGACCGAGCGCCAGACCGCCGAAAAGGTGCGGGCCGCGGGCTGCGAAAGCACCGCCGCCACCGCCGCCCAGCGGCTGGAATCTTTGCAAAATGAACCCGCTTCCGGCCAGGGGCTGGAGGAGCTGGAGAGCGAGTTGGCCGACACCAGGACCTACTTAAACACCCTGGAAGAAAGCCTGACCCGGCTGGAAAATGTGAAAAATGGTCTGAACCTGAAGCTGTCCAGCCGGCAAAAGCAGCTGGAAGAAGCGGACGGCACCGCCGCCCAGCTGAACCGCCAGCTGGAGGCCTCCACCCAGCGCCTGCAGCTGCTGACCGACCTGGAACGGAACATGAACGGCTATCAGCACAGCGTCAAGACCGTGATGAAGGCCGCCCAGAACCACCGGCTGCGGGGCATCATCGGCCCGGTGAGCAGCATCCTCACGGTGCAGCCGGGCTACGAGGTGGCCATCGAGACCGCTCTGGGCTTTGCGCTGCAGAACATCGTGGTGGACGGCGAGACCGCCGCCAAGGCCGCCATGGCCTTTTTGCGCAACGAGCGGGCGGGCCGGGCCACCTTCCTGCCGCTGGACACTGTGAAGGGCAGCCACTTCGACGCCTCCCGCCTGACCGGCAGCGCCCGGGTGGCGTCCAGTCTGGTGGAATACGACCCCAAATACAACAACATTGTGGCCAACCTCTTGGGCCGCATCATCGTGGTGGACGAGATCGAGGAGGCCAGCCGGGTCGCCCGTGCGCTGGACTACCGCAACCGGATCGTCACCGCCGACGGTCAGGTCATCAACGCGGGCGGTTCCTTCACCGGTGGTAGCGTGAGCCAGTCCGCCGGTCTGTTCAGCCGCCGTCAGGAGATTGAGGATCTGCGCAAGAAGATCGGTTCTCTGCAAAACAAGCAGGGCCAGGCCCAGGCCGCGGCGGATAAGCTCAAGGCCGAGGTGGAAGCCCTGAATGCCCAGCTGACCGCCGCCTCCAGCGAGGCCATTACCGCGGGCGGCGATAAGATCCGGGCCGAGGGCGAGCTGCGCCGCATCGAAGCGGCCATCAGCCAGGCCCAGGCCGCCGCCCAGCTGCGCGCCGCCGAGTGCGAGCAGCTGAACGAGACCATCCGCCAGAGCCGCAGGGAGCTGGAGGAGGCCAAGGCCGAGGAGACTCGTCTGGGCCAGCAGATCGCCGCTCTGGAGGCGGAGCTGGCCGAGCTGGCCGGAAGCGACGACAGCTTCCTGGCCACCCGGGCCCGCCTGTCCGATGAGCTGAGCGAGACCCGCCTGTCCCGTCTGGCCGCCGAGAAGGACGTGAGCCTGCACGAGGCCTCCATCCGGGATCTGGAAAGCCGTCACGGCGAGAGCGGCCAGCGGGAGCTGGCTCTGCGGGAGAACATCGAACGGCTGAAAAAGGCCAACGAGGAGCACGAGCAGAGCATCCGCGCCATCCAGGAAGAAAAGGAAAAGAGCGCCGGACGCATCCGCGAAGCGGAGGAGGCTATCCGCAAGGCCGCCGAGGAACGGATGCAGAAGGAAGGCAGCATCAGCCGCGAGAGCCAGCGCCAGCGCGCGGTGAGCGACGAGCGGGAAAAGATGAGCCAGGAGATGGCCCGTCTGAACGAGCGCAAGGCTGCCGCCGAAAAGGAGTACGACGAGCTGATCGCCAAGCTGTGGGAGGAATACCAGCTGACCATGAGCGACGCGCAGCCCCTCTGCGTGCCCTTTGAAAGCGCCGCCGACCTGCGCCGCCAGGTGGCCGAGACCAGAGGCCGCATCCGCGCTCTGGGCAACGTGAACGTGGGCGCCATCGAGGAATACAAAGAGGTAAGCGAGCGCTATACCTTCCTGAAGAACCAGGTGCAGGACGTGGAGAAGAGCCGCGCCGAGCTGACGAGGATGATCGGGGAGCTGTCCGCTGAGATGCAGGACATCTTCACCCGCAGCTTTGCCGAGATCAACCGGAACTTCGGCCGCATCTTCACCGAGCTGTTCGGCGGCGGTACCGCCTGCCTCAAACTGGACGACGAGTTGAACGTGCTGGAAAGCGGCATCGAAATTCAGGTGTCGCCTCCGGGCAAGGTCATTAAAAACCTGGCCGCCCTGTCCGGCGGCGAGCAGGCGCTGGTGGCCATCAGCATCTACTTCGCCATTCTGGCGGTGAACCCGGCGCCCTTCTGTATCCTGGACGAGATCGAGGCCGCGCTGGACGACGTGAACGTGGCCCGTTACGCCCAGTATCTGCGCCGCATCACCGACCACACCCAGTTCATCGTCATCACCCACCGACGCGGCACCATGGAGGCTGCCGATGTGCTGTACGGTGTGACCATGCAGGAGGACGGTGTGTCCAAACTGCTGCGTCTGGACCTGGAACAGGTGGACGCGACGCTGGTTTCGTGATATAAAAGAAGAGTACTGTCCGCCCAAAAGCGGACGCAATCGAACCACAGGCCCGCCTTAGCCGGCGTGGCATAAGGAAACGAGGGGAAACATTATGGGACTTTTCAGCCGGAAGAAAAAGCTGGATGAAGGCCTGGCCAAGACCCGCAAGGGCTTCTTTGCCGGCATTCTGGACATGCTCAACGCGGGCGAGATCGACGACCATATGTACGAGGACCTGGAGGAGCAGCTGATCCTGGCCGACACCGGTGCCGACGAGGCGGTGCGGCTGGTGGAGGAGCTGCGCACCCGGGTGCGCAAGAACCACATCAAGACCGCGTCCGACGCGCTGGCCGCCCTGAAGGACATCATCACCGATGAGCTGGTGGCGGACGCCCCCATGGACATGAGCGGCAGGCCCGCCGTGATCCTGATGATCGGCGTGAACGGCGTGGGCAAGACCACCAGCATCGCCAAGCTGGCCAAGCTCTATAAGGATCAGGGCAAGCGGGTGATGCTGGCCGCGGGTGATACCTTCCGCGCCGCCGCCGCCGAGCAGCTGTGCATCTGGGCCGACCGGGTGGACGTGCCGGTGGTGCGCCACAGCGAGGGCGCCGACCCGGCCGCCGTGGTCTTCGACGCGGTGCAGTCCGCCGCCGCCCGCGGTTACGACATCGTGATCTGCGATACCGCCGGCCGCCTGCACAACAAGCAGAACCTGATGAACGAGCTGGGCAAGATCAGCCGCAGCGTGCACAAGGCCTGCGAGACCGCCAGCGTGGAGACCCTGCTGGTGCTGGATGCCATCACCGGCCAGAACGCCATCAACCAGGCTTCCCAGTTCATCAGCGCCGCCGGTGCCACCGGCATCGTGCTCACCAAGCTGGACGGCACCGCCAAGGGCGGCGCGGTCATCAGCGTGAAGCAGAAGCTGGGCCTGCCGGTGCGCTTTGTGGGCGTGGGCGAGGGAGTGGACGACCTGATGGAGTTCTCTCCTCACGATTTTGCCGACGCTCTGTTCGCCGAAAACTGATTCCGAGATCCCAAGAAGGAGGAAGCGCCGAGCATGCTCATCTGCGCAGCCACCGGCAACGCCGGTAAATTGAAAGAGATCCGCCGCATTCTGGAGGCTCAGGGCCATGAGGTCAAGAGCCAGAAGGAGCTGGGCATCACCCTGGAGCCGGAGGAGACCGGCACCACCTTTGCCGAGAATGCCCTCATCAAGGCAAAAGCCATCTGCGAGGCCAGCGGCCTGCCCACCCTGGCCGATGACTCCGGCCTGATGGTGGAGGCGCTGGGCGGCGCGCCCGGCGTCTACAGCGCCCGCTACTGCGGCCGCCATGGTGACGACGAGGCCAACAACGACAAGCTCCTGGCCGAGCTGGCCGGGGTGGAGGAGGGCAAGCGGGCGGCAAAGTTCGTGTCCGCCGTCTGCTTCTATCTGCCCGAGGGCCGCTCTGTCACCTATCTGGGCGAGTGCCCGGGCCGGGTGATCTTCGAGCGCCGGGGCACCAACGGCTTCGGCTACGACCCCCTGTTCGTGCCCGATGATGTGGGCCTGGCCGAGGGCGGCGTGCGCCCCAACACCGAGGGCCGCACCTACGCCGAGCTGGAGGCCATTGAAAAGGACGCCATCAGCCACCGGGGCAAAGCCATGGCCCTGCTGGACAAAAACCTGGCCGCCTTCCTGAACGAGGGCTGAGCCGCAAACCAATTTATTCTATAATATAAGGAGAACACTATGCTCACCAGTAAACAACGCGCCGCGCTGCGCGCCGCCGCCAACACCCTCGATCCGGTCTTCCAGGTCGGCAAGGGCGAGATCGACGAGATGCTCATCAAGTCCACCGCCGATTGCCTGGCAGCCCGGGAGCTGATCAAGATGAAGGTGCTGGAGACCAGCATGTACAACGCCAAGGAGGCCGCCGCCATTCTGGCCGAGGCCACCGGCGCCGACGTGGTGCAGGTCATCGGCTCCAAGTTCGTGCTGTTCTTGAAGAAAAAGAAGGAGTCCAAGTTTGAGGACATCCTGAAGGCCGCCCGCTGAGCGAGCCCGCAAAACAGCGCGAAAAACAGATTGTTTACAATTTGTTTGTAACTTATTTGAAATATCTGCCCGGCAAGCCTCGTTGTTTGAATGCATGGCCGGGCAGGATGGGGGAATGGTGCAATGAAACTGCTGTTGTTCGGGGGCACCTTTGACCCGCCCCACAACGGCCACATGCGGCTTTTGCAGAGTGCCATCGACGCGGTGCAGCCGGATAAGGTGATGGTCATGCCCGCGGGCGTCCCGCCCCACAAGGCGGCCAGCGCCACCCCGGCCAGCCTGCGGCTGACCATGTGCCAGTGCTTTGCACCGCTGCACCCGGATCTTGTGGTCTCGGACTGGGAGATCGGCCGCGGCGGCAAAAACTACACCATCGACACGGTGCGCATGCTGGAAGAACGCTACCCGGGCGCCGAGATCTTTCTCAGCGTGGGCAGCGATATGCTCACCACCTTCACCCAGTGGAGGGAATGGCAGAGCCTGCTGGAAAAAACCACCCTTGTGGTGCAGAGCCGCTACAGCGGTGACGGCGCGGACCTTGCGGCCGCGGCTCGTGAGCTGGAAGCGGCGGGCGGACGGGTGATCTTCGCCCACGCCCCGGTCCTGCAGGCGGCCTCCAGCGACGTGCGTGCCGGGAAGCTGGGCATGGATGCGCTGCCGCCCCTGGTGCAGCACATCTGCAAACAGTATCATTTATACGAAAAGAGCTGAGGACCCATGAACGCAAAAGAAGCGCAGAAGATGGTAAAGGAGTGCCTTTCCAAAAAGCGCTACACCCACACCATGAACGTGCGGGACGCGGCGGTGCATCTGGCCGAAAAGTACGGGGCCGACCCGGACAAGGCCGAGCTGGCCGCTCTGCTGCACGACGCGGTGAAGGAGCGCAGCCGGGAGGAATTGTTGCAGATATTGCGAAACAATGCTATAATGGCACAAAATGCCGAAAAAAGCCCCCCGCCGGTCTGGCACGGCATCTGTGCCGCCATCCTGGCCCAGACCGAATGGGGCGTCGCCGACCCGGAGATCGTCAGCGCCATCCGCTGCCATACCACCGGCAAGGCCGGCATGTCCAAGCTGGACAAGATCATTTATCTGAGCGATATGATCAGCGCCGAGCGGGACTACCCGGAGGTGTACGAGCTGCGCAGGCTCGCCGAGGAGGATCTGGACAAGGCCGTCTGCACGGCCGTGGAGAAGAACATTGGATGGATGAAGGAATGCGGCAAATCCATCGACCCCTTGTCGCTCGAGGCCCTGGAGGACCTGAAGCGCGGCATGCAAACCAGGGAGGATACCCATGAATGAACCCAAACAGCCCCGTAAACTGAACACCGGCTCCGCTTCGGGCCGTTCGTCCGCACCCAGCGGCTCCACCGGCCGCCGCATCAACCGCAGCGGTTCGCCCGCTTCCGGTTCAGGCCAGCAGCGCACGGTCTACCATGCCAGCGAGCAGCCCCGCCGTCAGGCCCAGCCTCAGCGTCAGGCCCAGCCTCAGCGGCAGGTCCAGCCGGCAGCGCACCGGGGCCAGCCCCGCCGCCGCCCGAAAAAGAAAAAGAGCCCGCTGAAAATTGCTCTGATCAGTCTGCTGACCCTGGTGGCCGTGGTCTGTGTGGGCCTGTTCGGCCTGTATCAGTGGGTGGTGCGCAGCATCAGCCCCGAAGGCGGTGCCCCCACCATCAATGAGCTGATCAACACCCCCAGCGAGTATAAGGGCGATGTTGTGAATATTCTGGTCTGCGGCATCGACAAGGATGAGACCCGCAACTACGGCGGTGATTCCAGCTCCAACGACGGTATGACCGACATGATCATGTATGTGAACTTCAATGTGAAGGAAAAGAAGATCAACATGCTGCAGATCCCCCGCGACACCTATCCCGGCGAGGAGTACAATCACGGCAACACCGGCAAGATCAACGCGGTGGCCCTGCACAACGAGGGCGGCATCACCGATCTGGCAAAGCTCATCAGCGAGCAGTACAAGCTGCCCATCGACTATTATGTGACCATCGATATGCAGTCTTTGAAGGAGATCGTGGATCACTTCGGCGGCATCGAGGTGTACATCCCTCAGGATATGTCCTACAAGGGCAGCACTCTGGAGCAGGGCTACCGCAACCTGGACGGCGAGGCCGCCGAGTTTTTCGTGCGCAACCGCAACTACGCCCAGGCGGACATCGCCCGCCTGGATATGCAGCGCTACTTCTATCAGGGCCTGTTCGCTCGCATCCGCACCGCAAATGTGTGGGACATTGCCAAGCTGACTCCGGTGGCGCTCAAGTACATCACCACCGATATTCCCGGCGATGTGCTGGTCAGCCTGGGCGTGAGCTTCCTGCAGGTGGACAGTTCCAATATCATGATGTGCAAGTTGCCCACCTACTCCGCCGCCCAGCGCTACAACAAACAGACCCATTTGATCTGCGATGTGGCCAAGACCACCGACCTGCTCAACCAGTACTTCCGCACCTACGGGGAACCTGTGTCTGAGTTGAACGTCCCCACCTTGGCCACCGTGGGCGAGTCCACCGACCCCAACGTGCAGTATATGGGCCAATTGGATACCGAGGCCGAGGGCGCACAGGCCGGCGGCTGAGTCCCGCAACATCAAGAACAGCAGCCGGCGACAGACCGGCGAAAGGAGAAACAATAAATGGAAAGCTTGCAGCTTGCAACCAGCATCGCCAAGGTGCTGGATACCAAAAAAGCCGCGAACGTAAAGGTACTGAAGGTGCGGGATCTGACCGTGCTCACCGATTACTTTGTGATCGCCAACGGTACTTCCACCACCCACGTGAAGAGCCTGGCCGAGGAAGTGGAATTCCAGCTGGAGCAGCAGGGTGTGAAGACCCTGCGCACCGAGGGCTACGATGCCAAGAACTGGATCCTGCTGGACTACGGCACCGTGATCGTTCACGTGTTCTACCCCCAGGCCCGGGAGTTCTATGACCTGGAGCACCTGTGGGCGGATGCTGAGGAGTGCGACATCCAGTTCGACGCACCCGAGAGCGGCGCGGAGGAATAAATCAAACGGAACGCCGTCCTGTGCTTTTTGCGCGGGGCGGCCATGAGCCAGTTTTCCACGGTGGGACAAGCCTGCGGTGGAAAACTGGCTGTCGCCGTTTTATTTTAAAGGGGCATATCGCTCAAATTTTGGTTGGAGTTGATAAAGGTGAAATACGATTTCAAAGCCATTGAGAAAAAATGGCAGAAAGTCTGGGCGGACGAAAAGACCTTCGCCGCCAAGATCGACCACGCAAAACCCAAATTCTACGCTCTGGTAGAGTTCCCGTACCCCAGCGGTCAGGGCCTGCACGTGGGCCATCCCCGCAGCTACACCGCGCTGGACATCGTGGCCCGCAAAAAGCGGCTGGCCGGCTACAATGTGTTGTACCCCATGGGCTGGGATGCCTTCGGCCTGCCCACCGAAAACTTCGCCATGAAGAACCACATCCATCCCGAGATCGTGACCAAGAACAACGTGGCCCGCTTCAAGAGCCAGCTGCAGGCGCTGGGCCTGTCCTTTGACTGGGACCGCGAGATCAACACCACCGATCCCAGCTACTACAAGTGGACCCAGTGGATCTTCCTGCAGCTGTACAAGCACGGTCTGGCCTATAAGAAGGAAATGAGCGTGAACTGGTGCACCAGCTGTAAGGTGGTGCTGGCCAACGAAGAGGTTGTAAACGGCTGCTGCGAGCGCTGCGGCGGCGAAGTGGTCCACAAGGTCAAGAGCCAGTGGATGCTGAAGATCACCGAATATGCCGACCGTCTGATCGACGATCTGGACGGCCTGGACTTCATCGAGCGCGTTGCCACCCAGCAGAAGAACTGGATCGGCCGCTCCACCGGTGCCGAGGTGAACTTCACCACTACCACCGGCGACACCCTGACCGTGTACACCACCCGCTGCGACACCCTGTTCGGAGCCACCTACATGGTGGTCAGCCCCGAGCATGCCCTGGTGAACCAGTGGCTGGACAACGGCACCATCCAGAATGCCGAGGCCGTGCGCGCCTACCAGGCCGAGGCCGCCCGCAAGAGCGACTTCGAGCGTACCGAGCTGAACAAGGAAAAGACCGGAGTCAAGCTGGAGGGCGTGATGGGCATCAACCCGGTGAACGGCAAGGAGATCCCCATCTTCATTTCCGACTACGTGCTGGCCACCTACGGCACCGGCGCCATCATGGCCGTGCCCGCCCACGACACCCGCGACTACGAGTTCGCCAAGGTGTTCGGCCTGCCCATCGTTGAGGTAGTTAAGGGCCAGGGCGAGAGCAACCTGGAAAAGGAAGCCTTCACCGACGTTGCCACCGGCACCCTGGTGAACAGCGGCTTCCTGGACGGCCTGAGCGTGGAAGACGCCAAGAAAAAGATGATCGAGTGGCTGGAGAGCGAGGGCAAGGGTCACGCCAAGGTGAACTTCAAGCTGCGTGACTGGGTGTTCAGCCGTCAGCGTTACTGGGGCGAGCCCATCCCCATGGTCTACTGTGAGAAGTGCGGCTGGCAGCCCATCCCCGAGAGCGAGCTGCCCCTGAAGCTGCCCGAGATCAGCGACTTCGAGCCCGGCGAGGGCGGCGAGAGCCCGCTGGCCCGTCACACTGAGTGGGTCAACACCACCTGCCCCTGCTGCGGCGGCCCCGCCAAGCGCGAGACCGACACCATGCCTCAGTGGGCCGGTTCCTCCTGGTACTTCCTGCGTTATATGGACCCCCACTGCGACACCGCTCCCGTGAGCAAGGAGGCCGTGGAATACTGGGGTCCTGTGGACTGGTACAACGGCGGCATGGAGCACACCACCCTGCACCTGCTGTACAGCCGCTTCTGGCATAAGTTCCTGTACGACATCGGCGTGGTTCCCACCAAGGAGCCCTACGCCAAGCGCACCAGCCATGGCATGATCCTGGGCGAGAACGGCGAGAAGATGTCCAAGAGCCGCGGCAACGTCATCAACCCGGACGACGTGGTGAACGAGTACGGCGCCGACACCCTGCGTCTGTACGAGATGTTCATCGGCGACTTCGAGAAGGCCGCTCCCTGGTCCACCAAGGGCATCAAGGGCTGCAAGCGCTTCCTGGACCGTCTGTGGGGCCTGGGCGAGATGATCGTTCCCGGCGAGGGCTACCGTCCCGAGCTGGAGACCGCCTTCCACAAGACCATCAAGAAGGTGGGCGAGGACATCGAGGTGCTCAAGCACAACACCGCAATCGCCTCCATGATGAGCCTGCTGAACGATTTGTACGCCGCCGGCGGCGTTACCAAGGACGAGCTGCGCACCCTGCTGATCCTGGTCAACCCCTTTGCTCCCCACATCACCGAGGAGATGTGGCAGCAGCAGGGCTTTGAGGGCCAGATCGCTCACGCCCAGTGGCCTGCCTATGACGAGGCCAAGTGCGTGGAAAGCACCGTGGAGGTGCTGGTGCAGCTGAACGGCAAGCCCAAGGCCCGCCTGAACCTGGCTTCCGGCCTGGATAAGGACGCCACCCTGGCTGCTGTGAAGGCGGACGCCTCCGTGGCCGCTCTGCTGGAGGGCAAGACCATCGTGAAGGAGATCGCCGTACCCGGCAAGCTGGTCAACCTGGTGGTCAAATAAGCAAAGCTGTTGACGATTTGTGGTTGAAGACCAAAAAACGGTCTTCAACCGCAGAAAGTTTTGAATTTGCACAAGATTTTAGTTGACAGAACTAACTGTGGCATAGTATAATCGATATGTTGAATACCCTAATTTTGGGTTATGCAACGAAACTCCTGCCTCAGGTCCAAGGGAGGGAAAAATAGATGTCGGAAATTCGTGTCAAGGACAACGAGTCGCTGGAGAGCGCGCTGCGTCGTTTTAAGCGTTCTTGCGCCCGCAGCGGTGTGCTTGCCGAGGTTCGCAAGCGTGAAGCTTACGAGAAGCCCTCTGTGCGCCGCAAGAAGAAGTCCGAAGCTGCCCGCAAGCGCAAGTTCAAGTAATTGCGGTTAGCCGGAACAAAGGCTGAAATGCGTGCAAACGCCCGAGCGGGTCCCCTGGGGGCCCGCTCATTTTTTATCAATTTTTTCCGGGGCATCGGCCCCGCTTTTATGGGAGAAGCGCTATGTTCATCACACCGGAGTATCTTTTTTCCGGCGCGGCGGCCATCACGCCGGAATTTTTGAAGGAGAAGGGCATCACCGCCCTGGTGCTGGATGTGGACAACACCCTCACCGGCCACGACAGCCAGCAGCTGCCCGAAGCGATCCGCGACTGGCTGGACCGGATGCGGGCAGCGGGCATTCAGCTGGCCATCGCCAGCAACAACAACGAGGAGCGGGTGCGGCCCTTTGCCCAGTCCATCGGGCTGGATTATGTGGCCATGAGCTGCAAGCCGCTCACCTTCGGTCTGGCCCGGGCCCGCAAAAAGTTCGGAGTACCCCGGCGGCAGATGGCCATTGTGGGCGACCAGCTGTTCACCGACCGGCTGGCCGGAACGCTGTACGGCATTCCGGCTTTGGTGGTGCAGCCCATGTATGAGGATTTCAAAAAGGGCATTCGCTTCAAACGCAGGCTGGAAAAGCCCTTTCTGGCCCGCTATTTCAAAAAGGGAGGGAAGCTGCTGTGAGCATCTTATTCGGAACCGCCGGCACAAGCCAGAGCTTTGCCGAGCAGGGGTATAAAAACAGCGTGCAGGTGCCGGAATACACCGCGAAAATGGGCCTGGACGCCTTTGAGTATCAGTGCGGCCGGGGCGTGCGCATCAAGGAGGAGCTTGCGGCCAAGATCCGCGCCCAGGCGGCGGTGCACGGCATCTACTTCAGCCTGCACGCCCCTTACTACATCTCTATGAGCAGCCTGGAGGAGGAGAAGCGCCTGAACAGCGTGGACTACATCCTGCAGAGCGCGGCGGCCATCCGGGCGCTGGGCGGCCAGCGGGTGATCTTCCACTCCGGCAGCTGCGGCAAGCAGAGCCGGGAAGCTGCTCTGGAAAAGGCGCTGGACACCATGCACCGTATCGTGGCAGCGATGGACGAGGCCGGTTTCTCCGACATCGTGCTCTGCCCCGAGACCATGGGCAAGGTGGGCCAGCTGGGCACCCTGGACGAGGTGCTGGCACTGTGCGGGGTGGACAAGCGCATCACCCCCTGCATCGACTTCGGCCACCTGAACGCCCGGGACCAGGGTTCCATCAAGACCAAGGCGGACTACGCCGCCCTCCTGGACCGGATGGGCGAGGTGTTGGGCGACGACCGGGCCAGCCATTTCCATGTGCACTTCAGCAAGATCGAATACACCACCGGCGGCGAAAAGCAGCATCTGACCTTCGCCGACACCGTCTACGGGCCGGACTTCGAGCCGCTGCTGGAGCTGTGCTATGAGCGGGGGCTGTCTCCGGTGATCATCTGCGAGTCCGCCGGTACCCAGGCGGAGGACGCCGCCACCATGAAGCGGTATTACCAGAGCCTGGGCAAGTGAGCCCCGGGTCTGCCCCGGGCCCTTGAAAAGGGCAAGAAAGGGCTTGAAAAATAGCCGTTTCTGGGGTAGAATAATAACAGATATGTCAGTGAATGCCCGCGCCGCATCGCTGCCGTGCAGCAGCAGGCAGCCAGGCCGCGGCGCTGGCAGCGCAAGGCCGGTTTGGCCGGGCCAGAATAAATTTTAATTGGAGGATCATTTATGATTTCTGCAGGCGATTTTCGCAATGGCGTAACTTTTGAAGAGAACGGCAACGTGCTCCAGGTTGTGGAGTTCCAGCATGTTAAGCCCGGTAAGGGCGCTGCCTTCGTGCGCACCAAGACCAAGAACGTGATCACCGGTGCCGTGACCGAGAAGAGCTACAACCCCAGTGACAAGTTCCCCACCGCCTTCATCGAGCGCCGTGAGATGCAGTACCTGTACGAGGACGGCGGCCTGTACTACTTCATGGACACCGAGACCTACGAGCAGATCCCCCTGAACGAGCATGATCTGTCCGACTCCTTCAAGTTCGTGAAGGAGAACGAGATGGTTAAGATCCTGAGCTACAAGGGCAACGTGTTCGGCCTGGAGGCTCCCAACTTTGTAGTGCTGCAGGTCACCGAGACCGAGCCCGGCTTCAAGGGCAACACTGCCACCAACACCCTGAAGCCCGCTAAGCTGGAGACCGGCGCCGAGATCCGCGTGCCTCTGTTCATCAACGAGGGCGACATGATCCGTGTGGACACCCGCACCGGCGAATACATGGAGCGCGCCTGATTTTAGGCTTGACCCTGAACGCATTCACCTGGGCGGCGGCTTTGCCGCCGCCCAGGTTTTGTTTTACCTTGTGTGAGCGCCGCGCTGCCGGTTTTCGGGGGCGAGGGCGTGGTCATAAAAATGTTTGATACTTCTTCAAAGGAGGAATGAACAATGGAACTGAAAGAGCGTGCTGCATACCTGAAGGGCCTGATGGAGGGTCTGGAGATCGGCGACAGCAAGGAAGGCAAGGTCCTGAAGGCCATGTACGACCTGCTGGAGGATCTGTGCGACACCGTGGCCGATATGGACGACGACCTGGACCAGGTCTACGATGAGCTGGACGCCATGGACGAGGATATGGACGACCTGGAAGAAGCCGTGTTCGGTGACGACGAGGACGAGGACGAAGAAGAGGAAGACGACGAGGACGAGGAAGTGGAAGCCGAGTACGAGCTGACCTGCCCCAACTGCGGCGCAGTGACCGTCGTTGACGAGGATACCCTGCTGAACGAGCAGGTTTGCTGCGGCAACTGCGGCGCCGAGTTCGAGATCGAATTCAGCGAGTGCGGCGAGGACTGCGAGTGCGAGGAATGCACCGAGGAGAACGAGTAATCCTCTGATTGCTCCCTGCACCAAACAGAAAAGAAAGCGGCGGATGGCAATTGCCATCCGCCGCTTTTTTGCGCTAAAAACGATTTTTCCTTTTGGAATGTTCCATCCTGGATGAAAGTGAAAAAACGATAGAAAGGCCATTTATCGGGCGGATTTGGCCCGCTCCATGGCCGAGAGCTCCGGCATCACGGTGCAGCGCATTGTGATGTAGCAGGCAAGGCCGCCGATCAGGTTGGAGATGGGCTCGGCCAGGAACACACCGTTTACCCCCAGTCCGCCCACATGGGGCAGCAGCAGGGTGAGGGGCACCACGATGATCGCCTTGCGCAGCATCGAGAAGAAGATGGCAAGCTTTGCCTTGTTCAGCGATTTGAACACGCTCTGGCCGGAGAATTGAAAGGCCATCATCACAAAGCCGAAGAAGTAGATGTGCAGCGAGGGCACCGCGATGGCCAGCAGCTCCGGGTCCGGATTGAAGATGCGGATGAAGGTCTCCGGGAACAGAGAGATGAAACCCCAGATCAGCAGGGTGTATCCGAAGCCCAGCTGGGTCATGAAGCGGATGGCCGCCCGCACCCGGTCCGCCATCCGGGCCCCGTAGTTGTAGCTGATGACCGGCGAAGCGCCGTCCGCAAGGGCCAGCACCGGCGTCTGGGCGAGCTGCCGCACCGAGTTGATCACCGTCATCACGCTGATGTACAGATCCCCGCCGAAGGCACTCAGGGTGGAGTTGCAGGCCACCTGGACCAGGCTGTCGGTGAAGCCCATCACGAAGCTGGAGGTGCCCAGCGCCAGAATGCGCTTGATGATGGCCGCATCCGGCCGGAATCCCTTCAGCACCAGCCGCAGTTCCGCCTTCGAGCCGGTGAGAAAGGCCATCACCCACACCGCCGAAAGCAGCTGGGAAAGCACAGTGGCAATGGCGGCGCCCCGCACGCCCAGCCCCAGGCCGAAAATCAGGATGGGGTCCAGAATGATGTTGGCCACCGCGCCCAGCAGCACGGTGAGCATGCCGGTGCGGGCAAAGCCCTGGCTGTTGATGTAGGGGTTCATTCCCAGCGAGGTCATCACGAACACGGTGCCCAGCAGATAGATGGTCATGTACTGGGCCGCGTAGGGGTAGGTGTCGCCGCTGGCGCCGAATAAGTAAAGCAGCGGTTTGTGAAATACAATGCCAATAAGGGTAAGCGCCGCCCCGCTGACCATCAGCATGAACCAGGCGTTGGCCATAATGGTCCGGGCGCTTTTCAGGTCCTTCTGGCCCCGGGCGATGGAGCACAGCGGCGCGCCGCCCACGCCGAACAGGTTGGCAAAGGCGGTGATCAGGGTGATGAGGGGAAAGCACAGCCCCAGCCCGGCCAGTGCCAGCGTGCCCTGACCGGGAATTTTGCCGATGTAGATCCGGTCCACGATGTTGTACAAAAGGTTCAGCACCTGGGCCACCAGCATGGGCGCCGCCACCGCAAGAACGCTGCGGCGCACGTTGGGGCCGGAAAAATCCACCTGGCCGCCCCCGGCGGTCCGGTGAAAATGAGGAAATGACATTTTGCTGCATCCATCCTTTCCTGCTGGGTATGCGTCTGCACGGCGCAAATGGCAACAAAACAGCGCACTGTTCCGGGCATGGAACAGTGCGCATCGTTTTGCAGTAAATGGCGTTTACTTTTTGGCGGGCGCTTCCTTCAAAGCGCGCTCCAGCCACATGGAGCCGACCTCCAGAGCGGTGTACAGGCCGGTCTTGCTGCTCTGCTTGACCACCCGCTCGGGCAGGGGCTTGGAAGCGTCGGTGCTCATGAGCATCACATGGATCTTATCGGCCATCTTCATGCCGTTTTCTTCCTTTTCGGTGAGAATCTGCATAAAAAGCACAAAGGGATCAGCCAGGCTGCCGTAGTAGATCTCGTTGCCGCAGCGCACCAAAGGCTTGCCCTTGTAGGTCAGTTTCGGGGTATATGCCATTGTAAAAACCCTCCAGTCGGTTGATATATATTATTTTTATTATACCATAAACGACTCGGAAAAACAACGGCGCGCCGCCTTACAGGTCCAGCTTGCCCCGTTCAATCTTTTCCTCGTTCAGAGCGACCTTCTGCGCCAGGCTTTTCAGCTTGGAATCCATCTGGCTGATCCGCACCGACATGAAGAACTGCTTGATGAGCAGCAGAAAGATGATGGCAAGATACACCACGTTGATCTCGCTCACGAAGCCGAAGCGGCGGGCCACCCAGGTGGTGATCTCCGGGAACAGGCTCAAAAACAAAAGGCAGGCGGAGAACAGCAGCCAGAAGATGGAGTCCTCGATCTGGACCTTGGCATGACGGACCCGGCGAAGGATGAACAGGGTGGTGCACAGGCTGCCGCAGATCAGAAGTGCGCGCAGCGCGAGGGGAAGCAGTGGGGACATGGCGTTCAGTCTCTCCTTTCCGGGTAATAGAAGGTAACGGGTTCCCGTTTGCGGAACCACTGGATCAGCAGGATAGAAAGGCCCATCTTGAGCATGTATTCCACCGAGCGGGCGAAGTTCAGATAGCTGGTGCCGGTGAGCCGTTCGCCCATCTCCACCTGGATCTCCCGCACCACCGCGCCGTTCTTGATCAGATAGCTGATGGTGTCCGGCTCGGGGCCGTAGTTCAGGTTCAGCGAGAATTCCTCCACCATGCGGCGGTTGAACATCCGCATACCGCTGGTGGGGTCGCAGATGGCCTGGCCGGTGGTCAGGCGGATGGCCCAGCTGATCAGGTAGCTGCCCAGCATCCGCAGGCTCTTGGGCTTTTTCACGGTAAGGAACCGGCTGCCGATCACGATGTCGGCCCCGTTTTCCAGCTCATCCAGCATGGGCTGGATGAATTCCGGTTTGTGCTGGCCGTCCGCGTCGAACTGCAGTGCGCAGTCGTAGCCGTTTTCGGCGGCGTAGCGCAGCCCGGTCTGGAAGGCCCCGGCCAGCCCCAGGTTCACCGGCAGATCGATCAGCCGGAAACCGTGCTGGCGGCAGAGCGCGGCGGTGCGGTCACGGCTGCCGTCGTTCACCACCACATAGTCGTATTGGGGGTAACGGGCCACCAGCTCGTTCACCACATGAACGATGTTGCCCTCCTCGTTGTAGGCGGGAATCACGATCAATAGCTTGGACATAAGCGTTCAATTTCCTTTGCAGTCAGGTTGTTGCGCCCCGGCAAGCCGCAGAAGCTCGCGGGTCACGGCCTCCCAGGTGAAGTGCTCCTCCAGCCGGGCGGCGGTCTTTTGGGCTGCGGCAGCGCCCCAGCCGCCGTCAGACAGGCAGCGTTTCAGCGCGGCGGTCAGCGCATCGGGGTCCACCCCGTCCAGCTGGATGCCGTAGCTTTCGTCCGGCAGCAGCTCGTCGCTGCCGCCGGTGCGGGTGGTCAGGATGGGGCAGCCGCAGGCGGCAGCCTCCAGAAATGTGGTGGGGAAGCCCTCGGCATAATAGGTGGGCAGGCAGTACAGCTGAGCCTGGGCCAGCAGCTGCATGGCCTGGGCGTAGGGGACCGAGCCCGCCAGATGCACCTTCGGCGGGCAGTTCTCCCGCAGCTTTGCCAGCAGGGGTCCGTCGCCCGCCACCACCAGGCTACACCCGGGCAGACTGGCCCGGGCAAAAGCCTCAATCAGCTCGGCCACGCCCTTTTCCGGGATCACCCGGCCCAGAAAGACCACCAGCTTTTCGCCGGCATCAAGGCCCAGCCGGGCACGCCAGTTCACCGCGTCCGGCGCACAGGCCAGCGCCCGCACCTCGGCGGGGTCCACCGCGTTGTACAGCTGGCCCTCCGGCCGGATACCGAAATGCTCCAGCCAGCGGCACACCGCCCGGCTCACCCCGTAAAAGCGGGGGCGGCAGGCCTTCAGGTAAGCGGCGGCCAGATGCTCATAGCAGGCACCGGCGGCGTTCAGCAGCGGATTGCCCATGGGCAGGTGGCCGGTGGAGTGGTCCACCACGATGGCGGGAATGTTCCGCTTTCTGCACTGGCGGGCCGCATACAGGCTGCTGATGTAAAAGCGGGTGTTGATGACACAGAAGCCGATGGGCTCGGCCCACAGGTGCTTTGCCAGCGTCCGGAATGCCCGCCCCGGTTTCAGCACCGGGAAGCGGCCGTTCATCAGCGGCCAGACCGGCAGCCGGTAGATACGGATGCCGTGTTCGTCGGTCTCAAAATCCGGCAGGCCGGGCAGGGCGCTGGTCACCACGATGGCGGTGTGCCCCGCGGCCGCCACACGGCGCGCCAGATTGAAGGTGTAGCGCTCCACCCCGCCCACGGTGGGCAGGTACTGGGCGGAGAAAAAACAGATGGTCACGAAGCGAACCTCCCGTGCGCGGCGTGCGTTACGCCCCGCGCTTTTTGTAAACGAATTCCCGCTGGATCTGGAAGCTGATGAAGAACAGGAACACGTCCACGAAAATCTTGATCACCAGCTCGGAGAAGCCGCCGGTCAAGGCGTACAGCAGGCTGACCAGCCCGGCGGAGCAGGCCATCTGCACCACCGCCAGCAAAAAGTATTTGCCCGCGGCCATGCCGTGGTGCTCCCGGCTCTTGAAGACCAGCTTGTAGTTCAACAGGTAGTTGTAGGTGGCCGAGATCACCCGGGCGCAGACGGTGGCCAGGGTGATGTACAGAGTGCCCTGTACAAAAGAGTGCAGCAGCATGCAGAACAGGCTGAACAGCACCAGGTCCACCACGCTGGAGGAGATGGAGGAGAACAAAAATTTGCCGAACACCGCATAGATGCGGGCGGAGTCCCGCAAGGGATTGAAATGGCTGGTCTTGTTTTCCTCGATGTATACCGTCTCGATGGGTACCTCCACGATGGGTACCCCGGCCTCCTTGGTGTCGATGAGCATGTTGGACTCGAACTCGAACCGCTCGCCGCCGGAATGCATCAGGGTCTTCATGAAGGAGGTGGGAACGGCCCGCAGGCCGGTCTGGGTGTCGGTGATGGCAAGGCCCACCAAGAGCTTGAACATGAAACGGGTGCACTTGTTGCCGAAGCTGGAACGCAGCGGCACGTCCTTCTCGTCGAAGTTGCGGCAGCCCAGAATCAAAGCGTCCGGTCGTTCGGTGAGGGCCTTCATCACCTTGAGGATGCACTCCGGGGTGTGCTGGCCGTCGGAATCGGCGGTCACACAGCCGGGAGCCTCCGGCCAGGTGTTCAGGCAGTGGTTGAAGGCGGTCTTGAGCGCGCGCCCTTTGCCCAGATTCACCGCGTGGCGCAGCACCGCGCAGCCCCAGCGGGCCTGTGCTTCTTCAAAGAAATGGGCGTAGGCGGGGCCGCTGCCGTCGTCCACCAGGACGATGTTTTGGATGCCCGCCTCGTGCAGCTGCTCCAGCAGACGGGGCAGCTTTTCATCCGGCTCCAGCGAGGGGATGATCAGGGGAATTTGCTTGTAATCCATCAAATATCGTACTCCTTAACGGATGGCGTATGGCCTTTAACGGGCCAGAATGGAAAGAAAAGCATTCAGAAGGACCAGAAGGTCCACCAGAGTCACCGCGTAGACCAGGCCGCGGGTGCAGTCGGTCTGCAGCAGCAGGCGCTTGGGCCGGGCCAGCAGCAGCAGGCTCAGCACCGGCAGGAAGTAACGGCCCTGCAGACCGTAGATGGTGGTGTAATAGGTGGGCGTCCAGGAGATGCAGCCCAGCACCGCCAGGCCGCAGCAGGCAAGCCCGATCAGCAGGCAGAGGGCCTTGGCCCAGACCGGCAGCTCAAAGCCGGGCTGCAGCCAGGCCAGCACCAGCAGGATCATCAGGGCGGCCACCCAGGTCCAGGCGATCTGTACGCCCGGGTCAAAGTAGCTCAGGGTTCCGCCGATCAGCGTTTTCACATAATGGTCGCCGTTTTCCACCACCGAGCGGATGGCCAGCTCCAGGGTGTCCAGCGGATGGGAGAGGATGTAGGGCAGGGTGTAGCAGACGCTGTCGTCCTGCACCGGGGCCTCTTCCGTTTGCGGGGCGGCGGTTTCCTCGCTGCTCTCCGGCGCGGAGGCTGTGCTCTGTGCGGAACTTTCCGGCGCGCTTGGGGCCGGTGCCGTAATTTCAGAGGAAACGCTGGAGGAGGCCGCGCCCGCCGCCACCTGGGTGCTGCCGCTCACAAAGTCGTTCAAAATCACCTGACCACCGGCGCTGAAGAAAAAGACTGCCAGGCACAGGGCTAGGAACCCGCCCTTGACCGCCTTGGAATAGCGGCCCAGCCGGGCGGCGGGAATCAGAAAGACCAGCAGCGCCAGCGGGAAATACACGATCTTGGAGGGCACGATCAGCAGCCCGGCCAGCGCGGGCAGGATCAGCTGTTTCCAGCCGATGTTTTCCCGGGGACCAAAGGCCAGGTCCAGCACCAGGGCGGCAAACAGAAGGCAGAGCGCCAGCAGGTTGGAGTCCCGGCTGTAGGAGGCGGCCAGATGCAGCGTCATGGGCAGCAGCGCCACCGCGGCGAATACCGCCTTGGCCACCGGGGTACGCTTCACCGCCCAGGCCGCCAGGAAGGCGAAGAATACAAGGTTTGCAAGCCTGCCCAAAAACAGGGTGGGGATGAAGCCCAGCCGGAGCAAAAAGCCCGCCAGAACCCCGAAGGCGCTGATCCAGTACATGGTGTAGCTGGAATCCACCTGATATTCGTCGTAGTCCTGGGTGTGGGTGAAGGGGTCGGAATTGGTGGTAAGCAGATTCTTGGCAATGTGCTGCCAGGTGAATACCGTGGTCTCGCCGTCCTGCACGATCACGTCCACATCCGAGGGGCGGCGCAGGCTGCTGTGAATTTGGCTTTGGGCCACCGGCAGATAGGGATTGTAGATGGTGGAGGCCAGGGTGAAGCTCTGGTTGATGTGAAACTGCTCATCCGGTGCGGAGTAAGGGGGCAGAACCATGCTGAACAGGATGCCCAGCACCAGCACGAAGCAGAAGACCATCCGGTGCAGGGGACATTTCTGCCCGGTGAACAGCCACCACCCGGCCCCGATGAGAATCAGCGCCAGCAGGGCAATGACCCAGTAGAACTTGGTCACGAAGCCGCCGATCTGGGCATATACGCCCAGGATGGCCAGCATGCCCTCGGTGGCCTCACCGTTCACGGTCAGGCCCAGGCCCGCCTCGTTGGGGGTGGGGGTGTAGCCCACGAGCAGACGGCCCTCGCCGGTGTAGTGAGCGGTCAGACTCACCCGGTAATGGCGTTCGCCCGCCTCGGTCAGCTCCACCGGCTGGGAAAGCCCCAGCGTGGTGTAGTAGGCTTCGGTGGTGTCCAGAATGTTGCTCATGTCGCCTTCACTGGTGGCCAGAACCTCGCCGGTATCCAGATCGGTGAGGGTGAGCTCCAGCACTCCGGCGGGGCCTTCGTCGCCCGCCTTCTGCACCTTGAAGGCAAAACCCATGTACAGCAGGTCCCGGTCACAGACGAAATCCTGGGTCACGGTGTCGTCGATGAGGGCGAACTCGCTGAACTGGTCGTTGATCATCCAGCTGCGGCTCTTTTCGCCGTTGCCCCGCACCTGGGTGAGCCAGACGCAGGCAAAGATGAAAAAGGCCACAGCCAGCAGCACCGCGCCGCCCAGCAGGCGGCGGTGGCGCTTGATTTGCGTGAGAAGTTTTTCCATAGGGAAACCCTTTCCGGTTGAATTATTTGCCCGCCTGGCCGTAGTAGGCGCCCGGGCCGTGCTTGCGCAGGTAGTGCTTGTCCAGCAGGTAGCCGTCCACCGGCTGCGCGCCCAGCATAAGGCTGTGGTAGGCCATCATGGCCACCTCTTCCAGAATGATGGCGTTTTCCACCGCACTGGCGGCATCCCTGCCCCAGGTGAAGGGGCCGTGGGCCTTCACCAGCCCGGCGGGAATGGCTTCGTAATGCTCCGCGCAGGCGGCGGCCAGCACCAGGCCGGTGTTGGTCTCGTAGTCGCCCTCGATCTGCTCCTTGGTCAGGGCAGGGGCGCAGGGCACCGGGCCGTAGAAGGTGTCGGCATGGGTGGTGCCCAGGGCCGGAATTTCCCGCCCGGCCTGGGCGAAAATGGTTGCCCACCGGCTGTGGGTGTGCACCACGCCGCCGATGGAGGGAAACGCCCGGTACAGCTCCAGATGGGTCTTGGTGTCCGACGAGGGGCGCAGCTCGCCCTCCGCCACGCTGCCGTCCGAAAGGCGCACCACCACCATGTCCTCCGGGCGCAGGGTGTCGTAGTCCACGCCGGAGGGCTTGATGGCAAAGACTCCGGCATCCCGGTCCACCTGGCTGGCATTGCCCCAGGTGGCAAGGCAGAGGTTCGCCTTGGGCAGGGCCAGGTTGGCGGCCCAGGCCGCCTGCTTCAGCGCTTCATACATGGGCTCACACCCCCGCGCCGAAGGCCTGGTTCACCGCCTGCTCGAACAGGCCCGCATCCTTCAGAAGCTTTTCCACCGCGCCGCGCACCGCGCCCTCGCCACCCTTCTGGGGGCAGACGTAATGGGCGATGGCCTTCACCTCGGGGGCAGCGTCGGCGGGGCAGGCCACGAAGCCGCACAGCTTCATGGCCGCCATGTCGTTCCAGTCGTCGCCCACATAGGCAACCTCCTGGCCGTTCAGGCCCTGCTGCGCCAGAAAATCGGTCAGATAGGCCGCCTTGTTCTTGCAGTTCTGCACGCAGTAGTCCAGGTGCAGCTCGGCGGCCCGGCGGCGCACCGGCTCGCTTTCCCGGCCGGTGAGAATCATCACCTTGATGCCGGCGGTGCGGGCGATCACAAGGCCCGCGCCGTCCTTTACGGAAAATTTCTTGGTCTCGTTGCCGGTGGAATCCAGATACAGCCCCCCGTCGGTGAGGGTGCCGTCCACATCCAGCACAAGCAGCTTGGTCTGCATGGGCATGTTACTCCTTTTCGTAATAGCTGGGGGTCACGAAGCGCACGCGCAGCTCCTGAGCCCGGATGGCCTCGGCCATGGCGTGGTTGTAGTCCGCGCCCCGCAGGGTGTGGTTCTTCATGCGGGGGTCACAGTAGTTGTCGCCCGCGGGGCCGTAGCCGTCGGCGCCGGCGATGGCAGCCTCGTCCACGCCCAGCTCCGCCAGAAGATGCAGCAGCATGATCAGGCTGTTGGCGCCCTTGTCGAAGGCCCCGGCCAGGCTGTTGTAATCCAGCCGGTAATCCGCTTCGCCCTGCAGGTTGCTGGTGGCGATCACCGCGCAGGGGCAGTTTTCCAGCTTTTCAAAGCGCTTGCCGTTGGTGAAGAAGGCGAAATCCGCCTTGTAGTGCTCCGGCACAAAGTTGGCGCTGATGACGACGGGGGCGTTCTCGGCGATGTAGGCCTCGATGGCCTGCCGGTGGGTGTCCAGCGTCTGGCCGGGGGCCAGGGCCAGGATCTTCCGGCCTGCCAGCAGCTCTTTCAGCTTGGCCCGGTCGGCCGCGTCGTCCAGGGCGCTGCCCTTGTACTGGGCATACAGCTCGTCCGCGTAGGCGGCATCAAAGGCGGTCTTCTTCTCGGGAGCGATGCGGCTCAGAATGTGGTTGATGTCCCGGTTGGACAGATCGCCCTTGCCCAGCAGATGCTCGGCGTAGTTGCGGTGCAGGTTGTACCGGGCGGACAGGAAATAGGGCGGGGAGTAACCCCAGGGCTCCTTTTCCCGGATGGGCATGATCTGATCCTGGATGGCATCCAGCATGCAGTCGATGTCGTACTGCTTGCCGAAGTTCAGGTTCAGGTAATCGGCGATCAGCTCGATGCACAGGTTGCCGGGGGTGCGGCCCATGCCCAGAAGGCTGGCGTCCACGATCACGTCCCGGTTCAGATGCTTGTTCACAAAGCTCTGGGCCAGGCTGGAGCTGAGGGCCATGTTCTCGTGCAGGTGCAGGCCCAGGGTGATGTCCTTGGCCAGGTTGTTGTCCACAAGGCTCACGATGCGGTCCAGGTCCTGCTGGCGCATGCTGCCGAAGGTGTCCACGATGGAGAAGGCGTAGGGGTGCAGCTTGTTCACCTGCTCCACCAGCCAGAGCACGCCCGCGTCCGAGTAGCCCATGATGTTGATGGGGTTGCAGCTGATCTTGTAGCCCTTGTCCTGGGCCTTTTTGCAGAAGGCCAGACCCTCCTCAATGTCGTAGTCGTGGAAGGTGACCCGGATCAGGTCGATGCCGGTGCCGTCCCAGGGCTCCAGCTTGTCGATGTCGTAGAAGTTGTGCAGGGCCATGCCGCTGAACATCACGTTTTTCCGGTCGGCGGGCAGGATCTTCTTCAGCTCGGCCACCGTGTTCCAGCGGGTGCAGTCCGGGTCATAGTCCACGTTGCGCAGAAAGCCCACCTCCACGATGTCGGTGCCCGCCTTCACCAGGCTGCGCACGATGTCGCGGATGTTCTCATAGCCAAAGCGCCATTCGTTGATGTAACCGCCGTCCCGCAGGGTGCAGTCCAGAAGTTTGAGGGTATGCATAAAGCAGCTCCTTTCCGGCAAGTTTCAGTTGCCGCGCTGTTTCAGGATATCGCACACGATGTCCACGTCCTTGGGCGTGTCCACCGATACGGTCTTGTAGGGGGAGACCACAGCGTGCACCGTGTGGCCGTTTTCGATGAAGCGCATCAGGTCGTTTTCCTCGGCCTTTTCCAGCGCGCTCTTGGGGGTGGCGGCGTAGAAGTCCAGCGCCTTTTTGCTGAACAGCTGGATGCCGGTGATCTTCTCGTACTCAAAATCCGCCGTTCCCTTCGGATAGGGGATGGGGCTGCGGGAGATCAGCAGAATCTCCCGGCGGGCATTGCAGGCCACCTTCTGGTTGGAGAAGTCGATCACGTCCGCCGGATGGTCCATGATGTTGGTCACGCCCGCCACGTAGTAGGGGTCCTCGGGCAGGGTGTCCGGCAGAATCAGGTCAAAGGCCCGGGCATCGATCAGGGGTTCGTCGCCCATGATCTGCAGGTACAGGTCCGCGTCCAGCATGCAGCTCACCTCGTGGATGCGGGCGGTGGGGGTGTCGTGGTCGGCCCGGGTCATGAGGGCGGGCATGTCGTACTGGCGGCAGACCTCCATGATCCGCTCGTCGTCGGTGGCGATCACCAGATCGTCCAGCTTCTCGCACTTTTTCGCCGCCTGGTAGACCCACCAGATCATGGGTTTGCCCAGAATGTCCGCCAGGGGCTTGCCGGGCAGACGGCTGGACTGATACCGGGCGGGAATCACGCCGATGATTTTCATAGGAACAACCTCCTTGCGGGCCCGTAATAAGAACGATGGACCGGGCCGCTTGATTTCATGGTAATGCTTCGGTATGAACAAATTGTGAGCGCACAAGCGCGCTGTGCAACAAAAAGCTCAGTCCAGCAGGGCCAGCGCCTCGGTCAGGCTCAGTTCCAGCTTTTCGTCCGCCACCTCCAGCGTTTTCAGTACGGTGGATTCCACCGTCACCGCCTTTTTGAACCGGAAGGGCAGCGCAAAGTTCAGCACCTCGCTGGGCATGGTGCGCTCCAGGATCACCGCGTCGGGGAAGAGACGCGAATAGTCAAAAGCGTCCCGGGGATGGGTCTTGATGAAGAGCGGCCCGCCGTGGCAGTGGGCCTTCACCACGGCGGTGAACATTTTTTGCTGGGTCTCGCCGTCCAGAAGACCATCCGGCACGAAATCCCGGGGCAGGAACAGTACAGCGCCCTCGGCGTTTTCCGGCAGCGGCCGGGTGAGGAACACCTGCCGAACCAGCGCCTTCTGTTCGTCGGTGAGCCGGTGGAACCGGTCGGACTTGGAATCCTCCCGCAGCTTTTGGGGGAACAAGGGCGTTCTGGCGGCGCACTCGGTCTCCACCGCCGTGACCCGCTTGTAGTCGCCCCAGTACAGATAACCGTAGCCCAGCTTCTGCCGCAGCTTGAAATGGGGCAGCGTCCGCTGCTCGTCGATCAGCGGATGGTCCGGGTGGCAGGTGCTGGCCATGGTGTCCTCGCAGAGCACGTAGGGGGCTTTCAGGTCCTGCAAATACCGGCCCAGCACGCTCCAGTCGTTGTGGATGTAGATGGCCCCGTAGGCCTTGGGGTCGATGGAAAAGCCGTAGTATTTTTCCACATTGCGGCGGCCCATGATTCGCTGCAACAGTAGTGTGCGCAGAAAACCGGTCTGGATGGCGTTGCCGCAGGCCTCTTCGTCAAAAACCCGTACACAGCGGAACAGGCCGGTGGCGGAAAGCCGCCCGGCCAGTTCTTCGGTGTTTGGGATGACACTGCTCAGAATAAGGTCCGGGGCCACCGTGTCCTCCATGGCCCGGACCAGCTCCACCAGCACCTGATAGGCGGTGTGGCAGATGTATAAATTGGGCAGACCCATCGTCAGTTTACCTCATTGGATTCAATGACCACCGGCGGGAAGTGGATGTGCCCCCAGCCGCTGGACCACTCCGGCAGGGTGCGGTCCATGTTGGTGATCTCGAAGGCGAATTCCTGGGCGGGCTTGTCCAGGCAGGCGGCGTTGGCCAGCTCCCGCTCGAACACGTCCAGGTAGAAGAAATACTGCCCCTCGCTGAAGATGGAGGTGTCCACCGTGAACACGGTGGAGTAGCGGCGGCCCGGCTCGGCCTCGCCCAGAGTGATGGGATGGGTGATGCCCACGGGCGTGGAATCCCGGTAATGGAAGTTCAGCTTCAGGTTCACCGCGTCGAAGTGCTGCATGACCTGCCAGTCGATGCGCACCCGCAAGGGCTCGCCGGCGGCGAACACGCTGCTTTCCTTGTCCAGGAAGGTCAGCCGCTCCACCCGCAGCCGCTTGCCCGCGCTGGAGCTCATGCGGCCGATCTCGCGCAGGTCGTAGTCCACCACGTTCACGTCGGTGGTGTCCATATATACGGCGATGGCGTCGTCCACGTTGCCGTCGAAGATCACCTTGCCCTTGTCCAGCACCACGCAGCGGGTGCACAGCTGGCGGATGGTGCTCATGTTGTGGCTCACATACAGAACGGTGCGGCCCTCCTGGCCGGCCACGTCGCTCATCTTGCCCAGGCACTTCTGCTGGAACTTCATGTCGCCCACGGCCAGGACCTCGTCCATCACCATGATCTCACTGTCCAGATGGGCGGCCACCGCAAAGGCCAGCTTCACGAACATGCCGCTGGAATAGCGCTTGACCGGGGTGTCGATGAAGTCACCGCACTCGGAGAACTCGATGATCTGGTCCAGCTTGGAATCCACCTCGGCCTTGGTCATGCCCAGAATGGCGCCGTTCATGTAGATGTTTTCCCGGCCGGTCATCTCCTGATTGAAGCCGGTGCCCACCTCCAGCATGCTGGCGATGCGGCCCTTGATCTTGATCTCGCCCTCGGTGGGGGCGGTGATGCGGCTGAGCAGCTTGAGCAGGGTGGACTTGCCCGCGCCGTTGCGGCCGATGATGCCCAGTGCCTCGCCCTTGTAAACGGTCAGGTCCACGCCGTTCAGCGCCATGAAGGTCTGGCCGAACAGGCGGGTGTCGGTGCCGATGGGCAGGTTGGGGTCCTCCTTGCCGCGGATGCGGGCCCACCAGCTCTGCAGGTCGGCGGTGAGGGTGCCGCCGCCGATCTGGCCCAGTTTGTATTGTTTCTTTACGCCGGATACCTGAATGACAGGCTCTTTGCTGTGTACCGGCTCGCTGTGATTGGACATGCAAAAATCCTCCTGTTACACGGTATCCATAAAGGTTTTTTCAATGCGGCTGAACAGCACCACGCCGATGGCCAGCAGGACTACGGTCACAATCAGGCTGTAGACCAGTCCGGTGGGGTCCACACTGCCGCAGCCCAGCAAAGCCATGCGGAAGGCCTGCACCGGCGCGGTCATGGGGTTCAGGTTCACGATGGCGCTCAGGATCGGCTGCTCGGTCAGACTGGTGGTGGAGTACACCACGGGGGTGGCGTACATCCACAGCTGCACGCCGAAGGTCACGGCGATGGCCAGGTCACGGTATTTGGTGGTCAGGCTGGAAACGATGATGCCCACCGCCAGGCCCAGCAGCATCACCTGGATGATGCACACCGGCAGGTAGACAAGCCACACGGTCATGCTCAGATGGCCGAAGGCCTCCTGATTGAAAAAGAAGAAGACCCAGAACACCAGGAACATGACGAACTGAATGAAGAAGTTGATCGCCGCCGTGAGCACCTGGGACAGGGGAATGGTCAGACGGGGAAAGTAGACCTTGCCGAACATGCCCGCGTTGGCCACGAAGGTGTTGGCGGTGTTGTTGATGCAGGCGGCGAACATGGTCCACAGGGTGTTGCCGGCCATGATGAACAAAAAGCTAGGCGCGCCCTCGGTGGGCAGCCCGGCGATGCCGCCGAAGATCACATTGAACAGGATGGTGGTGATCAGCGGGTTCAGCAGAATCCACAGCGGGCCCAGAATGGTCTGCTTGTAGATCACCGCAAAGTTGCGCTTGGTGAACAGGGTCACCAGGTCCCGGTAATGCCAGAGTTCTTTCAGGTCGATGTCGAACCAGCCGGTGCGGGGTTTCACAACGGTGGTCCACTGCTGTTCGTTGGGGTTCAAAGTCGATACCTGTCCTTTCTGTTCGGAAGATGGGTCAAACGGAATACTCGTGGTACTTGCGGGTCAGCACACGCTGCTGGGGGATCACCTGGGGCTCGATCTCGCCGCCGGTGAAGCAGGCCATGTGGTTGTTTACGCAGGCGTACCCGGCCATGTGGCTGAAGGCAAGCCCGCCGGAAAACCGAGGATTGCACTCCAGGAAGTAGTAGCCCTGGGGGCTGTCGATCCACTCGAAATTTACGCATCCGGTGATGGAAAGCGCCTGGGCTGCTTCACGGCACATTTGAACCAGCGGCTCGTCCCAGAAGGTCTCCACCGTGAGGCCCGCGCCGTTCAGGGTGCGCTGCAGCTCGCGCCGGGGCATGCATACGCAGTGCCCGGCAGCGTCCCGCACCACGTCCACCGTGACGATGCGGCCCTCGATCATGGGCTGTACCAGGGTCCTGTCCGGGTCCAGCTCTTGGATGAAAAAGTCCCAGTGGCGCGCGTCCGGAGCCTTGTGCAGGCCCTGGCTGCTGCGGCCGTCCCGGGGCTTGAGCACGCAGGGCACCGGCGCCTCGCCCGGGACCACATCCGCCAGGCGGCGGGTGGGGATCAGGGGCAGGCCGGTGGTGGCGCGCAGATGCTCAAAGCAGGTCAGCTTGTCCCGGCAGAGGGCGATGGTCGCCTCGCCGGAGATGCACAGGGTCACGCCCAGCTCCAGCAGCTGCTGGCGGCAGGGGCTGAGCACGTCCACCTCCAGGTCGGTGAGGGGAAGAAGAAACTGCACGCCCTCACTCTCGCATACCCGGCGGATGAAGGGCAGGTAGTCCGGGTCGGCGCAGAGGGGGGCCTGATAGAACCTGTCGGTGAGCAGGCTGTTGGCCAGCCACTGGCGGGGGTAGATGTCGCAGCCGATCACCCGCCAGCCCGCATCGCGCAGCGAGCGCAGGGCAATGTCGGCGGAGAAGGAACCGATGGCGGTCACAAGGATGGTTTTCATGGCAAAAATCCTTTTTTCATTATAAGGTCACGGGCGGCTTTTGGCCGGTGCGCAGCCGGCGCAGATGCCAGCCCGCCCAGTAAACGCGGTGGTACCAGCGGGAATCCTCCATCATCCAGCCGCCCAGACGGGCAGTGAGGGAGGAAAAGCCGTGGACCATAGGGAACAGAAAGGGGCTGTAGCAGCCCAGCGCCCGGGCCTTTTCCACCAGCCGCCGGGCGACGGGGTCGTTCAGATGCTCCCGGGCCAGCGCCTTGCCGCCGGGCTGGGCGACATCCACCGAAAGCCCGCCCGCAATGGTCTTGAGCAGATGGATCAGCACCAGCCGCATGTCCTCCTCGGGAATGGCAAAGTCCCGCTCGAACCAGTCCAGCACATGGCCGGTGAGCCACAGCTCGTCCTTGCAGTAGCAGGGCTTGAGACGGAAGGTGGTGCTGTTCTCGTTGCCGCTTTCGTAGAAGTACAGGGGTGCGTCGCTCACAGCAAAGCAGCCCTGGGGATGCAGCCGGAACCAGTGGCGGGCGTATTCCATGGAAAAATACACGTCGTCGCCATAGGTGATGCCGGGGATGTGTGCCAGTTTGATCTGGCGTACAAGATCAAGCCGGAACAGCTTATTCCAGGCGTAGTACAGATGGCTTTGCAGGTAAAGCTGGCCCGCCTTTTTCGTTTCGATGCGGGAAAACTCGCAGCTTTTTTCGGCCAGCTCGGATTCCACCGAGGAATACCGCCAGACGATCAGGTCTTCCGGCTGGTGCTGCTGGGCGGCGAGCACCGATTCCAGCAGGAAAGGGGAATAGGCGTCGTCGTTGTCCAGAAAGGCCAGATATTCCCCCCGGGCCCGGTCCACGCCGTTGTTGCGGGCGGCGCTTCCGCCCTGGTTTTTCTGGTGGATCACCACAAAGCGGGGATCGGCCTGGGCGTAGCGGTCGCAGATGGCGCCGGAGCCGTCCGGGCTGCCGTCGTCCACCAGGATGCACTCCCAATCGGCAAAGGTCTGGGCGGCGAGGCTGTCCAGGCAGCGGGGCAGATATTTTTCTGCCCCGTATACGGGAATCACGATGCTGATCTTGGGCATAAATGCTCCTTATTTCATGTTCAGAATGATGCGGCAGATCTCGTCCACCTGGCCGGGCTCCAGCCCCTCGAACAGAGGCAGGGTGAGCACCTGGGCCGCCAGACGCTTGGCGTTGGGGGTGGCGGAGGAATCGTACTGGTCGCAATAGCAGGCGTAGTCCGAAATCAGGGGATAGAAATACTTGCGGGCAAAGATGTTGTGCTGGGCCAGCGCGGCATATACCTCGTCCCGGTCATGCCCGAACTGCTCCGGGTCAAAGGCCACCGGCAGATAGGCATGGTTGGGCCGAATGCTTTCCTCCCGGCGCAGCAGGACCTTCACTCCCGGCACGCCGGTCAGATGATCCAGATACCGCTCCAGCGCGGCCTTCCGGCTGGCCAGAGACTCGTCCAGATGGCGCAGGTTGCACAGACCCATGGCGGCCTGCACCTCGTTCATCTTGCTGTTGGCGCCCACCGCGTTCACGTGCTCGGCGTCCGCGATGCCGAAGTTTTTCAGCTGATACAGGCTGTGGTAGAGCGCCGGGTCCTTGCAGGTGACCGCACCGCCCTCGATGGTGTTGAACACCTTGGTGGCATG
Organism: Gemmiger sp. An50; assembly: GCF_002161595.1. Taxonomy (GTDB): domain Bacteria; phylum Bacillota; class Clostridia; order Oscillospirales; family Ruminococcaceae; genus Allofournierella. The sequence continues at coordinate 52,223 of NZ_NFID01000010.1, forward strand.
GAAGCTGAACATGGAGGCGTCGCCGTATTCCGCAATGCCCCGGCCCTTGTAGGTCACGCCGAAGGCATGGGCGGAGTCATACAGAAGCTTCAGCCCGTGGGCGTCGGCAATGGCCTGGAGCTCCTCCACATGGCAGGGATTGCCGTACACGTGTACCGGCAGAATGGCGCAGGTGTTGGGGGTGATGGCCGCCTCCACGCAGGCGGGGTCCAGGGTGCAGTCATTCGGGTCCACGTCGGCGAAAACAGGGGTCAGCCCGTTGCGCACGATGGCGTGGGTGGTGCTTGCAAAGGAGAAGGGCGTGGTGATGACCTCGCCCTTCAAATGAAATGCCTGAAGCATGAGTTCCAGCGCAAGGTGACCGTTGGAAAACAGACTGACCTGGGGAACCTGCAGATACTGCGCCAGCCGGGCTTCCAGCTGCTGATGCTTTTCGCCCATGTTGGTGAGCCAGTGGCTGTTCCACAAGGGGGCGATCTCCTGAATGTATTCCTCAAAGGGAGGCAAAGAAGCCCGGGTAACATTGATTCTTGTAGCCATAGAAACTCAACCTTTATCACAATTAGAATTACTGATACTATAGCATGTTTTCGGCCAACTTGCAATAAAAGGGCGGTCAGCCCCGGTACCAGCGGCCGCCCAAAAGATACCAGCCCAGCCAGTGCAGCTTCCACCACAGCTTCTTTTCGCCCAGGCGGCTTTTGTTGAGGGCCAGGGCCAGGCTGGTCAGGTGAAAGCGCAGGGGCAGATAGCGGGTCTCGTAGTGGCGGTTCCGGGCAAAAAAGTCCATCAGATTGCGGTAAGCATCGCTCTGATAAAAGCGCCGCATCACCGCCCGGCGGTCCTTTTTGGGGGTACACCACAGCCCGTACAGCAGGGTGTTCAGATATTCCGAAACGATGCCGTGCATCTGGGTGTGGGGCACGCCGTATTCCTTCCAGAACAAACAGAGCAGCCGGTCGAACATCTCCCAGAAGGCAGGCTGCAGCCGGGACCGGTCGGACTTGCTCAGGCTGTTCTCGTTGCCGTTTTCATAATAGTAAAGGGGAAGCTTCACCAGCCGGCAGCAGGCCTCGGGATTCCTGGCCCAGAAATCCCGTAGGTATTCCAGCACAAAGGGCCGGTCCTCGTAGCAGGAAAGGCTGGTGTCGAACAAAAGACCGGTGTCGCGCAGCTGCCCGGCGCAGAACAGCTTGCCCCAGGGGGTGGGGAAAGGCGCGTCGTTGTAAAGCTCTCCGGCCTGAGCGGGCCGGTAGGCGGTCACCTCCGGCATCTGGCCGGGAGCGGCCAGACGGGCGGCATCCTCGGTGAAGCTGAAGAAAAGAAAATCCCCGGCAAACCGGCGCTGCACCTCCAGCAGGGTCTCCAGCGCGATGGGGCTCAGCGCGTCGTCCGCGTCCAGCATCAGCAGATACTCACCCCGGGCAGCGGCAATGCCCGCGTTGCGGGCGGCGCTGGCCCCCGCGTTTTTCTGGTGAATCACCCGGAAGCGGCTGTCCTCTTCGGCGCACACATCGCACAGAGCGCCGGAGCCGTCCGGGCTGCCGTCGTCCACCAGGATGCACTCCCAGTCCCGGAAGGTCTGGGCTGCCACGCTGCTCAGGCAGCGGCTGAAATAACGGCCGGGGTTGTACACCGGCACGATGATACTCACAATGGGCTGCATAATAACTCCTTTGCTGTTCAGCGGCGCATCCGGCGGACGAAACCGGCGAAGGTCCGGTAGTAGCTCTGGCGGGAAAAATCCTGCGCCCGGCGCACACCGGCCGCGGCCATTTCGGCCCGGCGGGCGGGCTGGTCTTTCAGAGCAAGGATGGCTTCGGCGATCTGGCAGGAAAGCTCAGGCACACCGGGCATGGGGGTGCATTCGCCGTCCCAAATCTCATCCCGGCGCAGCAGCACCGCGCCGCTGCCCTCCAGATATTCCGGCATGCCGCCGCTGTCGGTGGCGATCACCGGGCAGCCGCAGGCCATGGCCTCGATGGCGGTGATGCCTGCCGGCTCCTCCCACAGCGCGGGGAAGCAGGCGGCGTCTGCCATGCGGTAATAAGCGGGTAATTCTTCATTGGGCACAAAGCCGGTAAAGACGATCCGCTCGCCCAGGGCCGCGGCCTGCTTCCGCAGTTCGGCAAAGAAGGGGGAATCGGCCTGCCCGGCAAAGAAGGGCGAGCCGATGACCGCCAGCTTCACGGCGGGGTCCTGAATCTGCCGCATGGCCTGCACCAGCCGGTGGATGCCCTTTTCCTCGCACACCCGGCCGCAGAACAGCACCACAAAGTCATCCTGTGTAAGGCCCAGGCGGCTGCGCAGCTGTGCCCGCTCATTTTCCGACGAAGGGATGGGGCAGAAGCGGCTGGTGTCCACGCAGTTGGGCAGCAGCACCGCCCGGTCAGCGGGCAGAGCGCTGGAGGAGAGCCAGGCCCTGCGTACATAGTCGCTGATGGCCAGCACCCGGCCGAACTGAGCGTCCAGCGCGGGGCTGCTGTATGCCACCCCATGCAGGTGCGCCGCCATTTTTTCGGCGCCGAAGCAGGCGGCGGCCTGCTGCCAGGCGTCCAGCTGGCCGCCTTCCACCGAGTAGAGATCGGCGCTCAGCCGCTTCAAAAAGGGCAGGGGGGAATGCTGGTATTCCTGCCAGTACACCGGCCGCTTGGCCAGCTTTGCCAGCCGGTAACGGACCCGGTGCACAAGGAAACGCGCCTGCCCGGCGGGGGGCACGAAGAAGATCAGCGACTGGGAAAACCGGGCCGAAGCCGCCGCGGCCTCTTCGTCCAGGCGGCAGACAAGGGCCAGCTCCAGCTGCCGCTGGGTCTGGTTTTCCTCCATCAGGTGGGTGGCCAGGGTCTCCACCGCGCCGCCCTTCACGGCGGGCACCGGAAGCTCGGGCGGCAAAAGCAGGGCGGCCCGGGGCGTTCCGCTGTGTCCGGGCAGGGGCAGCGGCCGGGTGCACCAGCGCAGGCAGCTGAGCTTTTCGGTCAGCGAAAGCGCGCCGCAATGCTTCACAAGGGGCAAAAGGCAGCGCAGCTCCGCCTGGACGCCGTGCCAGCGGGCAGCGATGGGCCAGGTCAGCTCGTTTTTCGCTCCGGCGCAAAGGGCCAGATACCGACGGAAACAGGCGGCCAGCGCCTTGTCCAGAAGGGCCTTGTCCATGCCCTGGTCCCGAAAAAAACGGCACCAGTCGGCGTGGGCGGTCACCCCGTCGAAGCTGCCGGGGCTGATGCCGCTGCGGCAGATGCTGCCCTGGCGCAGCCGGTAGCGGTAAAGGGGAGCATCCAGGCAGGAAACCGTTTCACAGGCGGCGAACAGCCGATGGGCCACCGCGTCGTCCTCGTGGATGAGTCCCTGCGGGTAGCGCAGCTGCTCCCACAGGCTGCGTTTGTACAGCTTGTTCCAGGCCACCGTGTAGCAGGTGGCGTTGGGCCCGAAAAATTCCGCCAGCAGCGCTTTGCCGGAAAAGCTTCCGGCAGCGGCGGGGGCGGTGATCTCGGGGTGCTCCAGCGGTGAGCCGTCCTCGTTCACGTCCTCCACCGCGCAGAGCGCCATATCCGCCCCCGAGAAACACAGCGCGTTGTAAAGCTGCTCCAGATAATCCGGCGCGATCAGGTCGTCGGAATCCACAAAGGCCAGAAGCTCGCCCTTCGCGGCGGCAATGCCGGAATTGCGGGCGGCGGAAAGCCCGCCGTTTTTCTGGTGGATCACCCGCACCCGGCTGTCCTGTTCGGCATAAGCGTCGCACAGTGCGCCGCAGCCGTCCGGGCTGCCGTCGTCCACTAAAATCAGCTCAAAATCGGCAAAGGTCTGGCCCAGAATGCTCTGCACACAGGCGGGCAGAAACTGCTCCACCTTATAAACCGGAACGATCACGCTGATGCGGGGCATGGCTCAGGCCTCCTTTTTGCGGTCCATTTTTCCCCGGGCAGCAGCCAGCTTGTAGCACAGCGCGGGGCTCACACAGAACAGCACCGCCCGCAGCTTTTCAAACCCGGGCACGTGAGGGTTTGAGAGGATGCGAGGCAAAAGCTTGTTCAGTTTTTTCTTGTGCAGGGCAAAGCCCGATTTCAGCTGGTCGGACAGCGGTCCCGCCAGGTTGGCGTGCACGTAGAACAGGTAGAACACCTGCCAGTAGCGGGCCACCGCCCAGGCGGCCAGATCCTCATAGCCGGTCTTGCCGGTGAAAAAGTCCACCCAGCCGCCGTACAGGCGCAGATCGTCCAGCCGCTTGGCCGAGAAGGCCAGGGCGGTCATGCTGCCGGTGCGGGTGCGGTAGTAGTAGAGCGGCTCGTTGGAGAGCACGATCTCGTTGCCGTCGTAGATCTTGTCCATGATGTTGGCGTCGTCGCCGTAGAACATGGTCTCGTCGTGGCGCACGTTTTTAAACAGCCGCGCGTCGTACAGCTTGTTCCAGGTGACCATGGAGTACATGCCGCCGTTTTTGAACACGTCCAGAAACTGCTCCAGCGCGTCGTGGCGGCCCAGGAATTCCTCGGGCAGGGTCACGCCACGCTCGAGAAAATTGCCCTTTTCGTCGATGCACACCGCGCCGCAGGACGCCAGCGGACAGCCGCTTTCCTTCACGGTGCTGTACAGGGTTTTCAGAAAATCCGGGTGCAGCAGGTCGTCGGAATCCACATAGCTGATGTAATCGCCGGTAGCGGCGTCCAGCCCGGCGTTGGCAGCGGATGCGGGACCGCCGTTTTTCTTGTGTACCACCCGGATGCGGGGGTCGGTCTTGGCCAGCTGGTCGCAAAGCTCGCCGCAGCCGTTGGGGCTGCCGTCCTCTACGAGGATCAGCTCAAAATCGGCAAAGCTTTGGGCCAGGATGCTCTGTACGGTTAAGGGCAGATAGTCCTTGGCGTCGTATACGGTGGTGATGATGCTGATGGCGGGCATGGGATGCCTCCTTCTTTGATCGTTCGGGTCAGCGCTTGCCCTTCAGGCGCAGGGGCAGCAGGGCGCGCCCGGCGTTTTTCTTGGCGGCAGCTTTGCGCAGCCAGCCGTTGTAAAGGCCCTCCCGGCCCTCCAGCCGGGTCATCAGGGCGGTGTGCCACATGGGATTGGCGAACAGCTTTTCCAGCCCGGCCTTGCGTTCCTCCAGCGTATAGGGCTTGGAGGAGTCGGTAAGCAAGTCGAAGAAGTTCACCGCGTCCCAGGGCAGCTGAGCGGCGGCCAGCTGGGGATACAGTTCGCTCTGGCCGCACTGCTCCAGAAAGCGCCGCACCCCGTGCAGCACCCGCTGGCTGGTCTCCATGTTGTCCAGCGTGGCGGCGCGGGTCAGGGTCTGGGCATGCCGCCAGTATTCGTAGTAGATGCCGTCCAGGTGTTCCATCTTGCCCAGGTTGGCAAAGTAGGCGAAGTTGAACTGGATGTCCTCGCCGGTGCGAAGGCTCTCGTCCAGCTTCAGGCCCAGCCCCTTGATGAGCTGGGTGCGGTAGACCTTGTTGCACAGCGAAAAGAACTGGTTGGCCCGGTAGTATTCGATGAAGTGGGGCCAGAACTCCTCCAGCGAGGCGGCGGCAAAGGCCGGGTAGACCGCCTCGGTGAAGCCGGTGTCGCTGCAGAAGGAGAAGTTGAAGCTCACCAGGTCCAGCTCCCGGTTCTCCATGGCCTGCACGGTCTTTTCAAAGGCCTTGGGCAGCAGCATGTCGTCCGCGTCCACAAAGGTGATGTAACGGCCCTCGGCCGCCTGGATGCCCGCGTTCCGGGCCGCCGCCGCGCCTTTGTTGGGCTGGGTCAGCACCCGCACCCGCTCGTCCTTGCGGGCGAACTCGGCGCACAGATCGGCGGTGCGGTCGGTGGAACCGTCGTTCACCAGAATCAGCTCGAACCAGGCAAAGCTCTGGTCCAGCACGCTCTGCACGCTTTTTTCAAGATATTCCTCCCCGTTGTACACGGGCATGATACAGCTCAATACAGCCGCCATAAATATGTTTGCCTCCTTGGGAAAAAAGAATCATAGGGCATGGCTGGTGCTGCACCGCAGCCAGCACCAAAACGCCATGGGAAGGGCCAGCCGCAGCCCCACACAGATGCGGTAGGGCAGGGCCATCAGCCGGTTTTCGTCCGCCGCCAGCCAGACGGCCAGCGCATTGCGGGCAGCGGGCAGGGCCAGCATCCGGGCAAAGACCTTCCGGTAGCCCCGCAGGGAAAGGGGACCCTTCCGGCTCATCAGCACCGACATCTGGGCCACTGCCACGTTGCCCTGCCGGGCAGCGGCCAGAGCCTGTGCGCCGGCCTCATCCAGCCCGTAATGGGCCGCAAATTCGAGCAGCGCCGCCCGGGTAGCCTGCTCGGCGTCCAGCAGGTCCGCCCGCAGCGACCGGGAGAGCGAGCCCTCGCCGGTGTGGTCACAGGCGTAGAAGTTGGTGGGGATGAACCGCACCGGCCCGCAGCGCCGCAGGGCCAGCAGGTTGAACAAAAGGTCCTCGTTGATCTTGAGAGCCGGGTCAAAGCGCACCGGCCCGATCACCTGGGCCTTGTAGATTTTGTTGTAGGGGGCCGCGAACTGGCCGGTGGTCACCAGATACCGTTCGAACTGGTCCGCCAGCTGGCCAAGGTTCTGGTAGGCCGCGTCCGGCAGGGGCGGCTCCGGGGTGTAGCCGATGTTCTCCACCCCGAAAAACAGCACGTCCGCGCCCTTTTCCAGAATGGGCAGCGCAGTTTCGTACAGACCGGGCAGTACCCAGTCGTCCGCGTCCACAAATTGCAGATACCGCCCGGCGGCGGCGTCCAGACCCGCGTTGCGGGCGGCGCTGGCCCCGGAATTTTTCTGGTGGATCACCCGCACCCGGCTGTCCTGTGCGGCAAGCCGGTCGCACAGCGCACCGGAGCCGTCCGGGCTGCCGTCGTCCACCAGAATCAGCTCCAGATCGGCGGGCGCCTGGGAGAGGATGCTCCGCGCGCATTTTTCCAGGGTGGCCTCGGCCTTGTAGACCGGCACGACCACGCTGATGGAAGGCTGGTTCATGCTTTTCTCCCTCCCGTGAATTTGTGGACGGCCAGAGCAAAGCACCGGCCGATGAAGTAAAAGGGGAACAGCACTTTTGCAGAGAGGGACATTCTGCCCATCAGCCGCACAAAGGGCCACAGATCGCCGTACTTGATTCGGTCAATGAAGGGGTAAAAGCTGCCTGCGCACAGGCATTTGGCAAAGGGGTACTTGCCCTGCCAGTAGCGGCGGCTGGCGTTCACCACGTCCAGAAAATCCGCGTATTTTTTCAGCGCGCTCTGGGTGCCGTTGTAGTTCTGGTGGTTTTCGTCGGTGCCTGCCACCCGGTAGGCGGAAAGGGCCTCGTCCATCACGAATACCTTGCCGCGGTCCAGATACAGCATGCACAGCGCGAAGTCCGCAATACTCCGGTTGGCGGTCACGTAGTCGTAGAGGGCCTTGTCTGCCGGGTCAAAGATGTTTTTCACAAGGCAGGCGGTGCAGGAATAGGTCACGCCGGCCAGAAACAGCTCCATTGTGGCGTCCTTGCCCAGAATGCGCCCATCATCCGGCAGGGTGCCGTAGGTGTTGCCCGCGTCGTCGGTGAGCAGCAGGGTGTGGCTCACCGCCAGATAGTCCGGGTGAGCGCGCAGGAAATCCACCTGCTTTTGCAACTTGTGGTCATCCCGCCACCAGTCGTCGCCCTCCAGGGTGCAGACGTACTGGCCCTTGGCAGCGCACAGGCCCTCGTACCAGTTTCGGCTGATGCCCACGTTCTTTTCGCGCAGGTTCAGGCGGATGATCTCGGGGAAGCGGGCGGCATAATCCTGCAGAATGGCGCGGGTGCCGTCCGAGCCGCAGTCCTCGGAGATGTAAATTTCAAAGGGAAAATCGGTCTTCTGGGCCAGCACACTGTCGATGGCCGTGCCGATGTAGCATTCCTGATTGTAGGTGGTGATGAGTACCGTCACCAAGGGCTGGTTCACGGTCTGACCTCCTTTGCTTCGAAAAGCTGGTTGTAAAGGGCCATTTGCGCGGCGGCAATGGCCTTGGGGTCATGGTCCGCCAGTGCCCGGGCCCGGGCGGCCTTGCCCATGGTCTCGGCGGCAATGGGGTCGTCCAGCAGGGCCAGCACCGTTTCGGCCAGCTGGCCGGGCTGGGCGGGGTCGAAGAGCAGGCCTTCTTTGCCGCTCTCCAGCATGCTGGGGATGCCGCCCACATTCGCGGCGGCGCAGGGCATGCCCAGAAGCATGGCCTCACCCAGCGAGTTGGGGCTGTTCTCCACGCTGCTGGGCATCAGAAAGACGCTGCTCTGCAAAAAGCAGGTCTTCATAGCGTCGGCGCTCAGCACACCGGTGTAGCGGATGCGGTCGGCCACGCCCAGGCGGCGGGCCAGAGAATCCAGATAACCGGAATACTCTGCAAGCCAGTTCATCACCGGACGCAGCAGCGCGCCCTTCTGGGGCGGGGGCCAGCCCGCCACGTCCACCTGCACGTCCGGGTAGCGGGCGGCGATGGCGGGCAGCGCCTCGATCACCCGGTGCAGCCCCTTCAGGGGGATGTTGCCCTGGCTCACAAAGATGCGGGGGCGGCGCAGTACGTCCCGCTGCCAGCCGCCCTGATAAAAGGCCGGGCGGAGAATCTCGTTCAGCCGGTAGTACCGGGCAGAAGGGTTCACCGAGGCGGCAAAGGCCTTGTCCCATTCGGTGCGGCCCAGCAGGTTCTGGGCCAAAAGAAATGCCTTTTTCTCCGCTTCGCCCTTTTCCAGAAGACCCTCGCGCAGCTGGCGCACGGTGGCGCCGCCGGTTTTGGCGGCCAGGCGCTCCTTGAGCCGCTGGCGGCGCAGAAAGCGAGGTGGCAGGCCGTCGGCCATGTGCTCGCCGCAGGGCCCGGCCAGACCCTGGATATAAAGCAGTGTCTTCTGGGGCGCAAAGCTTTCCAGCGCCCACACTGCGTGGTCGTTCTCGGTGCCGAAGATCTGCACGAGGTCCGGCTGTTCGGCGACCAGCGCCGCCTGCAGGGCATCCTTGCCGCCCGCAGCGGGCAGCGCCAGATACACCGCCCCGCCGATCTCCCGGCGCTGGGTCTCGCTCACCGCCGGGCTGTAGGCGCACAGAATCAGCCGCACCGGCTGACCCTCCAGTGCCTGCTGCAGAGCCATCACCCAGCTGCCGCTGGCCTGCACCGGCAGGTCCAGTGCCCGGGCCATGGGCGGGGGCAGAAAATTCAAAAGCCAGAATACCGTCATGGTTCAGCCTCCAAGGGTTTCCTCCAGGCAACGGGCCGCCGCCTGGGGCGTGTTGGATTCAAAAAGCCGCGCCGCTTCCTCAAAGGGCAGGCGGCTGCGCCCCTTTTCGGCCAGAAATGCCGAAAGCCGGGCAAGAACCTCCGGCCCGGTGCCCTCGGATTCCAGCAGGGTCAGGGCCAGGGGCCAGCGGTCAAAGTAGGGGCGGCAGGGGTCGTTTTCCAGCTTGGCCAGATGCAGCACCGGCCTGCCCGCCGCGAAATATTCAAAGATCTTGCTGGGCACCTGGTTGTCCACCCCGTTGCCAAGGCTCAGCAGCACGTCCGCCTTGGCAACCTCCTCCGCCGCTCTGGCAGCGGGCAGCGGGCCGGTGACGGTCAGCCGGTCGCCCAGAATTTTCCGGTAGGGTTCCAGCAGCCCGGCGGGGTAGTTTTCCCAGCCGCCGCCCACAAACACCAGCTCCAGATTCGGGTCGTTCAGAGCGTAGAACAGCTCCAGCGCGTAGTGGGGAGTGCGCAGGGTGGGGTACAGGCTGCCCACGAACACGCAGCGCAGCCGCCCGTTTTCCTTCTGAACCTGAGGCGCAGGAGGCGGGGGTACCAGGCTGGGAAAGTCCAGCACATGGGCCTTGGCCGCATAATCCTCCAGCGGCGCGCCGGGGGCGTAATACCGGGTCATGGCCGGGGCGATGAACACCGCGTCCAGCGCGTCCAGCAGCTCCTTCTCCCGCTGGAACGCACCGGGGGCTGAGTAGCTGCGGTTGGCCGCGTAGGGGTCCATCTGCCAGCTGGCCTTTTTGCCGCCGAAACCGGCAGCGGCCAGCGCGAAGCTGCCCGCGTAGGGGGCGGCCACCGCCACCGCCGCGTCAAAGTGATACCGGCGGTCCAGCGCCTCGATGGCCTTTTTCGCCGCAGTGATGCGCCGGGGTTTTTTCAGGGCGATCTGCCGCACCGCGGCCAGCGCCGCCGCCGGGTGGCCGCAGAGCTTTAACAGCCGCAGCGGCACCGGAGTGCCGCCCGAATTGCCGAATTCCAGCATCCGGTTCATCACCCGCTCGTCCGCGAAGGGCACTAGGGTCCGGCCGCAGCCGGGCAGCTCGGGAGGGACGGTCTCGCCGTCATACAGTTCCAGAAAATGGACCGTGTGCCCCTGCTGCGCCAGCAGCGCCGCCGCCCGCCGGGCGATGGCCGGGGTGGGGGCGAGAGGGAATTCCACACTGTCCAGAATGCAAAGCAGTTTCATGCAAAAACCTCAGAACGCGGCCGGTCAGCGCCGGTCGGTGAGCATCAGCCGGCACAGCCCGGCGTAGAATACGCCGCCCCAGCAGGAGAGCAGGGCGGCCAGCTTCATGGAGCGGGGAAGATGCGGGTTTTTCAGCGCCTTGCCAAGGCCTGCCCGGATCTCCTTTTTCAGCGAGCGGTGCTCGGCGGCAAAATCCTTCGCGTTTGCCTGGCGCAGAATCATGCTGTTCAGATAGAGCAGCTTCTCGTAATAGAACGCCTCGGCCGAAACCTCCAGCGGACCGCCCCGGGCGGTATCCAGAATGGTGCGGGCCACGTAGATCTGGTCGGTGAGCACCCGGTCCTTTAAGGGCCGGTGGGTGGTGGAGGCCGCATGCTGGCGGTAGTAGTAGCCGATGAAATCCGCAAAGGCCATGCCCCGGGCGTGCTGCAAAATGTTCCAGTTCAGATACAGGTCCTCGTTGTAGACCACCGGGGAATAGAAGGGGATGTTGTCGAACAGATGGCGGGCGTAGAGCTTGTTGCACAGGCTGTATTCCACCCGCTTGTCGTGCATCAGGGCGTCCAGATGGGCCGGGCTCTCGAAGGTGAGGCAGTCGTCCGGGCATTTGCCGGGCTCCGGCGGCGAACCGAAAAAGGGGATGAACCGGCAGCAGCTCACCGGCAGGTCGGTTTTCAGGCACTCGTCCAGCAGCAGCTGGATCATCGCCGGGTGCAAAAGGTCGTCGCCGTCCACGAAGGCCAGGTATTCGCCCCGGCTGTGGGTCACGCCGGTGCCCCGGCCGCCGATGATGCCCAGGTTTTCCTGGTGGATGGTGCGAAAGCGGCTGTCCTTGGCGGCAAATTCGTCGCACACCAGGCCGGAGCCGTCCTGGCTGCCGTTGTCGATCATCAGCACCTCCAGGTTGTGGTAGGTCTGGGCGGCGATGCTCTCCAGGCAGGGGGGCAGGTAATCGCCGGTGTTGTACACCAGCACCACCACCGAGACAAGGGGCGTTTGGTTCATAAAAGCATCCTCCTGGGATTCAGTCATTGGAATGGGCCAGGCCCAGATAAAAATTGGTCAGCCAGTCGGCGGTCTGACGAATGTCGTACCCCGCCGCGGCGATCTGTGCCCGGGGAGAAGTGCGCACCGGCCGGTTCTGCACGGCCTGGCCCAGGGCGGTGTCCGCCCAGCGCTCGTCAGCTTCGTCCAGCGAAAGCTGGCGCACCAGCGGCGTCACGCACACCTCACGGGTGATGGTGGAGGCGGCAGTGATGGGCAGGCCGGAGGCCTGGGCCTCGATCAGGGTCACCGGCAGCCCCTCGTGCAGCGAGGGGAACAAAAAGCCGTCCATGCCCTGCAAAAGCCGGGGAACGTCCTCCCGGCTGCCCAGAAAATGCACGCAGCCGGAAAGACCCAGCCGGGCGGCCTTCTGGCGCATCTCGTCCAGCAAAGGGCCGGTGCCTGCCAGCAGCAGGGCGCTGTCCGGCGCTTTTTTGTGAAGTACCGAAAAGATATCCAGAATGCGGTCGTGGTTTTTTTGAGGGGTGAACCGGCCCACATGGCCGAACACCAGGCATTCGTCCGAAAGGCCGAACTCCTCCCGCACACTGGCGCGGGCCACCTCGCTCACCGCAAAGCGCTCCGGATCGATGCCGTTGAGCAGAATGTGAGCCCGGGCCGCCTCGGGGCCGTACATCCAGTCCGCCGCCGCCTTGGAGCAGGCGAACAGATGGGTGGCGTTGGGCAGCACCATTTTGCCGTAGTAGTCCTTCACCACCTGGAAGGCCAGACCGCCCTCGTTCTGGGTGTTGTGGCTGTGGGCGATGCGCGCCGGGATACCGGCCTTTTTGGCCTGACGCATCACAAGGCCGCTGAATTTATCCATGTGGGAATGTACGATGGGGTAGCGAGGGCTTTCGGTCAGCACCCGGTCCAGCGCATGGGTATAGACGAAGGGACCCTTCTGGGTGATGAAGGGGATGCGGTGGATCACGCCGCCCAGCGCTTCGATCTCGCTTTCGTATATGCCGGGAAAGGAGCTGACAAAATCAAACTGCACCGCATCTCGGTCGATGCAGCGGTACAGGTTCATGATCAGGCTTTCGTACCCGCCGTGGGCCAGCCCCGCCACGCAGTGGAGCACACGCACAGCCGCCATAAAAAGCACCTCGCTTTGTGCGGGCGAAAAGCCTGTGCTTGTTTTCACCCGCAATAATACAGTCTATAGTATAACAAAAAGCCCGGGCTTTGCAAAGCCCGGGCACAAAGGAAAACCGGCCCCATGCGGCGCACGGGACCGGTTTGAAGGATCAGGGATTGACGTAGTTACGAACCAGCGCCTGCAGCAGATCGTCGCGGTCCACGCGGCGGATCAGCGAGCGGGCGTTTTTATAGGTGGTGATGTAGGTGGGGTCCTCCGACAGGATGTAGCCCACCAGCTGGTTGATGGGGTTGTACCCCTTTTCCTTCAGTGCGTCGTAGACCTCCTGCACAACGGCACGGATCTCCCGGTCACGATCATCATAAATGGAGAATACAGCGGTAGGATCAGACATAAAACGGCCCCCCTTTTGCAGCAGAATCAATTTAGATACAGTATACCCCATTTGGCCGCGGAATGCAAGGCTGACTGGGGCAAAAGTGCAAAAATATACGCCGGGACGTTGAAAAAAAGGGCAGATATGCTATCATAAAAACGACAAATCATCCCAAAAAACGGAGCGATCAAATATTATGGAATACAAAAGCAGACAGGCGCTGCGCCCCGCCCTTGCATGGGGGCTGTTTGTGGCGCTGGCCGCGGCGCTGATCTTCCGCGCCCAGTGGTGCATGAACGGGCCGGACGAAAGCTACTACCTGGCCAAGACCTATGCCATGCTGATGGGCGTGCGCCCTCTGGCGGACATCAGCGCCCTGACCCAGATCAGCAATATCCTGTTGCTGCCGTTGATGTGGCTGTACCGGCTCGTCACCGGCGGGCTGGACGGTGTGTATCTGGCAAGCCGGGTGGCGGCAGTGCTGCTGCAGACCGGCGCGGCGCTGGCCGTGTGGCGCTGGCTGCGGCAGATCACCGGAGAATGGGCGGCGCTGGCCGGGGGCCTGCTGTGCCAGCTGTTCATTCCGCTGAATCTGACGGCCCTGTCCTACAACAGCATGGGGCTGTTTTTCATTCTGCTGTTCTTCGCCTGCGCCGAGCCGCTTGCCCGCCGTCCCGGATTCTGGCGGGCCTTTGGGGCGGGGGTCTGCTTTGCGCTGGCCGCCGCGGCCTATCCGCCGCTGGTGGTCACCGCGCCGGTGGCCCTGGTGATGGTCTGGCGGGCCGAACGCTCCCGCCGCCTGCTGGCTCTGGGCGGTCTGTGCGTCGGCGGTGCCGTGCCCGCGGCGGTGGTGCTGGGCTGGCTCACGGCCCGACTGGGCCCGGCCGGATTGATCGAAGCGCTGCCCAACCTCTTCGCGAAGGACGTGGCCCATCAGGGCTCCGGCGGCCTTTTGGCCAGCGCCCGGCAGTACCTGAGCGATTTTGTCTGGTGGTTCGGCCTTGCCTATCTGGCGGCGGTGGTGCTGGTCACCCTGCTGGCCGCTGCGCTGCGCTTTCTGCCCGGCGCGGCCCGGCTGCGGCCGGTGTTCTGGGCGGGCTTTGCCCTGGTGGCGGTCTGGGGCCTGGTGATGCGGCCGGGCGGCCTGTTCTGGATCAACTTCAAGCTGGTGCCGCTGGCCCTGCTGGGCCCTGCGCTGTTTCTGGCGGTGCAGCCCAAAAAGCCCGCCGCAGGGCTGCTGCTCTGGGTGGCGGGCGTTCTTTACAGCGGCGGCATTGCCCTGGGCACCGACGTGGGCCTGGTGAATGCCAGCTACGGCTTTCTGCTGTGTGATCTGGCGGCCTTGCTCTGGCTGGAAGAGGAGGTTTGCCGCCACAGCGGCGCCTGCCTGCGCCGGTGGGCGGGCGCATCGGCCCTGTTGGCTGCGCTGGTGCTGGTACAGCTGGCGGGCATCCGCTTTTTCACCGACTACGCGGGCGACCTGTTCGCCTGCCGGGTCCGCATCGAAAGCGGCCCCAGCGCCGGAATGTGGGACACCGCCGACACCGTGAGCTATTACAACCAGACCTGCGAGGATCTGCGCGGGCAGGTGCAGCCGGGGGACAGCCTGTTTGTGATGAACGTGCTGCCCTGGGCCTACATGGCCTGCGATAGCCTGCCCAACACGCCGGACTACTGGATTCACAGCGCGGCGGACCCCATGATCCAGTGGTACTACGAGCAGCCGGGGCGGCAGCTGCCCCAGGTGGTGTATCTGGCGGGACCGCTGCCGGACGGACGCGCCAATTACAATCTGGAGCAGCCGCTGGCCGAGTGCCTGGAGGAGGGCTGGATTCGGGACCGTCTGCTGGAGGACTACCGCCCGCAGCCCGGCCGGACAGGGACCTTTTATCTTCGCGCAGAATGACGGGTTTTGTTGAAAAATGAACATTGCAATGCTATAATTCTGTTGTATCATGCGCCAATGCATCGTTTTATAAGGAAAGCAAGCCTGCGCGGAGCGAGTGTTCCGGGCAGAATAAAGCCGAAAGGCGGAGGAATACAAGAATGATTTCGTTCAACATCCCACCCTATGTGGGCACCGAGCTGGACTATGTGAAGCAGGCGGTGGAGAATCACAAGATCTGCGGCGACGGCGCCTTTACCAAGCAGTGCAACCAGTGGCTGAGCGAGCGGTTCGGCAGCCAGAAGGTGCTGCTGACCACCAGCGGCACCACCGCGCTGGAGATGGCGGCGCTGCTGTGCGATTTGCAGCCCGGCGACGAGGTGATCCTGCCCAGCTTCACCTTCTCGTCCACCGCCACCGCCTTTGTGCTGGCGGGGGCCAAGCTGGTGTTCGTGGACGTCCGGCCCGACACCATGAACATCGACGAGACCAAGATCGAGGCGGCCATCACCGACAAGACCAAGGTCATCTGCGCCATGCATTACGCGGGCGTTGCCTGTGAGATGGACACCATCATGGAGATTGCCGCCCGCCACGGCCTGAAGGTGGTGGAGGACGCCGCCCAGGGCGTGATGAGCACCTACAAGGGCAAGGCGCTGGGCACCATTGGTGATTTCGGCTGCTTCTCCTTCCACGAGACCAAGAACTACTCCATGGGCGAGGGCGGCGCGCTGCTCATCCGGGACCCGGAATACAACGAGCGGGCGGAGATCCTGCGGGAGAAGGGCACCAACCGGGCCAAGTTCTTCCGGGGCCAGGTGGACAAGTACACCTGGGTGGACTACGGTTCCAGCTACCTGCCCAGCGAGATGAACGCCGCTTATCTGTGGGGCCAGCTGCAGGCCGCGGACCAGATCAACAACGACCGTCTGGCCAGCTGGAACGATTATTACCAGGCGCTGCGCCCGCTGGAGCAGGCCGGCAAGCTGGAGCTGCCCGCCATCCCGGAGGGCTGCGTGCACAACGCCCACATGTTCTGGGTGAAGTGCCGGGACCTGGAGGAACGCACCGCCTTTATCCAGCATCTGAAGGACAGCGGCGTTCTGGCCGTGTTCCATTATATCCCGCTGCACAGCGCTCCCGCCGGCCTGCGGTACGGCCGGTTCAGCGGTGAGGATGTGTACACCACCAAAGAAAGCGACCGGCTGGTCCGTCTGCCGCTGTACTACGGCCTCACCGCTCAGGACCGGCAGCAGGTGATCCAGGCCGTGAAGGCGTTTTTTGAGGTGTAACGATGCCGCTGCTTGAGCAAAAGGCGCGCCCCCGGTTGAGCGGGCGCACCGGCCGCTGGGTGTTTGTGATGGCCACCACTGCCGTTCTGGCGGTGGCGGCCATCTTTTCGCGGCCCCATGCCTTCCCGGACGATGACTGGACCATCGCCCAGGTGCTGGCGGGGCTGTACGGTCCCACCTGGCTGTGCCCCTTTTTGAATGTACTGTTCAGCGCGCCGGTGGCGCTGCTTGGGCGGCTGCTGCCCGGTCCGGACTGGTATACCCTGACCGTGCTGGTGCTGAGCGTGCTGGCGGTGGGGTTTGTCCGTTACGGGCTGTGGAGCCGCCTGGCGGCGCCGGTGGCCTGCGCGGCGGACGGGGTGATCCTGCTCGCCTTCTGGCCGGGCTTTGTGTCAGAGACCAATTTTTCCCGCAGCGCAGGGCTGTTTGCCGCTGCGGGCTTTGTTTTGCTTGCCTTCTATGCCCGGGGCTGGATGGGCCGCCGGGCGCTGGCTGCCGGGCTGGCGTTTTTTCTGGCAGGGCTGTGCCTGCGCCAGAACGCCGCACTGCTGGGTCTGCCCTTCGGGGCGCTGGCTCTGCTGTGGGCGGTGCTGGCCTCGGAGCCGGGGCTCAAACAGCGGGCCCGGCGGGCCGCGGCCGCGGTGTGCGGTATGGCG
Source organism: Gemmiger sp. An50 (assembly GCF_002161595.1). Lineage (GTDB taxonomy): Bacteria > Bacillota > Clostridia > Oscillospirales > Ruminococcaceae > Allofournierella. Next base: position 68,990 of record NZ_NFID01000010.1, read on the forward strand.
GTGCTGTTTGCTGCTGCGGTGGGCGTCAATGAGCTGGCCTGGCAGAGCAGCAGCCAATGGCGGGATTACCGGGCCTTCAACAACGCCCGGTCGGTGCTGTCGGATTATCCCATGCCCGAATGGGAAGAGGCCGCCGGTCAGCTGAGCGCCATGGGCGTGAGCGAAAACGACTACGAGCTGCTGCTCAGCTGGGTAAGCTGCGACAGCGACTATTTCACCACCGAAAGGCTGGAACAGGTGGGCGAGCTGCGGGGACAGACGGCCTTTGTGCCGGACCTGGCCCAGGCAGCGGACCATTTTATGCAGGGCGCGCTGGGCAATAAGCCCAGCACCGCCTTCTGGCTGCTGCTGGCCGCAGCGGTGGTGTGCTGCTCCGGGCGGGACCGGCTGGCCGCGCTTTTGGCGGGCGGTGGAGCGTTGGTGATCAACACCTTCTTTTTGTGGACGGGCCGCCTGCCCACCCGCGTGGAGGACAGTGTGAACTTCTACGCGGTGTGCGTGTTTGTGCTGGCGCTCAGCGGCGCCAGGCGTTTTTGCACCCGGCGCTGGCTTGTGCCCGGCGCGCTGGCGGGGGCATGCTTTGCCCTGCTGCTTCTGGTGCGCATGGGCCAGCAGTTCCAGCTGCCCGCCCCGCGTCCCAGCCAGGCGGGCGCCACCGGCAACCAGCTGGTGGACCACATGGAGACAAGCCCGGACGATATTTTCCTGCTGAACACCGAGGACGCCAGCTATCTGACCGGCGTGTACGATGCCCGGGTGCTGCCCTGGCAGGACCACTACCGGAATTTGGTGAGCCTGGGCGGCTGGACCAGCGGCAGCGGGCTGTACCGGCAGAATCTGGAACAGATGGGCCTCACCCTGCCGCTGAAAAACTGGGCCGAGCAGGACGCGATCTACCTCTTCGACGAGACCAGCCCGGAGAAAAAGCTTCGCTATGTACAGGAGCATCACTACCCCGAGGCGGCGCTCAGCGCCGGGCGGCAGGTGGGCTCGTTTTTGCTGTGGCAGGCGGTGCTGCCCTATGAGGGGAGCGCCGGCCCACTGGAGGCCCAGTGGAGCCTGAGCGGACTGGAAGAAGCGGAGCGGGGCCCCGGCTGGTACCGGCTCCGGGCGGAGCTGCCGCAGGGCGAAGCGCCCCGGCGGGCCTGGCTGGAGCTGAACAGCCAGGGCGAGACCCGGCGGGTGTGCCTGTACCAAACCGAGGAAGGCGGCTGGCAGGCGGTGTTCTATCTGGATTGGGCGCAGCCCGAGCAGCTGGAAAGCGCCGCCCTGCTGGTGCAGACCGAAAACGGATGGCTGAGAAGCGGCGAGGTGCCGCTGGGCCAACGCTGAGCGGAGGAAACTATGAGAGAACGTTTGAACAAGGCCGCCGCCCTGCAGTGGGCGGGTGTGCTGGTGCTGTATGCCGTTACGGCAGGGCTTTTGTGGCGCATTCTGCAGATCCAGATCGCAAACCCCTACGCGGGGGATTTTCTGGTGCACATCCAAACGGCGCTGGACCCCACCCAGACCGGCTACAGCGCCCTGAACCCGGTGTACCAGGGGCTGTGGGCCCTCACCGGCAGCTACGACAGCATGGTGCTGTTCGTGCTGCTCATGTGCCTGGGCGGCATCGCCGCCTCCGGCTGGTTCCTGCACCGGTACGCGGGCACCGGCATTTTTGCCAGCGGGCTGCTGGGCTGGTGCTGCTTCTGCGCGGACCCGGTCTATCTGCCCTTTTTGAACGATTACCGCACCCTGGGGGTGCAGGCCTTCGGGGTGTGGCATAACCCCACCCTCATCGGAATCAAGCTGCTGGGCGTGTTCGTGCTGGCGCTGTATCTGCGCATGGTGCGGCAGTTCGACGAGGGGCTGCACTGGCGGGACTGGCTGGCCTTCATGGTGCTGCTGGCGCTTGCCACCGGCGTCAAGCCCAGCCTGCTGTTCTGCTTTGCCCCGGCCATGGCGGTGCTCATGCTGTGGGATTTTGTGCGGGGACGCTGCCAGCGGTTCGGCCGCTATGTGTGGCTCGGCTGCTCGGTGTTCCCGGCGCTGGCGGTGGTGCTTTCCCAGTATCTGGTGCTGTTCGCGGGCGGTCCGCAGCAGCATGAGGAGAGCGGCCTGGCCTTTTCGCTGGGGGCGAACCTGCTGCAGCGCACCCAGCATCCCATCGCGTCCATTTTGCAGTCGGCCGCGTTCGTATTGGCGGTGGCTGTGCTGTGCGCGGGCTCGCTGCTGCGTGACCGCATGCTCTGCATGGGCTGGGGCATGACCGGCTTTGCCTACCTGCAGCACATCTTTCTAGTGGAGACCGGTCCCCGCGCCTCGGACGGCAACTGGACCTGGGGCACCAGCGTCAGCCTGTTTTTGCTGTTTTTGGCCAGCGCGGTTCGCCTGTGGCAGCAGACCGGCCGCTGGAAGGAGCAGACGCCGCTGCGCAAGGGGCTGATCTGCCTGTGCTGGCTGCTGCTTGCCTGGCAGAGCGCGTGCGGGCTGGAATATATGCTCCTGTTTATCAAAAACGGCACATTCTATCTGTAAAAAGCGCCGAACGGGCGCCTGAAGAGGAGAGGCATCATGGAAAACAAGGAAACGGTATCGGTGATCATCCCGTGCTATTATTCCGAAAAGACCATCGCCAAGGCGGTGCATCTGGCCCGGGAGGAGCTGCTCCGGCTGGGCTATGACTACGAATTCGTGCTGGTGAACGACGGCTCCACCGATGGAACCTTTGCCCAGATCCGGGCCCTCTGCGCCGAGGATGCGAAGGTGAAGGGCGTGGACCTGAGCCGGAACTTCGGCCAGCACAGCGCTTTGCTGGCGGCGCTGCATTACGTGACCGGCGATTACGTGCTGAGCATGGACGATGACCTGCAGACCCATCCCTCCCAGTTCGGCAAGCTGCTGGACGCCATCCACGAGAGCAACTACGACGTGGTGTACGGCTGGTATCCCCAGAAACACCACAACTGGTTCCGCAATCTGGGCTCTCGCTTCGAGGGCTGGACCATGCGGGTGCTCACCGGCCGCCCCAAGGGGTTGAAGGTGAGCAGCTTCTGGGTGGCCCGCAGCTTTGTGTGCCGCGAGGCGCTGAGCTACAGCGGTCCCTATCCCCAGATGTCCGGCCTGCTGATGCGCATTACCAAAAATGTGGGTAATGTACCGCTGGAGCATTTTGACCGGGCGGTGGGCCAGTCCGGCTACAATCTGAAGAGCCTGATCCGGCTGTGGAGCACCTCCACCAACTTCTCGGTGCTGCCGCTGCGCTTCTCGCTGCTGTGCGGCGCGCTGTTCGGTGCGGCGGGCATCATCGGGGCCATCCTGGTGGTGATCCAGAAGCTGATGGACCCCACGGTGCTCACCGGCTGGAGCTCTCTGATGGTGGTGATCCTGCTGGCCGCGGGCGTGAACCTGATTTGCCTGGGCCTGGTGGGCGAGTATGTGGGCCGCATGTTCATGATCGCGAACAAGCAGCCCCAGTATGTGGTGCGTACCCGGTGCAATCTGGGTGCCGCCGATGGCAAACAGCATAAGGAGGAAGAGGAATGACACAGCATCGTTTGGTCGTGTTGGGCTCCATGGATGAATTTGTGGAGCTGGTCAAGCTGGCCCGCAGCCAGGGCATCTATACCATTGTGTGCGACGGCTACGAAAACGGCCCCGCCAAGGCCTTTGCGGACAAGGCCTATAACATCGACGTACGGGACATCGACGGCGTGGCCGCCATGTGCCGGGAGGAACAGGCAGACGGCATCATCGCCTCCTTCTCGGACCTGTTGGCCGAGTGCCTGGTGAAGATCGCCGCGAAGGCCGGCCTCAAGTGCTACTGCACCCCGGAAAAAATTCGCTACCTGCGGGAAAAGCCCCTGATGAAGGAGATGTTCCGCCAGCTGCAGATCCCCACCCCCACCAGCATCCGGCTGAACGCCGATTTTGCCGACAGTGAGCTGGAAGCCGTGGGCCTGCCCTGCGTCATCAAGCCCGCCAACGGCTACGGCTCCCGGGGCATCTATGTGGTGAACAGCGCGGACGAGATTCGCGCCCATTTCGCCAACACCGCTTCCTTCTCCAGCTTTGATTACATCCTGGCCGAGACCTACAACCAGGGCCATGAGTTCAACATGATGACCTGGATGGTGGACGGCGAGCTGCAGCTGCTGAGCATCGCCGACCGGGAGAAGTCCCACGAGATCGAGGGCGACATCCCCCACATCAGTCGTCTGGTCTATCCCAGCCGCTTCCTGGACGAGGTGCGCGAGCAGGCCATGGACATCGTGCGCAAGGTGGCGCAGTTCGTGGGCATCACCACCGGTCCCATCTCCATGCAGTTCTTCTACACCCCGGGGCAGGGAGTACAGGTGTGCGAGATCGCCGGGCGGATGTTCGGTTACGAGCACGAGCTGGTCACTCTGGCGGGCGGCATGAGTGTGGAGCAGCTGCTGCTGGACTACGTGTACGACGAAGCGGCTCTCAAGCGTACCTTCCAGGCCCACGATCCCCACTTCAAGTGCCTGAGCGGCGGATTGTATTTCCACGGCTACGAGGGCACGGTGGCGGACGTGAGCGCGGCCGAGGCGGCGGCAAAGCTGCCCGGCGTGGCCCAGAGCATCATCTACTATCAGCCGGGCGAGACCATCGCCCACGGCGTGGGCGCGAAGCCCTATGCCGCCCGCTATTACATCACCGCGGACCGGCGCGAGGCGCTGGACGAGCTGACCCGCACCCTGTTCGGCACGGTGCGCATGCTGGACGGCGAGGGCAAGAACCTGCTGTACAGCAATCAGCTCGAGCAGTAAGCCGGGCAACAAACAGGAGGAAGAAAGACCCATGGATTTTTCTGCATTGGATCTGACCTATGACGTATGCATCATCTCGCTGCTGATGCTGATTGCCAAGCTGGTGCGCATCCGTATGCGCCCGCTGCAGAACCTGTTCATTCCCACGGCGCTGATCGCCGGCTTTTTCGGCGTGCTGCTGGGCAGCCACGGGCTGGGGGTGCTCACCCTCAGCAGCCAGGCCTCCAGCTATGCGGGCATCCTGATCACGGTGCTCTTCGCCACCATGTATCTGGGCAAGCAGAGCGGCGCGAAATTCAGCACCATGATGCGCAATGTGGGCGATACCTTTCTGTTGAATAGCGCGGCTGAGATTTTGCAGTTCGGCATCGCCCTGCTGGTGGGCGGCGCGCTGCTGCGGGTGCTGTTTCCCCAGCTCACCGGCTGGTTCGCCCTGATGATGCCCAGCGGCTTCGCGGGCGGCCACGGCACCGCCGCGGCTGTGGGCGGCGTGCTGGAAAAAGCAGGCTGGGCCGACGCCGTGACCATCGGCCAGACCTTTGCCACCTTCGGCCTGCTGGGCGGCGTGTTCAGCGGCGTTCTGATGATCAATTACTGTGCCCGCAAGGGTTACACCAAGGTGATCTGCCGGGCCAGCGACCTGCCGGAGGAGATGAAGACCGGCCTTGTCCCGGCGGACAAGCAGACCAGCCTGGGCAGCGGCACCATCAGCACCATGTCCATGGACCCGCTCACCTGGCATCTGGTCCTCATCATGGTGGCGGTGGGCGCTTCCTATCTGGTGGGCAATGCCATCAACCGCACCTTCTCGGTGAGCGTGCCCACCTATGGCCTGACCAGCGGCGCGGTGCTGATTCTGGCGGGCCTTGCCCTGCTGGGTCTGTGCGCGCTGCGCTACGGTGTGCGGGATAAGGCCGGCAAGGTGATCTTTCCCGCCTCGAAGCGAGGAGAATGACCCATGAAAAAGCACAATTCCTACGCCCTCACCCTGATCGGGCTGCATCTTTTGCTGGCGGTGTATTCCCTCAGCGGCTTTTTCAGCAAAAATGCCGCCGCCCAGCCCTTTTTGAGCTGGCAGTACATCGCCTTTTACTGCGGTATGATGGCCATTCTGGTGCTGTATGCCGTGGGCTGGCAGCAGGTGATCAAGCGGCTGCCCCTGACGCTGGCCTTCGCCAACAAGGCGGTCACGGTGGTGTGGGGCATTTTGTGGGGGGCGCTGTTCTTCCACGAGTCCATCACGCCCGGCAAGCTGATCGGCGCGGCCGTGATCGTGGCCGGTGTGGTGCTGTTTGTGAAAGCGGACGGGGAGGAAAAACGCCATGAATGATACCATCCAGCCGCTGTACGCGCTGATCTATCTGCTGGGAGTGTTTCTGGCCGCTGTGTCCCAGGTGCTGCTGAAAAAGGCCGCCATGCGCCCGCATAAAAATTTTCTTATGGAATATCTGGACTGGCGGGTGATTCTGGGCTATGGCATCTTTGTGGGCTGCACGTTGTTGAGCATCCTGGCCTACAAGGGCATCCCCATGAGCCTGGGCCCGGTGCTGGAGGCCACCAGCTACCTGTATGTGACGGTGTTCGGCGTGACCATCTTCAAGGAGAAGCTCAGCCGGAAAAAGTGCATCGCACTGTCTTTGATCCTGGTGGGAATTCTCATTTATGCCCTGGCGGGCTGAACGAATAGAAAAGAACGGCGCCGGTTTGCGTTTTTGCAAACCGGCGCCGTTTTTTGGTGTGCTCATGCGATTTTTCGGAACAGGCTGTAGGGGAAGAGCGTGCCGTCATACAGCTGGTATTCGGTGCATACCAGCTCGTAATGTTCCTCCATGCCGGGCAGCGGGCCTTCCTCCCGGGTCACGATGAAATCGAAATAACCCTGCTCCACCAGCTGCCGCACCGGCTCCTCCAGCTCCTGATAATTCGGCAGGTTGATGCGGCAGAAGAACCGGCAGGAAGGGGTGATGCCGCTGGAAAGATAGAATCCGCCGTCCAGAAAGCCGTAGTTCAAAAGGGTCTGGCCGCCCTCCTGCTGGATGATGGAAGCAAATTTGGTCTGCACCAGATCTTCCTTTTTCAGCTTCATGAAGGGCACGTTTGGGCTGAACGCCATGCACAACGCCAGACTGAGCGCCAGCGCGGGCACAAAGCCCGCGTGGACTGCGCCCCGGGGCAGACGGGCGGGCAGATTCTGCAACAGCCGGCCCAGGCAGACAAAGCCCAGCGCCGCATAGGCCGACAGCGGAAAGCCGTAATAGGGCCAGCCCATGGAACCGGCCCAGATGAAAAAGCCGGAAAAGAACGCAAGGGCAAGCAGTGCCGCCTTGGCTGCGGGATGCAGAATGCCGCGGCAAAATACAAAGAACACGCCGCCAAGGAGCGCCAGCACTGCCCACACCGGATTGTTCAGCGCGGTCTCAAGGCCGGACACGGCCAGGTTGTACAGAGGGGTGCTCCAGTGGGTGGGGGTGGAGCTGTAGGAGGTAAGATTGGTCACAAAATAGGTCTGGAACAGGTCCGGCAGCGCGCCGCCCAGCGCATAGGGCAGAAGGATGGGCACCGAGATGGCGGCCATCCCGCCCAGAAAGGTCCCGCAAGCGGCCAGCGCACGGACGAAGGAACGGTGGCCGATCCAAATCAGCAGAGCGAAGGCTGCCATCCAGGCAAAATGCAGCCCCAGCAGGGTGAATTTGATCCAGAAGATGGCCCCGGCGGCAGCGCCGTTCACCGCAAAGACCCAGAGGGAAGGAAGCTTTTTGCCGGGCCCGAAGCAGGCCAAAAAGAAATACAGGGCGATGGCCAGCAGCGGCAGACAGAATTCCTCGGCGCTGTCGCCCTGGGCGAAGGCGGGGCTGGCGTAAACGCAGGCAGCCAGCAGCGGCAGCGAGAAAAAGGTCCAACTCCGGCCACAGTACAAAAGCATGGTGCGGGCGCTGGCGTACAAAAAGCCCCACCCGGCGGCCACCTCCAGCAGCCATACCCCGAAGAAGCTGGTACTGCTCACCGCAGCCGCAGCCCAGTGTAAAAGATACAGCAGCGGGCCCTTGTGGTCCAGCAGGTCCCGGTAGGGCATCAGGCTCTGGTGCATCCCTCGCCCGATGGTGAAATAGATGTTGGCGTCCACCCAGTCGTTGGTGGGGTAAAGCGGGCTGGAACGGGAGCAGACCGCCAGAACTGCAAAGGAACACAAAAGGCAGAAAAGCGGCAGAGTGTACCGCCGCGTGAGAAGATTTTTCATAATGCCACCTCGGTGCAATAACGATCGGCTCTGCCCAAACAGGCGCAAACCGCGACTGTATTGTAGCACGGATGCCCGGCCCCGGGCAAGCGGCCCGGCGCTGGCCTGGGGTCGGGAAAGTGACAGCTCCGTCACCCGAAGCGCAGGGTTTTCCGGTATAATAAATAGGAAAGCTGCAACAGAAAAAGGGGGAATGGGGTCCATGAAGATCCTGCTTGTAGAAGACGAGGCGGCCATTGTGCTGCCGCTGCGAAAGCTGCTGGAGCGTCAGGGCTGGGCCGTCACGGCCGCCGCCACGGTGGCCGAAGCACTGGAGGCCATGGAACGGGAGACCTTCGACGCGGCGCTGGTGGACCTGGGCCTGCCGGACGGCAGCGGCGAAGAGGTCTGCTGCGCGCTGCGCGGGCGGGGCGACGCGGCCATTTTGATCCTCACCGCCCGGGCGGACGAGGGCAGCGTGGTGCGGGCGCTGGAAGGCGGCGCGGACGATTACATCACCAAGCCCTTCCGGGCCGGGGAGCTGATCAGCCGGGTGAAGGCGGTGCTGCGCCGCCGCAAGGGACCCGAGCGGATGCACTTCGGCGCGCTTACGGTGGACCGGCGCAGCGCCCGGGTGTTTGTGGGAGAAACCCAGATCACCCTCACCGCCCAGGAATACCGGCTGCTGCTGGTGTTCCTTTCCAATCCCGGCCAGATTCTGGAGCGGGGCCAGCTGCTGCAGGCGCTGTGGGACCAGGAGGGCAATTTTGTGAACGACAACACCCTCACTGTTACGGTGAAGCGGCTGCGGGAAAAGCTGGCGGAGGGCTGCGGCTGGCACATCGCCACGGTGCGGGGCCTGGGCTACCGCTGGGAGGAGGAGCCGGATGCATAGCAGGGAATTTTACCGGATGCTGGCCGCCATGCTGGCCCTGACGGCAGCTGCGGCCATCGGGCAGGGTCTGGCCTGGGGCGTGCCCGGCGCGGCCACCGCGCTGGTTTTGGGCGGAGCGCTCGCCGCCCTTGCCGCTGCGTACACCCTGCGGCGGTACCGGCGTATCGGGCAGCTGTCGGAATATCTGGCCCAGGTCTATACCGGGGGCCAGCCGCCCCGGCTCAGCGGCCAGACCCCGGGGGAGCTGAGCGCTTTGCAGGACGATCTTTACAAAATCACCAGCATTTTGCAGCAGCAGGCGGCGGCACTGGAAGCGGACAAGCGCTTTCTGGCGGACAGCCTGAGCGACATCGCCCACCAGCTGCGCACGCCCCTTTCCGCCATTCTGCTGCAATGCGACTTTCTGCGGGAGGAGCTGCCGCCCGGGGAAGCGGAGGAGGGCCTTGCCCAGATCGAGACCCAGACCGGCCGCATCCGCTGGCTGGTGGAAGCGCTGCTGCGCCTTTCCCGGCTGGACGCGGGGGTGGTGCCCTTTGAAAAGAAGGAGCATCCCGCCCGGCAGGTGCTCCAGCGGGCGGTGGGCGGCCTGGCGGAGCTTTATCTGAAACGCGGGGTGGAGCTGCAGGCGGATTGCCCGGAGGAGCTTTTCTGCGTCTGCGACCTGGAATGGACCGCCGAGGCGCTGGCGAACCTTTTGAAAAACGCCGCCGAGCACACCCCGCCCGGCGGTCGGGTGCGGGTGGAGTGCAGCTGCCAGGCATTGTATTTTGAATTCCGGGTGCAGAACCAGGGACCGGCCATCCCAAAGGAGGAGCTGCCCTGCTTGTTCGAGCGGTTCTGGCGGGGTGCTTCGGCCAGTCCGGGCAGCGTGGGCATCGGCCTGCCGCTGGCCCGCAGTATCGCCCGGGGCCAGCAGGGGGATGTGACCGCCGAAAACACCCCGGAGGGTCCGCTCTTCCGGCTGCGGCTGTTTCGGTGACAAAACCGTCAGCGGGCCGTCACCGGCCTGTCACCGGGGCGGGATATTCTTTGGGCAGGAAAGGAGGTGGTCCGCTTGCCGTTTCTGGAAGTGGAGCATCTGACAAAGATCTATGGGACCGGGGCAAATCAGGTAAAAGCCCTGGACGATGTGAGTTTTACCGTGGAGAAGGGCCAGTTTGTGGCCATCGTGGGGCCGTCCGGGTCGGGCAAATCCACCCTGATGCACCTGCTGGGCGGGGTGGACCGGCCCACCGGCGGTACGGTGCGGCTGAGCGGCATGGACCTGGCAAACCAGCCGGACGAAACGCTGGCGGTCTTCCGCCGCCGCCAGATCGGGCTGGTGTATCAGTTTTATAACCTGATCCCGCTGCTCACCGTGAAGGAGAACCTGCTGCTGCCCCTGCTGCTGGACGGCCGCCGCCCGGCGCCGGGCCAGCTGGAGGGCATTGTGGAGCAGCTGGGCATCGAGGGCAAGCTGGACGCCTTCCCGGACCAGCTGTCCGGCGGGCAGCAGCAGCGGGTGAGCCTGGGGCGGGCGCTCATCACCCGGCCCGCCCTGCTGCTGGCGGACGAGCCCACCGGCAACCTGGACGCAGCCAACACCGCTCAGGTGATGGAGCTGCTGCGGGCCATCCACAAGGGCACCGGCCAGACCATCCTGATGATCACCCACGACCGTGAGCTGGCCCAGCAGGCACAGCGGGTGTTGGTGATCGGGGACGGCCGCCTGCAGAGAGACGAGGTGATCCGTCCATGAGAGCCATCTGGTCGGTTACGGTGCGCCAGCTGCTGCGGGGAAAGGTGAGCACCGGGTTTGCCTTTCTGAGCGTGCTGCTCAGCTCGGTGCTGATCAGCGCAGTGCTGCTGGGGGGCGATTCCCTGGTGTACACCCTGAATATGAAATATTACAGCGAGTTCGCGCTGGTTGCGATGGCGGCGGTGAAGCTGCTGCTGTGCATTTTGCTGGCGGGTACCGCGCTGATGATCCGGGGCGGGTTCTGGCTCTCGCTGGAACGGCGCACCCGGATGCTGGGGCAGCTGGCCAGTGTGGGGGCCACCCCGGCCCAGCTGCGGGCCAGCGTGCTGCTGGAGGCGGCCCTGCTGGGTGTGGTGGCCATTCCGCTGGGAATGTTCGTTGCGGTGTTGGGCCTGCAGGTGGGTTTCTTTGCCATGAACCAGACCCAGGGCATCCAGACCATCACCAACGGGCAGGGCATCCGAATGGCGGTTCAGGCAGATCGTCTGGCGGCCGCGGCGCTCTGGTGTGCGCTGGCGCTGCTGCTGGCCGCCTGGGGCCCCGCCCGGCGGGCGGCACGGCTTTCCCCCATGCAGGCCATGCGGCCCCAGCTGCAAAATGTGCCCAAACAGAAGGGAAAACATGCCCCGGTCAGTGCGGTGCGCCTGCTGGCAAAGCGGGCCAGGCAGCGGACGCCCGGCCGCTACCGGGTGCTGAGCCTGGGCCTTGCGGTGAGCGCTGCGCTGATCCTGATGGCCTTCACCTTCAACCGGGCGCTGGTGCGCTACTACGATGTGAGCCATGCGCCCTTTTCCTACCGGGTCTACATCTGGGGAGACCAGAGCGGCCAGTATCCCGAAGAGCTGCTGCGGGAGGTGGCCGAAGCGGTTCCGGATAAGCCCGGCACGGTGACCGAGCTGATGGAAAAGTTTTACGGGGTGCGGGAAGAGCGGATGCTCAACACTCTCCAGATCGTGCTGGAGGACGAGGATTTTGAAAGCTGGTACGGCCAGCCGCTGGCCGGTGAAGAGGGCATGGTTCCGGTGGTCTGGGCGAAAGCGGCTTCCGATCTTTCTCCGGAGGAGCTGGGCGAGGAGACGCTGCTTTGGAAATATGCCGGACCGCAAATGGTGGTGGCCGGAACCAGCGACGCACCGCTGCCCGGTGGAATCAGGCAAAAGGGCGCGGAAGATGACCGGTTCACGCTGGTGCTGGTTACCAGCCGCAGCGCCTTTGAGGCCAGCGGCATCTCCTTCGGGCAGGGGGAGATCCGCAGCTATGCGGTTTATTGGGATGTGGAAGACGGCCGGGCCATTACCCGGGCGGTGGCGCCGGTTCTGGCCGGGCGTGGGTTGCAGTATGAGCTTCAGGACTACACTCCCACCGGACAGACCGTTTTGCTGGGCAACGGGGTGCGCATTCTGCTCACGGTGTTCTGCGGCGGCTTTGCGGCGGTGGTGCTGCTCACCAGCACGGCCAACATCCTGAGCACCGTCAGCAGCGGCATGCTGCAGCGTCGGCGGGAGCTGTCGCTGCTGCTGTCCGCAGGCATGAGCCGCCGCCAGCTGGCCCGTATGCTGGCCTGGGAGTGTCTGGGTTATGGCATTCGGGGAATGGTGTGGGGAGTTCCGGCGGGCCTCGCCCTCGCCTGGCTTCTGACGGACCGGGTGCTGGATATCCCACTGCTTCGCTCCCTCAGCCCGGCGGCGCTGCTCACCCCGGTGGTCTGCGTGGGAGCGGTGAGCGCTTTGGCACTTCTGGTCTCACTGCGGATGCTGCGCCGGTTTTCCATTCTGGAAGGCCTGTCCCAGCGGGACTGACCGCTTGCGCCCCGCCCGGCGGTTCCGTATAATAAAAAGCGAGAAACGGCCCCGGCGGGGCAAACGAGGGGGAACAGCCAATGATCTACGGTATCGGCACCGATCTGGTGCGCACCGACCGGATGGAAAAAAGCCTGGCCAGCCCGGCCTTTCTGCGGCGGGTGTTCGGCGAGGAGGAGCGGGCCTTTCTGCTGAGCCTCTCTCCCCGCAAGCAGCCGGAAAGCGCAGGGGCGAACTTTGCCGCCAAGGAAGCCTTTTTAAAAGCCTGCGGCATCGGCATCGGCGGCTTTGCCCTTTGTGAAATCCAGGTGCTGCGCGCTGAAAGCGGAGCGCCCTACTACGCCCTCACCGGGCAGGCGGCGGCCTGGCTGAAACAGAACCGGCTCACCGCCCACCTGAGCCTGAGCCACGACGGCGGCCTTGCCCAGGCCTTCACGATTCTGGAGCAAACCGGCGATTAAGAGCCGGGCAAGGCGGGCATACTACCACCAGAACACATCCAAACAGCCCCGCAGCGGCGGGGGCACATAGGCGTGCGCCGTGCGGCGGGGCGGATCACTGGAGGGAGTATGACCATGGAAGTGCATAGAGGCGAAGTGTTTTACGCGGACCTGAGCCCGGTGGTGGGCTCGGAACAGGGCGGCATCCGCCCGGTGCTGATTCTGCAGAACGATGTGGGCAACCGCCACAGCCCCACCGTGATTGCGGCGGCCATTACATCAAAGCAGGACAAGACCCATCTGCCCACCCACATTGGCCTGCAGGCCCAGACCTGCGGCCTGACCCGCAACAGCATCGTGCTGCTGGAGCAGATTCGCACGCTGGACAAGCGCCGCCTGCGGGAAAAGGCAGGCCGCCTGAGCGAGAGCGACCAGCGACGGGTGGACCAGGCGCTGGGCATCAGCGTGGGCCTTGTGAGCATGTGAACAACGAAACAGTGAAGGGCGCCGACCGGCTTTTTGCCGGGCGGCGCCCTTAATTATTGGAATTGCCGCCCGCTTCGTGGTATGATAAAGGCAGCACCGCACAATTCACGCCTGGCGGCTCAGGCGGCGTATCACGCCAAAATTTTACGTGCTATTTTCCAAAAATGCTCGCCAATCCACCAAGGATTGGCTGCGCTTTTTGGTTCATATCACAAAAAATTTCCGGCGCGCTCCACCACCTGAAATTGTGCGATGTTGCCTAAAACAAAAACGCGTGGGAAGTGAAGAAGCAAGTGATCTATCTGTATTGGGTGGCGGTGTTCGCGGTCATCGCTCTGGCGCTGGCGGTGCAGTTTGGCCGCAGGCTGGAGCAGACCTTCGCCCCGGCTCTGTTTATCGGGATTCTGGTGCTGTATCTGTTCGGGCTTGCGGGGCCGCTTTTGTGGGGCCTGGGGGCAGTAAGCCTTCTGGGCGGCGCGGCCGGGGTCTGGCTGGTGGCACAGGCGGTGCGCCGCAAACAGCTGTTTTTACACCGGTGGCTGACCCCCGGCGCGGCGGTGCTGGTGGGGATGGTGTTTTTCATCGCCTGGATGCAGGCGGGGCGGCTGGCCATCGGCAACGATGAGTTCAGCCACTGGGCCTACACCGTCAAGGTAATGGTCAACCACGACCAGCTGGGCGTGTGGCATTCGGAGGAGATGCTCTTCGGCGAATATCCTCCGGCGCTGGCGCTGCTGGAATACCTGTTCGTCCGGCTGACCCCCGGCTTCACCGAGGGCTATCTCTACCGGGCAATGATGCTGTTCCAGGTGAGTCTGCTTTTGCCGGTGCTGTCCCGGTTCGGCTGGAAGCGATTGGGTGGTGCGCTGGCAGGCTTTGTGGGTGTGTTCCTGCTGCCCCTGGCCTTTTACGGCCAGTTCTACAGCGACCTGTGTGTGGACGGCACCCTGGCGCTGCTGTTTGCCTACCTGCTGTATGCCTGGCTGAGTACCCGGCGGCTCCAGGGCTTCGTGACCCTGCAGCTGAGCCTGGGCACCGCGGTGCTGGTGCTCACTAAGGAAAGCGGCGTGATCTTCGCGCTGGCAGCCCTGGCCTTTGTGGCCTGGGACGGTCTGCGTCTGGCCCGTGCGGGCGGCCAGCCCGGGGCGGTGCGCCAGTGTGCGGTGCAGCTGGCCTTCCCGGCGGGCGCGCTGGTGCTGGCCCGGCTGAGCTGGGGCATCGTGGTGGCCATGCAGGGCCTGACCGCGGGCGGAAGCGGCAATACATTAAGCCGCCTGCTGGCGCTGGCGGGTCCCTGGCCGGAAAAATGGAGCCTGACCCTGGCGGCATTCTTGGAGCACCTGTTCCTGCCTGTGGGCAACGAGAGCACGCTGCCCCTTTCTCCCGCGGCCTGGCTGGTTCTGGGCCTTACGGCGATCTGGGCGCTGCGGCGGGCGCTGCCCCGGCTGGAGTCCAGCTTGCGGCGGCTGAGTCTGGGCCTTGCGGCGGGCTTTGCGGTGTATTGCATCGGCCTTTTGTATCTGTATTTCTTCCAGTTTTCGGATTATGAGGCCACACGGGTGGCCAGCCTGGAGCGGTATCTGGGCAGCTGGCTGTTGGCAGCGGCGTTGCTGGCGGCGTATCTGGCGCTGGGCGCCTGGGGACGGTCCGAGGGCAAACGGCTGCTGGGCCCGGGCTGTGTGCTGGCAGCGGTACTGCTGGTGATGCCCGGAACCAGCGCCGAGATCCAGCGTCTGGTGGCCCCGGCCAAGGGCGCGGCGCTGGAACAACAGCAGCGGGCTGCTTATTTCACTCCGGAATCCTTCCCGATGGAATGGAACGAGGACGACAAGCTGTATTTTGTGGCGGAGGACACCGCCTCCTATGAGGTGCTCTGCGCGAACTACAGCTTCTATCCCTGGAATATCGGCACCTCTGCCGGATATAATTTCAACACGGAGGGGGACTGGGCTGCCTGGGCCAGCGACGTGACCGCCAGCCAGTGGGCCGACACCCTGACCGGCGAGGGCTACACCTACGTGTATCTTTACCAGATCAGCCCCTCCTTTGCGGGCAAATACAGCGAGCTGTTTGCCGACCCCGGCGATATTGTGGGCGGCGCGCTCTACGCGGTGCAGACCACAGAGGACGGCGGCGTACAGCTGGCCCGGGTCTGGCCCGCCCTGGCCGAGGGCTGAGGCAGCCGGGAAAAAGAATAGAAAACGCCCGGAACATCCTGCGATGTTCCGGGCGTTTTGTTTTGTAAAGAAATTATTCCAGCATCATGTGGGCGGCCTTGTAGATGTCGCCGCAGCCCATGGTGATCACAAAATCGCCGGGCTGTGCGTGCTCCTTCACGTAGTCGGCGGCCTCCTTCAGACCGGCAACCACCACGCTGCCGGGGATCTTGGCGGCCAGGTCCTCGCTCTTCACGCTGCCGTCGTCCACCTCGCGGCTGCCCATGATGGGGGTCAGAACCACGTGATCGGTGTCCGCCAGAACCTGGGCGAAGTCGTCCATCAGCTCGCGGGTGCGGCTGTAGGTGAAGGGCTGATGCACCGCCCACACCTTGTTGTAGCCCAGCGCATGGGCGGTCTTCAGGGTGGCGGCGATCTCGGTGGGATGGTGGGCGTAGTCGTCCGCCACGGTCACGCCGTTGAACTCGCCCAGAATCTCAAACCGGCGGCCCGCGCCCTTGAAGCTCTCAGCAGCCGCGGCGGCGTCCTCGCCGGTCAGACCCACGGTGAAGCAGCAGGCGGCCATGGCCAGCGCGTTGTAGATGTTGTGGTAGCCGGGGGCGCTCAGCTTCAGGTGAGCCACCGGGTAGCCCCACTCCAGCACGTCGAATTCATAGAAGCCGGGCTTGTGCTCCTGGATGTTCACGGCCTGATAATCCGCCCCGGCGTGGATGCCGAAAGTGCGCACCGCACGGTCCAGGCTGTTGATGACCTGCACCACGTTGGTGTCGTCCGCGTTGGCCACGATGGTGTGGCGGGCCATCAGGGCGAACTTTTTGAAGGCGAACTTCAGCTGGCCCATGGTGCCGTAGTAGTCCAGATGGTCGTTGTCGATGTTCAGCAGCACCGCGATGTCCGGCGTCAGATGCAGGAAGGTCTCGGCAAACTCGCAGGCCTCGATCACGATGGTGTTGCCGCTGCCGTTCTTGCCGTAGCCGCCGATCAGGGGCAGCTTGCCGCCGATCACCGCGGCGGGGTCCTGCCCGGCCAGCTCCAGCAGGCTGGTGATCATGGAAGTAGCCGTGGTCTTGCCGTGGGTGCCCGCCACGCAGATGCTGCGGGGGTACAGTCGGCTCACATAGCCCAGCAGAACGCTGCGCTCCAGCATGGGGATGCCCCGGGCATCTGCTTCCCGCAGCTCGGGGTTGTCCTTATGAATGGCAGCGGAATACACGATCATATCCGCCCCCAGCACGTTTTTGGCATCGTGCCCCATGAACACCTCGATGCCCATGGCACGTTCCGAATCAATGATGCTGCCCTCGTTCACATCACTTCCGGTGATGGTATAACCCCGGGCATGCAGAATCTGCACCAGCGGATACATGCCGCTGCCGCCGATGCCGATAAAATGGAGGCGCTTTACGCCATCCAGCAAGTTGGCATTAAAGCCGCTCAGGAAGTTCATTATGGTCCACCTCTCCTTAGCATGATCGTATCCCGAAAAAGGGTCCCGGCGGCCCCGAAGGAGCCGCCGCACATGTGCCCGGCACGCAAAACGCGCCGAATATGGATTTCTGTAGCTATCATTATATAATTTTTGCTCCACAAAATAAACACTTTAAGGGCATTTTTTGGGATGTGTTCGATGAATTTTTCTGTTTTGGCGAAAAACGAACCGGTTTTTTTACCAAAATGCCAAGGCAAAGCGGGGGCGCACACTTGCAGGCGGGCGGGCATAGCATGGGCAAAAGCAGCGCGGCCCCTGGCCGCGAATCCACACAAAAGGGGGAGCGCAAACAATGGCAAGCGAAAAAAAGACGGTGTTTGCCGTGCTGGGGACGGATGCCCGTCAGCGGGCCGCGGCGGACCGCCTGCGCCAGCGGGGCTGGCAGGTGGTGGGGCGGGAACGCCTGGCCGCGGCGGACGTGATTCTGCTGCCCATGCCGCTGAGCGGCGAGAGCGAGGAGCTGGTCCGGCTGCTGACAGGCGCAAAGCCCGGCGCACAGGCCTTCGGCGGCAGGGTGGGCCCGGCGGCCCGGCAGGCCGCTGCCCAGGCGGGGGTCCCGCTGCGGGATTACCTGGAGCGGGAGGAGCTGGCGGTGCTGAACGCGGTGCCCACCGCGGAAGGCTGCATCGCCCTGCTGCTGCAAAATCGCACCCGAACGCTCTGGAACAGCCCGGTGCTGGTGCTGGGTTACGGGCGGTGCGGCGCGGCGCTGGGGGTGCGGCTGGCAGCGCTGGGGGCCAGGGTCACGGTGGCGGCCCGCAGCCCCGGCCAGCGGGCACAGGCGGAAAGTCAGGGGCTGGCCGTTCGGGACCTGGAGCAGCTCCACCGGGCGCTGCCCGGCTTTGAAACGGTGGTGAACACCATCCCGGCGCCGGTGCTGGGACGGCGGGAACTGGCGGCGCTGGCTCCGGGCAGTCTGGTGATCGACCTGGCCAGCCTGCCCGGCGGGGTGGATCTGGAAGCGGCGGAGGAGCTGGGGCTCCGGGCCATTCGGGCGCTGAGCCTGCCGGCCCGCTGCGCGCCGGTGACCGCCGGAGAATTTGTGGCCGACACGGTGCTGGCCATGCTGCGTGAGGAGGGAGTGTGCATATGAACGAGAGAACTGTGGTGTGGGCGCTGTGCGGAAGCTTCTGCACCTTCGGAAACATTTTGCCGCGCATGGAGGAGTTGGTGAAAAGCGGGGTGCGGGTGCTGCCGCTGATGAGCTTCAATGCCGCCGGGATGGATACCCGATTCGGCGCGGCGGCGGACTGGAAGCGGCGGCTGGAACAGCTGTGCGGCACGCCGCCCATCGAAACCTTGCAGGGCGCCGAGCCGTTGGGACCCAAAAACATGGCGGCGGCCATGGTCATCGCCCCCTGCACCGGCAATACCATGGCAAAGCTGGCCCACGGCATCAGTGATACACCGGTCACTTTGGGCGCGAAAAGTATGCTGCGCAGCGGCAAGCCGGTGGTCATCGCGCTTTCCACCAATGACGGGCTGGCTGCCAGCTTTGAAAATCTGGCGGCGCTGACCAACCGCAAACATTATTACATCGTGCCCTTTGCCCAGGATGATTACCTGAAAAAGCCCAGCAGCCTGCAAAGCGATTTTTCCCTGATCGGGGACACTCTGGAGTCCGCCCTGCGGGGCCGCCAGCTGGGCCCGGTGCTGAACGTTTAGCCTTCGAAACCGAAGCCCTGCTCGGTCAAAACCAGATCGGCCCGGCGGTCGTGAGCCTCGGCGGGCAGGTCGTTTTGCACCAGTGCCGAGGGGCAGAGCAGCACCACCGGACAATGGCAGCGGGGCAGAAAGCGGTCGTAGTAGCCGCCGCCCTGGCCCAGCCGCAACCCGTCCGGGGCGGCCATCAGGCAGGGAGCGACGACCAGGTCCAGCCGCTCGGGAGCGAGAGCGGGCAGGCCGGGCGCGGGCTCCAGCAGGCCGAAGCGGGCGGGGGTAAGCTGTTCCAGGCTTGTGAGGGGGACCGCTTCCATAAATCCCTCCGGCCCGGTGCGGGGCACACAGAGGGTCTTGCCCTGGGCGAGCGCCAGCTCCAGCAGCGGTCGGGTGGAGGGCTCGCGGGCGGTGCTCACAAAGCAGAACACCGTCCCGGCTTTTTTCCACAGCTCGCTTTCGGCCAGATATCCGGCCATGGCCCGGCCCCAGGCGTCGGTCCGCTCCGGGCCTGCCTGGCGCAGAAAGGCCCGGGCCTGGGCGCGAAGGGCGGCCTTGCGGGCGGCGGTGGAATCGAAATGATTTTCCATAGAAGGGGAGCCTCCGTTTCGGCAAGCGCACCGGCTTGCTGATTTTGATTGTATCATAGCATAAAATCCGCCGCCCTCGCGCGCCGGGATGCAAACATTCTGTGGAAATTTTGTGCAGAACTTGAACCGGGGGCGGGCGGTAGGATATAATAAATCAGTTAAAGCAATATATCGCAAAATTGAGAAAGCGAACGGAAAAACCAATAGATAAAGGATGTATTCGGTTTGAAAAAACTGTTTTCAATATTGGCCGCCGCTGTGCTGGGCGCTGCGGTGCTGGCCCCTTCCGCGGCAGCGGAGGACCTGCCCCAGGTGACCTGTGAGGCCTATGTGGTCATGGACGCGGACACCGGCCAGGTCATCATGGAAAAGAACCCCGACGAGGTGCTGTATCCGGCCTCGATCACCAAGATCATGACCCTGGGCCTGACCATGGAAAAAGCGCAGGGGGACTGGTCCGCTGAGCTGACCATTGACTACGACGTGGCCCACAGTCTGGAGGCCAAATCCACCCATATCGCCCTTCTGCCCGGCGAGGTGGTGAAGCTGGAGGACGTGATCTACGGCACCCAGATGGAGAGCGCCAACGACGGCGCCAACGCTTTGGCGGAATACTTCGGTGACGACGGCACCATCGCCAGCGGCGTGGAAAAGATGAACGCCAAGGCCCAGGAGCTGGGTTTGACCAACACCCACTATGCCAACCCCCACGGCCTGTATGATGAAAACCATTATACCAGCGCCCGGGATATGGCGAACCTGACCCGCTGGGCCATGCAGCAGCCGGGCTTTATGGATGTGTTCTGCCGCAACGAGGAATGGCGCATGGCGGCAACCAACCTGCAGCCCGAGCGGGCCTTCCACTGCACCGACTGGCTGCGGGTGGGCGGACCGCTGTTGTACCGGGCCTATGAAAAGGGCGGCAAAAGCGGCTTCCACGACCAGGCGGGCTACACCTATGTGGGCTATGCCGAGCAGAACGGCTTGAACCTGATCGTGGTGGTGCTCAAATCCGTGGGTCTCAACGGCAACTACAAGGACGCCGCGGCCCTGCTGGACTACGCCTTTGCCCATTACCGGCGGGTGACCATCGCCAGCCCGCAGGATACTTATGAGGTGCCGCTGGTGGGCGGCGGTCCCGAGAGCCTGGGCAACGTGCAGGTGTCCGCCCAGGGGGCCGACGTGCTGCTGAACGACGCCTTCACCGAGGCAGACGTGACCGCCCAGTTCAATATTCCCGAGCAGTACGTGCTGGGGCAGAATTTCTCTGCCACGGTCACCTATGTGCTGGCGGAAAACGCTATCCAGCCCACCGCCCTGCGCACGGTGGGGCTTTCGGTGAGCGGTCTGGAGCAGATCTTGCAGGCCAACACCTATGTGCCCCAGAAGACCGCAGGCGACGGGCGGATGTATCTGGGCATCGGCGTTGCGGTGGCCGCGGCGGCGGTTGCCATTCTGCTGGCGGCGCGCCTGGTGCGCAGCGGCGGCGGACTGCAGAGCTTTGCCGCGAAGCGGGCCCAGGAGACCGGCCTGCCCGCGGACTTCCAGATCATCACCCGCAGTAACCCGGTGAATTCCGCGCCGGTGCGCACGCTGGACGTGCGCCGCTCCTCCACCAAGGAAGGGCACGACGACCGCACCGACCTGCCCCGGCGCTGAGCGCACAAAACCATAGAATGAAGTCAGGCGGCCCGCCGCCCCAGGGAACGAAGCTTCCCGGGGCGGCGGGCTGTTTTTCTGCACTTTTGGAAAAAAAGCAAAATGCCATCCGCAGAGAGGGCAAAGCCTTTTACAGGAATTGCTGTTGCGCTTTGGGGCGGGATGGGGTAAAATATACCATGAATATGTTTGTCCTGCCGCACCGGCGGGGCGTTTACACAGCGGGAGGGAATTGCGTTGATGAACATCATGCCCAACGATCTGGGCCGCCAGTACAGCCTGCACGCGGCGGAGTATGAGGAAAAAGCCTTGCAGGTGCTGCGCAGCGGATGGTATGTGCTTGGCAAAGAGGTGGAGGCCTTTGAAAAGGAATGGGCCGCCTACATCGGCGCGAAGCACTGCGTGGGTCTGGCCAGCGGGCTGGATGCGCTGTGGATCAGCTTCCGGCTGCTGGGCGTGGGCGAGGGCGACGAGGTGATCGTCTGTTCCAATGCCTACATCGCCTGCGTGATGGGCATCTCCATGAACGGGGCCACTCCGGTGTTCGTGGAGCCGGATGAATACGACAACATCGACGCGGAAAAGATCGAAGCCGCCATTACCCCCAAAACCAAAGCCATTCTGGCGGTGCATTTGTACGGCCAGTCCTGCGACATGACCCGTATCATGGCCATTGCAAAGGCCCATGATCTGAAGGTAGTGGAGGACTGTGCCCAGAGCCACGGCAACCACTGGCAGGGCCAGACCGTGGGTACCTTCGGCGACGTGGGCTGCTTCTCCTTCTATCCCACCAAGGGCTGCGGTGCCTTCGGCGACGCGGGCTGCATTGTGACGAACAGCGATGAGCTGGCTCAGAAGTTCCGGGTCTACCGCAACTACGGCAGCGAAAAGCGCTACCACAACCAGGTGGTTGGCACCAACTCCCGGCTGGACGAGCTGCAGGCAGGTCTGCTTCGAGTGAAGCTGACCCACCTGGACGGCTTCAACGCCGAGCGTTGCACCATTGCCGATACCTACAACAGGGAATTGAAGAATCCCCATGTGCAGCTGCCCAAGATTCGTCCCGGTGCGGACTGCACCTGGCATCAGTATGTGGTGCATGTGCCGAAGGGGCGCGACGCGCTGGCCGCCTATCTGAAGGAAAAGGGCATCGGTACCATCATCCATTATCCCATCCCGCCGCACCTGTCCGAGGCGTATGCCTATCTGGGCTTCAAGGCGGGGGATCTCCCCATTGCCGAGCGCTATGCCGGCGAGGTGCTCAGTCTGCCCATGTACAACGGCATGACCGAAGAAGAGCAGCGCTATGTGATCGACGCCATCAACCAGTGGGAGCCGTGAGGAATAACAGCCGATGAAACAAAATACAAATTACGATAAGGTGAAGCTGCTGCGCTTCGGCGACCTGGGCGACGAGCGGGGCAGTCTGATCGTGGTGGAGGGCGAGCGGGATGTTCCTTTCGCCATCCAGCGAGTGTTCTATATCTACGGCAGCGACGCCACCGTGATGCGGGGCCAGCACGCCAACCGGAACACCGAGTTTGTGCTGGTGAACGTGGCGGGCAAGAGCAAGGTCCGCGTGGACGACGGCCTGGGCCGCGAGCAGGTCTATCATCTGGACCAGCCCAACACCGGCATTTACATCCCCCGCATGGTGTGGAAGGATATGTATGATTTTTCGCCGGACAGTGTGCTGCTGGTGCTTTGCAGCGAACACTACGATGGAGAGGAATACATTCGCGACTACGAGGCGTTCCGGGCCGAGATGGCCCGCGAAAGCGAATCGGACCGCTGAGAGCCAAAACAACAAAACAAGGAGACATACGAAAATGGGGAAGTTTACGTTTGTTGAGACCGGACTGCCCGGTGTGCTGGTGATCGAGCCCACCGTATTCGGTGACGCCCGGGGCTACTTTATGGAGACCTTCCAGAAGGAAGAGTTCGCCGCCGCCGGCATCACCAACGAGTTCGTGCAGGACAACCAGTCCAAGTCCAGCCGAGGCGTGCTGCGGGGGCTGCATTTCCAGAAGGAGCATACCCAGGGCAAGCTGGTCCGTGTGACCAAGGGTGAGGTGTTCGACGTGGCGGTGGACTGCCGCCCGAACAGCGCCACCTTCGGCAAATGGGTGGGCGTGACCCTGAGCGACGAGAACAAAAAGCAGTTCTACGTGCCCAAGGGCTTTGCTCACGGCTTCCTGGTGCTGAGCGACGAGGCCGAGTTCTGCTACAAATGCACCGATTATTACGACCCCACTGCCGAGGGCGGCATCCCCTACAACGATCCCACCGTGAATGTGGAATGGCCGGACTGCGGCTGCGAGTATCTGCTGAGCGAAAAGGACAAAAAGCACGAGCCCTTTGCCGCCCAGAGCTTTGATTATTTTAACAAGTGGTAAGGGAGCGCCGGTATGCTGAAACTTTATGTGCAGGACTTTTTGCGCTACCGCTACCTGCTTTACAATCTGATCAGCCGTGATTTCAAGCTGAAATACCGCCGCAGTGTGCTGGGCGTTGCCTGGAGCGTGCTCAACCCGCTGATGATGTGTGCGGTGATGTTCGTGATCTTCAACACCCTCATGGCAGGCATGCGGGGCGAGGGCATCGAGAACTTTGCGGTGTATCTGGTGATCGGCCAGCTGCTGTTCAATTTCTTCCGCGAGTCCACCACCATGGCCATGTCCAGCGTGATGAACAACGCCATGCTGCTGCGCAAGGTCTATATCCCCAAATACATCTTCCCGCTGCAGAAGATCTGCTTCGGCCTGGTGAACTGCCTGTTCAGTTTCATCGCCCTCATCATCGTGATGCTCATCACCCGGGCGCGGCTGTATCCCACCATCCTGCTGGGGCTGTATCCGCTGCTGATGCTGGCGGTGTTCAGCCTGGGCATCGGCATGATCCTGGCCGCCATGGCGGTGTTCTTCCGGGATGTGATCCATCTGTGGGAGGTATTCACCACCATCCTCATGTGGTTCTCGGCCATCTTCTACACCCCCGAGCAGTTCGGAAACGCCCTGCTGGAGGGTCTGATCGCCCTGAACCCCCTGTACCAGTACATCACCGCCTTCCGCGATACCGTGATGTACGGCCAGCTGCTGAGCGGCGCACAGATTCTGATCTGCGCCGCCTGGGCTCTGGTCATGCTGGCGCTGGGCATGTTCGTGTTCAAAAAGACCCAGGATAAATTCGTTCTGTATATGTAAGGAGGCGCGGGAAATTGCAGCAGCCCATTATCGAAGTCAATAACGTTTCCATGCGCTTCAACCTGGCCAAGGAAAAAAGCGAGAGCTTAAAAGAGTATTTTTTGCAGCTGGTCAAGGGCAAATTGCGGTTTGACGAGTTTTTTGCCCTGAAGGACGTGAGCCTCTCGGTTCAGCCCGGCGATTTTTACGGCCTGATCGGTCTGAACGGCAGCGGCAAATCCACCCTGCTCAAGGTTATCTCCGGCGTATATAAGCCCAGCAGCGGCAGCTGTAAGGTGCGGGGCACCGTTGCGCCCCTGATCGAGCTGGGCGCGGGCTTTGACATGGACCTGACCGCCCGGGAGAACATCTACCTGAACGGTACCGTTCTGGGCTTCAGCCCCAAATACATCGACGCTCATTTTGAGGAGATCGTGGAATTCAGCGAGCTGCGGGACTTTCTGGACGTGCCGCTGAAGAACTACTCCAGCGGCATGGTGGCCCGTCTGGCCTTTGCGGTGGCAACCATCACCAAGCCGGACGTGCTCATTGCCGACGAGATTCTGGCGGTGGGCGACTTTCTGTTCCAGGAAAAGTGCGAGCAGCGCATGCAGAAGCTGATGAGCGGCGGCACCACCGTGATTCTGGTGAGCCACTCCATCGAGCAGATCGAGCGCATGTGCAACAAGGTGGCCTGGCTGGAGCATGGCCGCATCAAGATGAACGGCCCCACCGAGGAGGTCTGCGAGGCCTATAAGCAGACCACCCGGGAAGACGACAAAATCTAACAATACACAGCCAAGGCGGCGGGGGAGATGACTCCCTTGCTTTCCCTTGGCTGTTTTCAAAAGGAATGTGCGAAATGGCAAAGCAAAACAACAACCAGCCTCTGCCCGCGGACGTTGCCCAAAAGGACAGCGTGGGCGGTATGGCAAAGCGCCTGCTGGATCCGGCCCATGTGAAGCAGCTGGCCGCCTGGTGCGCGCAGGTGGCGAAAGAGGAGGGCGGCCAGGCCCTGTGGCGGGAGATCAGCTTCCGGGTGAACCTGGCGATGCACCGGGATACCTGGCAGTACCGGGCGGACCTGCCCACCCGCCGGATGCTCAAACGCCAGCGGGCCGAGGGTGTGCCCGGCGGGCCGAAGATCAGTGTGGTGGTGCCCCTTTACAACACTCCGCTGCCCTTTTTGAAGCAGATGATCGAGAGCGTGACCGGCCAGAGCTACCAGAACTGGCAGCTGGTACTGGCCGACGCCTCGGACGAGGCCCATGCCCAGGTGAGCGCGGTGGCCCGGAAATATGCCGCAAAGGACAGCCGCATCACCTACCAGAAGCTGGCGGAAAACCAGGGCATCGCGGGCAACACCAACCAGGGCTTCGCGCTGGCAAATGGCGACTGGCTGACCCTGCTGGATCACGACGACGTGCTCTACCGCAACGCTCTGTATGAGGTGGCGAAGGCCGCCGTGGCGGGCGCGGATTTCGTCTACTCGGACGAGATCGTGCTCAGCGCGGATTTAAAGCATCTGGTGGACTACCACTTCAAGCCGGACTTTGAGCCGGACTATCTGCGGGGCTGCAACTACATCACCCATCTGGCCGCTTTTTCCCGGGGGCTGTTTGAGGCCACCGGCGGCGGGGAACGGGCGGAGTACGACGGCAGCCAGGACTTCGAGCTGATCCTGCGGCTCACCGAGAAAGCCAGGAAAATCGTGCACATCCCCTATGCGCTATACATCTGGCGCAGTCACGCCGCCTCCACCGCCTCCTCCATGGACGCCAAGCCCTACGCGCTGGCGGCGGGCGAGCGGGCCCTCAATGACCATCTGAAGCGGGTGGGCCTTGCGGGCGAGGCGACCCGAATTCCGGGCTGCCCCGGCGCCTACCGGGTGCGGTATGAACTGACCGGCACACCGCTCGTCAGCATCATGATTCCCAACAAGGACCATGCGGAGGACCTGTCCCGCTGCCTGGAAAGCCTGTATAAATACGCGGGCTACAGCCGGTTTGAGGTCATCGTGATCGAGAACAACTCCACCGACCCGGACACCTTCGCATATTATGAGAAGGCAAAGCAGCAGTTTGCGAATCTGCAGGTGGTGAAGTACGAGGGCGGGTTCAATTTCTCCGCCATCAACAACTTCGGCCGCAAATTTGCAAAGGGCGAGCAGCTGCTGCTTTTGAACAACGACGTGGAGCTGCTCAGCGAGGGCTTCCTGGCCGAGATGCTCATGTACAGTCAGCGGCCGGACGTGGGCTGCGTGGGTGCGAAGCTCTACTTCCCGGACGATACCATCCAGCACGCCGGCGTGTTCCTGGGCATCAACGGCACCGCGGGCCACAGTCACAAGAGCCACCCCCGCGCCTCGGCGGGCGATCTGTACCGGCTGGCCACCCCCCAGGACCTGATGGCAGTGACCGGCGCCTGCCTGATGGTGAAGGCGGAGCTGTACGACGCCTGCGGCGGCCTGGACGAGGAAAAATTCGCCGTGGCCTACAACGACATCGACCTGTGCCTGAAGCTCTGGCAGCAGGGGCTTTTGAATGTGTTCACCCCCTTTGCCGAGGCCTACCACCACGAAAGCAAGAGCCGCGGTCTGGATACCCTGAGCGAGAACGCCAAGCGCTACGAGCGGGAAAAGGCGAACTTCATCGAGAAGTACACCCACCTTATCCAGAAGGGCGACCCCTACTACAACCGGCATTTCAACCTGCTGTTTGAAAATTACGGCCTCAAATAAGGCAGTCCGCAATCCATTTGAAATCCATCAAAGGAGAGGAACCTCCATTGAATCTGAAAGTGAAACGCATCAAAGAACTGATGGCCTATACCCTCCAGGTGCTGAAAGAAGAGGGAATCGTGCCGGTACTGCGCCGGGCTGTCGGCTTCATCAAGCGGCGCTTCTTCGGCAAAAAGGCCCGCTATCTGCCCAAAAAGCAGGTATTGGAGGCCCAGCGCAAGGAATGCGCCCAGGGCGCGCCCGGGCCGGTGATCTCCATCTGTGTACCGCTGTACAATACGCCGGAACCCTTCCTGCGCCAGCTGTTGGACAGCGTGCTGAATCAGACCAGTCCCGGCTGGGAGCTGTGTCTGGCGGACGCCTCCGACGACGCCCACCGCCCGGCGGTGAAAAAACTGGTGGACGCGGCGGCCCAGAAGGCGGGCGAGCGCATCCGCTATAAGGCGATCGAGAACAAGGGCATCAGCCACAACACCAACCATGCGGCGGCGCTGGCCACCGGGGAATATCTGGCCCTGACGGACCACGACGATGTGCTGGCCCCTCACGCCATCTATACTGTGCAGAAGGCCATTGCCGAGACCGGCGCGGCCTTCCTGTACAGCGACGAGGCCCTGTTCACCAAAAAGATCGAGAAGCCCACGGTGGGCCACTTCAAGCCGGACTACGCCCCGGACTATCTGCTCTGCTGCAACTACATCTGCCATCTGGCGGTGTTCCGCCGGTCGGAATTTCTGGCGGTGGGCGGCGAGCGGCCGGAGTGCGACGGCAGCCAGGACCACGATTTGTTCCTGCGGCTGCTGGAGCGGCTGGAGCCCGCTCAGATCTGTCATATCCCCCAGGTGCTTTACTACTGGCGGGTGCACGCGGCCAGCACCAGCGGCGGCGTGGCGGCCAAGCCCTATGTGGCCAAGGCGGCGAAAAAGGCCATCGCGGACCACCTGCAGCGCACTGGCCAGCAGGGCGAGGTGAAGGACGGCATCTTCCCCAGCACCTACAAGGTGGACTGGGTCATCCCCGGCGAGCCGCTGGTGAGCATCCTGATTCCCAACAAGGACCACACCGACGATCTGGAAAAGTGCCTTGCCTCGGTTTACGGAAAAACCACCTGGCAGCGCTTTGAAGTCATCGTGATCGAGAACAACTCCACCGATCCGGCCACCTTCGAGTATTATGAAAAGGCCAAGGAGCGGTTTGCCAACCTGCAGGTGGTAAAGTTCGAGGGAGGATTCAACTTCTCCGCCATCAATAACTTCGGCCGCAAATTTGCCAAGGGCGAATATCTGCTGCTGCTCAACAACGATGTGGAAATCATCGACGGCGAGTGGCTCACCGAGATGCTCATGCAGGCAAGCCGCCCCGGCGCGGCCATCTGCGGCGCCATGCTCTATTACCCGGACGATACCATCCAGCACGCGGGCATCATCACCGGTCTGGGCGGCTACGCGGGCCACAGCCACAAGTACAAAAAGGCGGGGGGCAGCGGTTATATGTTCCGGCTGGCCACCGTGCAGGACTTTTCCGCCGTCACCGCCGCCTGCCTGCTGGTGCGCAGCCAGGTGTACGACGAGATGGGCGGCCTGGACGAGGGCTTCACCGTTGCCTTCAACGACGTGGACTTCTGTTTACGGGTGCGGGATGCGGGTTACCGAATCATCTGGACCCCCTACGCCCGGCTGTATCACTACGAGAGCAAGAGCCGGGGCAGCGACGAGAAGGACAAGGCGAAAAAGGAGCGGTTCGCCACCGAGCAAAAGCGCCTGACCGACCGCTTCACCCGCCACGGCCTGACCCACGACCCCTACTACAATCCCAGTCTGACCCTGGACCGGGAGGATTTTTCCGAGAGCGCCGATCTGCGGAATCTGAAGGACCCGCAGACCGCCCTGTAAAAGAGAGGCAATGCAATGAAAAAGCTTTCGCGCTGCAGGGCCCGGTTCTCCATCCGGGCCTTCTGGGCGGGCATGGCGCTGGTGATCGCCGGCGGCTGCCTGCAGCAGTTCCTCCTGTTTGAGCTGGGTTTGGCGGCTGTGGTGGCCGCCTGGATGGTCAAACGATTCGGGCTGCGCTGCCCTCACTGCGGCTACCCCGGCGTTCTGCCCCGCTGGAAGGGCAAGGGCGGTTGCATCCGCTGCGGCCGCACCGTGGAATTTGACGACTGACCGGTTTTAAACCGGCAGAACAATACCCCAAAAAAAGAGGTGTATCCTATGGAATTCAAGATCAACGAAAACAGCATCGTATACGGCGACGAGACCCGGGAACTGGCCCGGATCACCTTCCCCCAGGTAGCGCCCGGCGTGGTGGACATCGACCACACCTTCGTGGGCGAGGAGCTGCGGGGCCAGGGTATGGCCGGTCAGCTGATGGAGCAGTGCGTGGCCCAGCTGCGCGCCAGCGGCCGCAAGGCCCGCACCAGCTGCAGCTATGCCGCCAAGTGGTTCGAAAAGCACCCCGAGGAAGCGGACCTGCTGGACAAGTAAGACAAGCGAAAAAAGGCCGCCGGTTTTCCCTGAACAGGGAAGACCGGCGGCCTTTGTTTTGTGCTGCCTTATTTCTTTTTGGGGCGTCGGGGGCCATAGCCTGTCTTTTTGGGGGCCGGGCTGCGCTTTGCCTCGCCTGCTTTGCGGGGCGCCTTTTCAAAGACGCCATTTTTCGGCGCCGGTCCTTTCTTGATCGGGGGCTGCTTTTTGCGCACGCTCCAGCCGAAGGTGCCAAGCTCCTCGCCCAGGCTGTAATACTGGCCGTGGGCGTAGGCCAGCAGGCCCGCTCGCTCCAGATGCAGTTTGCCTGCCGCGTCCAGCAGGTTTTCGCTCACGTTTACGGCTACCACGTCCGCCAGAAACAGATCGTGGGTGCCCAGCGGAATCTGCTGGAATACCTTGCATTCCAGATTCACCGGGCTTTCTCCCACCAGGGGGCAGCCCACCTGGCTGGCAGGCAGGGCGGTCAGGTTCATGGCCTCGAATTTGTTCACATCCCGGCCGCTTTTCACGCCGCACCAGTCCACGGCCCGGGCCAGGGCGGTGGTGGGCAGATTGATCACGAACTCGCCGCTTTGCTGAATCAGTCCGTAGCTGTGGCGGCTGGGCCGCACCGAGATGGAAACCCGGGGCGGGTGGGTGTTCACGATGCCCGCCCAGGCCACGGTGAACACGTTGGGGGCTTCCGGTGTGCCGCAGCTGACCAGAACCGGGGGAATGGGGCCCAGCAGCACGCTGCCCTTCCAGGTGATCTTGTTCATTTGTCCTCCTTATCGGGGAAGGTGGTCTCGCTGATGATGAACCGGGGACGCTGTTTGGTCTCCAGATAGATTTTGCCGATGTACTCACCGATCACGCCCAGGCACAGCAGCTGGATGCCGCCCATGAAGCAGACGATGCTGGTGGTAGAGGCCCAGCCTGCCACCGTGCTGCCCAGAATGGCTTCTACCACGGCCCAGATCACACCCAGGAAGCTGATGACGGAAATCAGCGCGCCGAAGCCGGTAATCAGCCGAATGGGCTTCACCGACAGGCTGGTGATGCCGTCGAAGGCAAGGGCCAGCATTTTTTTCAGGGGATAGTGGCTCTCGCCCGCGATGCGCTCGGCCCGCTCATAATATACGCTGGTGCTCTTGAAGCCCACCAGCGGCACCATGCCACGCAGGAAGATGTTGACCTCCTTGAAGTTGGCGAACTCATTCAGCACCCGGCTGCTCATGAGCCGGTAGTCCGCGTGGTTGAACACCACCTGCGCGCCCATCCAGTTCATCAGCTTGTAGAAGCCCTCGGCGGTGAAGCGCTTGAAGAAGGTATCGGTGTCCCGCTTGGAGCGCACGCCGTATACCACCTCGCAGCCGTCCCAGTAGGCATCCACCATGGCATCCATGGCGTTGATATCGTCCTGGCCGTCGCAGTCGATGCTGATGGTGATGTCGCACCGGTCCTTCACGGTCATCAGACCGCCCAGCAGGGCATTCTGGTGGCCCCGGTTGCGGGAAAGGCAGACGCCTTCAAAGTGCTCGTCGCTTTTGGCCAGATCCTGGATGATGTTCCAGGTGTTGTCCTTGGAGCCGTCGTTCACAAAGACCACCCGACTCTCGGGGGCCACCCGGCCCTTTTCAATCAGACTGGTGATCTTTTCCAGGAACATGCCGCTGGTCACCGGCAGGACCTCCTGCTCGTTGTAGCAGGGGATCACAATGTATAAAACAGGGGCTTTCATGGCAGAAATCTCTCCTTTTAACAGTGATATTGGCGGGTCAGCTCCGCCTTATTCAGCAGCTTGAAGCTGTTTTTGTAGGTTTCAATCAGGCCCTCGTCCCGCATGCGGGAGATCTCCCGGCTCAGAGCACTGCGCTCGCAGTTCAGGTAATCCGCCAGCCCGGCACGGGAGAAGGGGATGGTGAAGGTGTCGGCCCCGGCCCGGGCGGATTCCTCCAGCAGATAGGCGCACAGCTTGCTGCGCAGGCTTTTCAGAATCAGCAGGTCTACCCGGCGGTTCAGAGCAAAGTATTTGTCGGAAATGGTGCACACCAGATTCTGCATCAGCTGAAAATGGCTGCCGTGCATCCGGGCGCAGGGGTGCAAAATCTTCTGGTAGGGCACAAACAGCACCTGGCAGTCGGTCTTGGCGATCACCGTGACCGGGCTTTTGGTGCTGCTGCCGCTGAGTACGTCGCCGAACAGGCTGCCCGGCTCCATCAGGGTGATGGCCACGCTGCCGCCGTCCGGCGTGTTTTTCACCGCCTCCACCTGACCGGCCAGCACGATGCCCACGTCCCGCATCTCATAGCCGGAAAGCAGCACGATCTCGCCCTTGGAAAAGGCGCGGGCGGCGGGCTGGAAGCACTCCATCGTCATGCGCAGCTCCGCCAGGCTCAGGCCACGGAACAGGGTGGTTTGCAGCAGGATGGGAAGGTGATCTTCCAATAGAATGGAATTGCGCATGGCATTGGCTCCTTTGTGCGGGTGGTTGGTTGCCGCCGCAACGGCATAATTTCTTTTATTATAGTAGAATACAAATAAAAAGGCAAACCGGATCTTTACCGGAACAACTGCCCAGAAGGAGAGAACTTTCATGAAACGTTTGTTGAGCATGGTAATGGCGGCCGCAATGGCCCTGAGCCTGGCTGCCTGCGGCGGCGCCGGCGCTTCCAGCACTGCTTCTTCTCAGGCTGCGTCCAGCGCGCCTGCCTCCAGCCAGGCGGAAAGCGTCCCCGCTTCCTCCGCAGCAAGTGCTTCCGAGAATACCGCAGCTTCGGGCGAAGCCATGCGCATTGCGGGCCTGCAGGGCCCCACCACCATGGGTATGGTCAAGCTGATGAAGGACCAGGAAAGCATGGAGAGCCCCCTGTACAACGTGACCATGTACGGCGCGGCCGATGAGATCGTGCCGCTGCTCACCAAGGGCGAGCTGGACGCGGCGGCCATCCCCGCCAACCTGGCCGCCACCCTGTACCAGAAGACCGAGGGCAAGATCCAGGTGGCTGCGGTGAACACCCTGGGTGTTCTGTATGTGGTGACCACCGGTGACGAGGTGGCCAGCGTGGCCGACCTGGCCGGCAAGACCATCTATTCCACCGGCAAGGGAACTACCCCTGAGTATGTGCTCAACTACATCCTCACCGAAAACGGCATCGATCCGGCCAAGGATGTGACCATCGAGTACAAGAGCGAGGCCACCGAGGTGCTGGCTACCCTGCAGAGCGCGGGCGAGGGCGCCGTGGCGGTTCTGCCCCAGCCCTATGTGACTGCTGCCCAGGCCCAGGTGGAGGGCCTGACCGTGGCGCTGGACCTGACCGAGGAATGGAACAAGATCGACCCGGATTCCCAGCTGATCACCGGCGTGCTGGCCGTGCGCAGCGACTACGCCCAGCAGCATCCCGAGGAGCTGGAGGTTTTCCTGGCGGACTACCGCAGCAGCATTGAGTGGGTGACCGCCAACACCGCCGACGCGGCCCAGCTGGTGGCGGAGTACGGCATCGTGGCCAAGGCTCCCCTGGCCGAAAAGGCCCTGCCTGCCTGCAACATCACCTACATGGACGGCGCGGACATGAAGCAGGCCCTGAGCGGCTATCTGGACGTGCTGTACCAGCAGGACGCTGCCTCGGTGGGCGGTGCGCTGCCGGGCGACGACTTCTACTATGGAGTGGAATAAACGAGGTAAACAAGCGGCCGCCATCCTGTTTTGGGTGGCGGTCTGGCAGTTTGCGGCCATGGCGATCCCCCAGAAGTTTCTGCTGGCCTCCCCGCTGGAAACCCTGGAAAAGCTGGCGGGCCTTGTGCCCACCGCCGTGTTCTGGCAGCGGGTGAGCTTCAGCGCCCTGCGCATTCTGGCGGGCTTTTTCAGCGCGCTGGCGGCGGGCGTGGTGCTGGCGGCGGCCAGCGCCTGGCTGGAACCGGTGCGGGTGCTGATCCGGCCGCTGATGCAGCTAATCAAGGCGGTTCCGGTGGCCAGCTTCATCATTCTGGCCCTTTTGTGGGTGCGCAGCGCCAACCTGGCGGTGCTCATCAGTTTTCTGATGGTGCTGCCCGTGGTGTACACCGCGGTGCTGGAGGGCATCCAGCAGACCGACCGGCAGCTGCTGGAGATGGCCAAGGTGTTCCGGATTCCCTTTTCCCGGGCGCTGGGAGCCATCTGGCTGTCCCAGGTCTGGCCTTATTTTGTGCAGAGCTGCACCGTGGGCATGGGCCTTGCCTGGAAAAGCGGCATCGCCGCCGAGGTCATCGGCCTGCCGGGCGGCAGCATCGGCGAGGCGCTGTATCAGGCGAAGCTCTATCTGGAAACCGGCGAGCTGTTTGCCTGGACGGCGGTGATCGTGCTGGTAAGCGGTGTGTTTGAAGCGGTGTTCGTCCGGCTGCTGGCGGCAGCGGGCAGGCGGATGGAAGGAGGCGGCGCATGAAGGCGGTGCTGAACGGCGTGAGCAAGCGCTACGGGGACCAGTGGGTGCTGCGGGATCTGAACCTGACCCTGGAGGGAGCCAACGTTCTGATGGCGCCCTCCGGCCGGGGAAAGACCACCCTGGCCCGGCTGCTTTTGGGGCTGGAAACGCCGGATGCGGGCCGGGTGGAAACCGACGGCCGGATCGTGGCCCAGTTCCAGGAGGACCGGCTCTGCGGCCAGCTCACAGCGGTGGGCAATGTGGCCCTGTGCTGCCCCCAGCTGCGCCCGAAAGAGATTGAAGCGGCGCTGGCGGCGCTGGGCCTTTGCGAAGAGGACTGGTCCAAGCCCGCGCGGCAGCTGTCCGGCGGGCAGGCCCGGCGGGTGGCATTGGCCCGGGCGGTGCTGGCCCCGGCAGAGGGCGTGATTCTGGACGAGCCTTTTAAGGGGCTGGACGAGGAAACCCGGCAGCGGGCCATGGACTGGGTACGCCAGATGCTCAAAGGCCGCTGGCTGCTGCTCATTACCCACGACGAGCAGGAGGCCGAGGCCTTCGGCGGAGCCAGCGTGGGAATTTCATAATTGTAGAAACTGGATAGAAAGCAAACAGATTGTATCAGGCGATTTTGCCCGCACTCCCACTTGGAATTGTGCGGTATTGCCTAAAATTTACAATCTGTTTGCTTTTCTTTTTGACAATTTGCTTGTAAGCGCCAGGGGCAAAGGCTATAATAAAGGTAACGACAGGACCGGCCCGCGCCGCCCCGTTCGGGTGCAGGTGCGGGCGGC
Source organism: Gemmiger sp. An50 (assembly GCF_002161595.1). Lineage (GTDB taxonomy): Bacteria > Bacillota > Clostridia > Oscillospirales > Ruminococcaceae > Allofournierella. Next base: position 103,486 of record NZ_NFID01000010.1, read on the forward strand.
AAAAAAGGAGGCCCCGCAGGATATGAAGCTTACATTTTTGGGCGCAGCCCATGAGGTCACCGGAAGCTGTTATCTGCTTCAGGCAAACGACCAGAACATCATGATCGACTGCGGCATGGAACAGGGCAAGGACATTTATGAAAATCAGCCCTTGCCGCTGGCGCCCGGCCAGGTGGACAGCCTGCTGCTCACCCACGCCCACATCGACCACTCCGGCCGCATTCCGCTGCTGGTGAAAAACGGGTATCGGGGGCCGGTGTTCGCCACCACCGCCACCAGTGAGCTGTGCAACATCATGCTGCGCGACTCCGCCCACATCCAGGAATTTGAGGCGGAATGGCGCAACCGCAAGGCCAAGCGCTCGGGCGCGGCGGAATACGAGCCCATCTACACCATGCAGGATACGGAGGCAGCGCTGAAGCTGTTTGAACCCATTGATTACGGCGAGACCTTCGATGTGGCCCCCGGCGTGAAGGGCCGGTTTGTGGATGTGGGCCATCTGCTGGGCTCGGCCAGCATAGAGCTGTGGGTCACCGAGGGTGAAGTCACCAAAAAGCTGGTTTTCTCCGGCGACATCGGCAACGACCATCAGCCCCTGCTCAAGGACCCCACCTACCTGACCGAAGCGGACTATGTGGTGATGGAATCCACCTACGGCGACCGGAGCCACGGCCCACGGCCGGACTACGTGACCGAGCTGGCGGGGGTCATTCAGGAGACCTTTGACCGGGGCGGCAATCTGGTCATCCCTAGCTTCGCGGTGGGCCGGACCCAGGAAATGCTGTATTTCCTGCGCCAGATCAAGGAGCAGAACCAGGTGAAGGGCCACGGCGACTTCACCGTTTATGTGGACAGTCCGCTGGCCGTGGAGGCCACCCACATCTTCCGGGATCAGTGGGCGGAATGCTACGACGAGGAGGCCCGGACCCTGGTGCAACAGGGGGTCAACCCCATCAGCTTCAAGGGCTTGAAGCTGGCTGTGAGCAGCGACGATTCCAAGGCCATCAACTTTGACCAGAGCCGCAAGGTGATTCTTTCTGCCAGCGGTATGTGTGAGGCGGGCCGCATCCGGCACCACCTGAAGCATAACCTGTGGCAGCCCCAGTGCACCGTGCTCTTTGTGGGCTATCAGAGTCCCGGCACCCTGGGCCGTGCACTGGTGGAAGGGGCCAAGGAGGTCCGGCTGTTCGGCGAGACCATCGAGGTGCGGGCCCAGATCAAGGTGCTGGCGGGCGTATCCGGCCACGCGGACAACGAGGGCCTGATGCGCTGGGCCGCCGCCTTCAAGGACCACAAGCCCCAGCATGTGTTTGTGACCCACGGCGAGGACACCGTCTGCGATATCTTCGCCAACCGGCTGATGGCCGAGCTGGGCTATTCCGCCAGCGCCCCCTACAACGGCGCAGTCTATGATCTGGTGAGCGGCCACTGCCTGGCCTTGGGTAACCGCAAGCGCATCGAGGAGAAGAAGGCGGGCCTGCGCAGCCAGAACCCGGTGTTCCGCCGCTTGCTGGATGCCGGTCATCGCCTGCTGAACATCATCAAGGCCAAGGAGGGCCACGCCAACAAGGAGCTGGCCCGCATGGCAAGCCAGGTGGAAGCCCTGTGCGAGAAATGGGAGGATTGATCCGAAAACTCGTAGAAAATGATTGGGAATATACGATTTGTAAATAAGACTGTATGAAAACGCCGCCCGCTTTCGGACAAAACCGAAGGCGGGCGGCGCAGTTTTGCTGTGAGGTTCTCTGGGACCCTGGGTCGGAAGCCGGGAATACACACCTCAGGCAAGCAGTTCACACAGAATGCTGTTCTGGATGATGAGACCGGCGGGGGTTAGGGTGAGCACATTGTTTTGGAATCGGGCATACCCGGCGGTCACACATTTTTCTACAAATCGCAATTGCTTTTGAGAAAACTCCACATTGTATTGTGTTTTCAAGGCGTTCAGGTCCAAGCCGCTGGTCAGACGCAGCTGCAAAAGGATGTAATCCTCCGCGCCGCAGCCCCCATCCTGCACCGGCTGGCAGTCCGGGTCCAGAAAGCCATGGGTGTCGCCGGGCCAGTAAAAGCGCTTGCCGTTCACGCAGCTGTGGGCCGCAGGGCCAAGACCCAGGTAATCCTGGCAGTTCCAGTACAACAGGTTGTGCCGTCCCTCAAAACCGGAGCGGGCAAAGTTGCTGATCTCGTATTGGGCAAAGCCGGCCTTTTCCAGCTGCTCTACACCGTAGAGATAAAAATCTGCGGCAGCGTCCTCGTCCGGCAGACCGGCGGGGGGACGCTTGCCGAAGGCGGTGCCCGGCTCAATTTTTAACAGATAGGCCGAGATGTGGGTGGCCCCGCCGGAGCCGATCAGCTCCAGGGTGGCGTCGAACTCCTCCCGCGTATACTGGGGCAGGGCCAGCATGATGTCGCCGCTGATGTTGGAAAATCCCGCCCGCCTTGCTGCCGCAAAAGCTTCCCGGCTCTGGGCGGCGGTGTGGGGGCGGCCCAGACGGGCCAGGCTCTCGTCGAAGGCGGTCTGCACCCCCAGGCTCAGCCGGTTCACTCCCGCCTGCAAAAATCCGGAGAGACTGGCTTCATCCACGGTTTCCGGGTTTGCCTCCAGCGTCACCTCCGCGCCGGGAGCAGGGGAGGCGGCAGAGATGAGCCGGGCGGCCTGCTCCGGGGTCAGAAGGCTGGGCGTGCCGCCGCCGAAATACACTGTGTCCGGATGCTCCGGTAAAAGGCCCTGTCGGCGAAAGCTGTCCATCCGGCGCACCAGCGCGTCCACATATTCCTGCGGAACGCCCCGGCTGCCGCCCTTGGAATAAAAATCGCAGTAGCGGCATTTTGCCAGGCAATAGGGGATATGAAGATAAAGACCAAAGGCCATGGAAAACGCTCCTTTTGGGGGATCTTGTCACAAAGTCATTATAAAAGATTTTGATTTTATTTACAAATACAGATATAATATACGATATAATCAGTCTTAAAGAAAGGATCTGATGATATGAATGATTACAATCAATGGAACAATTCCGGCCCTAACACCGTTTATATGAACGAAAAATTCCAGTACGAAACCCTGAGCAACTACACCGCAAAAACCTTTTTGTGGATGTTCGCAGGCCTGCTGGTCACCTTCGGCGTGTCGCTGGCGGCCTATGCAAGCAATCTGGGCTTCTACCTGCTGCGTTCCAGCTTTGCCTTCTTCGGTCTGGCGATTCTGGAAATCGTGCTGGTCATGGCGCTGGTTTCCCGCCTGCACAGCATGAGCGTGAGCTCGGCCCGGGGCCTGTTCTTCGTCTATGCGGCGGTGAACGGTCTGGTGTTCAGCTCTTACCTGTGGCTGTATGGCATGGGGGATGTGCTCATGGCCTTCGGTGCGGCCGCGTTGTACTTCGGCGTGATGGCTGCCTACGGCTACCTGACCAAGCGGGACCTGACCAGCTGGCGCACTCCGCTGATGGTTGGCCTGATCGTGCTGATGATCGTGAGCGTGATCGGCATGTTCTTCATGAGCGGGTCCAGCATCCTGTTCAGCATCCTGGGCATCGTGATCTTCTCCTGCTACACCGCTTACGACACCCAGAAGATCAAAGCGCTGTACTTTGCCTACGCGGGCAACGAGGCCATGGCAAAAAAGGCTTCCATCTACGCGGCGCTGCAGCTGTATCTGGACTTCATCAACCTGTTTTTGTACCTGCTGCGCATCTTTAGCCGCAGCCGGGACTGATTTGAATCAATGCATCCAAGCGGGAGCCAGCGGCTCCCGCTTTTTTGCGCGCAAAGAGGCGAGCAACAGGATGTTTCTTGCCCCGGAAAGCGGGCCGGTGCTATACTGAGGGCAGAAAACCGGCGAGAAAGCGGGGAAGGATTATGAGCGAACAGCATGCGGAACAAAGGGAGAACCGGCAGGATTTTGGCGGTAGACTGGCGGCCTTGCGCCGGGCGGCGGGTTTGAGCCAGCAGCAGCTGGCCGAGCAGCTGTTCGTGACCCGGCAGGCGGTGAGCCGCTGGGAGGGCAACCGCACCCAGCCGGACCTTGCCACCCTGCAGCAGCTGACCGCGGTGCTGGGCTGTAGTTTGGATGAATTGGTGGGCGGGCTGGACCCGGACGCCGCTTTCCGCCGCCGCTGTGCCTCCTGGCAGAAGACCACCCGCCTTGCCTTCTGGTTGGCACTGGCCGTTCAGCTGGGGCTGTTTGTGCTGGGCGCGATGCGGGGAACGATGGAATGGGTACTGCTGCCGGTGCTGCTGTTTCTGTGCGGAGGCAGCCTGCATCCGATGCTGGCGGTGATGATCTCCAGCGGCGATTACACCATGCTGGCGGGGTATGATCCGGACGCGGCCTATGATAGAAAAAAGCTGGAAACGCTGGTGCGTGCCATGGATCTGTGGGTCCAGCTGGCAAATCTGGGCATCAGCCTGATGGCGGTGCCCGTCGGCTTTGCCGCCAGTGGGGCGGGCTTTGTGGTACTGATCATCTCCCAGGTGGTCGGGCTGCTGGGGGCCGTGGGATGTGTTCAGTACAAATATGGCCGGGATCTGGTCACCGGATATCCCGGGCTCGGGCAAACGGGCCAGGCAGGGCGGCAGAAGGCGCGTGACATCCAGACCCAGCAGACAAAGCCGGCGCTTTGGTGGAGCGGACTGTTTGGGGCGCAATTCTTTCTGTGTCTGTTCTGCGTGGGAGTATTTCGCATTCCCAACAACAGTCCGGGCGCTGTGGCGCAGATGGCCACCATGCTGCCCGGTGTCTGCTTGGGCATCGCCTTTTTGCTGTGCCAGACGAGCCGGGCCAAACGAATGGCGGCCGAGGAGCAAAAATGGAAAATGAACAAAAGCGGAGCGGCCATGCTGCTGGGTGCGGCGGCGCTGATGGTTTTGCAGCTGCTGGCGGCTGTATTCATGCAGGGCGGCGGCAGCTGGTGACTAACTTTGTGAATTGGATGACCAATAGGAAAAACACCCCGATACCTTGTATTGGGGTGTCTCTTTTACTATAATAGAATTACATTGATTTCTGACAGATTTTCACCGGATGCGCCGCGCAGAACGCGGCGGCCGGGCAGAACAGAAAGGGGAAAAACCCAATGCCGAACCTATTGATTTTGGGCGCGGGCGGTTTTGGCCATATGGTCTATGAATCCGCCATGGCGACCCGCCAGTTCGATAAGATCGCCATGCTGGACGACGCCTGCAAGGAGAGCTGCGTCATCGGCAAGCTGGTGGACTATAAAGACTTCCGCAAGGAATACCCTTGTGCAGTGGCTGCATTCGGCAACAACAAGATGCGGCTGCACTGGGTGAAAAAGCTGCTGGAGGCCGATTTTGTGGTGCCCACCATCATCCATCCCAGCGCGGTGGTCAGCCCCAGCGCCGAGATTGGCGCGGGCAGCTTCGTGATGCAGCGCGCCGTGATCAACACCCATACCAAGCTGGGCCTGGGCTGCCTGGTGAACAGCGGCGCCATCATCGACCACGACACCGTGGTGGACGAGGGCGCGCACATCGGACTGGGCAGCGTGGTCAAGGCCAACTGCCATGTGGAGGCCCACCGCAAGGTGGAGGCGGGCGAGGTGATCTTCGCCAAGCGCCGCAAGATCGACGGCGTGGACAGCCGCATGCTGGAGGATGCACTGTATGCCTTCGGTTTCGGCAACCAGTGCAGCTATGTGCAGCCCTTCGGCGCGGGCCACATCAACGAGACCTACGCGGTGTTCATGCCCGGCGAGAACGGCGAGGAAGAGCTGAGTTATGTGCTGCAGCGCATCAACATCCACGTGTTCAAAAAGCCCCGCGAGGTAATGGAGAACATCTTCGGCGTGACCGAGTATCTGCGTCAGAGCATCCGCGCTTCCGGCGGCGACCCGGACCGGGAGACCCTGAGCTATATCAAGACCAAAGCCGGGGAAAACTATTACGAGGACACCGACGGTCTGCCCTGGCGGTGCTACAACTTCATTCCGGATTCCGTGTGCTACCAGAGCGTGGAGCGCCCGGAGCAGTTCTACCAGTCTGCACGCAGCTTCGGCCGCTTCCTCAAGCAGCTGGACGGCTATCCCGCCGACACCCTGTATGAGACCATTCCCAAGTTCCACGATACCGAGGACCGGCTGAAGAACTTTAAACAGGCGCTGCGCCGGGATGTGAAAAACCGTGCTCGCACCTGCAAGGACGAGATCCAGTTTGTGCTGGACCACGCGGCGGACTGCAGCGTGCTCATGAGCCAGCTGCGGGCGGGAACTCTGCCGCTGCGGGTCACCCACAACGACACCAAGCTGAACAACATCCTGTTTGACGAGAAGAGCGGCCAGGGCATCTGCATCATCGATCTGGATACCATCATGCCCGGCCTTGCCCTCAACGATTTCGGCGATTCCATCCGCTTCGGCGCCACCCATGCCGCCGAGGACGAGCCGGATCTGTCCAAGGTGAGCTTTGACATTGATCTGTTCGAGGCCTACACCAAGGGCTATCTGGAAACCGCGGGCGATGTGCTCACCGAAAACGAGAAGGCGAACCTGGCCTGGGGCGCCAAGATCCTGACCCTGGAATGCGGCATGCGCTTCTTGACCGACTATCTGCAGGGGGATACCTATTTCAAGACCCAGTATCCCACCCACAATCTGGTTCGGGCCCGCACCCAGTTCAAGCTGGTGCAGGATATGGAGCAGCAGTTCGAGGCCATGCAGGCCATTGTGAAGAAATACAGCTGAGCCGCACGGGACGCGGCACAAGGCAGGGCCTGCCGGCGCGGGCTCTGCCACCCTGTTTTTTGAAGGAGAAGGACCCTTGCATTCTTTTATTATCGACTGCCTTTACGGCTATGCGGATCTCGCCGTGCTGGGGCTTGCGCTTGCCTGCGTGTGGTACGCCTGGCAGACGCTGCGCCGCCCGATGGAGGCGCCCTGGTTCGGTTTGGGCAGGCAGCTGACGGTACAGCGGCAGCTGTTCGGCGGCTGGCTGGGCGGCGCGCGGCAGACGCTGGCGCCCTGGCTGTTTGCAGTGGCAGCGGCGGTCTACCAGTTCGAGATCTTTTTTGTGAACAGTCTGTACCGGGACCGTCTTCCCTGGCTGTTTGAATACGGGACCATGGCGCTGGACCACCTTGTGGCGCTCTGCCTGCTGGGGAAGATCCTGTTCTGCACCCGGTACGACGGACGGCAGCTGGCTGCCGTCTTCTGCGTGCTGTTTGTGATCCGCTGGGTGTTCATGAATAACCACGACAAGTGGATGATGATGGCACTGCTGTTCGCGCTGGCGGCCAAGGATGTGCCGCTGCGCCGGGCGCTGAAGCTGGTGTTCCCGGTGGGGGCGCTCAGCGTGGGCGTTGTGGCGCTCAGCTCGGTGACCGGTGTGATCGATACCATGCAGGAGCTGGGCACCGGCCGCTACCGGAACAGTTTCGGCTATGGATGGTACAACTTTTTCGGTGCCTGCCTGCTGGGGCTGGCGCTGATGTACGTGTGCCTGCGTGGAGCAAAGCGGCTGAAATGGTTTGACTTTGCTTTGCTGGCAGCTCTGGCACTGCTTTGTAACTTCGGACCGGACAGCCGTGCCGCCACCATGTGCCTGGCACTGCTCATTGCAGCTCTGCTGGTGGTGCGTGTCTGGCCTGGCGTGTTGCGGCCGCTGCCGGTGCGGCTGCTGCTCACGGCCGCACCGCTGCTTGCTTTCGCCGCCAGCATGGGCCTTGCCCTTGGCTGGAACCCGGAGAACCCGCTGCTGGCCCGGCTGGATGGCCTGCTCAGTACCCGGATCTCGCTGGGCTGGGAGGGCCTTACCACGATGCCCTTTGCCATTGCGGGCCAGATGCCCGGGGAGGAAATGCTGGTGGACAATGCCTACCTGCACTACTGGATTGTGGCCGGTCCGGTGGCCAGTGCGTTGATCTGGCTGGGCTTTGCCCTGCTGGTATGGCGGCTGCTCAAAGAGGGCCTGGCCGCCGAGGCGGTGTGCTGCCTGGTGATGCTCTGCCACGCCACCATGGAGACCCATGTGATGTGGGCCTGCGTGAATGTGACCATCTGGCTGCTGTGCGGAGTGATTTTCTGGCCCCGCCGCCAGCCAGGCTTTGAAAAGGAAGAGGAAAAAGAGAAAATCCATTCCAAAGGAGTCGTAACCATATGAAGCTTCTGATTGCGTCCGACCTGCACGGTTCGGCCTATTATTGTGAAAAACTGATGGAGCGCATCCAGGCCGAGCAGCCGGACCGCATCCTGCTGCTGGGTGACCTGTTGTACCACGGTCCCCGCAACGACCTGCCCGAGGGCTACGCACCCAAAAAGGTGATCCCCATGCTGAACGGCCTGAAGGAGAAGATCATCGCGGTGCGGGGCAACTGCGAGGCAGAGGTGGACCAGATGGTGCTGGAATTCCCGGTGATGGCGGATTACACCACCCTTTGGCTGGAGGAAGGCAAATGCCTGTTTGCCACCCACGGCCATAAATTTAACCCGGAGAACCTGCCCCCCATGCCCGCACACAGCGCCTTTGTGTTCGGCCATGTGCACGTGAAGCATGCCCGCTGGCGGGACGATACCCTGATTCTGAACCCGGGCAGTGTGTCCATTCCTAAGGACGGCTCCCACAGCTATATGATCTATGAAAACGGCCTGTTCACCACCAAGACCATCGACGGCCAGGTGCTGGGCAGCATTGCCTACTGAGCAGGAGGATTCCCATGAAAACCATCGCAAGCTTTACCGTCGACCACGACAAGCTGGAAAAAGGCATGTATGTCTCCCGGGTGGACGGCGACGTGATTACCTACGATATCCGCATGGTCAAGCCCAACGGGGGCGTGTATCTGCCCAGTCCCGCCATGCACACCTTCGAGCATCTGTTCGCCACCTATGTGCGCAACTCCGCCTACAGCGACCAGATCATCTATGTGGGCCCCATGGGCTGCCGCACCGGTTTTTACTTCCTCACCCGGGATGCCCTGGAAAAGGAGCAGGCCATTGCCCTGGTGCGGGAGTGCTTCGCCTTCATCGCTGGCTTCGAGGGCAAGATCCCCGGCAGCGAGCGCAAGGAGTGCGGCAACTATCTGGAGCACGACCTGCCCGGCGCCAAGGCCGTGGCGGCGGATATGTGCAAGGTGTTGGAGCACTGGACCGTGCCCATGCTGCAGTACGACTACCAGGCGTAAGCGTTTCCAAACCGCAAAATTTCAAAAGCAGCCGCGCAACAAATTGATTGCGCGGCTGCTTTTTTGCATGCTATAATAAGGCCGATCCCGCACAATTCATGCCCAAGAGCTCAGGCAAGGCTATCGCGCCAAAATTTTCCGGCGCGTTCTGCTGCCTGGAATGATTCGGGATTGATCCAACACTTGCAATGCGCGGCAGGGAACCGGCCAGCCGCGCAAAATTTTTACTCCTTGGTTAGTTTCTGCTAACCAAAAGCGTGCCGAATATCCGGCCCGTACGGATAAGACGGCACAAAACAGAATGTATCCCGGAAAAGGAGAACGATCCGATGACCAAATTCATTTCCACACTGGCTGCGGCAGTTTTGCTGGCGGCATCCCTGGCAGGCTGCGGAGTCGTGGCAGACCTTGCGGCCTCTGCTTCGCCCAAGAATAAGCAGAGCGAATCTTCGCCGGTAAACACGGCGGTTTCCGAGCCATACAGCGTGCTGCCGGTGCCGGAATCCGGTGCGGAACAGAGCGCTTCCGCCGCCGGATAAAGCCCAAAAGCCTTCGCTCGGTTTGTTGACGCAAAAGCAAAAAGCCCCGCCCCGGTGTGCAGATCTTGCACCCGGGGCGGGGCTTTGAAGTTTAAGCATGCAACGGAGGGCAAATCAGGCGGCGCTGGCCGCAGCAAACCATTCCTCGTCCACCACCAGGCAGTCGGCGGTGCTGCCCACCAGGGCATTGGTCACCAGGTCGGCGTTGTCTGCTCCGTAGGTCTCCAGATACTGGGCCTCGTAGGAGGTCTGCAGGCCCTGCAAAGCGGCCTCGATGCCGGGGAAATACAGCTTGAGCGCCTCCGGCTTGCAGTGCAGGCCGTCGTAGAACAGGCTTTCCGGCACGCCGATGCGGCTGGCATGGTAACTGCCGTACAGCGGGATGTTGTGCTTTTCGGCAAAGCTGCGCAGCCAGGGCTCCACCTCAAAGAAGCCCTCGAAGCCCTGGGGATTGTTGTAAACGTGCTTGATGATGAAGGGATGGTAGGGGGTAAGCAGGAAGACCACGTTCACGTCCTTGCTCTGCACATAGGTCACAAAACGCTCGAACAGATCGGTCCAGTAGGGGTCCATCTTGGAGAAGCCGTGCAGGCCCTCCAGCGTGCCCGCCTGGTCCAGCACCTCGGCCATCACCTGGTCGTAATCCCAGTTGCGGAAATCCGACTGATACAGTACGCTGCCGTCCGGTTCCTTCACGTTGTTGTCCAGCTTATCCCGATCGCCGGTCACCGCCTGGAAGGGGATGCTCTCGCCGTCTTCGGTGGTGGTTTCGCCGGTGGCCCGCTGCTTGAGGGCATATTTTACGTTGCCTTGGAAGTAGGCCGGGTCGATCAGAGCCTTCCACAGTTCCAGCTTGTCCGGCTCCTCGTAGTCGCTGGTCATGCCTAGGCCCTTCTGCAAAAACTCGCTGAACAGCTCGGTGTCCGCCTTTTTGTTCAGGTCGGCGGCGCCGTCGCCGTTGAACAGCCAGGGGTCCACCTCGATGATCAGATTCTTGGGCAGCTTGCCCTCCTTGTCCAGCAGATAGAAGCAGTTCATGATGTCCATGGCGGAGGCGCCGCTCAGACCCATGTTGAAAAAGCTGCCGCCCACCAGCTCCTGCCGCAGCTGCAGCACCCGGCTGGAGCCCAGGGCCACGGTGTCCGGCACCTGTTCCTCGGGCAGATTCTGCACATACAGCTTCAGCACCGCACGCTCGTCCATCTTGTCGTAGTTGGATACGGTGTCGCCTGCCAGCAGCATGTTGGCCACCTCGCGGGGGGCAAGCTCGCCCTGGAACAGGCCGCTGATGTCCACCTTATGGCTGAACCAGACCATGAACAGCAGGATGGGAATAAAAAAGCTGAATTTGATCAGAATCTCCAGCCCGGTAAAAAAGCGGTACAGCAAGGTGCGCACGAGACTGCGCTTTTTTTTGCGCTTTGGTTGATTGGTCAAGATCGCCGCACCTCCTTAGAATTGCTGATAGATATAGGCCGACTGGCCGAATACGCCAAAGAACAGCAGCAGCAGGCAGAGACCGTAATACAGCGGCCAGCGCACCCAGGCCCGCTGGGTACGAATCCACTGGGCCACCGGGCCGCGGGCCTCGATCAGCTCCACCACCAGGCTGCTGGCCACCAGCATGAGTACCGTTGTGCCGCCCAGGCCCAGCGCCGCAAAGCCGCTGGCCAGCTGGGCGAGGCCCGCCTTGCCCCAGTCGGTGAACAGGCCGGCGAACACCGTGCCCGCCTTGCCGCCGTACAGATCGGCCGCGAAGAAGACGATGCAGGCGGTGAACAAAAGATACACGCAGCACCGCTGAATGAATCCCTGCAGATGGGGGATCTGATACAGCGGGTTCTTCTTGGCCAGCTTGCGGCGCTTTTTGGCGGTGGCCTTGCCCACCACCATGAACAGGCCGTTCAAAACGCCCCAGATCACATAACCCAGGCTTGCGCCGTGCCACAGGCCGCTGATGGGGAAGATGATGAAGATGTTGAACCAGCCCTGCAGCTTGCCCAGAATGCCCTCCGCGCCCCGGTTATAGAAGGAGAGGGGGGTGAAGATGTAATCCTTAAACCAGTTGGTCAGGCTCATGTGCCACCGGTTCCACAGCTCGGTGTAAGTCTTGGCGGCAAAGGGACGGTTGAAGTTTTCCAGAAGATCGAAGCCCAGCATCCGGCCCGCGCCGATGGCGATGTCGCAGCAGCCGGAGAAGTCCATGTAGATCTGATAGCTGAACAGCAGGCTGGCCGCCAGCAGATAGGGGCCGGTGTGCTTGTCCGGCGCGGAGTAGACCGCCCGCACGAATACGCCGATGTTGTCGGCGATGACCATCTTTTTCACATAGCCCCACAGCACCCGGAACAAACCGCCCGCCACCCGGTCATAGTCGAACCGGCGGGGATGGTCGAACTGGGCCATCAGGTGCTCCTTGCGCTCGATGGGACCGGTGAAGATGCAGGGGAAGAAGCTCACGAACAGCGCGTATTTCAGCGGATTGCGCTCGGCCTTGGTCTGGTGCAGGTATACGTCGATCACGTAGCCCAGGCTCTGGAAGGTGAAGTAGGAAAGGCCCAGCGGCGCAATCAGGTCCAGATGGGGCGCTTCGCCGCCGAACAGACCGGTGATCCCGCCCAGCAGTTCGCCGAAGAAGTTGAAGTATTTGAAGAAGAACAGAAACCCGCAGCATACCGCCAACGAGACCACCAGAAACAGACGCCGGGTGGCCTGCTGGGGAACGCTGTCCATGGCCAGGGCGCACACCCAGGTCACCACGGTCACGCTGATCAGGATGAACACCAGCCGGGCATTTTCCGGCTTATACAGATAAAAAGCGTAGCTGGCCAGCAGCCAGAGATAGGGCTTTACCGGGCGGGGCACACAGTAGGTGAGCACCGCCACCCCCGCAAAAAAGCCCAGAAAGACCAATGTGTTAAAATCCATGCACACACCTCACACCGAAATCGTTGAATCGAAGGGATTGCCCCGGGAACTAGGAGCCCAGCTCCTGCTGCCGCTGAATGAAGGTGCCCCGGTCCAGATAGGGAGTGGAAGCCGGATCGAACCCCCAGCGCTCCAGTTCCGCATCGCTCTGTGCGTCCGGGGATTTGAACACCACATACTCATATTCCTCAAAGGCGGCGGCCAGATAGGGGCCGTCGTCCCGAAGCTGCCAAAGAGCCGCGTGATCTGTGTTGAACACATAACGGGCCACCATCAGGCCCGACCAGCCGTCCACCGGGGAGCCGTTGGTGTAGAACAGGTAGCTGGCCCCTTCCGGCAGGCCGTATTCATCCCGCAGCTCGATCCAGGGGGCTTGCTCCTCGTTGTTCTGGTAATCCTGCTTGCTGTAAAGGCAGCGCAGGGAATAGGGCTGAAAGACGATCAGCGCGAACAGGCAGCAGGCAAGAATGGCGCCGCCCGCCCAGGGGCGCGCCTTGTGCCCCTGCAGGTGCCAGAGCAGCGCCAGCAGCATAAGTCCGGCGATGGCGGCGCAGAAGCACACGATGTAGCGGGGAAGACTGGCCAGAACCAGCATCTCCTCCCGGCTCATGGATAGCAAATAGGTCAGATATAGTGTGAACAGATAAAAGGCAAGAACGCCCAGGCTGCTGCCCGCATAGAGCAGGGCGCGCTTTTTTTCGATGCGGCCCATTGCCAGCAAAAGCAGAGGAACCGCAGCGCACAGAGCGGCGGTGATCCAGAAAAAGGCCACGCCGCTGTAGCCCGGGTGCAGCCAGTAGCTGAAAAAGCTGCGCTGAAAGGCGGCGATGTCCGCGGTGCTCTTTTCGCTGATCTGCTGGGCGTAATTCTCCACCGAAACCGAATGCTTGGAAACGGTTTCGCCGTATACCAGCTGGATGCGCAGCAGCCAAAGCGCCCATACGCCGATGGGGGCAAGGGTCAGCAGCCCGCTCCAGATCCACTGCACCTTGCGGGAAAAGCCGCTGTGCCAGACCATCCACAGGGCCAGGGCAAGACCGATGACCGCAAACATGAGCCCGCTGTTTTTGACCAGGGTGGTGAAGCAGAGCAGCGCCAGCGCGCCCGTCAGGCCGCCGGCCGGATTCGCTTCACAGGAGGCGAGAAGCACGGCGGCGGTGGCCAGCACCAGCAGGCTGAACAGGTAGTCCACCATCAGGCTTCCGCAGCCGTTGAACTGCAAAAAGGAAAAGACGCCGTAGGCAACCAGAGCGGCCCCCACCGCTAAGGATTTGCGGCACAGCGGGATCAGGGCCAGGATGCAGGCCATGTTCAGAATGATGTGGGCAAACAGCATGGTGCCGTCCGAGGTGCCCAGCAGATCGCACACCAGCTTGATCCAGACGGCAGTCCCCGGCGGATAGCTCACATATTCCACCGCGGTGTTGGCAGCGGTGGGGAAGGCGTTGTGGGTCAGGATGCTCTTGGCGACGATGGCCCAATGGGCAAAATTGTCGTGCCCTTCCACGGCGGCGCCGCGCAAAAGCAGCATGAACCAGCCGCACACCAGGCCGAAGCCGATCATGGGCAGGGTGACAAAGCGCCGCAGCAGCTTGGGCCCCTGCCGGAAAAGCGTCCACAGGCCCAGCAGGATTCCGCCGCCGTACAAAACCGGCTGGATCAGTCCGAACAGGTTCACCAGTCCGAACAGATAGGTGACCACCGAAAGGGCGCACATGGAGACCACCGGCGTTTGCTCCGCCGGAATCCGCAGTCGGTGGAACAGCCAGAGACACCAGCCCAGGAAAAAGCCGGCAAATAAAAAAAGATGGAGCAGCAATGCCATCATGAAATGTATCAATCCTTTTGCGGGCTGCCGGGCCCCGGCCTAAACCGGGGCCCGGCAGCCGCGCGTGTTGTTTGTATCAAAACAGACGAAGAGACTCGGCACTTCGTTACCGGCCGGTGTGGCGCAGCTGTTCCTCCAGCTGGCGCACCCGATGCTCCAGCATGGCGTTCGTCTGGGTCAGGCGCTTGAGCCGTTCGTTGTACTCGCTGACCACCGCGCACAGGATGAGCAGCACCAGCAGCACAAAGCAAAACAGCATGATGAACACCATGTTGGAGACCACCTCCACCTGCACCAGGCTGCGCAGGATCTTGGCGGCCTCCGGCCAGACGGCCAGCACCAGCATGCCTGCGCCGAGCCCCAGCCAGGGCAGGCTGAACCGGACGCTGAGCCGGCCGTTCTTGACCATCACAAAAATGAGAACCAAAAATACAAGATCGCCCACCAAAAGCAGGCTTTGGAATACCGGGCTCATCCTTTTCCTCCTTTTTGAATGGCGCTCAGCCGGTGGATGATGAGTGCCAGGCTGACCTTGATCATGTAGTACACGCTCTTGAAGGCCCGGATGGACGACACGCCGCCCTGGCGCTCCTCCATGACCACCGGCACCTCGCCCACCTTGTAGCCGTTGCAGATGGCCGTTACAATGGCCTCCGGCTCCGGGTAGTCCTGGGCGTAGTGCTTTGCGAAGAGCGCGGTCATCCGCTTGCCGCAGGCCCGGTAGCCGCTGGTCACGTCCAGCACCCGCTGGCCGGTGAGCAGCCGGATCATGAAGCTCAAAAAGCGGATGCCAACCCGGCGCATGAAGCTGGTCTGGAAGCCCTCCTTTTTGATGAAACGGCTGCCGATGCACATGTCCAGCTTGCCCTCGGCCACGGGGCGGATCACGTCGTACAGATATTGGGGGTCGTGCTGGCCGTCACCGTCCATCTGAACGGTGATGTCGTAGTCGTTGGCCGTGGCGTACAGATAACCGCTCTGCACGCCGCCGCCGATGCCCAGATTCAGTGGTAGATCCAGGTAGTTGTAGCCGTTTTCCCGCAGGATGCGGGCGCTGTCGTCGGTGGAGCAGTCGTTCACCACCAGGTAGTCCACATCCGGGCAGGCGGCTTTCAGCCGCTGCACCACCCGGCAGATGTTCTCTGCTTCGTTGTAGCAGGGAATGATCACGAGTACCTTCAAGGGATTCACCTCAAACGTTTGTTTTTTCGCCTGGAATCAAAAACGCTTCCAGCTGGTCCAGCACCGCCCGGCGGCGGTAGTTCGCCTGATACCAGGCAAAGGCCTTCTGCCCAAGCGCGGAGCGTTCTGCCTCATCGGCCTGATACAGCGCCAGCATGTTGTTCGCCAGCGCGTCCGAATCCTCGGCGGGGCTGGCAAAGCCGCACCCGGCGGCCTCCACCGCCCGGGCGCCCTCGCCGTCCATGCTTGCCAGCAGCGGCTTTGCCGCCGCCATATAGCTGGCGATCTTGGCGGGCACCGTCATGCCCAGGTCCGGGCTGGCGCTCAACGAGGCCACAAGCCCGTGGGCCAGGGTGGTGTAGCGGGACACGTCCGACGGGGGTACGCTACCGGTGAACACCACTGTATCCCGGGCGTTCAGCTCGTCGGTCAGTGCTTCCAGCGCATCCCGGCTCATGCCGTCGCCCACCATCAGAAGGCGCAGATCCTCTGCGCCCATGCTCCGGGCCTTCACCGCGGCTTTGATCACCGTGTCCAGGCTCTGAGCCGGGCTGAAATTGCCGGTGAACACCAGGTTGAACCGGCCGGCATACTGGGCCGCCAGTTCTTCGTCCGGCTGGGGGACGGCATAAAAATCCTCGCAGTGCTGGGGAATCACCGCCACCCGGTCCCCACCCTTGCCGGTGCGCTCCATCAGCCGCTCCTTCAAAGAAGGGCTCATGGCGATGAGCTGCTCCGCCCGCTTGTAGTGCCAGTCGCTCACCGCGCTGGCAATGCGGCGCAGCAGACCGTTTTTCACCGGCAGCACGCTGTACAGGTTTTCCGGCCAGATATCCAGCACGTAGCTGGTGAAGGGGATGCGGTGCAGCTTGGCATACACAATCGCCGGGAAGTTCATCAGCACCGGGCTGGTGTTGTAGCACAGAACTGCATCATAGGGGCCCTTTAGCCGCCACAGGCTGAACAGCGCAAAGAAGGGCCAGCTCACGTAATTCAAAAAGATCATGGCCCCGGAATTGCCCTTGCGGGGAATCTCCCCGGCCCGGAACACCCGCGCACCCTTGTATTCCTCCCGGCGGGGGCCGGTGTATTTGTAACCGGAAAACCACTCGCCCTTGGGATAGTTGGGCAGGCCGCACAGCACGTCCACTTCCAGGCCGTCCTCAACAAAGCCCTCCACAATGTCGTTGATGCGGAAGGGCTCCGGCCAGAAGTGCTGGCTCACCACTAAAATTCGTTTCACCGTGTAAACGCTCCTGTTTTGTGGGGCGGCTTTAGTATTTGCGCCACACCATCTTGTTGACCACGCCCACGTAGCTCTGGATGATCTTGACCACCTTGGTGGACACATCCTCCACATAGTTGGGCACGGGAATACCGATGTCGCCGTTGTAGTTCATAGCCACGGCGGTTTCCACCGCCTGCTCCACGCCGCCGGCGGTGATGCCCGCCAGGATGAAGCAGCCCTTGTCCAGCGCCTCGGGGCGCTCGGTGGAGGTGCGGATGCACACCGCCGGGAAGGACTTGCCGATGCTGGTGAAGAAGCTGGATTCCTCGGGCAGGGTGCCGGAGTCACTCACCACGCAGTAGGCGTTCATCTGCAGATGGTTGTAGTCGTGGAAACCCAGAGGCTCGTGCAGCCGCACCCGCTCGTCCAGCTTGAAGCCCATGGCCTCCAGCCGCTTGCGGCTGCGGGGATGGCAGGAATAGAGGATGGGCATGTTGTATTTTTCCGCCAGCGCGTTGATGGAAGTGAACAGGGCCACGAAGTTTTTCTCGGTGTCGATGTTCTCCTCCCGGTGGGCGCTGAGCAGCATGTACTTGTGGGGCTCCAGACCCAGGCGCTCCAGCACGTCGGAGGCCTCGATCTGCTCCAGGTTGGCGCGCAGCACCTCGGCCATGGGGCTGCCGGTCACATAGGTGCGCTCCTTGGCGGTGCCTTCGGCGTTCAGGTAGCGGCGGGCATGCTCGGAGTAGCACAGGTTCACGTCCGCGATGTGGTCCACGATGCGGCGGTTGGTCTCCTCGGGCAGGCACTCGTCAAAGCACCGGTTGCCCGCTTCCATGTGGAAGATGGGGATGTGCAGCCGCTTGGCGGAAATGGCGGACAGGCAGCTGTTGGTGTCGCCCAGAATCAGCAGGGCGTCCGGCTTCAGCTCCACCATCAGCTTGTAGCTCTTGGCGATGATGTTGCCGATGGTCTCGCCCAGATCCTCGCCCACCGCGTTCAGGTAGTGGTCCGGCGCCCGCAGGCCCAGGTCCTCAAAGAAGATGCCGTTCAGGGTGTAGTCATAGTTCTGGCCGGTGTGCACCAGGATCTGGTCGAAGTATTTGTCGCATTTTTTGATCACGGCGGCAAGGCGGATGATCTCCGGCCGGGTGCCCACGATGGTCATCAGTTTCAGTTTGCTCATAAAAAGCGCTCTCCTTTATGAAGAATCAGACGGGCAGGAAGAAGGTATCCGGGTGGTCCGGGTCAAAGACCTCGTTGGCCCACATCACGGTGACCATATCATCCTCGCCCACGTTTTCGATGTTGTGGGTGTAGCCGGTGGGAATGTCCACCACCTCCAGCTTGTCGCCGGACACATGGTATTCAATGACCTCGGTGCTGTCCAGCGCACGGAAGCGGATCACGCCGGTGCCCTTCACCACCAGGAACTTCTCGTTCTTGGAATGGTGCCAGTGATTGCCCTTCACGATGCCGGGCTTCGAGATGTTGATGCTCACCTGGCCGTGGGCCGGGGTGTGCAGAAATTCCGTGAAGCTGCCCCGGTTGTCGCAGTGCATGTTCAGCGGGTAGGAGAATCGGTCGGCGGGCAGGTAGGACAGCCAGGTGGAGTAGAGCTTCTGCTCCAGGCTGCCGGGAGTCTGGTCCGGCACGTCCAGGGTCTCGCGGTTTTTGGCAAAGCCCTCGATGGTCTCGGCCAGATGACCCAGAGTGGTCTCGTGTACCACCGGAATCACGCAGTAGTCGCCCTCGCGGGTGCAATTGCCGTCCAGCGCGGCCACAAAGCTGGCCACCACGTCGTCGATGTAAACCAGGGGCAGCCGGTATTCCGGGTCCCGAACCGAGAGGGACAGGCCATTGGCGGAGTTGTGGCAGAAGGTGGCCACCACGCTGTTGTAGTTGGGGCGGCACCACTTGCCGAACACGCCGGGCAGCCGGAACACGTATACCGGCGCGCCGGTGGCTTTGCCATGGGCAAAGATGGCCTGTTCGGCCTGGGCCTTGCTCTTTCCGTAGTCGTTGTCCAGCGCGGCCTGGGTGCTGGAGGTCACCAGCACCGGGGCCTTGTTGCCCGCCTTGTCCAGCAGGCTGAGCAGGGTCTCAGTGAGGCCCGCGTTGCCCGCGTAGAATTCGCTGGGGTCCTTGGGCCGGTTGATGCCCGCCAGATGATACACAAAGCCCGCACGGGCGGCATATTCCGCCAGAGTCTCGGGGGGATCGTCCCGCTCAAAGAGCATCAGATCGGTGTAACCGGCGGTTTTCAGGGTGGCCACCAGGTTTTTGCCGATGAAGCCGCCCGCGCCGGTGATGAGGATAGGGGTATTCAGATCCATTGCAATGGCTTCCTTTTCCGTTTATTTGTTCCAGCCTTCCAGAGCCTCGCGCACGTAGTCGGTGGTCAGGATCTTCTCCACGGTCTCGTCCACGTTCAGGCGGCGGGTGTTGTGGCTGGTGTAAGCCTCGTCGGCCTCAGTGTGCACCTGACCCTGGACCACGAACTTGTCGTAGTTCAGGTCGCGGCCGTCGGCGGACACGCGGTAGTAGCCGCCCATGTCCTCGCTGCGGATGCGCTCCTCCTTGGTCATCAGGGTCTCATACAGCTTCTCGCCGTGGCGGGTGCCGATGATCTGGGTGCCGGTGTCGCCAAACAGCTTCTGCACGGCCTTGGCCAGATCGCCAATGGTGGAGGCGTCGCTCTTCTGCACGAACAGGTCGCCCGGGTTGGCATGCTCAAAGGCAAACTGCACCAGGTCCACCGCCTCGTCCAGGTTCATCAGGAAGCGGGTCATGTCCGGGTCGGTGATGGTGATGGGCTTGCCGGCCTTGATCTGGTCGATGAACAGGGGAATCACGCTGCCGCGGCTGCACATCACGTTGCCGTAACGGGTACAGCAGATGGTGGTGTCCTCCGCCTTCACGGTGCGGGCCTTGGCGCCAATCACCTTTTCCATCATGGCCTTGGAGATGCCCATGGCGTTGATGGGGTAGGCGGCCTTGTCGGTGGACAGGCAGACCACCTTCTTCACGCCCGCGTCAATGGCGGCGGTGAGCACGTTGTCGGTGCCGACCACGTTGGTGCGCACGGCCTCCATGGGGAAAAACTCACAGCTGGGCACCTGCTTTAAGGCAGCGGCATGGAAGATGTAGTCCACGCCCCGCACCGCGCTGCGCACGCTGTCGATCTCGCGCACGTCGCCGATGTAAAAGCGCAGCTTGCCCGCCAGCTCGGGGTGCTTCTGCTGGATCTCGTGGCGCATGTCGTCCTGCTTTTTCTCATCGCGGGAGAAGATGCGGATCTCGCCGATGTCGCTGGCCAGGAAGTGCTTGAGCACCGTGTTGCCGAAGCTGCCGGTGCCGCCGGTGATCAAAAGAGTTTTGTTGGTGAAGTAACTGTTTGCCATAAAAAGGCCTCCGTTCTGTTCCTATTGCAAGCCGCGCGGGGCAAAATGCTCATATACGTTATAAGGATACCATAAATATGCCTGTTTTCCAAGTATTTCGACCTGCTTTGACCGGGGACGGGTCAAGCGGGCACTTTTTATTTTGTCCGCTTTGTGCTAGAATAAAAGGCAGCTTACAAGGCAGCCTACGGCCCCCGCGGCGGGGCAGTGGCCGCAAAAGAAAGGACGTGTAATCATGCGCGCGTATGAACGCTTTTTGAAGTATGTGACCATCTATACCACCTCCGACGAGGAGAGCACCAGCCATCCCAGCACTGCCCGCCAGTTCGATCTGGCCCACCTGCTGGTGGAGCAGCTGAAGGAGCTGGGCGTGGCCGACGCTGCGGTAGATGAAAAGTGCTATGTGTACGGCACTCTGCCCGCCACCCCCGGCTATGAGGAAAAGCCCGCTCTGGGCTTTGTGTCCCACATGGACACCGCCCCCGCCGCTCCTGGCGAGAACGTGAAGCCCCAGGTGTTTGAAAACTACGACGGCGGCAACGTGCTGTTTGCCGGTACCGGTGAGTACATGACCGTGGAGAAATTCCCCGAGCTGGCCAACTGGAAGGGCCAGACCCTGATCACCGCCGACGGCACCACCCTGCTGGGCGCGGACGACAAGGCCGGCATCGCCGAGATCATGACCGCGGTGGAGCGCATTCAGAAGGAGAACATCCCTCACGGCAAGCTCTGCATCGGCTTCACCCCGGACGAAGAGGTGGGCCAGGGCGCCGACTTCTTTGACGTGGACCGCTTTGGCGCCAAATTCGCCTACACGGTGGACGGCGGCGACGTGGGCGAGCTGGAGTACCAGAACTTCAACGCCGCCGACGCGGTGGTCACCGTGCACGGCTTCTCGGTGCATCCCGGCAGCGCCAAGGACCTGATGAAGAACGCCCAGACCATCGCGCTGGAGTTCGCCGCTGCTCTGCCCGCCGGAGAGGTGCCCGAGCACACCGAGGGCTTTGAGGGCTTCTTCCACCTGTACCAGATGAGCGGCGATGTGACCACCGCCAAGCTGCACTACATCATCCGCGACCACGACGGCGAAAAGTTTGCTGCCCGCAAAACCCTGATGGAAAAAATCACCGCCCGCCTGAACGCCGAGCACGGCGAGGGCACCGTAGTGCTGGAAATGAAGGACAGCTACTACAATATGGAAGAGAAGGTAAAGCCCCACTTCCACCTGATCGAGAACGCGGAGAAGGCCATCCGCGAGGCCGGTCTCGAGGCCCGCATCGTGCCCATCCGCGGCGGCACCGACGGCGCGCGCCTGTCCTTCATGGGACTGCCCTGCCCCAACCTGGGCACCGGCGGCTTCAACTTCCACGGTCCCTGCGAGTACATCACCGCCGAGAAGATGGACAAGAGCGTGGAGATCATCCTGAACATCATTTCCATCTACGCCCAGCAGTAAAAGCTGCCCCGGCGGGGTGAAGGATTCCGCAAAAAAGCCTGCCTTTTCCCAAGGCAGGCTTTTTTGTGCGCGGATGGCTTTACAACACCGCGGGAGCGTGCGATACTGAAGGTGACCCCCAAGCACAGAAAAGGAGGAAAAGATATGAAGGATACCCGAACGCTGCTGCAGCGGCTTACCTGGACCTGGCGCAAATGCCTGGTGTTTGAAAGCTACCGGCTGGACACTATGAGCCAGGCCCGGCAGATTCTTGCGGAGAATTTCATCTTCTATACCGAAGAGTGGCTGAACCGGGACTATCATGACCGGTATTTTTACTCCCGTTCGGTGGATAACACTCGATATGAGCTGTATGTGGACAAAAAGGACTTTGCGGTGGCCATGGATCTGCTGGAAACCAACGGCCTTAACGGAATATGAGAGAAAACGGACGGTTTCGGTTGACAAAGCGCCCCGGCGGGTGTATGGTTGAAAACGACTGCCCGGCCGGTTTGCGGTAAGTTTTGCCGGGCAGTAAAACAGAGGAAGGAAAGAATTAAAATGAAAACCTATCTTGGGGATCTCCGGCGCGAATTTTCCGGCTACAACGGCGCTGCGTTCCTGGCGGACCTGATGGCGGGCCTGACCGTTGCGGCGGTGGCTCTGCCCCTGGCTCTTGCCTTCGGCGTGAGCAGCGGCGCGGATGCGGCCAGTGGCATGATCACCGCCATCGTGGCGGGCATCGTGATCGGCATTCTGGGCGGCGCGTCCTACCAGATCAGCGGCCCCACCGGCGCCATGGCGGCCATTCTCATCGGCATCTCGGCCAAGTACGGGGTGCAGGGCGTGCTCACCGCCGGCCTGCTCACCGGTGTGATCCTGCTTGTGGCCGCTGTGCTGCGGGTGGGCAAGCTGGTGTCCATCATTCCGGTGCCGGTCATCACCGGCTTCACCTCCGGCATTGCCATCGTGATCGCACTGGGCCAGGTGGACAACTTCTTCGGCACCGTGAGCGAGGGCGAGAACGCCATCCAGAAGCTGCTGTCTTACGGGGAACTGGGCTTTTCCGCCAACGGCCAGGCTGTGCTGTTCGCGGTGCTGGCCATGGCGGTGATGATCCTGTGGCCCAAAAAGCTGGCCAAGTATCTGCCCGGTTCGCTGATGGCCATTATCGTGGCCGTGGTGCTGAACTTCGTGCTGAACCCTGCGGCCGAAAGCTCCGCCGTGGCGGAGGTGGGCGCCATCCCGCAGAAGCTCATGACGCCGGACAGCCTGCTGCTCAACGGCATCGACATTTCCACCCTGCCCAACCTGATCGCCCCTGCCATTTCCATCGCGGCTCTGGGCATGATCGAGAGCCTGCTGTGCGGCGCGGCCGCTGGCCGGATGAAGGGTGAGCCCCTGAACTCCACCCGTGAGCTGGTGGCCCAGGGCATCGGCAATATCATTATCCCCATTCTGGGCGGCGTGCCTGCCACTGCGGCCATCGCCCGTACCTCGGTTGCCATCAAGAGCGGTGGCCGCACCCGTATGGTCAGCGTGATCCACTCCATCACTCTGATTTTGTCCATGTTCCTTTTGGGAGGCGTGATGGGCCGCATTCCGCTGGCCAGCCTGGCGGGCGTGCTCATGGTCACCGCCTGGCGCATGAACGACTGGGCGGCCATCCGGGAGATCTTCCGCAAGCGGCTCAAATCCGCTGCAGCCCAGTTCCTGGTGACCATGGTGGCCACCGTGCTGTTCGACCTGGTCATCGCCATTCTGGTGGGCATCGTGGCGGCCATGCTGCTGTTTGTGCTGAAGAGCTGTGACCTGAAAATCGCGGTGAGCGACGTGAAGCGCAAAAACGCCGACGGCACCGACCAGGTGCGCACCGACGTGAAGGTGGTCTACCTGACCGGTCCGCTCTTCTTCGGTACCCAGGATCAGCTGACCCAGGCCATGGCGCAGCTGGGTGATGAGACTCACGGCGTGATCTTCTCGGTGCGCGGCGTGCCCTACATCGACGAGAGCGCCATCAGCGAGCTGGAGACCCTGCTGGCCGATCTGCGCGGGCGCAGCATCCGGGTGATGTTCAGCGGTGTGCAGCCCAACGTGAAGCACGAGATGGAGCGCACCGGCTTTGCGGCGGCGTTGGGTGAAGAGAACTTCGCCTGGGACGCCATCGAGGCCATCGAGACCATGGAGCAGCTGCCTCTGGTGGATACCCCGGTGCAGCTGTAAAACGGCAAGGAAAGAAAACGCAAACACACCAAATGAACCAGGCGGAGGACCCTTCGGCCCGCCGCCTGGTTCGTTTTTTGCTCCGGGAGTTTCAGCTGACTGGCAGACTTGTGAAGTGTTGGCGGGAATTTGTGGAAAAGAGTCAAAATATTCAACCTCGGCTTGACTTTCGTGGTTTAAAATGATAAAATTTTGTCGACTGAAAGCGCTTTAAACAGGCGTTTTCAACAAATTGTTCCAATGGGATTTTACCGGGTGCAGACCCGGTCCGGCCGGGGGAAAGATGCGGCTTTGACCGGGCTGGGGCTGGCATTCGGGCAAAAAATCGCAAGTGTATCAAAGGAGGAAAACAAGCAAATGGAACTTATCAAACTGATCGGCGTTGTGATCGTGATCGCGGGCTTCGCGCTGAAGCTGGATTCGATCCTGATCATCTTCCTGGCGGCGGTGTCCACCGCGCTGGTGAGCGGTCTGGGCGTGGGCGGCCTGCTGGAGCAGCTGGGCGTCAACTTTGTGGCCAACCGCTCCATGGCCATCTTCATCATGATCCTGCTCATTACCGGTGTGCTGGAGCGCAACGGCCTGCGGGAAGCGGCGGCTGACCTGATGCGGAAGGTAAAGAGCGCCACCGCGGGCAAACTGGTTTGCGCCTACGGCGTGCTGCGCGGCTTCTTCGGCGCCTTCAACGTGGGCTTCGGCGGCGTTGCGGGCTTTGTTCGTCCGGTGCTGCTGCCCATGGCTGAGGGTGCCATCAAGAACCAGGGCCACGAGCCTGACGAAGAGCACATGGAAGACGTGAAGGGCATGGCCTCCGCCATGGAGAACATCGCCTGGTTCTTCTGCCAGGTGCTGTTCGTGGGCGGCGCCGGCGGCATTCTGGTGCAGAACACCCTGCAGTCTCTGGGCTACGAGGTTGAGCTGGTGGATCTGGCTGTGACCGAGCTGCCCATCGCCATCATCGCCGTTGTGCTGGCGAGCGTGCTGTTCATCATGAAGGACAAGAAGCTCACCAAGAAATACTATGGCGACAAGAACACCAAGGCGAAGAAGTAAACGGGGAGGAACACTAGCATGATCGATATGAAATTTTTGCAGGTCCCGGCAGAGTTCAACACCGTGATGCTGGACGTGGTCTGGATCATCGTGGGCCTGATCGCATTTTACGCGGGCATCAAAAATCTGCTGGATAAGGAAAATCCCTCCCGCATCGGCACCGCCGTTTTCTGGTGCTCCTTCGGCGTGGTGACCGCTCTGGGCAGCTGGCTGCCTCCCAAGGTCTCCGGCGCGCTGGTTATCGTGATGTGCATGCCCGCCATCTTCAAGAAGGTCAAGGTGGGCCGGGTGAACGTTCCCAGCAAGGAATACACCAAGGCCCAGTACAGCAAGATCGGCATGAAGATCTTCGTGCCCGCTCTGACCGTTGCCGTGATGTCGCTGTTCTTCGCCCTGTTCTCCAACGTGAGCTCCATGATCGGCATCACCATCGGCGTGGGCATCTCCATGGCTCTGCTGATGGTTTATTCCCGGGACAACAAACCCAAGGTCTTCCTGGATGACTCGGAGCGCTTTTTGTCCCTGATGGGCCCCCTGTGCATGCTGCCCCAGCTGCTGGGCTGCCTGGGCGGTGTGTTCACCGCCGCCGGTGTAGGCGACGTGGTAGCCAGCCTGGTGGGCAACGTGGTGCCCGAGGGCAACGTGAACCTGGGCATCGTGGTCTACGCCATCGGCATGATGCTGTTCACCATGATCATGGGTAACGCCTACGCGGCCATCACCGTGATGACCGTGGGCATCGGTGGGCCCTTCGTGCTGGCCTACGGCGCAAACCCGGTGGTCATCGGTATGCTGGCGCTGACCTGCGGCTTCTGCGGTACCCTGTGCACCCCCATGGCCGCCAACTTCAACATCGTTCCCGTGGCCATTCTGGATATGAAGGACCGCTGGGGCGTTATCAAGAACCAGGTGCTGGTGGCTATCATCATGATCACCATCCAGATCTGCTTCATGATCGCTTTCAAGTAATCAAAAAAACGGAAGCCTGGCGGGGAGAGCGCAGTCTTTCCCCGCCGGGCTTTGCGGCTCTTTTTCACAAAACTCCATTACAAAGGAATGTTCGCATCATGCGCAAAATGGAACGGGGGGCGTCCATCATCATCCATAAATGGGTCCGGCTCAAGCCCTGGGACCGGCTGCTTATCGTAACCAGCAAGGAATACGAGCAGGAGGCCAAGGCGCTGCGCCGCCAGGCTTCCACCGTCACCCGGTCGGTGTCGGTGCTGCTGGTGGAAAACAAGGGCATGCATGTGGGCATGTTCTTTGACGACAACGAGGAGATCTTTGACCCCTATACCACCATCATTGCGGCCACTGAGTATTCCCTGGTCACCACCAAGGCGGCAAAGCGGGCCATCCGCAGGCATAAGAAGTTTTTGTCGCTGCCGCTTTCCACCAACGACGGCCGCTCCATGCTGCGCTATGACTTTTTGATGATGGACACCAAGAAGAGCCGCATGCTCTCTAAGGTCATCATGAAATACCTGAAAAACTCCAGCCGCATCCGAATCACCACCCCGGCGGGTACCGACCTGACGGTGGAAAAGCGGGGCCGGGAGCCGGGCTTTTTTAACGGTGTGCTGAAGGACAGCAAGGATTATTCCTCCGCCAGCATCGAGGTGTATGTGCCCATCGAGGAGACCCGCACCAACGGCATCATGGTGGTGGACGGCTCGCTGGGCTACATCGGCCGGGCTGAGAACCCGGTGCGTGTGCGCTTCGAGGCCGGTCGAATTGTGGAGATCGAGGATAACCCCACCGGAAACCGGCTCAAAGCCTATATGGACCAGTATCAGGACCCGCGCATCTGCATCGCGGGCGAGCTGGGCATTGGCTTGAATTCTCTTTCCAAATGTGAGGGAAACTGTTATATTGAAGATGAATCCGCCTACGGCACCTTCCACATCGGCCTGGGGCGGAACATCGCGCTGGGCGGTATCCAGAATGCCAAGGGCCATTTTGACCTGGTGGCCCACAGCCCCAGCATCTACACCGACAACCGGCAGATCATGCAGGAAGGCAAGATCATCGTGCCGGAACCCGATTTTATCTATTGAGCAAAGGAGTGCTGTACAAATGAAAGTACTGGTAACTGGTTTCGATCCCTTCGGCGGCGAGGCCGTGAACCCCGCGTTCGAGGCGGTGAAGCTGCTGCCCGACCAGATCGCCGGGGCCCAGATCATCAAGCTGGAGATCCCCACCGTGTTCACCCGGAGCGCTAAGGTGGTGGAGCAGGCCATGGAGGAGCACAAGCCCGACATCGTGATCAATGTGGGTCAGGCCGGCGGCCGGTCCTGCATGACCGTGGAGAAGGTGGCCATCAACCTGGCCGAGGCACGCATCCCGGACAACGACGGCGAACAGCCCTTTGACGAGCCCCTGCGTGCGGACGGCGATACCGCCTACTTTGCCACTGTGCCGGTGAAGGCCATGGTGGAGAACATGCGCAAGAACGGCGTTCCCGCCCATATCTCCTACACTGCGGGCACCTATGTGTGCAACAGCATCATGTACAACGTGCTGTATCTGGCCGCGAAGAAGTTCCCGAGCGTGCGCGCTGGTTTCATCCATGTGCCCTATGAGAACGGCCAGGTGGTGGGCAA
Source organism: Gemmiger sp. An50 (assembly GCF_002161595.1). Lineage (GTDB taxonomy): Bacteria > Bacillota > Clostridia > Oscillospirales > Ruminococcaceae > Allofournierella. Next base: position 131,045 of record NZ_NFID01000010.1, read on the forward strand.
GCCCAACGGCACCCCCTTCATGCCCCTGGACCTGATCGCCAAGGGTCTGGAGCATTCCATCGAGGCGGCGGTGCAGAACACCGAAGACGCCAAGGTCACCATGGGCGAGACCCACTGATCTCAGCATGCAGAAAGCCCCCGAAGCTATCAGCTTCGGGGGCTTTCTTACGTTATTAAGCAATGTGCTCAGCTTTCCTCCGGCAGGCCGGTTTCCAGCGCGTTGTTGGTGCGGCCGGGGAAGGGATAGGTGCGGGCTTCGCCGGCCACAAGGCTTTCAAAGCCGTAGTAGCGGGCCATGTCCGCGCAGATCCAGTCCTCCGGGTCGGTGCGCAGGTCCGGCAGGCCGTAGCCAGCGCACCAGCGGGTGTAGGGCTCAATGGAGTAGCTCACCACCTGGGTCTGGCCCTGGGCCTTCAGGCTCAACAGCTCAGTCTCCCGGGTGCGGTGCATCATCCAGAAGCTGGCGATGTCGTAGCCCGCCCATAACAGCTGGAAGCAGGCCACAAGAGCAAGGGCAGCGGCCGCACCGCCCAGTACGCTGCGCAGACGGCTGCGGTCCAGCCCGGCCAAAGCGGCGGCGCAGGCGGCAGTGAGGAATACAAAAACTCCATGGGTGGAGCGCTCATAGTAGACCGGGGAGAGCACCATGGCGAAGTTCGCACCCAGACCCGCTGCAAACAGTGCCAGCGGCAGGAACAGGACTTGCGGTGCGGGCTTTTGCAGCCACAGCAGCCAGAAGAGTACTGCAAAGATCAAAAGAAGAGGCAGACCGTAGTCCCACAGCATGTTCAGCGCGGTGAGAAAACGGGTGGCCAAAATGGTCACCGGGCCCCGGGGATCGGGTGCGGCGTCCTGCCGCTGGTAGTTGCCCGGGGCAAGAATCAACAGGGCGAAGCCGAGAAGCCCGCCCACCAGACCGGTGAACATCCACAGGGGGGCTTTCTTCTCCCGGAACAGCTGCCAGCAAAGTGCCAGCACCATCAGCACCAGCAGCCCGGCACTGGTGTTCTCACTGCTCCAGCCGCCCACAAGACCAGCCAGAAAACAGGCAGGAGCCAACCAGCGGCGGGGCTGCAGCGACCGGTGCAGCTGCAGCGCAAAGGGCAGCGCCGCAGCCAGGCAGAAGAAGCTGGCCCATAGATAGTTGAAGGAGCCGCACATCCACAGATTGGTCTGACCGAACACCGGCGAGACCATCCAGAAGCTCAGGAAGATGAACAGCAGCAGCTGGGGGTCGGCAGGAGCTCGGCGGCCCTTGGCGGCCAGATAGACCACCAGGGCAAGCCCCACATAAATCAGCGTGTTGCATACGTTGAACAGGAGCTTCGGCTGGATGGTGAACCATTGGTCCAGGCTCTTGATGAGGAACCGGCCGCTCCAGGTCATGTAGTGGTAGGTCTGACTCTGGAGCACGTCCCACAAACCGGTGAGACGCTCGCCGGTACGGTAACTGAAGGCAAAGGTGAAGTCATCCGCCACAAAAGGGGTCAGGCAGTTGAACAGCAGCATCACCGCCGCCGCGGCAGCCGCCAGCAGCCAGAAAAGCCGACGGTTCAGCCGGGCATTGGATTCAATCGGCTTCATAGCGCCTCCTTTACTCCAGAGCATAGCTCAGTTCAGTTTCCACCGTGTTGGAGAAATCATCGTAACCGGGGAAGGGGTAGTAGTGCTGCTCGGTGACCACAAGGGAGTCCGCGCCAAGATGCAACGCCATGTTCACATTCACCCAGTTATCCTTATCCAGCCGCAGATCCGGCTGGCCGTATGCGCCGCAGAAGCGGGTATAGGGGTAAATGGCATAGGTCTCGATGTCCCGCTCACCCTGAGCGACTTGAGTAAGTATGGTCTCCTCACGCACCTGACGCATGATGGAATAGTTCAGAATGTCGTAGCCGCCTTCCACAAGATCGAAGCAGAGCAGCACGCACAGGCCTCCGGCCAGCAGTCCCTGCGGAAGTTTTCCCAGAGAGGGCTGATGCTGAGCCAGACCGATGAGTGCACTGCCGGTGGCGATGACCCAGAAGGCAAGCACCGCATAGAAGGAGCGCACATAGTATACTGGCGAGAGGATCAGGGCATAGTTTGCAGCCAGACCCATCACGAACCAGAATGCAGGGAACAGCGCCGCCCGCAGAGAGGGACGGCACAAAAGCAGGCAGAAATAAACAGCGGCAAACAGGATGGCCAGAACCAGGCCGTACAGCCGCAGGGTGTGGGTGGCGTTCATCACACGGGTGAGCAGTACGGTGAGAAAACCGCGGGAGTCCTCACCGGCCCGGTCCATCCGGACCCATTGGCCGGGTGCGCACATCAGCAGCAGGAAACCCGCCAGGCAGCCCGCAGCGCCGGTCAGCTGCCACAGGGGCGTGCGGCCCAACAGCAGGCGGGAGAGCACGCAGAGCAGCAGGCAGGCCAGCAGCACCGCGCCGCTGGTGTTTTCGTTGCTCCATCCGGCGGCAACGCCTGCGAAAAACATGCCCACAGCAGCGCCCCTGCCCCAGGAGAGATCCCGGTCCAGCTGTAGCCGGTAGGGCAACAGGAAGAACAGACCCAGCATCAGGGGCCACAGGTAAACGCAGGAGCCGCACATCCATAAATTGACCGCGCCGAACGCCGGGTTAAAATGGAAGAACAGCGCCAGCACCACCAGCAAAAAGGCGGGATGCAGCTTTTTCTGACCGGCAGCAAGCTTTGCGCACAGCCAAACGGTAAAGGTAAACGCAGCAGCGTTGGCCAGGTTGAAGACCCATTTTCCCAGCCACAGGAAGAGCTGGTTCAGGCCGATGGCGATGGTTCGGCCGCCCCACTGCATATAATGGTAGTACTGGGAGACAACGATGTCCCAGAAGGTTTCCACCGGATCGTGGGTGGGAAACCGCAGCAGATAAGAATAGTCGTCGGAAATCAGAGGAGTGAGCCAGTTGAACACCAGCATCACCAGAAAAACAGCCGCAAGAATCAACCCCACAGGCTGAAAAAACGCCCGGAGAGAAAACGAATGAGATCGACGCAAGAGATCGGTTCCTCCTTTTAGATGGTGGGCAGCAGGCAGAGACGCTGCACTCGGATCGGAATCAGCCCACGCTGATCTTGCCCTCGGGCAGGATGTCGAACTTGCCCTGCTCCCGGCGCTGACTGGCCAGACTGATCGCCAGCGAGACCGGGCCCACACGGCCGATGAACATGGTGACCATGGTGATGATCAGGGCAGGCGCGTGCATTTCGCCGGTCACGCCCACCGAGCAGCCCACCGTACCGAAGGCGCTGACCACCTCATACAGGCAGTCCAGCGGGCTGATGAGCTCGCCGCAGTTGAAGAAGACGATCAGGGTGACCAGGATCACCACACCCAGGCTCAGCATGGAAATGCTCAGCGCCTGGTAAACGGTTTTCTTGTCGATGCGGCGGCGGAAGATCTGAGCATCCTCCCGGCCGGTGACCACGCTGGCCACGGTGACCAGAATCACGCTGAAGGTAGTAACCTTGATACCGCCGCCAGTACCGCCGGGCGCGGCGCCGATGAACATGAGCACACAGAGCATGCACTTGGTGATGGAGCCCATGGAGGCCAGATCAATGGTGTTGAAGCCTGCGGTTCGGGCGCTGATGGACTGGAACATGCTGTTCACTACCTTGTCCCCAGTGGACATGCCGCCCAGAGTGGCGGGGTTGTTCCATTCCAGGAAGGCGAAGCCCACAGTGCCGCCCACAATCAACAGGATGGTGCAGAACAGTACCACCTTGGTGTGGATGGACAGATGGTGCGTCTTGCGCCACTGGCCCAGATCATGCCAGACCAAAAAGCCCAGGCCACCGGCCACGATCAGGAACATGATGATGCCCTGTACATACCAGTTGGAGGCATAGCCCATCAGGCTTACATAACTCTGGGTACGGCCCAGGATATCAAAACCGGCGTTGCAGAAGGCGGAGATGGATAAAAAGATCGAGATGAAAATGCCTTCGCTGCCGTATTCGGGCACAAAGACAGGCAGCAGCAGCACAAAGCCCAGGCCTTCGAAGAAGGCGGCAAGCTTCATGACCACCAGAAGCAGGCCCCGGGCCTCCGCCACGTTGGAGGTACCAATGGATTCACTGGCCAGCTTCATGGAGCGGAAGCCGACCCGGCGTCGGAGCGCCAGGGTGAAAAAGCTGGCCAGTGTGACCAGACTCAGACCGCCAATCTGAATCAGGCAGATCACGACCGTCTGGCCGAACGTGGTAAAGCCCTGATAGGTGTCCAGTACCACCAGACCGGTCACGCAGGTGGCGCTTGTGGCCGTGAAAAAGGCCTGTACCGGCGTGATGCCGTTACGGGTGGCAAAGGGCAGCATGAGCAGCAGCGCACCGGTCACGATCACCACAAGAAAGCTGGAAACAATCAGCCGGGTGGGGGAGAGACTCTCCAGCCGGCGGCGTTTTTTGGGGGGCGGAGCGGTCCGGCTGATCAACCGGCCCAGCTGCGATGTTTGAAAGGAATTGGAATCCTGTTCCACGGTCGTTTTCCTCCTTGCATGCACCCGGCGCCACTGTCAAGGCGCACGAACGCAATTCTATTATGTTCTTATAATATACACGTTTGTAAGAGGTATTTCAACTTGATTTTGACTGTCTTGACTGATATAATATTACAGTATGCACAGAGCTGGTAGAAAAATCAGCTTGGGCGGGCCTCCTAAGAAATAGGTTACCTTACGACTAATGCTGCTAATAAAGTTGTATGTCAGCTTTGTCATAACCGTGGTTAGTGGCGGCTAGATGGGCGAATTTTACGAGAAAAGCCTGCTAAAATTAGGTTTCGGTATGAGGGATCGTCACCTTGGACGAAGCGTGAAAAACCGTATAAAATCAAGGAAAAATCGATATAAGTCTCTGTAGCTCAGATGGATAGAGCGTTCGCCTCCTAAGCGGCAGTTCGTTCGAATCCTGTGGAGCCTGAAAATTGAATATTTGTTGTATAAGCCCCCGTACCTCACCGGGATAGAGGGTCCGCCTCCTAAGCGGAATGTAGTGAGTTCGAGTCTCGCCGGGGGTGCCAAAACAACCGCTGTAAGCCATTTTTCGCTGGTTTACAGCGGTTTTTGTTTTAAGCAAAAAACATATAGCAAAGGGAGCGTTTCCATTCAATTTTGTTGTATGCTTGCTAATTGGATTTGAACGGTTTACAAACTCTTGCTAAGAAAAATCGCATCCCTGCTAATTCGATTTTTCGGACTCATTTGCCACCGGGTGTTGCCGAGAGCAGCGCCGCCAGAGTATTTGCCAGTTCCGGCGACTTGCGAAGCTGTTCCACCAGGACCTCCAAATCCAATGCGGCGGGTGCCAGTTCCTTTTCTTCCTCTGGGGGACGAACCGAACGCAAGTCGGGATTTGCGTAGAAGGCACTCTCAAACTTCTGGGCGTTGATCTTACGGTCCTCGTCCAGAATATGCGCATACACGCTGGTGATCATGTCGATCTCTGCGTGGCCCGTATCGCCCTGAGTGGCCTTCAAGTCACCGTGGTTGAGCTTCAGCTTGTAGGTGGTGCTGGAATGTCGGAGGGAATGAAAGACGACTCTGGGCAGACCAGCCTTCTCCCGCAGCTTTTCAAATTCCTTCAGGATGATACGATCCTCACAAGGCCGACCATTGGGCAACGCCACCACTAAATCATAATCCTGATATTCGTCACCGAGAAATCCCCGAAGTTCATCCTGAGAGTCTTTCCATTCCCGCAAAATGTAAGCCAGGGTCTTGGGCAGCCACACCTTGCGGATACTGGAATCGGTCTTTGGCTTTTTCAAGATGACTCTGGTGCTGGTGTTGGGAAATAAGGGCGTGAATACATGGTAGATGTCCTTTTGCCCCAACATCTCGATGGCCCGCTTAGAGGCCCGCGTCAGTTCTTTGTCGATGTAAACATAGGCGTTGTCAGCAGCAATTTCTTCATCAGAGATGTGGACGTTGCTCCAGGTCAGTCCCAGAATTTCGCCCATACGCAATGAGCAGGCAAAAGAGAGGTTCATAGCCACATAGAGTTTGCTGTCCGTACACTGATCCAAGGCGGTACGGATCATTCCCGCATCCCAAATGTCCCGCTTTTTATATTCGCTCTTCGGCAGGATAACATTGTCAAAAGGATTTTTGGCAATCAGTTCCCAACGGACAGCTTGCTTAAAAGCACAACGCAGAAGTTTGATGATTTTCTCAATCGTTTGGTTCGTTACATATTGCGTTTTTGCTTTATGCATCTTCGTGGAAACAGCGGGGGTTTTCTGCAAAGTCTGGATGTACTTGTCCACTACTCGCGGCGTGACCTCCTGGACCTTCAAATCTCCAATAATGGGGTTGATGTAGTTGGAAATCAGCGAGTTTTGGCTGTCGTACATGGATACGCCCCACCGCTTTTCACCATAGAGCGAAACAAAGTCTAAAAGGAACTCCGCAATGGTCTGATCGGTGGGCGGGAGAAAAGTTCTCGTGAACTGTTGATTCTCCACCTCAGCCTTACGCTTCAATGCGTCTTGGTAGGAAGTGCGGGTCTCCCATTTTTGCCGGGTCTCACCGTTCTCGTCCGTATAGTTGTAGACGATAGAATAGTTCTTTTTGCGTTTGATGATAGATGCCATAGCGATACTTCCTTTCTTCTGTCACATATCGAGTGACTCCAGCCACTCGTCAAATGACCGCTTGGAAATCCGTATGGCGTTACCAATTCGTACGATTTTAAAGTGTCCTTCCTTCACGAGAAGATAAGCGGAAGTCCGGCCAATGCCCAGGATATGAGCAATGTCCTCAACCGTGTAAGTTCTTCGTTCTGGAGGCTCCTTCTTCGTACCGTTCCATGTTTGCGACATGGTTGCCCCCTTTCTAATCGGAAACGGCACGCAAAAGGGTGTTCATTCATAACTTCCACCCTCATTGTACCGCGCCGTTTCGGGTTTGTCTGCTGCTAATGGAAAGTTTACGAATTATCCGTAAACAAAAAAGCAGAAGATTTATCTGAAAATAAAAGAGGCAAAAAACGGATGGCTGCTGGCCGCAGCTCCACGGGAATCTCACCCCGGCCCATGCTGATGGGTGCGCCGCGCAATGCTTTGAGGGCGTTCAACGCGGGAGTCTCATTATCCTGTCTGTGCATCCTCGCCCACAGGCTGCCACACCTGTTTTGCGGCCTAGTTTTGTCGCTCACCTGTTTGGTAGGGGTCCCGTCCTGCGGACTTGCAACAGGGTCATGGCGCACCGGCCGACCGGCTCCACACAGGCAGATCGTATCCGTCTGCCTTATACTGCCCGAAGGCTTTCTTTGTCAAGGTGGGGATGGGAAGCTGTATGGAAAGGGGCTCATACAGTTTGTCCCGAATCAGTTCAGATCAAATCCCAGAATAGAAACGATGAGTTTCGTTTCCAGCCGCTTGCGTAAATCTTCATCCACCTGGAAGTGGGGAAAGCCATTTGCATCATAGCTTGTCCTCATAGATAATGCAGCTATGTAACTGGAATAGTGCCGGATTACCCTTGCTATTGCGTCGGGATTTCCTCCCACCGCAGCGGCAATGACAGGGTAAGGGAGCAGCGCCACCCGCATGTTTGCAGATTTAGTCATCCGCTTCACCTCCCATCAGCTCCTTCAGCAGCCGATAGGCACTTTGCCTGCGGGCATTGACCGTCCGGCGAACCATGTGCAGATGTTCAGCGATCTCGCGGTCTGCCATTCCCAAGAACCAGTACATCAGGAAGATGTCCCGATTATCCGGAGGCAGCGCATTCAACGCCTCGGCCAGCCGGTCATCCTTGATTAGAACGACATCGCCGCCCACAGGGAAAGCGGTGTATTCCCAGGGATAGCAGTCATATACCGCAAGCTGGGCCAATTCTTCCTCCGACAACTCGCTGAATGGTGTTTCGCGCTTCTGGCGGCGGCTGATCTCTCGATAGCCGTTGTACGCTTCGCATTTCAACACCTTCTTGCAATAGCTGTCAAAGGCGTGCTGTTTGTGCTCGTAGTGGCGGTCAGGTCTCAATTTCTCACCTCCCTCCGTGCCAGGAGGCAGGTCTTTTTGTCCCCTTTCGCCTACTACTCGTTCACCAAAGGGGGCTTTTGGCAGCCTTAAGCCGTGCTTGTCAGAAAAAAATTTGTTCTCCATGATTGCTCCTTTCGCTTTGTTCGGTTAATGGCCGGATCGAAGCGAGAGGGCGGAGAACGGCAGCCGACGGAAAAACAGAAAAACCGACAAAAAACGCCCGCCCGCAAGTTGCGGACAGGCGCAAAGGAAATGTAAGAAGTATTTAAGTGTACTGACAGTTCATAATGATGGTCGGAATATCCCGCTGGCGTATGCTGGCTTTTTTTGACTGCAAAGAGCTAGGCAAGTCGTAGCAAAAAATAGACACGGCGGGACCTCCTTGATACCGCCGTATCCTTAAAAAAGGGTGACTTTAACACACCCCCCGTATTCTCATTTTTTGAAAAAAGAAAACGGCGGCCTTGATTTCTCAAAACCGCCGCTGAAATTATATTCAAAGCGTGAAAATTGATCTGCCCAGCGATGGTTTTTTTCTTTTCTGCCGCTGGGCAGATTTATTATTGTTTTATTTGTATAGCTATCCTCTTTCCACTTTTTAATGTGCTATATCACAAATCAACTTTATTGAAATGTTTTATAGACATATGATAGGCAAGTAATAGGAACACCGTGTAGCAAAGGATGCCTACAGCCAATATAGGCAACTGCATCAGCAAATATTTCGGCTGATAACTGTCCAACCAAGCGAGCTCCGGTATATGGGCGACTGCCTCCACCGCAATCATCAACACTACCATAGGGATTGATGCCCAAATAAAGGATCTTCCCGCCTTGTAACCGCTCTTATAAAATGTTGGAAAGAATACTAAATCGAAGACAGCGTACACAATAAGGCCGAAGCCATACCAAGCGAGCGTTGCATCCAGCCCTACGGGATTGTTTTCAATGTTTAGAGCATTGCGAAGAAAAGCGAATGGGATAGAAAATAGCAACTGAAATATCTGAACGGAAACAATCAGAAGGCATTTTCCCAAAACACTTTCGCGCTTTGTCACTGGAAGGATTGCAGTGTACCAAGCGTCATTCGTCTCACGCGCATTCAGAAATGTGATATAGGGTGCCAGACAGCCAAACATAAAGATTACACTATAGGGATAGGCTGGCACAAGAACAAGGCAACCTAAAAATGCAAACACAATCGAGGTTGGATGGGCAGCAAGTCTGATTTCCTTATACAGCAGCGTCATCATCCCACTCACTCCTTTCCGTCCGCAGCATGATTTCTTCCAGAGTGAGCGGCCCTATATCCTCTGGCGTTTTTAAATGCTCAAAAGAGCGCAGGAATGTGTCCTTGTCCGCACTTTTCAGCACACGTCCATTCTGAATATAGGTGATGTCATCTGCGCATTTGTCCAAGTCAGAAGTAATATGCGTAGAAAACAAAATGGAACTGTTTTCGTTTTTTACGATTTGGCGGAAAATGTGCAGCAGCTCCTCACGGGATACGGGGTCAAGGCCCGAAGTTGGTTCATCCAGAATCAACAGCTCCGCATGGTGCGACAGGGCCAGAGCAAGCAGATATTTTACTTTCATACCGTTTGAAAGTTCTTTGAATTTCTTGCTTTCATCCAAAGAAAAACGTTTGATGTACTTCTGGTATTGCGACTGATCCCAGTTAGTATAAAACTTTCGGGTAACAGCTGTAATGCTAGAAAGTTTCTTTAACGGGTAAAAATCAATCCCGCCAAATACAACGCCGATTCTCTGCTTGCACTCTTTTTCATACTGAATAAAATCCTTTTGAAAAATCTCCACGCTCCCACTCTCTGGGGACACCATATTGAGGATAGATTTTAAAGTCGTGCTTTTTCCGGCCCCATTTTTACCGATCAGCCCCATGATACGTTTGGGGGCAAGAGAAAAACTCACATCCTCCAGCGCAAATCCAGGATAATGCTTGTAAAGGTCCTGGACGCACAGCACAGCTTCCATCATTTTCTCTCCTTTTCATCTGGGACATCGGCAATATTCAAGGCAGTATTGAATAACTGAGCAATGCCCAAGAAAAATTCTTCTTTCATCAGGGCAATTCCTGGATGTTCCAGAGATTCATCCCCTAAAATGACCAGTTGATCTCCCGGCTTGATTCGGAACACTTCTCTGGCTTGTTTGGGAAGTACAATCTGTCCACGTTCGCCCACACGGACCGTACCAAAAATGTGTTTGCCTTTGGGTGGAACATTTAACCCGGTTTGTTCCTGATCGTGATGAATCAGGTCATTAAGCTCTACATTATATAACTGCGCCAGTGCGTCACAATTTACAATGTCCGGTACGGACTCGCCGGATTCCCACTTTGCTACGGCCTGGCGGGAGACACCAATTTGTTCAGCTACATCTTCCTGGGAGTATTTATTAAGCTGACGCAACATGGTTAAGTTACGAGCAATATTACTTTTCTGCTTTTTCATACTTTTCGCACCTCTTAAAATCATTATATCCATTGACACACAGAAGTTCCACCAACCGATGTAAGCAAAAAATGTTATACTTAGTTGCGTAAAGCATCTCGTCACATTGGCGAGGGACATCATTATTAATCATGCCATGTTTTTCTTTACTTGTCTGCGACTATTAACAATTATATGCTTGGGCCGCTAAGTACAGCAAGGCTTTCACTTCAAAAACAGGAATTATATAAAGCAATAATATGAATTGAGTAGACATACACAGGACCACCACCGTCAGGGATGCCAAAAGGCGAAAAACTCTGTTACGCTTCATCTTCGCCATCCTCCATTCCTTCCACATCCGCATCATCGGGGTCCGCCGCTGCCTCCGCCTCCATCATCCCATCGGGCAGGGTGATAAGGCCGCTGGCAAATGGTTTCCCTGCTGCGGTACTGCAGCAACAACCTGAATCAATACGCAAAACGAGCCAATGAGAGCGGCTCCATCTATGCAGAGGATATCCGGGATTTGCAGCAGCGGCAGGAGGAAATCTGGGAAATCGCAAAAGAGATTCTGGCGAGGCTTGCAACAATCCAGTGAACAAACGGTGCGGCAGCTCACTGTCGCACCGAATACATAGGTGACATCCTTGACTTCGGAAAAACTGCTTTATAGACTGTAGTTAGAAATTACAAGGAGGATTTTCTATGTGGCTGATTAAACTCCCATTCCGAATCATCGCGCTGCCGATTATGGCTGTGGTTGCAGTACTGTCCATCTTTTATTCCATCGCGCTGCATCTGTCCTCTTTGGTTGTCAGCCTTGGATTTCTGCTGCTTGGGTTTGGCATCCTGTCGATGCTGTTTCAGCAAATGTGGATTCATGCGGCACTACTGTTTGGCGTAGCAGTTGTCGCTTTTCTGGGCCTCATGCTGGCAGAACTGATTTCCATTGGCCTGGAGGCGCTGGTCGGGAAGCTGTCGAAATTCATTTTTTCATAACGAACAATAAACAGCAGGGCCTGAGGAGCAAAAGCACCTCAGGCCCTTTTGAGTGTACAGAAGGAGGTGGGATTGTGGCAGCAACGCGACTGATTCCGATGCACGTGAACAAAGGAAAGACGCTTGCTCAGAGTCTGGGGGACCGGACGGATTACGCTAAGAATCCGGAAAAGACGCATAAGGGGGAACTGGTAACCGGATATCAGTGCGATCCGAGGACAGTGGATGAAGAGTTTATGCTGTCCAAACGCCAATATGAGCAGATTACCGGTCGGCGGCAGCGGCATGAGGTCATTGCGTATCAAATTCGGCAGTCCTTTAAACCAGGCGAAGTCACGCCGGAGCAGGCAAACCGTTTGGGGCGAGAGTTGGCGCTTCGTTTCACCAAGGGCAAGTACGCCTTCATTGTTGCCACCCATACAGACCGGGCTCATATCCATAACCACATTGTATTCAATTCCACTTCCCTTGACGGGACCAGAAAGTTCAAAAACTTCTGGCTGTCCAGCATTGCCTTGCAGCGGGTCAGCGATTTGATCTGCCTGGAAAACGGGCTTTCTGTGATTGCGCCAAAACCCTATAAAGAGCGGACAAAGAGGACGGATTATCCGCACAGAGTGAAGAATCGAGATGTCCTGTGTGAGGCCATCGATATCGTTTTGCAGAAGAAACCAAGGTCCTTCGATGAACTGCTCAAAGGATTGCAGACTCAGGGGTATGAGATAAAATACGGCAAACACATTTCCGTCAAGGGCAAAAATCAGGCACGATTTATTCGCTTGGACTCGCTGGAGGCCGGGTATACGGAAACGGACCTTCGGGCGCGTTTTCCTGGTCGCAGGGAGCACAAGGCGCGTGAAAAGCAAGCCTTTGACCCGGAGAATCGGCCTTTTGATCTGATAATTGATATTCAGAGTAAATTGCAGTCCAAAGGTGCCGGATATCAACGCTGGGCATCTGTCTATAACCTGAAGCAGATGTCCAAGACGCTGTTGTTTCTGCGTGATCATAAAATCGAAAGCCTGGAGCAGCTGAATCAACTTGCCACGCAGAAGACTGCCGAAAGAGACGCCTTGCTTGCCGCTATTCAACAGTCAGAGCAGCGGTTAGTGGAAATTGGAACTCTGAAGAAGCACATTATCAACTATTCCAAGACACGGCCGATCTATGAGGAATACCGCAAAGCGGGGTATAGCAAAAAGTTTCTGGAAGCCCATCGGGAGGAGATTACGATCCATAAAGCAGCCAAGGCTTCCTTTGATGCATTGGGGGTAAAGAAACTGCCGAAAGTGAAGGAGCTGGGTGCGGAGTATGCCGAGGTACTTGCGGCAAAGAAACAGGCCTTTACGGAGTACCGCCAGATGAAAAATGAGGTGCAGGAATTGCTGATTGCACAGCGGAATATCGCTTCTCTCTATGATGCAGAGTGTACCGAGGAGAAAAAGGATCGACGGAACGAAGAGCGAAGTGGTTGATGTGGGGAAAAACGAAAGGTTCGGGTAACAGTTGTCGCACTGTTACCCGAACCATAGCGAATGTTCTTATAGCCGTTGTTGCACAATAGGCAGTGAATTAGAGGAAATGGATTCAGAGACAAAGTAGAGCCATGCATAGTTCCGAATCTATATGTAATGAGGATTCGGAAACAGAGCGTTTAGGAGTATGGCAGACTATTTCGCAAATTGTTCATATCATATCTTTGTTTGTTGTTCCTACGTAAATTATATTATCGAGAGGCAAGTCGATTTGTACAAACTCCCCTGAAATATGCTGCATTACAGCAGCTTTTAATATGTCGTATTATTTATTGACGAATTCTTTTACTTTTTGCAAAACAACTGTATTAAACTCTGCACTTCGAAGGACATTATCTACAGAGAGCTTTCTTTCCGTTTTCCAACTGTCATATACTCTCAAAACAAGGTCTTTAGCCATTATCAGGGTTTCTTGAACTTTATCAGGCTCTTTTGAACAAATCTGAATGAGTTTTTTTAATTCGTGCTTTGTTTCTTTAGAATTAAATGGGATACATGTAATCCGGTTGGCAAGAATACACCGAGCAACCATGATAATATAGAATCTAAACTTGTATTCGAATCCATTAAATGCTTTTTTGCTTGCCATATCCAAAAAGTTTGCGAATAAATAATAAGCAAGATAGTAAATTTCATGAGGTTGATCGGATTGAAACAGTTTACTATAACGATTCTTAATTATATTTGCAGGGTTGTTATTATATACAACATATGGCTCTTGAAAATAAACGCTTGTTGCGCTACGTATAATACTATGCAAAGTAGCAACTTCAAAACAGTTATTAGAATTTTTTCGTAGAGCTAATTCTCCAGAGCGTCTCTCATAAAAAACTGATAGAGGCATTTCCTTTGAATATTCCTCGAACATTTTCTGAAGATGCTTGTGGTAGCTTTCTAGCGCAACAAAAGCCTCTGTAGGAACTGGAGTTTGCCTATTAGTTGATTTCACAATCATCGAAATAACATCAGAGTCTGTTGTGTGTATAATTTTTACAGGTACTAATATATCTTTTGCTATTGAGCGAGCGTTATAAATCTCATGGCTTGTTTGGCAACCATTAACAACTTGAAACTCGCGCAACTCATAGATGTTTGATCCGAGGGATTTAAAATGTTTGGTCACAATGGTTATTCCATTATTCAACAAAACAAATTTATCCCGAAGAGAAGGTGTTGATAATGTGTACTGGATTTCTTGATTTACGGGATTAGATTCGCCCTGGTAATCACGTACATTCTCGTAAAATGCTTTTGTGCGAATATCACCATGATTATCAGTAATGATTTTTAAATATTCATCACCAGAAAGATATCCTAGATATGACTGTTCTACTTGTGAAATTTTGTCGAATGATAAATTGTTTTTGAAATTTATCTCGACGTCTATACTGTTTTCCAATTCGCTATAGGTGTCAATTACATAATCACTGCCCAAAACTCTGATTTCCGCCTGTTTAATTTCTGGAATCATGGAAAGTATTTCACGCGCTCCGGTGCTAGTAATACTTGAAATCAAAGTTTCATCCCAAGTGCGGGCAGCTGTAACAAAATTCACATAGCATTGAGGACTGGTTTTGTTGAAATATTTTGAATACTTAAATATTTCGTTATAAATCTCGTACGCATTATTTAATTGGTCGGTATGCTCAGTTAGCAAGGAATGGTCTTTCAAAAAACTCTTTGCGGCACTGATTGTTTTTAAAAGATCTCCAGTATCGCATTTCTCCTCGATTTTAGCTTGCATAATTAGTATTTGTACATCAAGATATTTTGATTTTGCATAATCTGTAATATCCTTTTTGCTTGTTACTAAGTTGCCGTTTACGATAAAAGCAATTCCATCAATTCCAAACAATCCTTTCTGGTCAACAATTAGTTGCTTAAAATCTTCAGCGTCGCAGAAAGCTTCAGGGTGGAATTTAGTGACAGTAATATAATTTGCTAAATGTTCGAAGATTTTAGATTCGTCACCATTTAAAGTGTATTTAGCTTGGAAGTCTCTTGCGATTCCTTGTAGAATTTTGTTTAATGCCATAAAATCACCTCCAGGTTAGATAATTATATTATAATATAAATTCACTTTTTGAGCAATTATATTCTAATAAATATATTGAGCCATTAATGTTGGGCTCTTCTGTGCTATAGGCCTATACTTATGACGTTTTATGCCTAGATATCTTGATCTTCTGTATGTTGTTAAAAACATGCGGATGAAATATGTAATTTTATTAAAGTTACCCCAAAAGAAGTCGAGGATTCCAAGTTTTTTTTCAACAATTAGTTGGAAGGTCCTGCCATATGTTTACTCTTAGAGGGGTCTGGGCGGCACACAGCCGTCCTTTATACCGAAAACTTACATTTCTTAAAGTTACGGAGGGGAGGTGATCGAACAGTATTTTGCATTGAGAAAACCTATAACTACAAAATACTGTTCGATCACCAGCGGTGAAATAAAGAGATGTAACTGAAAGAAAAAGGGCTGATGTTCATGAGGGTATCTTTTTGGGTACATGGGTCACAATCATCCCGTATGACACTAATCATAACCCCCACGTTGAACGTGGGGGGGCAGAACGGCCCTATAAGGGCCATTTTCCAGCGGCACCTAAAGGTGCGTAATGAGCAACGCCAACCGCACTTGGCGTTGCTTTTTAGTTTCTTCTTCTACTGCGACCTTGTTTCTATTTGTCCTTCGCCGTAGGTTAACTCTTGTATCTACTAAAACCTATACCATAGGCCATGCTTTCTCAAATATATATTGTGATTCACCTAAA
>NZ_NFID01000011.1 GCF_002161595.1 Gemmiger sp. An50
GATTCGGGGTCTGGGTGGGCTTGGGTTCAGGCTTCACCTGCTCCATCTGCTCGGTGCCCTGCAGCACGATCTCCTGCGCTGCATCCGCATCCGCCGAGGACTCCACCTGCGCCTTCACAGCCTGCAGGATGCCGTCCAGCTGGGCCAGCGCCTCCTGCGAATAGTTGTTTTCCATCAGCGCACGGTAGCGGCTTTCCAGCTCAGCCACCGCATCCTTCTTTGTCTGGGCCAGCGCCTGGTGCCCGGCCAGACGGGTGGCGATGGCGGGCTGGATGCTGCTCTGGGCAGCCAGCTGCTCATACTTCTCCATCACCAGTGCCAAGCGGTCCGCCTTGTCGCTGGTCACCTGCTCCGGCTCCAGCGCATACAGGTCACTGGCGGCGTTCAGCCAGTCCATGGCGCGGGCGAAGTTCGTCAGCTCCGCGGCTTTTGGCTTGATCTGGGGATAGGCCAGACCGGCGGCTTCGTTTTTGCCTTCCTGGGTATTGAGACTGCTGTAATCCACCAGGGCCTCGGGCCAGGACATGTCCACCGCCTGCCAGGCGCTCTTCGCCGCGGCGGCGCTTTCCTCCGGGGCGGGCTGGGTGGCGGCCAGGGCAGTCTGCTTTTCGGAGCTGCCGGCAGCGGCTTCAATGGCCGTCTGGCCCTCCTGATAAGCGCTCTCGATGGCGTTCCAGTCCTCGCCGATGTACTCCCGCTTGTCGTAGTCGGCGTAGGCCTGATACAGCTCCAGCATGGTCTGGTCCATCCAGACGGCGTAAAGGGTCACGGTGGCGCCGTTTTCGGCAGTGAGGTTCTTCACGCTCTGGCCATCCTCGTATTCCACCGGACCGTCGGGACGGGTGCTCCAGCCTGCGAAGAGTTGGCCGTCTTTGGTGAACTGGCAGCTGGCCAGATTCACGGCGGTGTCATAAATGGCCGGGGTGGGCTGCATATCGCCCTGACCGCCCGCGGCCTCATACCGAATGTTGTAGGAATTGGCCTTCCACTGGGCATACAGGTCCGCCTTGTCGCCATCCATCTTTGCTCCGCCCAGATTGCTCACCTGCTGACCGTTTGCATAGGCGGTACTGCTGCCGTCCGGCCAGGTATTCCAGCCCGCGAAGTGGTAGCCGGTGCGGGTGAATCCGGCCTGGGGCAGCTGGAACTGCTGGCCGTATTCGCTGTTCAGCGGGTCCATGCTGCCCACGCCGCCGTTGGCGTAAAACCGCACGGTATAGCGGTTGGGCACCCGGCGGGCGTAAACGGTCTGGCCGTTGCCAGGGATGTATTTCTCCCGGATGGGCTGGGTGTACTGGCTGTCATAGAACCATTCCGACCGCTCAGAGCCCACGATGGGATCCTGCTCCAGAAAGTCCTCGGTGTCCACCTGCAGGCCGGGCACGTTGGGCAGGACCAGGGTACGCAGGTCGTTGTTGCGGCCCACGAAGCCGCTGTCCTCCAGCTTGGGGTTATGGCTCATGTCCAGAGTGGTGAGCTGGTTATAAGCCACATACAGCCCCTCCAGCACAGGCAGCTTCAGGGTGAGACTGGTCAGCTGGTTGGAACCGGCGTTCAGATTTTTCAGCTGAGTGAAATATTCGATGCCCTGCCAGCTGGCGATTCCCTGATTCTTCACGTTGATGGCGGTCACAGTCTGCAGCTCCTCCTGGGTGAGCACACCGTCCTGGCCGATGCCGTTCAGGTTCTCCGGGCGCAGGAGCCAGGCGCGGAAGGCAGCGTCGGGGAAATTCTCCTCGCTGATCTGCACGCCCTGCTGGGCGGATGCATCTGCCTGCACCTCCTGCTGAGCGGACACATCCACCTGCACGCTCTGCGGCTGCACCTCGGCAGCTTCTTCCTTTGCCCCTTCTTCCGCTTCGGGCTCGTCGGTGTTTTCCGGCTCGGCCATCTCGGGTGCGGCTTCCTTTTCCGCCTCTTCCGGCAGGGGCACGGCGGTTTCCTCAACATCGGTCATTTCCTCCGGTGCGGGCTCCTCGTCGGGGACAGTGTTGCCGACGGTCTCTTCTACGACCTCGTTCTCCACTGCAGCAGGCTCCGCGTCCTCGCTGATTACCGGCACGTTCTCTGCCAAAATCTCCTGCGCAAAAACAGAAACAGGCAGCGACGTCGCCAGCATTGCCAATGCGGCCAACAGGCTCAGACCTCTGTACCAAATATTCTTCTTCAAAGAATCAACCTCCTCTTCGCTTTTTCCAATCCACAGCAAGTAAATATTATTCAATCTTGAACAAATTACATCATCGTTTATTAACCTACGCAATAAAAAGGAAATAAAATCAGCGAAACAGCGAAAAAGCAGGGCTTTCCCCCGCATAAACTGGGAAAAGTCCTACTTTTTCATTCAGTATTTCCGTTGCCGGTCAGCTCAGCTGCTGGTTGAACACCTCGATCAGGCGGCTCCAGGTGGCGGTGCCCACCTTGCCATCCGCCGTCAGGCCCTGCTGGCCCTGGAAGGCCACCACCGACTTTTTGGTGCCGGAACCGAAGTTGCCGTCCACCCTCAGCTGGGGAACCCCGGAAATGCCGTTCAGGTAGCTCTGCAAAAAGCGTACCCAGTCGCCGCGGCTGCCCTGCTTCATCACATAGCCCGCATACCGGGTGACCACCTTGGGCGGATTTTCGGCCCGGACGGCCTCATACACCTTGGCCAGCCCGGCGAAGCTGTTTTTGCCCAGCAGCGCGTCGGCGGTCAGGCCGAACTGAGGCTGGAACCGGCGCAGCGCTGCCGAGGTACCGCTGCCGAACACACCGTCCGTGGAGATGGTCTGGATGCCGGTGTACACCTTGCTCAGAGCGAGCAGCTTCTGCTGCATGCTCTTCACCGCCGCACCCCGCGCGCCGGGAGCCGCCACAATGCCCGGGTAGATCTCGCCCGCGCCGTAGATGCCCGCGTACTGGGTGTACAGGGCGTTCCAGGTGCTCTGTCCGGTCTTTCCGTCCACCGTGAGCCCGGCCATGGTCTGGAACTGCTTCACCGCCTGCACCGTTGCTCCGCCGTACCGGCCGTCCACCGTGACGCTCTGGATCTGAGGCCATTGCTTGCGGATGCCGTTCAGCCAGGTCTGTACCTGGGCCGAGTCCGGCCCCTTGCTTCCGTTTTGCAGCACCGTTCCGAAGTACGGGGGCACTGCTGTGATTGTTGCCATATCTGCATCCCTCCTTGCGCTATTGTATGCGCCAAAGTTCCGGGATGTTCCTCTCAATTTTCGTGCAGCCATTCCTCCAGCCGCTCCACCGCCTCCAGCGCGGCGAAGCGCACTTCATAGCCCTGGCTGTTTTCCAGAATCTCCTGCTGGGCCGCTTGGGGATATTCGGCGGGCTGGGCGGCGGAAAGACAGAGCGCCGGATAAAGCACACAGAACCAGTTGCGGCCCGCGTGTGCCCCCAGCTCCACCCGCAGCGCGTCGTACCGGCCGGCGGGCAGGGTGAAGTCCTCGTAGGCAGTAGTGGGAAAATACATGTTGGTCACATGGACCCGCACCGCCTGGTCGCTCCCCTGCTCATGTACCACTCGCTCGGCCGCCTGCTGGAAGTCATCCAGGTGGGTCTTGGCCGTTTTCAGAGCGGCTTGCTGGTCCGGCAGACCGGCGAAGAGGGTCTGGGCGGTCTTCAGTACCTCATCCCGCACCATCAGCTTGAGGGCCTGGTCCTCCTCACTGTTGGAATTGGCCTGCACATGCAGGCGCAGGGTATCCTGCCGCAGAGAGGTGCAGGCCGCCGAGAAGGGGCCCAGCCAGCCACTCACGGCGATTGCCAGCACCAACCCGGCAGCCAGGGCCGCATGGGCCACCCAATTTGACTTGTTCTCTTTAAGTACACACAAAAACATAAAACGCACGTCCTTTCCTTGGCAGCTTCTGCCAATAGAATGGACGTGCGTTCGTTTTTTTATTCCGCCGGATTGGATTTTTGCTCGGAATTCTTCCCGCCTCTGTTCCGGGCCGGGGCGAGGCGGCGGCTGTTGACCACACGGGCGCCCCAGCGGTCCGGCTGGGCCAGATAGACTTGGCTATAATCCCGGCGCAGGGCGGCGGCGGCCTGCTTTGCAGCGGCTTCGTTGTCAAACACGCCGAACACTGCCGCACCGCTGCCGGTCATCAGGCTGGCCAGCGCGCCGTTTTCGTTCAGCAGCCGCTTGATGGCCGGGGTCTCCTTGGCTCCGCTGCATTCCTCCAGCGCGTTGCCGCTGGCGGCGCACAGAGCATTCAGGTCCCCCGCCTTCACCGCTGCCTCGGCGGCGGCGGAATCCGGGTGGACACTGCTGCCCACCTCATCGTAACGGGCGAAGGCCTCGGGGGTGCTCACGCCCACGCTGGGCATAACCACCACAAACCAGCAGTCCGGGCAGGGAGGCAGGGGCTTGAGGATGTCACCGATGCCCTGCACCCGGCAGGTGCCGCCCAGAATCGCAAAGGGCACGTCCGCACCGATGGTGGCGCCGATGGCGCACAGCTCGGTGATGGACAGCTTTGCCCCGTACAGCTCGTTCATGCCCACCAGCACGGCGGCGGCATCGGCGCTGCCGCCCGCCATGCCCGCCCGCACCGGGGTGGCCTTGTGAACCTCGATCTCCACACCGGCCAGCAGACCGGTATAGTGGAAGAAGGCCAGCGCCGCCTTGTAGGCGGTGTTCTTTTCGTTGGCCGGGATGCGGCTGCCGGGCAGGCGCAGGATCAGATCCCGGCTTTTGCGCAGCACCACCCGCTCGTGCAGGGTGATGGTCTGCATGATCATATCCAGCGCGTGGTAGCCGCCGGGCAAAAGGCCGGTCACGTCCAGCGTCAGGTTCAGCTTGGCCGGGGCCAGCACGGTTACCTGTTTCATGGCTCACACCTCGTTACAAAAATTCGATTACAGTTTTTTCAGCAAAAAGGACCGCCGGGTGTCGATGGCCTTCACCGGGCACATCTCGTGGCAGCAGAAGCACCGGATGCATTTGGCCGGATGGATGTGCGCCTTGCCCTCCACCGTAATGGTGTGCTGGGGGCAGATCTCGGCGCACTTGCCACAGCCGATGCACCGGCGTTTGTTGATCACCGGGCGGGGGGCCAGCAGCCGTTCCACCGCGGGCACCGCCCAGCGCACCGCCCGGGGGGCCTTGTCGGCAAAGTCCACGCTGCCCCAGCTGGAGGGCAGCCGGTAACCGGGAATGGAGCGGCACAGCTCCCCTTCCCCCTTGGCGCAGGCCAGGTCGAACCGCTCCGGGCACAGGCCCCGGCCGATGGCCGCGTTCAAGTAGGGCACGTCCTTGGGGCGAATATTCAGCATATGGCAGAGGGCAAGGTCCATCTGCAGATGATTCTCCGCCGCTGCCACAAGGCCCACCATACGGGGCGTGCCGCCCGCCGGGCCGTCGCCCTCCTGGGCCAGGATGCCGTCCAGCACTGCGAAGCCGGGCTTCACGCAGCCCAACAAATCAATGAGCATCTCGCCGAAGCGCTCCTTATCCGGGAAGCGCATGTGCCACTCGGCCTTCTGCAGGCCGGGAATACAGCCGAACAGATTCTTGGTGGCGGCGGAAAGGCCGGTCATCATGTGGGTCTTGAGCTTGGGCAGGTTGATGAGCACGTCGCAGTCCAGCACCGGCTCGATCAGGGTGAAGGCACGGACCAGTCTGCCGCCGGATGCCTTTTCCCGGCTCTTGCAGTCGGTGTAAAGCACCGCTCCCTCCTCCCGGCACACGTCAGCCAGGCCGCTCACTTTATAGATGCTCCGCAGGATGGCCGGGTTGTAGACCCCTCCGGGGGAATCCGCCACGGTAATGCTGGCAGCGCCCCGGCGGCGCACCGCCCGGATCACCGCCCGCACCAGGACCGGGTGGGTGGTCACCGCCCGTTCCGGCGCGTGCTTGGCCAGAAGATTCGGCTTCAACAGTACCTTCTTGCCCGCCAGGGTATCGGCGATGGGCAGCTGGCTCAGCAGACGCTCCACCGCGGCGTCCATTGTTTGCTGGTCATAGCTTGCCGCGGCGGCAAAATACACGTTGTTATCCATTCACACCCTCGTCCCGCAGCTGCTGCAAAAAGGCCTCGATCCGGTCCAGCGCCTGCTTCAGATGGCTCACGGAATAGGCGTAGCTGATGCGCACGAAACCCTCGCCGCAGTCGCCGAAGGCGGTGCCGGGCACCACCGCCACCCGCTTGGCATAGAGCAGCTTTTCGCAGAATTCATCGCTGGAAAGCCCGGTGGACTGGATGCTGGGGAACACATAGAAGGCGCCCTTCGGCTCAAAGCAGGAAAGGCCCATCTCGTTCAGGCGGCTGACCAAAAAGCGGCGGCGCATGTCGTATTCCTGGCGCATGCGCTCGATCTCGTCGTCACATTCCCGCATGGCCACCACCGCTGCGTACTGACTGGTGGTGGGCGCGCACATGATGCAGTTCTGGTGCAGCTTGGTCATCACGGCGATCACCTCGCGGGGACCGCAGGCAAAGCCCATGCGCCAGCCGGTCATGGCGAAGGCCTTGGAGAAGCCGTTCACCACCACGGTGCGCTCGGCCATGCCGGGCAGACTGGCGATGCTCACATGAGGATGGTCGCAGTAGTTCAGCTCGGCGTAGATCTCGTCCGACAGGACCATAATGTTGGTATCCCGCAGCACCTCGGCAATGGCTTCCAGGTCCTCCCGCTCCATCACCGCGCCGGTGGGGTTGCAGGGGAAGGGCATGATGAGCAGCTTGGTCTTGGGGGTGATGGCTGCTTTCAGCTCGGCTGCGGTGAGCCGGAACTGGTTTTCCGCCTTCAGAGGCACCGGCACCGGCACGCCGCCGGTGAGGGTGGTGATGGGCTGGTAGCACACAAAACAGGGCTCGGGGATGATGACCTCGTCGCCCGGGGCCACCAGACTGCGGATGCACATGTCGATGGCTTCGCTGCCGCCCACCGTGACCAGGATCTGGCCCAGCGGGTCGTAGGAAAGGCCGAACCGCCGGTCCATATAGGCGGCGATCTCCTGCCGCAGCTCCTTCATACCGGCGTTGGCGGTGTAGCTGGTCTTGCCCTTCTGCAGGCTTTTGATGCCCGCGTCACGGATGCGCCAGGGGGTCTTGAAGTCCGGCTCGCCCACGCCCAGGCTGATGCAGTCGTCCATTTCGGCGGCGATGTCGAAAAATTTACGGATGCCCGAGGGCCGCATTTCGGCGGCCGCCGGGGCAATCAAACGGCTGTAATCCATCACAGCGTAGCCCACTCCCTTTCGTCCGGCTCTTCCTCGGCGTACATCACGCCATCCTTTTTATAGGTGCGCAGCACAAAATGGGTGGCGGTGGACAGCACGTCGTCCATGGGAGAAAGGCGCTTGGCCACGAAGAGGGCGATCTCCTGGAAGCTGTGGCCCGCGATCACCAGCTGCAGA
The DNA here is from genome assembly GCF_002161595.1 of Gemmiger sp. An50. Classification (GTDB taxonomy): domain Bacteria; phylum Bacillota; class Clostridia; order Oscillospirales; family Ruminococcaceae; genus Allofournierella. Next base: position 7,358 of record NZ_NFID01000011.1, read on the forward strand.
TCGTAGCCGCCGCTCATGAGCAGCACGCTCTGCACCTCGTCAAACTGGCTGATGGCCATGGCGATCTCGTCAAAGCCGTGGCTCTTCTTGGGGCGCACCCGCAGCTCGATCACGGCCTGCACCTTGTCGGTGCTCACCTTTTCCCAGTCCACCATGGCCCGGTAACCACGGATCACGCCTTTCTTGGCGTAATCGTCCATCTGGGCGGCCACTTCCTCGGGGCTGATGCTCAGCATGGCGGCCAGTTCTTCCACGCTCAGGCGGGCGTTTTCCTCCAACAATTTCAGCAAACGTTCCATACAGTGGGTCACTTCTTTCTTTGTTGATTGGCCCCTCTGGGGCAAATTCGGCAATTTACCTTGGGCAATACTGCATAATTCCAGGTGGTGGAGCGCACCGGAAAATTTTGGTGCGATACGCCGCCTGAGCCCTTGGGCGTGAATTGTGCGGTGTTGCCCTTATTATAAAAAAAAATACTCTTAAAGTAAACCACGGGGCTGCAAAATCTGCTATAATGGCAATAACGTCTTGCAGCCGCCAGCGGCTGCAAACCGCCGCAAATCGGGCACCGCGCTGTGCGCCGTGCCGCCGCTGAGGGAGGATTTTGGTTTATGAAAGCTGTTATCACCGTTGTCGGAAAGGACACCGTGGGCGTAATCGCCAAGGTCAGCGCCGTGTGCGCCGAACTGAACATCAACGTGGAGGACGTGACCCAGAGCATCATGCAGGATATGTTCTGCATGATCATGCTGGTGAACCTGAGCAAATGCGCTCAGGATATGGAGACGGTCCGCTCCCGTTTTGCCGCTGTAGCCGACGAGATGGGCATGGAGCTGCACATCACCCGCGAAGAAGTCTTCGACGCGATGCATCACATTTGAGAAGGGGGCCGTTCCATTGAGCATGATCAACACCAGCGACATCCTGGAGACCATCGGGATGATCACCTCGGAAAATCTGGACGTGCGCACCGTGACCATGGGCATCAGCCTGCTGGACTGCGCCGACCCGGACCCCAAAAAGGCCTGCGAGAAGATCTATAACAAGATCACCGAAAAAGCCGCCCGCCTGGTGCCGGTGGTGGAGAAGATCTCCACCGATTACGGCATCCCCATCATCAACAAGCGCATCAGCGTGACCCCCATCGCCATGCTGCTGGCCAGCGCCCCCACCGCCGACCCGGTGGACTACGCCAAGGCCCTGGACCGTGCGGCCAAGGCTGTGGGCGTGAACTTCATCGGCGGCTTCGGCGCGCTGGTACACAAGGGCTTTTCCGCCGGAGATGAGCGGCTGATCGCCTCCATTCCCCAGGCGCTGGCTGAGACCGACATCGTGTGCAGCAGCGTGAACATCGGCTCTACCAAGACCGGCATCAACATGGACGCGGTGAAGCTGATGGGCGGCGTGGTGCGCAAGGCCGCCGAGGTCACCGCCGACAACCAGTGCATGGGCGCCGCCAAGCTGGTGGTATTCTGCAACGCCCCCGAGGACAACCCCTTTATGGCTGGCGCGTTCCACGGCGTGGGCGAGCCGGACTGCGTGGTACACGTGGGCGTTTCCGGCCCCGGCGCGGTGCGCGCGGCCCTGGCAAAGCTGCCCAAGGACGCACCGCTGGACGAGGTGGCTGAGCTGGTAAAGCGCACTGCCTTCAAGATCACCCGCATGGGCCAGCTGGTGGGCAATCTGGCCGCCAAGGAGTTGGGCGTACCCTTCGGCATCGTGGACCTGTCGCTGGCTCCCACCCCGGCCATCGGCGACAGCGTGGCCAACATTCTGGAAGAGATGGGTCTGGAGAGCTGCGGCTGCTGCGGCACCACCGCCGCCCTGGCCCTGCTGAACGACGCGGTGAAGAAGGGCGGCGTGATGGCCTCCAACCATGTGGGCGGCCTGTCCGGTGCTTTCATCCCCGTGAGTGAGGACGACGGCATGATCCAGGCGGCCCGCTGCGGCAGCCTGTGCCTGGAGAAACTGGAAGCCATGACCGCCGTGTGCAGCGTGGGCATCGATATGGTGGTGCTGCCCGGCGACACTTCCGCCGAGGTGATCAGCGCTCTGATCGCCGACGAAGCAGCCATCGGCATGGTAAACACCAAGACCACCGCCGTGCGCGTGATCCCCGCCATCGGCCGCAAAGCCGGCGAGGAGCTGGACTTCGGCGGTCTGTTGGGTTATGCGCCCATCATGCCCATCAGCACCTACAGCCCCAGCGTGTTCATCAACCGGGGCGGCCGCATCCCCGCTCCCCTGCAGGCGCTGAAAAACTGAGGTTTCCCCCTCATCTTTATGCAGACAAAACAAAAAAGAGGCCTTCCGCCGGAAGGCCTCTTTTTTTATGTTCTCTTACATTATATAAGAACAGGAAAGCCCCCGGCCCGGGGAGAGGTTCGGGCCAGGGGCAGTTTGTTATGGAGGCAGCGAAGGATCAGCCCTTAACGAAGGCGCCTTCCTTCATGATGACCTTCATGTTGTCCACGGCGATGGCGCGGATGTTCTCCAGGGGGTTGCCCTCGATGACCAGCAGGTCGGCGCACTTACCGGCTTCCAGAGTACCGGTCACGTCGTCCACCTTCAGCATCTCGGCGCCCACCTTGGTGGCGGCCACGATGGTATCCATCTCGGAGATACCGGCGCACTCCACGAAGGAGTACATCTCGCCGATGGCGGTAGTGCCATAGGGAGTCAGGCTGCTGCAGAAGGAGTCGGAACCGATGGTCAGGCCGATGCCCTTGGCCTTGGCCTTGCGCAGGTTGGCGTAGATGCGGTTCAGCTCCTTCTCAACAACGGTCTCACCGGGCTGAGAGTCGTGCATCTCGGGGATGTACACGGGGGGATAGGTCTTGAACCACTCGTGCAGGAACTGGATGGTGGGGCAGAAGTAGATGCCCTTCTCGGCCATGATGTCCAGGCACTCGTCGTTCAGAGCCTGGCCGTGGATGATCAGATGCACGCCGGCCTTGGCGGAATCCAGAGCGCCGCCGAAGCCCTCGGCATGGCTCCATACGGGAATGCCAACCATGTTGCACTCGTCCACAACGGCCTTGATCTCTTCAAAGGTGTAGTGCTGATCGGTCTTCTTGTCCCAGCGCCAGATGCCGCCGCCGGTGGACCAGATCTTGATGGCGTCAGGGCTCTGACGCAGACGGCGGCGAACTGCCTTGCGCAGCTCCCAGGGACCGTCTACACGCTCAGCCCAGGGATGGCTCTCGTCGTTGTACCAGCTGGGCAGCTTGTGGCTGTCGCCGTGGCCGCAGGTGCGGGCGAAGCCCAGGCCGGTGCCCACCACGCGGGGGCCGGTCATAACGCCGCGCTCGATCATGTCGCGGATCTGCAGGCCGCTGCGGCTGATCTCACCAACGGTGGTCAGGCCGTGCTCCAGGCACTCGTGAGCCTGCTGAACAGCAACCACGGTCTTCTGGATGGGATCTTCCAGTACCCAATCGGTGTCGTCATCGGTCAGGTTGCCGGAGAAGTGCAGATGGGTGTCGATCAGGCCGGGCATGATGGTCTTGCCGGTGATGTCGTGGGTCTCGTAGTCGGGGCCGTACTCCTTCTTGGGACCGGCGTAAACGATCTTCTTGTCTTCTACCAGGACCAGAGAGTCCTTGACCGGCTCGGCGCCGGTGCCGTCGATCAGCAGACCGCCAACGAATGCTACCTTACTCATAATGAAACAAACCTCCTGTTTCTTTGTTTGTGTATGTACCGAAGCGTATTTTGGGCGCTTATAGGTTCTTTTTCGATTACTTTTTGCTCTTGGAGCCCTTGGTGACCGCCATCAGGATCAGACCGATGACCAGCCAGCCCAGAACGATGCCCCATTCCACGCCGTTCAGAGCGGCGGGGCTGAAGGGTACCACCATCAGCAGGATCACGATGGAACCGGCGGCAATGGCGGCGGCGATGCCCAGCTTGCCGCCGGGGACCTTATAGGGACGGGGCAGATCGGGCTCGGTGTAGCGCATGCGCAGGCAGGCCAGGCTTACCATGGTGCAGCTGAAGATGAAGGCCAGCGCGGAAACGTTGGTCAGGCTCAGCAGCATGTTCTTGCCCAGGAAGGGGCCGACCACGGTGATGACCGCCAGGATGGTGCAGGCCATCTTGGGGCAGCCGGACTTTTGATCCAGCACGGCGAAGGGTTCGGGCAGCTGGCCCTTGCGGCCCATGGCCAGCATGATGCGGCTGGTTGCACCGAAGAAGGAGTTCATGGGACCCATGGGTCCGAGGGTGGCGATAACGAGCATCACCACATAGAAGATCATGCTGATGTCCTTCAGGCAGGCCAGAGCGGGCACGTCCTTGGTGATGAACTCGGTCCAGGGAACGATGGTGCCGAAGGAGTAGATGCAGATGATGTAGAAACCGCCAGCGGCCAGCAGGGCCAGGCTGATGATCTTGCCGAATTTGTTCCAGTCCAGACCCTCGGCGGCCTCCTCAGCCTGCTGGGGAATGGTGTCGAAACCGGCGTAGAAGAACGGGGTCATAACCAGAACGGACACGATACCGGCGAACATGTTGGTACCGGCGGTCTGGGTGGTGCTGCTCTGCACCTGCTGGAAGGAGGGCAGGATGTTGGCGGGACCGCCCTTGAAGAAGGAGATGCCCATGGCCAGCAGCATACCGGCCAGCAGAGCCTTGGTCAGGAAGGCCTGCAGCTTGGCGGCGCTGGAAGCGCCCTTGAAGTTCAGCCAGATCACGTAGAAGGCGAAGCCCAGCGCGATGATGGTGGGGAACAGATAAACGTCCGCGCCCAGGATGCTGTACAGCTTTACCGAACGCAGGATCGGGAACAGATCGCCGAACATCTGGCTTACCAGAGTGGAGATGGCGATGGCTTCCCAGGGGCACAGGATGCCGTTGCCCAGAACCAGGAACCAGCCGGTGATGTAGCTCAGGGTGTGGCCGAAGGTGCGGTCCACATATTCCACGATGCCGCCGGAGATGGGAATGGCGGCGGTGAGCTCACCGAACACCGCGCCGATGGGCACCAGGAACAGTGCGCCGATGCCGAAGGCGATCATTGCAGCGATGGGGCCGCCGCCGGTGACCATCCAGTCGCCAACCTGCAGCACCCAGCCGGTGCCGATGATGGCGCCGAAGCCGATGGTGAAGAAGTTCCACAGCGACAGTGTCTTTTTCATTCCGCCCTGATCGGGCGCCGCTGTTTGGGGAGAATTTGCCATGAAAAGTTCCTCCTTGTTCAGGGCGTTTGGGTATGCCTGCCCCTTGGCCAAAGGCGGCTTTTTGCCCTGTTTTTTCTTCTCTCTCTCCCGCCCGAAAGAACCCCTTCCGGCGGGCACGGCAACACTATACCAATTTTTTCTCAATGTGTGTACAGCTGGCGCACAATCTGCATTTTTATCGTCAAAATCAGCAAAACCAGTTGATTTTATTGACAAAAGCCCATATAATATATACAAAATAAACAAATTTGAGGCGTTTTTTCCTACATCAAATCCCGGGTTTTTTCCCGTTTCGCGCCTAAAAACAGGAGGTTTTTCTGGTTATATGATCCGTTACATCGCACTGTGCGGCCGCGACCGGCAGGAAAATTCCCAGCTCCTTCACAGCCTTACTCCGCTGAACAAACGGGTGGGTCTGGAATTCGTCTTTTTCGACTCCAGCCGCACACTTCTGGACGAATATGTCCGGGGCCGCCGGTTCGATCTGATCCTGCTGGATGTGGGCGAGGATGGGTCCGGGCTTTCGGCGGCGATCCAGCTGCACCAGCTGCACCCGGCCATGAGCCTGATTTTGCTGGCGAGCAGCGAGCGGTGGGCCATTCCCGGTTACCGCACCCGGGCCTGCGGCTATCTGGTGCGGCCCTTCTCCGGCGCAGCTTTGCAGGAGGAGGTCTGGCTGGCGCTGACCCACTGCGAGACCCCGGATTTTTATTACAGCTTCTCCAGCGAGGAGGGCACCGTGCAGATCAAGCACAGCGAGATCTATTATTTTGAATCGGATGTACGGCGCATCACCCTGGTGGGCGAAAGCGCCAGCTACCAGTTCAGCGGCCAGATCAGCCAGATCGCCCAGCAGATGGAGCCCTTCGGCTTTGCCCGCACCCACAAAAGCTATGTGGTGAATCTGCTGCACGTGGAAAACCTGTTCCGGGATGTGCTCACCCTGGCCAACGGCAGCCAGGTTCCCTGCAGCCGGATGCACCACCAGGAGGTGGCCCGCCGCATCCGGGACCGCCAGCCCTCCACCGAGCTGTGGGCTCCGCCCCGCTGCTGATTTCGGCGTTTATTGCTTTTGCCCCGGCGCTGCCGGGGCCTTTCTTTTTGCCCAAAACGCCCCTGTTCCGGCTCTGTGACCCCTCATATTGACATTTGAATCCGCAGGTGCTACACTGATGCAGCGTATAGGCATTATAATAAAGTATGATCTTATATAAAAAGGCGGGGCTTGCGGCCTCGTTTTTCCAAAAGAGGGGTTTACGCAATGACACTTGATCAACTGCCGATTGGCAAAACCGCCACCATCACGGCGGTGAACGGCTCCGGCGCACTGCGCCGCCATTTTCTGGATATGGGCCTTACCCCCCGCACCCAGGTAACGCTGCGCAAGGTCGCTCCCATGGGCGACCCCATTGAGCTGGAGCTGCGGGGCTACGAGCTGACCCTGCGCCTGGAGGACGCGAAGAGCATCGCCATCGGGGGCGTGCACACCCGCACCCCCGAGGAGGTGGAGGCCGAGCATCATCACCAGCACGACCTGCGCGCCGTGGAGCCCATCGCCCACCCGGGCCTGGGCGAGTCTGCCGCCAAGCGGGGCCGCACCGCGAACGCCCTGCCCGCGGGCACGCCCATCACCTTTGCGTTGGCGGGCAACCAGAACTGCGGCAAGACCACCCTGTTCAACCAGCTCACCGGCTCCAACCAGCACGTGGGCAACTTCCCCGGCGTGACCGTGGACCGCAAGGACGGCCAGATCCGCAAGCACCCGGAGGCCACTGTGGTGGACCTGCCGGGCATCTATTCCCTGTCGCCCTATTCCAATGAGGAGATCGTGACCCGGGATTTCCTCATCAACGAGCGGCCCCAGGGCATTATCAACATTGTGGATGCCACCAACATCGAGCGCAACCTGTATCTGACCATGCAGCTGATCGAGCTGGGCATCCCCATGGTGCTGGCTCTGAACATGATGGACGAGATGCGGGCCAACGGCAACACCGTGCTGGTGAACCAGCTGGAGGAAGAGCTGGGCATCCCGGTGGTGCCCATCAGCGCCGCCAAGAACGAGGGCATCGACGAGCTGATCCAGCACGCCATGCAGGTGGCCCTGAACCAGGAAAAGCCCGCCCGTGTAGACTTCTGCGCCGGGGCCATGCACCGGTGCATCCACGCCATCTGCCATCTGATCGAGGACCACGCCCAGCGGGCCCGGGTTCCCCTGCGCTTCGCCGCCACCAAGCTGGTGGAGGGCGACGGCCCCATGCTGGAGCGGCTGCATCTTTCCGACAATGAGAAGGATCTTCTGGAGCACGCCATCACCGAGATGGAAGCCGACCTTTCCACCGACCGGGAGGCTGCCCTGGCGGATATGCGCTACGCCTTCATCGGCGTGCTGTGCGAGCATACCGTGATCAAGAAGGGCGAGAGCCGGGAGCACGCCCGTAGCGTGAAGATCGACAGCCTGCTCACTCACCGTTTCCTGGCGATTCCCATCTTTCTGGGCATCATGGGCCTGGTGTTCTGGCTCACCTTCGGCCTGATCGGCCAGGGGCTGAGCGACCTGCTGGGCATGGGACTGGACGCGCTCACCGCCCTGGTGGACACCGCCCTGACCAATTACGGCATCAACCCGGTGGTGCAGAGCCTGGTGATCGACGGCATCTTCGCCGGTGTGGGCAGCGTGCTCACCTTCCTGCCCATCATCGTGGTGCTGTTCTTCTTCCTCTCCATTCTGGAGGACTCCGGCTACATGGCCCGCGTGGCCTTTGTGATGGACAAGCTGCTGCGCAAGATCGGCCTTTCCGGCCGCAGCTTTGTGCCCATGCTCATCGGCTTCGGCTGCAGCGTGCCCGCCATCATGGCCACCCGCACTTTGTCCAGTGAGCGGGACCGGAAGATGACCATCCTGCTCACCCCCTTCATGAGCTGCTCGGCCAAGCTGCCCATCTACGCCATGTTCACCGCCGCCTTCTTCCCCAAATATCAGGCGCTGGTGATGATCGGCCTGTACCTGACCGGCATTCTGGTGGGCATCCTGTTCGGTCTGCTGCTCAAGGGCACCGCCTTCAAGGGCGAGCCCGTTCCCTTCGTGATGGAGCTGCCCAACTACCGCCTGCCCAGCGCCGCCAGCGTGCTGCGGCTGATGTGGGAAAAGGCCAAGGACTTTTTGACCAAGGCCTTCACCGTGATCTTTGTAGCCTCCATCATCATCTGGTTTTTGCAGACCTTCGACGCCCGGCTGAATGTGGTGACCGATTCCTCCGCCAGCCTGCTGGCCATGCTGGGCGGTCTGATCGCTCCTCTGTTCGCGCCCCTGGGCTTCGGCGACTGGCGGGTATCCACCGCGCTCATCACCGGCTTCACCGCCAAGGAAGCGGTGGTCTCCACCCTGGCGGTGCTCACCGGCTCCAGCCTGAACACCCTGCCCCAGGCGCTGGGCGGCCTGTTCACCCCCTTCACCGCCTTCGTGTTCCTGATCTTCACCCTGCTCTACACCCCCTGTGTGGCAGCCATCGCCGCCGTGAAGCGGGAGATGGGCGGCGTCAAGGGCGCGCTCACCGTGGTGGTGGCCCAGTGCGGCATCGCCTGGCTGGTCGCCTTCGCGGTGCGCTGCGTTGGAATGCTGTTCGGACTGTAAGCTGATTCCATTTTACCGGCCGGGCGTTTTGCCCGGCTCTGATCCGGAGGTTTTACTCATGAATCTGCCCACCATTCTGGTGCTTTTGATCGTCGTGGTCTGCTTTGTGGCCGCTCTGGTGTTCATCTGCAAAAACGGCGGCTTCGGCGGCGAGTGCAGCGGGGATTGCTCCAGCTGCGCCGCCCGCTGCGAAGCGGCCAAGCAGAACAAGGAAGACGGCAAGAAATAACCTTTTCATCCCTTCGACCCAAAAGGCGGTCGGGAGCTGATGCTCCCGACCGCCTTTTTCTTTGCCCTGCTGCCGCCCGCCGCATAAATTCAGGCTCATATTCATGCATATTTTTCAAATATATATTCAAATAGGACTTTCCTCAGCTTATTTTTCACTTTTACTTATACAGAAAGCCTTCATTTTAGATTCATCTTTAATTAATAAATTCCCACAAAATAAGAATAAATATGCCGTAAATCCCGTTATTTTTTAGACTATATGCATTTTATTCATCAAATCGCACATCGTTTTCCTCTTTTGCCGCGCTGCTTTGTCAAAGTATACAGTCTTATAAAAATTCATTGACATTGTATATTTATTCAGCTATAATGAGTCCATCGCAACCAGAACAGCGGCTTTGAGGGGGCCGCTTCATCAAGGAGGAAACACAGTATGAAAAAGTTGATCGCATTCGCATTGGCATCCATTCTTACCCTGGGCCTGACCGCCTGCGGCGGCGCTTCGTCCACCGCTTCTTCCGCGACGGAAAGCACCGGTTCTTCCACCAGCACCGACGGCGCAACGCCCACCCTGGACGCCATCAAGGAGAAGGGCACCTTCACCCTGATGACCGCCACCGGCTTCCCGCCCTTTGAGTATCTGGGCGCGGATGGTCAGCCTGCCGGTGTGGACATCGAGGTGGGCAAGCTGGTGGCCGATGAGCTGGGCGTGGACTACGAGGTTCTGGACATGGACTTCGGCCTGCTGATCGAGGCACTGAAGAGCGGCAAGGGCGACATGATCGGCGCGGGCATGACCGTAACCGACGAACGTGCCCAGCAGGTGGACTTCACCGTTACCTACGCCACCGCCGGTCAGGTGTTGCTGCTGCCCGCTGACAGCACCATCACCAGCGCCGAGGAGCTGAAGGACGGCGACTACACCGTGACCGTGCAGGCCAACACCACCGGCGACATCTATGTACAGCAGACTCTGGGCATCTCTTCTCCCCTGCAGTTCAAGAACGCGGTGGAATGTGCCGCTGCCCTGGCCGCAGGCAAGGCTGACGCCGCTGTGATCGACAGCGTGGCCGCCAACACCATCGTGAAGAACTACGAGGGCGAGCTGAAGGTTCTGGACGAGATGGTCACCGAAGAGAACTACGCGCTGGCCATCGCCAAGGGCCAGGAGGATCTGGTGGAGTTCGTGAACCAGGTCATCGAGAAGAACATTGAAAACGGCACCATCGACAAGCTGCTGGAAGAGCACACCGCTCTTTCCAGCGAGGGCTGATAAACCCGGAGCGGCGGGGCCCCAAGCCGGGCCCCGCGTTCCACAGTGAGGTTTTAGTATGGAAAAGCTTTTGAACGACCTTTACATGGCCGTTATCTATCAAAACCGGTGGCAGGTGTATCTGGAGGGCCTGGGCAACACCCTGCTCATCACCGCCTGCGCTCTGCTCATCGGCATCCTGATCGGCCTTGTGGTGGCGCTGGTGCGCATCACCTGCGCACCCCGGAAAAACTTCCTGCAAAAGCTGGGCGGCTGGGTGTGCGGGCTGTATACCACCGTGATCCGCGGCACGCCCGTGATCGTGCAGCTGCTGATCCTTTACACCGTGATCCTGGCCAGCAGCGAGGGCATCATCGTCTGCATCGTGGGCTTCGGCATCAACTCCGGCGCCTACCTGGCCGAGGTGGCCCGAAGCGGCATCGCCTCGGTGGACCCGGGCCAGATGGAGGCCGGGCGAAGCCTGGGCCTTGGCTACGGGGTGACCATGCGCAAGATCGTGCTGCCCCAGGCCGTGAAGAACATTCTTCCCGCCCTGTTCAACGAGTTCATCGCTCTGTTAAAGGAAACCAGCGTTGCCGGTTACATCGCGGTGCGCGACCTGACCAAAGCCTCGGACGGCATCCGCGGCATCACCTTCAACAGCGTTCCGCTGTATCTGGCGGCCATCATTTACCTGGTGTTCGTCATCGGCATCACCCAGATTCAAAAGCAGGTGGAAAGGAGGCTGGCGCAAAGTGATCGCGGTTAACAACCTGACCAAAGACTTCGGCGGAGTTCAGGTGCTCAAGGGCATCACCGAGACCATCTCCCCCGGCGAAAAAATCGCCATCATCGGACCTTCCGGCTCGGGCAAATCCACCTTTCTGCGCTGTCTGAATCTGCTGGAGACCCCCACAAGCGGGCAGATCTTCTTCAAGGGGCAGGACATCACCGCCCCCGGCACCGACATCAACCAGGTGCGCCAGCACATGGGCATGGTGTTCCAGCACTTCAACCTCTTCCCCCACCTGACCGTGCGGGAAAACATCACCCTGGCGCCGGTGCAGCTGAAGCTGCAAACCAAGGACGAGGCCAACGCCAAGGCCGAGGAGCTTTTGAAGCGCATCGGATTATACGACAAGATCGACACCTACCCCAGCAAGCTTTCCGGCGGCCAGAAGCAGCGCATCGCCATTGTGCGGGCGCTGGCCATGGACCCGGAGGTGCTGCTCTTCGACGAACCCACCAGCGCACTGGACCCGGAAATGGTGGGCGAGGTTCTGGGTGTGATGAAGGACCTGGCCGACCAGGGCATGACCATGGTGATCGTGACCCACGAGATGGGCTTTGCCCGTGAGGTGGCCACCCGGGTCCTCTTTATGGACGGCGGCCAGGTGCTGGAGCAAAACCCGCCTGCCGAATTTTTTGAACACCCCAAAAACGAGCGTCTTTGTTCGTTCCTGTCCAAGGTGCTTTGAATTTCATACAAGCAAAATCAAACAAAATCAAAAACAACCGGCCCCGCTGCGGGTTGTCTGAAAGGAAGTCATTCTCATGAAAACTCAGTACAACAAGGTTCTGCTGGCCTACTCCGGCGGTCTGGACACCTCCATCATCATTCCCTGGCTGAAGGAAAACTACGGCTGCGAGGTCATCGCCGCCTCCGCTGACGTGGGCCAGGGCACCGAGCTGGACGGCCTGGAGGAAAAGGCCATCAAGACCGGCGCTTCCAAGCTGTATGTGCTGGACCTGACCGACGAGTTCATCGACGACTACGTCTTCCCCACCCTGCAGGCCGGGGCCAAGTACGAGGGCACCTATCTGCTGGGCACCAGCTTCGCCCGCCCGCCCATCGCCAAGCACCTGGTGGAGATCGCCGAGAAGGAAGGCTGCGACGCCATCTGCCACGGCTGCACCGGCAAGGGCAACGACCAGGTCCGCTTTGAGCTGAGCATCAAGGCCTTTGCGCCCGACATGCCCATCATCGCCCCCTGGAGAGAATGGGACATCAAGAGCCGCGAGGAGGAAATCGACTACGCCGAGACCCACAATGTACCCCTGAAGATCAGCCGGGAGACCAACTACTCCAAGGACAAAAACCTCTGGCACCTGAGCCACGAGGGTCTGGATCTGGAGGACCCCAGCCTGGAGCCCCAGTACCAGAAGCCCGGCTTCCTGGAGCTGGGCGTGAGCCCGGAGCAGGCCCCGGACACCCCCACCTATGTGACCATCCATTTTGAGAAGGGCATTCCCACCGCGGTGGACGGCGTGACCATGAAGGGCAGCGACATCGTGCGCACCCTGAACAAGCTGGGCGGCGAAAACGGCATCGGCATCATCGACATCGTGGAGAACCGTCTGGTGGGCATGAAGAGCCGCGGCGTATACGAGACCCCCGGCGGCGAGATCCTCTACTTCGCCCACGCGCAGCTGGAGATGCTCTGCCTGGACAAGGCAACCTCCCACTACAAGGCTCTGGTGGCTCAGAAGTTCGCCGACATCGTGTACGACGGCCAGTGGTACACCCCGCTGCGCGAGGCCCTGAGCGCCTTTGTCACCGAGACCCAGAAGACCGTGACCGGCGATGTGAAGCTGAAGCTCTACAAGGGCAACATCATCCCCGCGGGCACCACCTCCCCCTACAGCCTGTACAGCGAGGAGCTGGCCACCTTCGGCGAGGACGGCATCTACGACCAGAAGGATTCCGCCGGATTCATCAACCTGTTCGGCCTGCCCGTCACCGTGCAGGCAAAGTGCAAAAAGAACTGGCCCAAGGAGTGAGAAGCAATGTTTCAGCATGTGATCGTAAAGACTCCCTGCAAAGCCATGGTGAACGGCATTACCGATCACCCCGAGCTGGGGACCCCCGACTATGAAAAGGCTCTGGCCCAGCACGCAGCCTACATCGAGGCGCTGAAGCAGTGCGGTGTGGACGTGACCGTGCTGCCGCCGGATGAAGCCTATCCGGACAGCTGTTTCGTGGAGGACCCGGCCATTGTGACCAAATACTGCGCCATCGTAACCAACCCGGGCGCAGACACCCGCAAGGGCGAGACCGCTGCCATCGAGCCGGTGCTGGAAAAGTTCTACCCCAAGGAGAAGATCTTCCACATCACCGACCCGGGCACCCTGGAGGGCGGCGACGTGATGATGTGCGGCGACACCTTCTATGTGGGCCGCTCCGCCCGCACCAACGAGGCGGGCATCCAGCAGCTGACCGAAATTCTGGGCCAGTTCGGATGTCAGGTGGTGGAGGTTCCCCTCACCGAGGTGCTCCACCTGAAAACCGGTGTGGTCTACCTGGAAAACAACAACATGCTCACCGCCGGTGAGTTCTGCCAAAAGCCCGCCTTTGCCAGCTACAACAAGGTGACCATTCCCGCCGAGGAGGCTTACGCGGCCAACTGCATCTGGGTAAACGGCACCGTGCTGGTTCCCGAAGGCTACCCCACCGTGCTGAAGGCGGTGCAGGAGCTGGGCTACCAGACCATCGTGTGCGACACCTCGGAATACCGCAAGATCGACGGCGGCCTGAGCTGCCTGTCCCTCCGTTTTTAAACCAGAAGAAGCGCCCCGGGTATCTGAATACCCGGGGCGCTTTCTGTTATCATCCTGCAAAAAGGGAACGCAGCCTTCGCCGCGCTCCCTTTGCGTTTGTATTCAATCGTTCTGCGCCTTGTGTACGATCCACACCTCGTGGGCCGCAACCGTGGTTTCCAGATCGTCCACCTTTTTCTCCAGGCGGTCCAGCCGCTCGTTGGCCTGCACCACGCCGTCCGCCACCTGGCGGATCATGGGCATAATCTGGCTTTCCGCCACCACGTTCATGTGGTTCTTCATCCGCTCCTCGCTGGCAGTGACAGCCTCATTGATTTTTTGCGTCATCCGCTCTTCGCTGGCGGCGATGGCTGCATGGATGGAATCTTCCATATAGCCTTTCATCCGCTCCTCGCTGGCAGCGATGGCTGTGTTGATCAAACCCGCAAGGGCCTGCATGTCTTCCTGGGTCAGCATGGTGCGCTCCTTTCCGCCGGGGGCTGCTTTCTTCACTCATCTGTTGCATTGCTCAGTATAGCATAGCTGCCCCGGGGGAATCAATGCGTTTTTTGCCCAAAACAAGCTGGAAGTTTTTTCCCGGTTTACGGTGCGGGCACCGTCTCCGGCTGCCGGGTACAGATCTGCCGCAGCTTTTCCACCAGGCGCTCGTTGTCCGCCCGGGTGCCCACCGCCAGGCGGCACCAGCTGCTGTCCAGCCCGTGGAAGGTGGCGCAGCTGCGCACCATCAGGCCCGCGGCCGTCAGGGTATCCGCAAAGCCCTCCGGGCCCTGCACCAGCACAAAGTTCACCCGGCTGTCCAGCACCGTCAGGCCCAGCTGCCGCAGCTGTTCGGTCAGCCAGGGACGCTCGGTCTCCAGCAGAGCGCGGGTCTTTTCCAGATGCTCCGGCTGGCGCAGCGCCGCCAGCGCCGCAGCCTGGGCCGGGCCGCTCACTCCGAATCGGGGACCGGCGGCGGCCATCTGCCACACCAGCTCCTCATGGGACGAGATGGCGTAGCCCACCCGCAGGCCGGGCATGCCCCAGGCCTTGGAGAAGCTGTCCACCACCACAAGACCCGGACAGTACACCGCATCCTGCTTGAGGGAGTGCTCCTGCCCGTCCCGGGCAAGCTCGATAAAGCTCTCGTCCACCACGCACAGCACATCCCGCTCAGCGCACAGCTTCACCAGATTCATCAGACTGCTGCGGGGCAAAAGCGCCCCGGTGGGGTTACCCGGATTGCACAGCACCAACATCTGCGCGCCTTCCAGGGCCTGCTCCACCGCGCCGGCCGCGGGCACAAATTCCTGCTCAGGGCCGGCCATTAGGTGCACCAGCTCGCAGCCGGTCTTCTCCAGCGCACGGCCGTATTCCTCGTAGGCGGGCTCCAGGATCACCGCCTTCTTCGGCTGCACCGCCCGGGCCAGCCGCCAGATCACCTCGTCTGCGCCCGAGGCCACGAACACACTCTTGGTCAGCACCTCATACCGGTCCGCCAGGGCTGCCCTTAGCGCGGTGCAGTCCGGGTCCGGGTATGTATCGGCGGCGGTCAGGGCGGCGGCAGCGGCCTGGGCGGCCGCCGGGGGCATACCCAGCGGGTTGCTGCTGCCGGAGGCATCCAGCGTGCGCGTTGCCAGCGGCGGCATGGCCGGGGCCTCGATGCCCAGAAAGTCCAGCAGCGCCCCGGCCTGGGCCATGGTCTCATCGAAGCCCTGCTGGTACAGCGCCCGCAGCTTGTTCACGTCCTTCTCGGTGCGGGTCACGGTGACCGGCGTCTGGGGCCGGATCACAAAGGCCTTGCCTTCCTGCTCCAGCGCCTCGATCCGGCGCACCCGGCGGTTGTAGTCCTCCGCCTGATGCAGGCAGGCCTCCATCAGCTGGGGGTGATTTTTGTAGCGGCGGCGGTACATCTGGTCGATGGCCGGGCCCTGGCCCTTTTTGCGGAAGCCCTTCTGCCGGGTGAGCACCACCACCAGCTTGCCCGACGGGAAGGGCAGCTCCTCCGGCAGAGGAATGCAGCTGGCGATGCCGCCGTCCAGGCAGACGTCCTCACCCACCTTTATCATGCTGCACAACAGCGGCATGCTGCAGCTGGCCCGGCAGGCGTTGAAGAACTCCTCGCCCATCTCTTTATCGTGGTAGAAGATGGCCTTGCCGGTGCGGCAGTCAGTGGCCACCGCCCACATGCTCTGGTCCGAATGGAAAAAGGTCTCGTAATCGAAGGGCACCAGCTCATGGCTGAGCTGCCCGAACAAGAAATCAAAGTTGAAGTAGCTGAAGGTCTTCAGCAGGTGGGACGGCCCCATGTAGCGGGGGTCGTTCACGTAATTCAGGTTGATGTCCCGGCTGCGGCCCGGCTGGCGGGACAGATAGCTCAGCGCGTTCAGCGAGCCCGCGCTCACGCCCACCACATTGGGGATGCGCACCCCAAGCTCCATCAGCGCGTCCAGCACACCCGAGGTGTATACACCCCGCAGCGCGCCGCCCTCCAAAATCAATGTATCGGTCTGGTTCATGGTCTTTCCCTCACTTCCTCCGGGCGGGAGTTCTGCCCCACCCGCTTGCTGGTGCAAAAAAGAAATATACTGTTTAGTATAGTACAAAATTATAAAAAAATCATGCCCCGCTGTGAAAAAACAGACGAGGCATGATTTTTCAATGATAATACCGGCCGACCATCTTGTCCAGGTCCAGCACCGCGCGCTCGGCGCCGCGGGCCACCTTCTTGGCCATCTTTTTCATCTTGCGGGTGTTCTTGCCCTTGGTCCCGGCGGCCACCCCGGCCGCCACCGCCATGGTCGCGGCGGTCAGGCCCGCGGCTGCCATCATGGTTTTCTTTTCCATTTTGTGTTCTCCTCCCTGGGTAAAATCTGCAAGCGCCTGCGCTTGCGTTACAGGGTTTAGTCTGCCCCGCTTTTCCTGACCTATACGGTTTTCTTACGGATTCTCTCTTTCTTTGCGGCGGGAATTGTGATAGACTATATAAGTTAAGAGTCGTTTGCCCCCACTGCGGGCGAAGGCTCTTGTTCAAAGGAGTGACCTGTTTTTGAAGCATAACGCACCTAAAACCATTTTGTGCATTCATGATCTGTCCGGCATGGGACGCTGCAGCCTGAGCGTTGCCGCACCGGTGCTGGCCACAATGGGCCACCAGCCCGTTCTTCTGCCCACCACCCTGCTTTCCACCCACACCGGCGGCTTGGGCAAGCCGGTGGTGCAGCCGCTGGCCGCCTACGGCGAAGCCGCGCTGGACCACTACCGCAAGCTGGGCGTAGAGTTCGACTGCATCTATTCCGGCTACCTGGCCAGCGAGGCCGAGCAGCAGCTGGTGCTCAAGGCCTTTTCCTACTGGCCCGGCGCGCTGAAGGTGGTGGACCCGGTTCTGGCCGACCACGGGCGTTTTTACACCGGCATGCAGCCTCTGCTGCCCGGCATGCGCGAACTGTGCCGCCAGGCGGACCTGATCCTGCCCAACCTGACCGAGGCCTGCTTCTTGCTGGGCCGGGAATACTGCGCCGAGGAATTCACCCCCGAGCAGGCCCAGGCTCTGGCGGACGAGGTGAGCGCCAATGTGCAGCGGGCGGTGGTGACCGGCCTGCCCCTGGCAAAGCACCTGGCTTGCGCGGGTTCCAGCGGACGGGACCGCTTTGTGGTCAAGCGCCTGCGCATCGACCGCAGCTACCCCGGCACCGGCGATCTGTTCGCCGCCGTTCTGGTGGGCTGCCTGTTGCGCGGCAACGCTCTTTCCGCCGCGGCTGACGCTGCCGCCGACTTTGTGGCCGAGGCCATCAACAACACAGCGCCCACCGCGGACCCGGCCTTCGGCGTATGGTTCGAGCCGCTGCTGGGCCGCCTGAGCGGAGGAAACTGAAGATGCCTGTTTTGAACATCGTTCTGGTGGAACCCCAGATTCCGGAGAACACCGGCAACATCGCCCGCACCTGCGCGGTGACCGGCGCCCGGCTGCATCTGGTGCGCCCTCTGGGCTTCGAGGTGACGGACAAGCACCTGAAACGGGCGGGGCTGGATTACTGGCACCTGCTGGACATTACTTATTATGATGATTTGGCGGACTTTTTCGCCAAAAACAGCGGCCCCTTCTTTTATTTCACCAGCAAGGGCCGCCACCGCCACACCGACGTGACCTACCCGGACGGAAGCTATCTGGTGTTCGGGCGGGAGGACGCCGGCCTGCCGGAGCGGCTGCTGTTTGAAAACCCGGACCACTGTGTGCGGATGCCCATGCGCAAGGGCGTGCGCTGCCTGAATCTTTCCAACTCGGTGGCCGTCGGGGTATACGAAGCGCTTCGCCAATGGGATTTTGCGGACCTGGAGAGCCAGGGCCAACTGACCAAATACGAATGGAAGTGAGGAGTACCATGCGTAAGATCGCCGTTTTGACCGACTCTGCCTGTGACATTCCTGTGGAACTTCAGGAAAAGTACGGCATCGACATCCTGCCCTTCACCATCACGCTGGACGGCGTGAGCTATGTGGAGCGCAAGGACTTCACCTTTGATGAATACTACCAGATGCTGCGCGAGGCCAAGGGCACGCCCAGCACCGCCCACATCACCGCCATGCAGTTCTGCGACCAGTTCTGCAAGTATCTGGATGAGGGCTACACCGACGTGCTGTATGTGAGCATCAACTCCACCGGCAGCGCCACTCACGACGCCGCCGTGATGGGTGTGGACCTGCTGAACGAGGAGCGTCCCGGCCACGAGCTGCGGGTGCACATTGTGGACAGCCACACCTATTCCTTCATCTACGGCTGGCCGGTCTGCGAGGCTGCCCGCCTTCTGCGCAACGGCGCCGAACTGGAATATGTGATGAACATGCTCAACGAGCGCTTTGCCCGTGCCGAGGTAGTACTCTCCGCCTTCAGCCTGAAGGTGATGAAGAAGAGCGGCCGTGTTTCGGCTGCCGCCGCCTTCGCGGGCGAGCTGCTGGGCCTGCGTCCCATCATCAGCCTGATCGACGGCAAGAGCAAGGTAGAGGCCAAGGTGCGCGGCGACGCCGCCGTGCCCGGCGCGCTGATCAAGTACGTGCGCAGCCGCGTGGACAACATCGACGAGGACTTCGAGTACATGATCGCCTGCACCGACATCCCCGCGGTGGATGACCTGATCAAGCAGTGCAAGAAGGAGTTCGGCCACGGTCCCCTGCATGTGTTCAAGCTGGGCGCCGCGGTGGCCAGCAACACCGGCCCGGACACCATTGCCATTGTGTATCAGGGTCGCCCCCGCCGCTGATTTTCAATCACAGCAACAAAAAACACCCCGGCAGCCGCCGGGGTGTTTTTCTTTGTGTTCAGGCCTTTCCCTCCGAGCCTGCCAGGCGGATGATCCGCTTCACATCCTCGCACAGGGCGTCGCTGGCGTACTGGCTCACCTTCCAGGAATGGCCCTGGTGGTCCAGCTCGTCCATTGCCCGCCGGTAGTGCTCCAGATACTTCCAGCGGATCTCGGTACCGAAGTTGATCTTGGCCACGCCCAGCCGGATAGCCTGTTTGACCAAGCTCTCCTCCATGCCGGTGCAGCCGTGCAGCACCAGCGGAAGATCGGTAAAGGTGCGCACCTGCTCCAGCACCTCCAGGTGGATATCCGGCCTGCCCTTGTAATAACCGTGGGCGTTGCCGATGCCGATGGCCAGGGTATCCGGCCGGCACAGCTGCAGAAACTGGCGCACCTGCTCGGGGCGAGCGATGTTTTTGTTCTCCAGCGCCACGCCGTTTTCCAGCCGGAGCAGCTCGCCCACCTCCGCCTCCACCGGCACCGCCCGGTCCCGGGCCATGGCCAGCACCTGATTGGTGAGAGCCGCGTTTTCTTCCACCGGCAGGCGGGAGCCGTCGATCATCAGGCTGGTGAAGCCCAGCTCCAGCGCCTGGGCGCAGAGGTCCGCGCTGTCGCCGTGGTCCAGATGGATGGACACCGGCACCTCCACCTGCCCGGCGCACCATTGGGCGGTGCGCACGAACCAGTCGTGGCCGGAATAGGCCCCGGTGCCCGGATAATGGGCCAGAATCATGGGGCTGCCCAGCTCCTGGGCCGCCTTGCAGCAGGCCCGGATAATATCGTAGTTGCCGCCCTGGGTGTTGATGGCGGGAATGGCGTAGCCCTCCCGGGCAGCTTTGCGCAGCTGGTCCAGGTTGTTGGTCAGCATGGCCTGCTCTCTCCTTTCCAAACGACACGGCGGCCGCTGCCCCATTGCCGGGTGCAGGGCCGCCGAAGAATGCGATTCTTTGCTTACAGCTGGGGCTTGAAGGTGACGAAACGGCGCAGCTCCTCGCCGATCAGCGGGCGGCACCAGTCCACGAAGGCGGGGGTCACGTCCCGGCCGTCGGCGCTGATGAACTCATCCGGCATCTTGCGCTCGTGCAGCATCACCTGCTCCACCGGGATCAGGAAGGTCTCGGACTTGTAGACCGGACCGGGCACACGGCGGAAGCCCACCATCACACCGTTCTCCCCGTTCAGGGCGGCGCGGCAGGCCTCGGCACCGGCGATCACCGCCTCCTCCCGGTCCACGCTGGATTGGAAGGCGATGGAGGACCGGTTGCAGATGCCCGGCTTTTCGCTGCGGGCTTTGATGCCCAGCTTCTGAATCACCAGGTTGGCCAGATGGGCGCTCACATCGCCGTAGTAGACCGAGCGGCCCACCTTGAAGATGGGCGGCACGATGGAGGAGCCGTCCGGATTGCACAGGCCCTCGCTGGTCACGATGACCACGCCGCCCTTTTTGCGGTGCAGCTGGAGCACCCGCTCCAGGAACTCCTCCTCGTTGAAGGGGCGCTCGGGCAGGTAGATCATATCCGGGCCGTCGCCGTTGCCGCTGCGGGCCAGGGCGCTGGCGGCGGCGATCCATCCGGCATTGCGGCCCATGGCCTCGATCACGCTCACGTGGATGGGCAGGCTGCGCACATCCTGGCTCACCTCGCTGGTGATGGCCGCGATGTAACGGGCGGCGGAGCCGAAGCCCGGGGCGTGGTCGGTGACGGCGATGTCGTTGTCGATGGTCTTGGGGATGCCCACCACCCGCACGTCCACGCCCTCGGCCACGCAGGCCTTATAGAGCTTGCCGCAGGCGTCCATGCTGCCGTTGCCGCCGTTGAACAGCACATATTTGATGTCGTGCTTTTTGCAGATGCGGGCCATGTTGGCGTAATCCTCGGCCTCCAGCGGGTCCCGGCTGGTGCCGATGGCGGAGGCGGGGGTCTGCAGCAGCAGGCGCAGCTCCTCCTCGGGCACGGCGCTCAGCTCGCAGAACTGCTCCCGCAGCATGCCGCCGCTGCCGCCGATGGCGCCGTAGACCTTGTCCACCTGGTCCGGGTGCTTTTTGGCTTCGGTCACCGCGCCGTACAGCGAGGAATTGATCACGGCGGTGGGTGCGCCGCCGTGCACGATCAGCAGATTTCCTTTCATGGCTCTTCTCCTTGTCTTATGTGTTCTTGCGTTGAAGGTTTTCCTATATGCAATGGCAGGCCCGCCGCGGGCCGCCAGGGCATGCTTATTCCACCGCGGTGCTGGCCCGGCGGATCAACCGGGTGGACACCCGCACCGGCTCGGGCACCTGACCCTGCTCGATCATGGTCTTGAGCATATCCACCGCGATGCGGGCGATCTCGGCCCGGGGGATCTCCATGCTGGTGAGCGGAGGCGCCACATACTGGCCCAGGCTGGAATTGTCAAAGCCGATGACCGCGATGTCCTGGGGGATGCGCCTGCCCTCGGCCTGGGCTGCCTGCATGGCGATGCAGGCCACCTTGTCATTCCGGCCGAAGATGGCGTTTACCGGCTGGCCGCTGCGCAGGTACTCCCGCACCCGCTGGGCAAGCTGCTCCGGGCTGCCGCAGCCGGTGATGATCCGGCTTACAGGGTCCGGGCAATAGCCGCTCTCCTGCATCTGGTGCACAAAGCCCCGGTAGCGCAGATCGTCCATATTGCTGAAATTCCCCCGGGCGCTGTAGCGGTCGATGTACAGAATATCCTTGCGGCCCAAACCGCCCAGATACTGCACGCACTCCCGCGCGCCCTCGTACAGGCCGTTGTCGATCCGGCCTGCTCCTTTTACCTGGGAGTAATCCCGGTTTTCCAGCAGCACCACCGGGATGTTGGCGTCCACAAAGCGCTGGATGAAGGCCTGGGGAAAACTGACCGAGCTGATGAGCAGGCCGTCCGGACGGCGGCCGATGATCTCGTTCACGAACTGCTCGGTGTTCCGGTTGGAACACAGCGAGACCATATAGCCCAGCCCGTAGGCGCACTGGTCCAGCTCGTTCACCAGCAGGCTGAAATGCTCGGTGACAATCTGGTCCGCGATGAAGATGATCTGGTTGCTGCTCTTGCCCTTCAGGGCCCGGGCGATGCTGTTGGGCCGGTAGTTCAGCTGGCGCACGGCTTCCTCCACCCGGCGGCGCTTTTCCTTGTCCACATAGCGGTTGTTGTTGATGACGTAAGAGACCACCGTCTCGCTGACTCCGGCCAGGCGGGCCACATCCTTGCGGGTGACCTGCTTGAATTTCGGTTCCATGCTGCGACCTCCTTCATCTAAACACGAGTGTATCTCTCTTTCCCCATTATAAATCCCCCGCATGCCGCCGTCAAATAAAACGGGGCATGTGACTGTAAAACTTTCGGGAGCTTTTTGTTGCACTTTGACGATAAAGTTTGTTATAATACCGGTATGCGCCGCAAGGTGCAAGAGCAACTTAGGATTTTAGGCTCGCCCGGGTTTTGCCCGGGCCCACCCGTTTGGACCTGGCAGTGCCAAACGGATAAAATCTTTCTGCCGGAGTGTAATCATGAATACGAAACGTCTTGTCCGCGCGGCTATGGTGGCCGCTATTTACGTGGTGCTCTGCCTGGTGCTGGCCCCCTTCAGCTACGGCGCCGTTCAGGTGCGTCTGGCCGAGATGCTGTGCCTGTTGCCGGTGTTCGGCGCGGAGTACATCGTGGCTGTGACCCTGGGATGCTTTTTGGCCAACCTGCTGGGCTCCACCCTGGTGGATGTGGTGTTCGGCACCGCCGCCACCCTGCTGGCCTGCCTGCTCACCTGGCTGGTGGGCCGCCTGCGTGTGGGCGGTCTGGCCATCCCGGCCGCTGTGCCGCCCATCCTGAGCAACGCGGTGATCGTAGGTGCGCTGGAGCTCACCTTCTTTCTGCCCGGCGTCACCGGCACCGCTGCGCTGGCGGCCTGGAACGCCCTGACGGTGGGCATCGGTGAGGTGATCAGCTGCGGCATCCTGGGCGTGGCCCTGGTGAAGCTGATCGAGAGCAACACCGGCCTGTGCCGCTTGTTCTGCGAATGAGCCGTTCGTTTTCACTTTAAAATAAGGAAAGGAGGCCGTCATGAAACCGAGTCTTTTGATCTGGGACTGGAACGGGACCCTGCTGGACGATGTGGCCCTGTGCAACCAGTGCCTGAACGACCTGCTGGCCGGGCACGGCTACGCCCAGCGGTATGACGCGGCCGCCTATAAGGAAATTTTCGGGTTTCCCATCCAGGATTATTACCTGCGCGCGGGCTTTGATTTCAGCCGCCACCCCTATGAAGAGCTGGCCGAAGTCTACATGGCCCAGTACTTGCCCGCCGCCGAGGGCTGCGGGCTCTGCCCCGGCGCCCGGGAGACGCTGGAATGGGCGAAGGAGACCGGCATCCGCCAGGTGATCCTTTCCGCCTCCCAGCTGCCCATCCTGCGCCGCCAGGTGGAGGAGCGTTCGCTTTCTGGCTTCTTTGATGAGTTGCTCGGCCAGAGCGACATCTACGCCCGGGGCAAAAAGGAGACCGGCCTTTCCTATTTAAAAGAAAGCGGCATCGACCCGGCCAGCGCCGTGCTGGTGGGCGACACCCTGCACGACTTTGAGGTGGCCCGGGCCATGGGTACCGGCTGTGTGCTCTGCGCCGCCGGGCACCAGAGCCGGGCGCGGCTGGAGGCCGCCGGGGTCCCGGTGATCGGCACCCTGGCCGAGCTGCCCGCCTGCCTGGAACAGCTGTAAACAATAACAAAAACGCCCTCCCGGCCGGGAGGGCGTTTTCTTTATAAAATAAGCGTCAGGCCACGAACAGGAACACCGCCAGAAAATGGAGCAGGCTCCCCGCCAGAATGAACAGGTGGAACAGCTCGTGGAAGCCCCAGTTGGGACCCAGGTTGGGGCGCTTGATGATGTAGATCACCGCGCCCGCCGAGTAGCTGATGCCGCCCGCTGCCACCAGCGCCAGACAGGCCGCAGGCATGGAGGCGAAGGCGGGCAGGTCCACCAGGATGGACCAGCCCATGGCCAAGTAGATCAATGTGCCGATCCAGCGGGGGGCATCCAGCCAGACCAGCTTGAACAGAATGCCCAGAAAGGCCGCCGCCCACAGACAGCCCAGAAAGATCTCCCGCTCGCCGGCAGGCATATAGGCCACGCAGAAGGGGGTGTAGCTGCCCGCGATGAGCACATAGATCATGGCATGATCCAGCTTGCGCAGCCGCCGCAGCGGGGCCGCCGCGCACAGCGCGTAATGATAGATGCTGCTGGCGGAATACAGCGCCACCAGCGAAAGGCCAAACAGGGCCACCCCCGCCAGCACCAGAGCGCTGGAGCCCTGCCACAGGCTGCGGCCCACCAACAAAAAGGTGGCGATCACACCGCCCACGGCGCCCCAGAAATGGGTATAGCTGCTCATGGGCTCACGTCCCTTTGCAAAATACCGGCTCACGAAATCCCCTCCTCGAAATCATCTAGTTTTAAAAACTACATTCTATTATTAGTATAACCAGTTTATGCAGTAAAATCAATGTCTGACAAAAAAATTAACAAATATTCCACCACCCCGCTTTGACAGGGGGCTATGGATGATGTATGATATTAGAATAGCGTAGTATGGGCTTTCTATACACGCACGGCGCGCCGCTCACTTGCGCGGCCGCTTTTGTGTATCAACGATATAGAGAAGAATGTGAGTGATCGATTTGGCATTTTTAGACAAGCTCTTCGGTTCCTTCTCCGACAAGGAGCTGAAAAAGATCCGCCCCATCGCCGATAAGGTGATCGCGCTGGAGAGCGAGATGGCCGCCAAGACCGACGCGGAGCTGCAGGCCATGACCCCCGCGCTGAAGGAGCGGCTGGCAAACGGAGAGACTCTGGACGATATCCTGCCCGAGGCCTTTGCCGTCTGCCGTGAGGCCAGCTGGCGTGTGCTGGGCATGAAGCACTTCCCGGTACAGATCATCGGTGGTATCGTGCTGCACCGCGCCTGCATCGCCGAGATGCAGACCGGTGAAGGTAAGACCCTGGTGGCCACCCTGCCCGTTTACCTGAACGCGCTGGCCGGCAAGGGCGTGCATGTGGTAACCGTGAACGATTACCTGGCCCGCCGCGACTCCGAGTGGATGGGCAAGCTGTACCGCTGGCTGGGCCTGAAGGTGGGCCTGATCGTGCAGGGCATCACCAACGAGCAGCGCCACGCCGCTTACAATGCGGACATCACCTACGGCACCAACAATGAGTTCGGCTTCGACTACCTGCGCGACAACATGGTGGTCTACAAGGAGAACATGGTGCAGCGCGGCCACTTCTTCGCCATCGTGGACGAGGTGGACTCCATCCTGATCGACGAGGCCCGTACTCCCCTGATCATCAGCGGCAAGGGCGACGATTCCAGCGACCTGTACCAGCAGGCCGACGCCTTCGCCAAGACCCTGAAGATGAGCAAGATCGTGGAGCTGGACGACAAGGAAGACCAGGACGCCCAGGTGGACGGCGACTACGTGGTGGACGAAAAGCACAAGACCGCCACCCTGACCCAGTCCGGCGTGAAGAAGGCCGAGGCCTACTTCCATGTGGAGAACCTGTCCGACGCGGCCAACATGACCCTGGCCCATCACATCAACCAGGCCATCAAGGCCCGGGGCGTGATGCAGCGGGACATCGACTACGTGGTGCGTGACGGCGAAGTCATCATCGTGGACGAGTTCACCGGCCGACTGATGATCGGCCGCCGCTACAACGAAGGCCTGCACCAGGCCATCGAGGCCAAGGAAGGCGTGAAGGTTGCCGCCGAGAGCAAGACTCTGGCCACCATCACCTTCCAGAACTACTTCCGCATGTACGAGAAGTTGGCCGGTATGACCGGTACCGCCAAGACCGAGGCGGACGAGTTCATCGAGATCTACGGCCTGCAGATCGTGACCGTGCCCACCAACAAGCCCCAGCTGCGCAAGGACGAGCCGGACAGCGTGTACAAAACCGTAAAGGGCAAGTATGACGCGGTGGTCAAGCAGGTTGCCGAGTGCCACGCCAAGGGCCAGCCCGTTCTGGTGGGTACCGTGAGCATTGAAAAGAGCGAGACCCTGAGCAAGCTGCTCAGCCGCCAGGGCATCAAGCACAATGTGCTGAACGCCAAGAACCACGAGAAGGAAGCCGAGATCGTGGCCCAGGCCGGTAAGAAGGGCGCTGTGACCATCGCCACCAACATGGCCGGCCGTGGTACCGATATCATGCTGGGCGGTAACGCCGAGTACATGGCCAAGGCCCAGCTGCGCAAGGAAGGCTTCGCCGAGGAGCTGATCGTGGAAGCTGACGGTCACGGCGAGACCGACAACGAAGAGATCCTGGCCGCCCGCGCCCGCTTCGACGAGCTGCTGGCTGCCCACAAGGCCGAGATCGCCAAGGAGGCCGAGGAGGTACGCGCCGCCGGCGGTCTGTACATCATCGGCACCGAGCGGCACGAGAGCCGCCGGATCGACAACCAGCTGCGTGGCCGTTCCGGCCGTCAGGGCGACCCGGGCGCTTCCCGCTTCTTCCTGAGCCTGGAGGACGACCTGATGCGTCTGTTCGGCGGTGAGCGGGTGCAGAGCCTGATGGATACCCTGGGCCTGGACGACGAGACCCCCATTGAGAACAAGATGATCACCAACACCATCGAGAGCGCCCAGAAGAAGCTGGAAGCCCAGAACTTCAGCACCCGTAAGAACGTGCTGCAGTTTGACGATGTGATGAACAAGCAGCGTGAGATCATCTACGGCCAGCGCCGTCAGGTGCTGAACGGCGAGGACCTGAAGGACACCCTGCGCTCCATGATGAAGGACAACATCGAGGGCAGCGTGGCCACCTTCTGCGCCGGTGATGATTCCTCCGCCTGGGATCTGGCCGCCCTGCGCCGCCACTACCTGGGCTGGCTGACCATGGACAGCGACCTGCACTACGAGGAGGACCAGCTCAAGAGCCTGAAGCGTGAGGACGTGAGCAAGTTCCTGCTGGACCGCGGCACCCTGATTCTGGACGGCAAGGAGAAGAAGTACGGCTCCAACATCATGCGCGAGCTGGAGCGTATGTGCCTGCTGCGCAACGTGGACACCAAGTGGATGGACCACATTGACGCCATGGACCAGCTGCGTCAGGGCATCTACCTGCGCAGCTACGGCCAGCGCGACCCCGTTGTGGAATACCGTCTGGAAGGCTTCGAGATGTTCGATTCCATGATCGACAGCATCAAGGAAGACACCGTGCGCATGCTGCTGACCATCGAGCTGAAGATCCAGCCCCAGCAGCAGGCCCCCGTGGTGGAGCGCACCCAGGTTGCCAAGCCCACCGGCGACGCCGCCACCCCCGGCAAGAACGTGAAGGCCACCAGCTCCTCCGGCCCCGTGAAGGTGGAGAAGATTGGCCGCAACGATCCCTGCCCCTGCGGCAGCGGTCTGAAGTGGAAGAAGTGCACCTGCAAGGAGTACCATCCCGACCTGTAAACCGGTAAAATAAGCGCCCGCCGGACTCGGAGAAAGAGTCCGGCGGGCGTTTTTTCTGTCCAAAATGAAAAGGCCGCGTTTCCACAGCTTACCGGAAACGCGGCCTTTCTGTTTTTTATCCGAGAGCGTGATTGCCGCCCCTTGTTATCCGCCGATCTGCGCCATGCGGCGGTGCTCGGTGATCTCTTCGTACTTGTCAAAGCAGTGGTGGGCGGGCTTTTGCTCCACCGCCCGGGCAATGGCCGCCCGCAGCGCCTCGTCCAATGCGCCGGTGCGCAGCAGCTGCCGCAGGTCCACCGACGCGTCATAGCACAGGCAGGGCTTGAGCTGGCCGGTGCTGGTGAGCCGCAGCCGGTTGCACTGGTCACAGAACCGGTGGCTCACCGCGTCGATCCAGCCGATGCGGCCCCGCAAAGCCGCGCTGGCCTCGTAATGGGCCGGGCCGTTGCCCCGCCGCTCGTTCACCGGGTGCAGGTCCGGCCAGCGCTCCAACAACAGCGCCCGGGCCTTTTCGGGCGACAGGCCGCCGCCTGCGCCGCCCTCGCCAATGGGCATCAGCTCGATGAACCGCACGTCCAGCGGCCATTGTTCCGCCAGGGCCGCCAGCCGCACCACCTCCGACTCGGCGCCGGCCAGCAGCACGCAGTTCAGCTTGGTGCGGATGCCCGCCGCCATGGCCGCGCGCACGCCCCGCAGCACCTGTTCCAGAACATCATACCCGGTGATGGCCGCGTAGCGGGCCGGGTCCAGCGCGTCGATGCTCACGTTCACCGCGTCCAGCCCTGCCCGGGCCAGCGGCAGCGCCAGATCCTCCAACAGCACTCCGTTGGTGGTCAGGGTCACCTGGCCGCAGCCCGGCAGGTTTTTCAGCTGCTCCACGAACTCCACCGCGCCCCGGCGCACCAGCGGCTCGCCGCCGGTCACCTTGAAGTTGCAGATGCCCAGGTCGATGGCCGCCCGTGCCGCCCGCAAAATCTCCTCATAGCGCAAAATCTCCGTATGGGGCACAAAGTCCGCCCCGTTCGGCATGCAGTACCGGCAGCGCAGATTGCACCGGTCGGTGAGTGAGATCCGCAGATAGTCGATGCTGCGGCCGTAACGATCCTTCATCGGGTCGATTCCCCTTTCCCGCCTCGGGCAGGCCTGGCCCCGGGCGGCTTCCTTGTATTTTAATAAATATAACGCCTTTTATTAAAAAAGTCAATCAATCCCCCGGCCCGCCGGGCGGCCCTCACAGGCCCAGTGCCTGCAGGACCACCACCGCGGCGGCGCTCACCGCCAGCGCGGGCAGATAGTTCAGGGTCTTGATCTGCTTGATGCCCAGAATCCCCAGGCCGGAGCTGAAGATCAGCGCACCGCCCACCAGGCTCAGTTCGCAGAGCAGCTCGGCCGTCACATAAGGTTCGATGGCCCCTGCCAGCAGGTAGATGCTCCCCTGCCAGCAAAAGAGCACCAGCGCCGCCAGGGCAATGCCGATGCCGAAGGTGGAGGCCAGCACCGTGGAGGTGATGCCGTCCAGCACCGCGTTGGTGAACAGATAGGTGTTATCCCCCTGCAAGGCGCTCTGCATGGGGCCCAGGATGCTCAGCGTCCCGGCGCAGAACAAAAGGATGGCGGTGGAAAGACCCTTGCCCAGCTCACTGCCGCCCGCCAGCGGCAGCTTGTTCACCGCCTTCTGGAACAGGGTATCCAGCGAGATGGCGGTGCCCAGCACGCCGCCCACTGCCAGACTCACGATGAACAGCACCGAGTACCGGCTCTGGGGCATGGCCTGTACCACCGAATTGACGCCCAGCAGGGTGGCCGCCAGCCCCATGCCGTTCATCAGGGCTTCCTTGTAGCGCTCGCCCAGGCCGCTTTTCAGCCGGCTGCCCACCAGACTTCCCGCCAGGATGGTGGCCGTGTTTGCAATGGTTCCGATCACTTGCTCGTTTCCCTCCCCGATTCGCCTGCCCCCACGCTCAGCCGCGCAGGGTATAGATCACGCTGGGCCGCCCGCCGGTGGAGTAATCCACCCGGGAATCGGCCCGGCCGCATTCCGCCAAGTAATGCACGTAGTGGCGGGCGGTCACCGCCGAAAAGCCGGTCTTCATGGCCAGCTGCTCGCAGGTCAGCCCCTGGGGGTTTTCCTGCAGGCAGGCACAGATGGCCTCCAGCGTTCTGGGCTGCAGGCCCTTAGGCAGCGGCTTCTCCTCCGGCTTTTCCTCCGCCGGGGCGGCCGTGCCCCGGTGCAGCAGCTCGTCCAGCTGCTGCTGGTTCACGCTCTGGGACCGGATGGCCTGCCTGCGCCGGTCGAAGGCGTCCAGCGCCTGGCAGAACCGCTCGTATTCAAAGGGCTTGACCAGATAGTCCACCACCCCCAGCCGCATGGCCGTTTCCACGGTGGCGGTGTCGCTGGCGGCAGTGATCATGATCACATCGGTGCTCACCCCTGCCGCACGCAGCTGGCGCAGCACGTCCAGCCCGTCCATCTGGGGCATATACATATCCAGAATCACCAGATCCGCCGGGTGACTGCGCAGGTATTCCAGCGCGGCCCGGCCATCCGGACATTCCCGGCACACCTGAAAGCGCGGGTCCTTTTCGGTATAGCGGCGGTTGAGCATGGCCACCATGGGGTCATCCTCCACGATCACGACTTGGTACAATCTCTCTCCTCCTTTTCACGCGGCCCTCCGGCATTCTCCTCCTGGGGCGGGATATGAATGGTGAAGGTGGTGCCCAAACCCACCACCGATTCCACCCGCACATCGCCGCCGTAGGCCTGCACGATGCTCTGCACCAGGGCAAGACCGGTACCCCGGCCCTCGCCCTTGGTGGAAAAGCCCTGCTCGAACATCCGCTGCTGCACCTTGGGCGCGATGCCGCAGCCGGTGTCCTCCACGCAGATGAGCAGGCCCTGGGCCTCCTCCTGGATGCAGACCTCCACCTCCCGCACCGCGCCGTCTGCCACGTGCTTGAAGGAGTCGAAGGCATTCTCGATCAGGTTGCCCAGCACCGAGATCATGGCGTCGATGGGCAGGCAGCGGCTGCCATGAGGGAAGTGACTGGAAGCATCCAGCCGAAAGACCACCCGCAGCTCCTGGGCGCGGCTGAGCTTACCGATGAGCAGCGCCGCCACCGCGGGCTCCTGGATGCGGCCGGTGATGCCGCCCATGGACTGGGCCCGTACCTTGGTCAGCTCCAGCACATAGCGCTCGGCCTCCTTGTATTCCTCCAGCTGCAACAGGCCCAGAATCACATGCAGCTTGTTCATGAATTCATGGGTGTTGGCCCGCAGCGCCTCCACCACGTGGTTCACGCCGGTCAGATCCTCGGCCAGACGCACCATCTCGGTGCGGTTGCGGAAGATGGCCACCGCGCCCACGGTTCGGCCGTTCTTCACAATGGGCATCCGGTCCGCCAGGATCTTCACATGCACCAGCGATTTTAAGGGCACGTTGTATTCCGCCTTGCCGCTGTGCAGCACCCGGTCCAGCGTGCTGGCCGGGTAGACCTGGTGCAGGGGCTGACCCACCGCCTCGTCCACCGGCAGCTCCAGCATCTGCTTTGCCGCCGCGTTCAGGTAGATGATGCGCTCGTTTTCGTCAATGGCCATCACGCCCTCTTCCAGCGCGTCCCAGATATCCGCCCGCTGCACCATCAGCCGGTGCAGGTCCTCGGGCTCGTAGCCCGCCAGCTCGCTTTTGATGTAGCGGGCCAGCCGCCGGGCCCAGAAGCCGCCGATGCACAGCGCCACCGCCGCGATGACCAGGTACTGCAGCACGGTTCCGGCCACCATCCGGTACACCGACCGCATGTAGACTCCCACCACGGCATAGCCCAGCAGGTTGCCCTCCTCGTCGAAGACCTTGGCGCAGGCGCAGCGCTCCATGCCGTTTTCGGTCTCGCCCTCCTGCAGAAAAACCGGGTCGGTCCTGCTCGGGTCCGGCTGGACCACTCCCTGCAGCCCGCTTCGGGTGCTGGCCCCGGCCAGCATGGAGCCCTCCGTATCGATGACCACCGCCACGTCCAGGTCGCTCACCCGGTGCACCACCTGCTGCAGCAGCGCCGTGACCGACTGGTCGCCGTCTCCCTCCAGCAGGCCCCGCACGTCCTGGGTGCGGGCCAGCAGATACGCCACGTCCAGCATGTTCCGGTCCATCATCTGGTGGCTGGAACGCAGATTCAGCCACAGGCTGCTGCCCATGGCGATGAGCACCGTGAGCACGATCAGCGCCACGCTCAGGGTGACCAGCTGAGCATTCAGGGTCTTTTTCAGATGAGCAAGCAGTTTCACGGTCGGTCCCCCTCCCCTATTTCAGGCGATATATGTAATATGATAGCACATTTTCCCCCCCTGCGCCAAATGCTCCGCCGGAGCAGAGAGCATCTTTCGTACAGGTTTTCCACAATGAAAACAACTGTTGTGCAAACCGCCAACCATATTTTTCAAAGACGCTTTTTTTACTTTTTTTACTTTCGTAAGCCTTACACTTCCGGGGCGTTTGTCATAGAATAGGCAGGTACCGAAAAGGGGGGAGATTTATTGGATATCAAGGAAGAACTCATCGAAGCGCTGCAACCGAAAACCGCCTTTGAGATCCCGCTGTTCGGCGGAATCCCGGTGCCGGAATCCGCACTCAACAGCTGGATTCTCATCGCGCTCTTCACCATTTTCTGCATCTGGCTGACCCACGGCATGAAAAAGGTGCCCGGCCGCCGGCAGATGGTGGCGGAAATCCTGGTTGGGTTCATCAACAACTTCTGCAAGGACAACCTGGGCGAACACTGGCGCACCTTTGCGCCCTACATCGGCACCATGGGCATCTATCTGGTGCTGGCGAACCTGTCCGAGTTCATCGGCCTCACGCCGCCCACCAAGGACCTGAACGTGACCGCGGGCCTGGCATTCCTGGCAGTTCTGCTGATCTACGGCTCCAGCTTCCGCATCAAGGGCCTTCGAGGCGGTCTGCACAAGTTCGTGGAGCCTTCACCCATTGTGGCCCCGCTGAACATTCTGGAAATCGGCATCCGGCCGCTGTCGCTTTGTATGCGGCTGTTCGGCAACGTGTTCGCCGCCTTCATCATCATGGAGCTGGTGAAGATGCTGGTTCCCATCGCAGTGCCCATTCCCCTGAGCCTTTACTTTGACGCATTCGACGGTATCATTCAGGCTGTGGTGTTCGTGTTCCTCACGACCCTGTTCCTGAGTGAAGCCATTGAATAAAACCATCTTACTTTAAAAATGTATTGAATTTTAGGAGGAACTTATTATGACTACCGCTTTTGCTGCCGCTATCGCCGTTCTGGTTGGCCTGGGTGCCGGTATCGGCATTGGTTTTGCCACCGCCAAGTCCAACGAAGCCATCGCCCGTCAGCCTGAGGCTGCCAGCAAGATCAGCAGCAACCTGCTGCTGGGCTGCGCCCTGGCCGAGGCCACCGCGATCTACGGCTTCCTGATCGCCATCCTGCTGATCTTCATGCAGTAATCGAGGGGGCGATGAGCCGTGTCGATTTTAAACCTTGACGCAAACATTATTTATGTGTTCATCAACCTGGCGATTCTGCTGGTTCTGATGAAGATCTTTTTGTTCGGGCCGGTCACAAAAATGCTGGACGAGCGGTCCAAGGAAATTGCCGACACCATCGACGGCGCCAACGCCAAAATGGAGCAGGCCGAGCAGAGCCGTCAGGAGTATGAGGCTCAGCTGCTGAACGCCAAGAAAGAGGCCCAGGACATTGTGGACGCGGCCAAAAAGCGCGGTCAGCAGGAGTACGAGGCTCAGCTGGCCAAAGCCCGGGACGACATTGCCCGCATGCAGGCCGACGCCCAGAAGCAGGCCCAGGCCGACCGTGACGCCATGCTGGAGGGCGCCCGCCAGGAGATCGCCATGCTGGCGCTGCTGGCTGCCTCCAAGGTGTCGCAGCAGAAGATGAACAGCCAGGCTGACCGGGAACTGGTCAACGCCTTCCTGGCTGAAGTGGAGGAGACCGCATGAGCCTGACTGCCGCCCGTTATGCGAGCGCTTTGTATCAGGCCGGCTGCACCGAGGACGAGCTGCGCGACACCGCGCAGCTCATTCTGGAAAATAAGCCCCTGCTGGAAGCGCTGGTCAGCCCGGCGGTCCGCTTGGAGGAAAAGCAGGCGGTACTGCGCCGCCTGCCCTTCGCAAGCTGCCCGGACCGGCTGATGCATTTTTATGAACTGCTGGCAAAAAAGGGCCGCTTTGCCCTGCTTGCCGATATCGTATATGAATATCATCTGCTCACGCTGGCCGCTGCCAACCAGACGGTTTGCGTGATGCGCTGCGCCCAGATGCCGGACGAGGCCATGGTGGTGGACATCGCCAAGGCCATGTGCCGCCGCCACGGCCGCGACGGCGTGGAGATGCAGGTGATCGTTGATCCGTCCCTGGTGGGCGGCTTCGTCCTGGAGATCGACGGGACGACCTATAACAAGAGTGTGAGCGGGCAGCTGCATCGTTTGGCGCGCCGCCTGCAAGAGAGGTGAAGCCACAGTGAATCAATCCGAAGAGATCATTTCCATTCTCCGCCAGGAGATTGAAGCATACGACAGCCGCGCCACTCACGAAGAGACCGGTACCGTGATCGAGATCGGCGACGGCATTGCCACCGTGTACGGCCTGGACAAGGCGGTTTACGGCGAGCTGGTGGAATTTGAGACCGGCGCCAAGGGCATCGTTCTGAACCTGGAGCGGGACAGCGTGGGCGTTGTTCTGCTGGGCAGCGAAGAGGGCCTGGCCGAGGGCAGCGTGGTCAAGCGCACCGGCCGTGCGGCGGACGTTCCCGCCGGTGAGGCCATGATCGGCCGCACCCTGAACGCCCTGGGTGAGCCCATCGACGGCCTGGGCGCCATCGAGGCTGCCGCCCGCATGCCCATCGAGCGCGAGGCCTCCGGCGTTGTGAGCCGCGAGCCCGTAAACGTGCCTTTGCAGACCGGCATTCTGGCCATCGACTCCATGGTGCCCATCGGCCGCGGCCAGCGCGAGCTGATCATCGGCGACCGCCAGACCGGCAAGACCGCCATCGCGGTGGATACCATCCTGAACCAGAAAGGCAAGGATGTGATCTGCATCTACGTGGCCATCGGTCAGAAGGCCTCCACCATCGCTCAGCTGCGCAACAACTTTGTGAAGTACGGCGCCATGGACTACACCATCATCGTGTCCAGCCCGGCCAGCGAGCCTGCACCCCTGCAGTACATCGCTCCCTACTCAGCCACTGCCATCGGCGAGTATTTTATGTCCAAGGGCAAGGACGTGCTGATCGTTTACGACGATCTGTCCAAGCATGCGGTGGCCTACCGCGCCCTGAGCCTGCTGCTGCACCGCAGCCCCGGCCGTGAGGCTTACCCTGGCGACGTGTTCTATCTGCACAGCCGCCTGCTGGAGCGCTCCTGCCGCCTGACCAAGGAATACGGCGGCGGCTCCATGACCGCTCTGCCCATCATCGAGACCCAGGCGGGCGACGTTTCCGCCTACATCCCCACCAACGTGATTTCCATCACCGACGGCCAGATCTATCTGGAGAGCAGCCTGTTCTTCGCAGGCCAGCGCCCCGCCGTAAACGTGGGCCTTTCCGTGAGCCGTGTGGGCGGCAGCGCCCAGACCAAGGCCGTGAAGAAGACCGCCGGTACCCTGCGTATCGACCTGGCCCGCTTCCGCGAGCTGGAGGTGTTCACCCAGTTCAGCTCTGACCTGGACAAGGCCACCCAGACCGCTCTGGACCACGGCAAGCAGCTGATGGAGATCCTCAAGCAGCCTCTGTATCATCCCATGAACGTGAGCCGCCAGGCGGTCATCCTGTACATCTCCACCGGCAGCCTGCTGGCGGATGTGCCTCTGGCCAAGTCCCGCGAGGTGGCTCAGGGCTTTGTGGACTACCTGGAAAATACCCAGCCCCAGCTGCTGGAAGAGATCGAATCCACCGGCGCGCTTTCCGCCGCTGTTGCCGAGAGCATCCGCGCCGAACTGGATGCCTATAAGGGACAGGTGAGCGCGCAATGGCAAGCATAAAAGAGATCCGTACCCGCATCAAGAGCGTGGATCAGACCCTGAAGATCACCAATGCCATGTATCTGATCTCCTCCTCCAAGATGCGCAAGGCCCGCCAGCAGCTGAATGGCGTGGAGCCTTACTTCCAGAAGATTCAGGATACCATTGCCGATATTCTGTATCACTCCGAGGAATTCCGGCATCCCTTCATGGACACCCGCCCCGAGAAAAAGCACCGCACGGTGGGTTACATCGTGATCACCGGCGACAAGGGCCTGGCGGGCGCCTACAACCACAACGTGCTCAAGCTGGCCGAGGAAAAGCTGGCCGTCGCCGAGAATCCGGTCCTTTTTGTGATCGGTCAGGTGGGCCGGGCCTACTTTGCCGGCAAGAACGTGAACGTGGACGGCGAGTTCCTTTACACCGCCCAGGACCCCACCGTGACCAGAGCGCGGGACATCAGCGACACCATGGTGGACCTGTTTTTGCGGGGCCAGCTGGACGAGGTGCATGTGATCTACACCGAGATGGTGAATCCCGTTCTGATGCGGCCCGCCACCTACCAGCTGCTTCCCCTCACCCGGGAGCAGTTCGCCCACAAGGAAGCCCAGTACACCGCCGGCCAGTACAACCGGCAGGTGGTGTACGTTCCCTCCGAGCACAAGGTCATGGATAGGATCGTGCCCGGTTACCTGAAGGGCGTGCTCTTCGGCTGCCTGGTGGAATCCTTCTGCAGCGAGCAGAATGCCCGCATGACCGCCATGGATTCCTCCACCAAAAATGCCCGCGAGATGATCCGCACCCTTTCGCTGGAATACAACCGGGCCCGGCAGACCGCCATTACCCAGGAGATCACCGAGATCGTGGGCGGCGCCCAGCAAAAGGGCGGCAAGGTCCGCCCCGAGCGTCACATGCAGCCCGCGCTTACCCTGCTGGTGAGCGCCGACGGCAGCGTGCTGCACCGCTCCTGATTTCCTTTCTTACTTGTTCGATTATTGAAAGCGAGGAACCGATATGCAAAACAAAGGCACCATCGCACAGGTTCTGGGCCCCATTGTGGACGTTGAGTTCAAGGACGGCAAGCTGCCCGCCATCAACGATGCCCTGACCGTGCAGCTGAACGGCGCCGAGCAGGTCATGGAGGTCGCCCAGCATGTGGGCGGCAACACCGTGCGCTGCATCATGCTCAGCCCCAGCGAGGGCCTGGGCCGCGGCGTGGAAGTGACCGCCAAGGGCGCGCCCATTGAAGTGCCCGTGGGCGAAAAATGCCTGGGCCGCATGTTCAACGTTCTGGGCCATGCCATCGACGGCCGCGAGGAAGTGACCGACTCCGAGAAGTGGTCCATCCACCGCGAGCCCCCCAAGTTCGTGGATCAGAGCCCCGTGGTTCAGATCCAGGAGACCGGCATCAAGGTCATCGACCTGCTGGCTCCCTATGCCCGTGGCGGTAAGATCGGCCTGTTCGGCGGCGCGGGCGTTGGCAAGACCGTGCTGATTCAGGAATTGATCCGCAACATCGCCACCGAGCACGGCGGCTACTCCATCTTCACCGGCGTGGGCGAGCGTACCCGTGAGGGCAACGATTTGTGGCGCGAGATGAGCGAGTCCGGCGTTCTGGAGAAGACCGCCCTGGTCTTCGGCCAGATGAACGAGCCCCCGGGAGCCCGTATGCGCGTTGCTCTGACCGGTCTGACCATGGCCGAGTACTTCCGCGATCAGGAAAAGCGCGACGTGCTGCTGTTCATCGACAACATCTTCCGTTACGTGCAGGCCGGCAGCGAGGTTTCCGCCCTGATGGGCCGTATGCCCAGCGCCGTGGGCTACCAGCCCACCCTGGCCAACGAGGTGGGCGCTCTGCAGGAGCGAATCACCTCCACCAAGAACGGCGCCATCACCAGCGTGCAGGCCGTTTACGTGCCCGCCGATGACCTGACCGACCCCGCGCCCGCCACCACCTTCACCCATCTGGACGCCACCACCGTGCTGAGCCGTAAGATCGTGGAGCAGGGCATCTACCCCGCTGTGGACCCCCTGGAGTCCACCAGCCGTATTCTGGAGCCCGACGTGGTGGGCCAGCGCCATTACAACGTGGCCCGCGGCGTGCAGGAGCTGCTGCAGCGCTACAAGGAGCTGCAGGACATCATCGCCATTCTGGGCATGGAAGAGCTGGGCGAAAACGACAAGAAGACCGTGGAGCGGGCCCGCCGCATCCAGCAGTTCTTCAGCCAGCCCTTCTTCGTGGCCGAGCAGTTCACCGGCCTGCAGGGCAAATATGTGCCCCTGGCCGAGACCATCAACAGCTTCGAAGCCATTCTGGGCGGCGAGCTGGACCAGTACCCCGAGACCGCGTTCTCCAACGTGGGCACCGTGGATGACGTGCGTGAGAAGGCCCGGGCACAGGGGGCGATCTGATGGCTGACCTGTTTCTGGAGATCATCACCCCCGAGCGCCAGTTCTACATCGGCCCCGCCGAGGAGCTGGTCATCCCCGCCATCGACGGCCTGTACGGTGTGCAGCCGGGCCATGAGCCCGCTGTGACCGCCATGGAGCCGGGCGAATTGCGGTACAAGGTGGACGGTGAGTGGCACATTGCCGCCATCGGCCAGGGCTTTGTGGAGATCATGCCCGAGCGTGCCATCGTGCTGGTGAGCACCGCCGAAAAGCCCGAGGAGATCGACGCCAAGCGCGCCCAGGAAGCCAAGGAGCGCGCCGAGGAACGCATGCGCCAGAAGAAGAGCGTGGAGGAGTATTACCGCTCCAAGGCTGCTCTGGCCCGTGCCATGGCCCGCCTGAAGGTATCCGGCCGGCGCTGATTTTCCCCTTCTTTTCTCAGCTTTTTCCTTCTTCATTCTGTTTTGCCCCGCAGGGCGGCCCGTTCGGGCGGCCCTGCGGGGTCTTTTTTCGCGCTTGCCAAGGCCGGGCGGCCCATTCTATAATAAGAGCGGGAAGGGGTTTCCCTTCCCTAAAAAATTTTTTGAAAGCAATGCAATAAACGTTTTGTTCCGTGCATTACTAGAACGACAGGAGACAACGGATATGATGCTTGTGCTTGGCACAATGGCCCAGGAAGCCCGTGCCGCGAACCCCAACGGGGAGCTGGAGGCGCTGATCGGCGGCATTGCCGCGGGCAGCCGGGAGGATCTGGCCGAACTTTACCGCCGTACCCGGGCGGCGGTGTATGGCCTGGCCCTCTCTTACCTGAAAAACGGCGCGGAGGCCGAGGACGTGGCCCAGGACACCTTCGTGAAGGTGTGGGCCGCCGCCCCCTCCTACCGGCCCCAGGGCAAGCCCATGGCCTGGCTGCTCACCATCGCCCGGAATCTGGCGCTGGGGCGGCTGCGCACCGCGGCCCGCATCCAGGATCTTTCCGAGGCCCAATGGTCCGCCTTTTCCATCGAGAGCGACACCCTCACCGCCGACGACCGCACCGTGCTGGCCGCGGCGCTGGGCCGCCTTTCCGATGAAGAACGGCACATCGTGGTGCTGCATGCAGTCTGCGGGCTCAAACATCGGGAGATCGCCCAGTTTTTAGGCCTGGCGCTTCCCACCGTGCTTTCCAAGTATCACCGGTCCCTGAAAAAGCTGAAAACCATTCTGGAAGGAGATGACGCGCAATGACCGACCGCAATGTGGAACAGGCGCTGCGCACCGCTTTGGAACACGCGGCACCCAACGACGTGGAAAGCGTTCTCCTTCGCTGTGATGACCGGAAAGGAAACGTGATCCCCATGACGAATCAGAACCACGAAAAGAATAACCGCAAGCCCCTGCGCCTGGCCGCTCTGGCCGCTGCCGCCTGCCTGGTACTGGCCATTGGCGGAGGCTCGATTTACTACAACCAGTCCCAGACCGCCGCGTCCATCGTCTCGCTGGACGTGAACCCCAGCATCGAGCTGGTGCTCAACCGCCGCGAGCGGGTGCTGCGGGCCACTCCCCTCAACGAGGACGCCGCCGCCGTGCTGGACGGCATGGACCTGAAGGGCTCCACTCTGGATGTGGCGGTGAACGCGCTGATGGGCTCGCTGCTGAAAAACGGCTATGTGGATGAGCTGGCAAACTCCATCCTGATCACCGTGGAGGACGACAACGCCACCCGCGCCGCCCAGCTGGAAAGCCAGCTCACCGAGACGGTGAACGCGGTGATGACCTCCAGCTCCATCAACGGGGCCATCCTGAGCCAGACCGTAAACCAGAATCAGGACCTGCAGGCCAAGGCCGACGAATACGGCATCTCGCTGGGCAAGGCCCAGCTGATTCAGCAGCTGGTGGACCAGAACCCCACTCTCACCTTTGAGAGCCTGGCCGGCCAGACCGTGAACGATCTGAACCTGCTGCTCTCCAGCCAGGCCACCGCCCTTTCCGCCGTGACCTCCACCGGCCGCGCCAGCGACGGCGGCTACATCGGCACCGAGGTGGCCAAGAACGCCGCTCTGGCCCACGCGGGCCTGACCGCCGACCAGGTGACCGTGTCCAAGGTGGACTTTGACATGGAGGACGGCCGGATGGTCTACGAGGTGGAATTCTGGGCCGGAAACGTGGAATATGAGTACGACGTGGACGCCACCACCGGCGAGATCGTGAAGAACCGCACCGAGCGCTACACCACCGCCGCGGGCCAGGCTGCCTCCATCGACGAGGCTGCCGCCAAGGCCGCCGCGCTGAACGCCTTCGGTCTGAGCGAGAGCCAGGCGGAGGGCATCCGGGTGATCCCCAGCTACGACGACGGGCGCTTTGTTTACAAGGTAAAATTCTGGACCGGCAGCACCGAATACTTCTGCGAGGTGGACGGCGCGGGCCAGATCGTGAAGAGCGAGAAGGAGGAGCACTCCTCCTCCGGCGCGGCTGCCGCCAGCGGCACCGACGTGGGCCTGGAGGCCGCCAAGACCGCCGCTTTGAAGCACGCGGGCCTTTCCGCCGACCAGGTGACCGGCCTGACCGCCAAGCTGGACTGGGACGACGGCCAGCGGGTGTATGAGGTGGAGTTCTGGCAGGGCAGCACCGAATACGAATACGAGATCAATGCAGACGGCACCGTGCGCCAGTATGAGTCCGAAGCCCACGCCGCCCCCACCGCCATCAGCGCCAATACCGGCAGCTCCGGCACCGGCAGCAGCGCCGCCTCCGGCGACATCGGCGAGGATGGAGCCAAGGCCGCCGCTTTGAAGCACGCGGGCCTGACCGAGGACCAGGTGCAGAACCTGTACATCGAGCGGGACTGGGACGACGGCCGTGTGGAATACGAGGTAAAATTCCTCTCCGGCTCCACCCAGTATGAGTACGAGATCGACGGCGCCACCGGCAGCGTGCAAAAGGGCGAGAACAAAACGCTGGCCTCCGGCACCTCCTTCATCAGTGCCGACCAGGCGCTGGCCAACGCCCTGAGCCACGCCGGGCTGGACCAGTCCGCCATCCGGGAGCTGGAAATGGACAGCGATCTGGATGACAGCACGCCCCACTACTCCATCGACTTCAAGTCCGGCAATCTGGAATACGAATACGAGATCAGCGCCACCGACGGTGCGATCCTGAAATTTGAAAAGGACAACTGAGTTTATTCAAAACGGCTGCGGGACCCTCCGCAGCCGTTTTGCTTTGGTAAAAAAATCCCAAAATATCTTTCCGCTTCCTGGCTTCCGTGGTATAATGACCACAAATACACGGCATTTTTTTGCGCCGCTGCCCACGTTCCGGGCGCCGGGCGCGCGGCCGGACCAACAGCAAGGAGGTTTTTCCATGGTCACATTCAACAATCTGCTGAACAACCCCAACATCCTCACCGCAGCCCAGCTGGGCGGCATGCGGGTGCTGGAATACGAGAAGGACCTGAGCGTCCGCCCCGACAACGCCATCGCCAGCTATTATGCTTCCGAGATGAACGTGCGCCGCCGCCAGCTGCTGCTGGAGCTGAAGGGCGACAGCTACGTGGTGCAGGCCGGGGCCATGCAGTGGATGAGCGGCGCGGTGGAAGCCACCTCCGGCATCAAGGGCGTGGGTGATCTGCTGGGCAAGGCGCTGGCCTCCAAGGCCACCAAGGAGAGCGCGGTGAAGCCGGAATACAAGGGCACCGGCCACCTGATGCTGGAGCCCACCTACAAGCACATCATCCTGCTGGACGTGGGCCAGTGGGACGGTCTGGTGCTGGACGACGGCCTGTTCCTGGCCTGCTCCGGCTCTGTGCAGCAGAAGGTTGTGGCCCGCTCCAACCTGTCCAGCGCGGTGCTGGGCAACGAGGGCCTGTTTAACCTGTGCCTGCGTGGCGCGGGCGTGGCGGCGCTGGAAAGCCCGGTGCCCCGCAGCGAGCTGATCGAGTTCAAGCTGGACAACGACCAGCTGCGCATCGACGGCAACATGGCCATCGCCTGGTCCTCCACTTTGAACTTCACGGTGGAAAAATCCACCCGCAGCCTGATCGGCTCCGCTGTTTCCGGCGAGGGATTGGTGAACGTCTACCGGGGCACCGGCACGGTGCTCATGGCTCCGGTGGTTTGATTTCGGCCCAAATTCCGCAATCCATAGAAAAAGGCTCCCCGGTCGGGGAGCCTTTTTGTTTTACTCAGATTTGCGGGGAGGTTCAGCCCTCAGAGGCGGAGGACGCCGCTTCGGAGGAGGCGGCCAGCTCGGCCTCGCCCTCTTCGGCGTTGGTCATCACATCGCCCATGGTACGGCCCTCGTCGATGTTCATGCCGTAGAGGTAGGTCTGGCCGGTAATCAGGCCCAGCTTCTCGGCTTCCACCGGAGCCTCCGGGCTGCGGAAGTGCTCGTTCAGGATCTCAGCGCAGCTTTCCCGATCCACATAGTAAACCTGGCTGTGGCCGTTGATGTTGGCCGCGCCGCCGGGTGCGCGCACGATGTAGATATTCTCCGGCTCCACCTTCAGCATGGTGGCGTACAAGCCCCAGATCTCGGTGATGTCCAGACTGGTGTCGATGTAATGGGCCACCACCTTGCAGGTGCTGTAATAATCGGCCAGGGTGTAATCGTTCAAAAAGCTCTTGAGCAGAGCCGCGTAGAAGTACTGCTGGGTCTCCAGGCGCTTGTAGTCGGCGGTGGAGTAGTTCCGGTTGCGCAGAATCAGCTCGGCGGTGTCGCCGCTGATG
The DNA here is from genome assembly GCF_002161595.1 of Gemmiger sp. An50. Lineage (GTDB taxonomy): Bacteria > Bacillota > Clostridia > Oscillospirales > Ruminococcaceae > Allofournierella. Next base: position 50,018 of record NZ_NFID01000011.1, read on the forward strand.
CGGTGGGTGCCCTGCTTGCAGACCACATCCTCATGGCCGGTGTTCTTATCCACGGTGACGATGTCCCAGGGGACGTACATCTCGATGCCGCCCATGTTGTTCAGCATGGTCTTGAAGGCCTGCATGTCGATGACCACATAGTCGTCCACCGGCAGCTTGAACAGCTCGTAGATCTTGTTGGCCAGGTTGTTGATCTTGTTCGTCTGGTCCGGGCCGTTGGCGTAGACCTCGTTGATCTTGCCGGTGTTGGTCTTGATGCCCTCGCCCACTTCCTCGCCCGCGTAGGTGTCGCGGGGGATCTGGAAGGCGTTCACCTTGCCGCTGTCCCGGTCGATCTGCACGTACATGATCACGTCGGTCATGCCCTTGCCCTCGGCGTAGTCGCGGCCGTCGTCGTCGGCGTCGTAGTCGATGCCCACCATCAGCAGGTTGTAGAACCGGTCGCCGCCGGATTCGATGTCCGGGTCGGTCTGCTGGTTCAGGGTGCCCGCCTCGCCCTCATCAAAGGCGGGAGCGATCTGGCTGTAGAGATAGGCCATGGCGCTGCATCCAGCCAGCAGCACCACTGCAACAACGATCACCAGGATCTTGATCCAATTTTTCTTTGCCGGGTTTTCCACGCAGGTTCCCCTTTCTTTTTTGCTCATTTGGTTGATTGCACGGAACAGCCGCCGGGGATGCGAAAAAGCTTGACCGGCGGCTGACAAAAAGCCCGGGCGGATATCCCGGGAGATACTTTCCAACAAGTATCAAAAAAGTAACAACCGATATTATACCGTATTCCCGTCGAAATGGGGAGTATTTTCCCGCATTTTTTCCTTTTCGCACAAATCGTCTTTTACTGTTTTGTGCATTCAGCCGCAGAAATTCCAAATTTTTAATAGTCTTTCCTGTATGATTCTCCATTTTCTGCCAAAAACACAAAAAAGCGAGGCGCTTTCCCTTGGGAAAACGCCCCGCTCACGGAGCTCAGATAAAGGGCTTGTCCTCATCCCACGGCGGACAGACTGGTGCCGGGGAAGTAGTGGGCCAGGATCTGGTCATAGGTCCAGCCGTTGGCCGCATAGCCCCATGCGCCGTACTGGGACAGGCCGCATCCATGGCCGTAGCCGTAACAGGTGATGCTGAAATTGCCGTCCGCATAGGCGATGTCGAAGGCGGCGCTGCGGATGTCCCGCCCGGGGAATCCGGCCAGCACATTCACCTGCAGCTTCTGGCCGGTGATGGTGGCGGTGCCCAGCCGCAGGCTGGTCACATAGCCGGAGGAGTTCTTCACAATATCGCCGAACCAGTCGTTGGGGTCCTCGCTGTAGGCGTACAGGTCCACGCCCAGCTTTTCCATGGCCCGGTCGGCCACCTCCTGCTCGGTGAACACGCGGGTGTTCTGCCAGTTGCTGGCATACTGCTGGTCATAGGGACTTTCCACCGCCACCAGGTATGGACGGGAGGAACCCCACACGTCCTCGCTGGGGTTGGTGCCGAAGGCGGCGCTGGCAAAGTAGGGAGTGAAGGCCACGCGGCCGTTGTAGGTCACGATCTGGTTGGCCACCTCCCGGGCCGCCTGCCGGATGGTCTCGTTGGGTTCCCGTCCGGACACGCTGGGCGCGCCGCCCTGGCTCAGAATCCAGGAATGAGCGGCCACCATCTGGGCCTTATAGGCCTCGACGGGTGCATTCGCTCCCAGCTCGTTGCGGGCGATCATGGCCAGGCATTCCACCAGGTCCATCTCCTGCCGCACGCCGTTCATGGTCACCGTGATGGTGCCCGCGCTGGGCTCAGCGGTGGGCTGAGGCGCCTGGGTCGGCTGCGGGGCCGGGGTGGGCTGGCCCGTACCGGAATCGCCGGAATCACCGGAATCGCCGGGAGCCTGGGTGGGCTGGGGCGCGTCGGTGGCTCCGGGCTTCGGGGTGGTGCCCGGCTTGGGTGTTGCACTGGGCTTGGGACTGGGGGTCGCGGGCGCTTCGGTGGGCGGCGGCGTCAGTGTGGGAATGGGAGTGGCATTGGGGTCCAGCGGATGCACGCCCTCCACCACCTGGTCCTCCTGGGGCATGCCGCTCTCCTGCTGCACGTCGCTGCTGGTGGCGCCGCCGGTGGCGTACCAGTTCATCCAGTACTGGTTCAGGGTCTCCACCGAGGGGGCCTCCTCGCCGCTCTTCTCATACATGGCCAGCGGAAGCAGGGGCTGGTCCGCCTGGACGATCTGCTTGCCCAGCAGAAAGCCCGCCTCGTCCTGCCGCTGCAGGCGGCCGGTGACCGCCAGCTTGCGGCCGGAAGCGTCCGAGGAATCGGCCACCAGGGTGACAAAGCTGTCCTCGTCCTCCAGGTCCACCGGCATCTCATACAGGCTGCGGGCCTTGACCCCCAGCACGAAATTCAGAAAATCCTGCTGGTCGCTCAGGTCCTGCAGGCCGTACAGGTCAAAGGCGGTCTCGCCGGTCTCCGCCGGGTCCCAGTAAAAGACGGCGGCAACCTTATAGCGGTAGGTGCTGCCGTCGGTGTACAGGGTAAAGCCGCAGTTGTCCCGCAGCAGCTCTTCCTCGTCCAGCTGGCTCAGCTGCTGGATACTGCCCGCGGGGCATTCCACAATCTGGTTGGTGCGGGCCTGGCCGGGCTGGCCGCTGCTCACAAAGCGGGCCAGCTCATCGCCCTGGGCCGCCTGCACCGCAAGGCCCACCGCCTGGCCGGGCTGGGCCGCGTCCGGCTGGTAGACCAGGGTGCCGCCCAGCTTGGGCAGCGCCAGATAGGCCGCCACCTGGCTGTTGCTCTGCTGGGCACGGGTCAGGTAGTCCCGGGCGGCGGTATCGTAGTCGGCGGTGCCGTAGCCCGCGCCGGTCATCTGCTGGGCGGCGGGGCGCTCGGCCAGCCACACCACGCCGAAGGCCACAGCGGCAATGAGCAGCACCAGGGCCAGGCAGGCCAGCGGACGGCTGGCCGGGTTCCGTTTTTTGGCGGGCGGCTCGGGCAGCTGGGCAGATTCGTCAAACAGCTGCCGCCCGGCACTGCGCAGATTAGCGGCCCGGCTCCCCTGGGGAACCGAAGCGCCGGACTTCTGCCAGGCCCCATTCGGCGCGGCCGGCCGAGGCGCTGCCGCAGGCCGGGGCCGGGGTGTCTCGGTTTTCGGGGGAACGGGGGTCTGCAGCACCGGTAGCACGGGGGCGGGCTTGCCATAGGCGAAGCTCTGCACCCCTTGTGCCATCTCCAGGCCCAGGGCCAGGCGGCGCAGCATATCAAAGATCCAGTTGGCGGCCAGCATACCGGGCTGGGCACTGGGGGCCAGCACATGCAGATACACCGTCTTTGCCCCGCACACCAGCACAAAGCCGGGCTGCACGCCCTGGGCAGGCTGATAGCTCACCGCCCAGTCCGCGCCGGAGAGGGCCAGCGCCTGATGGGCACGGCCCGCCGCAGGCTGCACCGGGCAGTCGGGATATTTGTCCAGCAGGGCCCGGGGCGGCGCCAGACGGTCCGCCTTGGTGGGATGCCGGTAGCTGTGGTCGCCGAAATCGTAAACCGCGGCGGCCTCCTGCTCACTGCGGATACGTGCCTCCAGCAGATGGCCGGTGGCCTCATCCGCCGCCACGAACAGCTTGTGCTTTTTGGCCAGGCCGGTCAAAGCCGCCTTGGCCAGCTCGGTATCGCCCTCGCCGAACACTGCCGGGCCGAACTGCTCCCGGAAATATTCATTCCACTGTTTGCAGGTCCGGCTGGCCTCGGCCTCGCTGTCGGCCCGCACATTTACGCAGACCACCAGTTCTTCTTCCCTGCTCAACAGCCGCAGGCCCGGGCAGCCCTGGGCCGCCGCGGCCTTCAGCACCGCCTGGGCCTTTGCCTGGGGCACGCCGAACAGCCGCAGCGCCAGCATGCGGTTGGCTTGCGCCATTGCTTCCACCTCGTTTCCCTTTTCTTCCTTGTTGTTATTCCTTCATCGCTTGTTTCTGCTGCGCCAAATCCTCGGCGCTCAGTTTATCCGCGCCGGGCATGGGCAGCCCCAGCGCCAGCCGCCGGGCATAATCCAGCGCCCGGTTGGCGGCGCTGATGCGGATGCTCTGCCGGTCCCGGTTGCCCAGCAGCAACTTTGCCACATAGACCTCATCGCCCCGGGCCGCGCCCACATAAACAAGACCCACCGGCTTTTCGGCGGTTCCGCCGCCGGGGCCTGCAATGCCGGTGAGCGAGACGGCGATATCCGCCCCGCTGACCCGGGCTGCACCCAGCGCCATCTGTGCGGCGGTCTGCCAGCTCACCGCACCCACGGTGGCAAGCGTTGCTTCGCTCACCCCCAGCAGCTTGTGCTTGGCTTCATTGGCGTAAGTACAGAAGCCGAAGCCGAACACCTCCGAGGAGCCGGGCACCTGGGTGATGCGCTGGCTCACAAGGCCGCCGGTGCAGCTCTCGGCGGTAGCAACGGTCAGCTTCTTTTCGGTGAGGGTCTGCACCAGGGTGTGCTCCAGGTCGTTTGCGTCCTCGCCGTAGATCACATCCCCCAGAATGGCGCGGAATTTTTCCGCATAGGCCCGGCAGGCCGCTTCGCCCTCCCTGTGGCTGGCGGCCCGGGCGGTAATGCGAATCTGCACCTCGCCGGTCTTTGCGTAGATGGCAGCGGTGGGATTCTCGTTCTCAAACAGGTGGCCCACCTGTTCCTCCACGTGGCTCTCGCCGACGCCGGTGATGCGCAACGTCAGGCTGTGCAACACCCGCTGCGTCCCATCCGACAGGAAGGGCCACACCTGCTCGGTCCACAGGGGTTTTAACTCGCTGGGCGGGCCGGGCAGCAGCACCGCCCGTTTTCCATTCTTCTGAAACCAGACCGCCGGGGCGGTGCCGTTATGGTTTTCAAACCAGCCGCCCTTTTGGGGCACCATGGCCTGCTTCTCGTTGTGAGGCGGCATGTGCCGGCCGGTGGCAGCGAAGTAGGCCTGGATGTTTTCCAGGATAGAGGGCTCCAGATACAGGGTATCGTCAAAACAACGGGCCACCGTCTCTTTGGTCAGGTCGTCCGCCGTGGGGCCAAGCCCGCCGGAGAAGACCAGCAGGTCGCTGCGCTCCAGCGCCTCGCTCACCAGCTGAGCCAGACGGCCCTCGTTGTCGCCCACCACCCACTGGTGGTGGACCGTGATGCCCAGCGCCGCCAGCTCCTTGGCCAGGAACTGGGCGTTGGTGTTCAGAATATCGCCGAGCAGCAGCTCGGTGCCCACGCAGATGATCTCCGCCTTCAACTTGGTTTCCCTCTTTCCCACGGTTTACTGATGGCGCAGCCTTTGGGTGAGTTTTCCACCACCGGTGCGCCTTGTTGTTTAAAAATCCTCCAGCTCGGACAGGTCGTCCTCCTGCTTCTGATCCCGCATGTCGATGCGGATGCGCTCCACGTTGGCGGCCGCCTGCTCCTCCAGCTCGGCCAGGCCGGGCATGGCGGCCTCCGCCGCTTCGATCTCGGCCAGGGTGGGCTTGGTCTTGGGATGGGGCGGGGTGAAGATGGTGCAGCAGTCCTCAAAGGGCAGGATGCTGGTCTCGAAGGTACCGATCTTGCGGGCCACCACCGTGATCTCGCTCTTGTCCATGCCGATCAGCGGGCGCAGCACCGGCAGGTCCTGGGCCGCGTCGGTGCAGGCCAGGGCATACAGGGTCTGGCTGGCCACCTGGGCCAGGCTCTCGCCGGTGACCAGGGCCTTGGCGTCGATCTCCTTGGCGATGCGGTTGGCAATGCGCATCATGCTGCGGCGCATGAGCACGGTGAACAGCACGTCGGGCGCGTTGTCCCGGATGTACTCCTGCGGGGTGGTGTAGGGCACCACATACAGCACACAGTTGCCGGTGTAGGGGGCGATCAGCCGGGCCAGATCCCGCACCTTGTCCTGTGCGGCCTGGCTGGTGTACGGCGGGCTTGCAAAGTGAATGTGATGCAGCGCCAGGCCGCGGCGGGCCATGTACCAGGCAGCCACCGGGCTGTCGATACCGCCGCTGAGCATGGTGATGGCGCGGCCGCTGGTGCCCACCGGCAGGCCGCCCGCGCCGGGCACCTTGGGCCCGTGCACGTAGGCGCCGTAGTCCCGCACCTCCACCATGACCACGATGTCAGGATGGTGCACATCCACCCGCAGGTGGGGGTGCTTGCTCAGCAGGAAGCCGCCCAGCTCCCGGCACAGTTCGGGGCTTTTCAGCGGGAAGGATTTATCTGCCCGTTTGGCCTCCACCTTGAAGGTCTTGAGGTTCCGCAGGATGGGGCCCAGGTATTCCTCGGCGGTGGCCTTGATGGCGTCGATGTTCTTGTCGCAGACGGCGGCGCGGCTGAGGGCGGCCAGGCCGAATACCTTGCTCACCCGGTCGTAGGCCTCCTCCATGTTGGCTTCGGCTTCCTCGTCCCGGGGCTCCACGTACATGGTGCTCTGGGCCTTGTAGACCTGGAACTTGCCCAGATCCTTCACCCGCCAGCGCAGGGATTTGCTGAGCATCGATTCGAAGGTGGCCCGGTTCAGGCCCTTCAGGGCCATCTCGCCCTGGTAGCACATGATGATTTCTTTCATTGTAATGGTTAACTCCTTTATTTTGGGTCAGATCCTGACGATTTTACCGGATGCGGGCCAGCGTTTCCATGCCCTCGGCAAGGCCGGCCAGCAGCGCGTCCACGTCGGCCTCGGTGTTATTGCCGCAGAGGCTGATGCGCAAGGCGGTGTCCGCCCGCAGGGGTTCCAGCCCCATGGCGGCAAGCGTGTGGCTGGCCGCGCCTTTCGAGCAGGCCGACCCGCTGGACACATACACGTTCTTGGTTTCCAGAAAATGCAGCATGGTCTCGCTCTTGATGCACATGGTGCTCACGTTCACCACCTCGGCCACTGCGTCCGCCGGGCTGTTGAACAGGAGGCCGGGCATTGCTTCCAGTCCCTGGCGTAGCCGCCGGTTCAGCTTCGCCATGCGTGCGGTGCGCTCGGCCATGCTCTTGTAGCCCAGCAGCGCGGCCTTGGCCATGCCCACCGCGTAGGGCAGGTTTTCGGTGCCGGGGCGCACGCCCTTTTCCTGACCGCCGCCGTGGCCCCGCTCCTGCCCGCCGCCCAGGTAAGGCGGCTCAATGTTATAGCCCCGGCGCAGGTACAAAGCACCCACGCCCTTGGGCGCATGAATCTTGTGGCCGCTCACCGTGAAGCTGTCGATGCCGTCCAGCTTCACCGGCACCCGCAGCCAGGCCTGCACCCCGTCCACATGCACGGCGGTGCGCGGGTTCTTTTCCTTCACCCGTTTTGCCAGCCGGTTCACATCCACCAGCGTACCGATCTCGTTATTCACCTGCATGCAGCTCACCAGAATGGTGTTTTTGTCCACCGCGTTCACGAAGGCATCCAGGTCCAGATGGCCGGTCTCGTCCGGATTGATGGTCACCACATCGAAGCCCAGCTGCCGCAGCCGTTCCATGGGCATGGCCACACTGGGATGCTCGTAGCCGCTCACCACCACCCGTTTGCCCCAGCTTTTCCGGGCCAGGGCCGCGCCCAGAATGGCGATGTTGTTGCTCTCGGAGCCGCAGCCGGTGAAAAACACCTCCTCGGGGGACGCGCCCAGGGTCTTTGCCACCCCGGCGCGGGCCTTTTCCAGCAGGCGGCGGCTCTCGCAGCCGGGGCCGTACAGACTGGAGGGGTTGGCCCAGTGCTCGACCATGGCCTTGCGGACGGCGTCCGCCACCGATTCGTCCACAATGGTGGTGGCGGCGTTATCCAGATAATGGAGGGTTTCGTTGTGCAGCATTCCGGTCTCACCTTTTACAAAAAGTATTAAACGCTTTTATTTTTACAAAAATCCGGTAATTTCGTCAAAGAAAAAGCGCATAGGGATACAGAATATAGTATAGCATACCGGCGTGGGGTTTCACAACCAAAACCGCCGGGGAAAGCTGGCGTTGCATAAGAAGTGCGACTTCTTGTGTGATGCTTGTAAGATGGGGCGAATTTTGGTACCCTTATAGAAGAAAGAAAAGGACCACCGGCCCGTCTGCGCCCCGGCGCGGGCAGGCCGATGTTGTTTGATGGGTGTATGCCCGGAACAGGAAAGGATGAGCGCCATGAAATCGGATATTCAGATCGCACAGGAAGCCACCCTGCAGCCCATTGCCGAGGTTGCGAAAAAGCTGGGTCTCACAGAGGATGAGATCAGCCTGTATGGCAAATACAAGGCAAAGCTCGACCACAAGCTGGCAAAGCGGGAGGGCAAACAGGGCAAACTGATTCTTGTAACGGCCATCAGCCCCACCCCGGCCGGCGAGGGCAAGACCACCATCAGCACCGGTCTGGCGGACGGCCTGAACGCTCTGGGCAAGAAGACCATGCTCTGCCTGCGCGAGCCCAGCCTGGGACCCGTATTCGGCATCAAGGGCGGCGCGGCCGGCGGCGGCTACGCTCAGGTGGTGCCCATGGAGGACATCAACCTGCATTTCACCGGCGACCTGCACGCCATCGGCGCGGCCAACAACCTGCTGGCGGCCATGGTGGACAACAGCGTATACCAGGGCAACCCCCACAACATTGATCCCCGTCGCATCGTTTGGAAGCGCTGCGTGGACATGAACGACCGCCAGCTGCGCTTTGTGACCGACGGTCTGGGCGGCAAGGTGAACGGCGTGCCCCGTGAGGACGGTTTCGACATCACCGTGGCCAGCGAGGTCATGGCGATTTTCTGCCTGGCCACCGATCTGAAAGACTTGAAAGAGCGCCTGAGCCGCATTGTTGTGGCCTACAGCTACGACGGCCAGCCGGTGACCGCGGGTCAGATCGGCGCGGCAGGTGCCATGACCGCCCTGCTGAAGGACGCCTTCGACCCCAACCTGGTACAGACCCTGGAGAACAACCCGGCGATCATTCACGGCGGTCCCTTCGCGAACATTGCCCACGGCTGCAACAGCGTGATGGCCACCCGTCTGAGCCTGAGCCTGGCGGATTACGTGGTGACCGAGGCGGGCTTCGGCGCGGATCTGGGCGCCGAGAAGTTCCTGGACATCAAGTGCCGCAAGGCAGGTCTTTCCCCCAACGCGGTGGTGATCGTGGCCACCGTGCGTGCCCTGAAGCATCACGGCGGATGCCCCAAGGATCGGCTGGGTGTGGAGAACCTGGAGTACCTGACCGCCGGTGCGGACAACCTGCGCCGTCATGTGGAGAACATGCGCAATTTCGGTCTGCCGGTTTGTGTGGCGATCAACGCGTTCCCCACCGACACCGCCGCCGAGCACGACTGCGTGAAGAAGATCTGCGCCGAACTGGGCGTGCCCTGCGCGCTGGCTGAGGTATTTGCCAAGGGCGGCCAGGGCGGCACCGAGCTGGCCAAGACCGTACTGGACATCATGCAGGACGACACCGCTGTCAGCTTCACCTATCCGGACGAGATGTCCCTGAAAGAGAAAGTTCTGGCGGTTGCGAAGAAAATCTACCGGGCCAAGGATGTGACCTGGAGCGCGCCTGCTCTGAAGACCCTGGCGGAGATCGAGGCCATGGGCTACGGCAATCTGCCGGTCTGCATTGCCAAGACCCAGTATTCCTTCAGCGACGACGCGAAGCTGCTGGCTGCCCCCTCCGATTTCACCATGACTGTGCGTGACGTGCGGCTTTCCGCCGGTGCGGGATTCGTTGTGGTCATCATGGGCAGCATCATGACCATGCCCGGCCTGCCCAAAAAGCCCGCCGCCGAAAACATCGACGTGGACGAAAACGGCAAAATCACCGGACTTTTTTAACGACCCGACCGTTAACCGGGTGCGGTACGCCTGCCGTTTCGCACCCGGCTTTCCTCAGCGACGTACGCCAGCATCCTTTTTACGGACTCGACCGTTGACGGGATACGGGACGGTTACCGGTACGCACCGGATTTTCCTCAGCGACGTACGCCAGCACCCTTTTGACGGACTCGACCGTTGACGGGATACGGGACGGTTACTGGTACGCACCGGATTTTCCTCAGCGACGTATGCCAGCTGCCTTTTTTAACGAGCCGACCGGCAGCGGGAAACGGGACGTTTTCTGGTAAGTTCACACTGGATTTTTCCTTAGCAGTATACGCCGACTTCCCGATTCAGCAACCCGATCATCAGCCGGGTGCGGAACATCTTTTGTTCCGCACCCGGCTTTTTCGTACTGTGCCCTGTTCCCCTCTTCAATTTTTCCACGATGACAAAAAACAGCCGGTGGGAGAAACTCCCATCGGCTGCTTTTTGTTATCCCTTTTAATTTGCTCAGGTGTTGTCCGCCAGATAGTAGGTGCTGCCCATCACGTAGTCCAGGTCGCTGCTGTAGGCCACGTGCCGCAGCAGATAATCCATCCAGGCCCCGTAGCCCGCCGAGTTCAGATGCAGGCCCTCGGTGGTGTAGCTGGGATTCAGTCCGCCGCTGTCGTCCACCAGCGAGCTGTAGATATCCAGATAATGGCAGCCCTGTTCCAGCGCCATCTGCGCCAGCTGCTGGTTGATCCGCTGGATGCGTTCGTTGTTCAGGTTCGTGTTGGTGTAGTCGGTGGTCACCGGCGTCATCGACTGGATGTAGATCTCCACATCCTGCCCCGCCGCTTCCCGGACCGAGGTGATCATCTGCTCATAGTAGCCGAAATAACCCTTTTCCACCGCCTCGTCCGCACTGGTGGCCAGCGCGTTCGCACCGAACATCAAATACACCGCCTTCGGCTGCTTTTCGGCGATAATGTCCAGCGCCACCTCGGTGGCTACCACCGTTTCCGAGCGGTACCGGTTCATGCTCTTGCGGTTCACAATGTCGCTGGGCACCGCGCCTCGATAGCCCAGCACCGTGGCCACGCCCTTGGCCGGGTTCTCGTAAAGATCCAGACCCTCGGTCACACTGTCGCCCAGGAACACCGTGTTCGGCAGATATTTGGTGCTGTCCACCAGGCCGCATTCCGGCTGCACGATGTCCTCGTAGCCCAGCGTCTTGATGGTGTAGTCCCCGGTCTGCTGCACCGGGCCCATCCGCTCAAAGCCGGTCTCGTTGGTGTCCACCACCGGGTTCTGCATGGGCAGAGGCGCCAGCACGCTGCCGGAAATACCCGGCTGTATCGTCTCGCTGGAGGCAGGTTCCTCCGCGCCCCAGCCGGTCACCGCCTGGATGCCCACCGTGATTACCCCGGAAACGCCCAGGACCATCACCGCCAGCAGGGCCATGCTCAGCACCCGCCGCTGCGCGCGCCGCCGCTGGCGGCTGCGCACCTGATTGCTGAATTCTCGATAGCTGTTTGCCATGTTGTCTCCTGTTCGATTCCCGCCCCGTTCAAAAGGCGGCGGTTATTCGGCAGCCTTGTAATAGGGGCTGCCCTCCAGATAGGGGTTCTCCGGGTTATACACGGTATGAGTGGTCAGATAATCCCGCAGCAGCGGATAGGCATTCTCGTTCAGGTGTACCCCGTCCCTCGCGGCCAGGTCCTCCCGCAGGTCGCCGTTCTCATCCGCCAGCACGTCGTGCAGGTTGATGAAGTAGCAGCCCTTCTCCACTGCCATCTTGGCCAGCTCGTTGTTCACCCGCTGAATGCGCTCCCGGTACAGGCCCGGCTGGCTCACGCCCGGCCGCACCGGCGTGACCGACTGCACGTAAATGGCCACCTCGCTGCCCAGCGCTTCCCGGAATTTGTCCAGCATCTGGCTGTAGTAGGCCAGATACGACTGCTCGGCCGCGTCGTCGTTGCGCACCAGGGCGTTCGTGCCCAGCAGAATATACAGCCGCTTGGGATTGCTGTTGATGATGGTGTCGAAGATCGCTTCCGGCTCCCGGCCCGAACCGTCGCCCGGGTCCGCCACCTCGTTGTTCACCACCTGGCTGGGGCCGATGTTCTTATAGGCGCACACAAAGGCGTGCTCCTTCATATCGGAAGTTCCGAACACGTTCCAGCCCTGGCTCACACTGTCGCCCAGAATCGCGGTGCGGTCGAAGTATTTCATGTCCACCTGGCCGTTTTCCGGCACCGCCAGCAGCCGGAAGTCCGGCGAGTTCACCGTCTGATCCAGCGTTTTCTCCAGCGGCTGCATGGTATCCCACGCAGCGGTCTCGCCCTGCGCTGCCAGGCTGGCGGCAGGCTGGCTCTGGCTCGTGCTTTCGCTCTGAGGCGTACTTTCCGGTGTGCTCTGACTTTGTGCTGTGCTCTGGGCCACGCTTTCGCTCTGGGCTGTGCTCTGGCTCTTGTCCGTGCCGGGCAGCCCGCCCATCAGACGGATCGCACCGTAGGCTGCCGCCATCACGGCGGCCACCACCACCACAAAGATCAGCGCCCTGCGCGCTGCGCGTTTGCGCTTGCGCCGGCGGACCTGTTCTCTGAATTCCCGGTATGTAGGCATCCTTGTTCTTCCCCTTTCCCTGCTCCGGCTCTGCCTTCGGCCGCCGGGGCTTTCTCTATACCTTTAAAACGCGGATGAATGCCAAAACATTTCAGCTCCGCGCCGATTATTTTTCTGCGTATGTGTTTTATTATACCCCACCCGTGTTTAGGGTTCAATAAGACCGGGGGGATTTTCACCGCTTTTCTTGGCCTCCGGCCAGGCGAACGAAAAAGTTTTTCATTTTGTTAATATTTTATCCATCTTCCCCAAAATTTCCAGATTTTTTCATTTTTGGTCTTGACGAACACTTTATCACCCTGCATACTTAAGATAAACGGATGCCTTGTTCCCGTCTGCGGCCAGCCGGCTCGGCGGGGGCTGATCGGGCTTTCCGCGGGAAGGAGCGAGCCCTGGACCATGATCACCCATCACTTCGATATCGAGCCCAAGCAGCCCTGCCAGCTGCCCTCGGCCCAGCTGCTGCACGCCAGCATCTACCACGGCGCGCTTTCGCCCCGCTGCGATGTTCACAGTCACATCTTTACCGAGCTGCTGTATGTCCTTCAGGGCAGCGGCTGGATCGAAGCGGACGGCCAGCAGGTGGAATTGCAGACCGGCGATGTGCTGGTGCTGAATCCCCAGTGCCCGCACCACGGCATCCAGCCCGGGCGCGAACCCTTTTCCACCCTGAGCCTGAACCTGTGCTGCTCCTGCTGCGTGGGCGGTCAGGGTTCTGGCTGGCTGCGGCTGACCGGCCGTCAGGCGGCTCTCCTGGAGCCTTATCTGCGCCTGTTCCTTCAGGAGCTGCAGAACCGCCGGGATTACTTCGAGCCCGCCTGCCATCAGCTCACCACCCTGCTGATGCTGCAGCTCAACCGCATCTGCCCCCTCACCCAGAACAACACCTCCTCCAGCCGCAAAAGCGCCATGGAGTGTGCCCGGGTGCGCCAGTACATCGACGAGCATTACGCCGAGTCCATCACCCTGGACCAGCTGGCCCACTACGCCGGGCTGAACAAATACTATCTGGTGCATGTGTTTAATCGGGAAATGGGCTGCAGCCCCATCAGCTATCTGATCGAGCGGCGCATCAGCGAGAGCAAGCGCCTGCTGGCCGCCACCCGCACTCCGGTGCAGCAGATCAGCCGCCAGCTGGGCTTTTCCAGCCCCAGCTATTTTAGCCAGAGCTTCCGGCGGGCCACCGGGGTCTCCCCCGCGGAATTCCGCCGTCAGGCCATGGCCATGGGCACCCAAGCGACAGAATGATGCAATGATTCTTCATTGACGAACAACAATTTTTATCGTACACTTAAAACTAGTCAGCAAAGGTCTTTGCCCCCCGCGTGTTCCATGCGCTGGCAAAGGCCTTTTTGTTTCGCGCCCGCCGGGTGCGGAGCGATTGAATCTATGAGAATAGAATGGGAGTGTTTTCAATGGCAATTTTGGTATGCGGCGGCGCCGGCTACATCGGCAGCCATACCTGCGTGGAGCTTCTGGCCGCCGGCTACGATATCGTTGTGGCCGATAACTTCTACAATTCCTGCCCCAAGGCTGTGGAGCGCATCAAGCAGATCTCCGGCAAGGATTTCCGCTTTGTGGAAGTGGACCTGACCGACGTCGACGCGGTGGAGACCCTGTTCGCCCAGAATCCGGACATCGACTCCGTGATCCAGTTTGCCGCCTACAAGGCCGTGGGCGAGAGCGTTTCCAAGCCCATCGAATACTACACCAACAACCTGGAGACCACCCTGGTGGTGCTGGACGCCATGCGCCGCCACGGAGTGCACAACATCGTGTTCTCCTCCTCCGCCACCGTTTACGGCGACCCCGCCACTGTGCCCATCACCGAGGACTTCCCTGTGGGCGCCACCACCAACCCCTACGGCACCAGCAAGGTGTTCAACGAGCGCATGCTCACCGACTGCTGCACCGCTGACCCCGAGCTGAACGTGGCCCTGCTGCGCTACTTCAACCCCATCGGCGCTCACAAGAGCGGCCTGATCGGCGAGGACCCCAACGGCATCCCCAACAACCTGGTGCCTTACATCGCCAAGGTGGCCGTGGGCAAGCTGGAGAAGGTGCATGTGTTCGGCAACGACTACCCCACTCCGGACGGCACCGGCGTGCGTGACTACATCCACGTGGTGGACCTGGCCCGCGGTCATGTGGCCGCCATCAAGAAGCTGGAGCAGAAGCCCGGCCTGTTCATCTGCAACCTGGGCACCGGCCACGGCTACAGCGTGCTGGATGTGATCCATGCTTATGAGAAGGCCTGCGGCAAGGCCCTGCCCTATGTGATCGATCCCCGCCGCCCCGGCGACATTGCCGAGTGTTGGGCTGACCCCTCCAAGGCCAAGAACGAGCTGGGCTGGGTGGCCGAGTACGGCATCGAGGACATGTGCGCCGACAGCTGGAAGTGGCAGAGCATGAATCCCAACGGCTACAAAGATTGATATTTAGCCAATTTTCTACAAAAAGTATATTAAAAGGAGTTGTTTTCCTTGGCGAAGAAACCGATTCTGGTGGTCATGGCGGCCGGTATGGGCAGCCGGTACGGCGGTCTGAAGCAGATCGACCCGGTAGGCCGCTGCGGCGAAGCCATTCTGGACTACTCGGTGTTTGACGCGAAGCGGGCCGGGTTCGAGACCGTGGTCTTCATCATCAAGCACGAGATCGAGGAGGCCTTCAAGTCCACCATCGGCGCCCGTCTTGCCCCGCACATGGAGGTGCGCTACGCCTACCAGCAGCTGGAGAAGCTGCCCGCCGGCTATTCCGTTCCCGAGGGCCGTACCAAGCCCTGGGGCACCAGCCACGCCATTCTGAGCGCGGAGGATGTGATCGACGCGCCCTTTGCGGTGATCAACGCCGACGACTATTACGGTCCCGAGGCGTTCCAGGTGATCTACGACTACCTTTCCACCCATGAGGACGGCGGCGTGTACGAGTACAGTATGGTCGGCTACCTGCTGAAAAATACCGTGACCGAAAACGGCTACGTCTCCCGCGGTGTCTGCGTGACCAATGCGGAAGGCTATCTGGACAGTGTGACCGAGCGCACCCGCATCGAGACCTGCCCGGAGGGCATTCACTTCTCCGAGGACGGCGGCGAGAGCTGGACTCCCATTTCCGGCGAAAGCGTGGTCTCCATGAACCTGTGGGGCTTCGGGCCCAGCTTCGTGAAGGAGATCAGCGCCCGCTTCCCCGCCTTCCTGGACAAGGCGCTGGCTGAGAATCCGCTGAAGGCGGAGTTCTATCTGCCCAGCGTGGTGAGCGCCCTGATCGAAGAGGGCAAGGCCCGGGTCAAGGTGCTGCACAGCACCGACCGCTGGCACGGCGTGACCTACCAGGAAGACAAGCCCCTGGTTGTGGCCGCCATCGGCGAAAAGACCGACGCGGGGCTGTATCCCAGCCCGCTGTGGGGTTGAATTTTTCCCGAATAGCAAAAAACCGGAGAGCACACAGCTCTCCGGTTTTTTTGTTGTCTCAGCTCTCCAGAAAGCGCCGGGAAAAGCGCTGCATGGGCCGGTTCACCTGCTTTGCCACCATTCCCACCAGAATGGCGGCGGCTACGGTGCCCTCACGCACCCCCTCCAGCCGGTGCAGGAACAGCAGCGACAGCACGCTGGCGATGAGCACCAGCGTCACATCGAAGCCGACCTTGGTTTTGGGGAAGGGCGTGCCGAAGGCCCGGCATACCGCCAGCACCATGCCCTCGCCCGCCAGGGTGACCACGTTTGCGGTGACCTCAAAGCTCACCCCGACGCCCACCAGCAGAATCCCCACAGCGCACACCAGCCAGCGGGCGGCGTAGCCCTGCACCGAGATGCCCTGAATGGCCCAGACCGCTGCATCGGTGAGGGTGCCGAAAACCAGGGCCACCGGCAGCTGAATCAGCTGGATGGGGTCATAATTGCGGCGCAGCAGCAGAATCTGCAAAAGAATCAACGTCACATGCATGGCGATGGTGGCGGTGCCCACGGTGAGCGGCGTAAACAGACTGAGCACATAGGGCAGGCTGGAGATGGGCGAGGTGCCCAGCCCTCCCTTGATGGAAAAGGCCACCCCGAAGGCCATAATCACCAGCCCCACGCAAAGCAGCAGATACCGCTCCAGCAGGTGTTTTTGTGCCGTCTTCATAAAACTCTCTCCTCCCCCGTTTTCTTGGTTTCACAGTGGAAAAGCCCGCCCCGGCAGCTAGCCGGGACGGGCTTTTGTTTTGTTTCAGGTTTTGCCGGAGGCTAAGACTTAGCCCTTGGCCTTTTTGGCCTCGATGGCAGCCAGAGCGTCCTTGCGGCTCAGGTTGATGCGGCCCTGCTGGTCGATCTCGGTGACCATGACGATCAGCTCGTCGCCCACGGCCACAACGTCTTCCACGCGCTCTACACGCTTGGAGTCCAGCTTGGAGATGTGCACCAGGCCTTCCTTGCCGGGAGCGATCTCAACAAACGCGCCGAAGTTCATCAGACGAGTCACGCGGCCCTTGTAGATGGCGCCCACCTCGGGGTCCTCCACGATGGTCTTGATGGTGTGGATGGCGCGGTTGGCGTCGTCGATGTCGATGGCGGAGACGAACACATGGCCGTCCTCCTCCACGTCGATCTTGCAGTTGCAGTTGGCGCAGATGTCCTGGATGACCTTACCGCCCTTGCCGATCACGTCCTTGATCTTGTCCACGGGGATCACCATGCTCAGCATCTTGGGAGCGTACTTGCTCAGCTGGGCACGAGGCTCGGGGATGACGGGCAGCATGATCTCGTCCAGAATGAACAGACGGCCCTTGCGGCACTTCTCGAAGGCTTCCTCGATGATCTCGTAGGTCAGGCCGTCGATCTTGATGTCCATCTGGATGGCGGTGATGCCCTTGTGGGTACCGCCCACCTTGAAGTCCATATCGCCGTGGAAGTCCTCAACGCCCTGGATGTCCAGCATGGTCATCCAGCGCTCGCCCTCGGTAATCAGACCGCAGGAGATACCGGCAACGGGGGCCTTGATGGGCACACCGGCGTCCATCAGGGCCAGAGTGCTGCCGCAGATGGAAGCCTGGCTGGTGGAACCGTTGGAGGACAGGACCTCGCTCACCAGACGCAGGGTGTAGGGGAACTCCTCCATGCTGGGCAGCACGGGAACCAGAGCACGCTCCGCCAGAGCGCCGTGGCCGATCTCGCGGCGGCCGGGGCTGCGGGGTGCGCGAGCCTCGCCCACAGAGTAGGGCGGGAAGTTGTAGTGGTGCATGTAGCGCTTGTACTGCTCGGTGCCCAGGTCGTCCATCAGCTGGCTGTCCTTGGTGGAACCCAGAGTGGCGATGGTCAGAACCTGAGTCTGGCCGCGGGTGAACATACCGCTGCCGTGCACGCGGGGCAGCAGGCCGACTTCGGCGGCCAGAGGACGGATCTCGTTGATGCCACGGCCGTCCACGCGCTTGCCCTCATCCAGCAGCCAGCGGCGCACCACGAACTTCTGCATCTTGTACATCAGCTCTTCGATGATGCCGTCGCCCCACTGCTCGGCGTACTTGGCTTCCAGCTTCTCGCGGATGGGCAGCAGGCGAGCGTCGCGGATGTTCTTGTCGTCGGTGTCCATGGCGGCCTTGAAGTCGTCCAGGAACTCGGCCTTTACTTCCTCGAACAGGTCGTGGTCCAGATCCATGTCCTGGAATTCCTTCTTGGGCTTGCCGATCTGGGCAACGATGCCATTGATGAACTCGATGATCTTCTTGATCTCCACGTGAGCTTCCTTGATGGCGTTCAGCATGGTGACCTCGTCAACCTCGTTGGCGCCGGCCTCGATCATGACGATCTTCTTCTCGGTGGCGGCAACGGTCAGCTGCAGGTCGCTGACCTCACGCTGCTCCAGGGTGGGGTTGACCACCAGCTTGCCGTCCACCAGACCCATGAACACGCCGCCGATGGGGCCCGCCCAGGGAATGTCGGAGATGGACAGCGCGATGGAAGTACCGATCATGCCGGTGATCTCAGGGCTGCAGTCCTGATCCACGCTCATCACGGTCATGGTGACGCACACGTCGTTGCGCATGGTCTTGGGGAACAGAGGACGGATGGGACGGTCCACCACGCGGCTGGTCAGGATGGCCTTCTCACCGGGACGGCCCTCACGGCGCATAAAGCTGCCGGGGATGCGGCCCACAGCGTACAGCTTCTCCTCAAAGTCCACGCTCAGGGGGAAGAAGTCGATGCCGTCGCGGGGCTTCTCGCTCATGGTCACGTTGCACAGCACAACGGTCTCGCCGTAGCGCACCAGGCAGCTGCCGTTGGACAGACCGCACATCTTGCCGGTCTCAACGATCAGCGGACGGCCGGCCAGTTCCATCTCGAAGGTTTTGAAATTGGTGAATTCCTCATGCTTGGATGCAAATTCCAAAGCCATAGTGTTACCTCCTAATTGATGATATCGTTTTGAATATTCCATCAGAAAGGCCCTGTGGCTTTAGCAATAAATCCAGCGTTCTGCCCATCGTCAAAGCGCTCGATTTACCGCTAATGCACACACGGCATTTCTGTTTTGGCAAAAAAATACAGGGAAAGGCAGGCGGTTTGAAAACCGCCTGCCTTTTGGATGCGTGATTACTTACGCAGGCCCAGCTTGGTGATCAGGGCACGATAACGCTCGATGTCCTTCTTCTTCAGGTAGGCCAGCAGGTTACGGCGGCGGCCAACCATCTTCAGCAGGCCACGACGGCTGTGATGGTCGTGGGTGTTGTTCTTCAGGTGCTCATTCAGGTGATTGATGCGAGCGGTCAGCAGAGCAACCTGCACCTCGGGAGAACCGGTATCGGTCTCGTGAACGCGAGCGGACTCAATGATGGTCTTCTTAGCTTCCATTGTAAATACCTCGTTTTCTATATATTTGCCAATGACCAGGTGTGGGGCAATCGAGGCGCTCTGTTCCAGAGCATACACCCCATACTGGGCCATGGTAGCCTATTAACTATAACACAGACGGCGGCAAAAATCAAGCGCCGTTTTTCCTTGCGACAATTCTCTTTTTTACACGCGCCGCCAGCAGGCCGCAGCCTGCCTGCAGCGTTACGGCTCCCAGGGCCGCCACCGGCAGCAGCATGGGATAAAAGCTCACCGCGTACTGGCTTTTGCCCTCGGAAAGGGTGAGGTAAAACACCCCGCCGAAGAACACCAGCGCGGGCAGAATCGACGCAGGCGAGGGGCGCAGCATCAAGCGCACCGCGCCCACCAGCCCCAGCAGATAGACCGCCGTTTGCAAACAGCCCAAAAAGGGGTTCAGCCCTTCATTCCAGCTTTGGGCAAACAGCTGCTCCTGGTAGTCCTGCGCATGCACTGGCTCGGTGTTGCGCCGCAGGTACAGCCAGCTGCCGAAGCCCGGGTCCAGCCACTGGCTCACGGTCTTCTGCCGCAGGAAGGTCTTGGCCCGGGAGGGGTTGTTCACCCAGTACCGCAGCTGCTCCTTCAATTCCTGGGTCTGCTCCTGCTTCATGCGCTCGTAGTCAAAGCCCGCGTTTTCGTAGGCCTTTTCGCTGCGCTTGTCGGCGGTGTGCCAGCCCGGCGCGAACTCGTACTGCTCGGGGCGGCTGTCCAGCCCCATGACCAGCCACACCACCGTGGCGGTGCCGGGCTGCACCGGCACTCCGCTGCGCAGGCTGTACCAGTACTGAAAGCCCTTGCCGGGCAGGAAGGCGAACACCACTGCCGCCGCCACGGCCAGCAGCTGCCGCCAGCGGCCGGTGCGGATGCTGTCCAGCACCGCCACGATGGCGATGGCCGTCAGCATGATGAGCGCCGTGCTCTTGATGGTCATGGCCGCCGCCAGCAGGCCCGCCGAGATAAGGCCAAACCGGGCCTTTCTCGTGTCCAGCCAGCGCAGCGCCGTCCACACGGCGGCAAAGCCCAGCGCGGTGGACAGCAAATTGCCGTACAAAAAGAACACATAGCGGGCCACCGGCACGCTGCAGGCCAGCAGCACACTGGCCACCATCTGGGCCTTTGGCCCGAACAGATGGAAGGCGATGCGGCAGACCGAGACCGCCAGCAGCATCAGCGCCAGAAAGTTGATCCACCGCAGCCAGATGAGAGCCGCGTCCCAGCTGCCGGCCAGCCGCAGCACCGCTTCCTCCAGGGCCACCAGGCCGCTCTGGAAGGGATAGCGGTACATGTAGCCGCCCTGCTGAAAAGCGGACCAGTCCCCCTGCACGGCTCCCTGTGCCGCCTGTAAGCAGAACAGCGAGTCTGCAAAGGGCTCTGCCTTGGTACACCACAGCCAGAACAGCGCCTGCCCCGCGGTGAGGCAGACCCCCGCCGCCGTGACCGCCCGCATCACGCGCTCACCGCGGGCCAGCCAGCCCAGAACGGCCGCGGCCGCCGCAATGGCCGCCACGCCCCACAGCCGGTCGGTGAGGGCGATCTCATAAAAGCCCACCAGCTCGTCCTCCCCCATGAAGGAGATGTAGGACAGGCCCCACTTGGTCAGGCCCAGCAGTGCCACCGCGCACAAAAACATGGCCGCGCCGCAGCACAGCCGGCAGAACAGGTCCCGATATTTTTCCACTGCGCTCTCCCCTTTTTACTCGTCCATGGGATGCTCGGCGAAGTAGGCCTTCGCCTTTGCCGCCGCGCCGTTCACGCAGGCGGTGAGCTCTTCCAGGGTGTCGAACTTGCGGCTGGGGGCGATGTACTCATAGAATTCCAGCTCCGGCTCCTCGCCGTACAGCTGGCCGGAAAAATCCGGGATAAAGGTCTCGCAGGTGGCCCCCTCGCCGGTGGTGTTCACGGTGGGCCGGGTGCCGAAGCCAGTGGCTCCCACATACCATTCCCCGTTCACCTTCACCCGGGTGATGTAGATGCCGTATTTCGGCTGAGCAAAGCCCTCCGGGTAGATCTGGTTGATGGTGGGGAAGCCCAGGGTGCGGCCCAGGCCCTTGCCGTGGCGCACCGCAAAGTCGATGCGGTAGGGCCGCCCCAGCATGGCGTTCACCGCCGGGATGTCGCCCTCCGCCAGCGCCGCCCGAATACGGGTGGAGCTGACCAGCGCGCCCTGGTACTGGGTCATGGGCACCACCTGAACTCGGATGCCCAGCGGCGCGCACAGCTCGCGCAGCATGTCCACATTGCCTGCGGCCTTTTTGCCGAAGGTGAAGTTGTCGCCGCAGAACACCGCCCGGGCCTTGAAGCCCCGGTGCAGAATCTGGTCCACAAATTCCTCCGGGCTCAGGCCGCACACGTCCTCAAAGGGAGGCTCCATGTAGTGCTCCACGCCCAGGCTCTCCATGACCCGGTGCTTTTCCCGCTCGCTTTGCAGGCGGCCGCCCTTCATGGTGCTGTTCAGCGGCAGCTGGAAGGTGAACACCGCCGCAGAACGGCCGTTTTCTGCCGCGTCGTCAGCGGCAGCCTGAATCACCGCCTGATGACCCAGGTGAACGCCGTCAAAAAAGCCGAGGGCGACGCTGCACCCCCGGCTGACGGTCAGGTCCGCTTCCAACGCCTGTAATGTTGTATAAACCTTCAGGGCGGTTCACGTCCTTTCCACAAATAATTTTTCAGTTTTTAAGATGGAATCCTCCACCCGGCCCAGGCCCAGAAAGCCCTCGGGCCCCTGCAAACGGTAGACGCCGTTTTCCGCCTTGATCCGGTAACAGGGCGCGCCGTTCAGCAGGCGGGCGGTGTTGCCGGGCGAGAC
This sequence comes from Gemmiger sp. An50, assembly GCF_002161595.1. GTDB lineage: Bacteria > Bacillota > Clostridia > Oscillospirales > Ruminococcaceae > Allofournierella. The sequence continues at coordinate 71,967 of NZ_NFID01000011.1, forward strand.
GGTGAGGCTGGGCAGATGGGCAAAGACGGTTTCCACCGGGAGCAGCAGATCCTCCAGCCGGTTCTCGTCCTTCGCCGCCTGGATCTGGTCCAGGGTGTGGCTGTGCTCCAGGCCGAACACACCGGCCTGGGTACGCCGCAGCCCCGCCAGAGTGGCGGGCACGCCCAGCGCCTCGCCCAGGTCCTCCACCAGGGTGCGCACATAGGTGCCCTTGCTGCAATCCACCTCCAGCACGAAGTCCTGTTCGCCCTCCTGGCCGGTCACCTCCAGCCGGTGGATGGTCACCGGGCGTGCCTTGCGCTCCACGGTCACGCCCTGACGGGCCAGCTTGTAGAGCGGCGAGCCGTTCACCTTCACCGCCGAGTACATGGGCGGGGTCTGCATGATGTCCCCGGTAAAGCGGGGCAGAACCGCCTTCAGCTGTTCTTCGGTGATGGCCGTCTGCTCACTGCGCAGCACGGTGCCGGTCACGTCGCCGGTGTCGGTGGCAAGGCCGAAGCGGACCAGGGCCCGATAGGCCTTGGTGTGGTCCGGCTGCATGTCCACCGCTTTGGACGCGCCCCCGGCAAACACCGGCAGCACGCCGGTGGCCATGGGGTCCAGCGTGCCGGAATGGCCCAGCTTGCGGGTGCCTAAAATGCCCCGCAGCTTTGCGATCACGTCGAAGCTGGTCCAGCCGGTGGGCTTGTCCACGATTAAAATGCCATTCATGGGGTTACTCCTGTTCCTGGGCGGCCGCATCCGCCCGTTTCAGCTCCCGCTCCACCTCGGCCAGAATGGCGGCCTTGGCGTTGTCCAGATTGCCCTCCAGCTCGCAGCCCGCGGCACGGGAATGGCCGCCGCCGCCCAGCCGCTTGGCAATGGCGCAGGCGTCCACCTCGGCGGTGGTGCGCACGCTGATCTTGTAGCTGCCCTGGGGCAGCTGCCGCAGGGTGATGCCCACCTGCACGCCCTCGATCTTGCGGGGCAGGCTGGTCAGGTCCTCCAGCTCGTTGGCGGCCACGCCGCTGGCAGCAATCTGCTCGCGGGTGAGCGACATCAACGCGCAGCGATCCTCGAAGTGATATTCCAGGTTCTCCAGCGCGGTGCGCTCGATGGCCATGCGGGCCTTGGATTTGCTTTCAAACAGAATCATGTTCAGCTCCGCCACGTCCACGCCGGCTTCCATCAGTTTGGCAGCCAGCAGGTGGCTCTTGGCGGTGGTGTTGGAAAACAAAAAGCAGCCGGTGTCGGTGGACAGGCCGGTGTACAGGCACCGGGCGATGCGGGGGGTGATCTCCACGTTCATGGCGCAGATGATGTCGTACATGATCTCACAGGTGGCGGCCGCCTCGGCGTCCAGCAGCAAAGCGTCCGCATAGCCGCTGTTGGAACCGTGGTGGTCGATGCACAGATCGATGCGGTCCAGATACTCCTGCAGCGCGTCGCCGAACAGCTGGATGCTGGCCACGTCCACGGCCACCACATAGCCCGGCTCAAACTGCCCCTGGAACAGCTCGATCTCCATATAGGAATAGCGGCTGGGGATGGGATCTGCACACAGCACCGCCGCTTCCTTGCCCAACCGCTTGAGGGCGTGCATCAGGGCAGCGGCGCTGCCGATGGTGTCGCCGTCCGGGTTTTTGTGGCACAGGATCAGCACGTTCTCCGCCCGAAGCAGGCGGCCGATGACGGCCAGCAGGTCTAAGATCTCACTCATGACGTTCTCCTCTTCTTGCGATATCCGGGCGGGATTACTCCTCCCGGTTCTTGTTCAGCCCCGCCAGCAGCTCGTTGATGTGAGCGGCATAGGCGGCGCCGTCATCCTGGGCGAACACAAGGCGGGGCGCCTTACGGATGTGCATGCGGCGGGAAAGCTCGGTGCGCACGTGGCCGCTGGCCTTGTTCAGGGCCTTGACCACCTCGGCAGTGCCCTCGGGCTTGCCCATCACGCTCACGTAGACCTTCGCCACGTCCAGATCGGGGGTCACGTCCAGCCGGGTGACGGTGAGCAAACCGCCCTCCAGCCGGGGGTCCTTCATCTGGCTGATGATCCCGATCACTTCCCGCTTCATATCCTGGGCCAGGCGGCCCTGATTTTTCGGGTTTGCCATAGCTCTTTCTCCTTGTTCTTATGGGCGGCTGCCGCCCGAAGCTCTTTGACTTCGGGCGGCGGCCGGTTGGTTATTGGGGCGTTCGATCAGTCCCGGTACTCTTCCAGGATGTAGGCCTCGAAGATGTCGCCTTCCTTGATGTCGGCAAACTTCTCCAGAGTAACGCCGCACTCGTAGCCCTGGGCCACTTCCTTCACGTCGTCCTTGAAGCGGCGCAGGCTGGCGATCTCGTCCTCGGTGATGACGATGCCGTCACGCACCACGCGGATCTTGCTGGAACGGGTGATCTTACCCTCCTGCACGTAGCTGCCGGCCACCAGGCCAACGCTGCTGATCTTGTAGACCTGACGAACCTCCAGGCGGCCCTGCTCCACTTCACGGATCTTGGGAGCCAGCATGCCCTTCATGGCGTCGGTCACGTCGTTGATGGCGTCGTAGATCACGCGGTACATGCGCATCTCCACTTCGCACTGAGCGGCCTCTTCCTTGGCCACGGGGTCGGGGCGCACGTTGAAGCCGATGATGATGGCGCCGCCGGCGTTGGCCAGCATGACGTCGGACTTGTTGATGGCGCCAACGCCCGCGTGGATGACCTTGACCCGGACCTCGTCGTTGGAGATCTTCTCCAGGCTCTGCTTCACGGCCTCGGCGCTGCCCTGTACGTCGGCCTTGACGATGATGTCCAGCTGCTTGCGCTCGCCCTCGGCGATCTGGCTGAACAGGTTATCCAGGGTGACCTTCTGGTAGCTGCTGAACTGGCGCTCCTTCTCCTCGGCGGCGCGCTTGTCGGCCAGCTCGCGGGCCAGCTTCTCGTCGGCCACGGCGTCGAACAGGTCGCCCGCGCTGGGAACCTCGGTCAGACCGGTGATCTCCACGGGAGTGGAGGGACCGGCTTCCTCGATGAACTGGCCCTTGTCGTTCTTCATGGTACGCACACGGCCCACGGCGGTGCCGGCGATCACGCAGTCGCCCTTATGCAGGGTGCCCTTCTGCACCAGGATGGTGGCAACGGGGCCCTGGCCCTTGTCCAGACGGGCCTCGATGACGGCGCCCTTGGCGCGGCGGTCGGGGTTGGCCTTCAGCTCCTTGACCTCGGCCACCAGGTTGATGTTCTCCAGCAGGTCGGAGATACCGGCGCCGGTCAGAGCGGACACGGGTACGCAGATCACGTCGCCGCCCCACTGCTCGGGAACCAGCTCGTACTGGGTGAGCTGCTCCATCACGCGGTCGGGGTTGGCGGTGGGCTTATCCATCTTGTTGATGGCCACGATGATGGAAACACCGGCGGCCTTGGCATGGTTGATGGACTCAACGGTCTGGGGCATGATGCCGTCGTCGGCGGCAACCACCAGAACCGCAATGTCGGTCAGGTTGGCGCCGCGGGCACGCATGCTGGTGAAGGCCTCGTGGCCGGGGGTGTCCAGGAAGGTGATGACCTTGCCGTCGGCGGTGACCTGATAGGCGCCGATGTGCTGGGTGATGCCGCCGGCCTCGCCCGCGGTCACATGGCTCTTGCGGATGGCGTCCAGGATGCTGGTCTTGCCGTGGTCAACGTGACCCATAACCACAACAACGGGGGGACGCTCCTGCAGGCTCTCGGCGGGATCTTCGTCCTGCTCGAACAGGCGCTCCTCGATGCTCACATGCACCTCTTTTTCCACCTTGGCGCCAAACTCGTCGGCGATCAGGCTGGCGGTATCGAAGTCGATGACCTCGCTCACGCTGGCCATAACGCCCAGGCCCATCAGCTTCTTGATCACGTTGGCGGCGGTCTGCTTCAGGCGGGTAGCCAGCTCGCCCACGGTGATCTCCTCGGGGATCTGCACCTTCAGCTGGGCCTTGCGGGCCTTCTCCAGCTGGATGCGCTGCAGGCGCTCGGCCTCGGTCTCGCGGCGCTTGGGGAAGTTCTGGCCCTTCTTGTTCCGGTTGTTGGTGAACTTCTGCTTGTTGCCGGCGGGCTGGGGCTTGCGGCGGTTCTCCACGTTCTTGGTGGAAGCCAGCTCGTCGAACTTCTCGTTGAAGCGGTCCAGGTTCACGTCCACGGTGCGGGTGTCCACAACCTTGGTCACGACCTCGCGCTTCACCGGCTCGGGCTTCGCCTCAGCCTTCTTCTTCTCGGTCTTCTTCTTGTTGTTCATCTCGACCACGGTGCCGTCGGCCTTCTTCAGCACCTCGCCAGCCTTGGGCTGGGGCTTCGGCGCGCTGTCCAGGTAGGCGTCCAGGCTGGACTCGGAGTTGGCCTGGGTGAAATGCTCGAACACCAGGTTCACTTCCTCCTCGGTCAGGTTGGCGCCGGTCTTCTTGACCTCGCCGCCCTTCTGGGCCAGCAGGTCCACGATCTGCTTGGCGGGCACGTTCAGGTCCTTCGCCACATCGCTCACTTTATATTTAATGGTCATTCGTTTTCCTCCTTTTCATCCGCCAGGTATTGGCTGCACAGATTGGCCAGGTTTTCGTCCAGCACGCTGTACACGCCCACTTTCTTGTAGCTTATGCCGCACAGCTCCAGCTGGGTCAGGGGCATCCGGCGGCACTCGGTGATGTCCTCGCAGGTGCGGGCCATCCGCTTCGCGGTGCCGTCGCTCACGTCGGCGGCCAGCAGCACCAGCCAGGCCTTGCCGCTCATCACGCTCTCGCGCACGGCGTCGAAGCCCATGACCAGCTTGCCGGCCTTGCGGCACAGGGAAACAGCCGACAACAGTTTTTGTTTATTCTCCACGCTCGGCTCCTTCTATTTCGCGCTCGATGCTTTCGTATACCTCGGGCGGAATTTGAGTATCCAGCGCGCGTTCCAGGCGCTTGGCCTTGCGGGCCTTGGCCAGGCATTGGGCGCTGGGGCAAAGGTAAGCGCCCCGGCCGGGCTTTTTGCCCACAAGATCCAGTGAGATCTCCCCTTCCGGGCTGCGCACGACGCGCACCAGCTCCTTTTTCGGTTTGGACTCGTTGCAGCCAAGGCAATGGCGCAGCGGGATCTTACGTTGTTGCATCGCGGTGGGACGCTCCTTTCTGTTGATGGTTTTCGGGCGAAGGGCTTACTCCTCGCTGGAAACAGCGGGCTGCTCCTCTTCCTCGCCGTAGTAGCCGCTCTCGGGGCGGATATCGATATTGTAGCCGGTCAGGCGGGCGCACAGACGGGCATTCTGGCCCTTGTTGCCGATGGCCAGGCTCAGCTGATGGTCGGGCACGGTGACGCGGCAGGCCTTCTTGTCGCCTTCCAGGATCTCCACCTTGACCACCTTGGCGGGGCTCAAAGCAGCGCTGATGAACTCGCTCACGTCCTCGCTCCAGCGCACCACGTCGATCTTCTCGCCGTGCAGCTCCTCCACGATCTTGCCCACGCGGGCGCCGTGTGCGCCGATGCAGGCGCCCACGGGGTCGATGTTCTCGTCCTTGCTCCAGACGGCCATCTTGGTGCGCACGCCGGCCTCACGGCTGATGGCGCGGATCTCCACGGTGCCGTCAAAGATCTCGGGAACTTCCATCTCGAACATGCGCTTGACCAGCTGCTCACTGGTGCGGCTGATGATAACGCGGGGACCGCGCTCGGTGACCACAACGTCCTTCACATAGACCTGCACGTGCTGGCCCTCGAAGAATTCCTCGCCGGGCACCTGCTCGGAGCGGGGCAGAATGGCCTCGCCCTTGCCCATGTCCAGAGCCACCAGGCCGCGGTCGGGGTCCACGCGGGTGACGCGGGCGGTGACGATCTCGTGGGCCTTGCCCTGCATGTCGTTGAACAGCTGGTTGCGCTCGGCCTCACGGATGCCCTGACGGATCACGTGCTTGGCGGTCTGAGCGGCGATGCGGCCGAAGTCCTTGGTCTTCAGGGGGGTCACCACGCGCTGGCCCATCTTGTAGGTCTTGCGGATGGCCTGAGCCTCCTCCAGGGTGAGCTGGGTGTGGGGGTTCTCCACCTCTTCCACGATGTCGCGCACCAGGGACACATTGAACTTGCCGTTTACGGTGTCGATCTCCACCAGCACGTTCTCGTCCTCCACCTCGTAATCCTTCTTCACAGCGATCACGATGGCAGCCTTGATCTTCTCGATCAGATACTCAGCGGTCAGGCCACGCTCTTTTTCCAGCATGGTCAGCGCTTCAAAAAATTCTGCGTTCATTTTTTTCGATCTCCTCCAATTTGTCTGGCTTCATCTATAAAAAGATTAGAACAGGTCCTCGTCGTCGCAGAGCTTCACGAAGCTGGCGGCGGCCAGCTCGAAGGCGGCCGGGCCGTTTTCGGTCTCCACGGTCACAGTCTGGCCATCAATGCCCTGCAGCAGGCCCGCGATCTCCCGGTTGCCGCTCTCGTCCGGCCGGATGAGGCGGGCAGCGATCTTCTGGCCTTGGTAACGGGCAAAATGCTCGGGCCGGGTGAGACGGCGGCCCAGGCCGGGGGAACCAACCTCCAGGAAGTAGGCCTGGTCGATGGGGTCGGCCGCGTCGATCACCGGGTCGATGGCCCGGCTGGCCGCCTCGCAGGTGTTCATGTCCAGCGGGCCCTCACCGGCGGGATCGATCAGCACCCGCAGGTACCAGTCCGGCCCTTCCTTTTCAAAGCGCACATCCCACAGAATCAGACCCATGCCCTCGATCACCGGGCGCACCAGGGCTTCCACCTGCTGCACCGTGTTCTGGCCGCCTTTTGCTTTTGCCATCTGCAAACCTCCTAACGTATATTTTGCCCAAACAAGCAAGAAGAGCGGGCCTTGCGGCCCACTCTCCATTCAAACGTTATTCTTACGGTATCCACTATACCATATTCCGCCGCCCTTTGCAAGCCCCGCCGGAAAAGTTTCCCAGCCGGACCCGCTTACAAGGCCGCCGCACCGGCGGTTTTACGGCTGCGCGCGCCCTTCAGCCGGGCCCGCAGCCAGCGGGCGGCAGGCTTTTCCAGACCGTAGGTAGCCAGCACCGCGGCCCCCAGGCCCACCGCCCAGACCAAAGCCAGGTAGGTGTGCATCCAGCCGGTATCCCCCAGCTGGTTGGGCGGGGTGTCGCCCTGCCAGGGCGGGATACGCAGATCGTACTTGACGCGCACCGCCAGCCACTGGTGCCAGATGTAAAAGTTGTAGCTCAGCCCGCCGAGAAAGGCCCAGAGCTTCGCGCCGGGCAGCTGCGGCCCCAAACACAGTCCCAACAGGCAGACCGCGAAGCAGAGCGTCAGCGGCAGCCGCCAGACCAGCTGGCCGTGGGGACCGTCCTGCCAATAGGCGATGCGGCGCAGCACCCACAAAGCGCCCCCAAGGCCCGCCAGCGCCGCCAGGGCGAAGAAAACCTCCCGGCGCTTTGTCTGCTTCGGAGCCAGCAGGGCCACCGCCTGCGCGGCGGCAAAGCCCAGCCCGATCACCCCGAAAAAGGCGGGCAGCTGGTTGAAGCGCATGCTGTAGTCCACCCCCTGCAAGGGCAGCACCCGGCAGCGGGCGTACAGCTCCTGGGCCGCACACAGCCCTGCCAGTACCGGCAGCGGCCAGGCGTAAAAGGCCCGGGCCAGCAGCGGAAAGAGCAGGTAGAACAGCACCAGCACCCCCACGGTCCACAGCGCGCCGTTGGTGCGGCAGTACACGTAGCCCTGGGGCACCAGGGTGGGAATGAGCAGCAGATGACTGCCCAGGTCCAGCCAGAAATCCCGGTCGGGCCGGTGAGCGGCCATCCAGACCAGAGCGCTGACCAGCACCGCAAAATAATAGGAGGGCAGGATGCGCACCGCCCGCCGCTGCAAAAAGCCCCGGCAGCCTGGGAACGCCTTGCCCTGCGCCCAGGCGTGGGCATAGGGCAGGTAGAGGCAGAAGGCGGACAGCAGGATCATGCCGTCCACCCAGGCGCCGCCGCTGCGCATGAGAAAATCCAGGCCGGGCGCGCTCACCCAGCTTTGCTGCCAGAAGTGGAACGCGCCCACCATGCCCACCGCCAGCACCCGGAACAGGTCCGCTCCGGCGGGGCGCAGATATCGGTCGTTCATGATGATCTCTTTCCGCGGGCGGTGGGTTTTCCACAGGCTCCGCTGGGTGATGTGGAAAAGCGTCAGCCGATGGCCCACTCGCCGTTTTCAAAGATGGTCACGGTCTCGCCGGTCTTGGTCAGGCCGGTGATGGTCATGTCCTCCGCGCCCACCATCACGTCCTCGTGGATGGCGGAATCGTTCACGCCGCAGGCCAGCAGCTCCTCGGTGGTCATGGCCGCGCCGCCCTTCACGGTGGTGGGATAGCCCGCACCGAAGGCGATGTGGCAGGCGGCGTTCTCATCGAACAGGGTGTTGTAGAACAAAAGGCCGCTGCGGTTGATGGGGCTGGAGGCGGGCACCAGAGCGATCTCGCCGATGCGGCGGGCGCCCTCGTCGCTGTCCAGCAGCTGGCCCAGCAGCTCGGCGTTCTTCTCGGCGGAGTAATCCACCACCACGCCGTCCTTGAAGGTGACCGAGAAACCCTCGATCAGCTGGCCGTTGTACACATAGGGCTTGGTGCCCTTGACCACGCCGTTCACCCGCTCCCGGTGGGGTGCGGTGAACACCTCTTCGGTGGGCACGTTGGCGATGAAGACCGCGCCATTCTCGGCCTTGCTGCAAGCGCCCTCCCAGGTGTGGCCCTCGGCCAGGCCCACGGTCAGGTCGGTGCCGTTGGAGCTGGTCATGTGGATGCTTTCCAGCTGCAGCTCATTGAGCTTGTCGCGGCAGGCGCTGGTCTTGGCCACGTGCTCCTTCCAGGCGCTCACCGGGTCGCCGCCGGTGACCCGGCACACGTCGAAGATGGCGCCCCACAGCTTCTCCTGGGCCTCGTCCTCGGCAAGGCCCGGGAACACGGAAGCGGCCCATGCGGGAGTGGGGATGGCCACCACGCACCACTGCACCCGGTCCTTCATGGTGTATTCCCGCCAGGACTTCATGGCCTCCTGCTTGGCCAGGCTCACCCGGTTGATCTTGGCGGTGTCCAGACCCTTGAAGATCTCCGGGTCAGAAGCATGGATGGCCAGCAGGCAGCAGCCGCCCTCGCTCTCGGCGTAGTCCAGATAGCTGCGCAGCTCGTAGGGCTTGGTCTCGCTCAGGGCTTCCTCCTCGCCCAGCTCCATGCGGATGCGGGCGGCCTTTTCGTCCTCCCAGCGGATGACCACGTCCCGGGCGCCGGCCTTGTAGGCGGCCTCCATGCAGGCGCGGCCGAAGTAAGCGCCCTCCACCGGGCAGCGGATGATAAGGGTCTGGCCCTTCTGCACGTTCACGCCCACCTGCACAGTGAAGGCGGCATATTTGTTCAGCAGTTCCTGATTCATTGGTTTCATTCCTCGCTTTTCCTGAAATTTTTGCAGTCCTTTATGGCTCTGCATTTCACGATTGCCTTTATTATAACGAAAAAGGCGGGGCTTTAAAAGCCCCGCCCGGTCTGAACAACTCAGAACTGGATCTTCTTTTCGATGTAGTCCTTGACCTCGCTGATGGGCAGGCGTACCTGCTCCATGGTGTCGCGGTCACGGATGGTCACGCAGCCGTCGCCTTCCTCGGTGTCGCTGCCGAAGGTGGCGAAGTCCACGGTGATGCACAGCGGGGTGCCGATCTCGTCCTGGCGGCGGTAGCGCTTGCCGATGGAGCCGGTCTCGTCGTAGTCCACCATGAAGTACTTGCTCAGCTCCTGCCAGATGGGCATGGCCTGCTCGCCCAGCTTCTTGGAGAGGGGCAGCACGGCGGCCTTGTAGGGAGCCAGGGCGGGATGCAGGCGCAGGACCACGCGCTTGTCCTCCTTGCCCTTGTCGTCGGTGAGCACTTCCTCGTCGTAAGCCTCGCACAGGAAGGCCAGGGCCACACGGTCGGCGCCCAGAGAGGGCTCGATCACGTAGGGGATGTAGTGCTCGTTGGTGTCAGGATCGAAGTATTCCAGGCTCTTGCCGCTGGCCTCCTGATGGCGGCCCAGGTCGTAGTTGGTGCGGTCGGCAATGCCCCACAGCTCGCCCCAGTCGGTGAACGGGAAGGCGTACTCGATGTCGGTGGTGGCGCGGGAGTAGAAGGCCAGCTCGGCGGGCTCGTGGTCACGCAGGCGCAGGTTCTCCTCCTTGATGCCCAGGCTCAGCAGCCAGTTCTTGCAGAAGTCCTTCCAGTAGGCGAACCACTCCAGATCGGTGTCCGGCTTGCAGAAGAACTCGCACTCCATCTGCTCGAACTCGCGGGTACGGAAGGTGAAGTTGCCGGGGGTGATCTCGTTGCGGAAGGCCTTGCCTACCTGGCAAACGCCGAAGGGCAGCTTGCGGCGGGTGGTGCGCTGGATGTTGGCAAAGTTCACGAAGATGCCCTGGGCGGTCTCGGGACGCAGGTAGCAGGTGCTGGAGGAGTCCTCGGTGACGCCGATGGCGGTCTTGAACATCAGGTTGAACTTACGAATGGGGGTGAAGTCGTGCTTGCCGCAGACGGGGCAGACCACGTCCTCATGCTCGGTGATGAAGGCGTCCATCTCCTCGAAGCTCATGGCGTCCACGTTCACCTCGGGGTGTACGTCGCCGATCAGCTTGTCGGCCCGGTGGCGGGCTTTGCAGCTCTTGCAGTCCAGCAGGGGGTCGGAGAAGCCAGCCACGTGGCCGGTGGTCACCCAGGTCTGGGGGTTCATGATGATGGCGGCGTCCAGGCCCACGTTCAGGCGGTTCTCCTGCACGAACTTTTTCAGCCATGCCTTCTTCACGTTGTTCTTGAACTCAACGCCCAGGGGGCCGTAGTCCCAGCTGTTGGCCAGGCCGCCGTAGATCTCGCTGCCCGGGTACACGAAGCCCCGGTTTTTGCACAGGGCCACAATGGTCTCGAAATTCTTTTCGCTGTTTTTCATCTTCATACTCCTTACCGCGACGCTGGCTGCGCCGCCGCTTGTTTTTCCCCCGCGGACCGGGGGTTTTTGCCCATAACATATCTAATATTAAAGCGGCGGGGCCGCTTCGTCAAGACGCAAAGGGCCCCGGCCGAGGAATTTTGCGAAAAAAAGGGCGGAATCGTCTTTCCCACAAAGACAATTCCGCCTTTCTGCCGGGGGAGCGTTTTTCCGCAGCGGTCAATCCTCCTGCTCGGACCGGCCTTCCTGCACCTTGAGCGCGCCGTCCAGCGCGCCCTCCACCACCGGCAGGAACTCCTCGCTGCACAGAGTGAGCTTCTGGCTGACCCTGCGGCGCTGCTCGCTGGGCTGCCCCTCCTCCTGCTCGAAGAAATACCGGTCCGCCGGCAGCTTGCAGATGCGCACCAGCTCATAAAAGATGGGCAGGCTGGGCAGGCTGCCGCTGTTTTCGATGTTGGCCAGGTAACGGGGATCGATGCCCAGCTGATCGGCCAGGGCGCGCCGGGTCAGCCGCAGGGCGAGCCGTGCGGCCTTGATGTCTGCTCCCAGGGTCTTCAGATTGTTGCATTCTCGGGTCTTTCGCATAACACATCACCTTTACCCATTATTTTATTCTGCGCGGCTTTTCCGATAAATGATGTGTAACGCATTTAGCTTACACTAAATAATTCATATTTTCTCTTGCTTTGGGGAATTCCATGCCGTATAATAGGAAAAAAGCTCTTTCTTTTCATCGGGAGACGAACTGCATGAATGTGAACCATGTTTTGAACGAATTCAGCGATACCCTTCTGTTTGAATACGACTGTGACTCCGCCCGTTTGGAATTCACGCCCGCGGCCCCTGCGGTGCTGGGCCTGCCGGACCTGCTGCCCCTGCGCAGCGACGCGGGCGGCCGGACCCTGCCGGAGGCGGCGGACAAGCTGCGCCGTCTGCTGCGGGCAGCCCGGCCCGGCGGCCCGGTGGTCAAGGCAGAGGTGACCTTTCTGGGTCAGGATGGGCAAATCTGGGTGTATTTATGCCGCTGCAAGGCGCTGAAGGGTTCCGGCAGGACCGGCGGGCAGATCGTGGGCAAGCTCACCGACATCACCGAGCGGTTCGACCGGGAGCAGGACCTGCTGCGCCGGGCCAACATGGATCTGCTCACCGGCGTCTACAACCGCAGCGCCGAGGAGCTGATCGCCCGGAAGCTGAAGCAGAACGGCGGCGGGGTGCTGTTCATGATCGATCTGGACGATTTCAAGCAGATCAACGACACGCTGGGCCACTCGGTGGGCGACCAGGTGCTGGTGGCGGTGAGCGACGTGCTCAAGCATCTGTTCCGGGCGGGCGATATTGTGGCCCGGGTGGGCGGCGACGAGTTCGTGGTGTTTCTGGAAAGTCCGCTGGACCCGGACCTGATGGCACGGCGGGCGCAGATGATCCTGACCCATCTGGAACGGATTCCCCTGCCCCAGCTGAACGGCCCGGTCAAGGCCAGCATCGGGGTAGCGCTTTCACCGCCGGTGCGGCCGGAGTACGCCGCGCTGCACCAGGCAGCCGACGAGGCCATGTACCAGAGCAAGCGCGCCAGCAAAAACGGCTTCCGGCTTTACATTTCTTCCGAAGCCCAGGAACGGGAGACATAACGAAACGAAAAAACAAAAGGCGTACCGGTCGTTCATTGACTGGTACGCCTTTTGTTCGATTGATTTATTTTTGGTTGCCCGGCTCCGGCAAAGGGAACAGCCGCCCCGCGCCGTTTGTTTGTGCGTTCGGTTTTGCTTTGCCGCACCCCGCCAGCTCTTGCGGCTATTAACGCACAGGCTCGTTGCCGCTTTGCAAAAGAAAAAGCGCACCGGTTACCCGATGCGCTTTTTTCTGGCTCCCTCTGCCCGGCTCGAACCAACGACCATTCCGAGCCCGGAAATTGTCGCGCTGCACCACGGGCCACAGGCCCGTGGCACATCTCTCTGTTTCCGGGCCCGCCTCCGCCTCGCTGCATCGCCCACCGGGCGCGCTCGGCTCCGGCGCAGTTAACAGCCGCCCCGCGCCGTTTGTTTGTGCGTTCGGTTTTGCTTTGCTGCACCCCGCCAGCTCTTGCGGCTATTAACGCACAGGGTCGTTGGGCGCTTTGCAAAAGAAAAAGCGCACCGGTTACCCGATGCGCTTTTTTTGGCTCCCCCTGTTGGGCTCGAACCAACGACCCTGCGGTTAACAGCCGCATGCTCTACCGACTGAGCTAAGGAGGAACAAATGGTGCACTTCCAGGGACTCGAACCCTGGGCCCGCTGATTAAGAGTCAGCTGCTCTACCAACTGAGCTAGAAGTGCATATGTGGTGACCCGTGGGAGAATCGAACTCCCGTTTGCGGCGTGAGAGGCCGCCGTCTTGACCGCTTGACCAACGGGCCACATCTGACAGCTTCATCATTATACCGCCCGTTTCACGGTTTGTCAACACATTTTCAAAACTTTTTTGAAGTTTTTTGATTTTCTTTTTCCGGGCTTTTGGACCGCCTCTCCCCTTTATTTATAATACATTATATGGCTGCCGCCCTCCTCCGCTGTGCCGGGCAAAACAAAAGCGGCGCCCGATTGCTCCAGCGCCGCCATACACTCCAACATTTTTATTATAGCACCAAACCTCGGATTCTTTCAATGCAACAATTATACAAATAATACATCATAAGTATATCCACTTTGTCAATATACACCGGGGTTTTTGTATGGTATATTATAGACACACCAAGGAACACAAACCAAGGTCGAGAAACTCTAGGCAACCTGCTAAGGATAGCAGGAAGAGCCGCAACGAGGAAAGAAAGGAGAGCAGGACCATCATGGTAATTGAAGAACCCGGCCAGATCTGGCAGGATGGGACCTGCCGCTGAATCCCGAAATCACTTTTTCACAGCAAGATGATTTCTTGAATGCCAAAGGCCAAGCTGGAACGCAGGATTCTAAAATGGATCAGAGGAACAATTGGTCCGGTATTTCTCAGATCGATGGATCGGAAAAAACCGCAGATCGAACGTGAATGATTCAAAAAGAACCTTCAGTCACAGCAAAAAACCAAAAGGCGACCACCAAAAAGGTTTTGGATTTTCGGAACAAGATTCAAATAGCGAGTAGATCCCATCCCTGCCCAACAAGCAGTTTTTTATAAAAAAACCGAAAGTGGATTTGATCCCGATGGATCGTACCAAAAACGGTTAAAGCATCGTTTGATGTGAGGAAATTGGTATTCAGCCTGGTATGGAGCAAGAGCGATGCGAGTGTTCTGAATCACTTCGCACCAAGGAAATAAAAGTTGAGTTTAGGTCTTGTCTGCAACCTCTTTTAAGCCATGGAAGCCGAACAACAGTAACGGAACCACAAGACGCATTCGACCGAATCCATCCAAGTAAACGGCTTTGATCACCAGCAAACCAGAGCAGTAAACGGTAGAAATCCTTTTTTGATATGTTTCTTTTCATCCGAATCAAACCAGAAGAGGCTTTGAGTCCAATGTACTAAGCAATGTTTCGCGTACCATTTCAAGGCGCTTTGAAATCTGAGTTCATCAAATCGTACGAAATGAGGATAACGCCAATGTGCTGAATGTTTGCCCGTAGACCACCACCAGGGATGCAGGCAATGTGAAGCGACAAAGCCTGCCGGTATATGGCAAAGGAACGTGAATCGATATGTATGACGAGAAAGTCGTATTGATGAAGCGTTTTAAATCCATCTAAATCGAGGGCAGACCAATGTACTGAATGACTTTCCGCGGGGTGCCGTGTCCGGCATCTCGCGGTTTTTTTGTCTTGTTTTGCCAAGCGTTTCCCCCGCTGCACCCTGCGGCTTGTAATTGTATTAAGGACGCAAAGGTGCTATAATAAGAAAATTGCAGGCGCCGGTTTTTCCGTGCGCCAATCTGAGCAAAGGGGCGTGGAACCAGGCCATGCAGAAGGAACATCCCGTTTTGGGTATTTTAGGTGGGCTCGGCCCCATGAGCACGGTGTATTTTTACCAGATGCTCACCGAGCACACCCCCGCCCAGTGCGACCAGGATCATCTGGACATCGTGATCTCCAGCCGGGCCTCTACTCCGGACCGCACCGCCTATATCCTGGGCGAGAGCGAGGACGATCCCTTCGCCCAGATGGAGCGGGACGCGGAGATGCTGGTGAAGTATGGGGCCACCATTCTGGCCATTCCCTGCAACACCGCCCATTATTTCTACGACCGGCTGGCCCGCAGCCTGCCGGTGCCCATTCTGAACATGGTGCGTTTGACCGTGCAGCACGCCAAGGCACAGGGCTGCACCCGGCTGGGCATCCTGGCCACCAGCGGCACCGTGGGCAGCTGCACCTACCAGCGGATGTGCCGGGCGGAGGGCATTGATTTTGCCATTCCTTCCCTGCCCCGCCAGACCCAGCTGATGAACATCATCTACGACCAGATCAAAAAGGGCCAGCGGGCCGACATGAAGCTTTTCATGGAAATTGCCGACGAACTGCGTGCCGCGGGCTGCGAAAACGCGGTGCTGGGCTGCACCGAGCTTTCGCTCATCAAGCGGGACGAAGGGCTGGACGGCTTTTTCATCGACAGCACCGAGGTGCTGGCTGAGGAGACCCTGCTGGCCTGCGGCAAGACCCCTATCGGCTTTTAACGCCGCCCATCCCCTTTTGGGAAAGGAGCCCCTTTTATGGCACAACTGAACCCCTGCATGCACAACGGCCAGCTTTACAACAACAACGACCCGGAGCTGTTCCGGGCGCAGATGGAATGCCGGGCCCTGATCCACCAGTACAACCAGATGGACCCCCGGGACACCGAGCAACAGCAGGCCGTATTCTCCCGCATCTTTGCCGAGGCGGGTGAGCACTGCTACTTTGAGCCCCCCTTCAACGCCAACTGGGGCTGCTTCACCCATCTGGGCAAGTATGTGTACGCCAACTTCAACCTGACGCTGGTGGACGATACCCACATCTACCTGGGCGACCATGTGATGATCGGCCCCAACGTGACCATCTGCACCGCCACCCATCCCATCCACCCGGGGCTGCGCCGCCAGGCCGCCCAGTACAACAAGCCGGTACACATCGGCAACAACGTGTGGATCGGCGCGGGCAGCACCATTCTGCCGGGCGTGACCATCGGGGAAAACTCGGTGATCGGTGCGGGCAGCCTGGTGAACCAGGACATCCCTGCCAATGTGGTGGCCTACGGCACCCCCTGCCGGGTGGTCCGCCCCATCCAGCCGGAGGACCTGGAAACCTACGACCACGGCAAAGCCATTGATTTTTCCCAGTGGGAAAAAGAATAAAGGCAACACCGCCCCCGCCGTTCGGCGTGAAGGATGCGGGTTTGCCGAAAGACAAGACCGCCCCCAGGCGGAATTGCCCGTAAATTCCGGGACCGTTCCATTCGCGGCCCCGTTATGAAAGGATAGAAGAAAATGAGCCAGAACAACACCTACTACATTACCACCCCCATCTACTACCCCAGCGACAAGCTGCACATCGGCCACAGCTACACCACCGTGGCCTGCGATGCGCTGGCCCGCTTCAAGCGGATGCAGGGCAAGGACGTCATGTTCCTCACCGGCACCGACGAGCACGGCCAGAAGATCCAGGACAAGGCCGCTGCCAAGGGCGTGACCCCCAAGCAGTACGTGGACGAGATCGTGGAGGGCAAAGGCGGCGTGAAGGACCTGTGGAAGCTGCTGGACATCAGCTACGACCGGTTCATCCGCACCACCGACGACTACCACATCGAGAGCTGCCAGAAGATCTTCCAGAAGCTGTATGACCAGGGCGACATCTACAAGAGCGTCTACAAGGGCCACTACTGCAAGCCCTGCGAGAGCTTCTGGACCGACAGCCAGCTGGTGGACGGCAAGTGCCCCGACTGCGGCCGCGAGGTATACGACGCGGAGGAGGAGGCTTACTTCTTCAAGACCAGCAAGTACGCCGACCGCCTGCTGAAGCTGTATGAGGAGAACCCCCAGTTCATCCAGCCCGAGAGCCGCAAGAACGAGATGATCTCCTTCATCAACCAGGGCCTGCAGGACACCTGCGTTTCCCGCACCACCGTGCCCTGGGGCATCCCCGTTCCCTTTGACACCAAGCACACCATGTACGTGTGGGTGGACGCGCTGAGCAACTACATCAGCGCTCTGGGCTACGGCAACGAGAAGTACTCCGACTACGACAAGTTCTGGCCCGCCACCATCCACATGGTGGGCAAGGAGATCCTGCGCTTCCACACCATTCTGTGGCCCGCCATGCTGATGGCGCTGGACCTGCCCCTGCCCGGCCGCGTGTTCGGCCACGGCTGGCTGCTGCTGGACGGCGGCAAGATGAGCAAATCCAAGGGCAACGTGGTGGACCCTGTTGTTCTGTGCGAGCGCTACGGCGTGGACGCCATCCGCTACTTCCTGCTGCGTGAGATCCCCTTCGGCAACGACGGCATCTTCTCCAACGAGGCGCTGATCAGCCGCATCAACTCCGACCTGGCCAACGACCTGGGCAACCTGCTCAGCCGCACCGTGGCCATGATCGAAAAATACTTTGGCGGCACCCTGCCCGCCCAGCGCCAGGCCGGCGACTTTGACCAGGACCTGATGGACACCGTGAACGCCATGCCCGCCAAGGTCACCGCCTGCATGGACGACCTGCTGATTCCCCAGGCCACTCAGGAGATCTTCAAGGCCATCCAGCGCGCCAACAAGTACATCGACGAGACCGCTCCCTGGGCTCTGGCCAAGGACGAGGCCAACAAGGACCGTCTGGCCATGGTGCTGTACAACCTGTGTGAGTCCCTGCGCATGAGCGCCATCCTGCTGACTCCCTTCCTGCCCAACACCACCGGCAAGATGGCCGAGCAGCTGGGCCTTGCCGAGAGCGAACTGACCTTCGATTCCCTCACCTTCGGCGCCCGCACCGAGTACACCGTGCACAAGGGCGAGGCTCTGTTCCCCCGCATCGACGCTGCCAAGGAGCTGGCTGAGCTGGCTGCCGAGCAGGAGGCCAAGCGCAAGGCCGCGGAAGAGGAAGCCGCCAAGGCTGCCGCTGCCGCCGCTCCCGCTGTGGACGAGGCTGCCGAGCCCATCGAGCATCTGCCCGAGATCACCTTTGACGACTTCTGCAAGGTGGAGCTGCGTGTGGCCAAGGTGCTCACCTGTGAGAACCTGAAGGAGAGCAAGAAGCTGCTGAAGATGACCCTGTTCGACGGCGAGCGGGAGCGGACCATCCTCTCCGGCATTGCCAAGTGGTACAAGCCCGAGGATATGATCGGCCGCAACGTGGGCGTTGTGGTGAACCTGGCTCCCCGGCCCATGATGAAGGGTAAGTATGTGAGCGAGGGCATGGTCATGGCGGCCGACATGCCGGATGGCGGCGCATCCGTGGTCTTCTTCCCGGACGACGTGAAGCCCGGCAGCGCCATCCACTGAGGAGAAACGCATGTACTCCATTTTTGACACCCACGCACACTACACCAGCCATCAGTTTGACGACGACCGCCACACCCTGCTGGGCGAGCTGCCCGGCCGGGGGGTGGTGGGCGTGGTGGACTGCGGCACCGACTACGATTCCAGCCGCGCCTGCCTGGCTCTGGCCGAGCAGTACCCGTACCTGTATGCGGCGCTGGGCATCCACCCGGAAAGCATCATCGAGGAGGACGCCTCCACCAACACCCGCTTCGGCGGCGACTGGGCGGCGGAGCTTGCGGCTATCCGGCCCCTCTTCGACCATCCCAAGGCGGTAGCCGTGGGCGAGTGCGGGCTGGACTACCACTGGCCCATTCCCAAGGAAGCCCAGCTGGCCCTGTTCGAGGCGCATCTGAAGCTGGCGCTGGAGCTGGACAAGCCCATCATCGTGCATGACCGGCAGGCCCACGCGGACGTATACGCTCTTTTGAAGCAGTATAGACCTAAGGGCGTGGTCCACTGCTTTTCCGGCAGCGCCGAGGATGCGGTGATGCTGGCCCAGCAGGGCATGTACATCGGCTTCGGCGGCGCGCTCACCTTCAAGGGAGCCAAGCGGGCGGTGAAGGCCGCGGCCGCGCTGCCCTTAGAGCGCATTTTGCTGGAGACCGACTGCCCCTACATGGCGCCGGAGCCCTGCCGGGGCAAGCGCTGTGATTCCGGGCTGATCGCTCACACCGGCGAATTTCTGGCCGAAGTCCGGGGCGTTGCGCCGGACGTGATCTTCACCGCAACCACCGAAAACGCCAAGCGTCTGTTCGGCGTATAACAACATGATTTCAGGAGGAACCATAATTATGAAAGCTCGTATTCCCAAGCATCGTGAATTTTTGATCTCCTTCCCCGAGGATATGGATCAGGCCCGCCAGGACGAAGCCTGGGGCAAGCTGAACCAGATTCTGGAGGACTACAAGAAGGAGGGAAAGAGCGTTTACACTCCCACCTTCATTGAGGACTGCCAGGACAAGGTGGACGCTCTGAAGGCCGAGTACGGCTTCGATTACACCATCGAGCTGCGCTGATCGTTCGCGTTTGCGCCCCGGCTTTTGCCGGGGCGTTTTTGTGCCGCCCGGGTCTGTCCGTGTACATTTCCCGCATAAATTGAAACAATTTATGATTTTGCACTGGCGCTCGGGGGCATTCCAGAGTACAATAGATACGAATCATGTTATTTCGCCCGCCGGCCTTCCTCCGCCCCCACACCGGCCGGGCAAGCATATAGGAGGCATGTGATTTGGAACAGCTGCGCAGCAAAAAAGGCTTCATCTGTGATATGGACGGTGTGATCTACCACGGCAACCGGCTTCTGCCCGGCGTAAAGGAGTTCGTGGACTGGCTCTACCGGGAAGACAAGAACTTTTTGTTTCTGACCAATTCCAGCGGACTTTCGCCCAAGGAACACCAGCAGAAGCTGGCCCGGATGGGCCTGGATGTGGACCAGAGCCATTTTTACACCAGCGCCCTGGCCACCGCCAGCTTCATCCAGAGCCAGTCGCCAAACGGCACCGCCTATGTGATCGGCGACCACGGCCTGATGAACGCCCTCTATGACGCGGGCATCACCATCAACACCGTGGACCCGGAATTCGTGATCGTGGGCGAGACCGAAAACTTTGGCTACGAGCACATCGTGAGGGCCATCAACTTCGTGAACCGGGGCGCCAAGCTGGTGGGCACCAACAGCGATCTGGTGGACCCCGCCGAGAAGGGTGTGATCCCCTCCTGCGGCAGCCTGATGGCCCCCATCCAGGCCGCCACCGGCAAGACACCCTATTTTGTGGGCAAGCCCAACCCCCTGATGATGCGCACCGGCCTGCGGCTGCTGGGCGTGCACTCGGGCGACACGGCCATCATCGGCGACCGGATGGACACCGACATGATCGCGGGCATCGAGTCCGGCATGGACACCGCGCTGGTGCTTTCCGGCGTGACCAGCCGGGAGGACATCGAAAAGTTCCCCTTCCGGCCCCGGCTGGTGCTCTCCGGCGTGGGCGACATCCCGCCCCTGTGATCGTTATAACCGCATACAAAAACCCCGCATGGAAGCTCCATGCGGGGTTTTCTGTTGTTTCAGCGGGGCTCAGCCCTCTTCGGTGGTCTAGCCGTTTTCATCGGTGGCGGCGGAGTCCGCGGCGGAATCCGCATCCTGGGTGGAGGCGCTCTCCAGCAGGGCGCTGTCCGCCGTATCGGCAATGGCGCTGGTGGGGTCGAACTCCGGCACCACTGCGTCTTCCGCAGGCTGGGAAGTGGCCGTGCTGCTGGCCGCGGGCTTCATCTCGCTGGTCTCCAGCGCGGTGAGGTACCAGGTGCGGCCGTTCTTCTCAAAGATATAATCCATATACTTGGTGGGCTCGCTGGGGGTGGACATGCTGTAGTCGCCGCTCAGCGCGGGGGTGGGCACATAGCCCACGGTGACCCGCAGCTTGCCGTCCTGCTTTTTCAGCTGCTCCACCTTGGGAGTGTACAGGCCCATCTGGCTGGTGACCGGAATCAGGTAGCCCTGCTGCTCCTCCAGGTAGATGTAGCTCATATCCACGCCGTCAAAGCTGCCGTGCTCGATCTTGAAGTCCGGGCCGTAGAGGGCGGCGACTGCCGCATCCACGTCCACTGCGGGCATGATGAGGGCGTCGGTGTCCGGGTCACGCTCGTAGTTGTCCAGCCCGGTGCTGCTCTGCTGGGCGTTGTACAGCGCCGACCAGATCGCACTTTCCTTCACCAGACGGGCGGTGGAATCGTCCATCTGGTCCAGGCTGGCGAAGGGCAGCGGATCGAACATCACAAGGGTCTGCAGCCGGGCTTCGTATTCCAGCTTTTTGTCGGTATCGTCGAACAGGGCGGCAACGCCGCTCACCGCCGCAGCCAGCACGTTGAACGCGCCGATCAGAATCAGCAGGCAGAGCACCGCTCCCAGCAGCTGCCGGAACCGGCGGCGTTTGTTGCGCTCGTGTTCTTCTTTGGTAATGGAATTTGCCATAATCGCTCTCCTTCCTTTGGGTGCGGGCGGTCAGCGGATCTGCCCGTTTCCCCGGATGATGTACTTGTAGCTCACCAGCTCGGCCAGGCCCATGGGGCCGCGGGCGTGCAGCTTCTGGGTGGAGATTCCCATCTCGCAGCCCAGGCCGAACTCGCCGCCGTCGGTGAAGCGGGTGGATGCGTTCACATACACGGCCGCGCTGTCCACCCCTGCGGTGAAGGCTGCGGCGGCGGATTCGTCGCCGGTCACGATGGACTCGCTGTGGCCGGTGGAATGGGCCTCGATGTGGCGGATGGCCGCCTGCATATCCTCCACCACTGCCACCGCCAGGGTGTAGGCCAAAAACTCGGTGTCGAAGTCCGCTTCGCCCGCCGGGGTACCGGCAATGAGCTGTGCGGCGGTTTTGTCCAGCCGAAGCTCCACCGGCTCCAGGCCCTTTGCCTGCCGCTCGTCCACCAGCCGCTGGCGCAGCCGGGGCAGAAACGCGGGGGCAATGTCCTTATGCACCAGGCAGACCTCGGCGGCGTTGCACACCGAGGGGCGGCTGGTCTTGGCGTTCTCCACGATGTCCAGGGCCATGTCCAGGTTGGCGGCCTTGTCCACATAGATGTGGCAGATGCCGGTGCCGGTCTGGATGCAGGGCACGGTGGCGTTTTCCACACAGGCCCGGATCAGGCCCGCGCCGCCCCGGGGAATCAGCAGGTCCACAAGGCCCGAGGCCTTCATCAGCTCGGTGGCGCTGGCGCGGCTGGTGTCCTGCACCAGGCTCACCAGCTCGGCGGGCAGACCAACGGACCGCAGGCCCGCCCGCAGCGCCTCCACAATGGCGTTGTTGGACCGGAAGGCTTCTTTGCCGCCCCGCAGCACGCAGGCGCTGCCGCTCTTGATGGCAAGGGCCGCCGCGTCGCTGGTCACGTTGGGCCGGCTTTCATAGATAATAGCGATCACGCCCATGGGCACGGTGATCTTTTGCAGCACCAGACCATTGGGGCGCTTCTCCTCGCTGAGGGTCCGGCCCACCGGGTCCGGCAGGGCGGCCGCCTCCCGGATGCCCCGGGCCATGCCTGCCACCCGCTCTTCGCTCAGGCGCAGCCGGTCCAGCATCACGTCCGGCACGGTGCCCCGGGCGTTTTCCAGGTCGGTCTCGTTGGCCTTTAAAATGGCGGCGCACTGGTCCTCCAGCGCGGCGGCCATGGCCAGCAGGGCCTGATTCTTCTGCTCGGCCGAAGCCAGCATCAACGCGTTTTTCGCCCCGCGCGCGGCGCGGACGATCTCCAGCGTGGTCATTGTTTATGCCTCCTTCCGGGCAAGGAACCGGGTGCCCACCGGGGCGCCCTCAAAGATGTCATACAGCACCGCCGGGGCCGCACCGTTGGCGATGACCATTTCCACCCCGGCTTCGGTGGCGATGTGGGCCGCCCGCAGCTTGGTGGCCATGCCGCCGGTGCCCAGGCTGGAGCCCTTGCCGCCGCCCAGTGCGTCGATCTCGGGGGTGATCTCCTCCACCACGCTCAGCAGCTTGGCATTCGGGTCCTTGTGGGGGTCGGCGGTGAACAGGCCGTCGATGTCGCTGAGCAGCACCAGCAGGTCCGCCTTCACGCTGCGGGCCAGGATGGCCGCCAGGGTGTCGTTGTCGCCCAGGGCGATCTCGGTGGTGGACACGGTGTCGTTCTCGTTCACGATGGGCAGCGCGCCCAGCTCCAGCAGACGGCTCAGGGTGTTTTTCAGGTTCACGCTGCGCTCGGGGTGCTCCACATCCTCGCCGGTGATGAGGATCTGGCCCACGGTGTGGTTGTATTCGGTGAACAGCTTGTCGTAGGTATACATCAGCTCGCACTGGCCCACCGAGGCCGCGGCCTGCTTGGTGGGCATATCCGCCGGACGGCCGGGCAGGCTCAGCTTGCCCACGCCCATGCCGATGGCTCCGCTGGACACCAGGATGATCTCGTGCCCGGCGTTTTTCAGATCGCTGAGCACCTTGCACATCTCCTCGATGTGGCGGATGTTCAGCCGGCCGGTGGAATGGGCCAGCGTGGAGGTACCCACCTTGACTACTGCTTTCATTGTGTTTCTCCTTTGTGCAGCGCACGGCGCTGCCGTAACATACTTATACAAAATAGAGTATACCATAAAGCCGCCCCAAAAACAAACGACAGGCGGTGGACATTCTGTGAAAAAATGGTATCATAAAAGATAGTTTATTGAATTCCAGCGGCAGTGCAATACTGCCATAAAAGTGAGGTTTGCAAAGATGTATCGTTTTACCAATGATTACAGCGAGGGCGCTCACCCCCGTATTCTGGACGCCATGGTCCGCACCAACCTGGAAGGCAACTTCGGCTATTCCACCGACCCCCACTCCAAGCACGCCCATGAGCTGATCCGCGCCGCCATCGGCCGCCCGGACGCGGACGTGCACATTCTGGTGGGCGGCACCCAGACCAACGCCACCTGCCTGTGCGCCTTCCTGCGGCCCCATGAGGCGGCCATCGCCGCAACCACCGGCCACATCTGCGTGCACGAGACCGGCGCCATCGAGGCCACCGGCCACAAGTGCATCGCCATTCCCGCCGCACCGGGCGGCAAGCTGACTCCGGACGCAGTGCGCGCCGCAGTGGCCGCGCATCCGGATGAGCACATGGTCAAGCCCAAGCTGGTTTATGTGAGCAACACCACCGAGACCGGCGGCGTGTACACCACCGCTGAGCTGGAAGCGCTGCGGGCCGTGTGCGACGAGCTGGACCTGTATCTCTATCTGGACGGCGCCCGTCTTTCCAGCGCGCTGGCCGCGGGCGGCGCTTCCCTCACCGATCTGGGCCGTCTGTGCGACGCCTTCTACATCGGCGGCACCAAGAACGGCGCGCTGTTCGGCGAGGCGGTGTGCATCCTGAACCCGGCCCTCAAGCCGGACTTCCGCTACATCATCAAGCAGCACGGCGGCATGCTGGCCAAGGGCTGGCTGCTGGGCATCCAGTTTGAGGAGCTGTTCTGCGACGGGCTGTATTTTGAGGTGGGCCAGCACGCCAACGGCCTTGCCATGAAGCTGAAGGAGGGCATTGCCGCCCTGGGTTATCCCTTCGGGTCGGACAGCCCCTCCAACCAGCAGTTCCCCATCCTGCCCAACCGGGTGCTGGACCAGCTGAAGAACGACTTCCACTGGGAGGTCACCTCCAAGCCGGACGCGGACCACACCGAGATCCGTCTGGTGACCAGCTGGGCCACCAAGCCGGAGGCGGTGGAGGCCTTTCTCACCGCTCTGGCAAACGCAAAGGAGTAACCGCCATGGAACAGCTGGATCTGAACGAGCTGCGCGGCCGCATCGATGAGGTGGACAGCCAGCTCACCGCGCTGTTTTTGCAGCGGATGGAGATTGTGGAGCAGGTGGCCCGCTATAAGCTGGAGCGGGGCATGCAGGTGCTGCAGCCGGACCGGGAACAGGCAGTGATCGACCGGGCCGCCGCCCGTGCTCCCGAGGCCATGCAGGGCTACACCGGGGATTTCTTCCGGGCGGTGATGGCGGTCTCCCGCGCCATGCAGCAGGAGATCATCGACCGCAGCAAGGCGGACAAATAAATTTTTAAACAACAAAAAGCGCCGGACCCCATTGCACAAACGGGGTCCGGCGTTTTTTGTTTTCGATTGCGTCAAAGGCGCACAGCTAGTCAGCCCAGGCTGGCCACGAACCGCAGGAAGGCCGCGCGGCCCGCTTCGTCCCGCTTGAAGACGCCTGCGTGCTCCAGCACCTTGGAGAAGACCAGACCGGTCTCCTTCTGCACCACCGGCCAGGCCTCACCCTTGGCGAAGGCGCCATGGCGGCGGCGGATGTCCTCGGCCCACTCGGCGTGCTTTGCGGTGCGCTCGTCGGCGGTCAGGTCCGCGCCGGTCTCCAGCATCTCAGCCACCAGGGCCAGCTCCTCCTTCAGGCGGGCGGGCAGCACCGCCCGGCCCATCACCTCGATCAGGCCGATGTTCTCCTTCTTGATGTGATGGAGCTCGGTGTGGGGATGGAACACGCCCAGGGGGCACTCGTCGGTGGTAATGTTGTTGCGCAGCACCAGATCCATCTCGTAGTCCGCGCCGCGGCGGCGGGCGATGGGGGTGATGGTGTTGTGGGGCACGCCGTCGGTCTCGGCGAAGACAAAGGCCGACTCATCGGTGTAGCCGCGCCAGGCCGCCAGAATCTTCTCGGCCAGCTGGGCGATGCGGTCCTTATCCGGGCCGGTGAGACGCAGCACCGACATGGGCCACTTCACGATGCCGGTCTTCACGTCCTCAAAGCCGGGGAAGGTGACCTCCTGCTCCACGGGTGCGGCCTCCATGGGGAACAGGCAGCGCCCGCCCTGGAAGTGCTCGTGGGACAGAATGGAGCCGCCCACGATGGGCAGGTCCGCGTTGGAGCCCACAAAGTAGTGGGGGAACCGGGTCACGATATCCAGCAGCTTATCAAAGCAGCTGCGGTCGATCTTCATGGGCACATGGGCCGCGTTCAGCACGATGCAGTGCTCGTTGTAGTACACATAGGGGGAGTATTGCAGCATCCACTTTTCGCCGCAGACGGTCATGGGGATCATCCGGTGGTTGCCCCGGGCGGGGTGATCCATCCGGCCCGCATAGCCCTCGTTCTCGGCGCAGAGCTGGCACTTTGGGTAGCCGCTCTGGGGCAGGGTCTTGGCCAGCGCGATGGCCTTGGGGTCCTTTTCCGGCTTGGACAGGTTGATGGTGATGTCCAGCGCGCCGTATTCGGTGTCGGTGGTCCAGTGCAGGTCCTTGGCGATCCGGTCGGTGCGGATGTAGTTGGTGTCCTGCGAGAACTGATAGTACCAGTCGGTGGCCGCGGCCGGGCTTGCCGCATACTTTTCCTCAAAGCTGCGGATCACCTGGCTCGGGCGGGGGGTGAGCACCGCCATCAGGGCGGTGTCCAGAATATCCCGCTGGGTGATGGACTCGCCGTCGATCACGCCGCGGCTGGCCGCGTCGTCCAGCAGAACGCCCAGAATCTCCGCCAGGGGCACACCCTTGACCGGCTCGGCCTCCTCCAGAGTGTCCAGCCGCAGGGTGGCCAGCAGCCCGTTGTTCGCCCAAATCGCTTCACAAGGTTCGATCAGTTGTTTTTCCAGCCCATACTCCACCAGGCTGGCAATGGCCTGTTCCACCGTCATCCTTCAATCACTCCTTCTCGCTGCTCATAACCATGCAGCCGCCCTCCGGCCGCACCGATACCGGGTGGCATGCGCCCGCGCCCAGCACCGCTTCCATCGTGTTCACAAAGCTTTCCAGCTTTTCCTGGGGCACAAAGGCCTGAATGGTGCCCGCAAAGCCGCCGCCGTGCACACGCACCGCGCCGCGGCCCCCCAGGGCCTTCTCGGCCAGCGCCAGGGACAGGGTCACCGCCTGCTGGGCTGGCTCGGCCACCGACCAGATGTTCTGCAGCAGCTCCGCCGAGGACCGGCCGGACTCGCGGATCAGGGCCAGGAAGCCCTCCATATCGCCCTCGTCCAGAGCCTTTGCCTGGGCCTGGGCGCGGCGGTTTTCATCAAAGAAATGCATGGCGCGCAGCACCGCACGGTCGCCTGCCTTTTCCCGCACCGCGGGAATGGCGGCGTAGAACTCGGCCTCGTCCACCTGACGCAGCACCTGCTTGCCGAAGAAGGCGGCCACCGCACCCATCTCGCGGGTGATGGCGGCGTAATCGTCAGTCAGGTCCGCATGGCAGGAGCGGGTGTCGATGATGCACAGCTGGTAGCCGGAGCGGGCCAGGTCGTAGTCCACCTTGCGGATCACCGGCTGGCTGGGGTCGTTAAAGTCGATGGCCACCACGCCGCCGATGGAGCTGGCTGCCTGGTCCATCAGGCCGCAGGGCTTGCCGAAGTACTCCCGTTCGGCGTACTGGCCGATCTGGGCCAGCTTCACCGCGTCCAGCTTGCCTTCGCAGCAGAACCGGTTGAAGATGTTGCCCAAGAGGATCTCATAGGCCGCCGAGCTGGACAGGCCGGAGCCGCCGGGCACGGTGCTGGTCACATAGGCGCAGAAGCCTTTGGGGGCAAAGCCCTCCTTGGTCACGCCGTGGGCCACGCCGCGAATCAGGGCGGCGGAGGTGTTGGTCTCGTCCGCATGGATGGCCAGGTCGTTCAGGTCGATGGTCAGAGCGGGATAGCCCTCGCTGACCACCTTCACGAAATTGTCGCCGGTGGGCACCGCGCAGGCCAGGATGTCCATGTTCACGCTGCCGCACAGCACGCAGCCGTGCTGGTGGTCGGTGTGGTTGCCGCCGATCTCGGTGCGGCCCGGGCCGCTGAACACCGCGGCGCCGGTGCAGTCCACGCCGGGGAAGGCCTGCTCAAAGCCCTCGATCACATGGCACACCTTGGCGCGGGCCGCTTCCAGCTCCTCGCTTGTGTCGTGGAATACATACAACCGGCGCAGGCGCTCGTCGTATTCGCCCCCGCGCACTGCCTGCAAAAAGTTTTCCATGTTCTGCATTGTATCTTCCTCCTGTGGTGTTCAACGCGCTCAGGCCTGGCAGCCGAAGCGGTATTGGATCTGATGTTCCCAGCGCTTGCCCTTGGGCAGTTCCACCGAGGGGAACTGGTGGTGATTGGGCGCGTCCGGGATGAACTGGGCTTCCAGTGCGGCCGCGCCGCGGCGTACCGGCTCCAGGAAGTTGCCGGTGTACAGATGGATGCCCGGGGTGGTGGCGCTTACCTCCAGGCTCAGGCCGTTTGCGGGGCATTCCAGGCGGCACACCGGCCGCAGCCCTGTGCCCGGGGCCAGGAAGGTATGGTCAAAGCCGCTGCCAGCCGCCAGCTGGGGATGGTCCTGATCCCAGCGGCTTTCCAGCGTGGCAGGCTGGGTGAAATCGAAGGGGGTACCCTCCACCGGGATCAGCTCACCGGTGGGCACGCCGTCCGGACGGATGGCGGCGAACCGGTCCGCCGGGGTGGTGAACAAGTGGCCGCCCACGCTGCCCTCCCCTGCCAGGTTCCAGTAGCCGTGATGGGTCAGGGACAGGATGGTGTCGTCCTCGGCCAGCGCGTCCAGACGCAGGGTCAGTGCGCCGTCCTCCTCAAACAGATAGGTGGCACTCACCTCCACCGCGCCGGGGTAGCCCTCTTCCCCGGCCTCGGACCGGCGGAAAAAACGCACGCCCCGGTTTCTGGGCAGCATCTGCACATTCCAGACCTTGCGGTCGAAGCCTTCCACGCCGCCGTGCAGGTGGTTGCCGTTCTGGTTCTGGGGCAGCTGGTACTCCACCCCGTTCAGGGTGAAGCGGCCGCCGTCGATGCGGCCCGCGCAGCGGCCCACCACGCAGCCTAAGTAGCAGGTGCCCGCCTCGTACTCCTCCAGGGTCTCGTAACCGGCGCACACCTGCACCGGACCGGAGGCGGTGGGGACCCACAGAGCCCGCAGCGTGGCCCCGTAGCTCAGAACTTCCGCCACAATGCCGCTGTCGTGCTCCAGGCGGATGCAGTGCACTTCCTCGCCGCTCCGGGTGAGGCCGAAGGGTCTTGTCGAGATTTTCATGCAACAAAAGTCCTTTCTTTGCAATATTTTCACGAACCCGTTTTCTTGCTTAAATTATAACGAATTCTTTTTGCGATTCCTATATCCTTTTGAAAACAAGATACAAAATTCCATACTTTGGGCGAATCGTTCAAACCTTGCCGCTGCCCGCCTCCAGCTCCCGCAGGGTCACCCGCTGATAGGGCAGCCAGATGTATTTGCCGTCGGTCAGGTTCAGGCTGTCCGCCGGGTCCTCGCCGTTTTCCAGCGTCAGGGCCAGATCCAGCATGCTCTCGGCGATGCCCGCCGCATCGTTGCGCACCGTGCCGCATAGAGTGCCTTCCCGCACCGCTTCCAGCGCCGGGGCGGTGGCGTCCACCCCCACCACCACCGGCATCTCGGCTTCGGTCAGGCCCAGGTCCTGGCAGGCGTCGATGGCGCCCAGGGCCATGTCGTCGTTGTTGGAGATCACCACCTCGATGGCGCTGCCAAACTGCTCCAGCCAGCTGCTCATCCGGGCGGCGGCCTGGCTGCGGTCCCAATTGGCGGTGTCGCCCGCCAGCTTTTCCACCGTCACACCCGCGCCGGTGAGGGTCTGCACCGCGTACTCGGTGCGCAGCATGGCGTCCTGGTGACCGGGCTCGCCCTCCAGCATCACGTATTGCATCACCCCGTCGCCGTTTTTGTCCACCGGCGGGTCGGCGTTGAGCCAGCGGTCCAGTAGGATCTGCCCCTGCAGTACGCCGGATTCCTCCGCCTTGGCTCCCACGTAATACACCTTTTCCCAGCGGTGCAGGTCCTCGGCCACCGGCTCCCGGTTGAAGAAGATCACCGGAATGTCCGCCTCCTTGGCCTTGTCGATCAGCTGGGCGGTGCTGGTGCGGTCCACGATGTTCACACACAGCACGTCGTAGTCCAGCGCGATGAGCCGGTCGATCTGCTCGGTCTGGGTAAGCTGGGAGCCCCGGCCGTCCACCACGTTCAGATTGATCTTCATGCCGTCCGTGCTTTCCCGGGCCTGGGCCAGCTTTTCCAGCTCCTTCACCAGTGTGCTGATGAAGGTGTCGGACTGCAGATACACCGCCACGCCCACCCGCAGGGTGCGTGGCTCCGCCGCCCGGCCGCTGCCGCAGGCCGCCAGCAGCGCCGCCGCCAGCAGCAGGCTCAGCGCTTTCAGCCCTTTACGAAAAGACCGGGTAGAGCAGCTTTTGATGATCCTTGTCATAGGTTTCTCCTTCCTTCACCAGGGTCACGGGGAGGGTCTGGCTTTCCGCCTGCTCGCCCCGGGCGGCTGCCGCTGCCTGGCTCACTGCCAGATAGCCCGCCGCGTAATCGCTCCAGGCGATTGCCGCCGCAATGCCGCCGGTCTCCAGCGAGGCCACCACCGATGCGGACACCCCTGCCCCGTACACCAGCGGCGCAGCTTCGCACTGGGCCGCCAGCGCGGCGGCCTGCTCCAGACTCACCGGTTCAAAGCAGAGCACCGCGGCTGCGCCCTCCAGCGCCTCGACGGTGAGTTCACTGCACACCTCGGGGGCAAAGCCCGCCGTCTTGAGTGTCTGTTTCGCGCTTTCCAGCCGCCGGAACGGGCCCGCGCAGCCGGGGAAGGCATCCGCCAGCAGTACCCGGCCGGAAGCCGGGCAGCTCCCGGCCACCTGCTGGGCCAGCATCCGGCCCACCGCCTCGTCGTCGATGCCCACAAAGGCCTGCGCGCCCGCCACCTGGGATTCCAGCGTGACCACCGGCAGGCCCTGCCAGTCGTCCAGCAGCTGTTCCAGTGCGGTGCAGTCCGCCGGGATGACCACCGCCGCGTCCACGTCCATTTCCGCCTGGCGGCGCAGCAGCTCCACCTGGCTGATTCCGTCGTCCTCGGCCTCCAGAGTCAGAAAGCGCAGCTCGGCGCCCAGGTCCTCGGCGGCCTGCTCCATGCCCTGCCGGGCGGTGGAAAAGACCTCGCTGTCACCCTGGCGCAGCAGGATGGAAATTTCCACCCGTTTGGGGCCGGGCGGGGTGAGCAGCGACTCGGGGATCATCAGGCTCACCACCATGGCGGCGGCCAGCAGGCCCAGCACCACCATCTGCCAGGCCTGGTATCCTTTCTGCTTCATCGCCCTGCCTCCTTCCCTGTGCCCTCTTCCGGCTGGGTAAGCACCGGAAGATGGATGCGGGCGGTGGTGCCCTCGTCCGGCTCACTGTGGAATTCCAGCCCGTACTGGGGCCCATAGGCCAGCTGGATGCGCCGGTGCACGTTGCGCACTCCGATGCCCGAGCCCTTGGCGGGCAGGGGGCGGCTCTCGTCCAGCAGGCTGGCCGCCACCTCCGGCGGCATGCCCAGGCCGTTGTCGGTCACGTCAATGTAAATATCCTCCCCTTCCCGCCAGAGGCGCACGGTGATGCGGCCGTCGTCGTCCTCGGCAGCCATGCCGTGGTAGATGGCGTTTTCCAGAAGGGGCTGGATGATGAGCTTCAGACAGTAAAGGCCGGCGGTGTCGGTCTCCCGAATGATCTCAAAGGTGAATTTGTTCTTGTAGCGAATGCGCTGGATGGTCATGTAGTAGCCCGCGTGGTCCAGCTCGCTCTCCAGCGGGATCACCCGCTTGCCCCGGCTCAGCGAGATGCGGAACAGCCGCCCCAACGCCGTGACCATGCGGATGGAATCCTCGTATCGGCCGCTCTCGGTGAGCCAGATCACCGAGTCCAGCGTATTGTAGAGGAAGTGCGGGTTGATCTGGGACTGCAGCACCTCCAGCTCGCTGCGGCGCTTGTCCTCCTCCTGCTGGATCACGTCGTCCATCAGGTGACGCATGGTGGACACCATGGACCGGATGGAGTGCTCCAGCCTGCGTACCTCGTAGCAGCCCTCCTCGGGCACCTGGGGCATCTCGCCGCCCCGGCCGGTCTGGCGCACCGCCTGCTCCAGGCGGCGGATGGGCTCGGCGATGTGGGCGGAAAGCCGTCCGTTCACGAACACCAGCAAAAAGATGGAGAAGAGCAGCACCGAGGCCACGAACAGCACGAACTGGGCGGTGGTCACCGCCAGCCCCTGCACCGGGGTCACGCCCACCAGCTTCCAGCCGGTGTAGCCCACGGTCTTCACCGTCACCTGCCGCCGCTGGCCCTGGAAGTTCTCCCAGTGGGTGCCGTCGCTGAGGGAGGCGGCCTCCCGGTTGTTCTCCTGATCGAGGCCCGCGTAGATCAGCTGCTGGCGGGGATGATAGATCAGTTCCCCGTTTGCGTCCACGATGTAGAGGTAGCCGTCCATGCCGATGCTGGCGTTGCGGCAGATCTGCTCCACCCCGGAAAAGCTCATGTCCACCAGCAGTACGCCGCTCTCGCTGGCGCCGCCCCGGGTCAATTCCACCTGACGGCTCAGCGAGATCACCCAATGGTAGCTGCCGTCCGCGGTCTGGAACAGGTCCTGCACGTGGGGCGTGGAAAAGTGGATGTTCTCGATCTGGCCCAGCGCAGTGGAAAACCAGCCCTGCCCCGCCGGGTCTGCCCCGGTCTTCAGCTCGGAAAGCGGGGCCGCCGTGACCAGCCGGCCCTTGGAGTCGAATACCGCGATGGAGACCAGGGAATCCCGGTTTTCCTCATACAGCAGCGACAGGCTCTGGGTGGGAAGACCCTCGGCCAGGTCGGCGTTTTTCAAAAGGCGGTAGTACACCGTGTCCGACACCCGCATGATCCGGCGCAGGTGGTTGTCCAGCGAGAGGTTCACCTGGGCCAGCACCTGCTGGCTGGCCTGGGCCTGCATCTTCTGGTTCACCGACGAATACCGCAGGGTGATGGAAAGACCGATGAACAGTGCACCCGCCACCGCCACTGCCGTGAAGGTAAGCGAGATCACCCGCTGGATACTCATTCGTTCGTAGGAGCGGGAGAACCGGCCCCGCAGCTCCCGAAGCGCCCGCAGCAGCATAGGCTGCCCCCCTTTTCGTTTGGATTACTGCCCCTGCTGGCTCTCGGCCCGGTACTTGGAGGGGCTGGTGCCGAAGTACCGCTTGAACACGTAGCTGAAATAGTTCGGGTCCAGATAGCCGGTCTGTTCGGCGATCAGATAGGTCTTTTCCTCGCTGGCGC
The DNA here is from genome assembly GCF_002161595.1 of Gemmiger sp. An50. Lineage (GTDB taxonomy): Bacteria > Bacillota > Clostridia > Oscillospirales > Ruminococcaceae > Allofournierella. Next base: position 104,864 of record NZ_NFID01000011.1, read on the forward strand.
GCAGCCGCTCGGCGGCGGCCTCCATGCGCACCTTGGTCACATAGGCGGTAAAGCTCATGCCGGTCTCCCGCTTGAACATGGTGGAGAAATAGGCCGGGGAAAGATGCAGATGGTCGCAGAGCATTTCCACCGAGAGATCGCTGTTGGAAAAGTTCTCGACGATGAATTCCCGGGCCTTGTCCACTGTGCGGGCGGCGGCGTAGCTGCGCTGGCGGCGCAGCAGCTCCTGCAGGTGCAAACAGCGCTCCTCCACCCAGCTGCCCAGCTGCTCCGGGCCGCTGAAATCCGAGATGCGCACCGCGCCGGTGAAGCCCGGGCCGAACACCTCCTCCTGGGGGATCTCCGCCTCCCGGGCCAGCCGCATCAGGCAGGCCACCAGCTCCAGAAAAAAGCACTGCATCTGGCTCATAGAGCTGTCGCTCTTGGCCTGGCTCAGCCAGCCCTGGGTGAACCGGCGCACCTTTTCCGGGGTGCCCAGCTTCACCGCGTTCACCAGCTGGCGCTCGGCCGCCGCGTCGAAGGGCAGCGCCGCCGCGCCCCGGGGCTCCAGGTCCCCGATGTATAACGTGCGCCCCGGCCCCAGAATGGACCGGTAGTCCAGCGCGCTTTTGGCTCCCTGAATGGACCCGGCCAGCTGGCCCGGGGTCTCCACCGCCAGGCCCGCGCCCACGGTGAGCCGCAGCCCCAGCAGGGTCTCGGCCAAGGCCCGCACCCGCTCCAGCTCCCGCAGCAGGTCATACACCGCGGCCTCGCCCTCAAAGGCGGCGATCACCGCCAGGTCATCGTCGTACAAACACCAGTGCAGCTGGCAGCCGGGCAGCTCGGTGTTCTCGGCAAAGAAATTTTGCAGCGAGAGCAGGATCAATTCGTCCGGGTCGTCGCCCAGGTTGCTGCCGTGTACCCGCGCCGCCACCCAGCTTTTGCCGGAAAGCTCGATCTCATAGCGGGCGGCCCGCTCCATGATCTGGCCGGACTTGAGCTGGCCGCTCAGCAGCCGGGTGTAGAACTGGCCGCGCAGCACCGGCAGGTTCTCCTCGTAGCTGCGGCGCAGCTTTTCCATGTCCTGACGGCGCACCCGCTCCTCGTCCATATCCCGTTTCAGCCGCACCAGCACGTCGCTCAGCTCCGCCGAGGTGATGGGCTTGAGCAGGTATTCAAACACATTCATGCCGATGGCCTGCCGGGCATAGTCGAACTCGTCGAAGCCGGAAAAGATCACCAGCCGCACCGCGGGCAGCTGCTGTTTCAGGCGGCGGCAGAGGGTGAGTCCGTCCATAAAGGGCATTTTGATGTCGGTGAGCACCACGTCCGGCCGCAGCTGCTCGGCCAGCTCCAATGCGTCCTGACCGTTGGCGGCCTCCCCGGCCAGCACAAAGCCCAGGGCAGCCCAGTCGATGCGGCGGCGGATGCCCGCCCGCAGCTCTTCCTCGTCATCCGCCAAAAGGATGCGGTATCCGTCCATTTTCTTTCCTCCAAAGGTCGTTTCTCTTTCTTAGAACAGTATATCATATTTGGCAGGATTTGGGCCGGCTTTAAGCCGCAATTCCGCCGCAAACGGAAAAGGGGCGGCCGCCCGTTTTACCGGACAGCCGCCCCTTTCCTGCCGGGTCGGAGCGGCCCGGCGGTGTGTGCACAAAAGGATTATTTCTTGACCAGATATTTCCGCATATCCAGTGCGCAGGCGAACAGGATGATGCCGCCCTTGATGGCGTACTGCAGGTTCTGGTCCATGCCCACCAGCGGCAGAGCCACGAAGATCAGGCGCAGCATGATAACACCGATCACGATGCCGCTGATCTTACCGATGCCGCCTACGAAGGACACGCCGCCGATAACGCAGGCCGCGATGGCGTCCAGCTCGTAGTTCACGCCGGTGTTGGCGGTGTTGGAAGCGATACGGGCGGACTCAACAAAACCAGCCCAGCCGTACATGGCGCCCGCCAGGGCGAACACGGCGATGGTGGTGGCGAATACGTTTACGCCGGAAACGCGGGCAGCCTCTTCGTTGGCGCCCAGAGCGAACATGTTCTTACCGAAGGTGGTCTTGTTCCAGATGAACCACATGAGGATGGTGAGCAGAACCGCGTAGATCACGTAGTTGGGGATCTGGATGCTGCCGAAGCTCAGCAGCGGGGGGTTGCCCACAACGAAGTTGCGGTACTCGGCGGACAGACCGGAAATGGCCATGCCCTTGTTGTTGCCCTGCTGGACGTAGAGCAGCAGGATGGTGTAGAGGATCAGCTGGGTAGCCAGGGTAACGATGAAGGGATGCAGCTTGAACTTGGCCACGAAGAAGCCGTTGAAGGCGCCGATGGCTGCACCGATGGCCACAACGATCAAGATGACCAGGGGGATGGGCAGGGTGCCGATGTTGGGCCACATCTTATTGGCCGCGTCGGTGGCCTGCAGCAGGGAGGCCGCCACACAGGCGGTGATACCCACCGCACGGCCGGCGGACAGGTCGGTACCGGTGAGCACGATGCATCCGGCGATGCCCAGCGCAACGGGCAGATAAGCCGCCGTCAGAGACAGCAGGTTGATCAGCGAGTTGGGAGCCAGGAAGGAAGGCTGGGTCACGGCCACGTATGCGGCCACCAGCAGCATGATGATGATGAGGGCGTTGTTCAAAAGCGCGTTGCCCACCTGCTTGGGGGTGATGGACTTTGTTTTCAGCGCAAGTTCCTTGGTGGAATTACTCATGGGTCGGTTCCTCCTCTTTACACATACTTGGCGGCCAGGGTCAGGATCTCTTCCTGAGTGGTGGTGCGGGCGTCCACCTCACCGGCTACCTGCCCGCCGGACATGACCAGAATCCGGTCGCACACGCCCAGAAGCTCGGGCATTTCCGACGAGACCATAATAACGCCCTTGCCCTCGTTGGCCAGGTCGATGATCAGCTGGTAGATCTCGTATTTCGCGCCCACGTCGATGCCGCGGGTGGGCTCGTCCAGCAGCAGAATCTCAGGCTTGGTGAGCAGCCACCGGCCCAGAATGACCTTTTGCTGGTTGCCGCCGGACAGCGAGCGAATCTGCGTGTGCTGGCTGGGGGTCTTGATGTGCATCGCCTGGATGGCCCAGTCGGTGTTTTCCTTCATCTTCTTGTCGTTTAAGTAGAAGCCGCCCATCAGATAATCCTTCAGGCTGGAGATCACGGTGTTTTCCTTGATGTCCCGAATGCCGAAGATGCCGGTGGCCCGCCGCTCCTCGGTGAGCAGCGCGAAGCCGTTTTTGATGGCCTCCTTGGGATTGCGGTTGCGGATGGGCTTGCCGTGCAGGGTGATGGTGCCGCCCTCACGGGTCATGGCGCCGAACAGGTTTTCCAGCACCTCGGTGCGGCCGGAGCCGTCCAGACCGGCGATGCCCAGAATCTCGCCCTTGCGCAGCTGGAAGGTGGCGTCCTTCAGGCGGGTGTATTTGCCCGCGATGTGCTGCACGTCCAGGATCACGTCCGCGGGCTTGTTGGTCTTCTCGGGGAAGCGGTTGGTCAGCTCGCGGCCCACCATCAGGCGGATGATCTCGTCCATGGTCAGCTCCTTGGCGGGGCGGGTCGCCACCCACTGACCATCCCGCATGATGGTCACGTCGTCGCTGATGCGCAGGATCTCCTCCATCTTATGGGAGATGTAGATGATGCCGCAGCCCTTGTCCCGCAGCATGTTGATGATGCGGAACAGATGCTCCACTTCCGTTTCGGTCAGCGAAGAGGTGGGCTCGTCGAACACGATGATCTTGGAGTTGTAGGAAACCGCCTTGGCGATCTCCACCATCTGCCGCTGGGAAACCGGCAGGGTGGACATGATGGCCTTGGGGTTGACCGTGACCTCCAGGGTATCGAAGATCTTTTTGGTCTCCTTGGCCATGATGCTCTCGCTCACCATGATGCCGCCCACCTTGGGGTAGCGGCCCAGCCACAGGTTATCCTGCACGCTGCGGGTCAGAGCCTGGTTCAGTTCCTGATGCACCATGGCCACGCCGTTTTCCAGCGCGTCCTTGGAGCTCTTGAAGTCCACTTCCTTGCCATCCAGCTTGATGGTGCCCGCGTCCCGGTGATAGATGCCGAACAGGCATTTCATCAGGGTGGATTTGCCCGCGCCGTTCTCGCCCATCAGGGCATGTACGGTGCCGGGGCGGACGGTCAGGTCCACGTTGTCCAGCGCCTTTACGCCGGGGAATTCCTTGCAGATGCCGCGCATCTCCAGCAGGGCCGGCTTGTCCATAATTTTCCTCCTCTCGCGGTCGCAAACCACCGTTTCGGCCACAGCCCGCCTTCCGGGCCGCGCCCGAAGCGGTGGTTTTGTCAGGGCGAAGCGGGGCTGCCAGTGGGCAGCCCCGCCTTGCCGATTACATTCCAGGCACAAAGATCGGGGAGAAATTATTCCTCGGAGGTGCCGTCGTACATCTGGTAGGGAACGCGGATCTTATCCACGTCGGAGTCAACCACGAACTGGTCGGTGTTGGCCATCAGGTCAGCGCCGTCCTGCACGTTCTTGACCAGGGTGTTGATGGTGGTAGCCATGCCCACGGCGTCCTGCTTGATGGAACCGGTCATGTTGCCGGCCTTGATCAGAGCCTTGGCGGAGTCGGTGGCGTCCACGCCGAACACGGGGATGATGGTGGTGCCTTCGCCGTTGTTGTAGCCAACGTTCTGCAGAGCGGAGATGGCGCCCTCGGCCATGCCGTCGTTGTTGCAGATGATCAGCTCAACCATATTCTTGTTGCCTTCGTTGTAGGAGCCCAGCAGGGAAACCATGTAGTCGTTGGCAGCCTGGGCGCTCCACTTGCCGGCGGTGTCAACCAGGTACTTGGTGGTCGCGCTGGAATCGTAGTAGGCCAGCTCGGGCTTGCCGCCCTCGGTCAGCAGCTTGTTGGCGTCTTCCACAGCGTACTGGGTGCGGGCCTCGGCCTCCGCGTTACCCTCCTGGCCCTTGAACAGAACGTAGGAGATGGTGCCGTCGCCGTTCAGGTCAACTGCGTCGTAGTTGGCCAGCAGGTACTCACCGATCATCTCGCCCTGCATGTGGCCGGCGTCGGGAGCGTTGGTGCCAACGAAGGCGCACTTCTCATAGCTGTTGATCACTTCGTTGTCGGCAACCTCGCGGTTGAAGAAGATCACGGGGATGTCCGCAGCGCGGGCAGATTCCACGATGTCCTTCGCGGGGTCGGAGGTGGAGGTCTCCACGATGTTTACGATCAGCAGGTCGGAACCGGCGGTGATGGCGGTCTTGACCTGGTCGGTCTGAGTGGGCTGGCTGCCGGCGGCATCCCAGTTCTTGGGCTCGATGCCCATGGCCTTCAGCTGCTCATCCATGGCGGCGCGCACGCTGGAGATGTAGATATCGGAGAAGTCATAGTAGAATACGTCCACCTGCAGGTCGCTGGTGGCGGTAGCAGTGCCGCCCTCAGTGGAGGCAGCGGTGGAGGTGCTGCCGGAAGTTGCGGTGGAAGCGGTGGAAGCGGGAGCGCCGCCACAGCCGGCCAGCATGCCAATGGCCATTACGGAAGCCAGCAGCAGCGCGAGTTTCTTTTTCATTTTCGTTTTCCTCCTGTGATTGGATTCGGTTCTTGTGCCGTTCGTTTTCGCATCCCCAGGATGCTTTCTCTGTGGTAAATTTTACCGCCTTTGGGGCGCAAAAACGATAGAAAATTCTTCTGTCTTATAGCAAAAAAATTCGCTTCTCCCGCAAAAATCTTTTCCATTTTTTAATATTTTTATCAATTTTGACAATACTCTTCCCTGATTTTTTGCATTTCGTGCAAAAAAAAGCCCGCTTCGTGCGTTTTGCACGAAGCGGGGCTCAAACCGGAATAAAACCGGCCAAGGGGAGTAAGGGAAGTTTTTTAATACTTGGGTCAGGCCAGGTGATGCTCCTCCAGCCAGACCATCAGGGTGGGCTTATCCGCCTTGATGCGCTTTGCGCGCACCGCGAACACCAGGATGGTCAGCAGGGTGAAGACCACCAGCCATACCGCCAGGTAGGCAAGGCAGCCGGTCACGTCCTCGCCGGCGCAGATGGCACGGCGGAAGGCGGTAACGGTGTAGGTGAAGGGCACCCAGTCATGCAGGTACTTCACGAAGGAGCCGGAGAGCTCCAGCGGGTAGGTGCCCACCGAACCGGCCAGCTGGATCACCATGAAGACCAGCATCAAAAAGCTGCCCACCTTGCCCAGCAGATTGGTGAAGAAGTACATCACCGACATGAAGGTCAGCGAAGCCACGCAGGCCACCAGCAGAGTCTGGCCCATGCGGCCCGGCTCGAAGCCGTTGATGGCGTGCAGCGCGCCCACCATCACCAGCGCCTGGAGCAGCGCAATTGGATACAGCACCGAGGCCTTGCTCAGCCACCAGGCGGTGCCGCTCTTGAGCTTGCCCGCGTACTCGGTGAGGGGATACATCAGGCTGAAGGCGATGCAGCCCACCCACAGGGCCACCGACATCATGTAAGGGGCCATGGCGTGCCCGTTGTTGGGCACCTGGGTCAGCTGAGTCTCCTCAGAGACCACCGGGGCGGCGAACATATCCACCACCGCGTCGCTGGTGTTGGTGGAGCGGATCTCGTCCGCGCCGTCCGCCAGGCTGGTCTGGAGGGTATTCGCGCCGTCGGTCAGCTGGTCGATGCCGTCGGCCAGCTCGCCGCTGCCGTCCGCCAGCTGCTGGGCGCCGCTCTGAATCTGGCCCGCGCCGTCGGTGAGGGCGGCCGCGCCCTGATTCAAAGCCGGGCTGTTCTGGGTGAGGGTATCCGCGCCGGTCACCAGCTGGGTGGTGCCGTCTTTCAGGTCCTTGGTGCCCTGCTGCAGACGGCCCACGCCGTCGGTGAGGGCGGGCAGCTGGCCGTTCAGACTGCTCATGCCGTCCTTCAGGCTGCCGCTGCCGGTGACCAGAGCATCCAGGCCGCTGTTCAGCTGGGCCGCGCCCTGGCGCAGCACCGCGGTTCCCTGCTGCTGCAGAGCCGCGCCGCCGCTGGCCGCCTGGGCGATACCGCCGGTGAGCAGGGGCGCCTGCTGGGCCAGCTGGCTGGTGCCGCCCTGCAGCTGGGCAAGGCCGTTCACCAGAGAATCGCACCCGGCCGAGAGCTGCTGGGCCCCCGCGTTCAGAGCGGGCAGGCCGGTGGTCTCATCCGCCAGGGCCGCGCTGCCCGCAGCCGCCTGGTCCACACCGGCGGTGTAGGCGGACAGGCCGGTTTGCAGCTGAGCCGCGCCCTGCTGCAGCTGGCCGAGGGCCGCGCTCAGGTCGCCGGAGCCGGAACCGCCGACCGCATTGGCCAGCGCACCGGCCGCGCCGCTGAGGGCATCGGCCGCCTGCTGGCGGGCTGCGTTGGCGGCGTTTGCGTCGTTGTAATCCTGCTGTGCCACATTGGCCAGCTCATTGGCCGCCGCGATCAGAGCATTCACTGCATCCAGATCGCCGCTTTGGGCGGCAGCGGTATTGTCCGCGATGGTCTGGGCCAGAGCCGCCGGGTCCTGCGGGGCCACTGCGCCCGCTCCGGCCGCCTGGGCCGCCTGCTCCAGCTGCCCGGCCAGAGCGGTCAGGCTGCCGGACACATCCGAGCCGCCCGCCGCGGCTGCCAGAGCATCCAGTCCGTTTTTCAGCTGGGCCGCGCCCTGATTCAGTTCCTCGGACTTGCCGCTCAGGGTCTGCAGTCCCTGATTCAAACCCGCCACGCCCTGGCTGGCCTTGTCCGCGCCTGCGGCCAGGCCCTGTGCGCCCTGCTGCAGGGCTCTCGCGCCCTCCAGCGCCTGGGCTGCGCCGGAATCCAGCGCCGAGGCGGAATCCGGCAGGGCTTCGGTCTGGCTTTGCAGCTGGGCAAGACCCTCGTTCAGGGTTTTCAGATTGTCATCCACCTGGGCCGCGCCGCCCGCCAGGGTGTCACTGCCGGTCTTGGCCTGGGCCGTGCCCTGGGCCAGCTGGGATGCGCCGTCGTTCAGCGCGCTCACGCCCTGGGCCAGCGCCGGGGCCGAAGCGCCCAGCTGGTCCACGCCGTCCTTCAGCTGCTTTGCACCGTCGTCCAGCTTCTTCGCGCCGTCGGCCAGCTGCTGCACGCCCTGGGTGTACTGGGCAAGGCCCTCGGTCAGGGTCTCGCTGCCGCTGCGGAAGGTAAGGGTGCTGTCCGCCAGAAGCTGCAAATTCTCCCGGATGGTGTTATTGCCGTCCGCCAGCTTGTCTGCGCCGTCCCGGATCTCGCCCGCGCCGTCCGCCGCCTCCTGCATGCCGTCGCCCACCTCGGTGAGCTGGTCAAACATGGTCTCGGCGTAGGTCTTGGTCACCTCTTCCCGCACGCTGGCCTGAATCTCCTTCATGGCCGTCTCGCTCAGCTTGGAGGCGATGTAGTTGGTGCCGGGGTTGGTCTCGTAGTTCAGCTCCATCTGCTTGGGCTGATCGTCGGTGAGGGTGGCCGCGTTGGCCGAGAAGTCCTGCGGAATGGTGATTACCATATAGTAATCCCCTGCCGCCAGCCCTTTGGCCGCGTCCTCCTCGCTTACCTGGTGGAAGTCCAGGGAGGCGTCCTCCAGCAGGCTGTCCACCAGTTCGGCGCCCACATCCAGGGTCTTGCCCTCGTATTCCACCGGCTGGTCCTGATTCACCAGTGCCACCGGCAGGTGTTCCACGCTGCCGTAGGGGTCCCACATGGAGCCCAGAAACAGGGTGGTGTAGATGGTGGGAATGGCGACGATGGCCACCACTACCACCAGCATCAGCTTGTTGCTCAGCAGCTTTTTCCATTCATTTTTCAGCATAGAACGAAAAAATCGCTTCCTTTCCTCGATCTCTCAGAAAATCAATACCATGTTGTTTATTCATCGCAGTATTGCTTTTTCCTGCAATGAGAATTATACTAAGATAAAAAGGACAACACAACCGACAGTTTGCGTCGCAGTATCCATTAATAGACATTGCGTCGTGTTGTGTTGAACAGTCACAAATCTTTTACAAATGAAAGGAAGCGCACCCATGGAAAAAAAGCCGGACCGGCGCATCCGCCGCACAAAAGCCCAGCTGCGCCACGGTCTTGCCCAGCTGATGGCCCAGAAGAGCGTGAACGAGGTGACGGTGAAGGAGCTGGTGGACCTGGTGGACATCAACCGCTCCACCTTCTATCTGCACTATACCGATATTTACAATATGCTGGAAAGCGTGGAGAACGAGCTGTTCGAGGAGATCCTGCACACCATCCGCACCCATCCGGTGAGCCCCTTCAACGAAAACAGCTTCCCCTTCATTGAGGACATCTTCGCCATCCTGTTCGAAAACCGGGAGATCTGCGCCGCCCTGCTGGGCCCCCACGGGGACATCGCCTTTCTGCACCGCATTGAGGAGATGCTCTCCCACTACAGCCTGGCCGCGCTGCGCCAGGCCTTCCCTGAGCGGATGGACGATTTGAAATACACCTACGCCTACTGCGTGGCCGGGGGCGTGGGCCTGATTAAAGACTGGCTGAGCCGGGGCTGCGAGGAAAGCCCCCAGCACATGGCCCAGCTCACCTTCCGGCTGGTGACCAACACCGTGAGCGATTTTTACCCCCACGCCTGATTAAAAAAATCAAACCGCCCGCCCCGGAATCCCTCGGGGCGGGCGGTTTTATTTACACGGTTTCCTTTTGCTCGGGCCGGGGTGCGGCGGGTTTCATGCCCCAGAACACCACGTTCATGGTGATCACGATCAGTGCCACGGCGGCCAGCGCCGCCCAGAAGCCCAGATCCAGCCCCCAGAGGGTTGTGGTGCCGAACAGCCGCGTCCAGACGGCGGCCCAGTTCATGGTCAGGGTCATGGTAATCGCTCCTTTCAGCATAACATCAAAGCAGTTCTCCGTAGTGGCGCACATAGGCCTTTTTCAGGCTGGTGGCCAGCGCCATATACAGCAGGATGCAGGGGATCAGGAAGGCAAAGTACAGCGGCGGCAGGGCCACGAAGCCCAGCAGGGTTCCCAGCGGGGTGAAGGGAATGATGGTGAGCGCGGTGATGCCCGCCAGAGTGACCAGGGTGAGCGGAGCAGAAGCCCGGCTCTGGAGGAAAGGCAGCTTGGGGGTGCGGATCATATGGATGACCAGAGTCTGGCTCCACATGGATTCCACGAACCAGCCCGCCTGGAACATGCCCAGATAGGCCGCCTGCATCCCGGCCAGCTGGGGGCCGCTGAAATGATTGGTCAGGTCGTTGTACAGCACTCCGCCGGAGACAAACAGCGGGCAGAAGACGAAGTACATGAAGATATAGGTGAGGAAGTCGAAGATGGAGCTGGTGGGCCCGATCCAGAGCATGAAGCTGCCCACGCTGGAGGCATCCCACTTGCGGGGGCGGGCGATGAACTCCTCGTCCACATTGTCCCAGGGGATGGCGGTGCAGGAGAGATCATAGATCAGGTTCAGCACGATCAGCTGCACGCTCATCATGGGCAGGAACGGCAGCAGCGCACTGGCCGCCAGCACCGAGAACATGTTGCCGAAGTTGGAGGAGGCAGTCATCTTGATGTACTTGATCATGTTGGCGTAGGTCTTGCGGCCCTCGATGATGCCCTGCTCCAGCACCATGAGGTCCTTTTCCAGCAGGATCACATCCGCCGATTCCTTGGCCACATCCACGGCGGTGTCCACCGAGATGCCGATGTCGGCGGCCTTCATGGCGGCCGCGTCGTTGATGCCGTCGCCCATGAAGCCCACAGTGTGACCGTTCGAGCGCAGCGCCGCCACCACCCGGGCCTTCTGGTCCGGGGTGAGCTTGGCGAACACGTCGGTGGATTCCGCCGCCCGGGCCAGCTCCGCATCGCTCATGCGGGCCACATCCGCGCCCAGCAGCATATTCCGAACTTTAAGCCCCACCTGGCGGCAGATGGTGCGGGTGACCTTTTCGTTGTCGCCGGTGAGGATCTTGGCGGTGACGCCGTGGTCCTTCAGTGCCCGGAGGGCGGCGGCGGTGGATTCCTTGGGCGGGTCCAAAAAGGCCAGATAACCCATCAGCACCATGTCCTGCTCGTCCTTTACCCCGAAGGCCCCCGCCGGGGCGGGGCTGCTCTTCTGGGCGATGGCCAGCACCCGGAAGCCCTTGTCGTTCATCTCGTCCACCGCCTGCAAAATGCGGCGGCGCAGCTCCTCGGTCAGGGGCTGGACCGTGCCGTCGCACTCGGCGTGGCTGCAGATCGCCAGCATCTCCTCCACCGCGCCCTTGGTCACCATCTGGGTCTTGCCGGTCTTATCCTGCACCACGGTGGTCAGGCGGCGGCGGGCAAAGTCGAAGGGAATTTCGTCCACCTTCACATAATGCTCGGACAGGTCCAGCAGCCGGGGGTCGGCAGCCTCCTGCTCCTCGGTCTTGCGGATGATCGCCAGGTCCATCAGGTTTTTGTAGCCGGTCTGGAAATAGCTGTTCAGATAGGCGTGGCGCAGCACCCGGGTGTCCTCTTCCCCGTTCAGGTTCCGGTGGTATTCCAGCACCACCTGATCCTGAGTGAGGGTGCCGGTCTTGTCAGTGCAGAGCACGTCGATGGCGCCGAAGTTCTGGATGGAATTCAGGTTTTTGACGATGGTCTTTTTCTTGCTCATGGACACCGCGCCCTTGGCCAGGCAGGTGGTCACGATCATGGGCAGCATCTCGGGGGTAAGACCCACCGCGATGGAGATGCCGAAGAGGAAGGCATCCAGCCAGTCGCCCTTGGTCAGCCCGTTGATGAAGAAGACCAGCGGCACCATCACCAGCATGAAGCGGATCAGCACCCAGGACACCGCGTTCACCCCACGGGTGAAGCTGGTCTCCACCGCCTCGCCCGCCACCGCGCTGGCCATGGAGCCGAACAGGGTATTGTCGCCCACGCAGACCGCCACCGCCGTGGCGCTGCCCGAGACCACGCTGCTGCCCATGAAGGCGATGTTGGTGTGGTCGGTGATGGTCTCCTTCGGCTCGCTCACCGCGGCGGTCTTTTCCACCGGCTCGCTCTCGCCGGTGAGGCTGGCCTGGCTGAGGAATAAATCCTTGGCCTCCAGAATGCGCAGGTCGGCGGGGATCATGTCCCCGGCCGAGAGATGCACGATGTCGCCCACCACCAGCTCGTCCAGCGGGATCTCGGCCAGCTCCTGCTCCCGCCGGGTGACGGTGCAGGTGGTGGTGATCATGGCCAGCAGCTTTTCCGCCGCGTTGCCGCTGCGGGACTCCTGCACAAAGCGCAGGGTTCCGGAGATCAGCACCATGGTGAGGATGATGACCACGGTCAGGCAGTCGAAGTCCTCGGGGGTGCCGCCGAACAGCGAGCACAGCGGGAAGACCATGTCGGTCATGATGGACACCAGCGCAAGGCAGCACAGAATGGCGGTGAAGGGGTTGATGAAGGCCCCGGCCAGCCGCTTTGCCAGCGACTGCCGCTTTTCATGGGTGACCCGGTTCGCGCCGTAGCGGGCGCGGCTGCGGGCCACCGCCTGCTCGTTCAGGCCCCGCAGGGTGGTGTTCAGCTCCTGCAGCACATCCGGGATGGGGCAGGCCGCCGCGTCCTGGATGCGGCGGTCCACCTCCTGGCGGATGCGTGCTTTTTCGGCAGCCTGCCGGGCCGCCGCGTTTTTCTTGTTGTTGATCATTGCTCATTCCTCCTTGCCGTTCAAAACAAAGCGGTCAGAGCACGGGGCGCGGCGCGTTCGGACCCGCCGCCCGGGATGCTCTGTACCTTCGGGGATTGCCGTCGGAATCCATACCGCCGCCTCCTTTCGTTGTTTGGGATACGGCCCCTCGGCCGCTGATTCCATCATACAAAAATCGCAAGGAAGATCCCATGGGCAAACCCTTGCGATTTCCTTGCGATTGCGTAAGAATTATTCAATTTGTTGTTCTGCGTCTCAGAGCCGGTCGCTGAACTTGTAGCCGACGCCCCAGATGGTGAGGATGTACTCCGGCGCGTCCGGGTTGGGCTCGATCTTTTTGCGCAGCTTGCGGATGAAGGCCATGATGTTGCTGTCGTCCAGCAGGTAGTCGTCCTCCCACACCGCCTGATAGATCTGCTCCTTGGTGAACACCTCGCCCCGGTTGCGGGCCAGAAAATACAGGATGTCGAACTCCTTGGGGGTGAGGGCGATCTCCTGCCCGTCCCGCACAACCTGCCGCAGCCGCTGGTCGATGGAGAGCGCGCCGCAGTGCATCACCCCCTCCGGCACAGCGGCCGGGGTGCCCTCGGCCAGCTCCAGCATCAGGCTGTCGGCCCGGCCGCTCATCAGCTCCTCAATGCCCTCCAGCAGCTCCCGGGCGGCGGGGGTATCGGGGGCGTTCAGCCGCAGCTTCTCCCGCAGCCAGTCCGCCAGGGAGAGATCCAGCGCGGCGAACCCGATGTTCTTTTTCACAGCGGCCCCCTCCTTTCTCAGATCAGCTCACGGTATTTTTTCCGGTAAAGCCCCTTGGCCAGGCTCACCAGCAAGAGGTACAGCGCCACCATAACCGCCAGAAAAGCAAAATACACCGGCGGCAGGGCGGTCAGGCCGATCAGCCGCCCCAGCGGCGTGAAAGTCAGGCCGGTGAACAGCACGATGCCCAGCCCGGTGACCAGCATCACCGGCCGGGAGGGCCTGCTCTGCAAAAACGGCGCCTTCGCGGTGCGCAGCAGGTGCAGGATCAGCACCTGGGTCCACATGGATTCCAGGAACCAGCCGGTCTGGAACAGGGCGATGAACCGCAGCCGCTGGGCCTCCTCCGCCAGCTGGAAAAACCCGCCCCCGCACACCGCCGGGCAGAGCACGAAGAAGAGCCAGGCGAAGGTGAGCAGGTCGAAAATCGAGCTCAACGGCCCGAAGAACCGCATGAACCGGCCCAGCGTGCGGCCGGACCATTCCAGCGGCCGGGCGCAGGCCTCCGGGTCCACCTGGTCCCAGGGCAGGGCCAGGCAGAGCAGGTCATACAACAGATTCAAAAGCAGCAGCTGCACCGCCGTCATGGGGAAGAAAGGCAGCAGCACGCTGGCGATCACGATGGAAACGATGTTGCCGAAGTTGGACGAGGCGGTGATGCGGATGTATTTGGACAGGTTGCAGAAGGCCCTGCGGCCCTCCAGAATGCCCTCGCCCAGCACGTTCAGGTCCTTTTTCAAGAGGATCACGTCCGCGCCCTCCTTCACCGCCTGGGCCGCCGTGTCCACCGAGATGCCCACATCGGATTCCAATATGGCGGGCAGGTCGTTCATGCCGTCGCCCAGAAAGCCCACCGTATGACCGTTGGCCCGCAGCACCGCCACCACCCGCGCCTTCTGCTTGGGCGAAAGCTCGGCGAACACCGACGTGCGCTCGATGCACATGGTCGCGTCATTCTCGTTCAGGGCCTCCAGCTCGGGGCCGGTGAGCACCCGGTCCGCGTCGATGCCCAGCCGCTTGCAGATGGACACCGCCACGCTTTTCTGGTCGCCGGTGAGCACCCGCACCCCCACATGCAGCTCCCGCAGCCGGGCCACCGCAGCCGCGGCGGTCTTTTTGGGGGCATCGAAAAAGGCAAGATAGCCCAGCAGGGTCAACTCCTGCACATCCTCCGGGCGGGCGGTGCGGCCCTCCATCGGCTTGCAGGCCACCGCCAGCACCTTCATGCCGTCCTCCAGCATCTCGTCCGCCACCACATGCACGCTGGCGGCGGCGTCCGGCCCCATGGGCAGCCGCCGGCCCTTGTATTCCACATGGCTGCACCGGCGGCAAACCTCGTCCAGACTGCCCTTCACGATGAGCAGATTTTCTTTTCCGCCCACCAGCACGCCCGCCAGACGCCGCTCGTAATCAAAGGGCAGCTCGTCCAGCTTGGGGCAGCGGCGGGCCAGGCCCTCGAACCGCTCCTGCTGGCCGGGCATTTCCCGGCAGCGAAGGATGGCGTCGTCCAGATGGTTCTGCACCCCGGTGTGGTACAGGCTGTTCAGATAGGCCAGCTCCAGCACCCGGCCGCTCTCGTTGCCCAGCACGTCCATGTAATATTCCAGCGCCACCACATCGCCGGTGAGAGTGCCGGTCTTGTCCACACAGAGCAGGTCCATGCTGCCGAAGCCCTGCATGGCGTTGATGGTCTTGACCACCGTCTGCTTTTTGCCCATGGCCGCGCAGCCCTTGGCCAGACAGGCGTTCACCACCATGGGCAGCAGCTCCGGGGTGAGCCCCACCGCCACCGACAAAGCAAACAGAAAGGCCGACAGCCAGTTGCCCTTGGTCAGCCCGCAGGCGGCAAACACCACCGGGATCAGCACCGCCATAAAGCGGATCAGCACCCAGGCGATGGAATTCGCGCCCCGGTCAAAGCCATTTTTCCGCTCCGCGCCCACGGCGGAAAAGCCGCCGTAGACCGTATCCGCTCCCACCGCCAGCACGATGCCCTCGCCAAAACCGCCCATCACGGTGGAGCCCAGAAAGGCCACGTTCTCGTAATCGGCGGCGGTCTTTGCGGAGCCGGGGCGCAGGGTGACGGCCCGCTTTTCCAGCACGCCGCTCTCGCCGGTGATCACCGACTGGGAGACGAACAGGTCTTTCGCTTCGATAAGGCGGATGTCCGCGGGCACCCGGTCCCCGGCGGCCAGCCGCACCCGGTCGCCCACCACCAGCTCGGTGGAGCAAAGCTCGGTCCACCGGCCCGCCCGCAGCACCCGCACCCGGGTGGCGATCATGCCGGTGAGGTGGTCCGCCACCCGCTTGGCCCGCAGCTCCTGCACAAAGCGCACCGCCCCGCTGATGAGCAGCATGCCCAGCACGATGAACACGGTGGTCAGGTTCCGGCTGAAGTTGGAGGCCAGCAGCACATCGGTGACAAAGGAGATGGCGGCCAGCACCAGCAATATCACGGAAAAGGGGGTCACAAAGGCCCGCCGCAGCCGGTAGAGCACCGTGTCCGCCCGGCGGCCCGCCACCACGTTGGCGCCCCAGCGGCGGCGGCTGTCCTCCACCTGCCAGGGGTCGTAGCCCTCGCTTGTGATCTGAAAATCGCGCCGGAGCGCCTGGGGCTCGGCACAGGCATATTCCGAAATGCGCCGGTGGATGGCCCGGTCCTCTTTCACGCGCGTCACCTCCCTGGGGTTTCTCCTTTTTATCATACCATAAAACTGGAGTTTCCGCCCGCCGTCAAATCTTGCTTTTCCCTTGTTTCGCGCCTACAATCATAACCCCACGTTGAACGTGGGGTTTGCAGAACGGCCCTATAAGGGCCATTATTCCAGCAGCACCTAAAGGTGCGTAATGAGCAACGCCAACCGCACTTGGCGTTGCTTTTTTAC
>NZ_NFID01000012.1 GCF_002161595.1 Gemmiger sp. An50
GTTCCGGGGTGGGCTCCGGCGTGGGTTCCGGGCTGGGGGTGGGCACGGCAGTGGGCAGTGGAGCAGGAGCCGACGGCAGAGTCTGCTCGGCGCCCGAGGCGTCCAGCAGCTTCAGGCTCTGGCCCTCAAAGCCACCGTAAATGCCCATATAAGTGCGGCCGGGCTGCACATTCAGCATGCTGCCGCTCTCGTCATACAGTTTCAGAGGAGCCATGGCGTCGCCCTTCTCCCAGCGGATGGTCTGCACGCCGCCGCCGGACAGATACAGTCCCTGCCCGCCGCTCAGGTCATACTGGTGGGTCACGCCGTTGTCCTTCATACCGCTGGAAGCCATGAGCAGGATCACATTGGAGAACCGGACCTCGCTGTCGTCCGGGCGGCCCGCGTCAGTCTGGGGCGTGTCGCCCTCCCGCAGGTAGTAGCGCTCATCCTCCGTGTTATAGACCAGACGGGCGGTGCGCTCGCTGCCGTAGGTGATGGCCAGCTCGTAGCCCTGGGTGTTCTGGGGCACGCTGCCCTCGGCAAACTGGAAGAAGCTGTGGGTCTCGCCCTCGCTGCTCTGGCCGTACAGCTCCAGCGCGCCGGGCAGCAGGCTGCTGGTGGTGTACCAGCTGTACTGCTCCGCATAGATCTTGGCCCGGTCCTTGTCCAGGTCAAAGGCGGTGGTACCGGTGTACACACCGTCCAGCGGCTGATAGTTATAATAGTTCACCAGGTTGGAGGCATACGCATCGCTGCCCACGTACATGGGGATCGCCTGCAGCGGCATCACCATCTGCAAAAACAGATCGCGGCCCTGGCCCACCGGGCCCACCTTCAGCAGGGCGTCCGGCCCGTCGTACAAAGCCATCAGCCAGGTGTCCTGCCCTTCGGTGTTGGCTTCGATCAACAGCTCGGTATCCCCGATGCCCCACTGGGGCCAGGCTGCCTTGTCGTTGTAGAGCATCACCGCCACCGGGCGCTGGCCATAATATTCGGTCTGGCGGCCGGACAGCGCGCTGATGCCCTCGGCAGGCATCGGCATATCGTTCTCTGTTTCCGGCAGCTGCGGCGCCTGGGGCTCAGCCTGCGAGGAGGCCGCCTGGCTGGATGCAGTCTGGGACGACGCCTGCGCCTGGGAGGAATCCGCTCCCTTGCCGCAGCCGGCCAGCAGCGCCAGGCTCAGCACCAGCGCCGCCGCTTTGTAGCATGCTTTCATCTTGTGTTTCCCCTTCCCCTGTTTGTTGCTCTGAAAAGTGTAAAACAGGGCCTGTCCATTTTGGCAGACAGGCCCTGGATCAGACTATGATCAATCGTCGCTTTCCACGAAGGTCTCGCTGGTGGGCGCTTCCTGGGTGTCCTGCGCGGTGGCCAGCGGCTCCCACTCGAAGCGCTCGGCCTCGTCGATGTCCACCACGGTCACATAGCTCTTGCCGCAGTTGATCTTGAAGGGCTCCTGGGTGTCGAAGGTGACCAGCCGCAGGGACTCCAGCGGGGTGCCCTTCTCCCAGCGGATCTTCTCGATCTTGCCGCCGTAGCAGTAGTAGCCAACGCCGCCCCAGCTGTACTCGGCGTACTGCAGGTCCTTGGCCTCGTGGCCGGGATAGGTGTGGATGTCGGTGAACAGCACGATCACGTTGTCGAACATGAGCTGCTGGTCGTTGTTTTCATCAATGGTATCCCGGTAGCTGCCCAGGCTGGAGTAGTACTGTGCCATTTTGTACTGGCCCAGAGAGGCGTCGTAGTCGAACTGGGTGCGGTAGCTCTGGGAGTGACGGACGGTCACCCGCTCGGCGGTGTTGTCGCCGTCCACGAAGCTGCCCGCCGGGATCACGGCCGGGTCGCGGTAGTCCACAAAATCAAAGAAGGTGGAGTTGTAGCTGCGGCGGTCGTCGATGTTCTGACTTTCAATGTACTCGGCAATCTTTTCGCCGTTGGTGTAGGCAGTGTGCTCCTTGGCCACCGTGTTGCCCGCCCAGTTGCGGCGGTTGGAATCACGGTAGATCAGGCCGGCGGCGGTGTTGCCCTCCAGGTCCCACTCCTCGTAGTCGTAGTCCTTGATGTACTGGCGCTGCACCACGCTCTGGCCCACATGCACATACAGGGGCTGCCAGGGCAGAACCAGGCGGAAGAACTGGTCGCGGGCGGAACGGATGGGTCCGATCTCAGGAATGTCGTTGTAATCGGTGAACAGGGCCATAAAGCGGGTGATGCCGCCTTCCACCTTGATCTCGAACAGGATGTCCGCCGCAGAAAGGCCGCGCTGAGGCCGGCAGGCCTGGATGTTGTTCACCATCACGCCGGTGATGCGTTCGCCTTCCGGGTAGTCGATGTCCTTTTCGTAGCCGGTAAGTACCTGGGCCTCGTAGGGCTCCGGAGTGGGCTCCGGCGTAGCAGCAGGGCTGGATGCACCCTGACCGCCCTCACCGCTGGCAGTTTCGCCGCTGCCGCCACAGGCGGTGAATACGCTGGCCGCCATGAGAACAGCCAGTACGACACTCATCAATCGCTTCATGTAATTCTCTCCATTTGTCTGTGTATTTTTTGCACAGGCCGCAGCCGGGGCGCACCCATGCGGAAAGCCCTTATCATCGCGCCGGGAGCAGGCTGCTCCCATTTTTCCCATTTTACTCCCACGCCGAATCGTTGTAAAGCAAACGGAAATTTTTACGCACTTTCGCCAAAATCCCAAGAAAAAGTTTGTATATCCAACCTATTGAAACCTTTTTCCCAGGGCTTTGGTGTGGAGATCAAACCGGACCTCCACGCCCCAACCGCTCATTTTTGAAACGATGGGCCACTACTATCATACTCATTTTTGCGTCGTTTGTAAACACTTTGTAATTTTTACCGGTCAATTTTTCTCTCTTTAACGGCCTGGCCACCGAGCCGCTTTCTTTTTTGCAAAAAGTGCTTGACAAAGTTTTTTTCGGCTGATATAATAAACAAGCTGTAAACAGCGTGAATCATTAGCTCAGTCGGTAGAGCATCTGACTTTTAATCAGAGGGTCCGGAGTTCGAGTCTCCGATGGTTCACCAAAAAATCCCGGATGCGAAAGCATCCGGGATTTTTCTGCTTTTCAAAATCCTCGTTCCTTGTTTCTCCCCGCAATCGTCGCAAAACTGTAAGATTTCCATGGTTTACATCTGCGGAAGCTTCCACTATATTGAAATTAGAACGAGGGCCCGTCTCCTCGTTTTGATACACGGAAGGAGTGTGAGCGCAGATGAAAAAGACCTTTGCAGCCATTCTTTCAGCCTGCATCCTGGCAGCTGATTTGCTTATGGTCCCCGTCTTTGCCCTGGAAGCGGAGCTTTTGGACCAGGCCGCCAAAGAAGCCCTGTACGAAGAGTATCAGACCATTGCCCAGCAGGTGGCGCAAGAAACCGGGCAGGAGATCTCGCTGCTGCCCATGGACAAATTCACCCAGGAGGACTGGCGCACGCCGGAGGAATTCCGCGCGATGCTCACCGCGGTTGCCGACTGGGATCTGAGCGGCTCCTTCTGTGCCCCGGACCAGCCCCGTTCCACCATCGCCGCAAGGACCTCCACCCTCACGGCCGACGGGCAGGAGCTCAATCTGACCATCACAGGAAGTTTTGAAACCACATACAGTCCGGCCAGCAGGCGGCAGCATTTTCTGGCAGCCGGTTCCCTGGACTCGGAAGTGACCGGCTGCCCTGCCGCATGGACGCAGACCGATTCCGAGACTTACCTTCTGGATGGAGCAAGGACCTGCGCGGTCACCGTTTGGGGAGACCTCACCATTTCCGGCGCTGTCTTTGAAAATCGGATGGCCCACGCGGAATTCTACTGCACGGCAAACGGCGCCGTTTATTGAGCCTCTTTCCCTTTTGCCTGCATCGTCCCGGAAACAAAATCCCCCGCACCTCATCCGCTGAGGCCGGGGGATTTTTCCTTCTTCACTCTTCACTTTTCACTCCCCTAGCCTTTCTCACCAAGGCCGGGGGATTTTTCTTTGCCCGCGTTTTCAGCTCTGTTTGGAATCGCGGCGGGCGGTGCGCTTTTTCCGGGCGATCTCCGCAGTGATGATGCCCAGCGCCGCCAGCGCAAAGACCACGCCCCAGATCACGGTTCCAGTCTCCCCCGTCGGGACCTGCGTCGCCTGCTGCGTTCCGGCAGCCAGCGCGCCGGGCGCAGCGCCGAAGACCAGCAGCAGCACGCCCGCCAAGGCCGCCAAAGTGCGCAGAGAGCCGATCATCCAGTCGGTCCGTTGTCTTTTCTTCATCCTTCATTTCCCCCTCGCTGTTCCGTTTTCTTCTGCTTTCAGTTTAGACCTGTCGGGGCGGCGGGTCTATCGCTTTTGGGTGAAAGGGGTGTAAAGTTCCGGTCAAATTTTTCCGGGCTGGCCAAACCATGCAAAAAGAGCCGCATCCGGTTGGATGCGGCTCTTTGTTTGCGCGTAAATCTGCTTGCACAGGGGACGCGATCAGCGCTCCTTGGTGGCGATCTCGGTGAGGATCTGGCCGATGAAGGCGTCGGCGGTCATCACGCCGCCCTTTTCCTCCTTGCGGGCACGCACGGCAACCAGGCCCTCTTCCATCTCCTTGTCGCCCACGACCAGCATGTAGGGGATCTTCTTGAGCTGGGCCTCGCGGATCTTGTAGCCCATCTTCTCGCTGCGGTAGTCGGTGTCCACACGGATGCCGGCGGCCTCCAGCTTGTTGTGCAGCTCACGGGCATAGGCGTGCTGGCGCTCGGTGATGGGGATGATCTCCACCTGAGTGGGCATCAGCCAGGTGGGCAGAGCACCGGCGTACTTCTCCAGCAGCAGAGCCAGGGTACGCTCGTAGCAGCCGATGGAGGTGCGGTGGATGATGTAGGGGGTGTGCTCCTGACCATCCTCACCCACATAGGTCATGCCGAACTTCTGAGCCAGCAGCATGTCGATCTGGATGGTGATGAGGGTGTCTTCCTTGCCGAACACGTTCTTGATCTGGATGTCCAGCTTGGGACCGTAGAAGGCGGCCTCGTCGATGCCCACCTTGTAATCCAGGCCCAGGTGGTCCAGGATCTTCTTCATCAGGCCCTGGGCTTCCTCCCACTGCTCAGCGGTGCCCTCGTACTTGTCCTTGCGGTTGGGGTCCCACTGGCTGAAGCGGTAGCTTACGTCCTCGCCCAGACCCAGGGTATCCAGCATCTCCTTGGCCAGCTCCAGGCAGCCGCGGAACTCCTCCTCCAGCTGGTCGGGGCGCAGCACGATGTGGCCCTCGCTGATGGTGAACTGACGCACGCGGATCAGGCCGTGCATCTCGCCGGAATCCTCGTTGCGGAACAGGGTGGAGGTCTCGCCCAGACGCATGGGCAGGTCACGGTAGCTGCGCTTGCGGTTCAGGTAGACCTGGTACTGGAAGGGGCAGGTCATGGGACGCAGAGCAAAGCACTCCTTGGTCTCGTCGTGGGGATCGCCCAGGATGAACATGCCGTCCAGGTAGTGGTCCCAGTGGCCGCTGATCTTGTACAGGTCGCGCTTGGCCATCAGGGGGGTCTTGGTCAGCAGGTAGCCCCGCTTCTGCTCGGTGTCCTCCACCCAGCGCTGCAGCAGCTGGATGGCGCGGGCGCCGTTGGGCAGCATGACCGGCAGGCCCTGGCCGATGGCCTCCACGGTGGTGAAGTACTCCAGCTCACGGCCGATCTTGTTGTGGTCCCGCTTGAGGGCCTCTTCCTGCTGCTTCAGGTACTCCTCCAGCTCGCTGGCCTTGGGGAAAGCAATGCCGTACATGCGGCACAGGCTGTCCCGGCTGGAGTCGCCACGCCAGTAGGCGCTGGTGGCCTGGGTCAGCTTCACGGCCTTCACCGCGCCGGTGCTCATCAGGTGCGGGCCTGCGCACAGGTCCACGAAGTCGCCCTGCTGGTAAACGCTCAGCTCCCAGCCCTTCTCGGCGTACTCCTCCAGCAGCTCCAGCTTATAGGGCTGACCGGCGAAGATCTCGCGGCCCTCCTCCACGGTGATGATGCGCTTCTCCACCGGCAGGTCCGCCTTGGCGATCTTCTTCATCTCGGCCTCGATGGCGGCAAACTGGTCCGGGGTAAAGGGCTTCACGCCGCCGATGTCGTAGTACCAGCCGCTCTCCAGAGCAGGGCCGATGCCGAAGTGGGCTTCGGGGTACAGATGCTGGATGGCCTGAGCCATCACATGGGCAGCGGTGTGCCAGAAGGCGTGCTTGCCCTCGTCGTCGGCAAAGGTCAGGATCTCCAGCGCGCAGTCCTTGTCCAGCACGGTGCGCAGGTCGCACACCTGGCCGTCTACCTTGGCGGCGCAGGCGCTCTTGTACAGGCCCATGCCGATGCTCTTGGCCACCTCAGCGGCGGATACGCCCGCCTCAAACTCCTTGACGGTGCCCTTCAAATCAACTTTGATCATAACTATTCGACCTCCCGTTTGATCGCTTCGCCCAAAGGGGCGAAAAAGAAAAAATGCCCCATCCCGTAAAACAATAACGGGATGAAGCATCTGAAAGCTCCACGGTTCCACCCGAATTGCGCGCCTTTTTGGCACGCCCACTCGTTTGGGCGATAACGGGCCCTTGCCGGCGGGGGTTCGCCCCCGCGCTCCGCGGTGGTAAGCTGTGGGGGCACCTGCGCGCAGCCGCTCTCAGCACGCCTCCCAGGGGGAAGCGGCGGCCTTCTCTATCCGCGTGTTGCCCGCCCGCTCATGTCCGCATCTGCGCTTTTGCGGGATAGGTTCAGCCTTATCTTATACCTTCCCTTCGGGATTGTCAATATTTCTTGACAATTTGTGAACTCGTCATTAAAATAAATAGTAAGTATATTAGATGATTAGCCGCAGGGTCCGCCCTGCTTTTTGTGAAATATGCGCAAGATACTGTGAGTATTTCCAAACGAACACCGGCAGCATGCCCTGCTGCCTTGCAATATCCAATCCAGCCCGTTTGCATCCTTTCCGCCGCACCGCCTGTGCGGCGGTATCGTTGTGCTGCGTGCCGTTCGTTCCAGGTCCCGCAACCAGCCGGTCTGCCCCTGCACCATGGCGGTCATCTCAGATACCATTTCTATTTGAGGAGTTGAAAACATTGCCATCCATGATCGTATTGGTACTGGTGGCAGTCGTTGCAATCGCCGTCGGTGTGGCCGCAGGCTTTTTTCTTGGCCAGAGCTACCGCCGCAAAACCGCTGAAGCAAAGATCGGCAGCGCCGAAGAAGAAGCAATGCGGATTGTGAACGACGCCATCAAGACCGCAGAACAGAAACGCAAAGAGACCGTGATCGAGGCCAAGGACGAAGCCCTGCGCATGAAGACCGAGGCCGACAAGGAAATCAAAGAGCGCCGCAGCGAGCTGAGCCGCCAGGAGCGCCGTCTGGACCAGAAGGAGGAATCCCTGGACAAGAAGGTGGCCGCTCTGGAGCAGAAGGAAGAGGAGCAGCGCCGCCGCAGCGAGCTGGTGGAAGCAAAGCTGGACGAACTGGAACAGCTGAAGCTGCGCCAGATGGAAAAGCTGGAGACCATTGCCGGTCTGACCCAGGAGGACGCCAAGCACCTTTTGCTGAACCGCCTGGATCAGGAGCTGACCCACGAGAAGGCCATGCGCATCAGCGCCTATGAGGCCAACCTGAAGGACGAGTGCGACGTTATGGCCCGCGAGATGATCGGCCAGGCCATCGCCCGCTGCGCCGCCGACCATTCCAGCGAGACCACCGTGAGCGTGGTTCCCCTGCCCAACGACGAGATGAAGGGCCGCATCATCGGCCGCGAGGGCCGCAACATCCGCGCCCTGGAGACCGCCACCGGTGTGGACCTGATCATCGACGACACCCCCGAGGCCATCACCCTGTCCAGCTTCGACCAGGCCCGCCGCGAGGTGGCCCGCATGACGCTGGAGCGCCTGATCGCCGACGGCCGCATCCACCCCGCCCGCATTGAGGAGACGGTGGAGAAGTGCCGCCGCGAACTGGAGCTGTCCATGAAGCGTGAAGGCGAGCGCGCGGTGATGGAGGTGGGCATCCACGGCATCCATCCCGACATCGTGAAGCTGCTGGGCCGCTTGAAGTTCCGCACCAGCTTCGGCCAGAACGTGCTGAACCACTCTCTGGAGGTTTCCTATCTGTCCGGCCTGCTGGCTGGCGAGATGGGCGTGAACGTGACTCAGGCCCGCCGTGCCGGTCTGCTGCATGACATCGGCAAGGCCCTGGACCACGAGATCGAAGGCAGCCACATCCAGATCGGTGTGGAGATCGCCCGCAAGTACAAGGAGAACCCCGCCGTGATCCACGCCATCGAGGCGCACCACGGCGATGTGGAGCCCAAGACTCCGCTGGCCTTCATCGTGATGGCCGCCGACGCCATCAGCGCCGCCCGTCCCGGCGCCCGCCGCGAGAACCTGGAAAGCTACATCAAGCGGCTGGAGAATCTGGAAGAGATCAGCTGCAGCTTCGAGGGCGTGGAGAACGCCTTTGCCGTGCAGGCTGGCCGCGAGGTGCGCATCATGGTAAAGCCGGACGCCATCAGCGACGACCAGCTGATCCTGCTGGCCCGTTCCATCACCAAGAAGATCGAGGAAGAGCTGGATTACCCCGGCCAGATCAAGGTGAACGTGATCCGCGAGAGCCGCGCGGTGGAATACGCCAAGTAAGATTCCAACCATACAACGAGCCCCCGGTGGAAAAATCTCCGCCGGGGGCTTTGCTTTTGCCTGCGTCGGTGCTATAATCGGCGTTGTGCTTGCACAAACATGGCCGGGGCGGTACAAGCGCTTCGGCAAAAAGAGGGGTGCGTTTTATGACTTCGCTGCTTTTGGCGGTGATCTATCTTTCCTTTATCAGTCTGGGCCTGCCGGATTCCCTGCTGGGCTCCGCCTGGCCCACCATCTACCAGCAATTCCAGGTACCGGTGTCCTACGCGGGAATCCTTTCCGCCATCATCGCGGTGGGGACCATCGTGTCCAGCCTGCAGTGCGACCGGCTGATCCGCCGGTTCAGCGCCGGGGTGATCACCGCGGTGAGCGTGGCAGCCACCGCCCTGGCCCTGTTCGGCTTTTCCATCAGCAGCTCCTTCTGGATGCTCTGCCTGTGGGCGGTCCCCTACGGGCTGGGCGCGGGCTGCGTGGACGCGGCGCTGAACAACTATGTGGCCCTGCACTACGCCAGCCGCCACATGAGCTGGCTGCACTGCATGTGGGGCGTGGGCGCTTCCATCGGACCGGTCATCATGGGCCTTGCCCTCACCGGCGGCAAGGGCTGGACCGGCGGCTACCGGTATATCGCCCTGTTGCAGACTGTTCTGGTGGTTATCCTTGCATTGAGCCTGCGGCTCTGGGCAAAGCCGGACCAGCAGAGCGAAACCCACCAGAACGCGCCGCTGAGCCTGCGAGAAATCATTGCTATTCCCGGGGCGAAGGCCATTCTGACCGCCTTTTTCTGCTACTGCGCTCTGGAGCAGACCTGCGCGCTGTGGGCCAGCAGCTACCTGACCCTCCACCACGGCCTGAGCGCCGAACAGGCTGCCAGCTGGGCCAGCCTGTTCTTCTTCGGCATCACCGCCGGACGGGCAGCCAGCGGCTTTTTGACCATGCGCTTTTCCGACACCCAGCTGATCCGGCTGGGGCAGGCGGTGATCCTGGCGGGCATCTTCTGCCTGTTCCTGCCCTTTGGCAGCCGTCCCGCCCAGGTCGGCCTGGTGCTCGTGGGGCTGGGCTGCGCGCCTATCTACCCCTGCGTGATCCACTCCACCCCGGCCACCTTCGGGGCCGAGCGGTCCCAGGCGCTGATCGGGGTACAGATGGCCAGCGCCTATGTGGGCACCTGCCTGATGCCTCCCCTGTTCGGGCTGATCGCCAACCACATCAGCATCGGGCTGTATCCGGTGTTCCTGCTGGCGATTCTGGCGGTGATGGCTGTATCCTACCACCGGCTCACCACCGGGCGGAAGGCTCCGGCAAACGAAGCTTAAATTCCAACCGACATAAGAAAACCGGCCTGCGGATACAATTTCCGCAGGCCGGTTTTTTTGTACTTTTCGCAGAGACTCAGCCCTGGCAGCCCAGATCGTCCCAGTCGCCGAAATCCTCAGCGCTGGCGATGCGGGTGGGGTCCAGCTTGCCGTTCTCATCCAGCGGCTTTTCCGCCGCACCCAGGGTCACCGGATTGGTGTTGGGGCCCCGGTCCGGGCGCTGGGGGTAAACGGTCGGCTCCGGCTGAGGCTCCTCGCTGGCAGCCTTCTCCGGCTCGGCCTGAGCGGGCTGCTCCGGCTCGGTGGGCACCTCCACATACTCGCCCTCGATGTGAGAGCTCTTGTTGTAATCGTTCAGCAGCTTATAGGCCACAGCGCCCGCAGCAATGCCCAGAACGATGGAAATCAGTCGTTTGAAAAATCCCATGAATACTCCCTCCTTTTTGAGTAGTATACCACAGGGCCCGCCCCGGCGCAAACCCGGGAACGGGCCCTGTTTGTTTTGCTTTTCTTCGGCCGGTCAGCTGAAGGTGACCACGTCGTCCTTCAGGGGCTGGGCGGCCTCTACCGACAGAGCAGTGAGCACCGGACCCTTGCCGCCGAACAGGGGGTGGAACTGCACCCGCACCTTGGCGGTGATCTTGATCCAGCTGCGCTGGGCCAGCTTTTTGGCCTCGTCGTACTTGCAGGGGAAGCCCACGAACTGGATGTCCTGCACGCAGCAGGTCATGGCGAAGCGGCCGGGCACGAACTGATTCTGGCCCACCCGGGGCGTCTGGCAGACCTGGGCGGTGAAGCGCACGGTCTTGCCCGCGTACTTCTCCGGGTCCTCGCTGGCATCCAGATACCAGACGCCGAAGTCCTCGTCGCCGATCTCGATCACATCCGCGTTGATGTCGAAGGGCAGCTCGTCCGGCAGCTGGTCGTAGGCCACGCTGCCGTCGGTGTATTCGTAGGCGATGTCGCACCGGCGGCTGGCCTGGCGCACCGCCTTGTGTACGAACTCCTGGTCCTCGGCGGTCAGGCCGTCGGCCCGGTTCACCACCAGCAGCTCGCACTGGGCGAACTTGTCCAGGAACAGCTGGCGCATGTTGTCGAAGTACATGCGGAAGGTGTTCGCGTCGGCGGTGCCGATGGTCTGGTAGATGACCCAGTTCTCCGGCATGGCCTCGTACAGCTCCTGCACCATCCACATGCCGTTGTATTCGATCACCACCCGGCCCGCGCCGGTCTTTTTCACCAGCTCGGCCAGATGGGTGGGGTTCAGCTGCTCCTTGTCCTCAATGAGCTCCACGCTCACGCCGCCGAAGGCGAACTTGTCGGCGTTGTATTCCTCTTCGCCCTCCTCGCACACCAGCAGCAGAGTCTTGTCGCCGGAGTCAAACTGGGGGTCCTCCATGGTCTCCTGCACAAAGCGGGTCTTGCCGCTTTCCAAAAAGCCCAGGAACAGATATACCGGAATCTCTTTCACGTTACCTCTCCCTCCCTGCGGCTCAGGCCAGATGGAACAGCTGCTCCAGGGCAGCCTCGTCCAGCTTGGAGCCGATCACGCACAGGCGGCCGGTCACATCCGCAGCGCCGCCGCGCACGTCGGCTTCGCCGGGCACATGGTCAAAGTAGATCCAGCCCTCCGCGCCGGGCAGGATGCCCTTGGCGCGCAGCACCACGCCGTACTTGCCGCTGTCCAGCTCTTCCAGAGCGTTGCGGATCTCCTCCTCGGTGAACACCCGGGCAGTCTCGCGGCCCCAGCTGGTGAACACCTCGTCGGCGTGATGGTGGTGGTGATGGTCGTGGTCATGGCCGCAGCCGCAGCTGCACTCGCCGTCATGATCGTGATGATGATGCTCATGGTCATGGTCGTGACCGCAGCCGCACTCCTCGTCATGATCGTGATGATGGTGCTCATGGTCATGATCGTGGCCGCAGCTGCACTCCTCGTCGTGATCGTGGTGATGGTGCTCGTGCTCATGGTCGTGACCGCAGCCGCACTCCTCATCGTGGTCGTGATGATGGTGATGCTCATGCTCGTGGTCGTGGCCGCACTCCTCGCCATGCTCGTGGTGATGGCCGCACTCGGGGCAGATCTGAGTCTCCTCCAGCAGCTCCTTCACGAAGTCCCGCTTGGACTCCATGGCCGCCACGATCTGCTCGCCCTTCAGCTGGTTCCAGTCGGTGGTGACGATGGTGGCCTCGGGGTTCTTCTCCCGGATCATGGCCACGGCGCGGGCGATCTTGTCCTCGCTGGCGGCGCCGGTACGGCTCAGGATGATGGCGTTGGCATGGCCGATCTGGTCGTTGTAGAACTCACCGAAGTTCTTCATGTACAGCCGCACCTTGTTCACGTCGGCCACAGTCACAAAGCTGTTCAGCTGCACGTCCCGCTCGGCGGCGATGCCCTGCACGGCCTTGGTCACGTCGCTCAGCTTGCCCACGCCGGAGGGCTCGATCAGAATGCGGTCGGGCTGATACTGGTCGATGACCTTCTTCAGAGCCTCCCGGAAGTCGCCCACCAGGCTGCAGCAGATGCAGCCGGAGTTCATCTCGGTGATCTCGATGCCGGCCTCCTTCAGAAAGCCGCCGTCGATGCCGATCTCACCGAACTCATTCTCGATGAGCACCAGCTTCTGGCCCGCGTAGGCCTCGGCGATCAGCTTCTTGATGAGCGTGGTCTTGCCGGCGCCCAGAAAACCGGAAAAAATATCAATCTTGGTCATGGTATATTGTCTCCTTTTATCTTGGGGAACCCTGCACGATTCACGGCCGGGATTGCCCTTGCGCAGAGCCGCCCCGCCGGGGCATATTCCCGCCCCCGGGCCGCCTGCTGAAAAACGGTCGTTCCGTTTCTTATTATACTATCTTTGTCAAGGTCATTGCGCGGTTTTCTCCGGTGTTCTTTTTGCGAAATTTTGCGTTTTTGCGTCCCGGTCCCTTTTAAAACCTGCTTTACCGTGTTAATATAAATTTAGGCAACACCGCACAATTCACGCCCCAGGGCTCAGGTGGTGTATCGCGCCAAAATTTTCCGTGATATTTTGCAAAAATGCTTGCCAATCCACCAAGGATT
The DNA here is from genome assembly GCF_002161595.1 of Gemmiger sp. An50. Classification (GTDB taxonomy): domain Bacteria; phylum Bacillota; class Clostridia; order Oscillospirales; family Ruminococcaceae; genus Allofournierella. The sequence goes on from NZ_NFID01000012.1 coordinate 12,973, forward strand.
GGCTGTGCTTTTTGCTTCATCTCACAAAAAATTTTCCGGCGTGCTCCACCACCCGGAATTATGCGGTATCGCCTCTTAACACGATTTTGCGCGGCGGACGCGGGATGCGTCCGCTGTGGGAAAAGAGGTAAAACAGATCTCATGAAAACCACCAACGAAAAAATCGCCCAGCTGCGGGCGGCCATGCAGGCCGCCGGGGCGAATGCCTGCCTGATCCCCTCGTCGGACCCCCATTCCAGCGAGTACCTGCCCGACCACTGGAAGGCCCGGGCCTACTTCTCCGGCTTCACCGGCAGCATGGGCACCCTTGTGGTGACCGATACCGCCAGCGCCCTCTGGGCCGACGGCCGCTACTTCATCCAGGCTGAGCGCCAGCTGGCCGGAAGCGAGATTCAGCTGCAAAAGATCGCCGTGGAGGGTACCCCCACCGTGACCGAATATCTGGTGGACGCCCTGGGCGAAGGCCAGGTGCTGGCTCTGGACGGCATGGTCACCCCCACCGCCACCGTGCAGGAGCTGGAAAAGGCCCTGGAGAAAAAGGGCGCGAAGGTGCTGTCCGTTGATCTGGTCAGCCCCATCTGGGAGGACCGGCCCCCGGTTCCCTCCACCCCCGCCTGGCTGGTGGATGCCGAAACCGCGGGTGCCTCCGCTGCGGAAAAGCTGAGCCGCCTGCGCGGCAAGCTGGCCGAAGCCGGCGCCGGCGCCATGGTGGTCTCCCGGCTGGACAGCGTGGCCTGGCTTTTGAACCTGCGTGCCGCCGACCTGGACTGCACTCCCTTTGCCCTGGCCTACTGCTTCGTGACCACCACCAACGCCACTCTGTTCATCGACCAGAGCCGCCTGCCCGAGGAGGCTGTTGCCGCTCTGCGTGCCCAGGGCGTGGGTGTGGAGAGCTATGACCGGCTGCTGGGCACCCTGACCGGCTACCATCACAACCGGGTGATCCTGGTGGACGGCTCCACCAACTGGGCCATCTACAGCGCTGTGTGCCAGAACCCCAACTTCACGGTGAAGATGGGCGAGGACCCCATCCAGGCCATGAAGGGCGTGAAGAACGCCGCCGAGATCAAGAACCTGATGAACTGCCACGTGAAGGACGGCGTGGCCATGGTGCGCTTCCAGATCTGGCTGGAGGAGCAGCTGGCCGCGGGCGAGACCCTCACCGAGGTGGATGTGGACCGCAAGCTGATGGAGCTGCGCGCCGCTCAGCCCGGCAACCTGGGCGTGAGCTTCGACACCATCGCCGCCTACGGGGCCAACGCCGCCATGATGCACTACCATGCCACCCCGGACAACTGCACCAAGCTGGAGAAGCGTGGCTTCTTGCTGGTGGACAGCGGCGGACAGTACAACGACGGCACCACCGACATCACCCGCACCTATGCGCTGGGTGAGCTGACCGACAACGAGCGCACCTACTACACCTACGTGCTCAAGAGCCACATCGACATCGCCAAGTTCCAGTTCCTGTCCGGCTGCACCGGCGGCAACCTGGATGTGATGGCCCGTGCCGCGGTGTGGCAGCACGGCATCGACTACCGCTGCGGCACCGGCCACGGCGTGGGCTTCATCGGCGGCGTACACGAAGGACCCCAGAGCCTGCGCGTGACCAATCATGTGCCCTTCGAGCCCGGCATGACCATCACCGACGAGCCCGGCATCTACGAAGAGGGCGAGGTGGGCATCCGCATTGAGAACGAGCTGCTGTGCGTGGAGCGGGTGAAGAACCAGTACGGCCAGTTCCTGGGCTTCGAGTCCATGACCCGCTGCCCCATCGACCTGACCCCGGTTCGCCCCGAGCTGCTGGACGCGGACGAGAAGGCCTGGCTGAACGCCTTCCATGCCGAGACCTACCGGGATCTTGCCCCCCTGCTGACCGAAGCGGAAACCGCATGGCTGGCCGAAAAGACCAAACCCCTGGCTTAATTTATCCCAAAGCCCCTGGTGAAAACCGGGGTCTTTTTTTGCGTCCCGCCGCCAAAATTTACAACTTTGCGTCTCCCTTCGATACAGTTTCGTTACATCGGCGCGGTATAATACGTCTAATAGAAATATACCGCCAAAGGAGGAACGAGACGATGGCCAATCCCCCCGAAAGTTGGAAATACCATTCCGGGGCAAGCCGCCAGCGCACGCCGCGCCAGCCGGCCCAATCGGCTCAGCCGGTTCGCCGCGCCCCCGCAAGACGCGCCGCGCCCCGCCGTTCCTCTCTGGAAGCCCGTTACGCACCCCAAGCCCAAAAGCGGCAGGTACGCCGCCCCGCTCCCCCGCAGCCCGCTGCACAGCGTCCCGTGCAGCGGCGGGCCAATCCGGCCCGGCCCGCCCGCCGCAAACGCCGCGCTTCCCCGCTGCCCTGGGCTCTGGCCGCTCTGGTCAGCTGCCTGATTTTAGGCTTTACCTATGTCTGGTCCGCCCGCGAGGCCCTGCCCGTCGGGGCGGATGTCTCCGGGGCTGTGAGTCAGCCCGAACCAGCGCCCGCCCCATCGGTGGGCGAATGCGTGTTCCGCTCCGGCGGCGACGAGCTGCCCCAGGAAGTGCAGGATACCCTGACCGAATGGTTCGTGCGCTGCTACGATGCCTCCGCCCGGCTGGAAGCCCCGGAGCTGGACGATCTTTACGGCCCGGGCGCAGCGGCCCAGGAGGCCTGCCTGCTGGATGAGGCCAGCGTGGACTTCATCAGTCAGGTGCGTGCCATGCAGCCGGTGGACCTGACCATGACCGGCTTCACCATCGGCCTGACGGTGGAGGAAACCAGCTGGGAGAGCGACGGCGGCTGCACCGTGACCCTGCAGGAGGATGACCAGATCCAGTTCGCTTTTCTGAACGGCCGCACCAGCTCCAGCTGCGGCATCGAGAACACCTTCACCTTCTCCGCCGACGGCAAGATCCTGGCCCACGAAAAGACCGAGGACGGCTTCAACCTGGTGCGGGATGTGTACAGCCATCAGTCCTCCAGCGGTGAGGCCGGAATCAAGAGCACGCTGAGCCAGCTGATGAGCGCCGCCAAATCGGATGTGGACAAGCTGGCCAGCCAACGCCAGGAATATCTGGCGAATCCCTCCGGCCAGAGCAGTATCCAGGCTTGCAACATGGCTTATGACCGGCAGGCGGCGGTGGATTACGCCCGCCAGTGGGTGGGGCTGACCGCAATGACCCGCAACCCCAAATGGGGCATCTACGATGACTACGGCGGCAACTGCAACAACTTCACCTCCCAGTGCCTGTACGCGGGGGGCATCCCCATGGACATCTACGGCTACGACACCCAGCAGTGGAAATGGTACAGCGACGTGCCCAACTCCTATTCCGAGGCCCGGGGCCGTTCCTCCAGCTGGAGCGGTGTGGATGAATTTTACACCTACGTGAACGAGAACAGCGGCTACGGTCTGGCAGCCGAGGCGGATGGCAACCTGTACACCGCCCAGCCCGGCGACGTGCTGCAATACGGGGCGGACGGCGAGTGGAAGCACTCGGTGCTGGTGACCGAGGTGGTCAACGACGCCAACGGCCAGCCGGTGGAATTCCTCATCGCCTCCAACACCACCGACCGGATCGACTGGCCCATGAGCGCCTACGCCTACGCGGACGTGCGGCTGATCCATGTTCTGGGCTATAACAACTGAGGCAACACCGCATCATTCACGCCGAACGGCTCAGGCGGTATTTCCTTGTAACAAAGCGAGCCTGCCGCGGGAGCATTCCCGGGCAGGCTCGCTTTCTTCGTTCTCGCTTGTTGGTTCAGGCCTCGGCCACTGCCACCAGATATTTGTAGATCTGCAGCTTGTTCTCCTCGTAAAGGCCCAGCTCCTCATAGAGCTTTTTGTAATAGGCAAACAGGCTGGCCTTGGTGGAGAGCATCTTCACCGTGTTGCGCAGCCCCAGCTGGGTGGCGGTGATGCTCTGGGGATTCTGCACGTAGTAATACACCGGCTGTTCCAGCGCATAGAAGCGGGAGGCATACCGGATGTATTCCAGATTGAACAGCAGGTCCTCGCTCCAGCCCAGCTCCACGTTGCACTGGATGTTGTGGTTATGTACAATATCCCGCCGGTAGAGCTTGTTCCACATCACGCCATAATAAAAGCTGGCGGGCTCCTTCATCAGGCCCTTGGCAAAGGCGGTCTTGTCGTAAAAGCCCGCGTCCAGAAAGCCGTACTGCTCGATGGTCTGGTAGCTGTCCTCCTCGGTTTTCGCGAAGAGAGGCTTGTGGTTTTCCACCCGGTAGTAGGGCGCGATCACCAGATCGGCGGTGTGCTGCTCCGCCTTTTCCACCAGCAGGCGGGTGGCGTCCGGAGCAAGGTAATCATCACTGTCGGCAAATTGCAGGTATTTGCCGGTGGCCATCGAGATGGCCAGATTCCGGGTGGCGGACACCCCGCTGTTGGCCTTGTCGATGAGCAGGATGCGTTTGTCCACCCGGGCGTACATGTCCGCCACCTGCAGGCTCACGTCGCTGCTGCCGTCGTTCACCAGAATGATCTCCAGGTTCTGATAGCTCTGCTTGCGGATGCTCTCCACGCAGCGGGCGATGTGAAGCTTCGCGTTGTAGACCGGCACGATCACGCTGACCAGCGGCTGCTCCATCCTTGATTCCCCCTTCGGTATGAATTGTTCCTCTGCTTTTCAGTGTAGTGCATCCGGCGGCGAAAATCAACCGCATCCGTCCGGCTTTGCCGCAGCTTTTGCGAGGGATTTGTATTTTGGGCCGCCAGCCGGTATAATAGCAGAAAAAGCCCCTGCGTTCCGGCATGGCGAACAGTCGGGCCGGGCGCGGGCGAGTTTGCCCACAAAGGAGTGACCATTTTTATGATGACCGAGACCATGCAGGCCCTGCGGGACCTGCAAAAGAAGCTGTACGCCTTTCAGTTCGCGCTGAATGTGATCGACTTCGACGCCCAGACCGTGGCCCCCAGTGAGAGCTACCCCGGCCGCGGCGAGGCGCTGGAGGTGCTGAGCGGCATCAAATACAGCCTGATTGCCGACCCCGCCCTTCCCGCTCTGCTGGAGAAGGCTCGCAATGAGGAGCGCACCGAGCAGGAGGCCGCCGAGGTGGCCGAGCTGCAGCGCCTGTACGACGAGACCAGCAAGATCCCCGCTCAGGAATACGCCGCCTTCGTGAAGCTGACCACCGCTGCGGTGAACGCCTGGGAGAAGGCCAAGGCCGCCAGCGACTTCTCGCTGTTTGCCCCCTATCTGGAGCAGATCGTGGACTACCGCCGCCGCACCGCCGCCTACTTCGACGCCAATAAGGCCCCCTACGACGTGTGGCTGGACCAGTACGAGAAGGGGCTGTCCATGGCTCAGTGCGACGCCTTCTTCGACCGGCTGAAGGCGGTGATCCAGCCACTGGTGAAGGAGATCAGCCAGCGGGGCGCGAAGATCCCCTGCGATTTCCTGGAGGGCACCTGGCCCATTGAGGCCCAGAAGATGCTCTCGGCGGCTGTGATGAAGCTGATGGGCATTGACGAGGGCCACTGCGTGCTGAGCGAGAGCGAGCACCCCTTCACCACCGAGTTCTACAAGGGCGACGTGCGCATCACCACCCACTACCACGAGGATGACATGGCCAGCAACCTGTACTCGGTGATCCACGAGGGCGGCCATGCCCTGTATGAGCTGCACATGGCCGACCGCCTGCAGTACACCTGCCTGTCCGGCGGCGCGTCCATGGGCCTGCACGAGAGCCAGAGCCGTCTGTGCGAGAACTACCTGGGCCGCAGCCTGGGCTTTATCAAGAGCCTGTGGCCCACCCTCACCGAGCTGTTCCCCACCCAGCTGGCGGGCGTGACCCCCGAGGCCTTCTACAAGGCGGTGAACCAGTGCCAGCCCAGCCTGATCCGCACCGAGGCGGACGAGGTGACCTACTGCCTGCACGTGATGGTTCGCTACGAGCTGGAAAAGCGCCTGATGGACGGCTCTCTGGCGGTCAAGGACCTGCCCGCCGCCTGGAACGCTCAGATGAAGGAGCTGCTGGGCGTGGACGTGCCGGACGACGCCCACGGCGTGCTGCAGGACATCCACTGGGCCGGCGGCGACCTGGGCTACTTCCCCAGCTACGCGCTGGGCACCGCCTACGGCGCGCAGATGATGGCCGCCATGCGCAAGGACCTGGACGTGGACGGTCTGCTGGAGGCGGGCAACTGGGCCCCCATCACCGGCTGGCTGGAGGAGCGCATCTGGCAGTACGGCAAGGAAAAGACCCCCGCCCAGCTGCTGAAGAATGCCTGCGGCGGCGATTTCGACCCCAAGTTCTACACCGATTATCTGGTGGAGAAATATTCCGCCATCTACGAGCTGTAATCAGAATAGCTCCTTGCCTTTTGGGCCGGGCTTTGCTATACTGAGTAACGGAATTTAAGGCGATACCGCACAATTCCAGGTGGTGGAGCGCACCGGAAATTTTTTGTGATATGAACCAAAAAGCGCAGACAAGCCTTGGAGGCCCCGCGAGCATTTTTGGAAAACAGCGCGGAAAATTTTGGCGTGATACGCCGCCTGAGCCGTGAGGCGTGAATTATGCGGTGTTGCCTCAATACAAAAGCATGACGGGCGGCCACCGGGTCGCCCGTCAGGTGCCTGAACCTCTCCCGGTAGGTCGCAAGCAGGGAGGGGGGCAGGCACCTTTTTTGCTGTGAGGGAGGAAGTAGAAGACTGTGAACGTATTGCCCAAATTCTGCCGCTATGTGAGCGCCAACGTGCTGGGGATGCTCGGCCTTTCCTGCTACATTCTGGCAGATACCTTTTTCATCGCCAACGCCATCGGAGCGGACGGCCTGACCGCGCTGAACATCGCCATCCCGGTGTTCAACCTGATCAACGCGGCGGGTCTGATGACCGGCGTGGGCGGCGGTACCCGCTATGCCATTCTGCGGGCTCAGGGGGAGAACGATGCCGCCAACCGGCTGTTCAGCGGCATGGTGCTGTTGGCGGCGGGTGCGGGCTGCGCCCTGCTGGCCGTGGGCGCTGTGGCCGCCTGGCCTCTGGCCGCTCTGCTGGGTGCGGACGCGGTGACCCGGCCGCTGTGCAGCGTCTACCTGCGCACCATTCTCTGCTTTGCCCCCTTCTTTTTATTGAACAGCACCCTGCAGGCCTTTGTGCGCAATGACGGCGCGCCCCGGCTGGCCATGGCGGGCATGCTCACCAGCAGCCTTTCCAACGTGGTGCTGGACTGGGTGTTCATGTATCCGCTGGGGCTAGGCATGTTCGGCGCGGCCATCGCCACCTGCATTGCCCCCATCCTGAGCCTGTGCGTACTGGCCACCCACTTTGCCCGGCCCGCCAGTCAGCTGCGCTTTTCGGTGCGGGGCGCGGCGCTGCGGCCCGCTGCACGGGCGCTGAGTCTGGGCGCCTCCTCCTTTGTGTGTGAGCTGTCCTCCGGCGTGGTGCTGCTGGTGTTCAATCTGCTGATTCTGCACTTCACCGGTAACGTGGGCGTGGCGGCCTACGGCATCATTGCCAATCTGGCTCTGGTGGGGCTGGCCATCTTCACCGGCGTGGCCCAGGGCATCCAGCCCCTGACCAGCCACGCCTACGGCACAAACAACACCGCCGAGCTGCGTCAGCTGCTGCGGCTGGCGGTGGGTCTGGTGCTGGTGCTGGCGGTGGCCTGTTACCTGGCGGTGAACCTGTGGCCGGACCCGCTGATCGGCGCCTTCAACCGGGATGCCGACCCCCAGCTGGCAGACATCGCCCGCACCGGCATGCGCATCTATTTTGTGGGCTTCTTCTTCGCCGGGCCCAATCTGGTGCTGGCCGCCTATTTCAGCGCGGTGGACCGGCCGGGCCAGGGCTTTGGCGTGGCCATGATTCGGGGACTGATCGCCCTGATCCCACTGGCGCTGGTGCTGGCGGCGGTGCTGGGCATGACCGGCGTCTGGCTGGCTTACGTGCTGGCGGAGCTGTGCGGCCTGGGCGCCGCCCTGTTCTTTCTGACCCGGCGAAAAGCAAACTGAACATACAACAAAAGCCGTGAGGAAGCTTCCTCACGGCTTTTTCTATTTCAGTTTTTCCGGCCAATGCGCCGCTGCCGGGCCAGCCGCCACAGGGTGGCCGTGGCCAGCAAAATCAGCAGCGGGGTGAAATTGAAGGAATAGCGGGCCTTGGTCTCCCAGAAGCTCAAGAAGAGCATCAGCCCGAACACGCTCACCCGGGCCAGGGTCAGGGTGCCGGGACGAGCCCGCCGCACCGCGCCCACCGCGCCCGCCAGCACCAATCCCATGAGCAGGAACTGGTAGGCCTGGCAGTAGTAGACCATGGGCATGTAGCCGGGCTGGCCCTCCAGAATGAACCGGTGGGTCCAGTTGGCTTTGAGCGGGGTGGCCAGGAACTCCTGGGCGTCATACATTCCGTCGCCCCAGGTGATGGCCGCCTTACGGGTCATGAACTCCAGCTGCTCCAGCGGGCCACGGGAGGAATACTGCTCGATGATAAACTGCCGCAGCATCTGCCGCCGCTCTGCCATGGTGGGCAGGTCCTTGGCAGCCTGGCAGACCGGGTCGTTGTAATCGCCGTCACCGGTGCTGCCGTAGGCAAACCACAGCTCGATGGGGAAGCCCTCGGCGTCCTCCACCGAAAAGTCCAAAAGACCGCTGTGCTGCCAGGCTCGGTAGCCCGCATTCAGCCCGGCGAAGACCAGCGCCAGCACCAGCGCCCCGGCCAGCGCCTGGCGGGGCTTTTTCTCCAGAAAGAGCTGGATCACCAGCGCCACAACGATCACCGCCACGCTGCCCTTCACTGCGTAGCCCACAAAGGCCGCGGCCCCCATGGCCGCCAGCAGGGCGATGCGCACCGGACGGCGTGTTTCGCTCCGGTAGTAATTCCAGCACAGCAGCACCAGCAGCCCGAAGGGCAGGGACAGCGTATCGGAATAAAAGCAGGGCGCCCAGAGCACAAAGGGCAGGAAGCCCGCGCACAGCACAAAGGCCAGGGCCACGCCGCTGTTGTGGTGCAGAATGCGCCGGGCCAGCAGGCAGACCAGCAGCACCGCCAGCCAGATGGCCAGCACGTTCAGCACGATGCCCGCATAGATGCCCGCCTCGGTGTCCGGCGTGATGCCGAACAGCCCCGCCAGCTTATACCAGCCGGCGAGCAACAGCGCCAGGCCCAGATTGTTGTTGCAGATCACATAATAGGCTCCCCACACCTGGGGCACGCCGTCGTCCAGAAAATCCGGCAGGCTTTGCAGCACGGTGCTCATGTCCATGATGGGCACCTCGGCCAGCAAAAAGCCCAGCCAGCCCAGCGCAAGGCCATAGACCGCCAGCGCCGCGCCCAGCACCAGCCGGAACCGGCGGCGGGGCAGCTGATCCAGCAGCGGCAGCACGAAGCGGGCCAGGGCGAACAGCACCGCTCCCAGCACCGCGCCCGCCGCCAGCGCGGCCAGCCCGTTGTGCTGCCAGCGCAGCACGCTATTCAAAAAGACCCAGCCCCACACCAGGGCAAACCCCGCCGAAAAAATGCGGGTGAGCTGTTTCTGCATTCCCATTCTCCCCTGCCATATCTGCGCGCTTTGCCGGGGGCATAGGCAGACCCGCCGCACCGGCTTTTGACCGCAGTTTTTTCCTTATTGTATCACATCGCACCGGCAAAACAAAGAAAAAACCGGGAGTGTTCTCTATTCAAGAACACTCCCGGCAATTCCGTCTCATGATAAGGCGGGTTCAAAAGCCGCCCCCGGGCCGCTTGCTAAGCCCTGGTGCGAACGTTTTGCGTGGTTTAGGAAACAGCGCGCAGCTGGCCTTCGCCCTCTGCTTCAAACAGCTGCTGGCGGGGTACGAAGTACACGAACTCGCCGCCCCGATAGGTGAGCACGCCGCGCTCACCGGGCTGCAGCTGACGGGCGATGTGGGCAGGAATGGCAAATTCCACTTCCTGGCCGCGGGCGACGAAAACGCCCTTGTACTGACCCTCGCCGTTGGTCAGAATCCGCTTCACAGTGGCCATCAGGCTCACTTCACCCTTATTCGACTTTCCCTTGCCGGCCCATGCACGCAGCAGCGCGAATGCAGCACCCGCCGCCAACAGGCCCGATACGATCAGCATCCACTTCATGGAATTCCCTCCTCAATTTTAATTTTGTTCCATCCGCCGGGCCGCTGGCTCTGAGGGCCCCGTGCCGGTCGGTTTGAATGTCCGCTTGTACTTGTAAGACGATTGAGGACCGGGTTTTATTTCAACTCTTTCCAAAATTTTTTGAAAAATCAGAAAAATTTTTAAAAAAGCCGTTTTGTCCTCTACAAGAGAACACTTTTCCCCGGCAGCAGGGCAAATTCCTGCTCAGAACACCCATTGCACCAGCAGCATGTAGCAAACCGTACCCCCGGCGATGGAGACCAGCATTTGCTTTTTCCAGCGATGCAGGCCGATGGTGACCAGAATCGCGAGGATTTCCGGCAGTCCGTGGGTCCCGGCGGTCCACTGTACTCCTTTGAGGCAGTAGACCACCAGCATGCCGAAGATGGCCCCCGGCAGCGCCCGGCCCAGATACCGCACATAGGCCGGGACCTGACCGCCCCGGAACACCCAGAAGGGCAGAAACCGGGTGAGCATGGTGCCCAGCACACACAGGCCGATGGTGACGATCTGTTGGGTCAGGGTCATTGCGCATCCCCTCCTTCCGCCTGCATCCGGCCAATGGGCTTTTTGAAGACCGTGAGCAGGGCCAGAATGCAGCCCATAGCGGGCAGCAGGAAGGAATCCGCCCCGAACAGCGCCAGGCACACTCCGCTGGCCCCCAGGCCGATGAGCGAGGGCAGATGGGTCTTTTCCTTATCCCACTGTTCCAGAAAGATCACCACGAACATGGCGGTCATCACGAAGTCCAGACCGGTGGTATCGAAGGAAAGCAGCGACCCCGCAAGGCCGCCCAGCGCCGCGCCCGTCACCCAGTAGCTGTGGTTGAGCAGAGTCACCCAGAAATAAAACCAGCCCCGATCCACCCCTTCGGGAATTTCGGCGCTGCAGTTGATGGAAAAGCTCTCGTCACACATGCCGAAGATCAGATAATACCGTTTGAGGCCCAGACCCCGGTATTTTTCCAGCATGGCAATGCCGTAGAACAGGTGGCGGGCCTGGAGCATCAGCGCCACCAGAAAGGTCTGCAGGGGCGCAAAGGGCGCCAGCAGCATGGACACTGCCACAAACTCCAGCGAGCCGCCGAAAATGGTGAGCCCCATGAGCATGGGGTACCAGAAGGAAAAACCGGATACATTCATGTATATGCCGTAGGCCATGCCCAAGAACAAAAAGCCCGCCAGAATGGGCACCGTGTGGGGAAAGGCCGCGGCCAGCGCCCTGCGGCGCATTCCCTGCTGCATTGTATGTCAACTCCTTTTACGTGTTACCAGTTTAGCATTAAAAAGCCAAAAAGGCAAGCGCCGCCAACGCGGACGCAGAAAAGGCCCCCGCGTGGAGGAACCACGCGGGGGCCTTTGTCATACCCTAAGCAGAGGAGAATTACAGCTCAGCGAAGTACTTGATGGTGCGAACCATCTGGCTGGTGTAGCTGTTCTCGTTGTCGTACCAGGACACAACCTGAACCTGATAGGTGTCGTCGTCGATCTTGGTAACCATGGTCTGGGTGGCATCAAACAGGCTGCCGTAACGGATGCCGATGATGTCGGAAGAAACGATAGCGTCCTCGTTGTAGCCGAAGCTCTCGGAAGAAGCAGCCTTCATGGCAGCGTTGATGCTGTCAACGGTAACGTCCTTGCCCTTAACAACGGCAACCAGGATGGTGGTGGAGCCGGTGGGAACGGGAACGCGCTGAGCAGAACCGATCAGCTTGCCGTTCAGCTCGGGGATAACCAGGCCGATAGCCTTGGCAGCGCCGGTGCTGTTGGGAACGATGTTGGCAGCGCCAGCACGAGCACGACGCAGGTCGCCCTTACGATGGGGGCCGTCCAGGATCATCTGGTCACCGGTGTAAGCATGCACGGTGGTCATGATGCCGCTCTGAACGGGGTAAGCGTCGTTCAGGGCCTTGGCCATGGGAGCCAGGCAGTTGGTGGTGCAGGAAGCAGCGCTGATGATCTGGTCTTCCTTGGTCAGGGTGTTCTCGTTAACGCTGAATACGATGGTCTTCAGGTCGTTGCCAGCGGGAGCGGAGATAACAACCTTCTTGGCGCCAGCGTTGATGTGAGCCATGGCCTTGTCCTTCTTGGTGAAGAAGCCGGTGCACTCCAGAACAACGTCTACACCCAGCTCGCCCCAGGGCAGCTCAGCGGGATTGGGGTTAGCGTAGATGGTGATCTTCTTGCCGTCTACGGTGATGGAACCCTCGCCAGCCTCAACGGTGTGACCGTCGTAACGACCCTGAGCGGTGTCGTACTTCAGCAGGTGAGCCAGCATCTCGGGGCTGGTCAGGTCGTTGATGGCAACGATCTCGTAACCCTCAGCGCCGAACATCTGACGGAAAGCCAGACGACCAATGCGGCCAAAACCATTAATTGCAACTTTAACAGCCATTGTAATATCCTCCTTAAGGTAAATAAATTACTTAGGTGTCTTTATTGTATACCAAAAAAGAGAAAACTACAAGGGCTTGTCAAGAAATTAACACAAAAGTACAAAGATTCTTACTCAGGTGCCCGCCCTTGGGCATTATCACGGGATATTGGTGCATCATTTGTGCAAACTAACAGATACATGCCCCAAAGCCGGGGTGACATAAGAAAACAACGCCGGAAAAGGGCCGCTTTTGCGGGATTGCAGCGTCAAAGCCCCTTGACAACCACCAAGGGTGCCGGGGCGGCGCAAGCCGCAAAAAACCCAGTGGGTTCTTCGACCGGCCAGGGCGGTCTGCGAAGCAGGGCGGGCGCACCATTGACGCGCCCGCAGCCCGTGCCCCAGGATTTTGGATGCAGAAAATGCGAAAAGGGGCGGAGCAAGCCTTGGTGGCTTGCCCGACCCTTTGAACATTTTGTGCGCCAAAATCCTACGGCAGAACCGTCGTTTTCTTATGTCACACCGGCTAAAAAACAGGAGGGATTCTCATGCGTTTTGCAAGCGATCCGCTGGACCGGGCTGCCCTTCTGCGCCGCCAGGCCGCCCTGCGCCTGGGCCCGGACGCACCCGCAGGGGCCGCCGGGCTGCGGGCCGGTTACCTGTTGCTGCGCCGCGCCCGGGCGCTGGAGCTGGAGACCGGCTTTTCCCTGCCCGCCGCCTCCTGCCTGGAGCTGAACGGCTGGTGCTCCGCCCTCATCGGCGCGGCGGCCGAGGTGTGTCCTTTGCCCCCGGCGTCGGTGCGCTTTTGCGGCTGGGGCGAGCCGCTGCCGGTGGCGGGCCGCAGCGGCCTGTTGGAGGCGCTGGTGCTGCAGCTGGTGTGCAACAGTCTTTTGTATGCCGGGCCCCGCCCCAACCTGGAGCTGCGGCTGCGGGCTGTAGGCGGGTGCGCCCATCTGATTTATGCAGACAGCGGCCCCGGCCTTGCCCCCGATGCCCGGCCGGGCTTCGGCTTCGGCGCAGCCCGAGCCTTTGCCCGTCAGGGAGGGGGAAGCTTCGCGGTGCGGGCGGGCGGGCCGGGCTTTGCCTGCGCTCTCTCGCTGCCGCTCTACCCCGCCCTTCCTCTTCTGGCCCCACCCCAGGCGGCGGAGCTGGTGGCGGACCGGTTCAGCCCGGTTTATATCCATCTTGCGCCCCGGTGCATCCTGCCGGAATGAAGTTGCCCCCGACCGGCTTTTATGGTATGCTGATTAACAGCAAAATTCGCCGAAGCGCCGCGAAAGCCGACGCCGGCCAGGGGGGCTTTTTTCATGAAAAAACGCATCTGCATCTTATATACCGGCGGTACCATCGGCATGATGCCCGGCGAGCAGGGCTATGCCCCCAAGCCGGGCTGCTTTGCGGGCGGACTGGCCGCCATTCCCGAGCTGACCAGCCCGGACATGCCGGACTGGGAGCTGGTGGAGATGGACCCGCTGCTGGACTCCTCCAATATCACGGTGCACGAGTGGTGCGCCATCGGCCAGGCCATTGCGGACCGCTATCATCAGTTTGACGGCTTCGTGGTGCTGCACGGCACCGACACCATGGCCTACACCGCCTCGGCTCTGAGCTTCATGCTGGAAAACCTGGACAAGCCGGTGGTGCTCACCGGCAGCCAGATCCCGCTGTGCCAGCTGCGCAGCGACGGGCGGGACAATCTGGTCACCAGCCTGCTGATCGCCGCCGAGGGCGTGGTGAACGAGGTGAGCCTTTATTTCGGCGGTCAGCTGCTGCGTGGCAACCGGGCGGTGAAGAGCTCGGCGGACGGCCTGCAGGCCTTCTCCTCCCCGAATTATCCGCCGCTGGCCACCGCCGGGGTGGACATCCGCTACAACAAAAGCGCCATCGGCGCGCCCCGGGTGAACGGCCCCTTGCAGCTGGCCAAGCTGGAGAACGTACCCATCGGCGTATTGAAGGTGTTCCCCGGCATCCAGTTCGAGCTGTTCGACTCGATTTTGACCGAAAAGCTGCAGGGCATCGTGCTGGAGACCTTCGGCGCGGGCAACATTCCGGACTACGACGGCGCGCTGCTGCCGCTGATTCAGAAGGCCTTCGCCCACGGCACCATTCTGACGGTGTGCAGCCAGTGCCCCCAGGGCGCGGTGCACATCGGTACCTACGCCACCAGCAGCGGCCTGAAGGCCGCCGGGGCGGTGAGCGGCCTGGACATGACCACCGAGGCCGCCGTGGCAAAGCTGTACTACCTGTTCAGCAAGGGCTATGACCGGGACACCATCAAGCACTGGATGGAGCAGGACCTGCGGGGCGAGCTGACCAGCGCCCGCTAATTTAACTCGAACATACACAAAGCGCCCCCTCGGTGAAATTTGCCGAGGGGGCGCTTTTTCTGTTTGTATCGCAAAGAGCTCAGTCGCCCAGCGCCTTTTCCAGAGTCTCCACAATGATCTCCAGCGCTTTGACGCGGGCGTATTTTTTGTCGTTGGAGGGCAGGATGTGCCAGGGGGCCTTCTGGGTGCTGGTCTTCTGCAGCATCTCATCCACCGCCTGCTCGTAGGCGGGCCATTTTTCCCGGTTGCGCCAGTCCTCGTCGGTGATTTTCCACTGCTTTTCCGGGGTGTTCTGGCGGCTCTTGAACCGCTCCAGCTGGGTGGCCGGGTCGATGTGGACCCAGAATTTCAGAATCACCGCGCCCCAGTCGGCCAGCTCGGCCTCGAACTCGTTGATCTCGTTGTAGGCCCGCTGCCAGTCGTTCTCGGTGCAGAAGCCCTCGATCCGCTCCACCATCACCCGGCCGTACCAGCTGCGGTCGAAGATGGCGATGTGGCCGGTCTTGGGCAGGCGGGTCCAGAACCGCCACAGGTAATGGCGGGCCTTCTCGTGGGGCTCGGGGCTGGCGATGGGGTTCACCTGATAGCCCCGGGGGTCCAGCGCGGCGGTGATGCGGCGGATGTTGCCGCCCTTGCCCGCGGCGTCCCAGCCCTCGTACACGATGATCACCGGCACCTGCTTGCGGTAGACCCGGTTGTGCAGCACGGTCAGCCGCTTTTGCAGGGCCTTGCGGCGGGCGTCGTATTCCTCGTCGGTCAGGCTCTGGGAAAGGTCCACCTGAGCAAGCTTCGGCATGGAGACCAGCGGGAAGGTGTTCTGGAGCAGAGGCACCGCCAGCGCCGCGTTTTTGTGGGCGGTGTCGATGGCGCTGCACAGGGTCTCCAGCATCTGTACCTCGCACCACTTTTTGTCCTTGGCGTCGATGATGTACCAGGGCGCGCCGGGCAGATTGGCGGCCCGCAGGTAATCGTCGAACACCTCCTCACATTCCTCATAGTGCTTGTTCTGCCAGCGGTCGTTGGCACTCACCCGCCAGGCGGTGTCCGGGTCGGCGGCCAGGGCCTCCAGCCGCTTTTTCTGCTCCTTGCGGCTGATCTGCAAAAACAGCTTGAGTACCAGATAGCCGTTGTCGGTGAGCTGACGCTCAAAGCGCAGCACGCTTTGCAGCCGCCGGGCATAGGCCTGGCCTTCCAGCTCGCCCCGCAGCCGCTCCTTCACCACCTGGTCCATCCAGCCGGAATCCAGGAAGGCGAACTTGCCCGCCTCGGGGATGGCCTTCACATACCGGTGCAAAAAGGGATAGCGCCCCTCCTCGGGCGTGGGGGCGGACATGCTGGTCACCGTGAAAAAGCGGGGGTCGATGTTCTGGATGATCCGCCCCAGCATGCTGCCCTTGCCCGCAGCGCCCCAGCCCTCCACCAGCACCAGCACCGGCAGTCCGGCGGCCTTCACCTCCAGCTGCAAAGCTTCCAGCCGGTCGCGAGCGGCGTCCAGCCGCTGTTTGCATTCGCTCTCCTCCGGCCGCGCGGGCCGGACCCAGGTTTTCAACATGTTGCACACCTCTCATTTCCCTGCCCGGACACTTTACCGGGCGCTGCGGGCGGCGCCGGGGTTTCCCTGTGCGGTCCGCCGTTTTCTTTCATTATACCACCGGGCGGCGGGTTCATACCGGCTCAGTTTTCGGCATGACTTACAAGATTCTCCCATGTTTTTTGGCAAAAAGGAACTCTTGCTTACAGCTTGGACAGTAGCTCCGCTTTCTTGGTTTCAAACTCTTCCTGCGTAAGGATACCCGTCTCTTTCAGTGCCGCAAGCTTTTCAATGGTTGCAAGAATTTCACCGGCAGCATTGGCCGGAGTCTCTTTCTGTGAAGCGGCCTGTTCCTTTCGTTTGCTAAGAAAGCCGCTTACGCCTGCTCCCAGGCCTTTCATGCCTTGCGCCATGCTTCCCACCGCATTTTTCACAACCGACTCTTTTTCCGGTTGTGCATCCTGCTGCCCATCTGCCATTGCCTGTACTTCCTGGTAATCCGCCAGTATCTCCTCTTCTGTATAACCAAAACTGGCACCATCCAGTGTTTCCAGAAGTCGTTTGGCCATCGGCATCATGGACGCAAAATTCAACCCTCCTGCAATCACGCCCCCCACAACCGGAATTGCCTTAGAGGCACCTTTTGCAACTGTGCTCTTGGTGATTTTCACGCCAACCAATTTCCCGATTTGTTTGACCACCGGATACCATACGGTTTTTGTGAGAGCCTGCTGCGGCAGCTTTTTCAGGGTGGTTTTTGCAATCTGAGCAGACAGCAGGCGTACCCCGGCGGACGCCCCGGCCACGCCGAACATCACACCGCAATACATGATCAATTGATTTTTGACCGCATCACTGTCGAGTTCGTCGTCTTTCCACAAATCCGGTGCGCCGTACAGATAAGCCAGCTCCTGTGCCAGCCGCATTGACATCCCGAAAAACTGCGCCACGTCTGCCGGGATGGATACCCCGGCAGCAATTCCCCCCGGCAGTCCCATTGCGAAGGATACCGCCGACGACTCACTGGTTCGCTTTAAAATCAGCTTATTGGCCATGCGGGAGAGCATTTCCCGTGAGCATCCCGCACACACAGGCCCCTCTTTCAAAATCAGGCTAACATCTGCATTTTCTTTTACAAACGCCTCCTTTAAAAACTGGTTACGGTCCACCTTTACCCCTGGGACCTGCACTACCTTGGTAATGATATTTTCCAGTATAAGTTCGCTGGAGGGACTCACTACAGCTGCACTTTCCATAAAATGACCTCCTCTTTTGTTCCACACTTTATTGGCGTTTCAAATCGCCTTCAATAAGGCAATTGTAAATTTCGCGAACAGAACGCCGAAAATCGTTCTTTCTGTGGCTATGATAACACACTTCGCAACACTTTACCATATTAAAAAGAGAAGCCATTCTTTTCCAAGAATGGCTTCTCTTTCTATTGTTGTCCTGTTTGGAACTCAGAGCAGATAGTCCGCCGCCAGGGCGCGCAGCTCGTCCTCGTGGGCAGGCAGCCATTCCTCAAAGGAAAGGCCGGTGGCGGCCACCTTGCGGCCCAGAGCCACCAGGAATTCCGGGATGCGCTCCTCAAAGATCACGCCCCAGCTCTCGCCGAAGCGCTCCTCGCCCATCCGGGCGCTGCCGTTCACGTGCAGGGTGAAGGCGGGGTGGGGTTTCTTGTCCACCAGCTTCACGCCGCCGTGGAAGCCCAGGGCGCCCACCTGATGGGTACCGCAGGAGGAAGGGCAGCCGGAAATGTGGATCACCGGCAGCGCGCCGTCCGGCAGGTCCGCTTCCCGGGCGGCCTTCACGCAGGCATGGTACAGCGCCTGGGAATCCCGCACGCCCTGCTGGCAGACCGATGCGCCGATGCAGGCCACCGAATGTTCAAAGCGGGTGCGCGCGCCGTCCTCGGTGGCGGCCAGCACCTTCTCCGCCTCGGCGGCGGTGCAGTTGATCACGTACATGGTGCCGTCCGCGCCCAGGCGCACCTCCACCTGCTCCATGGGACGGATGGTATCCAGCAGCGCCCGCAGGGTCTGGCGGCTGGGGGTGCCACCCAGAGGATGGTAACTCACCGCAAACAGGCCCGCCTGCTTCTGGGCGATGATCCGCTTGCCGCTGATGCTGCCCTCGCCCTGCTTGGTCACCGGGCGCGCTTCTACCTGCCGGTCCAGCCCTCCGGCGGCCTTCGCGGCCTCCAGAGCCTCGCCATAGGCCCGGCGCAGGCCCTCCTCGCCCAGGGCCTCCTGCATGTAGCGGGTGCGGGCCTTGGCCCGCTGCTCGTAGTTGCCGTGGGCCAGGAAGGTGTCCACCATGGCCTTCACGTAATACAACAGTTCGCTTCCCGGCACCTGCTCGGCCACCTTCAGGCCCATGCGAGGGTTGGGGCCCATGCCGCCGGCGATGTAGACCGAGAAGCAGCCGTCCGCCTCGGCCACGAAGCCCAGGTCCCGCATGGTGACGTGGGCCGTGTTGGTTTCATGGTTGGCAAAGCCCACCTTCAGCTTGCGGGGCATGCGGATGTCATACAGCAGGCTCAGCAGATAATCCGCGGTCATCTCCGCATAGGGGATCACATCAAAGCGCTCGCCGGGCAGAACACCGGACAACGGCGGCGCCATCACGTTGCGGGGGTGGTCTCCGCCGCCGCCCCGGCAGACGATACCCGCGTCCAGGGCCTTTTCCGCCACGTCCAGGATCTGGCGGCCGGTCAGATGATGCAGCTGCACCGTCTCGCAGGTGGTCAGCTTGATCAGCTCGATGTTCAGCCGCTCGGCGGTCTCCACCACAAAGGCCAGCTTCTCCTTGGTCAGGCGGCCTGCGGTCATCCGAAGGCGGATCATGCCCTTCTGGCCGCCCTTTTCGGAATAGCTGCCGAAGCCGCCGGAGATGCCCTTGTACTCCTGCTTGTTCATCTTGCCGGTGTAAAAATCGCGGGTGGCCTCGTCGAAGCCCTTCAAATCCGCCCGGAAGGCGGCCATCATATCGTTCATACGGTTCTCCTTTGCTCTTCTCCGTCGCCCCGGTGCGGGACGGATTAAAACGTTATTATACCATAGGTTTGGCAGGATTTACACAAAAAAAGCCCGCCGGATCGGAAATTCCGAATCCGGCGGGTTTCATTTTGCAGATTTCACCGCTCTTCGGCGGACACACTGAGCGCGTAGGCCGCGCCCATCAGGCCCACCAGAGCCAGACACAGGCCCTCGATCATGTTCCGCAGCTCGCTCTGGCCCTGCATCCAGGCCCACATGGCGCTGGGCAGTGCCAGACAGGTGCAGAGCAGGAAGGCCGCCATGCCGCTGAGCCAGATCCACCGGGCGCTTTTGCCGCCGGGGATGTAGGCGCTTTTCAGCTGGGCGGTGCAGAACAGCAGAGCCATCAGCGCCGCCAGGGCCTCCAGGGTGTTATTCACCCGTACGATGCCGGTGGGGGCAAGGCCGAACCGCTTGATGGTGAGCAGGTAGAGCGCCAAGGTGCCCGCGATGCCGAACACGGCACTGCCGGTGGGCGCTTCAAATTCCGGCGTGAAGCGGCTGCGGCCCAACAGCAGCATCCACACGCCGCTCACCAGATACAGCACCGCCAGCGCCAGCTCGAACCGGCCCATTTCGCGGAAGGCCGCCAGATACACCCCGCCCAGCGCGGCAAAGCCCACGCCGCACAGCACCGCCGCCAGCCCCTGGGCCGTGCTCTGGCCCTTCAGCGCGGCGCTGGTCTTGGGGATCATCCAGGCCGCCAGCCACAGCAGCACCAGCACGCCGCCCGCCAGTGCATAGCGCCACAGGTAGCTGCCCCAGGTCACAAAGCCGGTGGCAAGGTCGGTGTAGTACATCACATCCAGCCAGCGCACGGCGCCCGCCGCCGCGCAGACCAGAAGCAATAGGATCGTTGCAATTCGTTTCATCCGCGTTCCTCTAATGTTTTGTATTTCTGCCGCACGCCCAGGTACTTGTAGGCCGGGCGGATGATCCGGTTGGCGAACACCACCTCTTCAATGCGGTGGGCGCACCAGCCCGGAATACGGCTGATGGCGAACAAGGGAGTGTACAGATCCTGGCTGATGCCCAGCATCTTATAGATCAGGCCGCTGTACAGGTCCACGTTGGCGCACACGGTCTTGTTGCCCTTTTCCTCGGCGAACACCTGGGGGCCCAGTTTTTCCACCAGACACAGCAGGCGGAATTCCTCCTCGAAGCCCTTTTCCACCGCCAGCTTCTCCGCCTTCTGGCGCAGAACCACGGCACGGGGGTCGCTGATGGTGTAGATGGCGTGGCCCATGCCGTAGATCAGGCCGCTGCCGTCGCCCGCCTGCTTGCGGATGATCCGGCGCAGAAATTCCCGCACCTCGTCCTCGTCCCGGTAGTTTTCCACTCCGGCCTTCAAACATTCCAGCTGCTCCATCACCTTCAGATTCGCGCCGCCGTGCTTGGGGCCCTTCAGGCTGCCGATGGCCGCAGCGATGGCCGAGTAGGTGTCGGTGCCGGAGCTGGAGAGCACCCGGCAGGTGAAGGCGGAGTTGTTGCCGCCGCCGTGGTCCGCGTGGACCAGCAGGCACAGGTCCAGCAGCTTTGCCTCTTCGTGGGTGAACTTCTGGTCCGCCCGGTAGATGGAGAGGATGTGTTCTGCGGTGCTCTGCCCCGGCGTGGGCGGGTGGAAGAACATGCTCTGTTTGTCGTACACCCGGCGCTTGAGCTGGTAGGCGTTCACCATGATGGTGGGCAGCCCGGCGATCAGGTTGATGGACTGCTCCATCAGATTTTCCAGGCTCAGGTCCTCGGGGCGCTCGTCGTAGCTGTAGAGCGAGAGCACGCTGCGTGCCATCTTGTTCATGATGTTGGGGCTGGGCGAGCGCAGCAGCACGTCCTCGATGAAGTGCTCGGGCAGGTTGTGGTGCTCGGCGATGATCTGCTGGAACTGCTCCAGCTCGCTCTTTTTTGGCAGGCTGCCGAACAAAAGCAGCCAGCTGACCTCCTCAAAGATAAACCGATCGTGCTCGTAGGCCTCCCGCACCAGCTCGTTCAGGTCCACGCCCCGGTAGATCAGGCGGCCCGGAGTGGGGATCACCTCGCCCGCCGGGCCCTTTTCGTAACCCACAACATCACAGATGTTGGTCAGGCCCGCCAGCACACCGGTGCCGTCCGGGTTGCGCAGGCCCCGCTTGACCCCCAGCCGTTCGCTGGTCTCAGGGTCGATGTAGTTATTTTTCAAATATTCCCGGCATAAAAATTCCATACCGGAAGACTGCTGGGCCATGGCTCCGCTTCCCCCTCTGACTTGATTTGTCAAACGGCCTGCTTCGGCTCACTTTGCGCCCGGCTGCCGTTATTCTGGAAGCCACCGGCACCCGCCGGTGGTTTATGTTTTATCTTACACACTTTACAACGAAAAAGCAAGTGCGGAAAATGCCGCCGCGCCGCCAGGGAGGTCCAATGTCATGAAACGAAGTATCCTGCCCATCCTGCTGTTCTGCCTGCTCACCTTCTGCCTGCCGCTGGTGAGCCTTCTGCCCCAGGCCGCCGGGCGGGCGGCTGCCCCGTCCTCTGCCGGGCAGAGCGCCGCCGGAGCCGGGAGCACGGCCGCCGCTTCCACACCCGAAAGCGAGGCCGCATCCCAGACCGATTCCGCCGCCCCGCCCGCCGAAACGCCCGCACCCAAAGCCGATGTGATCCGGGTGCAGAACGCCTCCACCGGCGAGGTGCTGGAGGTGCCGGTGCTGGAGTACATGATCGGCGCGGTGGCCAGCGAGATGCCCATTACCTGGCCGGACGAAGCGCTGAAGGCCCAGGGCATCGCCGCCCACAGCTATGCGCTGTATCAGCGGGACCATGCGGACACCCAGGCGCTGGGCGGGGCATGGTTCTCGGTGGACCCGGCCCGCCGCCAGGGCTACATGACCAGCGAGGTGCTGAAAAGCTACTGGGGCGATGAATACGAGGCCAACTACCAGCGGCTGAAAGAGCTGCTGGAGCCGCTGGTGCACACGGTGCTTTTGTACGACGGCGCGCCCGCCGCCGCCTGTTACCACGCCATCAGCAACGGGCGCACCGAAGCTTCCCAGCGGGTGTGGAACGAGGCGCTGCCCTACCTGCAGGGCGTGGATTCCCCGCTGGACAAGCTGGCCGAGGGCTATGAGGAAACGGTGAGCTACACCACCCAGCAGATGTACGACATGCTGGCCACCCAGTTTTCCGGTCTGGACCTGAGCGGCAGTGCGGACGGCTGGTTCGGCGAGACAAGCCTGACCGAGACCGGATACGTGGACACCGTCCAGGTGGGCGGGGCCTTTGTAAAGGGCACCCAGCTGCGCACCGCCCTCTCGCTGCGCAGCAGCTGCTTTACCATCCAGCGCACCGAAGAGGGATTCGACGTGACCACCCTGGGCTACGGCCACGGGGTGGGCCTGAGCCAGTGCGGGGCCCAGGCCATGGCCGCCCAGGGCCAGAGCTGCGCCGAGATTCTGAGCTGGTATTTCCCCGGCACCAGCCTGGAGGAATACGCCGGGTGATTTTTCAAGCGGACAGCCCCTTTTTCAAGTGGCAAAATGCCCGCCCACCTTGCTTGTGGGCGGGCATTTTTGTGCCCTTTTCTAATTTTGAAAATTGGTCGAAAATCTTCAAAAAGTTGCATTGACTTTTGCCGCCGCTGCGGTATGATAAGTGGCGTTACACTTTTGTGCAGCAACCGGATTTTATCCCTGCAGCGCAACCCGAACGGAGAGATTTTTATGACCAAATCCATGACCGCCGGTTCCCCGGCAAAGCTGATTTTGCTGTTCGCCCTGCCGCTGTTCATCGGCAACCTGTTCCAGCAGGTCTACAACATGGCCGACACCTTCATCGTGGGCCGGATGCTGGGCGTGAACGCCCTGGCCGCGGTGGGCTGTACCGGCAGCCTGACCTTTTTGATCATCGGCTTTGCCCAGGGCATGTCCGCCGGGTTTTCCATCCTCACAGCCCAGCGCTTCGGCGCAAATGACGAGGAAGGCGTGCGCCAGAGCTACGCGGCCAGCCTGGTGCTGGGCGGCGTGATCAGCCTGGTGCTCACAGCGATCAGCGTGGCGGGCACCCGCCAGCTTCTGGTTCTGCTGCAGACTCCGCCGGAAATTCTGGAGGACGCCACCCGCTACCTGATTGTGATCTTCGCGGGCATTCTGGCCACCATGCTGTTCAACGTGGTCTCCAACGTGCTGCGCGCTCTGGGCGACAGCAAGACCCCGCTGTACTTTCTGCTGGTGGGCTGCGTGATCAACATTGTGCTGGACGTACTGCTCATCCTCTACACCCCGCTGGGCGTGGCGGGTGCGGGCGTGGCCACCGTGATCGCCCAGCTGCTGGCCGGGGCCGCCTGTGTGGTCTATATTCACAAAGCCTTCCCCGCTCTGCGGCTGCACCGGTCGGACTGGAAGCTCAGCCGCCGGGAGGTAGTGCGCCATCTGCAAATGGGCCTGCCCATGGGCTTTCAGACCAGCATCATTGCCATCGGCTCGGTCATGCTGCAATACGCCCTGAACAGCCTGGGCAGCACCGCCGTGGCCGCCTTTACCGCCGCCAACAAGCTGGAATCCCTGGGCAGCCTGCCGCTGCTCAGCTTCGGCCTTGCCATCGGCACCTATGTGGCCCAGAACTACGGCGCGGGCAAGCTGCATCGCATCCGCACCGGCGTGCTGCAGTGCAGCGCCATGACCCTGGGCTGGTCCGCCTTCATCGGCGTGATGTTCCTGGCCTTCGGCCGCCAGCTGGCCACCCTGTTCGTGGGTCACGATGAGGCGGTGACCGATCTTGCTTATGTATACCTCACCATCGTCTCGGTGTCCATCTGGGTGCTGGCGCTGCTGTTCATCTTCCGCTACTCCCTGCAGGGCCTGGGCCAGAGCTTTGTGCCCACCTTCGCCGGGATCATGGAGCTGGTGATGCGCGGCGCCTGCGCCATGTGGCTGGTGGGTCCCTTCGGCTTCACCGGCGCCTGTCTGGCCAACCCCATGGCCTGGACCGGCAGCGCGGTGCCGCTGGTCATTGCTTTCTTCATCACCATGCGGCGGCTCACCCTTTACCTGCCGGAGCACGAGGAGAACGCCTGAGCGCTCGCCTTATTCCCGGCGGCCCACCCGGGCCTGGATAAATTCCAGCACCCGGCGGCGCTCCGCCTCATCGGCAAAGGCCTGAGGCGGCACCAGGGTGATGACCCCGCCGTCCTTTTTCAGCACCAGCGTGTCCCGCTGGTCCTTGATCGCACCGATCCGGTCCCAGGTCCAGAAGCTGCCCTCCTCGCCCCGGGCGATCTGAATGCCGTCCTCATACAGCTCAAAGCGGGCGGGCATGCTGGTCAGGCCGGAGGGCCCGCCCTGCCGGATGGTGGCTTTTTCCCGCCGCCGGGGATTGGTCTGAGCGGCCACCAGACCCAGCACCACCGCTGCGGCGATCCCCTTGACCAAAAGACCGCCGGGCATCAGCAGCAGAACGATGAACAGTGCCGCCGCGCCGCCCAGTGCCAGACGCAGCCGCAGGCGGCTGTTCCAGGCATCGGCGACGGGGTAGCTGGCCCCCCACACAAGACCCGGCCGGGGTGTGATGAGCGCCCGCCAGAGGGTCTCGTTCAGCGGCTGGGCATCGCGCACCCGCTCGTTCACGATGCGCTGCAGCTGGGCAAGACCGCCCTGGGCTTCCAGCTCCCCGGCGGAAATAACCGCCACACAGCTTCGCCCGGCGCACAGCATCACGAAATCACGGCCCTGCATCAATCGGATTCCCTGGTTCCAGTGGACGGCCAAAAGCTGCAGGCCGTCAGACCGGTAGATGCGCAGGATATGCTGGCTGAACACCAAACGCCGAACATCCTCCGGCTGATCCAAAAACCGCCGGTATGCCCGGCGGTTGCCCGCCACCATGCGCCAGACCATCCAGCCCGCGGTGCCCAGGAACAGCAGCATATAGGCCAGCGTCTGCCAGCCGTACCAGGAAAAATCCATGCCCATATAGTAAAAGCCCCAGTAGGCCAGCCACAGTTCATGGATGCCCACCAGCGTCAGAAACAGCGGCCCCAGAATGGCCGCAATCCCCAGCGGGCTGAGCAGGGTGCGCCGCAGCAGCAGTTTCCAGGCCTGACGGCGCAGTGCGCGGCTGTTGGTGTATTCGATCTGATCCATGGCGATGTCCTCGCTTTCTTTGCTATTTCCCATGATTATACCATGAAATACAAAACGGAGGGAAGCCCCGGCGGCTTCCCTCCGTTTTTCTGTGCTGTAAAATCAGATCAGGTGCGGGCCAGGCCGTCCACGCTGAGCACCACGCCGGTGATGTAGCTGGCCATCTCGCTGGCCAGGAACACGAAGGCGTTGGCCACCTCTTCCGGCTTGCCGATGCGGCCCAGCGGAATCTGGGTGCACAGGGCCTTGATGATGTGTTCCGGCACCGCGCGCATCATGTCGGTATCGGTGATGCCGGGGGCCACCGCGTTCACCCGGATGCCGTACTTGCCCAGCTCCCGGGCCAGCGACAGGGTGAACCCGTTCACCGCGAACTTGCTGGTGGGATAGGCGATGCCGCTGGGCTGGCCGTAGCGGGAGACCATGGAGCTGGTGTTCAGAATCACACCGCTGCCCTGGGCCTGCATGATGGGGGTCACGGCCCGGGCGCAGGTGAACACGCCCTTCACGTTCAGGTCCATCACCTTTTCAAAGGTAGCCTCGTCGTATTTGTCAAAGGGGGTGGAATCGGACATGCCCGCGTTGTTCACCAGGATGTCGATGCGGCCGTACTCCTGCGCCACCTTCTGGAAGGCCTCTTCCACGCTGGCCAGGTCCGCCAGATTGGGAGCAATGCCCGCCACCTTGGCATTCGGGTCCTTCTCCTTCAAAGCGGCCACTGCCTTGTCCGCGGTCTCCTGCCGGGAGCCGGTGAGGATCACGGTCGCGCCCTCCCGCAGGAAAGCCTCCACGGTGGACAGACCGATGCCCCGGGTACCGCCGGTGACAATGGCAATCTTATTTTCCAACAACATACAAAACAGCCTCCTTCATTTTGCTTTGTTTGTTCAATCTTCCTTGTCCAGGGCCAGGGCCGCGTCAAAGGCCTCCCGGGTGGCGTTCAGCGCCCGGCGCGCCTTGGATGCGTCGCCCAGAACCCGATACTGTGCCCCCACCCGGGCGCTGGCTTTCTCCAGCTCCTGTCCGTCGCGGGAACGGGCGCCGATGGCGATCACCGCCCAGTCGCAGGCAAATTCCACCGGCTTGCCCTCGCTTTCGCCCAGCACCCGGCCGGGCTCGATGGCAGTGATCCGCACCTTGGTGACCGGGTTGATGCCGCTGGCGTGGATGCTCTC
This sequence comes from Gemmiger sp. An50, assembly GCF_002161595.1. Taxonomy (GTDB): domain Bacteria; phylum Bacillota; class Clostridia; order Oscillospirales; family Ruminococcaceae; genus Allofournierella. Next base: position 39,598 of record NZ_NFID01000012.1, read on the forward strand.
GGTCACGCAGATCTTGCGGGGGATGCCCATGTCTGCGCAGTATTCCGGGCCCATTTCCAGGTCGGTGACCTTGCAGCCCCGCTGGGCCAGATATTCGGCAGTCTCCATGCCCACCAGGCCGCCGCCCACGACCACCACGTTACCGGCGGGCCGCACCCGGCCGCCCAGCACGTCGTGGGAATCCGCCACACAGGGCAGATCGCTGCCGGGAATGTCCGGCACTAGGGGTTCGGCGCCGATGCAGTTGAAGACCGCGTCGGGTTTGATTTCTTCGATCAGCTCGGGAGTGACCGGCGTGTTCAGCCGGATCTCTACGCCCAGACGGCGGGCCTTTTCGCCCATGGCCCGGGCCGCGGTCTCCATCTCCTGCTTGCGGGGCGCCTTTCCGGCCAGCAGGAACTGACCGCCCAGCTCGCCGGTGGCCTCGCATAGAATGGGATGATGGCCCAGCTGCTTCAGGGTGATGGCCGCCTCCATACCGGCCACGCCGCCGCCCGCGATCAGCACGGTACGGGGATGGGCGGTGGGGTGCAGGGCACATTCCCGCTCCCGACCCAGGGCCGGGTTGCGCAGGCAGGTGATGTGGGGCACCGACGGGTCGGCAAAGCCGTCGTAGCAGCCCTGGTTGCAGCCCACGCAGTAGTCGATGTCCTCCAGGCGGCCCTCCCGGCACTTGTTGCAGAACTCCGGGTCCGCCAGCTGGGCGCGGCCGATGACCACCAGGTCCACCTTGCCCTCTTCCAGAATCTTCTCCGCCATTTCCGGCTCGTTGATCCGGCCCACGCCGATGGTGGGCAGGCCGGTCTCCCTGCGGATGCGGGCGGCGTTGTCGATGTTGAAGCCCCGGGGCAGGTCGATGGGGGGAACCTCAAATTTCAGGCCCGCGGTGAGGATGTTGCCGCGGGACACATCCAGCACGTCCACGCCCGCCTGAGCGGCCAGGCGGCAGAACTCCACCACTTCTTCCAGGGTCAGTCCGCCGGGCAGGTAGTCGTCGTGGGCGTCGATGCGCATCAGCAGGGGCATCTCCTCCGGCAGGTTCGCCCGGATGGCCCGGATGCATTCCAGCGGGAAGCGGGCCCGGTTCTCGAAGCTGCCGCCGTACTCGTCGGTGCGGTGGTTGATGCCGCCGGACAAAAAGGAGTGGGGCAGGTAGTTGTGGGCGCAGTGGAACTCCACGCAATCGAACCCGGCCTTTGCCGCCCGGGCCGCCGCCTTGCCGAAACACTCCACCACCTGGGCCATCTGCTCCCGGGTGATGCCGGGGATGGGGCCCATATCACTGGGGATGAGCACCTGCACCGTCTTGTCCATACCGGCGGCGGCCAGACCGCCCTGCCACAGCTGGATGCCCGCCTTGCCGCCCGCCGCATGAATGGCGTCGGTGAGACGCTTCATGCCGGGGATGTAGCAGTCCTCGCTGATGGACAGGAACCGCTTGGGCGCGCTGGGGGTGTGCACGCTGGACACCTCCACGATGCTCAATCCCGTGCCGCCCTTCACCCGGGCCACATGGTAATCGATCAGCTGATCGTTCACCATCTTGTCGTCCCCCGCGAACTTGGTGCCCATGGCGGGCAGCACAATGCGGTTTTTCAGCTCCATGCCCCGCACGCGGAAGGGCGAAAACAAGGTATCGTACATACAATATGCTCCTTTTTGCTCTGCTTGATTCTCTTTGCTCCGGCCCAGCTTTTTTGGCCCGGCCCTCTCTTTGTGAAAAGGATAACGCATCCAGCCCCGGCACGGTCAAGAGGACCATTTTCACAAAAAGGAGCCGCTTGTTTCCGGCGTTTTTTCCTGTTATACTGAACAAAACGGAACCCGCTGGCCCAAAGGGGCCGATTTTTTAACAAAAAAGTGTTCCCCAAGGGAACACTTTGCAGGGAGAGATGGATATGCTGATCCATGAGGCGGCCCGCCAGGCGGGCCTGAGCAAAAAAGCGGTGCAGCTTTATCTTTCCGCCGGGCTGCTTCAGCCCCAGGTGGATGCCCGCAACGGCTACCACCAGTTTACCGGCGAGGATGTGCAGCGGCTACAGCAGATCCGCTGGCTGCGGCAGCTGGACTTTTCGGTGCAGGAGATCCGCGCCATGCTGGAAGACCCCTCCGCCGCCCAATACTATATTCTAAAGCGGATGACCGCCCTGCGGGAGGAAAAACGGCGGCTGGACTGGCGCATGGCCCAGCTGGAGCAGATTCTGGAGCAGGACTGCCTTTCGCCCAACAGCACCGCCCTGACGCCGGGGCCGGAACCGTGGCATACCCCCCTGCCGCTGGACGAGACCGACGCCTACCTGATCGTCTCCTGCTTTCTGGGCAGTCTGGTGCAGAACGTGGAGCTGAACGAATACCGCCGCTTTTTGTGGCAGCGGCTTTTAAAGGTGGTGGTGGCCCACCAGACTCCCGAGCTGGCCGGACTGCGAGACTACATCTACAGCCTGACGCCGGAGCACGCCGGGCAGCTGTTCGCCCTCTGCCGCCGGGTGGTCAGCGAGATCGCCGCCCTGCCGCCCCAGAAGGTGGAGGAATTCAGCGGCCGGGTGCTGGAACATCTGGACCACAATCTGAGCAGCTCCGCCGCCGGACGGCTCAAGCGCCGGTACGAGTGCTTTCTGCGGCCGTCCATCCGGCTGTTCGACGCGGAGACCTGCGACATTCTGCGGGAATTCACCCCGCTGTTTTCGGAATATCAGGACCGGCTGCAGGCCTACTGCGATGCCATGCTGCACCGGCTGCAGCTGCCGGAAAACGCGGCGCTGTGCGCCCGGCTGGCGGCGTTCTTCGGCCCGGAATTCAGCCCGGATCAGATCGGCAGCGGCCAGCTCACCGCCCTTTACTCGCTGTCGCTGGAGAGCGGCAAGGTCAATTAAATAAAAAACGCAAAAGCGCCGCTGGTTTTCCAGCGGCGCTTCTGCGTATAACATGATTCCAAGGGGAAGGATCAGTTCAGGATGGTCAGTTCGGTCTCGGGATCGAACAGATGGATCTTGTGAGGATCGAAGGCAACGGTAACGTTGTTGCCGTTCTTGGCCTTGGAGGTGGGAGCTACACGGGCGGTCATCTTGTTGCCCTTGTATACCAGGTACAGGTAGATCTCGGAGCCCATCAGCTCGGAAACCTCAACAGTGGCCTCCAGCTTGCACTCGCCCTGCTTGCCAACGAACTCGGGATCGTCCTTGATGTCCTCGGGACGAACGCCGGCCTTGACCTTCTTGCCAACGTAGGCATCCAGCTTGCCGTCGGTGGTCTTCTCCTTGGGCAGGTCGATGCGGTCGCCGGACAGATCCAGGTAGTAGCCATTGCCGTCCTTGTTCAGGGTAGCATCCAGGAAGTTCATCTGGGGGCTGCCGATGAAGCCGGCAACGAACATGTTGATGGGGAAGTCGTACAGGTTCTGCGGGGTGTCGACCTGCTGCACGATGCCGTCCTTCATAACCACGATGCGGTCGCCCATGGTCATGGCCTCGGTCTGGTCATGGGTAACGTAGATGAAGGTGGTAGCCAGCTTCTGGTGCAGCTTGATGATCTCGGTGCGCATGCTGGTACGCAGCTTGGCATCCAGGTTGGACAGGGGCTCGTCCAGCAGGAACACGGCCGGGTTACGAACCATGGCGCGGCCCAGGGCAACACGCTGACGCTGACCACCGGACAGAGCCTTGGGCTTGCGGTCCAGCAGGTGCTCGATGTCCAGCACGCGGGCGGCCTCACGAACACGCTTGTCGATCTCAGCCTTGTCTACCTTACGCAGCTCCAGGCCGAAAGCCATGTTCTTGTAAACGGTCATGTGGGGGTACAGAGCGTAGTTCTGGAACACCATGGCGATGTCGCGGTCCTTGGGGGCCACATCGTTCACCAGGCGGTCGCCGATGTACAGCTCGCCCTTGCTGATCTCTTCCAGACCAGCGATCATGCGCAAGGTGGTGGACTTACCACAGCCAGAGGGGCCAACCAGAATGATGAACTCCTTGTCGGCGATCTCCAGGTTGAAGTCCTTAACGGCGGTAACGTCGCCGGGGTAGATCTTGTAGATATGACGCAGGCTGATGCTTGCCATGGGAATCGACACTCCTTTTTTATTGTTACTGATTTCGATTGTCTTTTGTTGATACGCTTGACCGCGTATCTCGTTGCTAATATAATAATACCAGACTTTTTCCGGATTTAAATAGCACTTTATTGATATGAGGTGACGTAAAATTGATTTTCGATCCCCTTGCCTTCTGCGCCCTGAATGAGGCGAAGGACCTGCAGTTCTCCACCCCCACCACTCTGGAGGGGGAAGGGCTTTGGATCGGGGTGCTTTCCAGCGGGCAGTGTGCCCTGGCGGACGAGGAAGCCCCCCAGCTGGCGGGAGCGGGCAGCCTTTTGCTGGGCGCGCCCCCGCTGCGGCTGGTGCCCGCCGAGCCCTGCCACCTGGCGGCGGTGCTGCTGGGCGGCCAGGCAGCCGCGGCCTTTGCCGAGGGTCTTGCCGGGCCCATGTTCGCGGCGGGCGCCTCCTGCCCCGGCGCGGCGGAGCTTGTGGCCCAGCTGGTGGCCTCCCCCTCCTCCCGCCGTGCCTCGGCGCTGGGCTACCAGCTGCTGTGCGAGAGCGCCCGGGCGGACGCCGCCGCCCCCAGCTACCCGCCCCTGGTGACCATGGCCATCGCCGCCATGCGGGAGCACTACGCCGGGCTTTACGGCGTGGAGGAGCTGAGCGAGAGCCTGGGGGTGAGCAAGAGCCATCTGGTGCGGGTGTTCAAGGCCGCGGTGGGCGTGCCCCCGGGCCAGTACCTGACCGGGGTGCGCATCGAGGCCGCCAAGCAGCTTTTGTGCCACCGGGAATACCCGCTGGAGGTAGTGGCCAGTTTGTGCGGCTTTTCCGGGGCCAACTACCTGTGCCGGGTGTTCAAAAAGGCCACCGGCCAAAGCCCCACCGCCTGGCGGGCAGCCGCCGCCGGAGTGCCCGAACTGCCCGAGCTGCCCCAGGAGCGGGAGCTGTATGTATGATATATCTCCTTATATAAATAGAAAAAACGCACCGGGGTGTCCATTTTTCCACAAATCGCGCCCCCATTTCAGAAAAGATTTTGTTTTTTGTGCAAAATTTCTGCATATTTTGGGCTACAATTTTTCCCCGGAAGGCTGTATGATAAAGATAAGACCGCGATTTGCAGGCAGGGCGTGGCCCCGCTTTGCGAGTTTCACCGAAAAATACAAAGAACGGAGTGTATCACAATGAAAGTTGTTGTTACCAAGAGCTACGACGAGAGCTGCGCCTACGTGGCCGACATGATCTGCAAACTGGTGAATGAGAAACCCAACTGCAAGCTGGGCCTGGCCACCGGCGGCACCCCTGTGCCCATGTACAAGAAGCTGATCGAGGCCAACAAGGCCGGCAAGGTGGACTTTGCTCAGGTACGCACCGTGAACCTGGACGAGTACTGCGGCATCCCCGAGACCCACGACCAGAGCTACCGCTACTTCATGAACACCAACCTGTTCGACCACATCAACATCGACAAGGCCAACACCTACGTGGCTAAGGGCATGGGCGACGCTGAGGCCAATGCCGCCGAGCTGGAAGCCAAGGTGCGCGAGGGCGGCGTTGCCGACCTGCAGCTGCTGGGCATCGGCAACAACGGCCACATCGCCTTCAACGAGGCCAGCGATCACCTGATCAGCGTGGCTCACATTGAAAAGCTGACCGAGAGCACCATCAACGCCAACGCCCGCTTCTTCGAGAAGAAGGAGGACGTTCCCACCACCGCCATCACCATGGGCATGGGCGACATCATGGCCGCCAAGTGCGTTGTGCTGATCGCCACCGGCCTGGCCAAGACCGACGCCATCAAGGGCCTGGTCATGGACAACGTGATCACCACCCAGAACCCCAGCAGCATGCTGAAGATGCACGAGAACGTGGTTGTCGTGATCGATCAGGAGCTGGCCGACGCCGTTGGCTACAAGGGCTAAGCGCTCCGTTTTCCACAAATCACTCGCTCCCCGGTGAAAAACCGGGGAGCTTTTTTCTTGCCATTGCCACGCTTTTAAAATAAAAAACAGCGGGCGGAATTTTCCGCTCGCTGTTTTTGTTCTGTTAAAAGCTGCGCCAAGTGTCCAGCCCGTCGGGCAGCTGGCCCGCCCAGAAGCCCGCCAGCATCGCCGCGGCCTGGGGGCGGCTCACACCGCCCAGCTCACGGGTGACGTCCGGCCCGCCGGGCTGCTCCATCACCGCCTGCACCGCCAGACCGCCGTCCGGGTCGGTGGTGCAGTGCATGGACCGGCAGCCCGCCAGAGGTGCGGGCGGGGTGAGCACCAGATAACCCGCGCTCACGCCCACGGCCTCCACCGCGCGGGTGAGGGCGGCGGCGTCCGGCTGGCAGGGTACCTGGCCCTCCACCGTCAGCTGCCACAGACCGGTGTCGTTTTTGCGGCCGGGGCGCTGCTCCTCGGGCAGGCCCGGATTGAGCCGCTGGCGGCGCTGCTCTTCCCTGCGCCGTTCCACGGCCTGACGGTCCCGCCGCCGGGAGCGCACAGTGGAATAGATGGCAAGTCCCATCATCACCAGGACCAGCACGCCCAGCAGCACCGGGAAAAGCACCTGAAAGAAAAACACGCTCATGGTTTGCCCTTCTCCCCTTTTGGCTTATTCCTCGCCGCGGCCCCGCCGGGCCAGCACCTTCACGCTGCTGGCGTACTCCGAGGGGGTCATGCCGGTGACCTTTTTGAAATGACGGGAAAAATAATGGATGGAATTGTACCCCAGCAGGGCCGCGATCTCGGTGAAGTTGTGGCTGCCCTCCCGGATCATCTCCTTGGCCTTCTGAATCTTCAGATTGCCGAAGTATTCCATGGCTCCGCCGCCGGTCTTTTCCCGGAAGACCTTTTGCAGGTAGCTGCGGCCCACCAGATTGTCGCGGCAGATGTCGCTCAGGGTCAGGCGGCGCTGGATGTTGTTCTCCAGATACTGCTGCACCCGGCTCAAAAATTCGTTCTGGCTGCGCTCCCGGATCAGGCTGGTGGGCTTGGCCACCACCGGGTTGTCGCCCCGGCGCACCATATCCAGCAGCATGGTCTCCAGCGACAGGCCGATCACCTGCTCGGCGCCAAAGGCCGCATCCTCCCGGCGGGTCAGATGCTGGGCCAGAGGATCGTCCAGCGGGGTGGAGAAGGCCGCACCGGCCATTTCAACGATTCGGGCCATGAGCACCCGGTCCGAATCGCTGGCCATAAGTACCCGGCCCTTGAAGAAATCCATGGCGGGGCTGGCGCAGTCGAAGGAGACGATCACGATGTTGGGCGCATCCTTGCCGGTGGCGCGGATGTTGTGATACTCGCCGGGCTCATGGAAGATCATCTGCCCCTTTTTCAGCAGCTTTTCCTCCTCGCCCGCGGTCACATAGACCTCGCCCTTGTCCGCATAGACAAATTCCCAGAAATCATGACTCTCGCCGATGAAGGCGTAGTCCGGGCCATATTCAAAATAATGTACCGAATAGATGCGGTCGATGCGCAGCACCTTTTCCAGCTCCAGCGCCTGATAGCCCATCTGCTTGCAGCTCCTCTCCTTTGGAAGAGGGGCGGTTCGCCCCTGCTTGTTTGCCTGTGGTTCACTTTCTCATGTTTGTAGTATATCCCAAAACGACCGATTGTGCAAATGTTTTCTTTTTTTTCACCCAAAACGCCGCTCTCTGGCAGCTTTTGCCCGGATATGCTATACTGAAACCGATGATGCAAACGGCGGCAAAGCCCCGCCCCAAACCAAAACAGAGAGAGGACAGACCAATGCAGCGATTCAAAGAACATTTTTATACCGACTGGTCGTTTTACAAGCGGATGCTGGCCATTACCATTCCCATCGCTTTGCAGAACGTGATCAGCCTGGGCGTGAACATGATGGACATCATCATGCTGGGCCAGCTGGGCGATGTGGCCATCGCCTCGGCCAACCTGGGCGGCCAGCTGTTCACCATTCTGGACGTGATGGGCTTCGGCCTGGCCAGCGGCGCGGCGGTGCTGATTGCCCAGTACTGGGGCAAGCGGGACATGCTGCGCATCCGCCAGATCTTCGCGCTCACCCTGCGGGTGGTGCTGGTGATAAGCAGCCTGTTCGCTTTGGTGGGCCATTTTCTGCCCGAAAAGGTGCTGGCCATCTACACCACCGATGCGGCGGTAATCGAATCCGGCGCGGCGTACCTGAAGCTTTTATCCATCAGCTTCGTGCTGTTCAGCTTTTCCAACTGCTACATCATGTGCCTGCGGGCGGTGGAGCAGGTGCGCATCAGCATGGTGGTGTACGGCTGCAGCTTTTTCATCAACGTGTTTTTCAACTACTGCTTCATCTTCGGCAAGCTGGGCGCCCCGGCCTGGGGCGTACGGGGCGCGGCCTTCGGCACCGTGATGGCCCGCCTGTTCGAGCTGTGCGCCACCCTGGTGTACATGTGCTTTATTGAAAAGCGGGTGCGCTTCACTCCCCGCTGGCTGCTGCAGCTGAAGAGCGGCCTGGGCCGGGACTATGTGCGCAACAGCGTGCCGGTGGTGAGCAACGAACTGCTGTGGGGTGTGGGCCTCTCGGTGGTGAACCTGACCATCGGCCATATGGGCGCCAGCTACACCAGCGCCATGAGCATCGTGAACGTGTTCAACCAGCTGGTGAGCGTATTCACCTTCGGCATGTCTGCCGCCAGCGCGGTGGTGGTGGGCAAGACCATCGGCGAGGGGCGCATTCAGGACGCCAAGCGGGCCGCCAACAGCTCGGTGCTGGTGGGCCTGGGCCTGAGCTTTATCTGCATGACCCTGCTGCTGGTGGGGCGGCCCTATATCCTGAGCCTTTATAATGTGAGCCAGCTGGCCCACGACACCGCCTTTGCCATGATGACCATCCTGGCCCTGATGCAGCCCTTCCAGGCGGTGGGCTGCGTGATGATCGTGGGCGTTCTGCGGGGCGGCGGCGACGTGCGCACCAACCTGCTCCTGGACAGCGGCCTGCAGTGGTGCCTGGCCATCCCGCTGGGCCTGCTCACCGGCTTTGTGCTGCACTGGAGCGCGCCCGCCGTATTCTTCTGCCTGCGGTGTGACAACATCGTGAAGAGCATCGCCGGTCTCATCCGGCTGCGCAGCGGCAAGTGGATTCGGGTGGTGACCCGGGAATCCGTCTGAACCTTGTTTTTCCCGCCCCGGTCAAACACCGGGGCGGCATTTCATTCAAAATGGGGAGATGTGTTGTTATGAGCAAGATCGCATGGATCGGCACCGGCGTGATGGGCCGCCAGCAGGCGGGCCACCTGGTAAAGGCCGGGCATACCGTGAAGGCCTACAGCCGCCGCTACGAGGCGGTGTGCCAGCAGGCGGAGGAATTCGGCTTTTTGCCCTGCGCCACCATTCGGGACGCAGTGGCCGACGCGGAATTCGTGTTCGTGATGGTGGGCTACCCTGCGGACGTGGAGCAGGTGTTCTGCGACCCCGAGGGCATTCTGGAAAACGCCCCCGCCGGGGCCGTGGTGGTGGACATGACCACCTCCAGCCCCACCCTGGCCCAGAAGCTGTATGCCCTGGGCAAGGAAAAGGGCATCGCCGTGATGGACGCGCCGGTCTCCGGCGGCGACAAGGGCGCCCGGGAAGCTACTCTGTCCATCATGGTGGGCGGCGACGAGGAGGCCTTTAAAAAGGCCCTGCCCCTGTTTGAGTGCATGGGCAAGAGCGTGCTGCTCATGGGTCCCGCAGGCTACGGCCAGCACACCAAGGCGGCCAACCAGATCGCCGTGGCGGGCGCGACCGCGGCCTACACCGAGGCCATCCTCTACGCCGAGAAGGCCGGGCTGGACCCCCACAAGATGCTGGCGGCCATCGGCGGCGGCGCGGCGGGCAGCTGGCAGATCACCAACATGGCGCCCCGGGCACTGGCGGGAGATTTCGCCCCCGGCTTCTTCGTGAAGCACTTTATCAAGGACATGAAGATCATCCGGGAAGAGGCCGCTCAGCGGGGCGTGGAGCTGGAAATGCTGGACAGCGTGCTCCATCTCTACGAGGAGTTCGCCGCGGCGGGCGGCGAGAACGAGGGCACCCAGGCCTTGATCGACTTCTACCGCAAAAAATAACCCCCAGATATCCAAATATAAAAAGGGAGCAGCGCGTGCTGCTCCCCTTTTTTGTTTGACTCAGCTGTGGATCAGGTCCAGCGGTTTTGCGCCCGCGCCCCGATGCTCCGCCCGCCAGGCGATGAGCTGGGCGGTGACGCTCACGGCGATCTCCGCCGGGGTCTCGGCCCCGATGGACAGGCCGATGGGGGTGCTCACCCGGTCGAACTGCTCCGGGCCGAAGCCCTCCTCCTCCAGCTTCTGGCGGGTCATGGCGATCTTGCGGCGGCTGCCCATCAGGCCGATGTAGCCCGCCGGAGTGGTCAGCGCCTTGCGCAGCACCTCATAGTCATGCTCATGGCCTCGTGTCATAATGACGATCAGGTCTTCCTCGGTGGGTTTCAGCCGGTTCACCGCGGCGGCCATGTCCTCACAGAGAACGCCCGCCGCGCCGGGGAAGGCCTCCTTCACCGCGAACTCCGGCCGGTCGTCCACCACCCAGTACTCAAATTCCAGCGCGGGCAGCAGCGCCGCCAGCGCCCGGGCCACATGGCCCGCGCCGAACAGCAGCACCCGCCCGGCCCCGGTCTGAGCTGCCCGCCGGGCCAGCTCCTGCGCCGATTCCCTGCCCGCGGGCAGATACAGGAATTCCACCCGCACCTGACCGCCGCAGGCCATGCCCACCTGATTGGGGCCCTGGTCGTTCAGGTCGTATTCCTCCACCGCGCTCTGCTGTTCCGCCAGCGCCCGGGCGGCCCGCTGCCGGCACACCGCCTCCACCTTGCCGCCGCCGATGGTGCCGATGCACTCGCCGCCGCCCAGCACTGCCATAAAGGCCCCCGCATGCCGGGGAGCCGAACCCTTGCTTTCCAGAATGGTCACCAGCACCGCCGGTTCCGTTTTCAGCCGCTGAGCCAGCTGCTTCATCCCCTGATTCATCGTTTCTTCTCCTTTGTGCGCCGGGCATATTGCTCCCGGCCCGTTTCATATTACTACTAGGGCAATACCGCATCATTCATGCGCGTTATTTTCTTTAGCATATCACGCCTATTTGCGAATGGCAAGCCGGTTGACAAAGTCCCCAAGTTCGCGGTACGCTGGAACAGCAAGATACGGCATTTTTTGAAAGAGTTTCCCCCGCCGGTTCGTTTTATCAGCAGCTGCCCTTTGCGGCAGTGCATACCGCCAACCATTCCCACTATCGCCGCCCCAAACGCGGCAAAGGAGGACCTATGTCATTTTCGCTTCCCATTTACCGCGCGCCGGACTTTTCCGCGCCCGCCTTCGCCCGCTGCCCGAACGCCCGCTTTGTGCCCGCGCCCTGCGACGGGGCCGCGCCGGACGGTTACCACAGCACCAGCATGTACCCGGAATACTTCCGGATCGACGGCCGCTGGACCCTGGCGGAGGAAAGCCGGATGGACAGCTGCGTGGTGCTGCGGGAAAACGGCCGTCTGGACGTGGTGGAGCTGCGCAACCTGAGACAGGGCGACCTGGTAGCCCTGGGCCGCACCGACGACGGCGCGGACGGCATCTACCTGCACACCGGCGGCTTTGCGGACCCGGAAGCTCAGGCCGAGGCGGACGCCTTCACCTTCCGCCAGGGGCGCAGCCGGGAGACCTCCTACACCAAGGACTACGACCGGCTGATTCAGCTGCTGCGCCACGAGAAGGAACACGGCAACATTCTTTGGGTGATGGGGCCCGCCTTCTCCTTTGACGCAGGCGCCCGGGCCGCCATGCAGGCGCTGGTGGAGGCAGGCTACGCCCACGGTCTGCTGGCGGGCAACGCCCTTGCCACCCACGACCTGGAGGGCGCGCACCTGCACACCGCCCTGGGGCAGGACATCTACACCCAGCAGAGCATGCCCGGCGGCCATTACAACCATCTGGACGTGATCAACCGGGTGCGCCGCTGCGGCGGCATCCCCCAGTTCATCCGGGAATACAACATTCAGGACGGCATCATGTACAGCATCGTAAAGCAGGGCGTGCCCTTCGTGCTCACCGGCTCCATCCGGGACGACGGCCCCCTGCCGGAGGTGATCGGCGACGCCTATCAGGGCCAGGCGGCCATGCGCGGCCTGGTGAAGCAGGCCACCACCGTGATCTGCCTGGCCACCATGCTGCACACCATCGCCGCTGGAAACATGACCCCCAGCTTCCGGGTGCTGCCGGACGGCACCATCCGCCCGGTGTATCTGTACACCGTGGACGCGGACGAATTCGTGGTGAACAAGCTGCTGGACCGGGGCAGCCTGTGCGCCACCACCATGGTGACCAACGTGCAGGACTTCATCACCAAGCTTGCCCACGGACTGGGGGTTCTGTAAGAAGTTCATTTTACATAGAAAAGAAAGGAAGTGCCGTCCATGCGCCGGATCGCGTGTGCTTTGATGATTCTTGCGGTTCTGACCGGCTGCGCCGCTCCCGCCACTTCAGAGCAGGCCGGTCAAGCCGCGTCTGCCAGCCAATCCTCTGCCGGTACGCCGTCCACAAGCGCTGCGCCGCCCGCACAGGGCGCGGTGAACGAAGCCCAGCTGCGCTGGAAGGCAAACGCCTCCACCGACCTGCGCCAGTCGCTGGTGCTGGCCACCGACCTGCCGGTGATGGACTACCTGCTGCCCGCGCTGACCGAACAGGACGCGGTGGTGCTGGTGGGCAAGCCGGAGCAAAGCGTGCCCCAGGCCGCCTTTTACGTGACCGAGGAGGAGGCCCTGCCGCTGGACATCGGTCCCTGCGGGCCCCAGACCCTCCGCAGGATTTTGCTGGAGGACGGCCAGACCTGGGTGATGATCACCGAGCAGCAGCTGGGCGTTTCGCCTCCGGCCAGCTACTTTTTCTATCTGGACGATACCGGCGCGCTGACCGGTTTTTCCCTCCGGGACCCGGAAAGCGGCCAGCCTCTGGCGGTGTCCGCTCAGACGATAGAGGGCAGCACCCGGTTTTCGCTGGAGGTCACCCGGCTGGACGGCGGCTGCACCCGCATCGAACCCGCGGACGGGATGGACAATTCCTATCTTTGGGTCACCGAGGAGGGGAGCTTTCTGCCCTCCGGGCGCAGCGTGCATCACTACCCGCTGGTGCTGGAAAACGGCAGCTTTTATGAGCTGGGGGCCGTTCCGCTGGAGGAGGAGCAGTTTTTGCAGCTGTTCCCCGAGGGGAAAGACTGGCTGGCCCGGATGCTGCAACACGAGACCCGCCTGGTTCGGGAGGATACGCTGGACAGCGAATACACGTTTTTATACCGGGGCGACGGCACGGTGGACGTGAACCTGCGCTACGGGGATTTTGATTGGGGCTGGCAGTGCTGCCATCTCACCCTGACCCCCGGCCAGCCGCTTCCCGAGCCGGGCACCCCCGAGGGCACCTTCCAGCCGGGCCGCCGCCAGCAGGCCGCCTGCCCGGCCATTGCCCGGCAGCCCCAGCTGCCCGACGCTCTTGCCGAACCCGGCGAGGGCTGATAAATCAATCCAATCACAGGAGGAACCCAACCTTGACCAAACGCATTGCATCCATTTTGTTCGCCGCCCTGATGCTGGGCGGCCTGCTGGCGGGCTGCGGCAGCAAGGACGCTTCCGAAGCACCTGTCGTCTCCGCCGCCCCCACTTCGGCCCCGGGCACGCCCGCGCCCACCGCCGAGCCTACCCCCACGCCGGACCCGGAGGCGGTGTGGGCCCAAGCCGGCAAGGATACCATGGCCTGGCTGCAGAGCCAGCCCGGCTTTGAGGGGCTGGACCTGACCGTGCAGGAGGGCTTCCCCTATTTCCTGGCGGTGAACCGGGACGCCAACACCGTGACCGTTTACACCGCCGACGAGAACGGCCAGTACACCAAACCCTACATGGCCATGGTGTGCAGCGGCGGCACCGACACCCCCACCGGCTACTGGAACACCCTGGTGAACTACGACTGGCGGCTGCTTTCCGGCCCCTGCTACGGCCAGTACGCCACCCGCATCGACGGGCCTTACCTGTTCCACTCGGTGCCCTACTACACCCAGCACAAGGACGATCTGGAATACGACGAGTTCAACAAGCTGGGGACCACCGCGTCGCTGGGCTGCATCCGTCTGGCGGTGGTGGATGTGCGCTGGATCTATGAAAACTGCCCCATCGGCACCCCAGTGGCCATTTATGACGACGCGGCCAACCCCGGCCCCATGGGCAAGCCGGACACCCTGACCACCGACCCCAAGGACGAGAACCTGCGGGGCTGGGACCCCACCGACCCGGACCCGGCCAACCCCTGGAGCGACGAATATCTGGACGGCACCGCCATCCGCAGCGCCGCCGCTCAAAGCGACTGGGATGCCTTTAAGGCCAGCGAAGCTTTTACCCGGAACCTGACCCCCACCGACCTGCAGGGCTGGAGCCACGACAGCTCCATCGTGGGCACCCGGGGCTGATGCCACCCTCTCTTTTCACAAACAAAAAGACCCGTGCGGGCCTGCCGGTTTGGCAGCCCCACGGGTCTTTTTCTGTTTTGTTGCTTCTGCGGACGACTTACCAGTCCCAGTGGAACCCGGCGGCCTGCAAATCGCCACGCACCGCGTAATACTCCTGCTCGAAGGTCACATACTCCCCGGCGGCCAGCGCGTCCAGCTGGCGCTCGCAGGCGCGGGCGGCCCGGGCCAGCGTGTGCGCCGCACCGGCGGGGCAGCCCTCATGGGTGCAGGCCAGCAGATACTGCATCACGTTGGGCAGATACTGCACCGCGAAATCCGCGGCCTGCGCCGGGTCGGCTCCTTCCGCCTCCAGCGCCGCCAGCAGCGCGGAACAACCGGTCTGCAATCGCTCGAACTGCCAGGCCAGCATGGGCGGACGGGCAAAGGTCCCGGTCATACCGTCCATGGCGCGAACCGCGCCCCGCAGGCTGCCCAGCACCCGCTGGTCCACGGGAATGTTCTGGGGCAGGCCGGGCGCAGGCGGCACCGGCAGGACGGCGTGCTCCGGCTCGTCCAGGCCCAGCACCGGCAGCGCATTCGCGGGCAGCAGGGCGTTCACCACCAGCAGCATGGCCCCCACCAGCAGGGGTACCGAAAGAATGGCCAGCGTGACCCGCAGCCAGGTCCAGGGAGCGGGCAGAAGAATACAAACGGCAGCCAGCACAAAGCAGGCGGCGGCCGCCATCCAAAATCGTTTTTTCACAGGGCAAAGCCCCCTTTCCCATCAATCACCACGTCCTGCCCGCAGGCAGGCCGGGAATCGACTTTTATTATAGCACAAAAACGCCCGCCTCCAAAGAGGCGGGCGCAAATGCTCTGCAAGTTTTACAAAAAGTTTTCAGGCAACGCCGCACAATTCACGGTGAAGCCCTCAGGCGGCGTATCACGCCAAAATTTTCCGTGCTATTTTCCAAAAATGCTCGCGGGGCCTCCAAGGCTTGTCTGCGCTTTTTGGTTCATCTCACAAAAAATTTTCCGGCGTGCTCCACCACCTGGAATGATGCGGTGTTGCCGCTTACTTAACCTCGGGCAGGCTGGCAGCAGCGGAGCTCTGGCCAACGCGGCGGGTCATCTCGTCCGGAGCTTCGGGACGGAACTTCACGTCGGGGTACTCCTCGTCCATCACGCGGGCAGCGGTCTCCAGGATGATATCGCCGCCGCGGCCGCTCATCACGCGGCCCATCATCTGTACGTGGTGGATGTCGTAGAACTGAGCGTACAGGCCCATGGTGTGGCCCAGGTACACGCCGATGCTCTCGTACACCTTGATGGCGCGCTCGTCGTTCTCAGCCATCAGGCCCTGAACAACCTTCAGGCGCTTTGCCGGGGGCTCGGTCTCGTCCAGCTCGATGCCGGCACGGGGAGCCAGCTTGTTCACGCCGTCCTGGCT
This sequence comes from Gemmiger sp. An50, assembly GCF_002161595.1. Lineage (GTDB taxonomy): Bacteria > Bacillota > Clostridia > Oscillospirales > Ruminococcaceae > Allofournierella. Next base: position 55,493 of record NZ_NFID01000012.1, read on the forward strand.
GAAGTACTTCACGCCGCAGCCGATGTCGCCGCTCCACTCGTCTTCCATGGCGTCGGGCTGGCCGTCCACGGGAGCAAAAGCCAGCTCGTTCAGCCAGCCGCAGATGTTGCCCTCGCCGTCCACGTAGCCAACAGCCTCGCTGGTGCCCATGGCGATGCCCATGATGCCGTTCTCACCCAGGCCCATAGCGCCGGCCAGAGCGGAAACGTCGCCGTCGTTGGCAACCACAACGGGGATCTCGTAGCCCAGGATGCGGCCCAGATCCTCGGCAGCGCGGGTGTAGATGTTCTTCACCTTAGCGTCGAAGTCTTCCTTGCCCACCTTCAGGAACAGGCTGGCGACCATGCACTTGTTGTCGATGTAAACACCGGCGGAGGAAACGCCGATGCCGTCCACCTTGCGGCCCTTCTCCAGAATCTTTGCGGCAGCGGTCTCCATGGCGGCCAGGATGCCCAGGTAGTGGTAGTCGGGGTTGGTGTTGACCTTCGGGTACCACACAACCTCTTCGCTGTAGATGGTCTCGCCGTCGATCACGGCGCTCACCTTGCGGTCAGATCCGCCGGCGTCGAAGCCGATGCGGGCGCCGTTGGTGTGGCGGCCGACGCTCTCGGTCTTCTGGAAGGCAGAGGGCTTCTGGTCGTAGGGCAGAGCCACTACCTCGAACTCGTGCTCGTAAACGCCCTCCATGAAGTTCTTGTCGAACTCACGGCTGCCGCCCACGGAGTAGGCCTTCTTGATGCCCTCGGCCAGCTTGTCGTCGCCGCAGATGTACACCTTGAAGCCGCCCCAGCTCCACAGCAGGAACTTCACCAGGCGGTCCACATAGTAGGCGTCGGCCTCAGCCATCTCGGGGGTGTCGTATACCTTGCACTCCCAGGTGCCGATCTGGCCGCCGCTGCGCTCCACAGCGATGCACAGGGGCTTGGTGGCGCCCATGGCGTAATGCTTGAAGAACAGGCCCAGGGGCACAAAGCCCTGGTCCAGCTCAGGCAGGTTCTTTACGGGGATCTCAACATTCAAGAATTTCATGTTTTTCCGTCCTTTCGTGTCATCACCGGCGCTTTGGCCTGTGGCCCGCAGCGCACTGCGCCGGGCTGCGGGCCCGGCCGCTTCTCTTGCTTTCATTGTAGTACATCCCGCGGCGCAGCGTCTAGTGCAAAGCGGCTTTACTATTTGTACTTTCGTGTATTTTTGGGCGCTGTGGCCAAAATCACTTCCCCATGTTCACAGCTTTTGCACTATATTGGATGGAAGCGAAAACCGTCCCCGGACTGTATAACCAGAAAGAAACCGGGACAGACTAAGGCCAGAAAAGGAGGAAAAAACATGTCTGTTTTTTATAAGATCTGTATCCTGCTGCTGATCGTGGGCGGTCTGAACTGGGGCCTTGTGGGCCTGTTCCGCTTCGATCTGGTGGCCTGGCTGTTCGGCGGTTCCGCCAGTGTGATCAGCCGCATCGTCTACTCGCTGATCGGTCTTTGCGCCCTGGGCGCCATCCCCAGCCTGTTCATGTCGTCCGACGGCGAGCACTGACCCCGCAGCACAAAAAGCGCGCTTTCCCGCCATTGGGGGAAAAGCGCGCTTTTTGTTATGAAAAACTTTTTAGCCCTCCAGGCAGACCGCCGCGGCCTGCTGCTCGGTCACATAGCCGATGCGCGCGGCTTCCACGCCCGCGGCCAGCAGCCGTTCCAGGCACTCCTCGGCGCACTCTTTGGGCACTGCCGCCAGCAGGCCGCCGCTGGTCTGGGGATCGTAGAACAGATCCTCCAGCGCCTGCTCCACCCGGCCGTTCACCTGCACGCCCGCCTGGGCGTATTCCCGGTTGCGGTAAGCACCGGCCGGGATGAAGCCCATCCGGGCCAGCTCCAGCGCCTCCGGGTGGAAGGGCACGGCATGGGCCTGGATGTGCAGGGTGCAGCCGCTGCCCTGGGCCATCTCGAAGCTGTGGCCCAGCAGGGCGAAGCCGGTCACGTCGGTGCAGCTGTGCACCGGGTAGTTCACCAGCACGTCCCGGGCGGCCTTGTTCAGGGTGGCCATCTGCCGGTAGATGCGCTCCAGCACCGGCGCTTCCACCAGGTCCGCCTTGGCGGCGGTGGTGATGACCCCCACGCCCAGCGGCTTTGTGAGCAGCAGCACGTCGCCGGGTCTGGCCCCGCTGTTGGTGAGCACCTTATCCGGGTGGACAAAGCCCGCCACCGCCAGCCCGTAGATGGGCTCGGCCCCGTGGATGGTATGCCCGCCGGTGATGATGGCCCCCGCCTCGTAGGCCTTGGCATAGCCGCCCCGCAGAATCTCATGCACCGTGTGCTTGTCCATGGATTCGGGCAGGCACATGATGTTCAGCGCGGTGCGGGGCTCGCCGCCCATGGCGTACACGTCGCTCAGGGCATTGGCCGCCGCGATCTGGCCGAAAAGATAGGGGTCGTCCACGATGGGCGGGAAAAAGTCGGTGGTCTGCACCAGGGCCACCTCGTCGGTGATTACATACACGCTGGCGTCGTCGCTCTTGTCGTAGCCCACGATGAGCCGGGGGTCGTAATGGGTCTCGAAGCCCTCCAGCATGCGGGCCAGCGTGCCCGCGCCCACCTTGGCCCCGCAGCCCGCGCAGCTGGCCAGCTTTGTCAGCTTTACCTCGGTTTCCATCAATGGCTCCTCCTTCAGCTGCCCTCGGCCCGGTAGACCGGGCGGTATCCCTCGCCGGTCACCTCCACCACCTGCTCCACCTCGGCGAGGTATTCTCCGCCGGGGCAAGGGTCGCTGCCCCCGTATTCCGCGCAGGTACCGCAGCTGCTGCTCAGCGCCCGGGGCACCGGCATCACCTTCACCGGAATGCCTTCTTGCTGGCACAGCTTTTTGAAGCGGATGGCCCCGAAATGGGAATAAAAGGTTGCAATGTAGCTCATGCCTTGGTCAGGGTCAGGGTATATTCGCCGCCCGTTTCCTCCACCTGGACCGCGTAGCCCTGATGCTGAGCGTAACGGGTCACGTTTTCCTTGCTGGCCAGATTGTCCACCAGCACCTGATACTTGGCCTGCTTGTCCATCATGGCCTTGCGGGTCATGACCACCGGCTCCGGGCAGGAAAGCCCTCTTGCGTCCACGATAACCATAGTTGTTTTCCTCCTTATGCGTTCTTGCGGAAGGTGTTCACACAGGCGATGACCGCCACCACCGCGATGCCGATGATCACAGCCACCTGACCGGCAGGGGTGCTGCCGGTGCCGCTGGAGGCCAGACCGAAGTTGTGGGCAAAGGCAGCGCCCGCGACAAGGCCCAGAACGGCCACCGCGCTGTCGGAATTGCCCTCGCCCGCCAGCACCAGCTGACGCAGGGGGCAGCCGCCCAGCAGCACGCAGCCAAAGCCCGCCAGCAGCATGCCCAAAAAGTTCCAAAGGCCGTCGGTGTGGGCCACGGGCTGGCCCTCAAAGCCCAGGGTGAAGTAGGCCTGACCGGTGACCGCGCTCAGGATCAGGTTACAGACCAGAGCGCTGGCGAAGATGGCCACAAAGCCCAGCAGCAGCTTGCTCTCCCGGAAGAGGGCCATGTCACGGATGCCGCCCACCATGCACAGGCGGGTGCGCTGGGCCAGAGCGCCCACCACAAGACCCGCAATCAGGCTGATCAGGATAGGCGCATGCAGCGCGCCGGGGCCTGCGCCCGCCTCGGAGAAGAAGATGAAGGCGGGAGCCGCCACCAGCAGCACCAGCATGACCACCTGCACCGCCGGGAAGGCCGCGCCCTCCAGCACCGGCTGCTTGAAGGTCCGGCCCAGGGAGTAGCCACGGTTCAGGAACACAACGCCCACCAGGATGCCCGCCACAAAACCGGCCAGGCCCAGCAGCGCGTTCAGATCGCCGCCCGCCAGACGCAGAATCATGCGGAAGGGGCAGCCCAAAAACATCAGGCAGCCGATCATCACAAAGAAGCCCAGCACGAAGCGGGTCAGCGGGGCGCTGCCGCCCCGGGCGGAAAATTCCTTCTTGGCCAGCGCCATGGCAAAGCTGCCCAGCACCAGGCCGATGATCTCGGGCCGGATGTACTGCACCGCGCCCGCCCGATGCAGGCCCAGCGCGCCCGCGGTGTCACGCAGGAAACAGGCAATGCAGAAGCCCATGTTCACCGGGTTGCCGAAAAATACCAGCGCCGCCGCAATGACGCCGATGATCAGCCCCGCGATCACGATTGTGATCTTTTCCTTTTTCAAGTCCATACCAAACGATCCCTCACTTTTTGTATTTTTGGGGCAACACCGCACAATTCACGCCTAACGGCTCAGGCGGCGTATCACGCCCAAAATTTCCGTGATATTTTCCAAAAATGCGCGCCAATCCACCAAGGATTGGCTGTGCTTTTTGGTTCATCTCATGAAAATTTTCCGGCGCGCTCCACCACCTGGAATTATGCGGTGCTGCCCTGGGGTTCTCCTGTTTCCAATTATAAAGAGTACTACTTTTATTTTCCAATAGAATCTATTAATCTTGTTAATAGATTTATCCGCTTTTAAAATAAATCAATTGTAGAGCGGCCCCGCCTGTGGTATGCTGGAAGCAAACCACAGATGGAATGAAATGGAGGATGCGACCATGCCGCGCATTTATCTGGACAATGCCGCCACCAGCTTTCCCAAGCCGCCCCAGGTGGCCGGGGCGGTGTTCGAGTTCATGACCCAAGGGGGGTGCAACATCAACCGGGGTGGCTACCAGACCGCCTACGACACCGAGGAGCAGGTGTTCGACACCCGCCAGCTGCTGTGCGACTTATTCGACGGGCCGGACTGCAAAAACGTGATCTTCACCAAAAACGTGACCGAAAGCCTGAATCTGCTCATCAAGGGCTTTCTGCACCCGGGGGACCATGTGCTGGTCTCGGCCATAGAGCACAATGCGGTGATGCGCCCGCTGATGCAGATGACCGGCCACGGAGTGGAATTTTCCCGCATTCCCTGCCGCGCGGACGGCTCGCTCTGCATCGAGCAGATGGAGGGGATGATCCGCCCCAACACCCGGGCGGTGATCCTGACCCACGCCAGCAACGTGTGCGGCACCGTGATGCCGATCCGGCAGGTGGGCGAAATCTGCCGCCGCCGGGGCCTGCGCTTTTTTGTGGACGCTGCCCAGACCGCCGGGGTGCTGCCCATTTCCATGACTGGGGACTTCATCGACGCGGTGGCCTTCACCGGCCACAAGGGGCTGCTGGGGCCCCAGGGCACCGGAGGGCTGGTGCTGGCCGAGGGGCTGGAAGCCGAGCTGGACCCGCTGCTCAGCGGCGGCACCGGCAGCCTGAGCCACACCGAGGAAATCCCCGCCTTTCTGCCGGACCGGTTCGAGCCGGGTACCCTGAATCTGCCGGGCATTCTGGGCCTGCGGCAGGGGCTTTTGTGGCTGGGTGAGCAGCCGGAAGGCGCGATACTGGCCCACGAGCTGGCCCTCACCGGCCGATTTCTGGCCGGGCTTGCCCCGCTGGAAGCCCAGGGCCTTGTGCGGCTGGCGGGCAAGCGGAATCTGGAGGGCCGCACCGGCGTGGTGGCCATCCAGACGCCGGGCCGGGAGATGGCCCAGGTAGCCTACCGGCTGGACAGCGAGTTCGGCATCCAGACCCGGGTGGGGCTGCACTGCGCCCCCTCGGCCCACAAGAGCCTGGGCACCTGGCCCGAGGGTGCTATCCGCTTCTCCTTCGGGGCCTTCAGCACCGAGGCGGACGTGGACGCAGCCCTGGCTGCGCTGGAGGTGATTCTGCATGGAGCTTAAGCAGCTGCGCTCCTTTGCGGCGGTGGTGCGCTACGGCAGCTTCACCCGGGCGGCGGAAAACACCTATCTTTCCCAGCCCACCATCAGCACCCACATCCGGGCGCTGGAGGAGGAGCTGAACACCCAGCTCCTTTTACGGGACACCAAAAATTTGCAGGTCACGCCCCGGGGGCAGGAGCTGTATGAATGCGCCTGCCGGATGCTGGAATTGCAGGACAACCTGTTGCAGCGCTGGCGGCAAAGCGACCAGCACATCATCCAGCTGGGGGCCTCCACCATTCCCTCGGCCTATATTCTGCCGGAGGTGCTGCCCCGCTACGGCAAGGAGAACCCGGGCAGCTACTTCGTGGTGCATCAAAGCGACAGCCGCCAGGTCATCGAGGAGGTGGCGGGCGGTTTGTTCGACGTGGGCATGAGCGGCATGCCCTGTCAGGAGGAATCCATCCGCTGCGAACCTTTCTTCCGGGACCGGATGGTGCTCATCACTCCGGTGAGCCGCCGGTTTCTGGCGATGCAAAGCCAGGGCGAGCAGGCGCTGGCCGAGCTGCTGCGCGAGCCCATCATCCTGCGGGAGCCGGGCAGCGGCAGCCAGAAAAGCGCCGACCGGTTTCTGGCCCAGATGGGCCTGCGGGAAACCGAGCTGCGGGTCACCGCCCGGGTGAACGACCAGGAATCCATCAAGAATCTGGTATCCGGCGGACTGGGGGTATCCATCGTGTCGGAAAAGGCGGTGCGGGATTTTGTGGCAGAAAAACGGCTGCTGGCCTTTCCGCTGCCGCCGGGCAGCGCCGAGCGGGACCTGTACCTGCTGCTGCCTCGCCACGCCAGCGCCGACAGCCTGCGCTTTTGCAGCTTCGTGCGCCAGTTTTACGGCGCCTCGCAGCCTGCGGAATGACGCAAAGAAAAACCGCCCGCCGTGCGCTTTTGTTTCGCACGGCGGGCGGTTTGTTTTTTGATTGGCCCGGCTCAGTCGCTGAACAGGCGTTTTTTGTTGTGCATGTAGACGCTGGTGACCAGGCCCACGCACAGATACATCATCAGCGCGCTGCTGCCGCCTGCCGAGAAGAAGGGCAGCGTGACGCCGATGACCGGCAGCAGCATAGTGTTCATGCCCAGATTAATGATAATCTGCCAGGCCATGGTGGCGAACACACCCACGCAGATGTAGGTGCCGATGTGGTCCTCGCTGCGCAGGCCGGTGGTGAGGGTGCGGATGGCGATGCCGAACAGCAGCGCCAGCACCACCGCACAGCCCACAAAGCCCACGCACTGGGCCAGATAGCTGAAGATGAAGTCGTCCTGGGCGTTGATCACATAGGAGTGATCGTCGTGGAAAAAGCCGTTGCCGAAGATCTGGCCCGAGCCGATGGACACCCGGCCGCCCTTCTGCTGCTGCATGATATCCCGGTACTTGGGATCGTCCGGGTAAAACAGGGCCATGATCCGGTCCACCTGGTAGCCCTTGAGTTTATCCGGGAAGAAGTTCAGCACCGCCGCAAGGCCCGCCGAACCCAGCGCGATGGCGCTGAGGATATATTTCCAGGAAAGCCCCGCCGCAAACAGCATCATGCAGCCGATGGTGGCGAACACGATACCGGTGCCATCGTCGCCCTGGATGTGGATGATGCCCACCGGCACCAGAATATGCAGCAGCAGCTTGGCCAGCACCTTGGGCTCGTTGATGTGCTCCCGCACATTGTCCAGATGCATGGCGAAGGTGAGGATGAAACTGATCTTTGCCATCTCGGTGGGCTGCAGGCTCAGTGGCCCCAGCACAATCCAGCTGTAGTTATCGGTGGTGCCCGGGTTTTTGCCCAGGGTGACCGGCCCGATGGTCAGGTGGGTCAGAGTGAGCAGCACCAGGCCCCAGGTGATGGACACATGCACCGGCCAGATCCTGGCCAGGCCCCGGTAGTCGATGCAGGAAAGCACCACCGCGCAGCCCAGTCCCAGCAGGCTGGCCACCGCCTGAATCAGCACGTCCCGATAGTTGCCCAGACCGGTGATCTTGCCGGTGAAGGAATCCACGGCAAAACCGCCGTTGTCCATGCCGATGCTGATGAGGGTGACCACGCTGAGGGCAGAACAGCACACGCACATCAGCAGATAAAACCAGTCGGTGGCTTTTACATATTGACGAATGAACTTGAACATTCCACGGCTCCTTTTGTGTTTGCCTTACCGCCCCAAAGCGGGGCGGGCCCTCGGCCCTTGGCGGCCGGGGCAGGGTGTCGCTTTTTATTATAGCCCAGTTGGGGGCGGCTGACAATCATTTCCCCGCCGCTTTGTGTTGAACTTTGGGGGCTGATTGAGTATACTTATTACAAGGCAGCACTGCACAATTCACGCCTGCCGGCTCAGGCGGTGTGTCACGCCAAAATTTCTCGTGATATTTTCCAAAAATGCTCGCCAATCCACCAAGGATTGGCTGCGCTTTTTGGTTCATATCGCAAAAAATTTTCCGGCGTGCTCCACCACCTGGAATTATGCGGTGTTGCCATAAGTATGCGTGTTCTTCGTGTTTCTTTTATGAAAACGAGGCTGCATCCCGTTTTATTTCACGGCCGCGGCGTTCTTTTTTCGCTGCGGCCGGTATCCCATCGTTTAAGGAGCATTTGTTTCATGGCCATTTTCAACACCGCCAGCCGCGCCGAGACCGTGGCTCTGGGCGAGCGGCTGGCCGGCCGCCTTGCCCCCGGCAGCCTGGTGTGCTTCACCGGCGGGCTGGGCGCGGGCAAGACCGCCTTCACCGAGGGGCTTGCCAAGGGCCTTGGCTGCACCGACCCGGTAAGCAGCCCCACCTTTGCCATCGTGAACTACTACCGGGGACCCCGGCCGCTGGCCCACTTCGATCTGTACCGCATCTCCACCGAGGAGGACCTGAACGCCGCCGGGTTCTACGATTATCTGGACCAGGGCGCGGTGGTGGCCGCTGAGTGGAGCGAGAACTTCGCCGCGCTGCTGGCGCTGGAGCACCCGGTCACGGTGGACATCCAGGTCACCGGGCCGGAGAGCCGGTGCATCACCATCGAGGGGGTGAGCCTGTGATCACCTTCGGTATGGACACCGCGGGCCGCACCGTGAGCGTGGCCCTGATGCGGGACGAGCAGCTGCTGTACGAGTGCTACCAGGACGCGGGCCTCACCCATAGCGAAACCCTGATGCCCCTGGTGGACCAGGCCTTCAAAGCAACCAACCTGACCCCGCAGGACGTGAACCTGTGGGGCGTGTGCGCCGGGCCGGGCAGCTTCACCGGCCTTCGCATCGGCCTTGCGGCGGTGAAGGGTCTGGCCTTCTGCACCGGCGCGGCCTGTGCGCCGGTCTCCACTCTGGAGGCGCTGGCCCACAGCTTCGTGGGCGAGGGCACCGTGGTGAGCGCGCTGGACGCCCGCCGTGGCCAGGTATACTGGGCGGCCTTTGATCTGGGCCCCGGCCACGCCCGCCTTGTGCCGGACGCCGCCGCCGGGCTGGAGGATATGACCGAATTTTTGCAAAATTGCAAAAAACCGGTGTTTTTTGTTGGTGACGGGGCCGCCCTGTGCTATAATAGGTACGGCTCTTTGCCGGGCGTTCTGCCCTGCCCGCCCGCGCTGCAGCGGCCCCGGGCAAGCGCGGTCTGCCTCGCGGCAATGGAAATGAATCAAAAGGACCTCTGCGTGCCCCCTGCCCGGCTGCTGCCCAGCTATCTGCGGCTGAGCCAGGCGGAACGGGAACGTCAGGCCCGCATCAAAGGAGAATCGACTCAATGAGCAAACCTGTTGCGCTTGCCGCCGACCACGGCGGCTACGAACTGAAGGAAGCCATCCGCAAGCATCTGGACGAGATCGGCGTTGCCTACAAGGATTTCGGCAGCTTCACCGGCGAAGCCTGCGATTACCCGGACATGGCCGAGGCCGCCTGCCGTGCGGTGGTGGCCGGTGAATGCGACAAGGCGTTGCTGTTCTGCGGCACCGGCGTGGGCATCAGCATGAGCGCCAACAAGATCCGCGGTATCCGCGCCTGCTGCTGCAGCGACGCCTTCAGCGCGGAATACACCCGCCGCCACAACGACGCCAACGCCCTGTGCATGGGCGGCCGCGTGGTGGGCCCCGGCCTGGGCGTGTATCTGGTGGACCTGTTCCTGAACACTCCCTTCGAGGGCGGCCGGCATCAGCGCCGCATCGACAAGATGATGGCTCTGGAAGCCGAATGATCACGGTTTAAGGAAATTCCATATAAACAAACATAAGGAGCGGTTAATTATGAATAAGAATCCCATGATCCTGGATCATCCCCTGGTACAGCACAAGGTAAGCCACCTGCGTGACCGGAACACCGGCACCAAGGAGTTCAAGGAGCTGGTCAGCGAGATCGCCACCCTGCTGTGCTACGAGGCCACCCGTGACCTGCCCACCGAAGAGGTGGAGATCGAGACCCCCGTGGCCATCGCCAAGACCCGCGTGCTGAGCGGCCGCAAGCTGGCTCTGGTGCCCATCCTGCGCGCCGGCCTGGGCATGGTGGACGGCATGCTGAGCCTGCTGCCCGCCGCCAAGGTTGGTCACATCGGCCTGTACCGCAACGAGGAGACCCTGGAGCCGGTGGAGTACTACTGCAAGCTGCCCAGCGACATCGCCGAGCGTGACGTCATGGTTCTGGACCCCATGCTGGCCACCGGCGGCAGCGCTGTGGACGCCATCACCCAGATCAAGAAGCGCGGCGCCAAGAGCATCAAGTTCCTGGCCATCATCGCTGCTCCCGAAGGCCTGGAGCGCCTGCACACCACCCATCCCGACGTGGACATCTACGTGGCCGCTCTGGATGAGAAGCTGAACGAGAACGGCTACATCATCCCCGGCCTGGGCGATGCGGGCGACCGTATCTTCGGCACCAAGTAATCTATCTGCACAAGACCAAACGGAAACGAGGTGTGCCTTGTGAAACAATTCATTCGTTCGCTGCTGATCAGTCTGCTGCTCACCGGCGTGATCGGCGCCGCCTTCTGGGTGTTTGAGCAGGGCACATTCTTTGGTCCGGCGGTAAACCGGATCACCCTGGCCTGCCTGGCGCTGCTGCTTGCGGCGGTGTGGTATCTGTTCTTCTCGAACCTGTGGTTCCACCACATGCAGCGCAAGCATCGGGTGCTGGACGCGCTGCCCCAGCCCCAGCCGCCCCGAGAGGAGCCGGAAGCGCAAAAACCGGAAGCGGAATCGGAGGCAGAGGCTGCGCCGGAACCGGAAGCCGAGCCCCAGCCGGAACCCGTTTCGGAGCCCGAGCCCGCCAATGGGCCGGAGGCCACGGTGTTCATCCCGCCCCAGCCCGAAGCCCAGCAGCCCGAGGAGCCCGAAAAGCCGCAGGCCCAGCAGCCTGCGGAACAGTGGACCGCCGCGCCGGAAAGCGCCCAGCGCCCGGCTGCAAAGCCCGCCCGCTCTGCTTCCTCCCGAACCCGTGCCAAGACCGCGGAGGAAAAGGCCGCGGAAAAGGCCCGCAAGCTGCAGGAGGCCGCCCAGGAAAAGCAGGCCCGCCGGGCCCGCCGCCTGGACGAGGACGCCGCCCGCCAGCAGCAGAAGCTGGAGGAGCTGCGCGCCGCTGCCGCCCGCAAAAAGGCCGCAGGGACCAAAAAGCGGATGGACTGGAAAAACAGCGATTCCAAAAACAGCGAGCAATAAAAAGCAAAAAGTTCCGTGTGCGCCGCACACGGAACTTTTTTGTTGTTTGGATTGATGCAGCGGTCATACCGGGCCGCTGGTCTCCCACTCGCTGGAAAACAGCATGCCCAGCACCACGGCCAGCACCAGGCAGGCCAGCCAGATGGCCCCGGTACCCAGCGGCTCGCAGACCAGCGCACTGATCCCCGCGCCCACCACAAAGGCCAGGATGACGCCATAGTAGTTGAACATGTGGGCCAGCAGGGTCTTGTCGCCGGTGCGGCGGTACTGCACCAGCAGCTCGGTGCCGCTGCGCAGGTTGCCGGTACACATGGTGGTGGCGTAGGCCCGGCCATGCACCCGCCGGAAGGACTCCACCTGCAGCGAGCACACAAAGGACACGCACACGTTGGCCAGATCGTTCCAGCCCTCGGCCGCGGGCAAAAAGCCCACCGCCGCCAGCACCGCCAGCTCGATCAGCAGCACCCACTGCCGCCAGTGGAGCCGCCCGCCGGGGCGCGCCTTGCCCCGCGCCCTGATCCATTCCGCCAGCAGCACGCCGGCCACAAAAGCCAGGATGGGCAGCAGATAGTGCCCCGCACCGGCCCAGTCGCCCCGGGCCACATCCACGCCCAGCATCACGATATTGCCCGTCTGGGCGTTGGCAAACACGTGCCCCCGTCCCAGATAGGTGTATGCATCCAAAAAGCCGCCTGCCAGTGCCAGCAGAAGGCCCACACGCAGCGCCTCACTGCTCTGCACTACGGCCTGCTGTTTGTTCTTCACCGCATCTTCCCTCCCGCTTGTAATCCTTCGCCCCTCATTATAGTGCCTTCCCCCGCAAAATGCAACTTGCCCAAAAAGGCCAGAGAGCATTTGTGGGTTCTGCTAAAACAGGAGGAATCGGTCATTTCCCGGTGCGCAGCAGCGGCTTCTGGGTGTAGCTGCCGCCCATGGGGCCGGGGGTACGGCGGCACAGCGCCGCCAGGTCCGCCCCCGCCGCGTGGGCCCGGGCCATAATGCAGGCCGCCTCGCTCTTTTTTTCCAGCGCGGCCAGGGAGGTATCCGCCGGGAGGGCCGCTCCCTTCAGCAGGGCAAGGCCCGTCCGGTTGGCCGCCAGCACATGCAGATAGGGCGGTGTCTGGGGCAGGTCCGGCCCGTAGCCCAGCGCCGCGCACAGCGCATAGCGGCGCAGCCGGGCATGGGCGTAGCGCTTGGTTTTCATGGCGGCGTACAGGCCTTCCAGGTCCTGCGCACAGCGCGCCGCCGCCGCCAGCCGGTGCTCCAGCCCCTCGGCAGTGCCCCGGGCGCCCGCCATCTGCTCGGGGCCCATGGCCCGCAGGCGGCTGAGCACCGCAATGGAAAAAGCCCGGCTGTCCAGGTCCTGGCCCTCGGCCGCGGCAGCCTTGTACCGCTCCAGCGCCGGGGCGGGTACATAGGGGGCCAGGGCTTCCACGCCCTGCTGCCGCCACAGACCCCGCAGAAAGCTGGCGCTGGCAAAGCCGCCCTCGCCGGGGGTCTGCTGGCCGTGCTGGGCCCCGGTGCGCTGCACCGGCACCGGCACAAGGCGGCTGCCCTGGCGCAGGATGGCCTTGCAGTATTCCACCCCCAGGTTGTTGTTGGGCTGAGCTAAAATCTCTCCGGCCCGGGGATGCAGCGCCCCGGCCGCCTTTGCCCGGGCGGCGGCAAAGGGCATACCCTGCCCGGACAGCTGCCGCACCAGCCCGTCGAATTCCGAGCTACACAGCACCCGGGCGGTTTCCTGCAGGTCCTGCGCATCCGGCGTTTCCGCCCCGAAGACCAGGCTGTCCAGCCCGGGCAGGGCGCTGAGCGCAGCCACCCCCGCAGCGGCAAAGCCCTCGGCGCTCTGCACCGCGCAGGGGTTGGGCAGGCCGATCACCAGGTCGGCCCCGGCATCCAGCGCGGCGGCCGCCCGCACCGCCGGGGGCAGCAGTGCCGCCGCGCCCCGCTGGGTCAGATCCTCGCTCATACAAACCGCAATTGCCTCGGCTCCCAGCTCCCGCGCCCGGCGCAGCTGCCAGGCATGACCCGCGTGAAAGGGGTCGTATTCTGTGATAATGCCCGCCAAACGCATGTTTTTACCGCCTTTCTCCAGCTTATTGCCGGAAAACCGGCCTGCTTCTTGAAAACGAATTGGTTCCATTATATAATAAAAAAAGCAAAATGTAAAAACCCGGCTCGGTCAAAGGTCTTCTTTTTCCTGGGCGCGGGTTTTTGCGCCGATTTTTTGATTTTACATGATTGCAGGAGGAAACTAACACATGAAGATTCTGGTTATCAACTGCGGTTCTTCTTCTCTGAAGTACCAGCTCATCGACATGGACAACGAGAACGTGCTGTGCAAGGGCCTGTGCGAGCGCATCGGCATCGAGGGCAGCAAGATCACCCATAAGGCCAACGGCGGCGCCTGGACCGAAGAGGTTCCCTTCCCCACCCACACCGAGGCCTTCTCCAAGGTCGTTGAGATGATGACCACCGGCGAGGGCGCTGTTGTGAAGGATAAGAGCGAGATCGGCGCCATCGGCCACCGCGTTGTGCAGGGTGCTGAGTTCTTCACCAAGAGCGAGATCGTGACCGATGCCATCATCGACAAGATCGAGGAGATCGCTCCCCTGGCTCCCGTTCACAACATGGCTCATGTGCAGGGCCTGCGCAGCGCCAAGGCTGTGTTCGGTGCTGAGACTCCCAACGTGGTTGTATTCGACACCACCTTCCATCAGACCATGCCTCCCAAGGCTTACATCTACGGCGTGCCCTACGAGATGTACGAGAAGTACTCCATCCGCCGCTACGGCGCTCACGGCACCAGCCACCGCTATGTGAGCATGGCCGCCGCCAAGTTCCTGGGCAAGGACCCCAGCGAGCTGAAGATGATCACCTGCCACCTGGGCAACGGTTCCTCCATCACCGCTGTGGACGGCGGCAAGTGCGTGGATACCAGCATGGGCCTGACCCCGCTGGCCGGCGTGCTGATGGGCACCCGCTGCGGCGACGTTGATCCCAGCGTTGTGACCTACATGGAGCAGAAGCTGGGCATCCATGGTCAGGAGATGGCCGACTACCTGAACAAGAAGAGCGGCCTGCTGGGCATTTCCGGCGTTTCCAGCGACAAGCGTGACGTTGAGACTGCCGCTCAGTCCGGCAACAAGCGCGCCCGCCTGGCCGAGGAGATGCTGAACTACCAGATCAAGAAGTACATCGGCGCTTACACCGCTGCCATGGGCGGTCTGGACTGCGTGGTCTTCACCGGCGGCATCGGCGAGAACGACGCTCCCCTGCGCAAAGAGGTTTGCGCCAACATGGAGTTCTTCGGCATCAAGCTGGATGAGGAGAAGAACAAGCAGCGCGGCGCCGACATCATCGACCTGTCCGCTGAGGACAGCCGCGTGAAGATCCTGATGGTCTGCACCAACGAGGAGCTGATGATCGCCCGCGACACCCTGGCTCTGGTGAACGGCTGATCCATCCTGCTGAATCAGGCATAACAAAAGCCGCCCGATTTTCCGTTTGGAAAACCGGGCGGCTTTTGTTTCGATTGATTTTAAAGCACGGATGAATGCGCGGCGGCTCAGAACCGGGCTTCGCCGTCGTGGGAGAGCAGGCTCACGCTCTCGACCCCGGGCACCGCGGCGCAGGCCTGCACCAGCTGGGCCTCCTTGTTGGTGCGCAGCTCCACGATCAGGTCCACGCCCTGGGCGGTCAGGTTGCGGCTCTTCACACGGCAGCTCTTGGCGTACTTGCGCACCACCGGGTCCAGGGCATGCTCCAGGTTCGGGTCGCTGCCGTTCACCACCAGCAGGAAGGGAGCCTTGCCCGCCGGAACCAGGTCCAGCAGGAAGAGCAGCACGGTGACCACCAGGCTGGCGATGATGGCGATGGAATACAACCGCGCGCCGCACACGATGCCGATGCTGATGCTCCAGAACAGGAACACCAGGTCCATGGGGTCCTTCACCGCGTTGCGGAAACGAACGATGGACAGCGCGCCCACCATGCCCAGGCTGATCACGATGCTGCTCTGCATGGCCAGCACGATGGCTGCGGTGATCACCGGCATCAGGGCCAGGGCCTTGTTGAAGTCCCGGCTGTAGAAGGCGTTGCGGCTGGCCAGCCGGTACACCACATACAGGTAAACGCCCAGCAGGGTGGTGATGCCCAGCACCACCGCCAAAGCGGCGGGGGTAATATCGGTGGAGGCGAAGCCCTCCAGCACACTGTTTTTGATCACGTCATTGAAGCTCATATTGCATTGCCCTTTCCGCCAGAGGCTCGCTCAGAACCAACCGGCTGAGATAATATTTCGAGAATGCGGTGCGGCGCAGATGCCCCAATTCCAGCACCTGGGCCACCGGGTCGGGAAGAAATTCGTCGTATTTGACCTCCAGCACATGCTGCCCCGCCGCCAGAATGGGCGTGAGCGGCACACGCTCGTCCAGAAAGCGGCCCACCGCTGCGCTGGCGGCGATGTTCCGGTCAAAGGTGATGCGCACGTTGCCCAAGGCGCTTATGTAAGCGGTGCGCTCATATTCCACGATCACCTTGGGCGCCAGGCCCCGGGTACGCATGGCCGCCGCCAGCAGGTTCATGGGCGGCGGGCTGTCCGGCCCGATGGGCGGGGGCGTCCCCTGCAGGATGGCCCGGCACTGCTCCGGCGTGATGGTACAGCCGGTCTTGTGGGTCATGCCGTGCAGCTTTTCCTTGATCTCCAGCTTGATAAGGCTGGCGTCCCCATTGTAGATGCGCAGCCGATACTTGCGCCGGTCGTCCACACCGGCTTCGTTCTCCCGCAGGCAGCTGTTGTCGAAATCGTCAAAATACAGGCTGCGGATGGCGTAGCCGCCGGGCCGGTGATGGCCGTCCGGCCGGAGCAGGGGCGTGAGCCGGGCGGCGAGCACCGTCAGCTGGGCCCCGCTCACCTGGTACTTCCATTCATTCCGGTAATCCAAACTCTTCCACCCTTTCCGGCCGGTAATCCGCCATGTATTCGTCCAGATAGTCCAGCCGCTTTTCCATCATTTCGTCCGTTTCATCCAGATCCAGGGTGCGGTGGGCGGAAAGGCCGCTGGCGTAGCCCTTGTCGGCGCCCCAGAGCGCCCAGTCCCGGCCCATGGCCCCGCTCTCCACCAGATACTCGGTCTCGGCCTCCATGGCCTCGAGGATCGCGTCCCAGTCGAACAGAGTCTCGCGCAGCTCGGCCCAGCGCCGGGCCACCCGGTCCGCGGTGCCCTCCGGGTCTGTCTGATACAGCCGGTTCAGCTCCATGTCTGGAATAATCAGGGTGGTGAAGTCCAGCTCGAACATGCCCTCGTGGGTGTCGCCCCAGACGTAGTTCAGGTCCCAGGGGATGCGGTAGAACTGCCCCTCGTCCGCCCGGTACATATAATACATATTATGGTAGGAGTTGTCGATGGCGCAGGTGAACTGCTTGAACAGGGCCACGTCGATCAGGTTGTCGGTGTTGGCCGTCTGCTCCAGATGCTGGGTATCGGTCTTGGTGTCCGGCCAGAAGAAGGCCTCCGCATACCCCCGCATGGGCTCCCACACGCCCTCGGTCCAGCGCTTCGGCCAGACCACCTCCAGCTTGTTCAGCCACTGCAGGCTCTGGTCCTTTTCCAGCTGGTCGTATTCCTCGTCGTAGGCCATCACGCCCTGCCGGTATTTATACAGCCGGTCGCCGCCCTCCAGGTTCAGCAGCTCCCGGTCCA
The DNA here is from genome assembly GCF_002161595.1 of Gemmiger sp. An50. Classification (GTDB taxonomy): domain Bacteria; phylum Bacillota; class Clostridia; order Oscillospirales; family Ruminococcaceae; genus Allofournierella. The sequence goes on from NZ_NFID01000012.1 coordinate 72,589, forward strand.
CGGCGGAGCACAGCAGATACACACCCATGTATTCGCCGTTCAGATACAGCTCCACAAACTCGCAGGACGCGCCCGGGGGATCGCATTCATAGGCGGCGCTCATCTGGCCCCACAGATCGTTGACCACCTTATCCCGCACGCGGGTCACGTCGGTGGCCAGGTTCAAAAGAATCCAGTCCGCATCCGAGCCAAGGCCCAGCAGGTCCTGGGCGTCGGCCGCGCCGCTCTCGTCCATCAGGTTCAGCCGGTAGGACTTTTTGTCCGCAAAATAGCTGGCGTTGCCCCGCCAGTGCCATTCCAGGCCGGTGCTCACCGCCTGCTGGCGCACATTGCCCTCGGGCCAGAACACCCGGATGCTGCCGTAGTTATTTTCCACCGGCAGACGGCCCATGGTTCCGCCCACCACCTCCGGGTCACGGGGCGTGCTCACCCGCACCTGGCTGTCGATGGCGATGGCCGGCATGCCGCTGCGGTAGACATACAGCTTTTTCCACTGCTTGCCGTCACACACATACACCGCCTGCGGCTGGCCGCTGGCAATCTGTTCGCTGCCGTCGGCCTGCCACAGCCAGTCCGGCAGATAGACCTGCCCCCACTGGGCGCTGAGCGTGCCGGTGGCCTGGCCATTCAGCGGCTGCGGCAGGCAGTAGGCCCCCAGCTCCCGGTTGTAGGGCAGCTCCACCCCGTTCCAGTACAGCGCGCATTCCTCCGCGCTCAGCGCCGCCGTGCTGGTCAGTTGTTCAATTTTGCCCCGGTCTGCCAGACGGACGCCGAACAGCATCCGGGACTGCTGCAAGGCGCTGAACGCCAAAAACCCGGCCAAGGCGCAAAGACAGCCGATGACCAGGACCCATTTGACTGTTTTCTTCAAGAAATTGCCCCATTTCCCCTAAGGCAATGCCGCATCATTCCAGGTGGTGGAGGACGCCGGAAGATTCTGGCGTGACGCGCCGCCTGAGCCTGCCGGGCGTGAATTGTGCGGTGTTGCCGTATATTCTCGACACAGTTTCGCTTTATTTTACCACGCCGCCTATGGCCTGTAAAGGTTGACGCCTCTTTCTTCCAAACAAAATCTGCAAAGAAAGAGCCGGCCGGTGCTGCGCACCGGCCGGCTCTTTTTTCGTTCTTACTGAACCACCGCGTTGTAGACCTGCTCTACTTCCTCGGCGTTCTCACCCATCAGCTTGACGGGATGCTTGTAATCCAGATTCATCAGGCCCAAAATGCTCTTGGCATCGGCGATGACGCCCTTCAGATCCTGCACGTTCAGCTCGCACTCGCAGGAAGCTGCGGCGCTCACAATGTCCTTAACCTGTTTGAAGCTGGAAACCTTGATCTCTTTCATCATTGTCTCATGCCTCCCAAAAAATCTTCTCAAATGTTTTTTCCGGCGGCGCGCCTTTCCCCTGCGCTCGGCATTCCGGTTTTCTTCGGAGCTTTGCCGGTGTGTTTAGTATGGCTCAATGAGCCGTCCCTCAAACACATCCTTGCTCCTTGCTAGGCATTATAGCACGGAATAATCCATTTGTCGCCACTTTTCAAAAGTTTCTCCCCGATGTACCAAAAGCGCAGTTTTCCTCGGTTAATTTTTGTTACTTTTGTCTTTAACATTGAGACTGGTTCACACTTAGGAAACATTTATCCATATTCTTTTGTCCGCATGGCACAAACACATTGTTTCGCCGCAACAACTCTCGCCATATTTTTGTTGCATTGACGGCCGCGTTCTGTTATATATAATAAGGTAACCCTTGCCTTGGCAAGGGGCTGCATCCGACAAAAATACATTTGAGATTTCAGAAAGGTTCGTGATTGTTTTTGGATACTCCTGGCCCTAGTATGTACCTGTTTATTCTTCTTCTGGTCGCCGGTTCGGCATTCTTCTCCGGCAGTGAGACCGCGCTTTCCTCCTTCAACCGCATCCGCATGCGCAACCGCGCCGAAAGCGGCGACAAGGGCGCGGCCCTGGCGCTGAAGATCGCCGATGACTACGACAAGACCATTTCCACCATCCTCATCGGCAACAACATCGTGAACATGGCCAGCTCCTCGCTGGGCACCGTGATGGCCGTGGCCATCGTGGGCCAGCAGTGGGGCCCCACGGTCTCCACCGTGGTGATGACCCTGCTGGTGCTGATCTTCGGCGAGATCCTGCCCAAGAGCCTCGCCAAGGAGCACGCGGAGACCATCGCCATCCAGGTGGCCGGGATCATCGACCTGCTTCGCAAGCTGTTCACCCCTCTGGTGCTGTTCTTTGTGCTGCTGAAAAAACTGGCCTTCGGCCGCAAGGCGGCGGACGACCAGCCCAGCGTGACTGAGGACGAATTGAAGACCATCATCGACACGGTGGAAGAAGAAGGCGTGCTGGACAGTCAGGAGACCGACATCATCCAATCGGTCATCGACTTCGACGATATCACCGTGCAGGAAATTCTGATCCCCCGCGTGGATATGCTGGCGGTGGACGTGAACGAGCCGGTGGATCAGGTGATCGCCACCGTGTTGGCCAACAGCTACACCCGCATCCCGGTGTACGAAAACGACATCGACCACATCATCGGCATGCTTCACACCCGCGATCTGTTCAGCTGCCTGGCCCGCGGCGAGGCGGTGGACGTGCGCGCGCTCTGCCGCGACATCCCCTTTGTGTACCGCACCAAGCACATCAATGACCTGCTGGCCGAGCTGCGCCGCAAAAAGCAGCACATGGCCATCGTGACCGACGACTACGGCGGAACCCTGGGCCTTGTGACCATGGAGGACGTGCTGGAGGAGCTGGTGGGCGAGATCTTCGACGAGACCGACGAGGTGGAGGAAATGCTCATCCAGAAGCTGGAGGAAAACCTGTACCGGGTGGCCGGCGAGGTGAACATCGACGATCTGTTCGACGAGCTGGACCTGCGCATCAAGGATTTCGACAGCGATTATTCCAGCGTAGCCGGCTGGGCCCTGGAGTGTCTGGAGCACATCCCCGAGCCCGGCGAGAGCTTCGAGTTCCAGGGGCTGCACGTCACCGTGGAAAAGGTGGAGGACAAGCGCATCCTGAGCCTGCTGGTGCGCATCGAACCCAAGCCTGAGGAGGAAACACACCAATGAACAAAACCATGCTGCCCGGCGGCTACACCCCCTGCCTGGGCCTTTACGATACCCAGAAGGCCATCGGCCTGATCAAGCAGATCTTCGAGGTGAAGCTCTGCGCCGCGCTGCACCTGAAGCGGGTCACCGCGCCCCTGTTCGTGGACCCGGCCACCGGCCTGAACGACGATCTGAACGGCGTGGAGCGCCCGGTCAGCTTTGACGTGCCCGCCACCGGCTCCAGCGCCCAGGTGGTGCACAGCCTGGCCAAGTGGAAGCGGCTGGCCCTGCACCAGTACGGCTTCCGGGTGGGCAACGGCCTGGTGACCGACATGAACGCCATCCGCCGGGACGAGGAGATGGATAACCTGCACTCCATCTACGTGGACCAGTGGGACTGGGAAAAGGTGATCACCGCCCAGGACCGCACCCCGGAATTCCTGATGCACACCGTACAGAACATCGTGTATGCCATCGGCTCCACGCTGGACGAGCTGAAATGGCAGTTCGCGGACCTGAACACCAGCCTGTGCCGCGAGGTCACCTTCGTGACCAGCCAGGAACTGGAGGACCTGTACCCCGGCCTGTCGCCCAAGGAGCGGGAGAACGCCTTTGCCAAGGAGCACCGCACCATTTTTATCATGCAGATCGGCGGCAAGCTGAAGAGCGGCAAGCCCCACGACGGCCGCGCCCCCGACTACGACGACTGGACTCTGAACGGCGACCTGCTGTTCTGGCACGAGCCGCTGGAGCAGGCCATCGAGATCAGCAGCATGGGCATCCGTGTGGACCCTGCTGCCCTGGACCGTCAGCTGAGCGAGGCGGGCTGCGACGACCGCCGCACCCTGCCCTTCCACAAGATGCTGCTGGCGGGCGAGCTGCCCCTGACCATTGGCGGCGGCATCGGCCAGAGCCGCCTGTGCATGCTGCTGCTGGGCAAGGTACACGTGGGCGAAGTACAGGTAAGCCTGTGGGACGACGAGACCCGCGCCGCCTGCCGCGCCGCCGGTGTTCCCCTGCTGTGATATTTGCCTGATGTTACAGGTTCCCGGCCTTCCATTTTGGAAGGCCGGGCCTTTTTTCGGTCTTTTCACAGTTTTTTCGCCTTTTTGCGCTATTCTTCTCTTTGACATTTTGGAAATTGGAAAAGTGAGGCAACAGTAAAATGCTTTTGACCCTGATCGTCTGCTTTTTCGCGGGCATGGGCGCGGGCCTGGGCACCGGATTCGCCGGCATGAGCGCCGCCGCGGTGATCAGCCCCATGCTCATCACCTTCCTGCACATGGACCCCTACCTGGCGGTGGGCATCGCCCTGGCCAGCGACGTGCTTGCCAGCGCCGCCTCCGCTTACACCTACGGCAAAAACAAAAACCTGGACATCCGGGGCGGCCTGGTGATGATGGCCGCGGTGCTGGTCTTCACCATGGTGGGCAGCTGGGCGGCCAGCCTGATGCCCAGCCAGACCATGGGCGGCTTCTCGCTGTTCATGACCCTGTTCCTGGGCCTGAAATTCATCGTGCTGCCGGTGACCACCACCAAGGAAAAACGGGCCGGGCTTTCGCCTTTGGTCAGCACCCTGCAATCGCTGGGCTGCGGCATGGTGATCGGCTTTATCTGCGGCTTCGTGGGCGCGGGCGGCGGCTTGATGATGCTGCTCATCCTCACCAGCGTGCTGGGCTACGAGCTGAAGACCGCCGTGGGCACCAGCGTGTTCATCATGACCTTCACCGCCCTCACCGGCGCGGCTTCTCACTTCGCCATCGGCGGCGCGCCGGACGTTCTGGTTCTGGCGCTGTGCATGCTGTTCACCCTGGTGTGGGCGCTCATTGCCGCCCGCTTTGCCAACCGGGCCAGCCCGGTGGTGCTCAACCGGGCCACCGGCGCGGTGCTCACCGTACTGGGCATAATCATGATCGCGGTGCATTATCTGTAATCGAATAAAAAAAGCCGCAGGGCATTCTTTTTGGAATGCTCCGCGGCCTTTTTTATTGCTCCGGGGAAAGATCCTTTTCCGGATGGAAGGTGGAAAAATAGGTGTTGTACAGGTCCTGGGCGCTCTGGCCGCAGGCGGTGCGGTAGGCCTGGTAGCGCATGAGCAGCTCCTTGGCCTGGGGAGTGATGGTGCTGCCGCCGCCCCCCTTGCCGCCGATGGTCCGCTGGGTCATGGCGAAGCCGAATTCCCGCTCCGCCCGCTTGACCATGGAAAAGGCCTTGGTGTAGGCCATGCCCAGATGCTGGGCCGCAGCCCGCAGGCTGCCCAGCCGCTCCACCTCCAGCAGCAGCTCACAGGGGCCAGCGCCGAAAAACCGCTCGCCCTCGTCGCTGCAAAAGTACACGCTGAATTTTACCTGCATGGCTGTTTCCTCCCTTTCCCTTCTCTGCCTTGATTTACTGCTTGTTCAGCCCCTTCATGGTCAGGCTGATGCGCTTTTTCTTCTGATCCACATCCAGGATCTTCACCTTGACCACGTCGCCCACCTTCACCGCCTGGCTGGGATGCTTGATGAACTTATCGCTCAGCTGGCTGATGTGCACCAGGCCGTCCTGATGTACGCCGATGTCCACGAACGCACCGAAGTCGATCACGTTGCGCACGGTGCCCATCAGCTCCATGCCCGGCTTTAAGTCCTCCAGGCTCATCACGTCGCTGCGCAGCATGGGCGCGGGCAGCTCGTCGCGCATATCCCGCCCAGGGCGCAGCAGCTCGGCGATGATGTCCTTCAGGGTGGGTTCGCCCGCGCCGGTCTCGGCGCAGAGGGCGGCAAAGCCGATCTCCTTGGCTTTTTGGGGCAGAGCCTGGATGGCCTCGGTGCCGATGTCCCTGTCCGCAAAGCCGCACAGGCTCAGCAGCTTTTCCGCCGCCGGGTAGCTTTCCGGGTGGACGGCGGTGCCGTCCAGCGCTTTTTTGGCCCCGGGAATGCGCAGAAAGCCCGCGCACTGCTCAAAGGCCTTGGGGCCCAGGCCCTTCACCTTTTTCAGCTGGGCACGGCTGGCGAAGGCGCCGTTCTCCTCCCGCCAGGCCACCACGTTTTTGGCGGTGGAGGCGCTCAGGCCCGCCACCCGGGCCAGCAGGGGGGCGCTGGCGGTGTTCAGGTCCACGCCAACGCTGTTCACGCAAGCCTCCACCACGCCGTCCAGCGTCTCGTTCAGCCGCTTCTGGGGCATGTCGTGCTGGTACTGGCCCACGCCCACGGCCTTGGGGTCGATCTTCACCAGCTCGGCCAGGGGATCCTGCAAACGGCGGGCGATGCTCACCGCGCTGCGCAGGTTCACGTCGAACTGGGGGAACTCCTCGGCGGCCAGCTTACTGGCAGAGTAAACGCTGGCCCCTGCCTCGCTGACCACCATGTACTGCACGCCGCCGCCCAGCTCCCGGATGACCTCGGCGGCGAAGATCTCGGTCTCCTTGCCGGCGGTGCCGTTGCCGATGGCGATGATCTGCACATGGTGGCGGCGGATCAGGTCCTTTACCTTGGCCTTGGCCTGGTCTACCTTTTTGAACTCGGGCACCGGGTAGACCACCGCGGTGTCCAGCACCTTGCCGGTCTCGTCCACCACGGCCAGCTTGCAGCCCATGCGGTAGCCCGGGTCCATGCCCAGGGCCACCTTGCCCTTGATGGGCGGCTGCAACAGCAGCTGGCGCAGGTTCTCGCCGAACACCTGGATGGCGCCCTCGGCGGCCTCGTCAGACAGATTGGAGCGCACCTCACGCTCCAGGCTGGGGTGGATCAGCCGGGTGTAGGCATCCTCCACCGCGGCGCTTACCTGGGCCGCGCTGGGGCCGCCGCCCGCCTTCACGAACATGCGGCGGATGCCGCCCACGGCCTTTTCCGCGTCCACCTCCACGGTCACCTTCAAAAAGCCTTCCCGCTCGCCCCGGTCCAGAGCCAGCACCCGGTGACCGGCGATCTTGTTCACCGCCTGGCTGAAATCGTAGTACCCGGCGTAGACGCTGTCCTCCTCCTTGGCGGCCTTGCTCTTCACCAGGCCGAAGGTCTGATAAAAGCGGCGCAGCTGGGCGCGCAGGGCCGCGTCGTCGCTCACCTGTTCGGCAATGATGTCCCGCGCACCGGCCAGGGCGGCTTCGGCGTCCGGCACCTCGTCATTCAGGTACTTCTCCGCCTCGGCGTTCACATCCAGGCCCGGCTTCTGGGCGAAGATGGCCTGGGCCAGCGGCTCCAGGCCCCGGGCCTTGGCCACGCTGGCGCGGGTCTTGCGCTTGGGCTTGTAGGGCCGGTAGAGGTCCTCCACCTCGGCCAGGGTCTTGGCGGCGTCCAGAGCCTTTTTCAGCTCCGGGGTCATGGCGCCCAGCTCTTCAATGGTGGCCGCCACTTCGCCCTTGCGCTTTTCCAGACCGCGCAGGTACTCCAGCCGGTCGGCCAGCTGGCGCAGCACCTGGTCATCCATGGCGTTGGTGGCCTCCTTGCGGTAACGGGCAATGAAGGGAATGGTGTTGCCCTCGTCGATCAGGCGGATGGCCGCCGAAACATACTGCTCGGGGACGTTCAGCTCCCCGGCAAGAATCTTTGCAAAATCCATTGGGTTCTTTCTCCTTTGTGTTCCGGTCTTACTGCCGGGGCTGCGGCGGGTCCAGATGGTACTTTTCCGCAAGAGTCGCCCGGTATTTTTTACGGGCGCGGGCGCACAGCACCAGATAGCCCGCAAACACCACGGCGCTCACTCCCGCCAGGGTCAGGCTTACATTCAAGCCTTGCGTGTGGTATTCCAGCCGGATGGTATTGTCGCCCGCGGAGGCAGGCACCGCCATCATTCCGCCGGAGACTTTCAGCACCGGGGCCTCCTCGCCGTTCACGGTGGCGGTGAAGCCCGCGTCGTAGGGCACCGGGAAGAAGACCAGCGTGCTGTTTTCCAGCTGGATGTTGGCGGTAAGGCCCCAGTTGTCCAGCGCAACGCTGCTGGCAGCCATGGCCTGCCGGTCATCCAGGTCGTCCTCGTAGCTGGACCGGTCGAAGTCGGTCTGCTCGGCCTCGGTCAGATGGCGCAGCCCGCCGCCCCAGCTGTTCACCTGCTCCTCGCTGAGCACGATGGCCCGGACCAGCAGATTGTCCCGGTATTCCTCCGGGATCTCCTCGTACTCCTCCTCGGTGATGTAGGCATCGTAGGAGTAGGCCATGGGCAGCCAGTCGGTGTTTTCATACACCGCCAGCTGGCCCTGGGTGAGCCAGTAGCGCCAGTTGTCGCCGGCCTTTTCCTCAAATTCCTCCTGCTTATCCACCGGGCAGATGGTGTACTTCACACTGAGCAGGCCCCGCAGCGCGTATTCCTCCACTTCGGGGGCGCTGCGCACGTCCCGCTTCACGCCCACCTGGGGGTAGAACTCCAGAATGGAGGGAGCCACGGTGGAGTTGAAGGTCTGCAGGTCGCTCCGGTTCACCCACAGGCCCAGGTTGTCGTAGCATTCGTAGTCGTCGATGCGGTAGGCGCCCTCCGGCAGAATCTCCGCCAGGGCCCGGCCATCCACATACTGCTGCTGGTAGAAGTCCTTGTCGTTGTCCCACTGGGCGAACTTGCCGATGGCGATGTGCACCGCGCCGTACAGACAGCCGAAAACCAGCACCGCCGCGGTGAGCCGCCGGGACAGCTGAGGCGTGCGCTTGTACATGAGCCACAGCACCCAAAACAGCAGCACCCCGATAAAGGCGATGCCGAAGTTCAAGAAGAACTTTTCCGGGTAGTCCATCACGCCGATCTTCCAGCCGCCGTCGTCGGTCTCGGTGGGCACCAGGGCGAAGGCACAGTAGGCCAGCAGCACCGCCAGCGTGGGGCGCAGGCCCTTTTTCAGGTCCACCTCGTCCTCATGCTCCAGTCCGTAGATGGTGACCGCGCACATGATGAGCACCGGCATATAATACCAGCGGGCGTAGTAGCTGGAGTTCATGGCGTAGAACATGGAGTTCAGACCCGGCACCAGTGCCATCACCAGACAGACGCTGAGAATCCACTTGAAGGCGGTGCCCTTTTTGCACCGGCAGTAGGCCAGCACGCCCATCATGCTCACCAGGGGCAGATAGGCGGTCATGCTGGTCCATTTAATGACGCCGGAATCGAAGATCACCGGCATGTAGGGGCAGTCCGGCGGGAAGAAGAAGCTGTAAAGAATGGCGGCGTACTGCTGCACGCTGCTGTAGAGCAGCAGGCCGAAGCCGTCGGAAAAGCTGGACACCCGGGGGTTGTTCTGCAGGCTGAGCATGGTGGGGATGGCCAGAATGGCCCCCATGCCCACGCCCGCCAGGCTCTCGAAAGCCAGCGCGCCGAAGGTGCGGCCACCAATTTTATACCGCCCGGCCAGCACCATGCAGATGAAGTAGATGGCCAGGAACACCACCTGACCGGCGAAGAAGAAGTAGTTATTCAAAAGATTCAGCGCCACCAGCACCGCGAAGGGGCCACGGCGCTTTTCGTACACCGCCGCGTCCAGCGCCCAGAGCAGATAGGGGAACAGCGCCACCACATCCACAAAATGGTTGAAGAACACGTTGTACACCGTGAAGCCGGAAAAGGCGTACATGCAGGCGCCCAGCACCGCCATGTTTTCTCTGCGGGCGTAACGGCGCATCCACAGGTAAGCGCCCCCGCCTGCCACCGCGAATTTCAGGCAGAGCAGCGGCACCATCAGATAAGGCAGCCAGGCCGCCGGGAACAGCAGGCTCAGCCACCAGAAGGGACTGCCCGCCAGATAAAAGGCGTAGCTGTTCAAAAAGCCGCTGCCCAGATCAGTGGCCCAGCTGAAGGAGCCGCCGCCGGATTTTACGAATTCATTGGCGGAATAATAAAAGGCGATCTGCTGGCTGTTGAAGTCTCCCGCGTACAAAAAGAAGCCTTTATCCACAATGTAGAACGGCAGGAACATCAGCGCGGCGGCCAGGCCGCACAGCGCAAAGGTAAGCCAGTATTTGTTCTGTGGTTTATCCAGTGGGCGTATCATAAAACGCACCTCACATCCCTTCCCCTTTCGCCGCGCCGGGGCTGCCCCCGGGCAGGAAAATATGGTATATTGTTTTCGTAACGCGCCCATTGGGCGCAATCTAAATAAGTCTAACACCCAGGAGTGTGAAAGAAATGAAAACCTATTCCTTCAATGCTCTGGTGAGCCGGATGAAATACATCCGCCGGTGGAGCCTGATGCATGCCTCCCGCACCGAGAGCCTGAGCGAGCACGCGGCGGACACCGCCATCCTGGCCCATACCCTGTGCCTGATCGCGCAAAAAATCACCGGCACGCCGGTGCGGCCGGAGACAGTGGCGGTGGCGGCGCTGTATCACGACGCCCAGGAAATTCTCACCGGCGATATGCCCACTCCCGTGAAATACAAAAACGAGCGGCTGCGCAAGGCCTACAAGGCATTGGAGGACGAGAGCGCCGCCGCCCTGCTGGGCTATCTGCCCGCCCAGCTGCGGGGCGAGATGGCCGGTTACGTGACCGGCAGCCTGCTCACCGAAGCGGAGGCAAAGCTGCTCAAGGCGGCGGACCGGCTGAGCGCCCTGATCAAATGCACCGAGGAGGTGCAGGCCGGCAACCGGGAATTCGCCGCCGCGCTGACCCAGCAGCGGGCCGCGTTAAAAGAAATGCACTGCCCGGAGGCGGACTACTTCATTGTGCACATGCTGCCCTGCTACGCCCAGCCGCTGGACGAGCTGACCAGCCAGAGCGCGGAATAAGCCGCTCAGCGGTTGCCCGCGTCGTATACTTTTTGGAAGAGCTCGTCCAGGTCTTCGTAGTGGCTCAGCTGACAGCAGGCCCGGCGCAGCCCCGCCGCGCCCTTGAGGCCCTTCATGTAGTAAAGGGCCTGGCTGCGGGCCTGGGGCATGGCCACCCACTCGCCCTTTTCCTCGCACATCTCATACACCTGGGTGCGCAGGGCTTCCAGACGCTGGCGCAGGGTGGGCTTTTCCGGGGCGGGCTCGCCGTTTAAGGCGGCCTTGATCTCGGCAAAAATCCAGGGGTCGCCCAGCGCGGCACGGCCCACCATCACGCCGTCGCAGCCGGTGGCGTTCACCATGGCGAGCGCGTCGGCGGCGGATTCAATGTCGCCGTTGCCCAAGACCGGAATTTTCACCGCCTTTTTCACCGCTTCGATGATCTTCCAGTCCACACAGCCGGGCTGGTACATCTGCTCCCGGGTGCGGCCGTGCACCGCCACCAGCGCCGCGCCCGCGGCCTCGCAGGCCTTGGCCACCTCCACGGCGGTGATGTGGTCCGCGTCCCAGCCGGCCCGCATCTTCACGGTGACCGGCTTGCCCTGGCTCTCCTTCACCACCGCGGCCACGATGTCACCGCAGTTTTTGGGGTCCAGCATCAGCTTGCTGCCCGCTCCACTGGAGTTGATCTTGGGGGCCGGGCAGCCCATGTTGATGTCGATGAAATCGAACTTGTACTTCTGGATCAGCGCGGTGGCCTGGCCCATGGTCTCGGGTTCCGCGCCGAACAGCTGCACCCCATAGGGAGCCGGGTTGTTTTCATTATAAATCAGCTGGGCGCTCTTTTTGTCGCCAAAGGTCAGGGCCTTCGCGCTGACCATCTCGCTGATGGTGTAAAGCGCCCCGTGGTTGGCCGCCAGACGGCGGCAGGCGGCGTCGGTGAAACCGGCCATGGGGGCCAGCACCGCGCCGGGGGCAAAGGTCATATTGCCAAGCTGCATTGCAGTTTCTCCTTTGAAAAAGCCGGAGCGCTGCCCCGGCAGAAATCCAGGGTTTATTGTACCACAAAACTTAGCGTTGTGGTATACTTATTAAATATAGCTATTCCATAGCAAGTATCGCCCGACTTTTCTTGCGGGCGGTCAACACACGTTTTTTCGGAGGTCTGCCCATGAAATTGCTGGTTTTGGACGGCAACAGCATTGTGAACCGCGCCTTCTACGGCATCAAGCTGCTCACCACCAAGGATGGCCGTTACACCAACGCCATCTACGGTTTTATGAACATTCTGCTGAACCTGTTAAAAGAGGTCCAGCCGGACGAGGTGGCCATCGCCTTTGATTTGAAGGCCCCCACCTTCCGCCACAAGATGTACGACGGCTACAAGGCCACCCGCAAGGGCATGCCCGAGGAGCTGGCCCAGCAGATGCCGGTGCTGAAAGAACTGCTGGCCGACCTGGGCTTTGTGATGGTCTCCAAGGAGGGCTACGAGGCGGACGACATTCTGGGCACCCTGAGTGCGGCCGCTGCCGCCCGGGGCGACGAGTGCTATCTGGCCACCGGTGACCGGGACAGCCTGCAATTGGTGAACGACCACGTGACCGTGCTGCTGGCCGCCACCCGGATGGGCCGCAGCGAGACTGTGGTGATGGACAAGGCCGCTGTGGAGGAAAAATACGGCGTGAGCCCCAAACAGCTGATCGAGGTGAAGAGCCTGATGGGCGACACCTCGGACAACATCCCCGGTGTGGCGGGCGTGGGCGAAAAGACCGCTCTGGCCCTGATTCAGAAATTCGGCAGCCTGGCGGGCGTATACGAGAACATCGACGACAGCGCCATCAAGCCCGGCGTGCGCACCAAACTGACCACTCACAAAGAAGACGCGGAGCTTTCCCGCAAGCTGGCGGAAATCGACTGCGCCATCCCGGTGGACACCGCCCCCGGCACCTACAAGCGGGGTGAGGGCGACGCAGCCGCGGCCGCCGGGCTGCTGGCCGAGCTGGAGATCCACAGCCTTGCCCCCCGGCTGGGCCTGGACGGCGTGACCCCCAAGGCCGCCGCTCCCGCGCCGGAGCTTGCCGCCGTGGAGCCGGACGTGCTGCCCATGATCCCCGAGGGCCGGTATGAGCTGGCCCAGGAGGGCGAGGGCTGGTACGCGGTGCAGGGCAGCGCCGTCTACCCGCTGGACGAGGCCGCACTGGTCCGTCTGCTGGACAGCGACGCCACCCTGCGAGTATTTGACGCAAAGCCGCTCTATCATCTGGCGCTGGCAAACGGCGGCGAGGGCAAAAGCATCGTGTTTGACGCGAAGCTGGCCGCTTATCTGCTGAACCCCGCCGCCAGCAGCTACACGGTGGAAAATCTGGCCGCGGAATACGGCATCCAGCCCGCCTTCCGCTGCGAGGACGCCCCGCTGGCCGGTGTGCTGACCGGGCTGTACGACGCGCTGGACGCCAAGGTGACCGAGGAGAGCATGGACCGGCTGCTGGCTGAGGTGGAGCTGCCGCTGGCGCTGGTGCTGGCGGACATGGAGCGCACCGGCATGCTGGTGGACCGGGAAGGCCTGGTGGCCTTTGGCGAAAAGATGAAGCAGGAGCTGGAGGGCTGCCTTGCCCGCATTTACGAGCAGGTGGGCTACGAGTTCAACGTGAACAGCCCCAAGCAGCTGGGCGAGGCGCTCTTTGTGAAGATGGGCCTGCCGCCCCGCAAGAAGACCAAGAGCGGCTACTCCACCAATGCGGAGACGCTGGAAAGCCTGCGGAATGAGAGCCCGGTGATCGACGACATTTTGCAGTACCGCACCTACCAGAAGCTGAACTCCACCTATGTGGAGGGCCTTTTGAAGGTGATCGGGCCGGACGGGCGGATGCACTCCACCTTCAACCAGACCGAAGCCCGCACCGGGCGGCTTTCCTCCAGCGAGCCCAACATGCAGAACATTCCCATCCGCACCCCGCTGGGCAGCCAGCTGCGCCAGTTCTTTGTGGCGAAGCCCGGCTGCACCCTGGTGGACGCGGACTACAGCCAGATCGAGCTGCGGCTGCTGGCCCACATTTCCGGGGATGAATCCATGCGCCAGGCCTTTCTGACCGGGCAGGACATCCACCGCAGCACCGCCGCGAAAATTTACAACCTGCCGCCGGAGATGATCACCCCTGCCCTGCGCTCCTCCGCCAAGGCGGTGAACTTCGGCATCGTGTACGGCATCGGCGCGTTCAGCCTCTCCCGTGACATCAACGTGTCGGTGAAGGAGGCGGACCAGTTCATCAAGAACTATCTGGCCACCTTCCCCGGCGTGAAAAACTATATGGACGAGACCATCGCCCACGGCACCGAGAAGGGCTATGTGACCACCCTGTTCGGCCGCCGCCGGGCGCTGCCCGAGCTGGCCAGCAAGAACCACAACCTGCGGGCGCTGGGCGAGCGGATGGCCATGAACACTCCTATTCAGGGTACTGCGGCGGACGTGATCAAGCTGGCCATGGTGAAGGTATGGCGGCGGCTGCGGGCCGAGGGCCTGGCCGCCAATCTGATTTTGCAGGTGCACGACGAACTGATCGTGGAGGCCCCGGAGGCCGAGGCCGAGACCGTGGCCCGCATCCTGAAGGAAGAGATGGAGGGCGCGGTGAGCTATTCCGTGCCCCTGACCGCCGACGTGGGCCAGGGCAAGACCTGGCTGGAATCCCACTAAGGCGGGTTTTCCACAGAGGAGGCGTTTTTTCGTGGAATACTTTGTGCGACCCATGGAGCGGGCCGATCTGGACGTGTGTGCAGTGATCGAACAGAGCGCGGGCGACCCCTGGAGCCTGGCCCAGCTTTCCGAGGAGCTGGAAAACCAGTTGGCAGGGGGCGCGTCCCGGCTGTTTGTGGCACAGGCACCCGGCCAGTCGGTGGCGGGCCTTGCCGCCTGGCAGCTGGCCGCCGGGGAGGCCAGTCTCTACACCCTGACCGTGGCCCCCGAGGCCCGGCGCACCGGTGCGGGCACCGCTTTGCTGCACCAAAGCCTGGAGGCGCTGCGCGGCGAGGGCGCGGAGGTCGCCTTTCTGGAGGTGCGGGCCTCCAACGCCGGGGCCATCGCCCTGTATGAGCAGGCGGGCTTTGTGGCGGACGGCCGCCGTCCCCGCTTTTACCAGAACCCCACCGAGGACGCGGTCCTCATGCACCGGGCGCTGTGAATTTGGCAGAACCGGCCCAAATTTCCCTGATTTTTGTTGAAAAGCATGGTGATATTACAAAATGTATATTCTAGGAATCGAGAGCACCTGCGATGAAACCGCCGCCGCCGTGGTAAAGGACGGCCGCGAGCTGGTGAGCAATGTGATCTCCACCAGTGTGGCGGAGCAGGCCCTTTATGGCGGCGTGGTGCCGGAGATCGCCAGCCGCCGCCACGCGGAATACATCAGTGCCACGGTGGAAAAGGCCCTGACGGATGCGGGCATGACTCCCGCCGACCTGGACGGCATCGCCGTCTCCTTTGCGCCGGGTCTGATCGGCGCGGTGCTGGTGGGCGTGAACTTCGCCAAGGGCCTGGCCTACGCGGCCCAAAAGCCTTTGGTGCCGCTGCATCATCTGCGGGGGCACATCGCCGCCCTCTACCTGACCCACCCGGATTTAAAACCGCCCTTCCTGTGTCTGGTGGCCAGCGGCGGACACAGCCACATTGTGCAGGTGACCGACTACACCCGCTTCACGGTGCTGGGCCGCACAGTGGACGACGCGGCGGGCGAGGCCTTCGACAAGGTGGCCCGCACCCTGGGGCTTGGCTACCCGGGCGGACCGGCCATCAGCAAGGCGGCCAGGAACGGCAACCCCAAGGCCTACAAGCTGCCGGTGCCCCACGTGGAGGGCAAGTACAATGTGAGTTTTTCCGGCCTGAAGACCGCGGTGCTGAACGCGGTGAACCAGGCGGAGATGCGGGGCGAGACGGTGAACGCGGCGGATATGGCCGCCAGCTTTGAGCATCGAATCGACGAGATTCTGGCGGGCAAGCTGCTGGATGCCGCAAAGGACACCGGCGCGTCCACCATCTGCCTGGCGGGCGGCGTTGCCGCCAACAGCCTTTTGCGCTGCCTGGTGAACGAGGGCGCCCAGAAGCTGGGGGCAAAGCTCTGCCTGCCCGCGGTGGAATTCTGCGGTGACAACGGCGCCATGATCGCCGCCCAAGGCTTTTACGAGCTGCAAAGCGGCAATGTGGCGGGTCTCGAATTGAACGGCCTGCCCACCCTGCCCATTGATTACAACTGCGGCTAACCTGTTTCGCCTTGACGAACAGGGCCAAAAGCTCTATAATATATCTAGTATTAAAAACTATGTGGTTTTGCGCGGCTCCGCGCCGCCCAAAGGGAGTGTATTTACTATGTCTTGGATGATCGTTGCCGACTCCTCCTGCGAACTGCGCAGCCTGCCCGATGCCGTACCCCAGACCGGTTTTGCCACCGTGCCGCTGAAAATTCGCGTGGGCGACCGGGAATTTGTAGACAATGCCGCACTGGATGTGGCCGTGATGATGGCCGAGATGCGCAACTACAACGGCGCGTCCACCACCGCCTGCCCCAGCCCCGAGGAATGGGCGGAAAAGTTCCTGCTGGGGGATAACATCATTGCCGTGACCATCAGCAGCAATCTTTCCGGCAGCTACAACAGCGCCATGATCGCAAAGGAAATGGTGCTGGAAAGCCACCCGGACAAAAAGATCTACGTGCTGGACAGCCTGTCCACCGGCGGCGAGATGGTGCTGGCCATCCGCAAGGCCAACGAGCTGATCGGCCAGGGTCTGGAATTCGAGGATGTGGTGAAGGAGCTGGAGGTGTATTACGCGCCCCGCCAGGTGCTGTTTGCCCTTTCCTGCTTTGACAATCTGGTGAAGAACGGCCGCATGAGCCGTGTTGTGGGCTTTGTGGCCGGCAAGATGGGCATGCGCATCGTGGGCCGCGGCAGCGACGACGGCAAGCTGGAAATGCTGCACAAGACCCGCGGCGAGACCCGCACCCTGGCCTTCATCCTGGAAGAGATGGACCGTCGGGGCTATCAGGGCACGCCGGTGGTCATCAGCCACTGCTTCAACGAGAACGCCGCGCATCTGCTGCGCCACGGCATCGAGACCAAGTGGTCCGGCGCGGACGTGACCGTGCTGCCCTGCAGCGGCCTGACCAGCTTCTACGCCCAGGACGGCGGCATCATCGTGGGCTACTGATTTTTCACGATTTCTTCGCACCCTGTTTCTTTAGCCGAGGCCGGATAGGAAAACTTTGCCTGCGGACTGACGATTTTGGGCAACTGACTGCGGCAGAGCAGCTCGACAACCACCAAGGGTGCCTTCGCTGCTCTTTCTTGCATTTGCTCCAAAATCCCCGGGCCGCAGGTGCAAGGCAGCCCTGACCCAGGATTTTGAGGTCAAAACGAACAAAAAAGAGCGCCCCAATACTTGGTGTATTGAGGCGTTCTTTTGCGTTTATTGGGGCCCAAAATCCTACGTCAGGGCCAAAGTTTTCTTGTCCGGACTCGGCTTTTCAAACGAGGTGCGTTTTTGTTATAATACTGGTATTGAAACAATTCCCCCACAGGAGGTCAGACCCTATGGATCAAAACCGTGCCGACCGGGCCGCCCGTCTGTTTCTGGGCGCAGCCGCCGGAGCCGCCGTGGCCGGGGCTGCGGTGGGCTGGTATGCCGCCAGGGTGGAGCCCCGGCAGCTTACCATCAGCCGCCCGGAGCTTTGCCGCCGCCCGCCGGTGAAGGCCCTCTTTTTCTCGGACGTACACTTTGGGCCCATGTATTCCCCCCAGTTTCTGGAGCCGCTGGTAAACGCCATCAATGCCGAAGCCCCCGAGCTGGTGCTCTTCGGCGGCGACTTCTTCGCCAAGTTCGCCCGCGACGCCCACATGCTGGACTTTTCCTGGCTGGCGGGCCAGCTGCGGCGCATCGAAGCGCCGCTGGGCAAATACGCGGTGTGGGGCAACCACGACGTGCGCCAGGGCGCCGCGCCCTTCTACCGGATGCTGATGGAGCACGGCGGCTTTGTTCCCCTGTGGGATAAGATCGTGCAGCCCGCGCCGGGTGCCACGGTTTGCGGTCTGGCCCCTTATTCCGACGGCAAGGTGCTGCGGGATATGCCCGCCGAGGGCTGGCGGGTCTGCCTGTGCCACATGCCGGACAAGGCCCGCTACCTGAATCTTTCCCATGTGGATGTGATGCTCAGCGGCCACAGCCACGCGGGCCAGCTGCAGGTGCCGGTGCTCACCAAAATGATCCTGCCGCCGGGGGGCAAGATGTTCCCCCAGGGTCTTTACCGGCCCCAGCCCGACCGCCCGGCTCAGCTGTTCGTGAGCCAGGGCATCGGCATGAGCGGCGTGCCCTTCCGGCTGCTCACCCCGCCCGAGCTGGTGGTGCTGGCCTAACGCCCTCTTCTCTATTGCTTTTTCGCTGGCCGTGCTCACCGCACGGCCGGTTCGCTTTTTCCCTGATTTGCAGCCGGTCCCCGCCTCTTGGCGGAACGCCGGTTTTTTGGAGGTGAATCTCTTTATGAACGACTTTTCCATGACCCAGTTCACCCGGGAGCTGCAGGCGCATCTGGACGCCCATCCTCTGGCCCAGCCCGCCGACCTGGTGAAATACTGCCGCCAGCGGGCCTTCGGCGCGTCCCGCACTTATACGGGGGAGCAGGAGGCTTTGCAAGCGCTGGCGAAAGAATACGCGGCCCTCTCGCCGGACGATGCAGCCCCGCTGCTGGAGCCGCTGGGGCCCGGCGCGGCACGGCTGAATCTGGCGGGAGCCGCCGCCAGCGGACTGACTCCGGCCCAGCTGGCCCGGGCCTGCGTGCTGGATTCCTCCCTCGCCCAGCGGGACGAAGCCTGGTTCCGCCAGGCGCTGGAGGCACTGGAGCAGCTGGCCGCCCAAAACGCGCTCCCCCCTGCCTGCAGCCGGAACATGAAGGGATTTTTGGCCCTGTACCGGAACAAGGGCTGCCCGCCTTTGCGCCACAGTGATGTGTACCGGGCTGCCTACCAGCCCCACTACCGGGTCTTTTCCGGGCCGCTTGCCCGGCTGCTGCCCCTGATGGCGGCGGTGAGCCAGCACAGCGCGGGCCTTGCGGAGAACCGGCGGCTGGCCGTTGCCATGGACGGCTGCGCCGCCGCCGGAAAGACCGAGGCCGCCGAGTGGCTGAGCCGGGTCTTCTGCGCCGGTGTGGTGCACATGGACGACTTCTTCCTGCCGCCCCATCTGCGCACCGCCCAGCGCCGGGGTCAGCCCGGGGGCAATGTGCACTACGAGCGGTTCTCCATCCAGGTGGCCCCCCGGCTGCCCTGGCGGGAGCCTTTTTCCTATCAGCGGTTCGACTGCGCCCGCCGCAGCCTGGGGGAATGGCGGCAGGTGCCCGCAGTACCGGTGGTCTTCGTGGAGGGCGCCTATGCTCTGCACCCGGCCTGCCGGGGCGAGTACGGCCTGAAGGTGTTCTTTGATGTTTCGCCCCGGCTGCAGCAGGAGCGGATCTTGAAGCGGAACGGACCGGACCAGTGGGTCCGCTTCCGGGAGGAATGGATTCCCATGGAGCGGCTGTATCAGGAGCATTTTCAGATCCGCCGCCAGGTGGACCTGATCGTGGAATAACAAAAAGCGCCCGGCACGGAATTAAAACTTCGTGCCGGGCGCTTTATTATTGTATGGATTGCGAAAAGGGATCAGGCCGCACGCTCATTCCTCTTTCTCCGCATCCGCGTCCCGCAGTGCCTGTTCCCGTGCAGCCATCAGGCTGGAGGTGCCGAAGGCATCTTCACCGGGCATGTGGGCTCCGAAGGCGGGCACGAACAGGTACTTGCGGATCACGAAGATCAACAGGATGGCCAGGATGCTCACCAGGTTTTCCAGCGGGGAGGTATGCTCCACCACCATCTGGCGGGCAATGGCGAAGAGCAGCACTTCAATGGCGCTGCCGGGGCTGTGCTTGGCCAGCATCTTTACAAACTCGATGCCGATGACCACGTTGAAGGCGCTGCGCAGAAAGCTGGTGAAGGCCGCATCCACATCCGGGGCGAGCACCAGGTCCTGCAGCTCCAGCAGCACCCTTACGCCCGCCAGCAGAATGGCCAGCAGCACCACCAGTGCAACCACCGTTTCGATGATGCTTGCCATTCTCGCCACCCACTGGCGGCAGAAAATCAACCGATTGCGTTTCATTGCCGGGGTCCCTCCTCAATTCTTCAATTTTCAGCGGCCCGCGTTGCGGACCCGTTCCAGCGCTTCGGCGGCTTCCTTTTCCCGCTTGCGGCGGGCCCGCTCCAGCGCGGCTTTCTTTTCCTTGGCCCACTTGGCCTGGGCCTCCTTGCCCGCGGGCTCGGTGGCCCGGGCGAAGGTGAAGTGCAGCCCGTCCAGCCGCATCCGGCGCAGCCAGATCATGGCCGGGCCGTGCTGGGCGCACTCACCCATGCTGTACAGGCAGTTGTTGCCCTTGCGCAGCCAGACGTCGTCCTTGTCCAGCGCCAGCGGCGCGCCGCATTCCGGGCACACCGCGCCCCGCAGCTCGCTGCTGGTGGACCAGGCCTCGCCGTCCACATGGCCGGGCCAGAGCTGGAAGTCCCGCCGGTCCTTGCCTTCCGGGCAGAGCAGCTCGTTCAGCTGCTGCGCTTCGTCGGGGTATTCCGCAAGCCCCCGGCTAAGGTCCAGAAAGCCGCAGACCGCGGCGGTGTACTCCGCGTCGCTCAAGGCGTCGTGGAAGGCGTCGTTTTTGGGGATGCCCAGCCGCTCCACCACCGCTTCCAGGGTCATGCCCTCGCCCTCCTGCCGGGGGCGCTGGCTGGTGAAGACCCGCTGCAGATCGTACCACTTGCGGGGCCAGGTCTCGTCCAGGCCGCAGAGCACCAGGTTCTGCTTGAGCACGGGCACGTCGTCCTGCCCCCACTCGCCCAGGGCGGTGTCCGGCCCGCACCACTCGGCAAAGCGGCGCAGGCCCTCCTTGATGGGCACGCCCGCGTCCAGCTGGGCCTGGGTCAGGCCGGTGACCTTGGCCACATGGTGATGCAGCCGGGGGAAGATGCGGGGCTTCATGGTCAGGGAAAAGCGGTCCACCGGCTGGCCGTCCCGCAGCTTCACCGCGCCGATCTGGATGATCTCGCCCCGCAGGGTCTGCTCGACGCCCTGATACTGGAAGGTCTTGGGCTGGTAGCCCATGTTCCATTCCATGTCAAAAATCACAAAGTCGCTCATCTGCGGCTTCCTTTCTCGCTGTATTCCGGCGCTCAGCGAACGCCGGGAATGCTTTCAATCTTGGATTCCAGGCCGGCCACCGGCTCCTGCACCGGGGCGGGCTGGGCGGCGGCGCTCTCCTCCAGCCGCTCCTTGCCCACGCTGATCATCAGCTTGATGCGGTTCTCCTGGTTCACCGGGGTGGCGCTGGGGTCGTAGTCGATGGGGGTGATGTTGGCATTGGGATAAATGGCCCGGATGCGGCTGATCATGCCCTTGCCGCAGATGTGGTTGGGCAGGCAGCCGAAGGGCTGGGCGCAGACGATGTTCTCGTAGCCGCTGGTGACCAGCTCCACCATCTCGGCGGTGAGCAGCCAGCCCTCGCCCATCTTGTTGCCGCGGCTGATGATGCCGTTTGCCATCTCCCGCAGCTCCAGAAAGCGCGCCGGGGCGTGGAAGCCCGCCTCACGCATGGCCTTGCCCATGGCCCGCTCAAAGCCGTCCAGGTATTTCAGCAGCGCTTCGCTGCCCCATACCTCGGCCAGGCTGCCGCCGTAAAAGCGCACGGTGTCGCCCATGTTGCTGATGCAGTAATCCACAAAGCCCAACAGGCCCGGCAGGTTCACCTCGCAGTCCTGGCTGGCCAGGAACTCCTCCAGGTTATTGTTGCCCAGGGGGGAGTATTTCACGTAGATCTCGCCCACGACGCCCACCTTCACCTTGGGGGTGCGCACCACCGGAATGGCGGCGAAGTCTTTGGCGATCTTGGGGAAGGTGGCCTTCATCTCGCCGCCGGAAAAGCCCTTGTTCTGGAGAAACCAGCCGCAGATGGTATCCACCCATTTTTCGGCCAGCGCCTTGGCCTGGCCCTTGGTGACCTCGTAGGGGGAGGTCTGGTTGCGCAGAGCCATGATCAGATCGCCGTAGAAAATCGCGGCGATGGCCTTGCGGCCGATGGACAGATTCATCTGGAAGCCGGAGTCCTTTTCCAGGCCCGAGAAGTTCAGGCTGGCCACGGGAATGTGGCCGTAGCCCGCCCGCTGCAGCGCCTTGCGCAGCAGGTGGATGTAGTTGGAGGCACGGCAGCCGCCGCCGGTCTGGGTGATGAGCAGAGCGGTGTGGTCCAGGTCATATTTGCCGCTCTGCAGCGCGTCCAGAAACTGGCCGATGACCAGCAGAGCCGGGTAGCAGGTGTCGTTGTGCACGTACTTCAGGCCCAGCTGCGCCACCTGGCTGCCGCAGTTGCCCAGAACCTCCACGTGATAGCCCTCGTATTCCAGCGCCGCCGCCAGCATGGAAAAGTGCAGGGGCAGCATGTTGGGGATCAGGATGGTGTGGGTCTTTTTCATCTCCTGAGTAAAACGGGGATAATTGGGTTCCATTGGGTCATTCCCCCTTTCGTTCTTTTTCGTCCAGCGCGGCCAGCAGGCTGCGGATGCGAATGTTCACCGCGCCCAGGTTGGTGATCTCGTCGATCTTCAACTGGGTGTACAGCTTACCGCCCTCGTGCAGGATCTCGCGGGTCTCGTCGGTGGTGATGGCGTCCACGCCGCAGCCGAAGCTTACCAGCTGCACCAGGTCCATATCCTTCTGGGTGGTGCAGTATTTGGCGGCGGCGTACAGGCGGGAGTGGTAGGTCCACTGGTTCAGCACGGTGGTGGGGAATTTCTCCTCATGCCAGGCCACGCTGTCCTCGGTGACCACCGCCGCGCCGTGGCGGCACAGCAGCGCGTCGATGCCGTGGTTGACCTCTGGGTCCACATGGTAGGGACGGCCCGCCAGCACCATGATGCGCTTGCCCTCGGCCCGGGCGGCGGCGATGATCTCGGCCCCCTTGTCCCGCAGGCGCTGCATGTGGGCGTTGTATTCCGCGTAGCCCATGTCGGCCGCGCGCTCCACCTCGGCCCGCTTGATGCCGGTGAAGTACCGGTTCAGGATCTCGAACATCTTCTTCTTGAAGTCCTTCGGGCGGTGCAGGCCCACAAACTCGTTGATGAAGGTGACGTTTGCCAGCTCGGGGCAGTTCACCGCCAGCACCTCCGGGTAATAGGCCACCACCGGGCAGTTGTAGTGGTTGTCGCCCAGATGTTCGTCGATGTTGTAGCTCATGCAGGGGTAGAAGATGGTCTTCACGCCCATGTCTGCCAGTGCGCGGATGTGGCCGTGGGCCAGCTTGGCCGGGAAGCAGACGGTGTCGCTGGGGATGCTGGCCTGGCCCTTGATGTACATGGCGCGGGTGGATACCGGGCTGGTGACCACCGCGAAGCCCAGACTGGTGAAGAAGGCATGCCAGAAGGGCAGCAGCTCATACATGTTCAGGCACAGCGGGATGCCGATGGTGCCCCGCACCGACGGGCCGGGCTTGTAGCTCGCCAGCATCTTCTGCTTGTAGGCATACAGGTTCAGGTCGTTCTCGGCGGTCTTGCCGGTGACCGGCTTCTCGCAGCGGTTGCCGCTGATGAGCTTGCGGCCGCCCGCGAAGGTGCTCACGGTGAGCTGGCAGTGGTTGGTGCAGCCGTTGCACTGCACGTTCTGGGTCTTCTGGGTGAACTCCAGCAGCTCCTGGCGGGTGAGCAGGCTGCTCTTGTGGCCCTTTTCCACCAGGGAACGGCCGTGCAGCGCCGCGCCGAAGGCGCCCATCAGACCGGCGATGTCCGGCCGGACCACCTCCACGCCCATCTCCTTTTCAAAGGCGCGCAGAACAGCCTCGTTGTAGAAGGTACCGCCCTGTACCACGATGCGGCGGCCCAGCTCCTCGGGGCTGGCGGCGCGGATAACCTTGTAGATGGCGTTCTTGACCACGCTGATGGACAGGCCCGCCGAGATGTTCTGGATGGACGCGCCGTCCTTCTGGGCCTGCTTGACGCTGGAGTTCATGAACACAGTGCAGCGGCTGCCCAGGTCCACGGGCTTATCCGCAAACAGGCCCAGGGCCGCGAACTCCTTCACGTCGTAGCCCAGCGCCTGGGCGAAGGTCTGCAAAAAGCTGCCGCAGCCGCTGGAGCAGGCCTCGTTCAGGAAGATGTCGCTGATGGCGCCGTCCTCGATCTTGAAGCACTTCATGTCCTGGCCGCCGATGTCGATGATGAAATCCACATCCGGCAAAAAGTGCCGGGCGGCGGTGAAGTGGGCCACCGTTTCCACCACGCCGAAGTCACCCCGGAAGGCATGCTTGACCAGCTCCTCGCCGTAGCCGGTGCTGGTGACGCTGGCCACCTCCAGGTTGGGGTGGTTCTGGTACAGCTTGAGCAGCACTTCACGGATGAGGGGCAGCGGATTGCCCAGGTTGGGCTGGTAGTCGGTGAACAACAGGTTTGCGTTGTCGTCGATGACGGCCACCTTCACGGTGGTGGAGCCGGAGTCCACGCCGATGTGCACCGGGCCCACCTCGGCCCCGAAGGGCACGCAGGGCACGCTGGCGCGCATGTGGCGGGCGTGGAAGTCCTCGTATTCCTGCTTGTTCGCAAACAGGGGCGGCTGGCTGGTGTAGTCCCCCACCTGCTGGATGCCGCCGATGGCCTGTGCCACCTGGGCCAGGTCCATCTCCTTGTCCGCGTAGAAGGCCGCGCCCATGGCCACAAAGTGCAGGCTGTGGTCCGGGCACAGGCCGGTGAGCTCCAGCGTCTGGTCAAAGCTCTTGCGCAGCTCGCTGTTGAAGGTGAGCGGGCCGCCCAGATACAGCACGTTGCCCTGGATGGGACGGCCCTGAGCAAGACCCGCGATGGTCTGGTTCACCACCGCCTGATAGATGCTGGCGGCGATGTCGCCCGCAGCGGCGCCCTGGTTGATCAGGGGCTGGATGTCGCTTTTTGCGAACACGCCGCACCGGCTGGCGATGGTGTAGGTCTTTTTGGCCCGGCTGGCAGCGGTGTTCAGCTCCTCCGGGCTCATCTTCAAAAGGGTGGCCATCTGGTCGATGAAGGCGCCGGTGCCGCCTGCGCAGCTGCCGTTCATGCGCACCTCGGTGCCGCCGGAGAGGAAGAGGATCTTGGCGTCCTCGCCGCCCAGCTCGATGACCACGTCCGCCTGGGGAGCCAGCCGCTTCGCGGCCACCCGGGTGGCGAACACCTCCTGCACGAAGGGCACGCCGCAGCCGTCCGCCAGGCCCATGCCCGCGGAGCCGGAAATGGCCAGATATGCCTTGCCGCCGGGCACCTTCTCCCTGGCCAGACGGGCCAGCAGCTCCCCGGCCTTTGCGGTGATGTGGCTGCCGTGACGTTCGTATGTATCGTAGATGACCTGATCGTGCTCATCCAGCACGACGCACTTGATGGTGGTGGAACCGATGTCCAAGCCTACCCGCATGTATCAAACACTCCTTCTTGCTGTACGGGAGCCCCGCCCCCGCGAAAAAACGATGCGGACCGCCCAGGGCTGCAAAACGCCCCGGCGGCATGGGAGCGGCGCGGTGCGCTCCATCGTATATCATACCGCGCAATTTTGAACGAATTGTTGCGCCAAGGTCCCGTTTACAGCGCCCGGAAGCCCTTGCCCACGATCTCGGAGGAATTCACGATGGTCAAAAAGGCCTTGGGGTCCACCCGGCGCAGGTGGTTGCGCAGCAGTACCGCCTGACGGCGGGTGAGCACGGTGGTGAACACCTGCTCGGCCTGGCCGGTGTAAGCGCCCTCGGCGGTGTAGACCGTGGCGCTGCGGTGCAGCTTTTCCAGAATGAAGCTTTTCATATCCTCCGGATGGCTGCTGATCACCGTGACCACCTTGCGCTGGTTCAGGCTCTCGATGAAGCTGTCCACCATGAAGGCCTTGGCAAAGGTGCCCAGCACACAGTAAAGACCGGTGGCCACGCCGTAAAGCCCGCCCGCCCAGGCCGCGATGGCCAGATCCGAGATGAGCAGCGCCCGGCCAATCTCCATGCTGGTGTACTTGGAAAGAATCATGGCCACAATGTCGGTGCCGCCGGTGGAGGCCCCCACGTTGAACACGATGGCGCTGCCCGCGGCGGGCAGGGCCACCGCGAAGCACAGCTCCAGCAGCGTATCGTTGGTAAAGGGGGCGCTCATGGGGTAGACCTTTTCCAGCAGGCTCACGAAGGCCGACAGGGCAAACGAGGAATAGATGGTCACGCCCATGGTCTTCACACCCAGAAAGATGATGCCCAGCGCCACCAGAATGCCGTTGATAATGAACAGAGCACCGCCCACGTTCATTCCCGGCCACAGGGTGGCCATGATGATGGACATACCGCTGGTGCCGCCCATGGCAAAGTGGTTGGGGGTCTTGAACAGGTGGATGCCCGCCGCGGTGAGGAACAGGCCCAGATTCAACAAAAATGCATATTTTGCAAATTCACCGGGACTGCCCATGTGCTCCAGTCGAAAGGGGATCAGCTGCCGCCCCTTACCGGCCTTATTGTGTGGTTTTTCCACGCTTATCGCTCCTTTTCACCCTTCGCTGCCTGCGCGTATACCGCGCAAAAAAATCCAATGCCCGCAAACAGGCCGCCCAAAGCCGGGCAGCGCCGCGCGGGCAGCGTTCGCTCTTGACCCGCCCCGGAGGCATTGCTGCCGCGGGCGGCGGGCCGTTATTCTTTTGCGCGCGGTCTCGCCTCGCCCCTGCGCCTCTTTACTTATTAAATATGCGCATGGACATTCGCTATTTTACATTACCACAGCGCATTGTTCCTGTCAATGTTTGCGCCTTTCTTTGGCGTTTCTGCCGTATTTTCCGCCCGCGCCGGAAAAATTCCTGCGCGAATTGTATGCATATAGCTTGCGCGCCGGGCTGCTTTTTACTATAATTTTAACCAGAAAAGCCCAAGTTTGGGTAAAACCGGCCGCAAAATCCCCGGATTTCCGCCGCTTTGCCCCACGCCAGAGGAGTGATCTTCTGATGAAACATTTGTCCGTTTTCCGCCGCTGGGCGCGCACCGCCCGGCAGCTTCGCCTTGCCCTTGTGGGCCTTACCCTGCTGTTCGTGACCCTGGTGCTCAGCACGCTGGATTTTGCCCTTCAGCTCAACCGCTACACCATCGCCTCCAGCCAGCACGCGCTTCAAAATACCGCCCGCTCCTGCATCTCCATGCTGGACAGCTATCTGGAGCGGCAGATGAGCTATGTGCAGCGGGCGGCCACCGCCATTGCCAGCCTGCCCGAGGGCAGCGGCGAGGAGGAGGTGCGCCAGCTGCTGGACGAGTATTTCCAGCGCAGCGACTTCGCCCAGATCTTGGCCGTCTCGCTGGATAAGCAGGCCATCTCCTCCCAGGGCATCTCGCTGGACCTTTCCAGCGTAGAAGCGCTGGACAACGCCTTCGCCGGTCAGAGCGGCTATTCCGGCGTATACACCAGCTTCACCTACCATGACGACCGGTTTTATGTGTATGTGCCGGTGCGGGTGAGCCCCGAGCAGCTGGTGACCGGCGCGGTGCTGGGCGTGCTGAAGGTGGACCAGCTGGAACAGGTACTCACCCTGTACGGCCTGTCAGACGAGAGCCGGGTGGCGGTGTTCCAGCCGGACGGTATGCTGGTCTATGCTTCCAGCAGCCTGAAAGCTCAGCTGCAGGACGGAGCCGGCTTCTGGGCCACCGAGCCCGGCCAGATCCTGGGCGAGCTGCCCGAAAGCGAGGAGGGCCGTTTCGACACCGCGGGCAGCGGCGACGATGCGGTGGCCTGGCTGTGCACCCCCACCGGCATCCGGGACTGGTACCTGTATCAGGACGTGCCCCAGAACACGCTGCTGGCAACCAACGCCCAGGAGACCAGGCTCGTGATGCTCATGGCGCTGAAGATGCTGGCCGCCTCGGTAGTGATGCTGGTGCTGCTGGCGGTCTACCACCGGCAGCGAGAGGGTCAGGTGCAGCGGGCCGAGGATTCGCTGCGCACCAGCAATCAGCTGCTGGCCATGGCGCTGCAGCACACCGCCATCACCCTGTTTGTTTACGATCTGTCCGCCCATACCATGACCTCCTGTGCCGAGCCCCGGCCCGGCGAGAAGGCCCCCAAGCCCACCGAACCCGCCCTGCTGGTGCAGAACGGCACGGTGGCGCCCCAGCATTCCACCGGCTTTCTGGCGCTGTTCCATGAGATCCGCAAGACCCAGGAGGCAGTGCAGGGCGATTTCATGGTGCGCTGGCCGGGCCAGAGCGAATACCGCTGGACCCGGGTGACCCTGACCGCCGTGCGCACTCCGGGCCAGACGCCCAGCCACGCCATCGTGACCTTTGAGGACATCACCGAAGAGCGCCGCCGGGAGGACGAGCTGCGCCAGCGGGCCAACCGGGACCCGCTGACCGACCTGTACAACCGGCGCGGGCTGCGGGTGCGGGTGAACGAGCTGCTGAACCAGCCCGCCCCGCCCAAACAGGCAGCCCTTCTGATGATGGACCTGGACCACTTCAAGGAAGTGAACGACATTCTGGGCCATCCCATCGGCGACGTGCTGCTGCGCCAGGTGGCCCGGCTGCTGGAGGAGCTGGCCCCTGCTCCCGGCATGGCGGTGCGGCTGGGCGGCGACGAGTTCATTGTGCTGCTGCCTGACGCGGACTGGGCCCAGGCCGAGGGCCTGGCCGGGCGCATCTGCGACCAGCTGCCCGGCCTTGCCAGCAAGCTGGAGCTGGGCGTGCCGGTGGGCGTGAGCGTGGGTGTGCATCTGTTCGACCCCGCCGCCGAATCGCTGAACCAAGCCTATCAGAAGACGGACGTGGCGCTCTATACCGCCAAGCGCAACCGTGGCTGCTGGGTGTCCACCCGCAGCCTGCGGGAGCTTTGAGCGCGGGAGGTACGTCATGGAAACAACCATCCATTACAACATCTATTTCCAGATGGCCGGATTTGTATTTCTGGCCGCGCTGGCGCTGATCTGCCTGCTGCGGCGGGGGGCGCATACCCTCACCCGCATCTCCCTGAACCGGACCTTCGCCAGCGCTCTGGCGGCCACCGCACTGGACGTGCTGGCCACCCCGCTGCGCGCCGGAGCCTGGCCCTGGCTGCCTGCCTGGGCGGCCCACGGGCTGCTGGTGGCCTGGCTGATCAGCCAAACGCTGTTTTTCCCCTTCTTCATCCTGTGCACCCTGTTTCTGGCCAAGACCCCCGGTCCCCGGCTGCGCGGGATGATGCGGCTGCTGAGCATTTTGTTCTGCGCCGGGATCGCCGGGGCGCTGCTGAGCCCCTGGCTGGGGCTGATGTACCGCCCCTCGCCCTCCGGCGGCTTTGACAACGGTCCGCTCTACCGGCCCCTGCTGATCTGCTGGTGGCTGCTGCTGGCGCTGGGTTCCTTCTGGCTGCGCGCCGCGCGGCCGGGCCCGGGCCGCCGCTGCGCCGCCTGCATGGCCGGGCTCGTGCTGGCCACCATGCTGCTGCAGATGGCCGTGGGCGGCGTGCGGCTGTTCTGGTTCGCGGTCTCGCTGTCGCTGCTGCCCGCGGCGCTGGGCGCTCCGCTGCCCGGCAACCAGATCCACAACGCCAGCTGCTGCCCCAACTACCGGGCCCTGACGGATACTCTGTGGGACTGCTACCAGTTCCGCAAGCCCTACTGCCTGGCCTTTCTGCGCATCGCCCCCGCCAACGACGCGGGCGCGGCCCAGCCCGCCGCCTGGATGGCCCCGGCCGCGGCACGGCTGCGGGCCGCGCTGCCCCGGTGCACCGTCTTCTTTCTGAGCCAGGCGGACCGGTTCGTAGTGTTCAGCCAGGGCAGCCGGGAGGGCTTCAGCAGCCAGATGGCCGAGCTTGCCGCCGGGCTG
Source organism: Gemmiger sp. An50 (assembly GCF_002161595.1). GTDB lineage: Bacteria > Bacillota > Clostridia > Oscillospirales > Ruminococcaceae > Allofournierella. The sequence continues at coordinate 102,195 of NZ_NFID01000012.1, forward strand.
AACGAGGGCTGGTCCCTGGAGGGCTGCACCGTCACCCTGACCCAGCCCGCCCTGCTGATGGACGGCCTGCGCTGCGCGCCGGAGCTGGAGCAGGCGTTGCTTTTGCTGGATCTTTTGGAGGAATTCGTCCCCGACGGACCGGCCCACGCCGCCCCCCAGTGGGTGAACGATCAGGCGCTGGCCCGTTTGCAGCGCACTCTGGCGGTGCGCCGTGCTCTGACCGGCGCGCTGGATCGGGGCCGCTTTGCGCTGCGCTATCTGCCGGTGCTGGACGCCCGCACCGGAAAGCCGGTGCAGCTGGAGGTACTGCCCCGCATCGACGACGAGCAGCTGGGCCTGCTTGGTCCGGATGCCTTTGTGCCCATCGCCGAGCGCTGCGGCCTGACCGAGCGGATGGGCGAAGTGATCTTCGACTCGCTGCTGGCGGCCATGGCCGCCGACCCGGAGCTGTTCAGCCGGGTGGAGCGGGTAAGCGTGAACCTGAGCCCGCTGCAGCTGGCCGCGCCGGACCTGGCGGACCGGTTCGTGCGCATGGCCCGTGAGAAGGGGGTGCCCTGCTCCCGGCTGGCCTTTGAGCTCACCGAGAGCCGGAGCCTGCACCAGATCGACGAGGTTCCCCGGCTGATCCGCCAGCTGTTCGCCGCCGGGGCCGCCATCACGGTGGACGACTTCGGCGCAGGCCATTCCAACCTGACCCGCATTCTGGACCTGCCGGAGGCGGGGGCCGTGAAGCTGGACCGCTACGTGATGCGCACCTGCCTTTCCCGGGCCCCCCGGCTGCTGGCCCATCTGATCGACTTTGTGCACGACTGCGGCAAGCTGGTGATCGCCCAGGGCGTGGAGAGCAGCCAGCAGGCTCAGCAGCTGACGGGCCTCGGCGCAGATTATCTGCAGGGATTTTACTACACCATGCCGCTGGATGAGGCCGGACTGCGCCGGTTCCTGCACCGGGACACGGTGTGAGGAGCCGTTTGCCCTTTGCTGCCCCGCTTTTTTGTTGCAAAGCGGGGCAAAATCCTGTAGAATGGGAGAATAGAGCGTTTGGGGCCCCTTTGCGGGCCCCTTCGAAATAAGAGGAGCGAAGAATCAGCTATGGAAAAGCCGAACAATTTTCTCACCGAGATCATCGACGCGGACCTGGCGGAGGGCCGTGTAAAAGAGATCCACACCCGGTTCCCGCCGGAGCCCAACGGCTACCTGCACATCGGCAGCGCCAAGGCCATCTGGATCAACTGGGGCATTGCCAACGCCTACGGCGGCAAGTTCAACCTGCGCTATGACGACACCAACCCGGTGCGCGAGGACGACGAGTATGTGAAGAGCATCGAGGAGGACCTGCGCTGGCTGGGCGCCGTGCCCAACGGCGGCATCTACTACGGCAGCGACTACTTTGAAAAGTGCTACGAGTATGCCGAGCAGCTGATCAAGGAGGGCAAGGCCTACGTGTGCGATCTGACCCGCGAGCAGATGCAGGAATACCGCGGCACCCTGACCGAGCCCGGCAAGCCCAGCCCCTGGCGGGACCGCAGCGTGGAGGAGAACCTGGACCTGTTCCGCCGCATGCGCGCCGGTGAATTCGCCGACGGCAGCCGCACCCTGCGCGCCAAGATCGACATGGCCAGCCCCAACATGAACCTGCGCGACCCGGCCATCTACCGCATCGTGCGCGCTCACCATCACCGCCAGGGCGATGCCTGGTGCATCTACCCCCTGTACGATTTCGCCCATCCCATCCAGGACGCCATCGAGGGCATCACCCACAGCATGTGCAGCCTGGAGTTCGAGAACCACCGTCCCCTGTACGAGTGGGTCATCAACAACCTGCACCTGGGTCCCTTCCCCATCCAGCGCGAGTTCGCCCGCCTGAATGTGTCCAACACCGTGATGAGCAAGCGCTACCTGCGCGAGCTGGTGGAAAAGGAGATCGTGGACGGCTGGGACGACCCCCGCATGCCCACCCTGTGCGGCCTGCGCCGCCGGGGCTACACCCCCTCCAGCATCTTTGAGTTCGTGAAGAAGGCCGGTGTCTCCAAGGTATACAGCCTGGTGGACTACCGCCTGCTGGAGTACTGCATCCGCACCGAGCTGGAGACCACCGCTCTGCGCCGGATGGCCGTGACCGAGCCCATCAAGCTCACCATCACCAACTACCCCGAGGGCAAGGTGGAATACTTCGATATTCCCAACAACCCCAACAAGGCCGCGAACGACTCTTCCACCCGCAAGGTGGCCTTCTCCGGCAGCCTGTACATCGAGAAGAGCGACTTCGCCGAGGTACCCCCGCCGAAGTTCCAGCGCCTGAAGCCGGACGGCGAGGTTCGCCTGATGGGCGCCTACATCGTGAAGTGCAACGAGGTCATCAAGGACGAGAACGGCGAGGTGATCGAGCTGCGCTGCACCGCCGACCTGGAGACCGGCAACGGCAACCCGGTGGACGGGCGCAAGGTGAAGGGCACCATCCATTGGGTGAGCGCCGACCATGCGGTGGACGCTGAGGTTCGCCTGTACGACAAGCTGTTCACCCAGGAGAACATGGGCGAGCTGCCCGAGGGCAGCGACTACAAGGACTTCCTGAACCCGGATTCCGTGAAGGTTCTGAAGGGCGCCAAGCTGGAGGCCAGCCTGGCCGACGCCAAGCCCGGCGAGAAGTTCCAGTTCGTGCGCATGGGCTACTTCACCCCGGATTCCAAGAATCCCGGCGTGTTCGGCCGCATCGTAACCCTGAAGGACAGCTTCAGCAAGACCCTGGAGCAGAAGTGAGCCCGGCCCCTGCCGCTCACCCCATAATCAAAAGAAAAGGCGGCCGCCGCATCCCTTTTTGGAGGGAATGCGCCGGCCGCTTTTTTCTTTGCCTCCTTTCCTTGCCAGAAGGTTTTGGTCTATGGTATACTAAAATGTGACGAGCAGATGCCCGCCAGCTGAATACAGATATTTTCGCGCCGCTGTGCGCGTTTTTCCATACACCCATTAAGGAGGCCTTTTTATGATTGTTTTGTGGATCTTGCTTATTCTCGTTCTTGTCCTTTTGATTCTGCTGGGCGTTGCGGCCGCCCGCGCGCTTCAGATGAAGCCCACCTCCGCCGCTTCGGCCCAGTTCCCGGATTCCGACCTGGAGCGGGCCCAGCGGTATGCCGAGACCCTTTCCACGCTGGTGCAGTGCGAGACTGTGTCGGAAAAGGACCAGGCCAGCCGCCGCAAGTTCCAGGCCTTCCACAAGCTGCTGCGGGAGCAGTTCCCTCTGGTGCACAAGGCAGCCACCCGCACCGTGCTCAACGGCAGCCTGGTCTATAAGATCCCCGGTCTGGACGGCGGCGCAGGCGCGCCCATCCTGATCATGAGCCACCACGACGTGGTGCCCGCTCAGGGCGAGTGGAAATACCCGCCCTTCTCCGGCGAGATCGCCGAGGGCTCTGTGTGGGGCCGCGGCACCGTGGCCACCAAGGGCAGCCTGTTCTGCTTCATGCAGGCGGTGGAGGAGCTGCTGGCCGAGGGCTGGAAGCCCGAGTGCGACGTGTATCTGGCCTCCAGCTGCACCGAGGAATGGGGCGGCGACGGCGCGCCCGCCATTGCTGCCTGGCTCAAGGAGCAGGGGGTCCATCTGGGCCTGTTGCTGGACGAGGGCGGCATGATCATGGATTCCCCCATGGCCGGAGTCAAGGGTCGCTACGCCATGGTGGGCGTGGTGGAAAAGGGCTACGCAGACGTGAAGTTCACCGCCAATTCCGCCGGCGGCCATGCCAGCGCCCCCGGCCCCAACACCGCTCTGGTACAGCTGGCCAAGTTCATCTGCAAGACCGACCGCCACAGCCCCTTCCAGGCCCGCTTCTCCCCCACCCTGCGGGAGATGTTCCAGCGCCTGGCCCCCAACATGAGCTTCGGCATGCGGATGCTGCTGGGCAACCTGTGGCTGTTTGAGCCGCTGCTCTGCTTCCTGCTGCCCCGTGTGAACCCGCTGGCGGGCGCGATGATGCGCACCACCTGCGCCTTCACCATGGCCGAGGGTTCCCCCGCCTACAACGTGCTGCCCCAGCAGGCCTGGGTCACCGCCAACATGCGCTGCATGCCTCACCAGGGCACCGACGAGAGCATCGAGATCATCCGTGCCGCCGCCCAAAAGTGCGGGCTGGACACCGAGGTACTGAAAGCCGACCCGGCCTGCGCCGAGGTGGACTTTAACGGCGATGCCTTCCGGCTGCTGGAGGAGACCATGGGCAAGATCTACCCCGGCTACGGGGTGGCCCCCTACATCATGACCGGCGGCACCGACGCGAGGTTCTATATGTACGAGGGCGTGGTGGAAAATGCCCTGCGCTTTGCCCCGCTGGAGATCAACAAACAGCAGTACGCCAGCATCCACGCGGCCAACGAGAACCTGTCCATTCTGGCGCTGCCCCCGGCTGTGGACTTCTACCAGGAGCTGCTGCGCAGCTACTGTGCCCGCAACGGCAAGCCGGAACTGGCCCCCGAAAAGCCCGCCCGCAAGGCTCCGGCCCGCAAGAAGGCAGCCCCCAAGGCCAAGGCCGAAGTGGAGGCCCCTGTGACCGAGACCGCTGAGCCCGCCCCGGCAACCGCCACCAAGGCAGAGCCGGAGAAAGCCGCCGAGCCTGCTCCGGAAGCGGACCAGACCCCGGAAGCCCCCGCTGAATCCACCGAAGCGGACGAGCCCCGGGAAGAATAACCCAAACGCAAACGAGCACCTGCATGCAAAACGCAGGTGCTCGTTTTTTTGTTGTTTACTTCTGCTTGTCCTTCGCGCCGCGCAGCAGCCGCCATTCCAGCGTGCCGCAGCCGCCCAGGTAGATCACCCAGAACAGGACGTACCCCACCAGCGGATACACCGGGATTGGATAGGGCGCGGTGCCAAAGCCGCCCGCCAGGATGTTGTACACCATGGACAGGGGGATGAAGGGCAGCAGCCACAGGTTCACCGCCCAGAAGCGCCGCTTTGCCCGGGGACGGCTGGCAGGCTCGCCCACCGTCATGCCGATGGCATAGATCACGCAGCCCATCACCATGAGCAGCAGGCCGATGGCCGTGGCGATGGCGGTCTGCTTTTCGTACCAGAGCATCGCCGCCGCCAGAAGGCCCGCCACGGTGCTGCCGGTGCCCACCACCGAAAAGAGCGACGCGTCCGGTCCCTGCTCCCGCGCTGCCGGGTGCTGCCCCGTCAGCAGATAATCGGTGGTGGTGTCCAGCTGAGCGCCCAGCGCCAGCAGCCGCTCCAGGTCCGGCGCGGTCTGGCCGCTCTCCCATTTGGACACTGCCTGCCGGGACACGCCCACCCGGTCCGCCAGCTCCTCCTGGGAAAAGCCCTTTGCCTTGCGCAGCTGCTGCACCCGCCGGCCCAGCTCCTCGTTCAGACTCATACCGTCCACTCCTTTTTGTTTTGCTGGAACCCAGTATACCCGATGGGGCGGGGGCCTGTCCACCATTCGCGGACCGAATTCCGTCAACCAGGTGTTGCATTTTGTCAACCGAGTCCGTTTCGGGCACAAAAAAGCGGCGGAGGGCAATCCCTCCGCCGCTTTGGATGTCACATGGATTTACAGAATACCGCACCCGGCCAATGCCAGCAGAACCGCCAGCAGGCCAAAGTTCAGCGCGCTGAACACCGCCAGATACCGCCCGGTGTTCGCACCGGGGGCCTTGGAATAGATTTTCAAACTGATGAGGCTGGCCAGGCTGGCGATGGGGGTGCCCAGGCCGCCCAGGTCCACACCCATCAGAAGGCCCGCGCCGTTCTCGGTAAAACCGGAGAGCAGCACCGCCGCCGGTACGTTGCTGATGATCTGGCTGGCCGCCGCGCCCACCAGCATCTCCCGGCCCTGCATCACGCTGGCCAGAAAATTCTGCAGCGCCGGAATGCGGGCCAGATTGCCCGCGAAGACAAAAAAGCACACGAAGGTGACCAGCAAAGCGAAATCCGCCCCCAGCACCAGCTTTTTGTCGAACACCGCCAGCGCCACGATCACCACCGCCAGCAGCGCGGGCCAGGGCAGCAGATGGAACACCGAGGCCAGACACACGCAGAACAGCACGCCGCACAAAATCAGCTGGGCGCGCTGGCGGGCCGTCATGGGCCCCTCGTCATTCTGGGCGGTCAGGGTGACCCGCCGGGCGGGGGTGAAGAGACACAGCACCGCCAGCACCACAAAGCTCGCCAGGGTGGCGGGCACGGTGAGGGCAAAGAACTCGCCCGCGGAAAAGCCGTAGCGGCTGTAGAGATACAGGTTCTGGGGGTTGCCCACCGGGGTGAGCATGCTGCCCAGATTGGCCGCCACCGTCTGCAGGCTCACCACCCAGGGCAGCAGCCCGCCCTGGCCGCTGGCGGCCAGCACCAGCACCGCGAAGGGCACGAAGGTGATGAGGGCCACGTCGTTGGTGACCAGCATCGAAGAGAAAAAGCAGAGCATCACCAGCACCAGGCACAGTCCCTTGCCGCTGCCGCTGCGTTTGACCAGCGCCGCCGCCATCCGCCGGAAGGCCCCGGCCTGCTCCATACCCGCTACTACCGCCATCAGGCAGTAGAGCAGGGCCAGCACCCGGCCGTCCACATAGCCCAGATATTTTGCGTCCGGCGGGACCACCAGGCAGGAGGCCAGCGCCAGCACCGCCGAGATGGCCAGCACCGGTTCGCTTTTCAGCCATTGCACCGCGCGTTTCACCGGCCCAGCACCTCCTTTTTCAGCACCCGGAAGGCCTCGTCCTCGCCCTTGTCCCGCAAAGTGAGGAGCATGTATTCCAAAAGTTTTCGCGTCTCCGGATGAAGCACATAGTGGTCCCGGCCCCGGTCGTAATATTCCCAGGGGGAGGCGTCGGTGTAGTCCTTGCCCTTATACACCTTGCTGGCGGCCACCCGGTCGCAGAACATTTCGGCCACGAACTGCAAAGGCATTTTATTGCCGATCAGCTTGCCGCTGCCCGCCGGGTCGTAGTCGATCCAGTATTCCAGATGGTGCCGGTTGCGCCCTTTATGGTGCAGCCAGGCGGTGCTGCAGCCCTCGGCCTGGCGCTGGGCGTCGTTGGGGCTGCGGTTGCCCTGGTAGTATTTCACGCCCGGCCAGAATTCACTGGGCGAATATTTGGAAAGGTCATGGGTCAGCCCCCGCCAGTAAAGCCCCAGCCGGAAGCAGTGCTTCATCACCAGCCATTTGTGGTGATTGATGGTGCAGAAATGCCCCCACAGATTCACGGTTTATCCCTCCTGAACATCAAAAAGCCGGGTTTTTGAAAACCCGGCCTTTATTATAGCATATTTATGCAGATTCGTGTGCGGTCAATCCAGAGTCTCGGCCTGCTCATCCAGCCGGTTTTCCCACAGATAGTGCCGCGTTTCCGCCACGATCACCCCGCTGAGCAGCAGCACCGACAGCAGGTTCGGGAAGGCCATCAGACCGTTCATCAGGTCCGCGAAGCTCCAGACCAGCTCCAGGTTGGCCACCGCGCCGATGAACAGCACCACCAGGAACACCAGCCGGTACACCGGAATGCCCTTCGGCCCGAACAGGTATTCCACACAGCGCTCGCCGTAGTAGCTCCAGCCCAGGATGGTGGTGAAGGCAAACACCGACAGGGCCAGCGCCAGCACGATCTGACCGGCGGGCAGGTTGGCGAAGGCCAGACGGGTCATGGCGTCATCGCTGGCGCCCTGGTACAGCTGGGGCTGCTTGACCATGCTGCTCACCACCACGATGCCGGTCATGGCACAGACGATCACGGTGTCCCAGAAGGTGCCGGTCATGGAGACCAGCGCCTGGCGCACCGGGTTTTTGGTCTGGGCAGTGGCCGCCGCAATGGGCGCAGTGCCCAGGCCCGACTCGTTGGAGAACAGGCCCCGGGCCATGCCGTAGCGGCAGGCGGCCATCATGGCGCCGCCCGCAAAGCCACCGGCGATCTGCTGGAAGCCGAAGGCGTTTTTCACGATCAGCGCCAGCGCCTCGCCCAGATAGGGGGCGTTCAGAACCAGAATGGCGATGCAGCCCAGGATGTAAAACAGGCTCATGAAGGGCACCAGCTTTTCGCACACCTTGGCGATGGACTTGACGCCGCCCAAAATCACCACGGCGGTGACAGCGGTGACCACCAGGCCGGAAATGGCGGGGGCCACCCCGAAGGTGGTGTGGATCACGTCGGTGATGGCGTGGCTCTGCACGGTGCAGCCCGCGCCGAAGGTGGCCAGTACGGTGAAGGCGGCGAAGATCACCGCCAGCCATTTCCAGCCCAGGCCCCGCTCGATGGTGTACATGGGGCCGCCCACGATGGCGCCGGTCTTGCCCCGGGTGCGGTACTTCACCGCCAGCAGGGCCTCGCCGTATTTGGTGGCGATGCCGAACACGCCGGTGAGCCAGCACCAGAGCACCGCGCCCGGGCCGCCCAGGGCGATGGCGGTGGACACGCCGATGATGTTGCCGGTGCCGATGGTGGCCGCCAGCGCGGTGGCAAGCGCACCAAACTGGCTGATCTCGCCCTGGCTGCCCTCATCCGGCGAAAGGCTCAGCCGGATGGCCTTGGGAATGTGGCGCTGCACCAGCCGCAGCCGGGCGGTCAAAAACAGATGGGTGCCGAACAGCATGACCAGCATCGGCACACCCCAGATAAAATTGCTGCACGCGCTCACAAGCGCGGTGAGGCTCTGCATGGGTGTCTCCCCCTTAAACTAACAATATTTTAGTATTATACCATATCAAAGCCAGCCGCGCAAATCCGCGAAAAAGGCCGGACCCCGGCGAAAACGGGGCCCGGCACAGCTTTGTCTTATTGCTTTTTCGCGTCAGAGTCTGCGGCGCCGTCCGGGGCAGCCTTGCCCGCGCACAGCACGTTGTCGCTGTCGCACACGCCGTCGGTGGTGGGGTCGGTGATGACGCCCAGCACCGCCAGCAGGGCGAACAGGGCGTTCACCACCGCCAGCAGACGGTTGCCCAGTTCGCCCAGATCCAGCTGGTAGCCGAACACCGCCGCCACCACCTGGATCAGCAGCAGCACCGCCGGGATCAGGCTCAGCCAGAAGGCCTTGTTTTGAATGCGTACCATCCAGTTGATCTTTTTCATCTTGTCTCTTCCTTTCGCTCCAGAATCGTGATGCGTGTTTCGTGGTCGTTGAGGGCCGCATCCTGCCCGTCGTTGTGCTTCCACAGGCGGCGGTGACTGTCGGTGTTGTCCCGCTCCTGGCGGGCCTGCCGGTCCTGCAGCCCCTCCACCAGGGTGGAAAGCTTGGTGAGGGTGCTGTTCAGCCGGATCACCGGAGCCCCCACCGACAAAAACAACCCGGCCACCACCACCAGCACCCCGACCACATTCCATTCATTCATATTCATCCCCCTCACCAGATAAACTCCGCCGAGAAGCCCAGGTTCTTGCAGAAGGCTTCAATGCTCTTCCGGTCGCCCTCGTTGGGCACCGGGCGCAGGCGCAGCTCCAGGCCCTCCTCCGGCGCGTCGGTCAGGCGGCAGCGGTCGTCCAGAATGGCCGCGTACACGGTTTCGCCCCGGTACTCGATCTGCACCATGGGGTAGCCGTCCACCAGGCCGTCCGCCAGGGCCAGCACCTTGTAAGCGCCCTCCGGCAGCTTATCGGTGCGACCATCGGCGTTCATCACCACCGCGTTGATGTCCGGCGCGGTGAAGTATTCGCAGCGGCTGGCGTCGAACACCTCCAGCTGCTTGCCGGAAATGGGCCGGAACTCCGTCTTTTCGGGGGCACAGCTCTCCCGGATGATGCGGGGCAGATCGCAGTACATCCGGTTCAGATCGCACCGGCCCGCAACGCCCGGCACCGACCCGCTGCTGGAATGCTGCCAGACGGCCGCATTGTCCACCCCGATCTTGCCGGTGTAGTTGGCGATCCACAGGCCCTCGTACTGTTCGAGGGCCTTCATATCCATATAGCTGTCGCAGAAGGACTTGTAGCTGTAGAACATGGGCAGATAGCCCGCCGCTGCCACCACCTCCATGAAGGCGTTGCAGATGGCGGTATTCTTTCCCCGGCCGTAACCGGCGTATTTGCTGCCGTGCTCGTAGTCCAGCACCAGGGGCATGGTCAGCGCCCGGCCCGCCAGCAGCTCCAGCGCCCGGGCGGCGGCGATGCGGGCATGTTCCTCGCTGTCGATGTAGCTGTACAGATACACGCCCACGTCCAGCCCGGCGGCCGCCGCGCCGCTCAGGTTGCGCTCAAAATAGGGGTCAACCACGATGCTGCCGTCCCCGTTGGCGTAGCCCAGCCGCACGAAGGCGAAGGCATAGCCCGCCGCCTTTACCCGGGGCCAGTCCACATTGCCCTGATACTTACTCACGTCGATGCCCAGAATGGGGGCCTTGGTTTCATACTTCAATGCCATTTCGTTTCTCCTTTCTCGTTGCACGGCTCAGGGCAGATACAAAATCGCCATGCCGCCGCATTTCATGTCCCGCCAGTAGATATCGCTCGCATCCGGGATGGTCAGGACCACGGTATTTCCACTGGAAAGGCTCACCTCCCCGGTTTTGGAGACCGAACCGTCGCCGAACAGCTGCACCAGGTATTTCCCGGCCTTGGCGCATTTCCAGGTGACCTGGCGTTCCCCCGAGCCGTCCTCAAAATAACCCAGCCCAGAAAGGCTGCCGGTGCCGGATTCGGCATAGCCCGACACCTTGGTCACGCGGTGGTATTCGCCGCTGCTTCCCGGCTGCAGGGCCAGCACACGGCCGTATGCCACATAGGCGGCGGGGGTGCGGGGAATCATGCTGCCCGCCACGCCGAAGATGCTCACCCCCTGGCGGATGTTGTCCGCCTTCAGATTCCCGTCGCCCTGGATGGTCTGGGCCCCGCTCAGGTACTGCCCGGCTGCGATGGTCTGGCTGGCGGTGCCGGGCTTGTAGCTGGCCGCGGCTTTGCTGGGGATGGTGCCAGTGACCTTCGCCCCCTTCACGTAGGCGGTTTTGCCGGAAAGGATCTGGGCCGCGGCGGCGGTGGCGTCGGCGGTGAAGGTGCCAGTGACGGTCTTGCCGTTCACGGTGACGGAAATGCCGGTTTTCAGGTTCTGGGGGGCCAGCTTGGCCGCTTCGGCCGCAGGCAGGCCCCCGCCGTTAAAAGTTAAGGCGTTCCCCGTTCGGTAGCACACCACCATCGCTCCGGCCTTGAAGAATCCGGCCCACAGCGCATCGCCCGCGGCGGTGGCGGCGGTGCATGCCTGGCCGTTCACCTGGATGGTATCCCCGGCCGCGAAATCCGTCGTTGCCGCAAAGCGGATGTTGTTGCCGCTGCCGGTGAGGGTGTGCACCGTGCCGCTCTTTTGATGGGTGTACAGGTTCACCCCGTTTTCGGCGGCTGCCGCCCCGATGGCCTGCGGCG
>NZ_NFID01000013.1 GCF_002161595.1 Gemmiger sp. An50
ACGCAGAGGTCCCACCTGTTCCCATTCCGAACACAGAAGTTAAGCTCTGTTGTGCCGAAGATACTTGGTTGGAGACGACCTGGGAAAATAGGTAGGCGCCGGCTTTTCTCTTCTCTTTATCCTTTTCATTCGCATCGGCCGGTGTCGATGACGCAGAGGTCCCACCTGTTCCCATTCCGAACACAGAAGTTAAGCTCTGTTGTGCCGAAAATACTTGGCTGGAGACGGCCTGGAAAGATAGGTAGACGCCGGCTTGCAAATGCGAATAAAGCCGAATGCTGATGAGCATTCCTGCTTTTGGGATTCGGCTTTTTTATATAGATGGCCCGTTGGTCAAGCGGTCAAGACGGCGGCCTCTCACGCCGCAAACGGGAGTTCGATTCTCCCACGGGTCACCACGTCGGAATGGACTACATTCCATTCAAAAAGCCCAGCCATTCGGCTGGGCTTTTTTCATACCATTTCGTCATTCCTCCTTCTCCCCACAAAACTTTGCAAGGCAAATTTTTGCGGGGGCCCCGCTTCCGAAAAGGTTGACGTGCACCCCGGCAGAGTGGACTGCATTCCATTCGAAAACTCAACCAAGTAGCTGGGCTTTTTCTTATTCTTATTAGTCAAACAATAGAGCAATATATGATTTAGAAAAGCCTGGTCGTTGACCGGGCTTTTCTGCTTAAAAGGGCCACCTTGCTTTTCCACGGTGCTGGGAGCTTTTTGTTGAAAAGCAAGGAACTGTAGTTTGAGCGTTCGGAGCGGATTTTCCACAAGAAAAGCGCGATCCTGTGGAAAAGAACAGCCGGAAAGAGCGGCTTGCCATCATAAGTTTCAGGTGCGTACTGTTTAAAAATATGCTATGATAAAGCAGTACACAATCGTGTGATAGGAGGAAGCAATATGTCATTGTTGGAGCAGCTGAACAGCCTGCCCATGTTTGCGATCGTGGGCGTTATGATCCTGTTCATTCTGGGGCTCAGCGTTGTGTTTATGGTGAAAAGCTACCGTGCGGGAGTAGCTTTGGGAATGGACCGGGTCAAGATGCGCCGGGCCATCACCTCCAGTGTCACCTTCACGCTGCTGCCCAGCATTTCGATCCTGCTGGGAGTCATTGCATTGAGCGGCAGTTTGGGTATCCCACTGCCCTGGATGCGGCTTTCGGTGGTGGGTGCACTGCATTATGAAGGAAACGTGGCGGACATCGCCGCCCGCGCCGCAGGCATGAGCGGAGGCCTGGGCAGCCAGGAGCTCACCCCCTCGGTGTTTGTGACCATCGGCCTTGTGATGACTGCGGGCATCCTTTCCGGCTGCCTGCTCTGCATCTTCTGCCTGAAGCGCTATATGAAGCGGCTCAAAAAGGCCACAGCCAAGAAGGAAAAGGGCCAGAAGAGCTTCGGCGACTATATGTTCACCGCCATGTTCGTGGGCCTGGTAAGCGCCTATATCGGCTCTTATCTGGGCGAGGGCGTGCGTCTGAACAACTTTATGCCCCTGATCGTAGCGGTGGTGAGCGCGGCCGCCATGGCGGTATTTGAGTATTTTGCACGGGTAAAGAAGGTCAGCTGGCTGGATAACTTCTCCATGGCCGGCAGCATGCTGGTGGGTATGGCCGCGGCAGTGCTGCTGGGCGGCGTGATGTAAGGGAGGCGCAACGTATGAATGAAATGGAACGCAGCGCCTTTTATGAGCGCTATGAAAATGGAATCCATGTGATCGGCCGGGTGGGTCTGAGCCTGGGCATTCTGCTGATGCTGGCGGTCCCTCTGGCCATGGGCTGGGTTCTGGGGGCAGCCCCGGACTGGGCAGCTTTCGGTATGGGCTTTTTCCAGGTGGCCATTATCTACTGGACCAGCGGCGTGGTGGAGTTTCTGGTCTATTCGCCGCTGCTGGGCTCCGGCGCCAGCTATCTGACCTTCATCACAGGCAACGTGCTGAATCTGAAGGTTCCCTGTGCGGTGAACGCCCGGGAAATCTGCGGCACCGAGGTGGGCACGCCGGAAAACGATGTGATCTCCACTTTGTCGGTGGCGGCGAGCAGCCTGGTGACCACCCTGGTGCTGGCCATCGGCGTGCTGTGTCTGGTGCCCCTCACCCCGGTGCTGGAGGCTCCGGCCCTGCAGCCGGCGTTCAACAACGTGATCCCGGCGCTGTTCGGGGCTCTGGCCTTCAAGTATTTCTACCGGAATATGAACATCGCCATCATTCCGCTGGTGTTCATGTGCATCCTGTTTGTGGCGGCGCCCGGGCTGATCGGCAGCGTATCCTTCCTGATTTTGCTGTCCGGCGCAATGGCCATCGGCATTGCATACTGGCTGTTTAAACACGGAAAATTAAACTAAAAGGAAAAGCCGAAGGGCGCGTTTGTTTTGCGCTCTTCGGCTTTTCCTGTATGAAATGGGATGAGGATGGTTTAATAATTCCGGCTGACAAACTCCGCTTCCTCCTGCCCGGCCCGGGCATTGAGAACCAGGGCCAGAAGGAAGAAATAGCCGGAAAGAAGATTGGTCAGATCCAACAGAGCGGGCTCCATCGGGTGGCCCTGATGGGCGTGGCGGTAGAGAAGACGCACCAGGGCCTTGCACTGGACGCGAAGGATGTGCGCGGTGCAGGCAGCAGTGCAGCCCTGGGGCAGCACGAACCGGGCACAGCGCCCTTCGCTTTGGCTGCGCAGCCGCTCGACTGCGGACGCCAGCCACTGAATCTCATCCGGCGTCACGGTGAAGCGGGTACGCAGTGTGGGATTGGCATGGTATACCAGCTCGCATACCTGAAGCAATTCCGCCCGCAGCGCTTCGTCCTCCAGCTGAGAGCGGAGCAGACCGGTGCGGCTGGCGATCTCATCGGTGAGCAGCTCGAAGTCACAGCGAAGGTCATCCGGAGCGTCGCTCAAGAAGGGATAGGCCTCCCAGGGGCTGTGATACAGTTCCATTTAAAATTCACTCCCATCGTTTTAAGGCGCTGCGCATGTAGCCGCGCACATCCAGACCGTAGATCTGATCCAGCAGAGCGGGGTCCAGCGCCTGGGCGCTGGTCTGGCACAGGGCCCGGCCCTCCTGCATGAGCAGCAGCTGGTCGGCATAGTTCAACGCCAGATTCACATCGTGCAGCACGCCCACCACACAGCGGTCGCCCGGAGCCACCCAGCGGCGAAGCTGCTCCATCAGTTCGATCTGATATTTCAGGTCCAGATGGTTGGTGGGCTCATCCAGCAGGATGATCTTGGGGTCCTGGGCGAACACCCGGGCCAGAAAAACCCGCTGCAGCTGACCGCCGGACAAAGCGGTGATGGGCTGATCCCGCAGCTCCCAAAGACCGGTCTGTTCCAGGCAGGAACGCACCATTTCACCGTCGCCGGGCGCGGCCCCGCCAAACAGGCCGGGAGAGCGGTGAGCATACCGGCCCATCTCTACTGTTTGATATACAGTATAGGAAAAATACAGATTGGATAACTGGCTGAGAAAGGCAACCGTCTGTGCCACCTGACGGCGGGGCGCGGTGCGCAGATCAAGCCCTGCTGCGGTGATGCTGCCGGTGCTGGGCAGCAGGCCGGACACTGCGCGCAGCAGCGTGGTTTTGCCGCAGCCGTTGGCACCCAGGATGCAGAGAATCTGTCCGCTCTGGGCCGAGAAGGAGAGGTCTTGCACCACGGGCTTGTCCCCGTAGCCGCAGGTGATATGTTCCGCGTGCAGCATCAGCGGGCCTCCTTTCGGCTGGAAAAGAAGATATAGAGGAAGAAGGGGGCGCCGATCAGGGCCGTGATAGAACCGATGGGGATCTCGGAGGGAGAAGCCAGGGTCCGGGCGGCCAGATCACACAGGGACAGAAAGCCTCCGCCGAACACGGCGCAGGCCGGAATCAGCATCCGGTGCGAGGGACCGAAGATTCGCCGCACGATGTGGGGCGCTACCAGGTCCACAAAGCCGATCACACCCACAAAGGCCACTGCGGTACCGGTGAGCAGAGCCACCAGCAGCACCAGCAGCCACTTGATCCGCTTGCGCTCCATGCCTATGGCAGAAGCCTGCTCTTCGCCGAAGCTGAGCAGGTCCAGCTCCGGGGCCAGGCGGCAGAAGGCCAGGATGCAGACCAGCGCTGCCAGCGCCACCGGCCCCAGCTGCTGCCAGGTCTTCATGGAAAGACTGCCCAGCTGCCACAGAGTGATGCGCTGGGTGTAGTCTGGGTTGGCGGAGGAAAGGGTGGTCATGATGGCGTTCAGGAAAAGCGACAGCACCATGCCGATGAGGATAATGGTGTTGTTGGAGAGGTTGCGGTCCAGCCGGGTGGAGATGGACAGCGCGCCGCCCATGGTAGCCAGACCACAGCACAGGCAGACCGCCGGCAGCAGGAAGGTGCCGGCAGCGCTGTCCGCCACGCCGGTGACGATGAGCACCGCAGCGCCCAGACCCGCGCCGGAAGAGACGCCAAGGCCGTAGGAGGAGGCCAGCGGGTTTTGCAGCAGCGACTGCATCACAGCGCCGCTCACCGCCAGGGAAGCTCCCACGAAGAAGGACAGCAGCACCCGGGGCAGGCGGATGCTCCACACCAGCCCCGGAATCACCGGGTTCATCTGTTCGGGCAGTGCCGCACCCCACAGCTTGTTGGCGAGCACTTGAAAAATCTCACCGGGGGAGATGGGCACGCTGCCCACACCGATGCCCAGGAGCACCGCAGCCAGCGCGGCCAGGCACAGCAGGCCGAACCGCGCCGGGCGGGAAAACCGGCTCATTTGCCGAACACCTCAGGATAGACAGCCTTGCCCATCTCTTCCAGAGCGCTCACGATGTTCTCGTTGGGCAGGGAAGAGGCCATGTTGTCGATCTGGTAAACGTCGCCGTTCTTCACGGCGGTCACGGCCTCCCAGCCCTCACGGCTCTTGATCTCGCCCACGGGGTCCTCCAGGTAGTCCACGTTGGTGAGGATCACATCCGGGTTGCCGCTGACAACCACCTCGCTGTCCACGCTGGTCCAGCCCTCAGCCTTGTCGGCCATCATGTTATTGGCGCCGATCAGGTTGATCATCTCGTCCATGTAGGTGCCGGAGCCGGTGCTGTAGGCGGAGGGGGCGGCGGCGATCTCGAAATAAACGGTCTTGCGCTGATCCTCGGGGATGGAAGCGCCCAGAGCGGTGATGCGGTCGATCTCGGCCTTCAGATTTTCGTTGATCTCGGCGGCGCGCTCGGTCTTGCCCATGACCTGACCCAGGAAGGTCACGTCCTCATAGATATCCTCAATGGAGGCGCTGGTGGGGATGCACACCACGGTGGTGCCCAGCTCCTGCAGGGGCTGGAAGGGGTTCTCGCCGCCGGAGGAGCTGATGGAGGACACAAAGATCACATCCGGAGCCAGGGTGGCCATCTGCTCAGCATCCGGGGTCATCATGTCAAAGGCGGGCAGGCCCTGGGGCGCGCCTTCCATGGCGGCGCTGTTGGTGTCCAGCGCGATGATCTGGTCGGTGCAGCCCAGATCCATCAGAGTCTGGGTGATGGAGGGGGCCATGGAGATCACGGTCTCAACATTATCCGGCAGGGTGATGGCGGCGCCGCTGCGGTCCTGGGTGGGCTTTGCCTCGGTGGCGGCCTCGCTGGAGGCGCTTGCCGAAGCGGCAGAGGATGCGGCGGAAGAAGCCGGGGTGGAAGTGCTGGCGGCCGGTGCGCCGCAGGCGGCCATGCCAAAGGCCAGGGCCACAGCTACAAGGGCGGAAAGAATGCGTTTCATAAATGTTCCTCCTGAAAAGATTGGAATGAGGGAGCTATTTCCATGCGGCCGGATTGCCGCAAAGAACAAAAATACGCCGCCCCGGCAAAGCGGAGCGGCGCAGCAGCAATACAGGTACGGCAGAAAAGCCCCCGTGAGGCGAAATGCCCTCGGCCGGACTGCCGCCCTGCCGCGTGTTTGGTCCGTCCACGAAGCGGGGATCCCGCGTCAGAGAAAAGATTTCCCTGAGCGGATGCGAACGGCAGGCAGGTCTTCCGGCTTGTGGACGTTAAGCGCGTACCCGGCCGGCCTTCCCATTCCTTTCGGAACAGTGGCAGATGGCCGGGACGCTGGTCCACCACGGCGGCGGTCCCGCACGGGATTGATTACCCGTTTCCCTTTTCATTCAGACAGGCTGAACACCTGCCGTTCGATTTTTTATGAGCTGACACGCAAGCGTATCAGAGAGAAAATGCAAAAAAGATCAGGCCCGGCGGCTGCGGTGAAGTGATCGGTCAGCCGTCCAGATCCTCTTCGGTCTCTCGGGTGATGTAGACCGGGCGGTGCTTGGTTTCCAGATAGGTCTTTGCCAGATACTGACCCAGAACACCCATGCAGAACAGCTGCACGCCGCTGCACAAAAAGATGATGCATACCATGCTGGGCCACCCGCTGGTGGGGTCGCCGAACAGAAGGGTGCGCACGATGATCACCACGATCATCACGAAGGCCAGCAGGCAGAAGAACAGGCCCATCAGGCTGGCAATGGCCAGCGGGGCGGTGGAAAAGCCGATGATGCCTTCCAGCGAATAGAGGAACAGCTTCCAGAAGTTCCACTTGGTCTCGCCGGCCACCCGTTCCACATTCACGTACTCCAGCCATTTGGTTTTGAAGCCGACCCAGCCGAAAATTCCCTTGGAGAACCGGTTGTATTCCGGCATGGACAGAATGGCGTCCACCATTCTCCGGCGCATCAGCCGGTAGTCCCGCGCGCCGTCCACGATGTCCGCGTCGCTCATTTTGTTGATGAGCTTGTAGAACATCCGGGCGAAAAAGCTGCGGATGGGCGGCTCGCCCTGGCGGGTGGTGCGGCGGGTGGCGGCACAGTCGTAATCCTCATGCAGGAGTGCATCCAGCATCTGGGGCAGAAGGGCGGGCGGGTCCTGGAGATCCGCGTCCATCATGGCCACATAATCGCCCTTGGCGGCCTGCAGGCCGGCCAGAATGCCAGCTTCCTTGCCGAAATTGCGGGAAAAGCTGATGTAGCGCACCCGTTCATCCTGCCGGTGAAGCTCCCGGGCGATGGCAAGGGTATTGTCCTTGGAGCCGTCGTCCACAAAAATGAACTCGAACTCCGCGCCGTGGCTCTGCTTCATCTCCGCGGCGACCCGGGTGATCTCCTTATAGAACAGCGGAAGGGATTCCTGCTCATTGTAGCAGGGCACAATGATGGAAAGAAGCATGCAAATACCGCCTTTCTCAGGTAAAACCCGGCCGCATAGCACGGGCAGTATATATTATATCACAGAGCGGGAAAAAGAACAAACCCTGCAAAATATGCATGAAAAATCATGCAGTCAGGATGAAAGATTTCATAAAATAAAACGAAAAATTATTGTTCTGGCGCTGGGTTTTTGATATACTAGGTATACGATTGTTTGCCGGATTTGTAATATAAGCACGGCGAAAGGAGCGGCGCGGTGAAAAGCTGGATGAAAGTCATGCAGGATGTTGCCTGGCTGACTCAATTGGGCATTTCGGTCACTGCGCCGCCGCTTTTGTGTGCCGGCGCCGCCTGGTGGCTTTCGGCCCGGGCGGGCCTGCCCGCATGGGTGATGCTGCCCGCGCTGTTGCTTGGCTTCGGCGGTTCAGGGGCCAGCGTGTGGGGGTTCTACCGCTATATGCAGCGCAAGGCTGCCCGCAAAAAGGCTCCGCCGGCCTTCAACCGGCATGTATAACAATAGAGGGAGGGCGTTCTATGAAGATAGCACCTGCTGTAAAAAAAGAGACCGGGCATATCGCCCTGGGCACCGCGGTGGGCGTTGCAGTCATGCTGGTGGTATTCGCCGTTCTGGGGTATTTCAGCGCCGGTGTGGCGGTGAGCGGCATTCTGGGCGGCGCGCTGGCCGTGGGGAATTTCTTCCTGCTTGGCCTGACGGTGCAGAAGATGGCCGACGGCCAGCCGGAGGACCGGGCCCGCAAGTGGATGCAGTTTTCCTACAACATGCGCATGCTGCTGATGGTGGTGTGGCTGATCGTGGCGCTGGCCGTGCCGTTTTTCAACTGGGTGGCGGCGCTTGTGCCCCTGCTGATGCCCCGGCTCACCATCGGGGTGATGCAGGCCACCGGAATGTATCACAAGGAAAAGGGCGGCACGCTGCCCGTAAATGAAGGGGGGAACGCAAAGGAATGAACGTTTCGATCAACGGCCCGCAGATCTACTGGGAATCCAGCTGGTCGGCACCGCTTTTGGGCAAGCTGCAGATCACGGCAAGCCTGGTGGACGCCTGGATCATCCTGGCGCTGATCGGCATCCTGTGCTGGTGGCTGGGCCGTGGGCTCACGGTGGAGAACATCAGCAAAAAGCAGGCAGTGGCCGAGCTGCTGGTGACCACCTGCCAGAACTTCGTGAACGGCAACATGGGCGAAAAATACGCCTACTTTGCCCCGTTCATCGGTGCGCTGTTCAGCTATTCCGCGCTGTGCAGCCTGTCCAGCCTGGTGGGGCTTTATCCCGCCACCAGCGATCTGTCCACCGAGCTGTCCTGGGCGCTGCTGGTGTTCGTGATGATCACCTACACCAAGATTCGAACCAACGGCGTGGGCGGCTATCTGAAGGGCTTCACCACACCCATCCCGGTGTTTACGCCCTTCAACATCATCAGCGAGCTGGCAACCCCCATCTCGATGGCCTTCCGTCACTTCGGCAATATCATGTCCGGCGGCGTCATCAGCACGCTGGTCTACGCGGCTCTGGCGGTTTTGAGCCAGGCGGTGTTCGGGCTGCTGCCCGGCGCGCTGGGCGAGATCCTCAGCCTGATCCCGCTGTTCCAGCTGGGCATTCCGGCCATTCTGTCGGTGTATTTTGATCTGTTCAGCAGTCTGATGCAGGCATTCATCTTCTGTATGCTGACCATGCTGTATATTGCGAACGCAGCACAGACCGACGATTGATCTTTTCGGATTCCATTGCGGCCGACCGCCGCGATCAAAGCGCTCCGCCGCCCGCAAGCAGCGGCCGGGGCAGAATAACCACAAGCGATTCCATTTGAACATTTTTTAGGAGGACATTATTATGTTGGACAAAGCTATTGTATTGGCCGGCTGCGCCATCGGCGCGGGTCTCGCCCTGATCGCCGGTATCGGCCCCGGTATCGGTGAAGGCTACGCGGTTGGTCAGGCCTGCTCCGCCATCGGTCGCCAGCCCGAGTGCAAGGGCGACGTGACCAGCACCATGCTGCTGGGCTGTGCCATCGCCGAGACCACCGGTATTTACGGCTTCGTGACCGGCCTGCTGCTGATCTTCGTGGCACCCGGCATGTTCACTGGTATGCTGGGCTGATTTTGGCCCGCAAGCCAGCCAGAAAGGGGAATGACCATTGCAACAGTTTAAAGACCTGGTGACGCTGACGCCCTGGCATATGATCTTCATGCTGGGCAACCTGCTGATCCTCACCCTGCTGGTCAAGCATTTCCTGTTCAAGCCCGTGCAGAAGATTTTGAACGAGCGCCAGCGCAGGGCGGACGCCATGCTTGCCGACGCCAAGCAGGCCAAGGAACAGGCCGAGGCGATGCAGGCGGAATATGAGAAGAGCCTGGCAGGCGCCAAGGAGGAGGCAGCCCGGCTGCTGAATCAGGCCAGCCAGACCGCCGCCCGCAACAGCGAGGAAACCCTGAACGCCGCCCGCGCCCAGGCTGCTGAGCTCAAGCGCAAGGCGGGCGAGGAGATCGAGCAGCAGCGCAAGAAGGCGCTGAACGAGGTGAAGGACGAGATCGGCGGCATGGCCATGGCCATCGCCAGCAAGGTGGTGGAACGGGAGATCCAGGAGAAGGATCACCAGCAGCTGATCGATGAATTCATCGAGAAGGTAGGAGACGCCTCATGACCAAGATCGGCACCATATACGGCGGCGCGCTGTATGAGCTGGCCGTCGAGGAAGGGCTGGAGGCCGAAATGCTGGACGAGCTGGAGCAGGTAGAGCAGCTGCTTGCCGCCTGGCCGGACTACGAAAAGCTGCTGGCGCTGCCCAGCGTGCCCAAAGCCCAGCGCTGTCAGGCGCTGGACGAGGCGCTGCGCGGGCGCATCCAGCCGTACCTGTTGAATTTTTTGAAGATTTTGACCGAGCGGGGCCAGATCCGTGCCCTGCGTGACTGCCGCAAGGAATACCGGGCCCGCTACAACGAGGCCCACGGCATTCTGGAGGCGACGGCGGTGGCGGCGGTGCCGCTGAGCGAGGCCCAGAAGACGGCTCTGACCGAAAAGCTGAACAAGCTCACCGGCAAAACGGTGCAGCTTGCGGTGAAGGTGGACCCGGCCTGCCTGGGCGGCGTGCGCCTGGAGATGGGCGGCGCCGAGTTCGACGGTACGGTGCAGGCCCGTCTGGACGCACTGCGCCGCAGCCTGGCCGCCACGGTATAAGTGAGAAGGTGAAACGATGCAATTGAAACCGGAAGAAATTTCCAAGATTATAAAGGCCCAGATCAAGCACTATGAAAACTTCATTCAGCAAAGCGAGACCGGCACCGTGATCCTGGTGGGCGACGGCATCGCCCGGGCCACCGGCCTGGAGGAGTGCATGAGCGGCGAGCTGGTGCAGTTCTCCAACGGCGAATACGGCATGGCCCAGAACCTGGAGGAAAACTCGGTGTCCATCGTTATGCTGGGCAGCGACGTGGGCATCAAGGAGGGCAGCGTGGTCAAGCGCACCGGCAAGGTGGTAAGCGTGCCGGTGGGCGAAGCCATGATCGGCCGCGTGGTGAACGCCCTGGGCCATCCCATCGACGGGAAGGGTCCCATCGACGCCAAGGAGTACCGGCCCATCGAGTCTCCCGCACCGGGCATCATCCAGCGCAAGAGCGTTTCGGTGCCCCTGCAGACCGGCATTAAGGCCATCGACTCCATGATCCCCATCGGCCGCGGTCAGCGCGAGCTGATCATCGGCGACCGGCAGACCGGTAAAACGGTCATCGCCACCGATACCATCATCAACCAAAAGGGCAAGGACGTGATCTGCATCTATGTGGCCATCGGCCAGAAGCAGAGCACCGTGGCCCAGCTGGTGAATACCCTCACCGAGAACGGCGCCATGGACTACACCATCGTGGTGTCCGCCACGGCCAGCGAGCTGTCGCCGCTGCAGTACATCGCGCCCTATTCCGGCTGCGCCATGGGCGAATACTTCATGGCCCAGGGCAAGGACGTACTGGTAATCTACGACGACCTGTCCAAGCACGCGGTGGCTTACCGTGCGCTGAGCCTGCTGATCCGCCGCCCGCCCGGACGTGAGGCCTACCCCGGCGACGTGTTCTATCTGCACAGCCGCCTGTTGGAGCGTGCGGCCCGTCTCGCCCCGGAATACGGCGGGGGCAGCCTGACCGCTCTGCCCATCATCGAGACCCAGGCGGGCGACGTTTCCGCCTACATTCCCACCAACGTGATCTCCATCACCGACGGCCAGATCTTCCTGGAGACCGAGCTGTTCCACTCCGGCGTCATGCCGGCGGTGAACCCGGGCATCTCGGTGAGCCGCGTGGGCGGCAACGCCCAGACCAAGGCCATGAAGAAGGTGGCCGGTTCCCTGAAGCTGCTCTACAGCCAGTACCGTGAGCTGCAGAGCTTCGCCCAGTTCGGCAGCGATCTGGACGCGGACACCAAGGCCCGTCTGGCCCAGGGCGAGCGCATCGTGGAGGTGCTCAAGCAGGACCGCAACAGCCCCATTTCCATGGAGCATCAGGTGTGCATCCTGTACGCCGTCACCCACGACCTGCTCAAGGAGGTAGCCGTGGAGGACGTGAAGGAGTACGAGCGTGGTCTCTACGCCTACATGGACGGCCATGCCGCCGACGTGCTGGAGACCATCCGCACCAGCGGTAAGCTGGAAAAGGAGACCGAGACCGCGCTGGCGGCCGCTCTGGCAGAGTATACCACGGAGTTTTTAAAGACCAAGTAAGGAGGAGATCCCAATGGCAGGTGCGTCCATGAAGGACATCAAGCTGCGCATCAAGAGCGTGGAAAGCACCATGCAGATCACCAAGGCCATGGAGCTGGTGGCCTCCTCCAAGCTGCGGCGTGCCAAGGAGCGGGTGGAAAAAAGCCGCCCCTATTTTGAGGTGCTTCACGCGGCCCTTTCCGACATCGCGGCCTCCAATACCGAGCTTTCCTCGCCCTACATCGCCAAGCGGACGGTGAAAAAGACCTGCTATGTGGTGATCGCGGGCGACCGCGGCCTTGCGGGCGGCTACAACGCCAACATTCTGAAGGCGGTGGCTGCCGAGGCCGAGGGCAAGGAGATCTGCGTGCTGCCGGTGGGCAAAAAGGCGCTGGAGCATTACCAGCGCCGGGGCATCCAGCGCGTCACCGAGGAATACGCGGTGGCGGCGGACGTGACGGTGAGCGACTGCTTCTCCATGGCGCGTCTGCTGGCCAAGGGCTTTCTGGCCGGAGAGTACGACGAGATCCGCCTGGCCTACACCAATTTCGTGTCCATGCTGAGCCAGCAGCCGGCCACCCTGTGCCTGCTGCCGCTGAATGTCTCCCGCCCCGAGCCGGGCGCGGGTCCCCGGGGGCTGACCATCTACGAGCCCTCCAGCGAGGAAGTGTACGACGCCATCGTGCCGGAATACCTGGCGGGGCTGATCTACGGAGCGCTGTGCGAATCCGTGGCCAGCGAGCTGGGCGCCCGGCGCAGCGCCATGGACGCGGCCACCAAGAACGCGGGTGAGATGATCGACTCGCTGAGCCTGCATTACAACCGGGCCCGGCAGGCGGCCATTACCCAGGAAATCACAGAGATCGTGGCGGGCGCCGAGGCCTGACGGCCTTTTCCCGCCAGTAAAGGAGATAGATCCATGCCGAATAACCACGAAGGCATCGTGGCCCAGGTCATCGGCCCGGTGCTGGATATCAAATTTGCAGACGGCGAGCTGCCGGACCTGCTCAACGCGATCGAGGTGGGCGAAGGCGAGCACAAGCTGGTGGCCGAGGTGGCCCAGCTGATCGGCGACAATGTGGCCCGCTGCATCGCCATGAGCAGCACCGACGGTCTGGTGCGCGGCACCAAAGCCGTGGACACCGGCGGCCCCATCACTGTGCCCGTGGGCGAGGAATGCCTGGGCCGTATTTTCAACCTGCTGGGCGAGCCGGTGGACGATCAGCCCGCGCCTCCGGCCAAGGAGCGCTGGCCCATCCATCGCGATCCCCCCAGCTACGAGGAGCAGCAGAACACCACCGAGATCCTGGAGACCGGCATCAAGGTGGTTGACCTGATCTGCCCCTACGCCAAGGGCGGTAAGATCGGCCTGTTCGGCGGCGCCGGCGTGGGCAAGACCGTGCTCATCATGGAGCTGATCAACAACGTTGCCAAGCAGCACGGCGGCCTGTCGGTATTCACCGGCGTGGGCGAGCGTACCCGTGAGGGCAACGATCTGTACAACGAGATGAAGGAGAGCGGTGTTATCAACAAGACCGCCCTGGTCTACGGCCAGATGAACGAGCCCCCGGGAGCCCGTATGCGCGTTGGCCTGAGCGGTCTGACCATGGCCGAGTACTTCCGTGACCGGGAGCACCAGGACGTGCTGCTCTTCATCGACAACATCTTCCGCTTCACCCAGGCGGGCAGTGAGGTGTCGGCTCTGCTGGGCCGTATGCCCAGCGCCGTGGGCTACCAGCCCACCCTGGCCACCGAAATGGGCGCTCTGCAGGAGCGCATCACCTCCACCAAGAACGGGTCCATCACCTCGGTGCAGGCCGTTTACGTGCCCGCCGACGACCTGACCGACCCGGCCCCCGCCACCACCTTCGCCCATCTGGACGCCACCACCGTTCTGAGCCGTGCCATCTCCTCGCTGGGCATCTACCCGGCGGTGGACCCGCTGGATTCCAGCAGCCGCATCCTCACCCCGGACGTGGTGGGCATTGAGCACTACGAGGTGGCCCGCGGCGTGCAGCAGGTGCTGCAGCGCTATAAGGAACTGCAGGACATCATCGCCATCATGGGTATGGACGAGCTGAGCGAAGAGGATAAGGTCACCGTAAACCGGGCCCGCAAGATCCAGCGCTTCCTCAGCCAGCCCTTCACCGTTGCTGAGCAGTTCACCGGCATGGAGGGCAAGTATGTTCCGCTGAAGGAGACCATCCGGGGCTTCAAGGAGATCCTGGAGGGCAAACACGACGACCTGCCCGAGTCCGCCTTTTTGTTTGCGGGCACCATCGACGAGGTGGTCGCCAAGGCAAAGCAGGGTGAATGAGTATGAACACCTTCCATCTGCAGATCGTTACGCCGGACGGCCAGCTCTACGACGGGCCCGCCGCCCGGGTGCTCTGCCGCACCATCGCCGGGGATGTTTGCATCCTGCCCCGCCACTGTGATTACATTACAGCGCTGGGTATGGGCGAAGCCCGGGTGACTCTGGAGGACGGCACGGTGCGCCGGGCCGCCTGCATCGGCGGCATGCTCACGGTGCGCTCCGGCCAGGTGCGGCTGGTGGCTACCACCTTTGAGTGGGCCGAAGACATCGACAAGGCCCGGGCCGAGGATTCCCGCAAGAGGGCCGAGACCGTTCTGGGTCAGAAGGGCGTTGATGCCCGCGAGCTGGAGCTGGCCCAGGCCCGCCTCAAGCGCGCGCTGGTGCGCACCCACGTGGCGGATCTGGTATAACAAAACCGGCATTTGCGGCAGGCCCTGCCTTTCTGGCAGGGCCTGCTTTTTTATGCGCAAAGCGGAAGGTCGCGGTGTGACCTTTCAAAAGGAGGAACAGGAAATGAAACAGGCGAGAAAGCGGGGCGCTCTGCTGGCCGGGGCGGTGCTTTTGCTGGTGCTGCTGGCGGTGGGCGGAGCGCTCTGGTTCCGGGGCCGCCCGACCAAGATTTTGCTGGCGACGGACCTTCACTATCTTTCGCCCGAACTGAACGACCACGGGGCCTGCTTTGAAAAGACCATCCTGAACGGCGACGGCAAGGCACTGGCCTACATTGACGAGCTGACCGACGCCTTTGTGGAGCAGGTCATCCGGGAAAAGCCTGCGGCGCTGATCCTCTCGGGTGATCTGACCCTGAATGGGGAAAAGCAGAGTCATCTGGACCTGGCGGAAAAGCTGCGCCAAATTACCAAAGCGGGCATCCCGGTGCTGGTAATACCGGGCAACCACGACCTGAACAGCGGGTACGCGGTGCGCTTCACCGGAAAAACCTACGAACCGGTGGAGAACCTGAAGCCGGCCCAGTTTGATGAGGTGTATGCGGAATTCGGCTACGACGGAGCCAGCGCCCGGGACGAGGAATCCCTGAGCTATGTGTTCCCGCTGAGCGATGAACTGCGGGTGCTGATGGTGGATGTGAACACGCTGGGCAGCGAGGGCGTGCTGGAACCGGAGACGCTGGACTGGGTGAAGGCCCAGCTGGAGGAGGCCCGGCAGGCGGGCGCCCGGGTGATTGCCGTGAGCCACCAGAACCTGCTGGCCCACAGCGAGCAGATCAGCGCGGGCTTTGTGATGGGCGGCGCGGAGGAGCTGCTGGCGCTGTATGAGGAATATGATGTGATCTGCAATTTGAGCGGGCACATCCACATGCAGCACACCGCCAAAAGCGAGAACGGCTTTTTTGAAGCGGCCACCGGATCGCTGGCGGTATCTCCCAACCAATATGCCCGGCTGATGGTGCGGCCTCACCGGATGGACTACCAGACGGTGCCGGTGGATGTTTCCGGCTGGGCCAAAGAGCAGGGAAGCACCGACGAAAACCTGCTGGATTTTGCAGCCTACTCGGCGGACTTTTTCCGCCAGGTGAACCGGGGCAAGGTGATCGGCTGGCTCCAGAAGGAGGAGAACGGCGAAGAAATGGCGGATTTCTTTGCTCAGGTAAATCTGGATTACTTCCAGGGCAGGCCGGACCGCTACGACCGGGAGGACCCGATGTTTGATGTGTGGCAGGAGTCCGGCGCCTTTTATGCCGATTATGTGGAGAGCATGCGGCAGGAACCAGCGGTGAACCACAACCAGGCCACTGTGGAATATTGAAAAGCGAATGGGGAAAGCCCCGGCCAACGGCCGGGGCTTTCCTGTACAAATACTCGTTTTTCTTGACAAGAGGGGCAGAACGGAATATTATTTAACTATATTTTAAAACTGTTTTAAAAATGAGAGGAGAGAGGCCGCATGTTTACCCGGGCGGTAAAAAGTGCGAATGAGCGGCAGGTGATCCAGGTGCTGCGGCAGGGCCGGGTGGTGACCAAGCAGGAGCTGGCGGAGGCCTGCGGGCTGAGCTTTCCCACGGCGGGCAAGCTGGTGGACGAGCTGGTGGAGCAGGGCGTAGTACTGGAGGCCGGGCTGGAAACGGGAGCCGGCGGGCGGCGGCCCATGCGCTACCGCTTCAACGAGGCCAGCGCCTATGCATTGACCCTCTTTTTTGAGGACGGCACCCTCTGCTGGGCAGTGGCGGACGCACTGGGTGAAACCGTGTGCTCCGGCAGTTGTGGACCGGAAGAGGGCGGCTATGTGTCCACCATCCTGGCGGTGACCGAGCGGCTGCGCCGGGCGTATCCTGCGCTGGCTGCGCTGGCGGTGGGTGTGCCCGGCGGCGTGGCCGATGGCCGGGTGCTTTACATCGACCGGTACGACGAGCTGGCTGGGCGGGCGCTGCGGGCCGAGCTGGAAGAGGTATGCGGCCTGCCCACCGCAGTGGAAAACAACATGCGGGCGGCAGTCTATGGCATGGCGGCCCGGCGGGGCTGGCTGGACCGGGAAAGCGTGGTCTGCCTGCACCTTACCGGCAACGGTCCCGGCTGCGGTGTGCTGGTACACGGCAAACCGCTGAGCGGGTTTGCGGGCCTGGTGGGCGAGGTGGGCTATCTGCCCGGCCAGGGCGAGGAAACCATGCAACATGCAGCGCTGCGGGGGCTTACCGGGGTGGACCCGGTGGACTACTTTGCCCGGCTGGCGGCCAGCGCCTGCGTGTTTTTGAACCCGGAGGACCTGGTGGTCTACGAAACGCCATACCTGCAAAGCGGCGGACAGCTGGAGCAGGCCTGCGGGCGGTATCTGCCCGCCCAGGCGGTGCCCCGGGTGCATATTTCCCGGGAATATCGGCAGGACTATCTGGCCGGGCTGACCCGCCTTGCCATGGATCTTTTGTACCCGGGCGGCGGTCTGCGGGAAACTCAGGAAAGGAGACGAGGAAATGCACAGTTATAAAACCACGGTGTATGCCTGCTATCTGGGCAGCATAACCCAGGCGGCGCTGATCAACCTGACCCCGGTGCTGTTCGCGGTGCTGCTGCGGGAATACGGGCTGAATTATGGAGCGCTGGGCTTTCTGGTGCTCACCAATTTCGTGACCCAGGTGGGGGCGGATGTGGCCTTCAGCAAGGCGGTGGATCGCCACGGATTCCGGCCCTTTGTGCTGGGGGCGGGAGTGCTGAGCCTGGTGGGGCTGGGAGTATTTGCGGCCGCGCCGCTGCTGTTTCCGGCCCATCCATTGGTGGGCTTTTTTGGGGGCACGGTGATCTTCTCCGGCGCAGGGGGATTGCTGGAGCTGCTGCTCAGCCCCATTGTGGATGCGCTGCCCGGCGAGGAAAAGACCCGGGCCATGGCGCTGCTCCATTCCATGTACTGCTGGGGGCAGGCGGGCACGGTGCTGGTGACCACCGCCGCGCTGGCGCTGGGCGTGCCCTGGCAGGCCGTTGTGCTGGGGTGGATGCTGCTGCCCGCGGCGGATCTGGTGCTGTTCCTGCGTGCGCCGCTGAACCACAAGCCGCCGGAGGAAACGCTGCCCATCCGGGGGCTGGCCCGGCAGCGGGTGTTCTGGCTGGCGCTGGGGGCTATCGTGTTCGGAGCGGCGGCAGAAGTCACCATGTCCCAGTATATCTCCTCCTTTTTGGATCTGGGGTTGGGCATCCCCAAGCTGATCGGCGATGTGGCGGGCATGTGCGGCTTTGCTCTGATGATGGGTCTGGGCCGCACCCTGCTGGGCCTCTGGGGCGACCGGTGGGACCTGCCCCGGGTGCTGGGGGCCAGCGCCCTGCTGGCGGCGGGCTGTTATCTGGCGGCGGCCGCATTGCCCGCCGCAGCGGTGGTGGCCTGCGCTGCCACCGGTCTGTTCGTGGCGGGGCTGTGGCCGGGTACGCTGGTGGTGGCATCCCGTAAGATGCCGCTGGCCGGGGCGTCCATGTTCGCGCTGCTCAGTGCAGGAGGCGACCTGGGCGCTTCGCTGGGCGGCTGGCTCACCGGTGTCGGGGCGGATGCTCTGCTGGCGGCGGGCTTTTCCCAGCAGACCGCGCTGCGGGCCGCGGTGGGAGCGGCGGCGCTGTTCCCGCTGGGAGCATGGCTGTTTTACCGCCGCTTGCGCAAGCAGGAACAATAAATAAGCGAAACACACCCTCGGGCAGGGGACCGGAAGGTTCCCGTTGCCCGGGGGTGTTGACTTGCCGGGGAAAAGGAGTATAATGGCAAATAGTTATAAAAACAAACTATTTGCTTAACGAACAAGAAGAAAGGGGCGAGGGGCTGTGAACAACCACATGGAGCTTGTGAACGGCCTGCGGGTGATTACCCGCTTTTATGATACCCAGCGCCGGGCGGTCTGCCGCAAGCTGAGCATCTCCCAGATGGAATTCGACATTCTGGTTTTCCTCCATAATAACCCCGGCCGGGATACCGCCCGGGACATCGTGGCCCTGCGGGGGCTGCCCAAGAGCAATGTGTCTCAGGCGGTGGAGGTGCTGATGGGTAAGGGCCTGCTGGCGCGCAGCCAGGACGCTGAGGACCGGCGGCGGGTACACCTGAGCTTGACCGAGGCAGCGGAGCAGCTGATGCCCCAGCTGCTGGAGGCTCAGCAGACCTTTTGGGAGCAGGCCTTCCGGGATTTTTCTGCCCAGGACGCCGAATGCTTTGCCGCTCTGTATGGGCGGATCGTGAAGAATCTTTCTGAAAAGGGAGGCAACGGGAATGAATGAGGACAAGAGCCAGCTGGGGACCCAGCCGGTGGGCCGGCTGCTGGTGAAGATGGCCGCCCCGGCGGTGGTGGCTCAGCTGATCAACATGCTGTACAACCTGGTGGACCGCATCTACATCGGCCACATCCCCGGCGAGGGGGCCTACGCCCTCACCGGTATGGGCGTTTGCATGCCGGTCATCATGATCGTGTCCGCCTTTGCCATGCTGGCGGGCGCGGGCGGCGCGCCCCGGGCTTCCATCGCCATGGGCCGGGGCGACAACAAGTCCGCCGAGCAGGCGCTGGGCAACTGCTTCTGCCTGCTGCTGATTGTGTCGGCGGTGCTTACCGGGGTACTGCTGGTGTTCAACCGGCCGATCTTGATGGCCTTCGGCGCCACCGAAAATACCATCGGATATGCCATCGCCTACATGGACATCTACGCGCTGGGCACCGTGTTCGTGCAGCTCACGTTGGGCATGAACTCCTTCATCATCGCCCAGGGCTTTTCCAAAACGGGTATGCTGTCGGTGCTGATCGGCGCGGTGTGCAATATCGTGCTGGACCCCATCTTCATCTTTGGCTTCTCCATGGGTGTGCGGGGCGCGGCCCTGGCCACTGTGCTGAGCCAGGCGGTAAGCTGTGCGTGGGTGGTGAGTTTCCTGCTGGGCAAGCGCACCATCTGGCGCATCCGGCCCCGGAACATGGTCCTGCGTCCGGCGGTGATCCTGCCCTGTGTGGCTCTGGGTTTGGCCACCTTCATCATGCAGGCCAGCGAGAGCGTGATCTCGGTGTGCTTCAACACCTCGCTTCGGGAATACGGCGGTGACCTGGCGGTGGGCGCCATGACCATCCTCACCAGTGTGATGCAGTTTGCGCTGCTGCCGCTGCAGGGCCTGGGCCAGGGCGCGCAGCCCATCGTGAGCTTCAACTACGGTGCAGGCAACGCCGCCCGGGTGAAGAAGGCCTACTTCCTTCTGTTGCGCACCAGTCTGACCTACTCGGTGGTGCTGTGGGCGTTTCTGATGCTGTTCCCCCAGACCTTTGCCGGGGTGTTCACCTCGGATCAGCAGCTCATCACCTTCGCGGTCCCGGCCATCCGCTGCTACTGCGCGGTGCTGCTGGTGTTCGGCGCGCAGATCGCCTGCCAGATGACCTTCACCTCGCTGGGTTATGCCAAGGCTTCCATCGCGGTGGCGGTGACCCGCAAGTTCGTGCTGCTGGTGCCGCTGATCTACCTGATGCCCCGGCTCTTCCCGGCGGACAAGACCATGGCAGTTTACATGGCCGAGCCGGTGGCAGACGCGCTGGCTGTGACCTTCACGGTGATCCTGTTCAGCTTCCAGTTCCGCAAGGCGCTGCGCCAGATCGGCGTGCCGAAGGAACAGGCGAAATAAAGGTAAGGGCGGCTTCTTTCGGGAAGCCGCCCTTTTTGCCCGGCAGAATATGACAATTGTCTTGACAAGCAGGGCGAACTGTGGTAGAATCAGACGATTTAAATTGACCCGGCAGCAAGGAGGCGAAACCATGAGCAAGATGATCGGCAAGCAGTCTGCATTTGTTCTAGCTTCGGTATTCTTCTTGCTGGCGCAAGGGGTCTTTGTTTGACTTTTCCTTTTTTGGGAAGAGTCATTTTTTTTAAGCTTTTTTCGCTGAGAGGAGGCGCTTTAATGCTCATCAAAAACGCAAAACTGTCGGACGGGACCCAGGTGGATGTGCTGATCCGGAACGGCAAGATCGCGGGCCTGATGCAGGATATGCCCGCCCACGGGGAAGAGGTGATCGACGCGGCCGGCCGCACTCTGTTGCCCGGTTTCATCGATCTGCACTGCCACTGGCGCACCCCGGGCTTTGAATACAAGGAGGACATCGCCACCGGCAGCGCGGCCGCAGCCGCGGGCGGCTACACCTTCGTAAACCTGATGCCCAACACCAAGCCGGTGTGCTCCAGCGCCGCGCAGGCCCACGCCGTGATGGACGAGGCCGAGCGCCTGGGCATCTGCGGGGCCAACCAGACCATCTCCATCACCGAGAACTTCGACGGCCACACCCTGGACCATCTGAAGAGCCTGCCCGAGGACCTGCGCTTCATCACCGAGGACGGCAAGGGCGTGCAGAACAATCAGGTGATGGCCAAGGCCTTCGCCATCTGTGCCCAGCGGGATCTGGTGCTGATGAGCCACGCCGAGGACATGGAGATCTCCAAATGGGATTATCGTCTGGCCGAAAACATCGAGACAGTGCGCAACCTGCACCTGAGCGAGTACTACGGCACCCGGCTGCACATGTGCCACGTGAGCACCAAGGAAGCCGTGGCCGCCATCGGCGACGCGAAGCGCCGGGGCGTGCCGGTCACCTGTGAGGTGACCCCCCATCACCTGTGGTTCGCGGATACCGACTATCGGGTGAATCCGCCCATCCGCCAGGCGGAGGACGTGGAGGCCCTGGTGGAGGCCATCCGCACCGGCGTAGTGGACGCCATCGCCACCGACCACGCCCCCCATTCCCCTGAGGATAAGGCCAACGGCGCGGCGGGCATGATTGGTCTGGAGACCGCCTTCGGTGTGTGCTACACCAAGCTGTGCCGGGAAAAAGGCCTGGATCTGTACTACCTGGAGGCGCTGATGAGCCGCTTCCCGGCCGCCATCCTGGGTCTTGCAGGCAAGGGCGCCATCCAGGTGGGCATGGACGCCGACCTGACTCTGGTGGAGCTGGACACTCCCTATGTGGTGGACGCCGCCGCCATGCACTCCAAGAGCCACAACACCCCCTTCGATGGGGTGACGCTCTACGGCCGGGTGGATCTGACCATCCGGGGCGGGCGCGTAACCTACCAGCGCTGAGTCTGGCGAAAACTGTCGCCATCCTTTATAATAGAGGAAGAGAATCCTCGCACTTGAATATGAAACAAAAACCGGCTTTTGCCGGACCAAAGATGAAGATGAAAAGGAGAGGTTCACAATGACCAACATGGACAAACTGTACGAAGCTGTTGCCGCCCGCGGCCCGGTGTGCGTGGGACTGGACACCGATTTTTCCTATCTGCCGGAGGGCTTTGCCAAGGCCGAGCTCACTGCCGGTGAGAACATCGTGCGCTTCAACCAGGCCATTGTGGACGCCACCAAGTCTGTGGCAGGCTGCTTCAAGGTGCAGATCGCTTACTACGAGAGCCTGGGTCTGGACGGCCTGAACGCCTACAAGAAGACCCTGGACTACGTGAAGGCCACCGGCGTGCCGGTGATCGCCGACATCAAGCGCGGCGACATCGCCAAGACCGCTGAGATGTACGCCAAGGCCCACTTCGAGGGCGATTTCGAGGCCGACTTCATCACCCTGGCCCCCTACATGGGCCTGGATTCCATCAAGCCCTACATGCCGTTCGTGGAAGAGAAGGGCAAGGGCGTGTTTGTACTGGTGCGCACCTCCAACCCCGGCGCCAAGGACTTCGAGTACGAGAAGCTGGCCGACGGCCGCCACGTATACGACATGGTGGGCGACAAGCTGAACGCCATGGGCAAGAGCTGCATGGGCGAGCACGGCTACTCCAGCCTGGGTCTGGTGATCGGCGGCACCCACATTGAGGAGGCGGCCGAGATCCGCGCCCGCTACAAGGACAGCTTCTTCCTGATCCCCGGCTACGGCGCCCAGGGCGGCACCGCCGAGGACATCGCCCAGTACCTGAGCGCAGGCAACGGCGGCGTGGTGAACTCCAGCCGCGGCATCCTGCTGGCTTACAAGAAGCAGCCCGGCGTGGAATTCGCCCAGGCTGCCTACAACGAGTGTGTAAACATGAAGGAGGCCATCAAGAATGCCTGTGATCGCCTGTGATGTAAAGGTTCTGGAGCACCAGCGCCTGACCGATACCATCCGCCTGATGACCGTGAGCTGGCCCCGGCGGGACAAGGCCCCGAAGGCTGGCCAATTCTTCATGCTGCGCTGCTGGCCCGCGGATGTGGCCCCGGTGCTGAGCCGCCCCATCAGCGTGCACTCCTACGACCCGGAGCTGGCCACCCTGGAATTTCTGTATGAGGTGCGGGGCAAGGGCACCGAAAAGCTGGCGGCTCTGGTCCCCGGCGATACCCTGAGCCTGGTGGGCCCGGCGGGCAACGGCTTCAACGTGGCCGAGGCCGCGGGCAAGCGTGTGGCCCTGGTGGGCGGCGGCATCGGTACCGCCCCCCTGTACCAGCTGGCCAAGGAGCTGTGCGAGGCGGGCACCAAGGCCGATTACTTCTGCGGCTTCCGGGACGAGCCCTACGGTATGGACCGCTTCACCCAGGTGTGCGGCAAGGTCCAGCTGGCCACCGACAGCGGCCGCTTCGGCTTCCATGGCTTCGTGACTCAGCTGCTCAAGCCCGAGGAGTACGACCTGGTACTCTGCTGCGGTCCCGAGCCCATGATGCGGGCAGTGGCCAAGCTCTGCGATGAGGCGGGCACCCGCTGCATCGTGAGCCTGGAGCGCAAGATGGCCTGCGGCATCGGCGCCTGCCTGGGCTGCACCTGCCACACCGAGACCGGCGGCAAGTGCGTGTGCAAGGAAGGCCCTGTATTTGATTCCAAGGAGGTGTTCGGCGCATGAGCGTATCCCTGAAGGTAAACCTGCTGGGCAAGGAAATGGCTGGCCCGGTGGTGGGTGCGTCCGGCACCTTCGGTTTCGGCGAGGAATACGCCGGTATGGTGGACCTGAAAAAGCTGGGCGGCATCAGCGGCAAGGGCATCACCCTGATCCCCAAACCGGGCAACCAGGGCGAGCGCCTGTTGGAGACCCCCAGCGGACTGATCAACTCCATCGGCCTGCAGAACCCCGGCGTGCAGCACTTCATCGACCATGAGCTGCCGGTGATGGAAACCCTGGGCACCACCATCTGGGCCAACCTGGGCGGCGGCTGCATCGAGGACTACGAGAAGGGCGCCGAGCTGCTCAACCCCACCAGCGTGGATTTTGTGGAGCTGAACATCAGCTGCCCCAACGTGAAGCAGGGCGGCATCGCCTACGGCATCAAGGCCGACAGCGCCAAAGAGGTGGTCAGCCGGGTACGGGCGGTCTGCAAAAAGCCCCTGATCGTCAAGCTGAGCCCCCAGGCCGAGGACATCTGCCAGATGGCCGCCGCCTGTGTGGAGGCGGGCGCGGACGCGCTGAGCCTGGTGAACACCTTCCAGGCCTGCGCCATTGATCTGGAAAAGCGCCGTCCGGTGTTCAACAACATCTTTGCGGGCCTGTCCGGCCCGGCCATCAAGCCCATCGCCCTGCGCATGGTCTACCAGGTCTGCGGCGCGGTGAACGTGCCGGTGATCGGCCTGGGCGGCATCCTGACCGGTGCCGACGCGCTGGAATTCATCATGGCGGGCGCCACTGCTGTGCAGGTGGGCACCGCGAACTTCATGAATCCCCGCGCCTGCGAGACCATCACCGACGAGATTGCCGCCTGGATGGAGGCCCACGGGGTAGAGACCCTGGACGAGATCCGCGGCTGTGCCCGGGTATAAAATTGGCGGCTTTTGCGTTCATCGTTCCCTTGTGTATCCAGATACACGGCGGGCGCTGCTTCGCGCAAAATCCATCCAATTTCTGACCGGCGGCTTTTGCGTTCATCGTTCCCTTGCGTATCCAGATACGCGGCGGGCAGCTTGTGTAAAATGCAGATAATTTAAAACTGATAGTATAAAAGCTGCCAGAGACAGATCAGTTATCAATTGTTTTCAGATAGAGTAGAGGAGAGGTTACCATGAACAACACCATCGAGATTTTGAAAGAGTGCGAAGCCTTTCTGGAGGGCCACTTCCTGCTGAGCAGCGGCCGCCATTCCAGCGCCTACTGCCAGATGGCTTTCCTGCAGCAGTACCCCGACCAGTGCGCCAAGGTGATGGCGAACGTGGCCGAGCAGCTGAAGGATATGGACATTGACGTGATCGTCGGACCCGCCATGGGCGGCATCGTGTACGCCTACGAGCTGGGTCGCCAGCTGGGCAAGCGCGCCATCTTTACCGAGCGTGTGGACAATGTGATGACTCTGAAGCGCTTCGCCATCAAGCCCGGCGAGAAGTGCATCATCGCCGAGGACGTGGTGACCACCGGTATCTCCAGCCTGGAGACCAAGCGCGTGATCGAAGAGGCCGGCGGCGAGTGCCTGGGCATCGTCTGCGTGGTGGACCGCACCAAGGCTGACGCTCCCTCTCCCATTCCCATCCTGGCCAGCGCCGCCAAGCTGGACCTGCCCAACTACCTGCCCGAGGAGTGCCCCATCTGCAAGGAGGGCAAGCTGCCTCTGGTGCACCTGGGCAGCCGCAAGATGAAGGAGCAGGCAAAGCAGACCCTGTGATCACTTTTCTGAGCCCGACCGGGTATTTTTCGCCCGGCCGGGCCGGCCTTTGTCACGCAAGGGCGACCATTTTGCAACAACGCTGAAAGCGAGGGATTAGAGCCTTGAAAACATTTTTGGTTTTGGCCAACGGAACCGTGCTGGAGGGCCAGCAGTTCGGCGCCACCGGCACCCGCGTGGGTGAAGTGGTGTTCAACACCGGCATGGTGGGCTACGAAGAGACCCTGACCGACCCCAGCTACTATGGTCAGATCATCACCCAGAGCTATCCTCTGGTGGGCAACTACGGCATCAACGGCGAGGACGCGGAGTCCGGCCGCATCTGGGCCTTTGGTTATATCGTGCGCGAGCTGTGCGACGCGCCCAGCAACTTCCGCTGCAAGAAGACTCTGGATCAGTACCTGAAGGAGCAGAACATCATCGGCCTGGCGGGCATCGACACCCGCAGCCTGGTGCGCCTGCTGCGTGAGAGCGGCGTCATGAACGGCGCGCTCACCACCGAGTACGCCACCGCCGAGGAGGCCCTGGCGGACGAGGCCCTGATGAAGGCCATCCGGGAGTACAACGTGACCGAGGCCGTGGCCAACGTGACCCG
This sequence comes from Gemmiger sp. An50, assembly GCF_002161595.1. Classification (GTDB taxonomy): domain Bacteria; phylum Bacillota; class Clostridia; order Oscillospirales; family Ruminococcaceae; genus Allofournierella. The sequence goes on from NZ_NFID01000013.1 coordinate 25,745, forward strand.
CACCGAGACCACCGTGCTCAACGAGGGCGGCAAGTACCACGTGGCCCTGTTCGACTTCGGCTGCAAGAACAACATCCAGCGCAGCCTGGTCAAGCGGGACTGCAAGGTGAGCGTTGTGCCCGCCACCACCACCGCCAGCCAGCTGAAGGAAATGGGTCTGGACGGCATCATGCTCTCCAACGGCCCCGGCGACCCGGCGGAAAACGTGGAGATCATCGAGAACCTGAAAGAGATCGCAAAAATGGGCCTGCCCATCTTCGGCATCTGCCTGGGCCATCAGCTGATGGCGCTGGCCCAGGGCGCCAAAACCGAAAAGCTGAAGTACGGTCACCGCGGTGTAAACCAGCCGGTCACCGACCTGGCCCACGGCCGCACCTATATCACCAGCCAGAACCACGGCTACGCTGTGGTGGGCGACAGCCTGGACAAATCCCTGGGCGAGGTGAGCCACGTGAACGCCAACGACGGCACCGTGGAGGGCATCCGCTACAACAACATGGACTGCTTCACCGTGCAGTTCCACCCGGAAGCCTGCGGCGGCCCCAAGGATACCGACTACCTGTTTGATGAATTTGTGGACATGATGAAGGGAGGCTGCTGAGCCATGCCAAAGGATACGAGCATTAAAAAAGTTCTGGTGATCGGCTCCGGCCCCATCATCATTGGCCAGGCGGCCGAGTTCGACTACTCCGGCACCCAGGCCTGCCGCGCGCTGAAGGCCGAGGGCATCGAGGTGGTGCTGGTGAACTCCAACCCCGCCACCATCATGACCGACCCCAACATCGCCGACCGGGTGTATGTGGAGCCCATGACCCCCGAGGTCATCAAGCGCATCATCCGTAAGGAAAAGCCGGACTCCATCCTGCCCAACCTGGGCGGCCAGACCGGCCTGAACATGGCTATGACCCTGGCCCGGGAAGGCTTTTTGGAGGCTGAGGGCGTGCGTCTGCTGGGCTGCAAGCCCGAGACAATCGACCGGGCCGAGGACCGCCAGCTGTTCAAGGACACCATGGAAAAGCTGGGCGAGCCCTGCATCCCCAGCAAGGTGGTGGAGAACCTGGACGACGCTCTGGCTTTCGCCAAGGAGATCGACTACCCCGTGATCGTGCGCCCCGCCTTCACCATGGGCGGTACCGGCGGCGGCATCTGTGAGGACGAGGCCCAGCTGCGCGAGATCGGCACCAACGGTCTGCGCCTGTCTCCCATCCATCAGGTGCTGATCGAGAAGTGCATCGCCGGCTGGAAAGAGATCGAGTACGAAGTGATGCGGGACGGCAAGGGCAACGTGATCACCGTCTGCAACATGGAGAACTTTGACCCCGTGGGCGTACACACCGGCGACTCCATCGTTGTGGCTCCCAGCCAGACCCTGTCCGATAAGGAATATCAGATGCTGCGCTCCAGTGCGCTGCGCATCATCACCGAGCTGGGCATCGAGGGCGGCTGCAACTGCCAGTTCGCCTTAAAGCCGGACAGCTTTGAATATGCGGTCATCGAGGTAAACCCCCGCGTGAGCCGCTCCTCCGCGCTGGCCTCCAAGGCCACCGGTTACCCCATCGCCAAGGTTGCCACCAAGATCGCCATCGGCTACAGCCTGGACGAGATCACCAACGACATCACCGGCCAGACCTGCGCCTGCTTCGAGCCCGCGCTGGACTACTGCGTAGTCAAGTTCCCCAAGTGGCCCTTCGATAAGTTCGTTTACGCCAAGAAGGACCTGGGCACCCAGATGATGGCCACCGGTGAGGTCATGGCCATCGGTCAAAGCTTCGAGGAGGCCCTGATGAAGGCTGTTCGCTCCATCGAGCTGGGCCTGGATACCATGGACCTGCCCCACCTGGCCGAGTGCAGCGACGAGGAGATCCGTCAGAAGCTGCACGTCTGCGACTCCGACCGCAGCTTCGTGGTGTTCGAGGCCATCAAGCGCGGCTTCAGCTTTGAAGAAATCTACGCCGCCACCAAGATCGACTACTGGTTCCTGTCCAAGCTCGCCAAGCTGGCCGACACCGAGAAGCGTCTGGCCGCCGGTGAGATGAGCATGGGGCTGTACAAGCTGGCCAAGCGCCAGGGCTTCACCGACAAGGCCATCAAGCGCATCAGCGGCTGCACCGAGCTGCCCGCCCGTCTGCGCGCCGGCTTCAAGATGGTAGATACCTGCGCCGCCGAGTTCGCTGCCCGCACTCCCTACTTCTACTCCAGCTTTGACGAGGAGAACGAGGCCGCTCAGTTCATCGCTGACCATCCCACCGACAAGAAAAAGGTGCTGGTATTCGGTTCCGGCCCCATCCGCATCGGCCAGGGCATCGAGTTCGACTACTGCAGCGTACACTGCGTGTGGACTCTGAAGAAGTTCGGCTACGAGGCCGTGATCGCCAACAACAACCCCGAGACCGTTTCCACCGACTTCGACACCGGCGACCGGCTGTACTTTGACCCGCTGGACCCCGAGAGCGTGGAGAACATTCTGGAAACCGAGAAGCCCTGGGCCTGCGTGGTCCAGTTCGGTGGCCAGACCGCCATTAAGCTCACCAAGCACCTGACCGAGCTGGGCGTGAAGCTGCTGGGTACCCCGGCGGATGCCATCGACGAGGCCGAGGACCGTGAGCGCTTCGACGAGCTGCTGGAGCGCTGCGGCATTCCCCGCCCGAAGGGACACACCGTGTTCACCACTGAGCAGGCGCTGGCCGCGGGCAGCGAGCTGGGTTACCCGGTTCTGCTGCGTCCCAGCTATGTGCTGGGCGGCCAGAACATGATCATCGCCTACGGTCCCGAGGATGTGACCGAGTACATGGCCATCATCGCCGAGCACACCGACATGGAGAACCCGGTTCTGGTGGACAAATACCTGATGGGTACCGAGTGTGAGGTGGACGCCATCTGCGACGGCGAGGACTACCTGATCCCCGGCATGATGGAGCACGTGGAGCGCGCCGGCATCCATTCCGGCGACTCTATCAGCGTCTACCCGCCCCGCACCCTGTCCGCCCGCATCAAGCAGATGCTGGTGGAATACACCGGCCGTCTGGCCCGCGAGCTGAAGGTGGTGGGCCTGGTGAACATCCAGTATGTGGTGTACAACAACCAGGTCTACGTTATCGAGGTGAACCCCCGTTCCAGCCGTACCGTGCCCTACATCAGCAAGGTGACCGGCGTTCCCATGGTGGAGCTGGCTGTTCGCTGCATGCTGGGCGAGAAGCTGAAGGATATGGGCTGGGGTACCGGCATCCGTCCCGACGCTCCCTATGTGGCCGTCAAGGTACCCGTGTTCAGCTTTGAGAAGCTGCACGGAGTGGACACCCAGCTGGGACCCGAGATGAAGAGCACCGGCGAGGTGCTGGGCATCGCCCGCAACTTCAGCGACGCACTGCTGAAGGGCCTGGTGGGCGCCGGCTACAAGTTCCAGAAGCCCCGCAGCGGCAGCTGCTGCCTGATCACCGTGAAGAATGCGGACAAGCTGGAGATTCTGGACACCGCCTGGCAGCTGAAGGACATGGGCTACAAGCTCTATGCCACCAGCGGCACCGCCAAGACCCTGAACAGCAACATGATCGCCTGCAACACCGTGCGCCGCATCAGCGACGAGCATCCCAACATTCTGGACCTGCTGGAAAGCGGCCTGGTGGACTACGTGATCTCCACCTCCGACCACGGCCGTGACCCGGATCTGGACAGCGTGAAGATGCGCCGCAAGGCCGTGGAGCTGAGCGTGCCCTGCCTGACCGCCATCGACACCGCCAAGGTGCTGGTGGAGACTCTGCGCAGCGGCGCCACCCTGGACGATGTGGAGCTGATCGACATCTCCACCCTGTAAGGGCACAAAATCCCCGCTTTTTCAAACGCCGCTGGCTTGGCCAGCGGCGTTTTCTTTATGCATTTTGCTGACAGAATCTGTTCGAACCGGTATAATAAAAGAAAACGAAAACCGGCGCGCCCCCGACGGGGCAAGTGCCGGAACAGGAGGCGGGGTCATGAAGCGAAACGCACCGGAAAATGCCTGGAACGCCCAGACGCCGGAACAAGAGCCCTGGAACGAGCCGGACTACACGCCGGACCAGCTGCCGGAGCGGCGGAGCGGGGGTTCGGCCAGACTGCTGCCGCTGGCCGTCTGCGCCGTGCTGCTGGTGGTCCTGCTGGTGGAGGGAGCATTTTTCTGGCTGAAAGGCCGTCAGCTGGCATGGCAGAACGCGGTCTATGTGCCGGATGCTCAGCAGAGCATGTACCAGGCGGATGAGAGCTTTGCCTTCGGCCCGTATCAGCGAGCCGTGAAGGTGAGCGGTCAGGGGGAGGACCTGGGGCCGATCACCGGCATCGCCCAGAACGAAAAGATCGTGCGGGCGGCCGTGAGCCTGGGTGTTATGAACGATGCCGCCTGGGACTGCGACGGGGCGTTTTATCTGCAATGCGACGGCGTGTATTACCGCAATCTGGGCGGTTATGAGCTGGAAGAGGAACACCCGGAATGGGCCATGCGGGCGCTGGAGGGCTTTGAGCTGTGCGGTCCTGGAATGGAGGAGGGCTGGGTGTACTTCCTGGTGCCGGAATCCGTGAGCGAGGGAACTCTCTGGCTGCACTGGCTGGAAAAGAACGACGATTACGATACCGAAAGCGTGCAGACGGCGGGCGTGGCCGTGCAGTTTGACCAGGAGGTGACCGGCAATGATTGAGGATACCCGCAAAGGAATGGGCCTTTGGGTGCTGGCCGGTCTGCTGGTGCTGGCAATCCTGGGCACAGGCATCTGGGGTGCGATGCGGCTGAGCGCACTGAGCGTCGCACCCGGCTGGTATGCCTCCATGGATGGCGCGCAGATCGAGCCGGTACAGCCGGAAGGCGCAGAGGAGGGGCATGATTATTACCGACTGCGCTTTGTGCTCACCAACAACAGCGACCAGGACATCTATGTGGCAGGATGGAACCTGGGCGTGCGCCCGGCGAAGGGCTACGAGTATGCGGTGGATGTGTGGCATCCCTGGGACGAGAGCATCACCCTGGAAAAAGAGCCCTGCGTGCCGGTGGGCTGCATCGGTGATGTGGAGCTGATTTTAGAGGTGGACCCGGAGGAATTGGAGACCAAAACCCTTCGCGTTGCCCTGGACCCCTATGGGGAAACGCCCCTGGAATTGGGGGAAGTGGAGCTGCCCTGAACCGTGCGCGAAATCTTTTAGAAACGTTCATATATTCTTCATATCGGGAATGTATCCTAGAATAGTAGACTTGAACTGATACCACTTGAAAAAGGCGGAGTGAATATGAAAACAACAGGACCCCAAAACCCCAAAAAGGCACTGATCTATTACTATGTGGCCGCGGTGGTGATCCTGCTTTTGCTCAATGCGCTGGTGTTCCCCAACATCATGCGCGGTTCGATGACCGAGGTGAGCTACAACCGCTTCGTCACCGACCTGGAAGAGGGCAAGGTAAGTGTGGTGCAGGAGGATGCGTCCAACGGTACCATCACCTACCAGGCACTGGACGAAAACGGCAAGGAGCGGATCTATCAGACCGCGTGGGTCAATGACCCGGACCGGGTGGAGCGGCTGCTGGAAGCCAAGAACCCGGAAGGCGGCGAGGTGGAATACGGCGGCGTGATCCCCACCAAGACCTCGCCCATCATGAATCTATTGTTCAGCGTGGTGCTGCCGGTGCTGTTCATGGTGCTGCTGGGCCAGCTGCTCATGCGTTTTATGATGAAGCGGATGGGCGGACCCAATGCCATGAGCTTTGGCAAATCCAACGCGAAAGTGTATGTGGAGGCCCAGACCGGCAAGACCTTCGCGGACGTGGCCGGCCAGGATGAGGCCAAGGAAGCCCTGGCCGAGATCGTGGACTTCCTGCATAACCCCAGCAAGTACAACAGCATCGGCGCTACCCTGCCCAAGGGCGCGCTGCTGGTGGGCCCTCCGGGTACCGGTAAGACCCTGCTGGCCAAGGCCGTCGCCGGTGAGGCGGGCGTGCCCTTCTTCAGCATCGCCGGTTCCGAATTCGTGGAGATGTTCGTGGGCATGGGCGCGGCCCGTGTGCGCGACCTGTTCAAGCAGGCAGCGGAGAAGGCCCCCTGCATCGTGTTCATCGACGAGATCGATACCATCGGCAAGAGCCGTGACAACGCGGCCGGCATCAGCGGCGGCAACGACGAGCGGGAGCAGACCCTGAACCAGCTGCTCACCGAGATGGACGGCTTCGACGGCAGCAAGGGCGTTATCATTCTGGCGGCCACCAACCGGCCCGAGACCCTGGACAAAGCCCTGCTGCGCCCCGGCCGGTTCGACCGGCGCATCCCGGTGGAGCTGCCGGACCTGGAAGGCCGTGCGGCCATCCTGAAGGTACACGCCAAAAAGGTTATGGTGGACGAGAACGTAGACTTCATGGCCATTGCCCGGGCCACCAGCGGCGCTTCCGGCGCTGAGCTGGCCAACATGGTGAATGAGGCCGCGCTGCGGGCGGTGAAGCAGAACCGCCGCATCGTGAACCAGAGCGACCTGATGGAAGCGGTGGAGACCGTGATCGCGGGCTACCAGCGCAAGAACAAGGTGCTCAACCCCAAGGAAAAGCGGATTGTGGCCTACCACGAGATCGGCCATGCCCTTGTGGCGGCCAAGCAGACCAACAGCGCCCCGGTGGCCAAAATCACCATCGTGCCCCGCACCTCCGGCGCTCTGGGCTATACCCTGCAGGTGCCCGAGGAGGAGACCAACCTACTGAGCCGTGAGGAGGCCTTCAACAAGATCGCCACCTTCACCGGCGGCCGTGCCGCCGAGGAGCTGATCTTCGGCAGCTACACCAGCGGGGCCTCCAACGACATCGAGCAGGCCACCCGACTGGCCCGGAACATGGTCACCCGGCTGGGCATGAGCAAGGAATTCGACATGATGGCTCTGGCCACCGTGAACAGCCAGTATCTGGGCGGCGACGCCTCGCTGGCCTGCAGTGAGGGCACCGCGGAGAAGATCGACCAGGAGGTCCTGGAGCTGATCAAATCCGCCCATGCCAAGGCCATGGAGATCCTGAAGGACAATGTGGACAAGCTGCACGAGCTGGCCGCTTTCCTGATGGAGCGGGAGACCATCACCGGCGAGGAGTTTATGGAAATTCTGAACCGGCAGCCCGAACCCCACGCATAATAAAAGCAAAGCCGCAGTCACCGTTAGTGACTGCGGCTTTTTGCTGCCGGTGCGGCAGGCGGAGAGCTATTCCGTTTCCGCCCCGGGCATGCTATAATAATTATGTATACACAAAAAATAAAGCCCCCGCGGCCGGTGGTGCGCGCCTGCGCACGGGACCGGGCGGGAATATACGAAACGGAGAAAACAAACTATGTTATACAGTGAGCTGAAATGCAGCCCCGAAATTTTGCAGGCCGTGGAGCGGATGGGCTTCACCGAGATGACCGAGGTGCAGGAGAAGGCCATTCCGGTGATGATGGCCGGTAAAGATGTAATTGCCAAGGCTCCCACAGGCACCGGCAAGACCTGCGCCTTCGGTATTCCCATCATCGAGCGGATCAACCCCGAAAGCAACAAGCCCCAGGCAGTGATCCTGGCCCCCACCCGTGAGCTGGCCCAGCAGATCGCTGAGGAGCTGACCGAGCTGGCCCACTTCCTGCCCAAGGTGCGCATCGTCTGCGTGTACGGCGGCGCCAACATCCAGCGCCAGGCCGAGAAGCTGAAGAAGGGCTGTCAGATCGTGGTGGCCACCCCGGGCCGCCTGATGGACCACATGCACCACAAGAACATCGACGTGAGCGCCGTGACCAGCATCGTGTTGGATGAGGCCGACGAGATGTTGAACATGGGCTTCTACAAGGACGTGCGCCGGATCATTGATTCCATGAAGGCGCGCAAGAGCCTGTGCATGTTCAGCGCCACCATCAGCCGTGAGGTGATGGACATCGGCTGGCTTTACCAGCGAGACGCCGAGGAGATCAGCGTGCAGCCGGTGCTGGAAAGCCAGCCCAAGATCCACCAGTACAAGCTGCTGACCACCGGCCGCAACAAGCTGGCGGACCTGGCCCAGATCATCATCTCCGGCGAGTACAAGCGGGTGATGGTGTTCTGCAACACCAAGTTCACCACCGCCATCCTGACCAACCAGCTGGCCCGGCTGAACTTTGTGGTGGACTGCCTGCACGGCGATCTTTCCCAGAGCGACCGGAACAAGATCATGGCCAGCTTCCGTGAGGGCAACATCGCCGTTCTGGTGGCCACCGACGTGGCTGCCCGTGGCATCGACGTGGACGACGTGGACGCGGTGGTCAACTACGACGTGCCCGGCGCCAATGAGCACTACACCCACCGCATCGGCCGTACCGGCCGCGCCAAGCGGGAGGGTGTGTCCTACCTGATGTACACCGCCGAGGAGACCAAGCGGGTGGACGAGCTGCTGCGGCTGACCCGCAACGAGGCCATTCCGGTGCACTGGAATGAGGACCACACCGCTCTCATCGAGGAAAAGGTGGAAAAGGTGGATAAGTTCCAGATCCGCAGCTACTTTTAAACAATCTTCGGGCGAGTTTGTGGAAAACCTGCCCGGATAAAAAAGAAAGCGCATCCCAAACGGGATGCGCTTTTTGTTTGCGTGATAGAGATTACAGGCCCAGCTGCAGCAGCATCTTCTGCAGGCTCTCGCAGCAGGCGGCCAGCTGATCCTGCTCTTCCGGCAGCAGGGATACCTCAAGTACCCGCTCGCGGCCGTTGGCGCCGATCACGCAGGGCACGCTCATGGCTACCTGCTCCAGGTCGTACTCGCCCTGCAGCACGCAGCTCACCGGCAGCACGCAGCGCTCGTTCAGCACGATGGCGCGCACTAGACGGGCCACGCTCTGGGCAATGCCGCTGGAGGTGAAGCCCTTCAGCTTCAGCACCCGCAGGCCGGCGGCCTTGGTGTCCGCCAGGATTTTTTCCTTGTCCAGGGCAGAGCTCAGGCCGAAGGCACGGGGCAGCTCGTCCACCGGGATACCGGCCACGTTCACCATGCTCCAGGGGATGAAGGCGCTCTCGCCGTGCTCGCCCAGCAGGTAGCCGTGCACGTTCTTGGAGTCCACGTCGCACTGGGCGGCGATAAGCTGGCGCATGCGGGCGGTGTCCAGCAGGGTGCCGGTGCCGAAGATCTTGTCGGCGGGGTAGTTGTATTTGGTCTGGGCGAAGTAGGTGACCAGGTCCACCGGATTGGTGACCACGATCAGGATGGCGCTGCGGGTGTAGCGGGTGATCTCGGTCATCACCGCGTCCATCACGGCGATGTTCTTCTCCGCCAGCACACGGCGGTCGTTGTCACCGGCCTGGATGCTGGGCCCGGCGGTCATCACGATGATGGAGGCGTCCGCGCAGTCGGCGTAGCTGCCCACCCGGATGGTGGTGTTGGTGGAGTAGGCGAAGGAGGTGGTGTGCAGAGCGTCCAGCACCTCGCCCAGGGCCTTGTCCTCGTTGGCGTCGATCACCACGATCTCGCTGACCACACTCTGGGCCAGGATGGCGTTCAGGGTGGCGCTGCCCACCATACCGGCGCCGATCAGAACCAGCTTGCCTTCTTTCATACGCATAAGGGATTCCTCCTAACATAATCTCATGAAACCTGCGCAAAAAGCGCAGAAAAAAACCAGGGTGCGGGCCGTGAGGCTTCCAAGACACCCTGGTTTTTATTATGAATCAGAACCGCTGCCTTTGTCAATCTGCATAAAACAGGAAAAAGATTTTTGGCAGACCGGCCAAAGCGCTGGCTGAGGCAGCGGTACCTCGGTCAGTCAGAGGGAGAGTCGGAATCCTCCGGTTCAGTGGTGTCGCCGGGCGCATTCAGGAAGGCATCCATCCATTCCTGTGCCTCCTGCTGCTGGCTGCGCTCCACATACAGGTCATACCCCAGCAGGGAGGTGCCCAGATAGGTGCTGGAAGCCTTTCCCAGCGTGCCGGATTCCCGCAGATAGCTGGGGATGCCGTTGTCTTCCAAAAGTTCGGCCAGCATCCCAGCCAGTGCATAATCCGGCAGATTGACCAGATGGACCGGGTCCTGGGGCATATGGTGACCGGGTCGGTCCTTGAGAGAAAAATTCCATTCCGCGCGGGGCATCGGTTCCAGGGGGCCGCCGCACTGGGGGCATAACGAAGAGCAGTCCGGTACGCTGCAACGGCAGCGAGAACACCAGAGCATACAGACACTTCCTTTCCGGAGAAAACACTTTTTCTTTATTATAGCATGCGGCCGCACACCGTGCATACAAATGAAACGGCCCGTTCCCCTGAAAGGAACGGGCCGTTTGGAATTATTGAGCGTTTGGCAGATTACATGCTCTCGGGTACGGTGACCTTGAACATGGTCAGCACGTTGGCGATGACCTGCTTCACCGCCAGGCACAGGGCCAGACGGGCCTGACGGGCAGCGGGCTCCGCGTCCTTGATGCGGCAGGCGTTGTAGAACTTGTGGAAGGAACCGGCCAGGTCGATCACGTAGCGGGTGATGCGGGCGGGCTCGTAGTTCTTGGCGCTGGTCACGATCTCGGCGGGGAAGGCGCTCACGGCACGGATCAGCTCCAGCTCGGCGGGCTCGGTGAACTGGTAACCGGCCCAGGCGGTGTGACCCTCGTAGGAGATGCCCTCGCTGGCCAGCTTCTTCACGATGGAGCAGATGCGGGCGTGGGCGTACTGCACGTAGTATACCGGGTTTTCGCTGTCCTCCTTCACTGCCAGATCCAGGTCGAAGTCCATCTGGCTGCCTGCCTCACGCAGGTTGAAGAAGAAGCGGGCGGAATCGATGGGCACCTCGTCCAGCAGGTCGGTCAGGGTGATGGCCTTGCCGGTCCGCTTGCTCATGCGCACCTGCTGGCCGTCCTTCACCAGCTTGACCAGCTGCATCAGGATCACGTCCAGGTCCTCGCCGTTCAGGCCCACGGCGTCCATGGCGCCCTTCATGCGGGCCACGTGGCCGTGATGGTCGGCACCCCAGATGTCGATGGCCTTGTCGAAGCCGCGCACGGCCAGCTTGTTGTAGTGGTAGGCGATGTCCGCCGCGAAGTAGGTGGGGATGCCGTTGGCACGCACCAGCACCTCGTCCTTGGCCTCGTCCTCGTCCTTGCGCTTGTTGGCCGCGCCGTACTTCTCGCTGTACTGGGCGCTCTTGTACATGATGGCGCCGTCCTCAGCCTTGTAGCAGGCGCCGGTGGCCAGCAGCTTGTCGATCACGGCCTGCACCGCGCCGGAGTCGTGCAGGGTGCTCTCGCGGAACCACACGTCGTAGGTGATGCGGTACTTGGCCAGGTCACGCTCCAGACCGGCCACGTTCTTGGGCAGGCCGTAGTTGATCAGAGCCTGCTTGCGGGTCTCCTCGTCGGCGTCCACGTACTTGTCGCCCTCGATGGCGGCGAACTCGGTGGCCAGAACCTTGATGTCCTCGCCCTGGTAGCCGTCCTCGGGGAAGGGAACAGCGTCCTCGCCCTTGAAGTGCTGCAGGTAGCGGGCGGACAGGCTCTTGCCGAACTTCTGGATCTGGTTGCCCGCGTCGTTCACGTAGAACTCACGGGTCACGTCGTAACCGGCCCAGTCCATCACAGCGGCCAGGCAGTCGCCCAGCGCGCCGCCGCGGGCGTTGCCCAGGTGCATGGGGCCGGTGGGGTTGGCGGAAACGAACTCCACGTTGATCTTCTTGCCCTCGCCGAAATCGGTGCGGCCGTACTGCTCGTTCAGGGTGGCGCCGTAGACCACGCTGGAGAACCAGCCCGGAGCCAGGAACAGGTTGATGAAGCCGGGGCCGGCCACCTCCACCTTGGAGAAAATGCTGCCCTCCAGGCTGGGCAGATGGGCCAGAATGGCGTCGGCGATCTGGCGGGGAGCCTTCTTGAAAACGCGGGCACCGGCCATGGCCAGATTGCTGGCCACGTCGCCGTTCTTCACGTCGCCGGGAATCTCCACGATGAAGTCGGGCAGCTCGGTCTGGGGCAGCTCACCGGCGGCCATGGCAGCCCGAGCGGCCTGGGTCAGCAGGGCGCGGGCCTCGTCCAGCGCATTCTTGCGGGGATTGTAGTTCTTGTAGGTTTCCTTCATCTCGGCCAGCATGGCCTCGTGTTCCGTATTGGTCATAGTGATCGGTAATTCCTTTCCTTTTAAACTTGAAGGCGCGCGCCGCGCCGGGAAAAGCAAATCAAAGGGGCGTGCGCTCGGCCCGCTTCACGGTGATGGTCACCAGATTGCGGCTGAGCACGGTGTCCTGGTCGGCGTCCAGCGTGTAGCTGAACTTTATCTGGCCGCCCTCGTCGGACAGCTGGCTTTCGATCTCGTCGGCGGCCACGCCCAGGGTCATGGAGCCGTAGCCGGTCTCGTAGTGGCACAGATGGCGGGTGCACTTTTCAATGACCAGCTGGCTGGCGGCAGGGCCGAAGCGCAGCATGGACACCTTCTGGGCGTCCTCGGCCACCTTCACGGTGGTGGTGCATCCGGCATAGCCGGTGGTCTCGCTCTCCTTGTAGGTGATGAAGAAGCTGCCGCCCCGGTGCACAAAGCTGCCGCGGGTCATCAGCTCCACCGAATCGGTCTCACCGGCCTGTTCCATCCGGCCGTCGATGCGGATGAGAAAATCCTCGTTCATAAACTGGCGGGGACCTCCTTTTGGGTTCAGTATTGCTCAATGGCGATCTGGCTGGCTGTGCCCTCCCCCTGGGGGCCGATGAACAGCCGGACCGCCGCGGAAAAGCTCTCCGGGGAATCGCTCATGAAATAGCGGGTTTCGCCCGTTGCGGAGCCGTCGTCCAGAAGGTCCAGCCGGGTGAGCATATCCCGGGCCTTGAGGGCGGCCTCCCGGCCGGAGTCGATCAGGGTCACGTCCGGGCCCATCACCTGCGCGATGATGTGAGCGATCAGGGGATAGTGGGTGCAGCCCAGGATCAGGGTGTCCACCCCTTTGGCGCGGATCTCGTCCAGATATTCGTGGGCGATGGCGGTGGTGATGGGGTCATTGGGCCCCACATAACCGTTCTCCACCAGCGGCACGAACATGGGGCAGCTTTTGGTGAAGACCTCGGCGCCGGGCAGGATGCTTCGGATGCGGTTCTCATAGCTGCGGCTGCGGATGGTGGCCGGGGTGGCGATTACACCGATGCGGCCGTTCTTGGTGGCCGCCGCCGCTGCGGATACCGCCGCGCCCACCACGCCCACATAGGGCACCGGCAGGGCTTCGGTGTAGGACTTGGGCAGCGTGCTGCTCACGGTGCCGCAGGCGGCCAGCAGGAATTTCACGTCCTGGCTGAGCAAAAAGCGGATGTCCTGCTCGGCGTACTGGCGAATGGTTTCCGGGCTGCGGCTGCCGTAGGGCACCCGGCCGGTATCGCCGAAGTAGACGATGTCCTCCCCGGGCAGGATGGCCTGCAGCTGGCGTACCGCCGTGAGACCGCCCATGCCGGAATCGAACACGCCGATGGGCCGCTTATCCATGGCGGACCCCCGCGCGCTGCAGCGCAAGGCCGATCAGTTCATCCAGCAGCTGGTCGATGGGCTTGCCCGCCGCTTCCATCAGCTTGGGATACATGCTGATGGAGGTGAAGCCGGGCAGGGTGTTGATCTCGTTGAGCAGGATGGTGTCGCCGTTTTCCACGAAGAAGTCCACCCGGGCCAGGCCCTCGCAGCCCAGAGCCCGGTAGGCCTTTTCCGCCTGGGCCTTCACCTTGTCCAGCACCTCCTCGCTCAGGTGAGCGGGGATCACGGTGCGGCTGGTGCCCAGCACGTATTTGTCCTCGTAGGTGTAGAAGGCCTCGCTGGCCAGGATCTCGCCGGGGCGGGTGGAAACGCAGACCTCGTTGCCGATCACCGCGCACTCCACCTCCTGGCCCTGCACAAAGCGCTCAAAGACCACCTTGCTGTCCTCGGCCAGGGCCACCTGGATGGCCTTTTCCAGCTCGGCCTTGTCGGCCGCTTTGCTGATGCCCACGCTGCTGCCCGCGTTGGCGGGCTTCACGAAGATGGGGTAGTGGAGCTTTGCTGCCAGGCGGGCCTCCAGGGCCTCAAAGTCGGCGCAATCGTAGCGGCTGGCCCAGTCCCAGGCGCAGCGGTCGATGCCCGCCGCGTCCATCAGGGTGTTGGCCACTGCTTTGTCCATGCAGACGGCGCTTGCCAGCACGCCGCAGCCCACATAGGGGATACCGGCCAGCTCCAGCAGGCCCTGGATGGTGCCGTCCTCACCGTTCTTGCCGTGCAGAGCGGGGATGACCACATCCATGGGAAGCACCGCCCAGGTGCCGTCATGACGGCAGAGCACCAGGCCGTGGTCCGAGCGGTCCGGGCTGATCATGCAGGGCACGCAGGAGGGGTCCTGCTCCCAGCTGCCGTCCGCCATTTTCTCAATGGGGCCGGAGTAGTACAGCCAGCGGCCATCCTTGGTGATGCCCACGGTGTAAAGATGGTACGAGGAGGGCTTGAGCGCCCGGGCGATGGTACTGGCCGAAACGCGGCTCACCTCGTGTTCGCTGGAAACGCCGCCAAACAGCAGCGCGACATTCAGTTTGTTCATAGCTGCAAAGACCTTTCTCTCCAAGGAAATAAACACAAATTGATCCAACATTGACCCAGTCGAAGAGACCGGTCAAGGGCGGTTGCACATAAGTACTCTAATAATACCATAAAAATGCCTGGCAGGCTATGGGCAAAAGGTAAAAGCCTTGGCGGCAGGCCGCGAAAAAATCTGTGGGATTGGTCTTGACGGCCCCGGCGGGATGTGCTATGATGATTACACCTCATTTTGCAGGCTTATTTTTTTGTGCCTTTTTTCAGGGTACGGCCTGCAAGCACGAGGGAGGCTAAACAAACCGTTAAATGGAGGTGCCGAAGACAAATGAGAGTGAAAATCACCCTGGCCTGCACTGAGTGCAAACAGCGCAACTACAACACCATGAAGAACAAGAAGAACAGCCCTGACCGGCTCGAGATGAAGAAGTATTGCCGTTTCTGCAAGAAGCATACTGTCCATCGCGAGACCAAGTAAGAAAGGCGGGAACATCCATGGCTGAAAATACTGCCAAGAAGCCCGGTTTTTTTGCAAAGGTCAAAAATTGGTTCAAAGGGATCGGGAAGTTCTTCCGCGACACCAAGAGCGAACTGAAAAAGGTGGTTTGGCCCTCTAAGAGCCAGATCATCAACAACAGCATCGTGGTGCTGGTGGTAATGATCATTTCCGCCATCGTCATCCTGCTGCTTGACCTGCTGTTCGGCGAGGTCATGCATCTGGTGCTGCAGGCCGCTGCAAGCTTGTAAGCGGCTGCATCCTGAAAAGCGGAAGGGAGTAAACGTATGGCAGAACAGGCAATGTGGTATGTTGTGCATACCTATTCCGGTTATGAAAACAAAGTGGCACAGAACCTTGAGACCATCGTGGCCAACCGCCGCCTGCAGGATCTGATCCATGAAGTGAAGGTTCCCGTTATGATGGAACCCGAAATCAAGGACGGCAAGGAGCGCATGGTCGAGCGCAAAATCTTCCCCGGCTATGTGCTGGTGAAGATGGTCATGACCGACGAAAGCTGGTACATCGTACGCAACTGCCGCGGGGTGACTGGTTTCGTGGGCCCCTCGTCCAAGCCGGTGCCCCTGTCTCAGGCAGAGGTGGACAAGCTGGGCGTGGAGACCGTGGCCGAGCCTACTGTAGACTACGAAGTGGGCGACAATGTGGAGATCAACGCTGGTCCTCTGGAGGGCTTCGTGGGTCTCGTGGAAGAGATCGACATGGAGCATCGCAAGGTGCGCGTGAAGGTCTCGATGTTCGGGCGCGAAACGCCCGCAGAACTGGAGCTGGATCAGGTCAAACCCCTGTGACAGCAAAAACCCTTATGGTAAGAGCCGCTATATGCGGTTTTTATAGGGCGCTGGCGGTTGCCGGTGCCCGTGGGAGGGCCGGATAAGCCCGGCCCGCTAGCTTACCACAAATTTTGGAGGTGCATTTAAAATGGCGCAAAAAGTAACTGGCTATATTAAGCTGCAGATCCCCGCCGGCAAAGCGACTCCGGCTCCCCCTGTTGGTCCCGCTCTGGGCCAGCACGGCGTGAACATCATGGCGTTCACCAAGGAATTCAACGAGCGTACCCAAAAGGATATCGGCTACGTGATCCCCGTTGTGATCACCGTTTACGCTGACCGTTCCTTCAGCTTCATCACCAAAACTCCTCCGGCCCCCGTGCTGATCAAGAAGGCCTGCGGCATCGAGAGCGGTTCCGGCGTTCCCAACAAGACCAAGGTGGCCACCATCACCAAGGCTCAGCTGGAAGAGATCGCCAAGACCAAGATGCCCGACCTGAATGCTGCCAACCTGGAAACTGCTGTCAGCATGATCGCCGGCACCTGCCGCAGCATGGGTGTTACCGTAACCGAGTAATCACCCCGCTGGATTCGTGGGAGGAACTTAAATCCGATAGACCACACAGGAGGAAAAAGTAATGAAACATGGTAAACACTATGTCGACAGCGCCAAGCTGATCGACCGCTCTAAGCTGTATGAGGCCGACGAGGCTCTGGCTCTGTGCTGCCAGACCGCTAAGGCCAAGTTCGACGAGACCGTTGAGCTGCACGTCCGCCTGGGCGTTGACAGCCGCCACGCTGACCAGCAGGTTCGCGGCGCTGTTGTGCTGCCTCACGGTACCGGCCGCGACGTTCGCGTTATCGCCATCTGCAAAGGCGATGCCGCTAAGGCCGCTGAGGAAGCCGGCGCGATGATGGTTGGCGACGCCGACCTGATCGCCAAGATCCAGAACGAAGGCTTCGTTGACTTCGACGTTCTGGTCACCACCCCCGACATGATGGGCCAGGTTGGCCGTCTGGGTAAGGTTCTGGGCCCCCGTGGTCTGATGCCCAACCCCAAGGCCGGCACCGTTACTCCCGACATCGGCCGCGCTGTTACCGAAGCTAAGGCCGGTAAGATCGAGTACCGTCTGGACAAGCAGAACATCATCCACGTGCCCGTGGGCAAGGCCAGCTTCGGCGCTGAGAAGCTGGGCGAGAACCTGCGCACCGTGATGGACGCCATCGTGAAGGCGAAGCCCGCCGCTGCGAAGGGCCAGTACATCAAGAGCGCCACCGTGGCTACCACCATGGGCCCTGGCATCAAGATGAACGGCGCCAAGTTCGGCGGCTAATCACAGCCTGCCGGCTGCGAGTAAGCAGTCCGCTGCCCCGCGCAAACCGCGGGGCGGCTTTTTTGCGAAAAAATCGCAAAAAGCACTTGACAAACCCGCGCGCTTTGCGGTATACTATTCATGCTGTTTTTAAGACAGCAGGTGCTCATGTGATATAAGGAGCATAAGAGGCTATCCCGCCCGCCTGCCGAGAAGCCGCGTAAATTTGCCTTGTGTATGTTTATGCCCCTTTCTCGGCCAAGCTGGGAAAGGGGCTTTTTGTGCGAAGTAGAAGTTACGAAGGTTTGAAACGAGGTGAATCGAAATGCCCAGTGCAAAAATTCTGAGCGAGAAGCAGGCTTATGTTGCCGCTCTGAAGGAGAAGATCGCCGCTTCCGTTGCTGGTGTGGTCGTTGACTACAAAGGCATCAACGTGGCCGATGATACCAAGCTGCGTAAGGAGCTGCGTGAGGCTGGCGTTGAGTATGCGGTTGTGAAGAACACCATGCTGCGTCTGGCCCTGAAGGATACCGAGCTGGAGGCTATGAGCGAAGTGCTGGAAGGCACCACCGCCATCGCCATCGCCCACGAGGACCCCATGGCTGCTGCCCGCATCCTGTGCAAGTACGCCGAGGCTTCCAAGGGCGCTTACAGCGTGAAGATCGGTTACATGGAAGGCGCTGTTATGCCCAAGGAAGAGGTTGAGGCCATCGCTAAGCTGCCCAACCGCGAAGGCATGCTGTCCATGTTCGCCGGCGCTCTCACCAGCACCCTCAGCGGTCTGGCTGTTGCTATGCAGGCCTACGCCGACAAGTGCGAGGAAGAGCCCGCTGCGTAAGTTACGCAAATCCCCGTCCGTGCGGTGCGCATAAGCGCTGCCGCTGAACGAAATTATTTTGAAATTAAGTACATTGGAGGTATATGACAATGGCTTCTGAGAAAATCACCAAAATCATTGACGCTGTTAAAGAGCTGACCGTTCTGGAGCTGAAGGAACTGATCGACACCTACTGCGAAGAGTTCGGCGTTTCCGCCGTGGCTGCTGCTGCTCCCGCTGCTGCTGGCGCTGCTGCTCCCGCTGCTGAGGAGAAGACCGAGTTCGACGTTGTGCTGGCTGAGGTTGGCGCCAACAAGATGGCCGTTATCAAGGCTGTTAAGGAAGCTACCGGTCTGGGCCTGAAGGAGGCCAAGGAGCTGGTTGACAACGCTCCCAAGACCCTGAAGGAAGCTGCTTCCAAGGCTGACGCCGAGGAAATGAAGAAGAAGCTGGAAGAAGCCGGTGCCAAGATCGAGCTGAAGTAAGTTCTGCTTTTTGCCTGATTGAGCATCTGCAAGGCCGCCGCCCGTTTGGGCGGCGGCTTTTGTTTTGCCCATTTTGCGGGGATATTGCCCAAGGGCCGGGTGGGCGCGTCGAAAACTTGTGTATGAAAATATAAATTTTGAGGATGAAATTGAAAACTGAAAACGCATATGCTATACTGATTCACATGTTTTGCAAAAACGTGCGCAAAATTTATATTTTCAGCATAGGGAGGCGATCGCCATGTGCGGCATCGTTGGATATTCGGGAACGGCCGGCAGCCTGAACGTGCTGCTGGAAGGGCTTCATAAACTGGAATACCGGGGCTATGACTCGGCGGGCGTGGCGCTCAGCTATCCGGACGGCATCCGGGTGGCCAAGGCCCAGGGGCGGCTGAACGCTTTGGAGGAAAAGCTGGCCGGGATGCACCTGCCGGACAGCGGCTGCGGCATCGGACACACCCGCTGGGCCACCCACGGCGCGCCCAGCGACGTGAACAGCCATCCTCATTCCGCGGCCCGGGTGAGCCTGGTCCACAACGGCATCATCGAAAACTACGCCGAGCTGCGGGAATATCTGGTCCGCAAAGGGTATGAATTCTGCAGCGAGACCGACAGCGAGGTGCTGGTCAAGCTGATGGACCACAACTACCAGGGCGACCCACTGGACGCTATGCGCCGCACTCTGGCCCAGGTACGGGGCAGCTACGGCCTGGCCATCCTGTTCCGGGACCGGCCGGGCGTGATCTACGGCGCCCGGAAGGACAGCCCGCTCATCGTGGGCTGCGGCGAGGGCGAGAATTTTCTGGCCAGCGATATCCCCGCGCTGCTGCGCCATACCCGCACCTACATTGCCCTGGAGGAGGGCGACATGGTGGAGCTGAAGCCGGACAGCATCCGCCTGTTTGACCGGCTGGGCCAGCCGGTGGAACGGCCCCGCATGGAAGCCCAGTGGGAGATGGAGGCCGCAGAAAAGGGCGGTTACCCCCACTTTATGCTCAAGGAGATCCACGAGCAGCAGGCGGCGTTGCAGGCCACCATCGGTCCCCGCATCAAGGACGGCCTGCCCGACCTGAGCGAGTGCGGCCTGACCGACGAGTATCTGAAAGGTCTGACCGGTGTTCACATCGTGGGCTGCGGCACGGCCATGCACGCAGGCATGGTGGGGCGCACCGCCATTGAAAAGATGGCCCGTCTGCCCGCTTTCACTCAGATTGCCAGTGAATTCCGCTACAGTGATCCCATTCTGAATCCGGGAGATCTGGTGGTCATCATCAGCCAGAGCGGCGAGACGCTGGACACCCTGGCCGCGCTGAAATTGGCCAAGGAAAAGGGTGCAAAGACCCTGGCCGTGGTGAATGTGGTGGGCTCCTCCATCGCCCGCGCGGCGGACTGGACCCTCTACACCCACGCCGGGCCGGAGATCGCGGTGGCCAGCACCAAGGCCTACAGTGTGCAGCTGGCGGTGATGTACCTGCTGGCGCTGCGGCTGGCCCTGGCCCGGGGCACCCTGGATGAGCACGAGGTGGGCTACCTGACCGCGCAGCTGCAGAAGGCTCCCGCCCTGCAGCAGCCGCTGCTGGAAAACTGCGATCAGATTCAGTACCTGGCCAGCCAGTTCATGAACAGCAGCGATTTGTTCTTCATGGGCCGAGGCTTCGATTACTCTCTGTCACTGGAGGGCAGCCTGAAGCTGAAGGAGATCAGCTACGTGCACAGCGAGGCCTATGCCGCGGGCGAGCTGAAGCACGGCACCATCTCGCTGGTCACCGAGGGCACTCCGGTGATCGCCCTGGCCACCCAGGACGACGTATTTGAAAAGACCCTGAGCAACGTGAAGGAGGTCAAGACCCGGGGCGCGAGGGTGATCCTGCTGTGCAAGGAGGAGGCGGTGGTGCCCGAGGGCGCGGCGGACTATGTGGTGCGCCTGCCCCGGTTGGAAAGCGTATTCATGCCGCTGTTGATGATCGTGCCGCTGCAGCTGTTTGCCTACTACATGAGCGTGCTGCGGGGCTGCGACGTGGATAAGCCGCGCAACCTGGCCAAGAGTGTGACCGTGGAATAAGCGGTTCCCGGAAATTTACCGGAAACGGGCAAAGGGCTTGCAAAGGCCGCTGCCGGTGTTTATAATGGGCCTGAAAACGATTCCAGAAAAGGAGTGTGCAGACCTATGGAACGGCAATGGTGGCACAACAAAGCGGCCTATCAGATCTGGCCGAAAAGCTTTTACGATTCCAACGGCGACGGGGTGGGCGATCTGCCCGGCATCACCGCCAAGCTGGATTATCTGAAGGACCTGGGCGTGGATATCATCTGGCTTTCGCCGGTGTATCAGAGCCCGCTGGCGGACCAGGGCTATGATATCTCGGATTATCAGGCCATCGACCCCCGTTTCGGCACCATGGAGGACATGGACCGACTGCTGGCAGAGGCCAAACGACGGGACATCCGCCTGGTGATGGACCTGGTGGTGAACCACTGCTCGGATGAGCACATCTGGTTCAAAAAGGCAGTGGAGGACCCGGAGGGCCCCTACGGGCAGTATTTCTACTTCCGCAAGGGCAAGAACGGCAAGGCGCCCTGCAACTGGCGGGGTTACTTCGGGGGCAGCGCCTGGAGCCTGGTGCCCGGCCAGACCGATCTGTATTATTTGCACCTCTTCCACGAAAAGCAGCCGGACCTGAACTGGGAGAATCCGGCGCTGCGCCGGGAGATCTACAAGATGATCAACTGGTGGCTGGACAAGGGCGTGGCGGGCTTCCGCATCGACGCCATCGTGAACATCAAAAAGGACCTGGCCTTCCGGGATTACCCGGTGGACCGGCCGGATGGCCTTTCGGACTGCCGCCAGATGCTTTCGGAACCCGGCGTGGCCGAGGGGCTGGGAGAATTTTTGGAGGAGATGAAGCGGGAGACCTTTGCCCCCCACAAGGCGTTCACGGTGGGCGAGGTTTTCGATACCGACCCCGCACAGTTGGCGGAATTTATCGGTCCGGATGGGCACTTTTCCACCATGTTCGACTTCGCGCCTACCTGCCTGGGGAAGGATGCCAAAGGCTGGGGCTGGGCAAAGCAGCCCACCACCACCCAGTACCGGGACGCCTGCTTTGCTTCCCAGCGGCAGGCGGAGGGCGTGGGCTTTCTGGCCAACATCATCGAAAACCACGACGAGCCCCGGGGCGTGAGCCAGTATCTGCCGAAGGAAGCGCAGGACAATGAGCAGGCCAAGACCTGCCTGGCCACGGCCAGCGTGCTGCTGCGGGGCATTCCGTTCCTGTATCAGGGCCAGGAGCTGGGTATGACCAATACCCGCTTTGAACGCATTGAGGACGTGGACGACGTGAGCACCCACGGCGAGTATGCGGCCTGCCTGGCGCTGGGACTGACGGAAGAACAGGCGCTGGCCGCCTGCGCTCAGTACAGTCGGGACAACGCCCGCACCCCGGTGCAGTGGACGGACGGGGAGAACGCCGGATTCACCACCGGAACCCCCTGGATCGGTGTGAATCCCAACTATACCCGCATCAACGCAAGGGAGCAGCAGGCCCGGCCGGATTCGGTGCTGAACTGGTACAAGAAGCTGCTGGCCCTGCGCAAAGATCCCCAGTGGGAGGAAGCCCTGGTATGGGGTGATTGCGAGCCGGTGATGGAGGACCAGGAGGGCCTGATGTCCTTCGTCCGCACCGGCGGCGGCAAAACGCTGCTGGTGGTCTGCAACCTGAGCGAGCTGCCCCGCAGCCTGGCGCTGCCGGGAACCATCCGGCAGGTGCTGCTCAACAACCAGGAGGGCGGCCCGCAGCCGGGCTTCGACCGGTATGCCGCCCAGCCCTGGCAGGCCGTGGTGCTGGAGCTGGAGCAATAAGAAAAAGTCAAACGGATTTTCAACAACAAAAGCCCTCCGCCGTGGAAAACTCCGCGGCGGAGGGCTTTTGTGTGTTTGGCTAAGCGGCTCAGGCGGGCCGCAGGGCAGCGTGCAGCCGGTCGGCACAGGCAAAGCCGAGAAAGACCGGGATACACAGCAAGAACCAGTACAGGCTGAAGCGGGGGCAGATCTGGCCCCACAAATTGCCCCATCGGTCCGAGTAATCCCAGATGCCCATGCCCAGCAGTCGGTTGCACACAAGGCCCATGGCAAGCTCCAGGCCGGTGATGCAGCCAGCGCCCGCCGCACAGCGGGCCAGCAGCGGCACCCGGCGGGGCAGCACCCGGTCCAGCGCATGCAGCACCAGCAAAAGCACTCCGCCCGAAGCCAGCATGGTCCAGTGGGTATAGCCCCGGTAGAGCAGTTCGATCTGCCCGTAACCGAAGGCGCCCACAAAAAATAATGTGGTATTTCGCAGCATAAAAACATCACCCGGGGAATAGTTTTCCCCGGGTGATGGCGTTTTATGTACGGGCGGGTGTTATTCCGCCGCTTTTCCGGTGACCTTGCTCAGCTCGGTGAGCATCTTGTGCTGGCAGTCCCACAGCTTCTGGGACAGGTCCACATAGTACTTGTGGGGATACTCGAAGCGGCGCATCTCCTCCCACAGGTTCTCCAGCTGCACGGTGCATCGCTCCCGGATCTGGGTCACGTTGGGCCGGTCGTAAACCAGCTTGCCCTTCTCATAGATGGGAGTGGTCAGGCAGACCGCAGAGCAGTTGGTGTAGGTGCGTTCCTTCCAGGTCTGGAAGGGGTCAAACAGGGTCAGGCCGTCGCCAACCTCCACCTCTTCGTCAAATACGGTCACATAGTCGGCCATGGCCTTCTTGGTGTAGTGATCGTAGATACGCCACACCTTTTTCAGCAGAGGGATGGTCAGCTTCTCGGTGCTCTCGCTTACCTTGATCTTGGGGATGTAATCCTCGCCGTCCTTCACGGCGGCCAGCTTGTACACGCCGCCGAAGACCGGGTCGCTCTTGGCGGTGATCAGGTTCTCGCCAATGCCGAAGCTGTCGATCTTGGCCTCCTGCAAAATCAGGTCCCGCACGATGTACTCGTCCAGGCTGTTGGAGGCGCAGATGCCGCAGTCCTCATAACCGGCGGCGTCCAGCATCTTGCGGGCCTTCTTGGACAGATAGGCGATGTCGCCGGAGTCGATGCGGATGGCCACCGGGCGCTTGCCCTGGGGCTTCAGCACCTCGTCGAAGACCTTGATGGCGTTGGGCACGCCGCTCTTCATCACGTTGTAAGTATCAACAAGCAGTACACAGGAATCGGGATACAACTCAGCGTATTTCTTGAAGGCGTCGTATTCGCTGGGAAACATCTGCACCCAGCTGTGGGCCATGGTGCCGGAAGCGGGGATGCCGAAGTCCCGGGCGGCCATCACGCAGCTGGTGGAGGAGCAGCCGCCGATATAGGCGGCACGAGCACCGTAAACGGCAGCGTCATAGCCCTGGGCGCGGCGGGCGCCGAACTCCATGACCGGGCGGCCCTGGGCGCTGCGCACGATGCGGTTGGCCTTGGTGGCCACCAGGCACTGGTGGTTGATGGTGACCAGCAGCAGGGTCTCCAGCAGCTGGCATTCGATGGAGGGGCCCTCCACCGTCACGATGGGCTCCCGGGGGAAGATGGGAGTGCCTTCGGGAATGGCCCAGATGTTGCAGTGCAGCTCAAAGTGGCTCAGATAATCCAGAAAGCGCTCGTTGAACACGCCGGTTCCCCGCAGATACTCGATGTCCTCCGGGGTGAATTTCAGGTTCTCCACAGCGTCGATGAAGGTGTCCAGACCGGCCATGATGGCGAAGCCGCCGCCGTCCGGGATCTTGCGGAAGAACATGTCGAACACGCTGATCTTGTCCTCGTAGCCTTCCTCCAGGTACCCGGCGGCCATGGTGAGCTCGTAAAAGTCCATGATGGTGGTCAGGTTGCGTTTCACATCCAACATAAAGCTCCAACTCTCTCTCAAATGAATTTGGGCCGGGCCGCGGCAAGGGCGGCGGGGCCCTTCACAGCACCCAATGGGCGCGGGAAGCAACGGGTCGCGATTACAGCGAGGGGCGGCGGGGCCGGCGATTGCTCTTGCGGGTGGCCTGATGGCGGTAATAGAGGATCACATAGGCCACGGCGGTCACCGCGCTCACGCAGAGCAGAACCTTGAAGTACAGTCCGCCGAAGAATTCCCCAATCTTGGACAGGGTGAACAGCAGCATGTTGCGGTCCAGGTCCCGGTCGGCGGTCAGCTCCACCACGCCGATGGTCTGGCCGGAAAGGGAAAGGGTCACGGTGCCGATCACGTCGCCCTTTTTCACCGGGGCAGTGACGTATTCCGGCAGCTGGAAGGTCTTCTGGGTCACGCTCTCGTCGGTATTTTTGGGCAGGATGGTCATCATGTCGTCTGCCGGGTAGAGCTTCACGGTATCGGCGTCGGTGGAATATTTCACCTTCACCTCGGCCAGAGGCTCGCCCACCTGCATGGCGGGCTGGATGGCGAAGCTTTCAAACACCCAGTCCATGAGCAGGCCGGTCTCGTACAGGGCCGGACGCTTGGTGGGGTATTCGTAGGGGTCGATGGAATTGGGGCTGTTCAGCACCACGCTGATGTAGCTTTCGCCGGTGTCGGTGCTGGTGTGCCAGCCCGCGAAGTTCTGCCAGTCCTCCAGGGTGCCGGTCTTGCCGCCCTGGTTGTAGGCCCGGTAATATTTTGCGCCCAGGTCCTTGTCGTGCATCTTGTTGGTGCTGTAGAGCATGTAGGGCGAAGAAGAGGAATAACGGCTGGGCATGTAATCCTGGCCCATGTCCCATTTCAGGGTGCCCATGGCCTCCTTGAGGGTGTCAAAGCTCAGCGCGTAGCGCAGGATCAGATACATGTCCCGGGCGGTGGTCACATTGTCCAGGCTCATGCCTGCCGGGTCCACAAAGGTGGTGCCGGTGCAGCCGATCTCCTTGGCCTTGCTGTTCATCATGTAAACAAAGTTGTCGATGCTGCCGCCGCTCACCGTGTTGGCAATGATCATGGCGGCATCCGCCGCGCTGGGCACCAGCGCCGCATACATCAGGCTGCGCAGGGTATGGGGCTCGCCCATCAGGATGTCCGCGTTGGCCATGCCCTTGCCGTAGAGCGAATCTCGGATGGAGGCGGTGAGCTCGGCGGTCACGGTGTCCAGCTGGTCTTCGTACTGCTCCACCAGCAGGATGCAGGTCATGATCTTGGTCAGACTGGCGGCGGGCAGCGACTCCTCGCTGTTCTTTTCGTATACGATGATGTTGGTGTCGGTGTTCACGATGTAGGCGGCCTTGCCGGAGATCTCGAAGGGGGGCTCAAACCCCACCGCCCCGGCGGGCAGCGCGAAAACCGCGGCCATAAAAACCAGGGCGAGCAAAAGCGCGATGAATTTTTTCATGTGGACTTTTCCTTTTAAACGCGTTAAAATGTTTAGAGCGAAACTGCGCATTATCCGGCCCGGGCAATGCCGGAGGAAGAAACACGCGCGGTGGGGCAAACGGGCAAAATGCCCGAAAAAAGCGATTGATTCCCGGGCAGATTGCCCAGTGATTTACCTTGTATTATAGCATTTTTTACAGGGTTTATAAAGTGTTTTTCTGGTGAAAGGTGGGCGGCAAGGCTTGATTTATGTGACCGGCGATATCCACGGCGAGGTGGAGCGCTTTTCGGAAAAAGAGATAAAGCGGCTGAAAAAGCAGGATACCCTGATCGTTCTGGGGGATTTCGGCTTTTTGTGGAGCGGCGACAAGGCGGAAAAGAAAAAGCTGAAGTGGCTGGAAAAGCGCCGGTACCAGCTGTTGTTCATTGACGGCTGCCATGAGAATTTCGACCTGTTGAAGGAATACCCCGAGGTGGATTACATGGGCGGCAAGGCCCGGCACATCGGCGGCAATCTGTATTACATCCAGCGGGGCAGCATTCTGGAGATCGAGGGCAAAAAGCTGCTCTGCTTCGGCGGCGCCGAAAGCTGGGACAAGGAGGACCGGGACGAGGGCATCAACTGGTGGCGGGCGGAGCTGCCCACCAGCGAGGAGCTGAAGACCTGCGCCGACAACCTGGAAGCCGCCGGCTGGCAGGTGGATTACATCCTCACCCACGATGCGCCGCTGAAAATTCTGGAGTTCGCCCAGCTGATGCAGGGCCAGCCCAACTGGCTGCACACCTTCTTCGGCCAGATCATGGACAAGGCCCAGTATAAAAAATGGCTGTTCGGCCGCTACCACAAGGACCGCAAGCTGGGCACCAAGACCCAGGCGGTGTTCTGCGATGTGATTCCGCTGGAGGATTGAACGCTTCCCTGAAAGTATGGGCCGCAGGCAGAGTGGGCAAACCGCCGCTGTGCGCCAAAACCAAAAATGAAAACGCCGAGGGCGGTCTCCCCATCAAAGGGAGACCGCCCTCGATTTTTTGCAAGGGAATTCAGGTCAGTTTCAGACGGGCGGGCCAGTGTTCCAGCGGGCCCACCCGGGGCAGAGCACCGCGGGCTTCGCCCAGCAGGTCCCGGTTCAGCTGTACGGGCGTGCCGTCCCGGTCCTCAAAGGGCTGGTCCGGCTGGAAGGCCCGGCCCAGCGCCCCGGCGGTGACCGGTTCGGCCCGCAGATCGCTGGAATACTGCTCCAGATCGTTTTCCAGCCAGAAATGGCCGTCCTTTTCCACCAAGCGCAGCACTGCGTTTGCGTCGGGCAGGACCCGGGCGTCGCCTTCGTGGGTCCAGGGCTTTGCCCCGTTCAGATAGGCATTGCCGCCCATGGTCACCGGCAGGGTACGGCCCAGATCGGCGGCGGGGGTGTCGTCGCCGGTTTTGCGGGCGGGGAATTCCGCGCTGTAGGTGTCGTAGGCGTCGGTGCCGCAGCTGCCGCAAAGGCGGCCGTCCTCTCCCACGCGGACAAACAGGTTGTTGAAGAATCGGTCGTCGCCGCCGTAGATCAGCATCACACCGCCCACCTGGGTGGAATGGGGCAGATGATACAGGGTGAAGCGGTTGGTATCCGGCACGGCGTGGATCTTGCCGCCGAACAGATTGTGCACACAGGCCGTTCCCTGAGACATATCCAGAAAACTGCGGGGAGAGAGCAGGAGATTATTCTCCACCAGGCAGGGACCGTGGCAGACCTCGATGAACAGGTCCTCCTCCCGGTCGTTGGCAAAGCACAGGTTGTTCCGGAACATGGCCCCCTGGGCCTGCCA
Source organism: Gemmiger sp. An50 (assembly GCF_002161595.1). Classification (GTDB taxonomy): domain Bacteria; phylum Bacillota; class Clostridia; order Oscillospirales; family Ruminococcaceae; genus Allofournierella. Next base: position 53,232 of record NZ_NFID01000013.1, read on the forward strand.
GTCCAGCCATACGCCCCGGGAGCAGTGGTGGATCACATTCCCGGTCAGATGGGTGTCCACGGCGGCGTGCAGCTTGATGCCGGCAATCTCCGCCCCGTAGAATTCTCCCCGGATGTTGATGTGATGAATGTGATTTTCGGTGATGTCGCAGAAGGCGCCGCCCATACAGCCCACGATTCCGGCCTGACCGCAGTTCCAGATCTCGTTTCCGCGCAGGGTGTGCCCGCCCACGCGCTCCCGGCTCCAGCCTCTTTGCAGGGTGGAGAAGACCATCTCGGTGTAGGTCTGGGTGCCGCCCTTGCAGGGGTCCTTGCTCCAGCTGTTGTCCTTGGGATCGTGATTTTTGCCCAGGCTGATGCCGCAGCATTTGGAGTCGTGGATGCGGCAGTTCTCGATCACCCAGCCCCGGCTCCAGTGGGGGCCGACCGCGCCGGGCTGGAAGGCCGTAGGCGGGGCCCATTGGGTAGCGGCGCAGCAGCATTCCAGGCCGGACAGTGTGATGTAGTCGATGCCTTCCTCCCTGGGGAAGAAGCAGAAGGGGCGCACGCTGATCTCGGTTTGCAGGCCGTTGGGGTCCTGCTCGCCGAAGCGGGCATGAAAGACCGTCTGCTGTTCCTCTACCTGGGCGAACCATTCCCGGTCCTTGCCGGAGCGCTGTTCCATTAGAGCGGACAGAGAGGCGGCCTCGTCCAGCGGCTGGCCGTCTGCGAACAGCTCGCCGGTGTGGTGGGTCTGGCCCAGGCCGTCGTACCAGTCGCCGAACAGCTCGTCCGCATAGGGATTGTATTCGCCGAACAGCGCGTTGTCCACAGTGGCGCGCCAGACTCCCTTTTCACAGTGCGTCCAGCCGGTGACCGGCTCCGCGCCGGTGATGACCGGCCGCTCACCCTCGGCGGCTTGGTAGACGATGCGCTTGTCATCGCAGTCGCCGCCCCGGGGCGGGGCGACCCACTCCCGATAAACGCCCTCATGGATGAGAACGGTGTCGCCGGGCCGGGCAGCTGCCGCGGCCTGCCCGATGGTTTGGAACGGCCGGGCGGCGGAGCCGTCGCCGTCGGCGGGAGCGTGCTGGGAAACGGAATAAATCATGGTCAGGGTCCCTCCTGTGTGATTTGCTAAAAGCTTATCCTCAGGGTACCACGGCAGACAGGCACTTCCCATTCTCGATCTTTCGCAGCTCCTACACGATTTTGTCCTTCTGTGCTATAATGGGGCCGAAACAAAAAGCGGGCGGCGAAAACCGCCGCGCTTCAGAAGGGACTGGATGTTTTTTTGGAGAAAACACTGCTGCAAAGCCTGTCGCCGCGGTTTGTTGGCTGGCACGATTCCGGCGCAGTGCTGCACACCGACAGCCGCCAAAGCTACGGACGGCGGGTGGTGGAGCATTATGAGATCGAATATATTGTCTTTTCCCGCAGCGGCTGTATCGTCACAAACGGCATCCCGGTGCAGACCATTCCCCAGTTGGTGTTCCTGCGCAGCCCCGGCATGGAGGTGGAGGGGATCGGGGTGTATCGGTCCCTGTTTGTGGAGTTTGACCTGAACGACGGGGCGGACCGGCTCCAGGCGCTGGACCGGCTGACGCCGGTGCTGTTCAATGGGGAGGAGCTGGACCTGGACGAAGCCTTTTTCCTGGGGCTGGCACTGCCCGCCCAGCCGGAGCTGTGGCAGCTGCTGGACTGGAAGGCGAAGCTGCTGCGCCTGCTGGCGGTGCTGCTCCGGCAGGGCGGGGCCAGCCCGGAGACAGCGGGGCAGGAGGGCAGCGCGGCGGTGCGCCGGGCGCTGCGCCACATCCGCCGCCACTATGCGGAACCCATCACGCTGGAGCAGCTGGCGGGGGCCGCGGGTTACAGCAGCTGCTATTTCTGCAAGCTGTTTAAAAAGGTCACCCAGCTCACGCCGCTGCAATATCTGGTACGTTACCGGCTGGAACAGGCCAAAAGGCGGATGCTGGATTCAGACGAGCCGCTGGAGGCGGTAATGCTGGAGGCAGGCTTTCACAATTACGGCTATTTCTGGCGGGCCTTCCGGGAGGTTTACGGGCTTTCCCCGCAGGCATTCCGGCGGCAGGCGCGGCAAAGCCCCGGGCAGCTGACCGAGCCGGGGCGGGGAATTGCGGAGAGCGGCTCCGGTTGTGCCGGTCCGTGGGATTTGGTATAATGAAAGGTACAAAAAAGTATATGAAAACACGTGAACGGGCGTGGACACAGGGCAAAAGGAGAATGCGGATGCACCCGGTAAACGGTCAGCAATGGAACACGGTGAATGAAAAATGGATGCGGCTCCATTGGGGGATGACCACCAGCCTTGCGCTGGCCGCAGCGCTGCTGGAGCTCATTATGGCCTTTGCGCTGAACCGGATCGAGGGCTTTGTGAACTCGGACCCCACCCGTTACATGATCAAGTATCTATTGATCCCGGTGCTGCTCAACAGCATTCTGGTGCTGGCAGGTATGCTGGCGGCGAACAGCCGGCTGAAGGGACAGATACGGCAGCTGCTCGTCTCGCTGTGTATGGCGGGGGTGTGCCTGGTGCTGTACGGGGTGCACAGCCTGTTCCCGGCGCTGATCCTGCTGCCGGTGGTGGCCATCATGCTCACCATCTCCTATGGCGATTACCGGCTTACCTCCATCACGGCGGCGGTGTGCCTGCTGGGCGTGCCGGTGGTGGACCTGGTGGTGGTGTGGGATTCCACCCAGCGTCACCGGCTGGAAAACATCGAAAACCGCATCAACTGGCTGCTTGGGCTGGTGCTGCTGCTGGGCTGCTATCTGCTGAGCCTTGCCTCCATTTATTATGAGCGGGAACGCATCCGTGAGGCGGCCCGGCGGGAGTGCGAGCTGCGGCGGGACAGCCTGACCGGTCTGCTGAACCGGACGGCGCTGGACGACCGGCTGGGCCAGCTGTGTGCCGGCGGGCAGGGCGTTGTGGTGATGATGGATCTGGACGGCTTCAAGCAGCTGAACGATACGTTGGGCCATCTGCAGGGCGACGCCTGCCTGCAGATGGTTGCGGGCATCCTGCGCAGCTATGCGGGGGAGAACACGGCTTTCCGTTATGGGGGCGACGAATTCTGCATGGTGTTCCATGCGCCAGAGCCGGGCCAGATCCTGCGCACCTGCGAGCGGATTCGCAAAAGCCTGGAGGGCATCCATCTGTTCTCGCCCTGCCAGGTGGGAGCCAGCTTCGGCATGGCGGAGTGCCGGCCGGGCATGAGCCCGGAGCAGCTGCTCAAAAACGCCGACAGCGCCCTCTACCAGGCCAAGGAGGAGCGGGGCTGCATCCGCCGGTGGGAGCAAATGGCGACTTGAAAAAAGAGCGCCGCAGAGAGCAAATGTGCTCTCTGCGGCGCTTTCGTTTGTATAAGAAAATCAGTCGGTCACGTCGGTGGGGGATTTGATGGTCTGCTCCGGGCGCTTGGCCAGCACGCGGCTGTTGGCGGGCACCGATTCGGTGATGAAGGTACCGCCGCCGATGGTGGTGTTCTCGCCGATCACGGTCTCGCCGCCCAGCACCGAGGCGCCGGAATAGATGGTCACATTGTCGCACACGGTGGGATGGCGCTTCACGCCCATCAGCTGCTGGCCGCCGCGGGTGGACAGCGCACCCAGGGTGACGCCCTGATACAGCTTCACGTGGTTGCCGATCACGGTGGTCTCGCCGATGACCACGCCGGTGCCGTGGTCGATGAAGAAGTATTCGCCGATTTGTGCGCCGGGGTTGATGTCGATGCCGGTGCTGCTGTGGGCGTACTCGGTCATGATGCGGGGGATGTAGGGCACATTTTGCAGATACAGCTCGTGGGCCACCCGGTAGATGTAAATGGCATAAAAGCCCGGATAGCAGAAGATGATCTCCTCCCGGCTCTTGGCGGCCGGGTCACCCTCAAAGCCTGCCTGCACGTCCTTCAAAAGCGTCTGCTGCAACGCGGGCAGCTTTTCAAAAAATGCGGCGCACACCTCATCGGCCCGGGGCTCGGTGTGCAGCTGGCAGCCCTCCTTGCCGCACTCGTACAGCAGGGCGGTGGCCAGCAGAGAGCGCAGGTCGTCGTACAGCCGGTCCAGCCGGTAGCCGGCGTAGTGTTCGCCGAAATCACCCAAACGGCTGCCGGGACCGTAATAGCCGGGGAAGATGATCTCCTTCAGGTCCCGCAGGATGTTGATCACCGCTTTGCGGTTGGGCAGCTCCATGCCCTGCTTCAGGGTGAGCAGCTCGTGGCTCTGGTAGTTTTCATTCAGGCCCTGTACCGTTTTCTGGATGGCCTGATGCTTGATCTCGTTCATAAAAGGCTCCTTTCGCCGGTGATCCGGCCCCTTCGAACAACGGTAGAATAGTTTAATCATACCTGTTTGGGCGGGATGCGTCAATGCAAAGCGGGGAAAAAGAGCCAGGGGCCGCACTTCCATGCGGCCCCTGGCTCTTTTGAAAACAGAAAAAGGAAACGATATGAAAAAATCGGAATCGGTATAGGGAAGGGATTAGGCCTGGGTCTTTTCGCCCAGTACCACGTTCAGGGTGATCAGCTCGCCGCTCCGGTCCACCTGTACCTGAACGGTATCGCCCGCGGTGTAATCCTGCAGGGCGTTGGTCACATCGGTGGCGGTGGTCACGGTCTTGGTGCCCACGCTCACGATGCGGTCGCCAACCTTCATGCCGGCATTGGCAGCGCCGCTGCCCTCGCTCACGCTCTGCACGTAAGCGCCCAGCGTGGAAACGCCGTACTGCATGGCGGTCTGCGCATCGGTGATGCTCACCACGGTGATGCCCAGAGCGGGACGGCCGGTCACGTAGCCATTTTCGATCAGATCCTGGGTCACGGCCTTGGCGGTGTTGATGGGAATGGCGAAGCCCAGACCCTCGGCGTTTTCATCGGCGTTCTTCGCGTTCACGATGCCGATCAGTTCGCCCTTGGAGTTGAACAGGCCGCCGCCGGAGTTGCCCGGGCTGATAGCGGCGCTGGTCTGGATCAGGTTCATGGTGTTGCCTTCCACGGTCACGCTGCGGTTCAGTGCGCTGATGATGCCGTCGGTGGAGGTCACGCCCAGGTTGCTGGGGTTGCCCACCGCGATGGCGGTCTCACCGATGGCAATGGTGTCGGAGTCGCCCAGGACCGCAGGAGTCAGACCGGTGGCGTCGATCTTGATGACCGCGATGTCGCTCTGGGAGTCAGAGCCGACCAGGGTCGCGTTGTAGGTGGTGCCGTCGTTCAGCTTCACGGTGATCTGCTGCGCGCCCTCCACCACGTGGGCGTTGGTGATGATGTAGCCGTCAGCGGTGAAGATCACGCCGCTGCCCGCGCCGCTCACCACCTGCTGGCCGCCCCAGAAGCCGTAGCTGGTGGTGACCATCTGCTCGGTGGTGATCTCCACCACGCTGGGGGTGATGGCGTTGATCACGCCAACCAGGCCATCGGCAGAGGAGGCGTCGGTGCTGGTGGCGGTGCCGGAGGGATTGGCGCTCTGGTATACGATGCGGGCGCTGCTGGTCTTATCGGCCAGGTAGAAGCCCGCGTAGCCGCCGCCGAAGCTTACGCCTGCCACAAGAACCAGGGCCAGTGCGCCCGCGCCGATCTTTTTCAGGCGGGGATGGCTCTTCTTCATGCGGGGAGGCTGGGGTTCGCCGCCCATGGGGGCGGAGGGGCCATTTTCCGGCATCGGGGAGCCGGAGGCGGTGTAGTCGGCGCCGGCGCCCATGGAGGGTTCGCCGCTGGGGCCGATGGGGGTGTAGGAAGCGGGGGTGGGATTGTTGCCGCCGCTGTTCGGGTAGGTGCCGGAATAATCATATTCCCATTTGTTTTCCATACTCTATCATCCTTTCAGGTGAACAAGGAGTCCGGGGCGTTTGCTCCATTGAAACGCCGCTCTTGCGGCCCCTTGTGTATCGTTCTGGTTATAGTTTATCCGCCCGCCGTGAAAAACATTTTATGGCCGGGTGAAAAAAATGTGAAATCCATGTATAATTGGTATGGTTCCGGGCTTTGGATCATGCCTGGAAACTCACCATATAAGCATATCATATTTGGAAAGGCAGGGCAATGGCGTGCGGGTGATACGCGAAGGAGAAGAATTCCTGTTATATAAGGAAAAGCTGCTTGTGGGGCGGTGCGGCTGCACCCGTCAGGGCGAGGGCTGGCAGCTGGGGCCCCTTTGGGTGGACCCGGACTGGCGCCGCCGCGGCTACGGCAGTTTTCTTTTGCGCCAGGTGCTGAAAAACACCGGCGGATACACCGGCGAGAGCCTGCATTTTCTGGAGCTTGGGGAGGATGCGGCCGAGAAAGCGCTGGCGGAAAAATTCGGCTTTTCCCGTGCCGGAAATCTTTGGCGCAGGCATCGGGTGCCGGACCCCACCGCCGTGGGCCTGACCCATGATTTTCTGCGTCAGAATCTGCTGCCCGGCGGCTTTTTTGTGGATGCCACCTGCGGCAACGGGGGCGATACCGAGTTTCTGTGCCGCCTGGCGGGCCCGCAGGGTAAGGTACTGGCGCTGGATCTACAGCAGCAGGCGGTGGACAATACCAATGCCCGGCTGGCCGCGGAGGGCCTTTCGGATATCGGCCGGGCGGTGCAGGCGGACCACGCAAATCTGGCACAGCTGGTGGAAAAGGGCAGCGCGGACTGCGTGGTCTTCAACTTCGGCTATCTGCCCGGAGCGGACCACAGCCTGTTCACCACACCGAAAAGCAGTCTGCCCGCGGTGGAGGCGGCGCTGGCGGCGCTGCGCCCCGGCGGCATCCTGGCGGCCTGCCTGTACAGCGGAGGCCCCAACGGTGACGGGGAGAAGAACGCCCTGCTGGAATTTTTCCGGGCACTGCCCATTCGGGAATACACCGTGCTGGTGTGTGAGTTCGCCAACTGGGCCCCCACCGCGCCGCTGCCCTGCTTTGTGCGAAAAAAGGGCTGGTGACACCTGTTTACGGAATCAAAAAGGAGCCTTCCCGGCGGGAAGGCTCCTTTTTCATTGAGACGGGGAAACGGGTTTCTCAATGCAGTTGTGCGAAAAAAGGGTTATGCGTTTGTCTGGGCACCCTTCTTTTCCTTCTTCCAGCGGCGGACGATGGCCACCACGCCCCAGGCGATCAGGCCAGCGGCAATGATGCCTTCACCGATCAGGATGAAGTAGTAGTTGGCAAAGGGCAGCTCGCCCACTGTGGTGCCGTGCACAATGCCGTTCATGGCGTTGGAGTTCACGGTGGTGTACAGGATGTGCTTGAGCGCCTGACGGGCAAAGTAGCGGGAAGCGGGATTGGTGATATCCAGCGGAGCATCCACCTCGTAGCCGGTGAGCTTCAGGTCGCCGCCGGCGCGGATGCACTGCTCGGTATCCATCACGCCGCCGTTGTCGTAGTCGGTGATTACAGTGCCGTCAAAGCCCCACTCGTTGCGCAGAACGCCGGTGAGCAGATTGTAGTCGCCGCCGGACCAGGTGCAGCCCACCCGGTTGAAGGCGGACATCACGGTCATTACCGCCGGGATTTCGGCAGTGGTCTGGGTAAAGCTGTCGGTGGACTCGTCGTACTGCTGTACCATGATCTCGGTGGTGGGCCGCTCTTCGATGCAGGTCTGGAAGGGCTTGAGGTAGATCTCGCGGATGGCCTGCTCGTTGGAGAAGGTGGCCACATGGCTGCGATGATCCTCCTGGTCGTTCAGTGCGAAGTGCTTGATGTAGGCGTATACGCCCTTTTCCGCACAGGCGCTGGCGGCCTGCAGGGCCAGCTCGCCGGACATGAAGCCGTCTTCGGAGTAGTACTCGAAGTTACGGCCGGCGAAGGGGGTGCGGTGGATGTTCATGGCGGGTGCGTACCAGCCGCTGATCAGGCCGATGTAGGTGTGGGTGCCCCAGTTGCCGTCGGCGGCCAGAGCGTCCTCGCCCACATAGTAGCCGTGCAGGTAGGAGTTGTTGCGATCCCAGCTGGCGGCCAGGTTGGTGGCGCAGGGATAGGTGATGGAATAGGGCTCGTGGGTGATGCCGCCCTCGTTCAGGCCGGAAGGGCCGTCGTAGTCAATGGCACGGGGCTTGCCCACGTTGGAAGAGGCCAGAGTCTGGTAGCCGCCGTTGCGCACGATGGTCTCCAGCTCGGTGGCGTCCATCTGGTCGATCAGGGCATCCCAACCGCCCTCGGCCTCCACTTCGTCGAAGTCGCGGCCGCGGAAGTCGATCAGCTCCAGATCGCCGTCATTGCCGTAGGTGCCGTCCAGTGCGGCGGCCTCTTCCTCGGTCATGGGGTTCAGGGACGCCTCGGCGCCCTTGGCCTGGATGGCAGCTTTGATCTCGTCGGAGACCTCCACCTCCCAGGTGTAGCCGTTCTTTTCGCTGAACTCGCTCTTGCGCTGGCTGTCCTGAGTGCCGTGGGTGGTGGGGAAGGTGCCTACCCAGTCCTGACGGGACAGGTACTGGTCGCGGGGGGTCAGCTCATCGTAGCTGGCATGGTCGAACTGGTTGGTGATCTCGGCACCGGCGGCAGAGGTGGCATAGGTCACGTTGTCCACGCCGCCGTTGTCGGTGTAGTCGTAGGTCCAGCAGCCCACAAAGCTTGCGTCGGGGGTGCCGAACAGGCCGTCGCTCTCCACGCCCGCATAGGCCAGGAAGTTGTTGTTGGCTGCATGGGCGTTGGAGGCGGCAGTCAGCAGGTAGTCGCCGGCCTCCAGAATGTAGGTCTTGGACTGCACGTCGTCGTAGGAAATGAAGTCCTTTTTGTTCACCGTGATGGTAACAGTCTCGGACTGGCCGGGAGCCAGCTCGCCGGTCTTCTCAAAGCCTACCAGAGAGGAGGAAGCCTTCTCAATGTGGTTGGTTTTGTCATATTCGGTGTAGGGGCTGTTCAGATACAGCTGCACCACATCGCGGCCTGCCACCGAACCGGTGTTGGTCACGGTCACGTTCACCTGAATGTCGCCGTTGGCGTCCATCTCGCTCATGGTGAAGTCGGACCACTGGAAGGTGGTGTAGGACAGACCGTAGCCGAAGGGATACTGTACGGTGGTGGCGTAGTCATAGTCACCCGCGTTGCCCTGGTCCAGGGTTTTGTCGAAGTAGCGGGTCTCGTAGTACTTGTAGCCCACGTAGATGCCTTCGTCGTAGAACACGGCGGCCTCCACGTCGCTGCCGTTATTGACCATCATCATGTCGCCCATGTTCTGCATGGCGGGGGAGGAGAACAGGTCGTAGGCGAAGGTATCCACCAGATGGCCGGAGGGGTTCACGCTGCCGCTCAGCACGTCCGCAATGGAGCGGCAGGTGTCGCCGCCTGCGCCGGGGGCCCACAGCACCGCGGAGATGTTGGGGTAATCCTTCACCCAGCCCAACTCAAAGGCGTTGTTGGTGTTGACCACCAGAATTACGTTGTCGAAGTTGTCGTTCAGGTACTGGATCACGCCCAGCTCCACGCTGTCCAGCTCCAGATAGTGCTTGTCTTTATCCTCTTCAATGTCGGTCCAGTCGCCCATGTAGCGGCCCAGGTCGCGGCCCTCGCCGCCGGTGCGGGCGATGAAGAAGACGGGGATGGTGCCTTCGGCCTCCTGCTTGGCGGCGTCGGGAATGGCGGAGATGGGAGCCTCGTTGATGGACCAGTCCTCAGCACCGCCGTACATGATGGCGCCGCCGCCGCGGGTGTAGGTGCTGTGGTTATCGGTGTAGAACTTCCACAGGGACTCGTTCACCTCAAAGCCCTGCTCCAGCAGAGCGGTGCGCATGTCGCTGGAGATGGTGCTCACGCCGGAGCCGGTGCCACCGGCCAGCAGATCCACCGAGGAGGCGGAGAACAGGCTCAGCTTGGAACCGGCGGCCACGGGCAGGCCCTTGCCGTTCTCGGTGTTGTTGTAGAGCAGTACAAAGCCTTCCGCACCGGCTTTGCGGGTGAATTCCTGCTCTGCGGCCTGCAGGGCTTCAGAGTCAGTGATGTCGCGGGTGTAGTAGGCGGCATCCACGCCGTCCACAGCGCTGCTGCTGGAGAAATCCGTCTCGCCGAAAATGTCGCGCAGCACCAGATCATACATCGAGGTGGTGATGACGGAAAGCGCGATCGAGAACGCCAGCAGAATGGCCAGCAGCGGCGTGAGGATCGCGGTGAGCGCTTTCGCGCTCAGTTTTTTCTTCTTGTCCTTTGCCATGAAAATCCTCCTTACAAGTGTCTGATTTGCAGCCGCGCTGGGCAAAAAGCGCGCCTGCTCTCCTTGCTTCTCTCTCCGGAAAACCGGCCCCGTGCCAGGGAAAAAGGCCGGAGAAAACGAAAGGAGAAACCGCCGGGGCCGGTTCTTCGGCCCAAACTATAACAAAAGGGAACACCCCTGGCAATGGGTGTTCCCTAAACTGCATCTTTTTTTCGTGTATTGCACATTTGGCTGTTTGAAAGCGGGGCTCAGCGGTCGGACAGGCTGAACAGGATGTTCAGATGGAATACATCTCCGTCCACATGAGCTGTCAGCTCTCCGTCATATTTGTGCACGATCATCTGGATGCTCCGCAAGCCGAAGCCATGGCAGGAGGTATCCGCCTTGGTGGTCAGAGGCAGACCGTTCTGGAAGGTGAGCGTGCCGTCAAAGTAGTTGTCCTGCTGGATGAGCAGCATGCAGCCACGGGCCTTGACCACCAGATTGATGATACGCCGTTCCCGCTGAGGCACAGCCGCCACCGCCTCCAGGGCATTGTCGATCACGTTGCCGAACAGGCAGTACAGATCACTGTTTTCCAGAAAAGCCAGCTTTTCTCCATCCACCATACAGGAGAGCTGGATGCCGTTCTGTTCGCAGTAGAGGCTCTTTTCGGTGAGCAGCACATCCAGCAGCTGGTTGTGAGTCTCGATGCGGGTGTCGTAGATGGAGATGGCCTTTTCCAGGTCGTACACTGCGTCCGGCCCCAGGGGGCGGCCCTGGGCGGCCAGAGAAGCAATTTGGTACTTGATGTCGTGGCATTTGATGTTGATCCGCTCGATGGTATCGCGGGAAATCTCGTATTGCCGTTGGCTCTGGCGGATGGTGTGCTGAAGGTATTCCACCTCTTGCGCCAGTTCCCGCTGCTCAATGGTGCGCCAGGCCAGAAGCAGCACGATGGCACAGCAGGTGACCGAGAACAGATTGCCCGCCTGGCGGAGCACAAAGAGGGCGGTGTGCTCAAACTGGTTTTCCCAGCCGGTGCTCAGCCGGGCGAAGTACACATCCTCCACCGAGCAGAGGATCGCGGTGATCAGCAGCACCACCACCGAAAGCGAGAGCATCTGCCGGTCCAGTCGGCAGATGGCAGCAAGCCTTGCCGCCCGGCGGAGGAACAGCCAGTAAAGCACCAGTGCCGCCGCCACATAAAAGCCGTGATGGAACAGCCTGCTGTAAACGTCGAAGGGAAAGCTGCCGCCGCTGAACCGGAGCAGTTCCGCGCCGCAGACCACCGTGAGGTATAGCTTGTAACACAGGTTTTGGGCAGCATAGGCCACACTGCAGCAGAACAAAATGGTGAGGAAGGGCTCGTCAAAGCATAGCCGGACATGGGCGATGGTGGCTGCGAAGAGAGCGATGTAGATGGTGCTGCGGCCCAGAGCATTTTGTCCCCAAAACAGATAGGCCCAAGAGGCCGCGCCGGTCAGGGTCAGCACACATGCAAAACCAAGAATCAGCCGCAGCCAGAACCGGTCTGCCCGGTGCAGGTTCCACAGAGTCATCCCGTAAAATAGATACAGCCCGAACAGAAACTCCAGCATAATGTAATGGTAGGTGAACAGAAAGGCTTCCATACTTATTCACCTCCCGCCGAACCGGCATACCAGTTGGCAAGCTCCGCCAGAAATGCTGCCCGGCGGGGCCTGCTGATCTGCAGCAGATTATCACCCACCTGCACCGTGCTGCCCTTCACTTTTACGATGAATTTCGGATTCACCAGATAGCACTTGTTGCAACGCAGAAATCCGAACCGGCTCAGCTGCTGCTCTACGCCGGAGAGTACGCCTGTCATCTCGATCACATCGTCGATCAGATGGTAGAACAGCCTGTGGTTCATGATCTCCACATACATCAGCTTGTCGGTGGAGATCCGGCACAGCCCACCGGGGGTGTTCACAGTGAAGCTGCGGTCCTCGTTGAGCAGATAGATGTCCAGCGCTTTTTTGAATTTCATGGAAAAATCGTAGTAGCTCACCGGCTTGATCAGGTAGCTCACCGCATCCACCTCGTAGCCCTTCAAAGCATACTGAACCAGGTTGGTGATGAATATGATGGAGACGTTCTTGTCGCACCGGCGCAGCTGCAGCGCCGTTTCCAGACCGTTCATTTTGGGCATCTGCACATCCAGGAACACCACCGCATAAACCGCGCGGTAGTCCTTCAGAAAATCTGCTCCGTTGGCAAAGCGAAAGATCTGGAAGCGTTGCCCGGTCTGGGCCTCGTATTGCTTGATGTGGTCCATGAGGGCCTGCGCCGCCAGGTCCTCGTCCTCCACGATGGCGATGTTTCTCAAATGGTCAACCCCTTGCCGCAAAAATCAGACTTGTTTTCCGGGCCGCCTGTCCGAATGACGGGACCGTTGTTCTCAGTATATCATAGCGGGAAAAAACCGTCGAGAGGTGCACAAAACGGGGCAAATCGCCGGTTTTTTGCCCGACGGGCGAAAATTGGCCCGGGCCCCTTGCCAAAGCCCTTTTGAATGTAATAATATATAGAGTGTTGTGTTTTTAAGGACCAAACCCCGCGCGGCGCATGTGCGCCGCCCCAGAATATAAGGAGGACAAGCATCTATGGCCGATTTACGGCAAGAGATCCAGCGCCGGCGCACCTTTGCGATCATCAGCCACCCGGACGCCGGTAAGACCACCCTCACCGAAAAGCTGCTGCTGTACGGCGGCGCGATCCAGCAGGCAGGCAGCGTTAAGGGCAAGCAGAGCGCCCGCCACGCGGTCAGCGATTGGATGGAGATCGAGAAGCAGCGTGGTATCTCGGTCACCAGCTCGGTGCTGCAGTTTGAATACGACGGCAAATGCGTCAACATCCTGGATACCCCCGGTCACCAGGACTTCTCAGAGGACACCTACCGCACCCTGATGGCCGCCGACGCGGCGGTCATGGTCATCGACGCCGCCAAGGGCGTTGAGGCCCAGACCATCAAGCTGTTCAAGGTGTGCACCCTGCGCCACATCCCCATCTTCACCTTCATCAACAAGATGGACCGTGAGGCCCGGGACCCCTTTGACCTGATGGAGGAGATTGAGAACATCCTGGGCATCCAGACCTATCCCATGAACTGGCCCATCGGCTGCGGCAAGGAGTTCAAGGGCGTGTTCGACCGGGAAAGCCGCCACATCCTGGCCTTCCAGAGCGACGGCAAGGCCAACGGCGTGAAGATCCTGGACAAGATCGAGGCTGAGCTGGGCGACCCCAGCCTGGACGAGCTGATCACCGCCCCCCTGCATGAAAAGCTGGCCGAGGACATCGAGCTGCTGGACGGCGCCAGCTACGACTTCGACATGGAGGCCGTGCAGACCGGCCGTCTGAGCCCTGTGTTCTTCGGTTCCGCGCTGACCAACTTCGGCGTGGAGCCCTTCCTGAAGGAGTTCCTGCGCCTGTCTCCCAGCCCGCTGCCCCGCAAGAGCGGCGACGAGCTGGTCGAGCCCGCCCAGAACACCTTCTCCGGCTTTATCTTCAAGATTCAGGCCAACATGAACAAAGCCCACCGGGACCGCATCGCCTTTATGCGCATCTGCTCGGGCAAATTCGAGCGCGGCATGGAGGTCACCCACGTGCAGGGCGGCAAGAAGATCAAGCTGGCCCAGTCCACCCAGCTGATGGCCCAGGACCGGGCCACCGTGGACGAGGCCTACGCGGGCGACATCATCGGTCTGTTCGATCCGGGCATCTTCTCCATCGGCGACACCCTGTGCACCGGCAAAGAGAAGATCCAGTATGCGGGCATCCCCACCTTTGCACCCGAGCATTTCGCCCGGATCACCCAGGTGGACACCATGAAGCGCAAGCAGTTCGTGAAGGGCATGGAGCAGGTGGCCCAGGAGGGCGCCATCCAGATCTTCCGCGAGTTGAACGGCGGCATGGAAGAGGTCATCGTGGGCGTTGTGGGCGTGCTGCAGTTCGAGGTGCTGGAGTACCGGCTGAAGAACGAGTACAACGTGGACATCCGCATGCAGAAGCTGCCCTTCGAGCACATCCGCTGGATCGAGAACGAGGACCTGGACCCCAAGAATCTGGACCTGACCAGCGACACCAAGCGCATCGAGGACCTGAAGGGCAACAAGCTGCTGCTCTTCACCACCCCCTGGGCCATCAACTGGGCTCAGCAGCACAACGAGGGCCTGGAACTCAGCGAGTTCGGTAACGTGTGATTTTTCAAGGCTTCCGGCCATTGGCCGGAAGCCTTGTTTTTTTGCCGCAAAACGGCAGCGGTCTGTGGTACAATAAGGGCAGATGACTGCCAGACGGCAAAAGGAGGGCGCGAGCCATGGGAGCAAGCGATTGGGAAGACCTGATGAACGGAGTGTTCGGCCCCGGCGGGCGGCTGCGGGCGGGCGGGGCAAAGCCGGCCCAGAGCCAAAAGCCCGCACAGGATGCACAGCAGACTCTGCAAAAGAATCAGCAGGCGCTGAGCGAAGCGCTGGCCCGCCAGGCGGAGGAGATCACCCGGCTTGGCGGCGAACTGGAACACACTATGCAGCGGGACGGCCTGCTCACCGAGGCCGAGACCCAGGCGGCCCGGCGCACGGTGCCCGCCCCCGTGCAGGCGGACGCCTTTGACGGGCTGGAGGAGACGCTGGGAAAAACCGTGCTGGGCCAGCCGGAATTTCTCAAACGGCTGGTGCGGGCCTTCAAACGGCCCTTCGTGCTGGGCACGGCAGGAGAAACCGCCCGAGGTGTACTTTTGGTCCACGGCCCGGCGGGCACCGGCAAGCGTGCGGCCCTGGAAGCCATTGCCCGGGAAATGGCGGCCCGCAAGCTGCTGAGCGGGCCGCAGATCGCCTGGATGGACCTGGGGCTTTACCCGGGCCCCGGGCAGGAGAAGCTGTTTTTGCAGGACCTGTACAGCGCCTTGAACGGGCCGGGGCAGGTGCTGGTATTCTGCCATTACGAGCGATGCCACCCGGGCTTTCTGAATACGCTGGCGGCGCTGGCTCAGACGGGAAAGGCTCCGCTGAACAGCCGCTACGCGGTGCAGAAGGGGATGTTGGTGGACGTGGGCACCGCCCTGGTGCCGGACGCGGTGAGCGAACTGACGCCCCGGGGCAAATACCTGGTGTTTCTGAGCGAAAAGGGGCCGGAAAAGCTGGCGGACCGGATGGGCGCGGGCGTGGTGAACGCCCTGAGCGACGTGTGCGCCACCCGGCCCTTCACCGAGGAGGAGCTGGAGGCCATTGCCGGGCGGGGGCTGGAGCAGCTGACCGAGCACGCGGCCCGGCAGCTGAAGCTGACCATCACGGCGGACGAGAGCTTCCAGGCGCTGGCCCGGCGGCAGGCAAGCCCCGGCCGGGGCGCAGCGCCCATCGGGGAATTTTATGACCGGTGCTTTAAGGCGCTGGCGGAGTATAAGCTGGAGCAGGAACCGGCGGCGGGTACGGCAGCCGTCCTCAGTGCACCGGAGGGCCGGGCGCTGATCTCGGTGACCGGCGGCCAGCCGGTGGACCTGCTGGGCCTGCTGCGGCAGGAGTACACCGGCATGCTGGACGAGGTGGACCGGGAGCTGGAAAACATTGTGGGGCTGGACGAGGTGAAGGACTACGTGCTGCGCCTGAAGGACAGCGTGCAGGCCAACCAGCGCCGGGCCCAGGCGGGCATGAAGACCGGCAGCGTTTCCATGCACATGATCTTCGCGGGCAACCCGGGCACCGGCAAGACCACCATCGCCCGTCTGGTGGGCAAATATCTGAAGGCCATCGGCGCGCTGCGGGGCGGCCAGCTGGTGGAGGTGAGCCGGGCGGATTTAGTGGGCCGCTATGTGGGCCACACCGCGCCGCTCACCAATCAGGTGATCCGCTCGGCGCTGGGGGGCGTGCTCTTCATCGACGAGGCCTACTCCCTCTACCGGGGCAAGGACGACAGCTTCGGCCTGGAGGCCATCGACACGCTGGTGAAGGGCATGGAGGACCACAGGGACGATCTGGTGGTGATCCTGGCGGGCTATTCCAAGGAGATGGAGCAGTTTTTGACCGCCAACAGCGGCCTTGCCTCCCGCTTCCCCAACAAGATCGAGTTCCCGGATTACACCGGCGAGGAGCTGTGGCGTATTCTGGAACTGAGCGCAAAGGGGAGGGGTTACCGGTTGGCCGAGGGCTGCCAAACGCCGCTGACCGAATACTTTACCCGGGCGCAGGCGGAGAACGCGGACGAAAACGGCAACGGCCGCATGGCCCGCAACCTTCTGGAACGGGCGATCCTGAACCAGAGCCGCCGTCTGGCCGCCGAACCCCAGGCCGCGCTGGACGAGCTGATGCTGGGAGATTTTGCGCTGGAAGAAGCCGAATAAAAACAAAAAGGAAGGCCTGCTGCAAATGCAGCGGGCCTTCCTTTTGTTGTGTTTTGAAAACTGGTTAGCAGGTGGAACCGGCAAGCCGCAAGGCACGCGCCAGACGGCGGCCGACGGTCAGAGCCAACGCCAGCTTGATGCAATCCGGCAGAATGAAAGGCACCACACACATGGCCAGCACCGCGGGCAGGCTGTAGACGCTGCCGTTCATGGCAGACACCCGGATGAACCAGAAGGTGCCGAAGCCGTAGCAGATCGCCAGACCGGCCAGATTGCCCAGGATGGAGCGGGCCAGCGCCGGCAGAGGCAGCCGTTCGGCCAGCATGCAGGCGGGGCCGATGAAGGCAAAGCCCACGATGTAGCCGCCGGTGGGGCCCAGTAGCGCGCCCGGGCCGCCGGAAAAACCGGCAAATACCGGCAGGCCGATCAGGCCCAGCAGGATGTAAACGATCACCGCCACACTGCCCTGACGGCCGCCAAGAGCCGCCAGCACCAGAAAGATGCCGAAGGTCTGCAGGGTGAAGGGCACTGCCGCCGGAATGCTGATCCAGGCGCACAGGGCGATGATCACCGCGCCCATGGCGGTGCGGGTAAGAGTTTGCGTTTTGGTCATAGAATACATTCCTTGGTCAGAATGGAGAAATCAGAAGAACAGTCCGCCGGCTCTGCGCCAGGCATCCCAGGGATTCACGGGGATATCGCCCACCCGCATCTCGCAGATCACATGGCCCTGGGTGGTGCCGATCTGCTGGCCCTGGGTCACAAAGTCGCCCTCGTCCACGTCCCGGCGGCCCAGCAGATAGAACAGGCTCTTCACGCCGCAGCCGTGTTCGATCACCACGACCCGGCCCAGGCTGCCGTTGGTTTCGGCATAGACCACCCGTCCGGCGGCGGGAGCCACCACGGGGCTGCCGGTGGTGGTGGCCATGGTTACGTTGATGCTGCGCCGGGGCGCGATGTTGGCGTTATAGGCGGCGATCAGATCCAGTGGGATAGCCGCATTCAGCGGGTCGGTGGGGTCCAGCCGGTCGGTGTATTCCAGCACCGAGTAGTCCCGCAGGATCTTGCCCTGCACCGGCTGGATGAAGGAGCCGTCCCAGTAGATATCCGGGTCGTTGATCTCCCACAGGAAATCCATGTTCTTGGGCAGTGCGCCCACATAGGGGATGGCGGAGGTGCCGTCGATGGTGTAGGTGTCCAGCTCGCGGCGCTGCCGCCCGTACACCTGCACCGTTTCGGTGACGGTCTGGCCGTTTACCGTGGCGCTGATGGTGTACTCGCCCGCCATCTGGTTGTAGTCCACCGGAACAAAGGCCACCCACTCGCCCTGATACAGGGTGAAGGGAATCTCGGCCAGCTCGGTGGTCAAGGCGGGGACCATGTCGCCCAGCACGCCCTCCAGGCGTACGCCGATCACGCTGCCCTGGCTCACGCCGGTGTCGGAGAGCACCAGCCGGGGCTGGGCCTCCAGCTGGAAGTTGAACTGGTAGGTGTAGGAGCCCTGCGCGCCGGTGGATTCCGGGGAGGTCACCGTGAGGATGGCGGAATAGGCGCCGTTCTCGCTGAAGTGGAAGGCGTCATAGGCGGCCGCATCCCCCTCGAACAGGGTTTCACCCGCCTCATTCTGAATGGTCAGCTGGGCGGTGGTGTATTCCGGCAGCTCCAGCGCCGGATGGCCTTCGCTCACCGGTTCCAGGTCCTGCCAGCTGCTGCCCGGTTTTTTGGAGAAATCCCGGTGCAGAAAGCCCATCACCGGCACCGACCAGTCGTAACCGGCGGTCTCCAGCGTCTGGCCCGCCCAGCTCACCTGGTATTGGGGCAGATTGCTCAGGCTCACGCTCCGGTACATGCTGAAGAAGGTGCCGCCCAGGATCAGCACCAGCAGCACCGCCACCAGCACGATCCACCGCAAAAGCGAGGTGGAGGCGCTGAACAGGCGGGCGCCGAAGCTGAGGGGGGCGTCCTCCTCCCAGTCGTATTCCTCGTCCGGATATTCGCCGTTCTCCGGGTCAAAGTCCTCGCTGTCCTCCTGCGGCTCCTCGCCGGGGTCCTCGCAGCTGTCCTCCTGGCCGGGAGCGGGCTCTTCGGCCTGCGCTTCGGTTTCTTTGGCGGGAGCAGTCTCTTCGCCGGGGGCTTCGGCGGTCTGTGCGCCGCTCTCCTGCGGGGTCTCGTCCGGCGTCTGGCCGGGCTGAACGCCGCTGCTCTCCGGCTGCTTTTCGTCTTTCTTCAATGGTTCCACCTCACATCAAGGGTTTGAGCCGCGCGGGGCGCGGCGGATTCAGGGCTGGAAAAACAGCCCGCCTGTGGTTTGGGTCAGCTTGGCCGGGTCCACGCTCTTGTTGCCCACCCGGACCTCCCAGATCAGGGTGTTTTCCGCGTGGCCCAGCACCTGGTCCTGTGTCACGACCGAGCCCACAGCGACGTTCAGGTCCTGCAGGTGGTACAGATAGCTCTTCACGCCGCAGCCATGGTCGATCACCAGGGTGTTGCCGGTGAGCAGCAGGTTTTCCGCCAGCAGCACCTTGCCGGTGGCGGGGGCGATCACCTCGCTGCCGGGCGTGGTCACGTAGGTAAGGTTGGCGGCTTGTCCCGCGCGGGAGCCGTCGTCTGCGATAAGATATGCGCCGTAGGGCTGGAATATGTTGCCCCGCACCGGGGGAGAGAACCGCCCGGTCCACAGCTTTTCATTGGTTCCCTGGGTGTAGAAGCCGTAGATCTTGTCCCGGAACTGGGCATTGGCCTCGGCAGTGGCGTCGCCGCCGCTCAGGGTCGTGGTGGTGTACTGGCTGGCCCCCACCGTGAGGGTGGCGGTCAGCGTTTCGCCGCCCACCTCCACCGTGATGGTGTGATCGCCGCCCGGCGCGTTGTAGGGGATACCCAGGTAGCCGATCCAGCCGCCGCTTACCGGGGCGAACCAGACCTGGCCCAGATCGGTGTCGGCCACCGGCGGGTCGGATTGCTGGCCCAGAAGGCCGCTCACATAGACCGCCGCCGTGTCGCCCTGGCGCACCGATTCACTGGAAAGGGTGACGCTGGCCGCAGCGCTCACGGTAAAGCGGCACTGGTACTGGTACCAGCCGTAGGCCTTGCCCGGGCGCTGGCCGGTGTCCTCACAGCCGGCCCGGATGGTGAGCAGGTAAACGCCGTCTTTGGGGAAGGTGTAGTCCTTCCACTGGGCGGCGCTGCCCTCGAACAGGGTCTCGCCCTCCTTGGTCTGCAGCAGCAGGGTGGTGGCGCTTTCGGTCATACCCTCGGCCAGCACCAGCTCGGCATTGCCGGTGGTAATGGGCGCATCCAGGGTCTGGATGGCCGAGCCGGGGCTTAGGTCCAGCTCCCGCCAGACCATGCCGCCCAGAATGGGCACCGTCCACTGGTAGCCCACCGGCTCGTCCAGCGTCTGCCCCGCCAGGGTGATGGTCTTTTCCGGCAGGTCGTCTTCGGTGATGTTGTAATACAAAAAGGCAAGGCTGCCTCCAACGATAGCCCCGGTGAACAGGGCGACCATGAGCAGCCACAGGAAAAATCGTTTCATCCAGCGGCCTCCTTTTCAGGCAGTCGGTAAAATGGGGCATGAATTCCCATAATATTTATCATTATACCATATTTGCCGCCGATGCACAGCAAAAAATCCCGACGGGTCCGCGCCCTTGACATGGCGGCCATGCCGGGGCTAGAATCAAAAGCAACAAAGGGAGGAATAAAACCATGACCTATCAGGAAATGCTCGCCGCTGCCCGCACCTGCAGCGGCCCTTACTGCAAGGTGTGCCCGGTGTGCAACGGCAAGGCCTGCGGCTCCACCATGCCCGGCCCCGGCGCGAAGGGCACCGGTACCGTGGCCGCCGCCAACTACGCGGCCTGGCAGAAGATCTGCGTGAATATGGACACCATCTGCGACAACAAGCCCGTGGATACCCGGTTCGACTTTTTCGGCCAAACCTGTGAGCTGCCGGTGTTTGCCGCGCCGGTGGGCGCGGTGAAGCTGCACTACGGCGACAAATTCACCGATGATGAATACAACCACATCCTGGTGGCCGCCTGCGCCGACGCAGGCATTGCCGCCTTCACCGGCGACGGTACAAACCCGGAGGTGTTCCGTGCTGCTTCGGCGGCCATCGGTGCGGCCGGTGGCCGGGGTGTGCCCACCGTGAAGCCCTGGGATCGGGATACCCTGTTTGCCAAGCTGGACGCGGCAAAGGCCGCGGGCGCGAAGGTGCTCGCCATGGACATCGACGCCGCGGGGCTGCCCTTTTTGAAGGGCCTGAACCCGCCTGCCGGTCCCAAGACCGTGGAGGAGCTGCGGGAGATCATCGAATACGCGGGCGTGCCCTTCATTCTGAAAGGCATCATGACCGTGAAGGGCGCGGAAAAGGCGCTGGAGGCCGGGGCCGCGGGCATCGTGGTATCCAACCACGGCGGCCGGGTGCAGGACGGCGTGCCGCCTACGGCCCAGGTGCTGCCCGCCATTGCAAAGGCCGTGAAGGGCCGGATGATGATTCTGGTGGACGGCGGCATCCGCAGCGGTCTGGATGTGTTCCGGGCGCTGGCGCTGGGTGCGGACGCGGCCCTGCTGGCCCGCCCCTATGTGACCGCCGTGTACGGCGGCGGGGCCGAGGGTGTGGCGCTGCTCACCAATAAGCTCAAGACCGAGCTGCAGGACACCATGGCCATGTGCGGTGTGCACAGTCTGGCCGAGATCGGCCCTGAGCTGATCTGGCAGCCGTAAGCGGAACGAAACGAAAAAATGCCGCCGGGGAATTTCCCCGGCGGCATTTTTGTGCTTGTTTGATGGATCAGGCCTCGTCCACAGGCTCCTGAACTTCCTCGGCGGCGTCCACGTCCTCCTCGGCGCTGAGGGGCTCGTCGTCAAAGTCCTCGCTGAACAGCAGCTGCTCGTACTCATCCAGCTCCTTCTCGCGGCGGCGGATGTACAGCCAGGCAGCGGTCAGCGCGCCCACAGCGCCAGCCAGAAACAGCAGAACGGCAACAAAGGTAGAATGCTTCATAAATCGATTCCTCCTTGATAATGGCCGGGCAAAACGCACCGGGCCGGAATTCGTTGTATATAGGTTTATTATATCCCGCCAGGCGGTGGAATACAATATGATTTTGTGAACATAGACGAAAAAACGGGGGTCAGCCGTCCGTTTCCAGCAGCGGCCGGTAGGCCTTGAAGGCCCCGGGCAGGGTGTATTGCTGCGCCAGTGATTCCCGGTCCGCCCACACATAGCCGGCGGGGAGCGGGGCGGCTTCGGCCTCGGCCAGCCAGCCGCTCATGCGCCACTCGATGTGGCTGAAAATGTGCTTGGCGGGCTTGAGCGTGCTGCCAAGCTGAACGGAAATGCCCAGAGCGTTCAGCCGGTCGGCGGCCTCCTGACGGGAAAGCTCCTCCTCAAAGAGGGCGGGCTGCCACAGCCCGGCCAGCAGGCCGGAGTCCGGGCGGCGCTGGAGCAGCCAGCCCTGTTCGCTTTTGACCAGCAGCACTGTGACCGGCTGGATGCGGCGGGCCTTGGCGGCTTTCTTTACCGGCAGGGTGTTCTGGGTGCCCGCTTGGCGGGCCCGGCAGAGGTGGGCCAGCGGGCAGGTGTCGCACAGCGGCTCGCCGTTGGGCAGGCAGACCAGCGCTCCCAGCTCCATCAGGGCTTCGTTGTAGGGGCCGGGGGCTTCCGGCGGCTGATGCTCCATCACCCACTGGGTATAGGCTTTTTTGGTTTTGGGGTCCGCGATGTCCCGGTCGTCGTTGTACAGGCGGCTGAACACCCGCAGCACGTTGCCGTCCACCGCGGGTACCGGTAGATGAAAGGCGATGGACCCGATGGCCCCGGCGGTGTAGTCTCCGATGCCGGGCAGCGCCAGCAGCTTTTTGTGGTCGGCGGGCAGCTGGCCGCCGTATTCCTCGCAAACGATGCGGGCAGCCTTCTGCAGGTTGCGCACCCGGCTGTAGTAACCCAGTCCCTCCCACAGCTTGTGCAGCTTCTCCTCGTCGCACTCGGCCAGGTCTCGGATGGTGGGCAGCGCCTTCATCCAGCGGTCGTAGTATTCCAGCGCGGCAGCCACCCGGGTCTGCTGCAGCATGATCTCGCTGACCCAGATGTGGTAGGGGGTGGGGTCCTGCCGGAAGGGAAGGGTGCGGGCGTTTTGGGAAAACCAGGCCAGCAGATCCGGCGCGATGGGGGAAAGAGTGGGCATGGGCGTTTTGTCTCCTTTTGGATGATCTCTCGATAGTATACCACGCCGGGGGCGGCGGCAAAAGCCTTTTGTGACCGCCGGTGCTTGACAGATTCTGTCAGAGGTGATATAGTTAGTTACACAAGTAATGAACCAATGAACATGAGGAACGGAAAGGAGGCCGAGGCTGTGAATGGAACGCTGAACGATCAAAGTTCCATCTATCTGCAGATTGCAAAAATGCTGGAGGACAGCATCCTGCGCGGCATTTACCAGGAGGGTGAGCAGGTGCCCAGCACCAATGAGCTGGCGAGGCAATACAGCATCAACCCGGCCACGGCGGCCAAGGGCATCAACCTGCTGGTGGACGAGGGTGTGCTGTATAAAAAGCGGGGCATCGGCATGTTTGTGGCCGAGGGTGCAGTGGCGCTGGTGCAGCAAAAGCGCCGGGCCGCTTTTTACCAGCAGTATGTAACCGCTCTGGCAAAGGAGGCAAAAAGCCTGGGCCTGGGCGAGGAGGAACTGACCGGCATGATCCGCCGGGCTTACAGCGAGGCCCAGTGAGGGCCGGGGAGGAATGCGAGTATGGAACAGATGGCATTGAAGGCCGTGGGCCTGAACAAAAGCTTTGGAACCAAAGAGGTGCTGAAAAACCTGGACCTGACCATCGAGCCGGGCCGCATTTACGGTCTGATCGGCCGCAACGGCGCGGGCAAGACCACCCTGCTGGCTCTGCTCACCGCCCAGCTGGCGGCGGACGGGGGACAAATCACCTGCGGGGGCGAGCCGGTGTGGGAAAACCCGGCGGCGCTGAGCCAGCTGTGCTTTTCCAGGGAGTTTTCCGGCGCGCCCAACAGCGTGGCCGCGGGGCTCAAGGTGAAGGATTATTTCCGCATCGCCTCCATCTATTACAAGAACTGGGACGACGCCTACGCACACCGGCTGGCGCAGCGGTTCGGGCTGGAGGAGAACAAGCGGATCAACAAGCTCTCCAAGGGCATGCTGAGCATGGTCACCATCGTGGTGGCGCTGGCCAGCCGGGCACCCATCACTTTGCTGGACGAGCCGGTGGCGGGTCTGGACGTGGTGGCCCGGGAGCTGTTCTACAAGCTGCTGCTGGAGGACTACGCCGAGACCGGCCGTACCTTTGTGGTGTCCACCCATATTATTGAGGAGGCGGCCGCTGTGTTCGAGGAGGTTATCATCCTGGACGAGGGCCACATTCTGGAAAAGGCCCCCACCGAGGAGCTGGTGGCCCAGTTCCACCTGATCAGCGGCCGGGAGGATGAGGTGGACGCGGCCGCGGCGGGCCTGACCGTGCTCTCCACCGAGCGGATGGGCCGCCACAAGGCGGTGACGGTGCGCTGCGGTGAAAACGAGCTGGCGCAGGCGGTGCGCGGCCGGGATGTGGATGTGACCGCGCTGAACCTGCAAAAGGTGTTTGTGGCCCTGTGCGGCCACGGGGAGGTGCAGGATGGTTAACAACATCAGAGCCTTCTGGCGGTATCCGGCCACCGGAATGGGGATTGTCTTCGGGTTCGTGGTGCTCTGCCTGGCGGGTACGGCGCTTCTGGGGACGGAGTCTCTGTTTGCCACCTATCTTCGGGGCGGCGTGGCGATGTTTTTCATTATGACCACGATTCTCAGCTCCTCACTGGTGCGCAGTTTGGTGAACATTGGTCTGGCCATGGGCGCGGTGCGCAAAAGCCTGTGGGGGACCATGGAGCTGGCCATCGCCGCGCAGGCACTGGTCTGCCTGCCCATGCAGGCGATGCTGGACTGGGGTGCGGCGGTTTTTACGCCGGAGGATACGGAGCTTGTTCTCACCCTGCCGGTAAAGGGTTTTTCCGGCCTGGTGCTGTTTTTGCTGCTGTGGGCCATGGGGGCCATGGGCGGCTGGCTGTCGCTGGTGGAGAAAACCGGCTGGAAGATTTTCGGCTGGGGACTGGTGATTCTGTTGTATCTGGGATACATCGCCGCCATGGTCGCCCACATGATCTTCTCGTTTTTCGGCATGGATACCATCCTGTGGGGCATCTGCGGCGCGAGCCTTGTGGTGGGCGGCGCGGCCAGCTTCGGGCTGTACCGTCAATGCCGCACCGCGCAGGTGAATCTGCTGTGAGGAAAGGAGCGGACGGGAAATGAAGAAAGAAACGCTGCGCCGCCAGTGGCTGCTATACGGCAGCGGGCTGGACTGGCAGCTGGGCGCGGTGGCCGTGTTCTGGCTGCTGATCGAGGGCATCACAGCAGTGGCGCTGGCCATTACCAAAGAAACGACCACAGTGATCTTCTCCGCCATGATCTGCCTGATTCTGCTGGCCTTTGTGAGCGTGTTCACCGGGTTTCAGCGGGTGAACCGGGTGCTCACGCTGGGCATTGCCCTGGGCGGCACCCGGCGGGCCGAAGTGCTGCGCTGCGCGGCCTGGCATCTGGGCGGCGCGCTGGCCAGCGCCGCGCTGCTCTTTGGGCTGAACGGGCTGAGTCACCTGATCTACCGGCTGGCCTATGCGCCCCGGGGCATTGTGCTGGACATGGATGGTCTGGCCCTGCTGCCCACGGGGGAGTGGCTGCTGATTTTGCTGGCGCCGGTGCTGCTGAGCATCTGCGTGGCGGCCACGGTGAACACCTTCGGACCCAAGGGCTATTGGGTGGTGTGGCTGCTTTGGATGCTGATCTGCTTTTCGCCCAATTATCTGACCAAGCTGTACAAGGCCAATCCCACCGCCCTGTGGGTGCTGATGGCAGTTCTGACAGTGGCGCTGCTGGGTTGGACGGTCTGGTCGGTGCGGCGGCTGCTGCGCTGGACGGTGCAGGAGCTGTAAATTCGATGATTTTGTGAAAAGAGCGGGATGCGCCGGGTTTTGGTGCATCCCGCTCTGGTGTTTGGGGGCCGGGTGTGGTACACTGGGTTTATTCCAAGCGGGGCGGCGGGAAAAAGCGGCCCCCAGGCAAAGGAGGCGGTAAAACGATGCCGCAGAAAAAACGAAATGATTTCGCCGTGGCAGTGGGGCTGCTGGGCCTGGGCTTCACCGGCATGCTGGTGGTCAGCATGATCGGGTGCAGCCTGATGACCATGGCGGCAATGTGGACAACGGGTGAGGTGACCACCGATCTGCTGATGATTATGAACGACATTGGCATTTACGGCCTGGGTCTGCCGGTGCTGCTGGCCATCGGGCATTTTCTGCCCAGCACGGCCCCGTTTCCGCTGCGGCCGGTGCGGGCGCTGCGCCCGGTCACCTTCGCACGCACGGCGGCGGTGGGCTATGCCGGATGCATGGCGGCCAATCTGGTGTCGCTTCTTCTGCTTGCGGCGATCCGCGCGCTGGCGGGGCTGCAGCCCAACAACAGCCTGAACGGCATGGTGGAAACGATGTCTCCCTGGGCGTCGCTGATTTTGATCAGCCTGGTGCCCGCGGTGGCCGAAGAGCTGGTGTTCCGGGGCTATCTGTACCGCAAGCTGATCCGGTTCGGCCAGCTGCCCTATATTCTGATCTCCGCCTTTTTCTTCGGCAGCTTCCACGGCAACCTGGACCAGTTCCTCTACGCCTTCGTGCTGGGCTGCTGGCTGGGGTATCTGATCTGCCGCACCGGCAGCGTCATTTACGGTATGCTCATCCATCTGTTCATCAACTTCTTCAGCAGCTGCGTGCTCACCAGCGCGGGCGACGGCGCGGTGGCCAATGCGCTGCTGGGTCTGGGAATCCTGGCGCTGGTAGGCTGGGGCCTGGTGCAGTTCTGGGACTTCCATCGCCGCATGTTCGTTCGCCCGGCCACCGGCTTGCCCGAGCATCCGGTTCGGGCGGCGCTGCTTAACCCGGGAATGCTTTTGTGGATTGCAGCATTTCTGGTCATGTGTGTGATCAGCTTACTCAGCTGATGGTACTCCCCCTTGCATACAGCAGCAAAATCCGTTATAATCAGGAAAAGTTACTGTTTTGGAGGGCTTGCGATGAAATTCATCAGCTGGAACGTGAACGGCCTGCGGGCGGTGCTGAAAAAGGGCTTTGCCGAGAGCTTTGCCGCCCTGGACGCGGACATCTTCTGCTTGCAGGAGACCAAGTGCCAGCCCGGTCAGGCGGAATTTGAGCCGGAGGGCTATACCGAATATTTTTACAGCGCCGAGAAAAAGGGCTATTCCGGCACGGCCTGCTACTGCAAGCAGCCGCCCCTGAGCGTGCGCTACGGCATCGGGCCGGAAGAACACAGCCACGAAGGCCGGGCCATTACGCTGGAGTATCCGGAGTTCTACTTGGTGAATGTCTATACCCCCAACTCTCAGGACGGGCTGGCCCGCATCGACTACCGGATGCAGTGGGAGGACGATTTGCGCGCCTACCTGATGGAGCTGGACAAGGAAAAGCCGGTGATCTACTGCGGCGACCTGAACGTGGCCCACAACGAGATCGACCTGAAGAACCCCAAGTCCAACCGGGGCAACGCAGGCTTCTCGGACCAGGAGCGGGAGAAGATGACCCAGCTGCTTGCCAGCGGCTTTGCGGACAGCTTCCGCGCCCTTTACCCGGACAAGACCGGCGCCTACAGCTGGTGGAGCTACCGCTTCAACGCCCGCAAGAACAACGCGGGGTGGCGTATCGACTATTTTATCGTGTCCGAACGGCTGATGGACAAGGTGAAGGACAGCGTCATCTATGCGGACATCGAGGGCAGCGACCACTGCCCGGTGGGCCTGATCATCGACCTGTAAGCCGCAGAATACAAACAAAAACAGCGCCCGGCGCAAGGCAAACGATGCTTTGCGCCGGGCGCTTTGTGTCATCCCGGGTAATATTGCTTTTTCAGCTTCTGCAGCCGTTCCAGCGCGGCTGCGCCGCGGGGGCCCAGTTCCTGAGTCAGCGCCACCAGCAGACCGTCCACCAGGGCGGCGGGGGCAGCCATGGAGTGATACTCCTTTTCCGGCCCCCGGTAGGCAAACAGGCTGATGTCCGCCGCCTGGTCCGGCGGCAGGCAGGTGCGGCTCACAAAGGCCAGGGTGGTGTAGCCCGCGGCCCGGCCCTGCTCCAGCAGGATGCGGCCCTCCCGGCTGAGCTTGGAAAAGCTGAACAGCACCGCCACATCGCCCTCACCGGCCCCGGCCAGACCCTCCAGCAGCTCGGAGCCGGAGGCTGGCAGCAGCCGGGCATCCAGTCCCAGGCGGCGCAGCCGGAAGTGCAGCAGCCGGGCCAGGCTGGCCGAGGCGTTTTTGCCGTGGATGTAAATCCGCCTTGCCCCGGCCAGGGCAGTTACCGCCCGGTCGAATTCCTCCTCGTCCAGCTGGGCGGCGGTGGTTTCCAGGCAGGCCTGCTGGCTGGCCAGCCAGTCCCGGGGCGAAAAGCGGCCGGAGCGCTGCAGGGTACCGGCCAGCTTCACCGCCGGTCCCGCGGCGGCCTGCTCCAGCACCAGGGTTTTCAGGGCTTTGAAGTCCCGGCAACCCGCGTGGCGGGCAAAGCGGGAGAGGGTGGCCTCGGAAAGGCCCAGACGCTCGGCCAGCTGCCCGATGGACAGAAACAGAAAGGCGTCGGTATTGGTGTTGATGAAATCCAGAATGGAGCGTTCCGCCCGGGTCAGCTGTTCCGGCGGAATGGGAAGGCGCAGTTCCATGGCATTGAATCCCCGTTCCTTGTAAAGATGAAGTACACAGAAAGGGCGGCCGCAAAAAAGGCCGCTGGTTGCATTATACCCCCGGCGGGCGGGGCCTGTCCAGAAAAAGGCGCGTAAAAAAGCCCCGCGCCGGGCATACGAAACCCGGTACGGGGGAAGAGGGCTTATCTTATACGGGGGCCTGACTGGTGAGCACCTCCACATAGTCGCCGCCCAGCGCGTGAATCTCCTTGAGCGAGCGCTTGAGCAGTCCGGCAGTGCGCACCAGGAAGGAGGCCTGCTCGCTGAGCTCGATGGAATAGCGCCCGGCGTTCATCTCCTGCCGCAGCTGGTCGATGGTGGTGAACTCCCGCTCAAAGCGGGTGGCAATGCAGCCGTACTGCACCGCCTGGTGGGTGTCGCTGCCGGACACCACCGGGATGCCCAGCTGCTTGCCCAGCCGGGTGGTCAGTGCCCGGGTGCGCTCCGGGTCCAGGGCCATGTCCTTGCCGTTCATATCCAGGAAGGAAAAGCGGCGCAGCTGCTCGATGGGCTGCTCCGGTACATGGCCCGGCGCCCGATAGGGATGGCCGCAGCCCACCAGCACCGGATATTCCTCAAACAGGTCCAGAAGCTGGGCCAGAGGAGGGAAGTGCCCCCGTTCCTTGTGGGGAGCAAGGCG
This sequence comes from Gemmiger sp. An50, assembly GCF_002161595.1. Lineage (GTDB taxonomy): Bacteria > Bacillota > Clostridia > Oscillospirales > Ruminococcaceae > Allofournierella. The sequence goes on from NZ_NFID01000013.1 coordinate 82,104, forward strand.
GCGGTTCAGCTCCAGAATGGCCTCCAGAGGGCCGATGCTCAGGATGTGGCCGCACTCGGCCACGTCGGTCTCCATGCCGGGGAATACCCGCAGGCCGTTTTCCAGCACCAGGCAGTCGCCGGTGCGGCGGCTCACCGAGGCCAGATAGCCGTACAGGTCCTCGAACTGCAGGGTGTTGAAATGCTCGGTCAGGCACAGGCCGTCCAGCCCGGCCCGGCGGGCCTCACCGAACAGCCAGTCGGTGTAGGCGGTGGAAAACGGCAGCTTTTTGGCCAGCTTGCCGTGGGTGTGGAAATCAAACAGCAACAAAAACACTTCCTTTTTTCGAAACGGCGGATCGGACGGAGCCGGAAGGCTCACAGCAGGGTGGAAACAAACACCGTGAGACAGACCCACAAGGCGGAAATGGCCAGGAACAGCCAGTCATCGTAACGGACCTGAAGGGTGGAAAGCTTGATCTTTTTCACCTCTTTGTTCACGGCGGCGTAGCGGTAGCCTCGCAGCTCCAGCGCCTCCACCGTGGTGCGGGAGCGCTTGGCGGTGTTGAGCATCAGGGGATAGAAGGCCCAGATGACCACCTTGATCTGGTAGGCAAGATACCGGATCTTGCCCCAAAGGCTCTCGTGGGCGGGGGGATTGCCCCGCAGCCGGAAGGAGAGCAGCACATTCTGGAATTCCTCCATCAGCATGGGCAGCATCCGGTAGGCGTAGGAGATGGAAAAGCTCAGCCGCTCCGGGCAGCCGAACCACATAAGGCCGTTGCTCAGCCGGTCCGGGTCCAGGCCGGAAAACACCGTGATGGAGGCCAGCGAGATAGTGGCCACCTTCAGGGTGAGCACCAGCAGCGGAGCCACCGCGGAGGCGTCGCCTCCGAACAGCAGGGTGACTAGGAACAGATAGCCGGTCTGGGAGAAAACGCCCAGGCCGAACAGAAACAGCACCAGCCCGGCCACCTTCGCCAGCAGGGTGGTGATGGTCACCAGCACGAAGCAGCCCAGAAGAAAGGGCAGATCGTTCACGAACCAGGGCACCAGACCGAAGAACAGATACCACACCAGCAGCACCCGGGGGTCCAGGGCGGCAATGGGGGTATCGTCGTTGCCGTAGGCGTTTTTCAGCACCTGGTTGCGCAGAAAATCCATGGAGAATTTGTCCAGGATGTTTTCCGAAAGTTTGTTCAGCATAGTTTATTCGGCCTCCTTGAAGGCGTTCACAAAATCGTTCACGGTGTAGCAGCGGGCGGCGGGGTCCAGGCGGCGGGCCATGGCGAAAATCTCCGGCGGGCGGATGCCCACCCGGTCGATCACATCCTGCCGGGCGAAAATCTCGTCCCGGGGACCGTCGGCGATCACCTGACCCTGGCAGAGCACGATGATCCGGTCCGCCCACTGGCAGACCAGCTGCATGTCGTGGGTGGCGATGATGGCGGTGTGGATCACGTCCTTCATCTCTTCCAGCACGCCCAGGATCTCCCGGCGGGTGGCGATGTCCAGGTTGGCGGTGGGCTCGTCCAGCAGCAGGATGGCCGGGTTCAGCGCCACGCCGATGGCAAGGCTCGCCCGGCGCATCTGACCGCCGGAGAGCAGGCGGCCGTCCCGGTCAGCTAACTCGGTGAGCCGGAACCGGGCCAGCAGCTCATCGCAGCGGGTCTGCCAGTCCGGCACGCCCCGCACCTGCATGGCATAGGCAATGTCCGCGCGGATGGAGTCTTTGATGAACATTTCCTCCGGGTTCTGGTAGACCAGCGAGATCAGCCGCCCCAGCTCCTCGGCCCGGCGGTCGCCCACCGGCTGTCCCAGCAGGCTCACCTGTCCCTCGGCGGGGCGCAGCAGGCCTACCATCAGCTTCATCAGGGTGGATTTGCCCGCCCCGTTGGAGCCGATCAGCGCCACCCGCTCGCCCTGGCGGACCGTCAGGTTCAGCCCGTCAAAAATTGTGCGGGCCTCGCCCTTCACCGAGCGGTAGCGCAACTGGATGTTCTCGAATTTCACCGCCTCCGCCGCCTCACTTGCCGCGGGCGCAGGCCGGGTGACAGGCAGATGAAAGGGAAGGGCGGAAAAGCAGGCGGCTCCGGCTTCCACGGTGGTGGGCAGGCAGGCGTCCTCTGCCAGCAGGCCCCGCTTTTGCAGCAGGCGGCCCGCCTGGGTCACCTGGGGCGGGAAGATGTTGCAGCCCTCCAGCTCATCCACCCGCTGCAAAGCTTTTTCGGTGGGCAGCTTCCACTGCACCTGGCCGTCCTTCAAAAGCAGCACATTCTTGCAGTAGTCGGCAATGTACTCGGTGTGATGCTCGATCACGATGATGGTCTTGCCATGGTTTTGGTTCAGGTCCCGCAGCACCTCATAGATGCGGTCGGCGTGCATGGGGTCCAGCTGGGCGATGGGCTCGTCCAGAATCAGGATGCCCGGCTGCAGCGACACCGCCCCCGCCAGCGCCAGCAGATGGGTCTGCCCGCCGGACAGCTGCCACACGTACTCCTCCTCACGCCCCTCCAGCCCGCACTGGGCCAAAGCGCGCCTGCCCCGATCCTTATAATCAGGGCAGGCGTAGTTCAGGCAGGCATAGGAGGCGTCGTCCAACACGGTGGGGCGGACAATCTGATTTTCAAAATCCTGGTAAACGTAGCCCACCTTCCGGGCCAGCTCTCCCACGTCGGCGCTCAGGGTGTCCTGCCCGTCCACCGTCACCAGACCTTCAAATTCGCCGGTGATGAAATGGGGGATCAGGCCGTTGAGCACCTTGCACAGGGTGCTTTTGCCGCAGCCGTTGTTGCCCACAATGGCCAGGAAATCGCCCTGCTCCACGGTGAGGGAAAGATTGTTCAGGGTGGGCTTCTCCGCCCCGGGGTAGGTGTAGGTCAGGTGTTGGATCTCCACTGCGTTCATGATCAGCCAGCCACGTTCCTTTCACTGTTCTTCTTCATCACCAGCAGCACGATCACGGCCAGAGCGGCGGCGACCACCATGCCGGCGGCCATTGCGGTGCCGCTCTCGGCCCAGCTGGCCTCCCAGTCGATCAGGGCCATGCCCGCGGTGGCAGCCAGCTCAGCGGCAACCGCCAGAGCAAAGCCGGCCACGCACACACCGGCAATGCGCAGGTCCACGCCACCGGCAGCGCCCGCAGTGCGGGGAGCCATGCCCAGCAGAGGTTCGATCTTGCCGTACAGGCGGGGAACCAGATACAGGGTGGGCAGCATGCAGAACAGGATGCCGCTGAACAGGAAATCGTTCAGGAAGGCGAAGCCCTCGGTGGCGAACACGCTCTCGGGCAGACCGGCCACGGCCTCAAAATCCTCCACGGCGAACTGGACCTTCAGGATGTCCACCACAGCGCCCATGAACAGCTGCAGGCCAGTGCCGAACAGAGCGGCGGCACCCACCGCCAGCTTGTTGCGGGGGTCCTTCACCAGACGGCCGGCGATGTATACGCCGATGGCCACGGTGATGAACTTCTCCAGCTCGCCCAGGCCGCCGAACTGGCCCAGCATGATCTCGCTGAAGACCAGCTCACCGGTGGAAGCGCCCAGCGCCGCGCTCAGCGGGTCGAACAGCATGGCCAGGGTAAGGGGGATGAACAGAAAATATTCCACCGAAAACTCCACAAGACCCACCTGAAATTTGGGGATCAGCTCGGTGAACAGAGTAGCCAGGCCGTAAAGCGACATGGACAGAACAAAAATCATCAGTTTCTGCGACTGGGTGGCAGCCGCCTTTTGCGATGCATTCATGGATGGATTCCTCCCGTTTTTCCTTCTCAGTCTCAAAGCAGTTTGCTGCCCGTTGTCCGGGTGCATGTTCAGTGTACCAGAGAAAATGTAAGTTTTTCCTGCAAGCTAATGTTAAATGCAAGTTAATTTTCCTTTTGGCCAGGTTTGCAGGCTTTTGCCGTCAAAACAGCCGGGAAATGGAAGAAAATCCCTGCTCCGGCTTGCATGCGGCGGCGGGATAGAGTATAGTAAAAAGGTCAGGCCCAAAACAAGGAGCCTGAACGAGAACGAGAGAAACCCCTGATCCATAAGAAAGGAAACGCGGTTTATTATGAAAGCTTTACTGGATATCCTGCGCGGTATCGTGATCGGTATCGCAAACGTCATTCCCGGCGTGTCCGGCGGCACCATGGCGGTGTCCATGGGCATCTACGACAAGCTGATCAGCGCGGTCACCGGCCTGTTCAAGCATTTTAAGGACAGCATGAAGCTGCTGATCCCTCTGGGCATCGGCATGGGCATCGGCATCGTGGGCTTCGGCTTTTTGCTGGAGTACCTGCTGGAGGCCCATGTGCTGGCCACCTGCCTGACCTTTGTGGGCCTGATCCTGGGCGGCCTGCCCATCCTGTGGATGAACTTGAAGAACAACGTGGCCAAAAAGCCCAGCCGCCGCATCGGTGCGGGCGAGGTCATCAGCTTTCTGGTGCTGCTGGCCATCGGCGTGGGCCTGCCTCTGCTGCAGGGTTCCGAGGGCGCGGTGAAGACCCTGACCCTGAACCCCGGCACCATCGTGGTGCTGTTCCTGCTGGGCCTGATCGCCAGCGCCACCATGGTCATCCCCGGTGTGTCCGGCAGCATGGTGCTGATGGTGCTGGGCTATTACAGCACCATCCTGGCACTGGTCACCGGCACCGTGACCATGCTCAAGGATATGGACCTGGGCGGTGTGGTCAACAACTGCCTGCTGCTGGCTCCCTTCGGCGTGGGCGTGGTGCTGGGCATCTTCCTGATCGCCAAGATCATTGAGTATCTGTTCCAGCGCTTCCCCAGCCAGACCTTCGCGGCCATCATTGGCCTGATCGTTTCCTCTCCCTTTGCCATCCTCTATTCCGCCGACGCCCTGAGCGGCTTCTCGGTGGTGGAGCTGGTGGTGGGCCTGGTGCTGGCGGTACTGGGCGCCTGGGTCACCTGGCTCATGGGCAGCAAGGAAGAGGCCTGATTCCAAACCACAGAAAACGAGCAAGCGGCGCGCCGCCTGCTCGTTTTTTTGTGAGAGTTAAAAAATTCTTTACATTTGTGAAGAAAACCTCCTTTCAGGTTCGTTTTATTCGGCGAAGGGGCAAACAAGTAAGGGAAGGGGGGCGTTCAGCCGAGTGACCAATGCACAGTTCAGCACACTGGTGGAGCAGTATCAGAAGCTGGTCTATACCGTGTGCTACCAGCTGGTACGGGATCACCAGCTGGCGGAAGACCTTACCCAGGATACCTTCGTGGCGGCCTTTTCCCACATGGACGACTGCCCTCCCGAACACTACAAGCCCTGGCTGGCCCGCATCGCGGCCAATAAAGCCCGCGACCATCTGAAGAGCGCCTGGAACCGGCGGGTGACCGCCCCCGGCGACGAGGCCATGCCGGAAACGGCGGCGGTGGGCGCTGCGCCCCCCGGGCCGGAGGACCTGACCGTGAGCGAGACGGAGGCCGAGGCCATCCGCCAGATGGTGAAGGACCTGCGGGAGCCCTATTACCAGGTATCGGTGATGTATTTCTTGCAGGAGCGCAGTGTGGATGAAATCGCCCGCGCCCTGCGCCGCCCGCCCAAAACGGTGCACACCCAGCTGTATCGGGCCAAGCGCCTGCTGCAGCAGCAGATCACAGAAAGGAGACAGGCGCAATGACGGAACTGTTTTTACAAACCGGCCATCTGAGCGACGAGGGACTGCAGGCTCTCATCGACGGGACGCTGGATGAGATGCAGCGGCTGGAAGCCGCGGAGCACCTGAGCTTCTGCGACGAGTGCCTGACGCGGTATACCGCGCTGCTCACCGGGGATGTGCTGGAGGAGCCGGAGCAGGATGTGACCCTGCCGGTAATGCGCAAGCTGCGCCGCCGGGCGGTAAAGAACGTTTGGAACCGGTACGCGGCCGCGGCGGCAGCGGTGGTCATCACCGCGGGCCTGTGGTACAGTGGTGTGTTCGGTGGGGCGATGGAGGCGCTGGCCATCCAGCCGCCCGCTCTGGAGCAGACCGCACAGGCGCAGGAGCCTGGCCCGTTGGGCCAGCTGCTGGAGCGCATTGAGGGCAAACCCGCCCGGCCGGACAACGGCCTCGGACCGGAGCACCGGCCCAACGATCTCCACCAGCTGGAGGAGCCAGAGCTGGACGAGGAGCCGGACCAGGAAAAGGACGGCGGGCTGGGCCAGTGGCTGAGCCAGTTCCTTGACCGGCAGGATAACTGATCAAAACGACTGAAAATGGGAGCGTGTGACAATATGATCAAAAATGGATTTTTGACCTTTTGCTTTTCTTTCATCCCGGGCGCGGGGCAGATGTATCAGGGATACATGAAGCGCGGCCTTTCTCAGATGACGGCCTTCGTGCTGCTCATTGCTTTGGGTGCCGGGCTCTTCGGACCCATCGCGGTATTTGCCGCTGTGGTGTATATGTACAGCTTCTTCGATTCGCTGAACCTGCGTGCTCAGCTGAAGATGGGCATCTGCCCGCCGGACGATTACCAGTTCGACCTGGACGAGGTGAAAGGCTTTGCCCGTTTGGCCATGCAGCGCCACAATCTGGTGGGCTGGGGCCTGGTGCTGCTGGGCGTCTGGGGCCTGTACTCCAACTTCATCTATCCCTGGGTGTGGGATCTGGCCGACATCTTCGGCTACGACAACCCGGTAGTGAACGCGGTGCGTTCCCTTATCAACAACCTGCCCACTTTGGTGGTTTCGGTGATCTTTGTGTATGCGGGCGTGCGCCTGATCCGGGGCTCCGGCCCGAAAAAGGGCGGCGAGCTGCCCCAGGAGCTGGATGAGGACTTTACCGAATACAAGGGCGAATGAGAGAGGAACAGGCAATGAATAATACGGATTTTGAACCCATGACCCCCATGGAGGAAACTGCGCAGGCCGGACAGCAGGCAGACGAGAAGGCAGCCGCGCCGGAATACGTCCGGCAGCCCCGGCGGGAGAAGCAGAGCCGCCCCGCTCAGCCCAAGGTGCGCCGGGTAGGCTTTTTCACCCTGGGCATTGCGCTGATCCTCACCGGTGGCTGTATTGCTGCCAGCATGGTATTGAAGGACTTCCCTCTGTTCACTGTGGCCAAGCTGGCGCCGCTGGTGCTGGTGGCCCTGGGTGTGGAGGTGCTGTGGGCCAACGCCCGTAAGGGCGACGCCCAGCTGAAATACGACCTGCTGAGCATGTTCGTCTGCTTTGTGCTTATCTGCGCCAGCATGGCCGCGGCCACGGTGCCCATCCTGCTGCGCTACTACGGGCCGGACCGGGAATACACCGAGCGGCGGCTGGAACAGGAGCTGGAGCAGCAGCTGCAGGAGAAGCTGCCCGTCGGCAGTGTGCTGGACGGCTACAGCTCGGTGGATCTGAGCCGGATGGAGTTTGATAAGGAAATGACTCTGGCGGATCTGAAAACCGAGGACTGGGTGCGGGTAAACCTGACACTTGCCGGGACTTATGCGGACGAGAATGCTTTCGCCGAGGCCTGCGCCCAGATGCTGCCTACCCTGCGGGAGCTGGGTGTGAATCAGGTGAATTTCCGCTCGGAGAACGAGGATGACCAGTGGGAGCTGCAGATCGGCGGTGTGTTCCAGATGAACGCCAGCGCTCAGGAGCTGGCCGGGCGGGTGACCCACATGGTGCGCTACTGGGAGGACGACAGCTACACCTGGTGGGATGAGGCTAATCTGAAGGCTTATCTGGCCGAAAAGGCGCAGACCGAGCTGCAGGAGCCTCAGCCGGAAGAGGAGCCGGTGGAGAGTGCCGTGGAAGAATCCAGCGAGACCAGCGCGGAAGTGGCCGCGGTGGAGAACGGCTGAGCGCCGGACAATCGAATCATGCAGAAAAAGCCCCGCCAGGGCTGCGCGAAAAGCGCATGCCCGGCGGGGCTTCTTTTTTGGAAAAATCAGTAGACGAAGGCGTTCTGTACCAGATAATTGATTACGAAAAGGGCCACGTCCACCGGGATTTTGGCGCCCAGTTCCGGAAGGGCGGGCACAAACGAAACCAGCAGCGCAACCAAAAATGCGCTGGCCAGGGTTTTGAGCACGGTGAGAATGGTGTAGAGGGTGGCGCTGCGCTGGTGGGCGGCCTGGCTCTGGAACACAAAGAAATAGTTGATCAGATAGTTCATCAGGCTGGAGAGCACCCGCGCCGCAATTGTTGCGGCGGTGATGTAGACCGCCTCCGGCAGATAAGGCCGCAGCGCGCAGCACAGCAGCCAGAACGCCCCCAGGTCCACCCCGGAGGAAACCAGCGAGGAGGCGGCAAAGGGCACGAAGGTCCGCCAGCCGTGTTTTTCGGCGGCAGACGTCAGGGAAATCGAAGAATTCATATCATGTTACTCCATCAAAACAGGGAAAAGCAGGGTCACAGCGCCGCACGCACGGCGGAAAGGATAGTCTGTGCGCTGTGCAGCGCATCGGGGGAAAGCTGAGTGGGCGAGAGCTCCACGCCCAGGTCCTCCAGTCCCTCGAACAGGGTGATACGGGCCAGGGAATCCATCAGCCCGCTCTCGATCAGGTCCACGCCCTCCTCCAGCGCCCGGGGTGTGCCGCAGGCCTGGACGATCAGATTCAGGATCATATCGTCGGTCAGTTGCATGGAAAAACCTCCTTTTGACGCTTAACGCAGAAATTCCCGGGCCAGGTGTGCCCGGTCGCACTTGCCGTTTTCCGTCACCGGCAGCTCCTCCAGCCAGACAAAGCGGCCGGGCAGCATGTAGGCGGGCAAGCGCAGGGCCAGCAGACGGCGGACTTCGTCGTCCGGCAGGCGGGCGGTTTCCGTCGCCTGCAAAAAGGCACAGATCCGGCGCACCCGGCCGTCCGGTGCACGCTGGGGCAGCACCGCTGCCCGCTCCACGCCGGGCAGGGTGCGCAGCGCGGCTTCCACCTCGCCGGGCTCGATACGCCAGCCGCAGTATTTCAGCTGATCGTCCAGGCGTCCGGTGCACCAGACGTGGCCATCCCGTACAAAACCGCTGTCGCCGGTGCGGTACCAGTCGCCGGAAAACCGGGCATCGCCGCTGCCGGGCAGGTAGCCGGAAAATACGCTCACGCCCCGCAGGGCCAGCTCGCCGGGTTCGCCCTCGGCCAGCACGGTGCCCTCCGGGCTGAGGGCGGCGATCTCCACCGCCGCATCCGCCGCAAGGCCCACCGGCAGAGGGCCTTCGGCAAAGGCGGCCAGGGCGTCGGCAGCATTCACCGCACACACCGCGCAGGCGGCTTCGGTGGGACCGTAGGCGTTCAACAGGGCCACGCCTGGAAAACGGGCCAGGAATTTTTCCGCCGCAGGCCTTGGCAGCGCCTCGCCGCAGCAGAACACCGCCCGCAGCTTGGGCATCAGCGCGGGAGAAAAGTCCCTGTCGCACAGGCACAGCTCCAGGAAGGTGGGGGTGCAGACCAGCACCGCCGCACCGCTGGCGCTAAGCCGCCGGAACAGCAGGGCCGGGTCGGCAAGCTCCTCGCGGGTCAGGCTCACCAGCCGTCCCTGCCCGCAGAAGGCAAGGGTCAGGTCCGCCAGCGAGAGATCGAAAGAAAAGGTCGCCTGCCCCACCACCGTTTCGCCGGGGGAAAGGGCCAGCGCGGGCTGGGCGGTGAGCCAGCGGGCGAAATTCGCCACGGCTCGCCGGGGCACCGGGATGCCCTTGGGCTGGCCGGTGCTGCCGGAGGAAAACAGGATATAGGCGGTCTGTTCCGGGCCGCAGGGCCGGGGCGCGGCCAGCGGTTCGATGATGCCCGGCTCACACATGGGCCAGAGGGGTGCGGTGGGCAGCTGCTCCGGCCAGGGGGCAGGGGCTTCGTCCGCAAACAGCAGGGCGGCGGCGCCCGCCTGACGGAACACCGCCTCCACCCGGGCGGCGGGCCAGCTTTCGTCACAGGGCACATAGGCCCGGCCCGCCAGCAGGCAGGCCAGCATGCCCACCGGCAGGGCGGGCTGCTTGTGGCCATAGAGCAGAATGGGGCCTTCGCCCGGCCAAAGCTGTTCCAGTGCGGCGGCCAGCACCCGGGCACGGGTGACCAGCTGGCCGTAGCTAAGCCCCCATCCGCCGCTTTCGTAGGCGGCCAGATGGGGGCTTTTGGCGCAGTGTTCCATAAGATCGGTCAAACAAATTTGTTCGTTCACAAAGCATTCTCCTTTTGGGTGGGGCGGCACCAGCGGCCGCCGTCCTCCTCGCGCAGCTCTTCGGGAGGAATCAGCGCCGGGTCAAACAGCACCCGGGACCGGTTGTCCAGAATCAGGTCCCGGCGCAGCACCGCGCCGCTGGCCCGGTCGATGGTGAGCTTGTACACCTGGCTCAGCCGGTAGTAGCCGCCCTCCAGGCGGGCGTAGTGGCTGTTTTCCTCCACCAGCCGGTAGCGGCAGGGGAAGGGCTGCAGGCAGCGCAGCTCGCCGCAGAGTTCATCCTCCCGCAGCCAGACCAGCAGCTGCACCGGCTGGCCGGTATCGTTGCGGAAGCGGTAGTCCACATTGTTGTAAAACACCGAGGTGCCGGTGCCAAAGGGCACGGTACGCCGCTCATCCGGGAACAACGCGTCGGAATGGTGGTGCAGCTCGGTGACGGTGAGGGGGCTGTTCAGCACCAGCCAGTGGATCAGGTTCGCCAGCTGGCACAGCCCGCCCCCGATGCCTCGGCCCAGATTGCCGCCGGAGATGGTCAGTCCTTCCTGGTAGCCCTTGCGGCGGGTGGCGTTGCCCACCGTGCGCCAGAAGGAAAAGGTCTCGCCCGGGGCGATGATCAGCCCGTTCACCTTCGCGGCAGCCAGCTCCAGATTGCGGGCCTTGCCCTCCTGCAGCCGGGGGGCCACCCCAGCCAGCCGGCGGCGGATCACCGAGCAGTGGCCCTTCACCAGAGCAGGCAGCGGCTCGGCCTGCCGGGTATTTGCGAACCGCTGGCGGCCGGTCAGGTCCCGCACCCGGCGCAGAAACCGTTCCTTACGCAGCGCGATCCAGTAGCACACCGGACCGTATTCACAAAACAGTTTTCGCTGCGCCATGGTGTTTCCTCCTCGTTGCCTCGCGGGCTTGCCCGGAAAAAGTATAAGCTTACGATACAATATCCCGGGGGAGATGTCAAACAACAAACGCCCGATCTGTTAAAAAATAAACGCATTTGTAAAATGGTTTTTGGTTGTACTTTGGTCCGGCCCATGCTACACTGAACATGGATTACTTCAAAAGTTTGAACAGTTGCCGCGGCGGATTTCGGCCCGGTGGAAAGGTGAGAAAAATGAAACTGCTCAAAGGATATACCAAGGAAGAAAAGAGCTGGATGATGTACGACTGGGCCAACAGCGCCCATTCGGTGATCGTGGTTACCATTCTGCCCATCTTCTACAATACGGTGGTGGGCTACATGGCGGACTCCGCTTCCGGCATGAGCACCTGGGGCTACGCCACCAGCGCGGCCATGGCCATCGTGGCGCTGCTGGCTCCGGTGCTGGGCGTGTTCGGCGACTTCAAGGGCATGCGCAAAAAGCTGTTTGTGGGCTTTATGCTGGTGGGCGTTGTGTCCTGTGCGGTGATGGCCGCCACCCCCATGATGAACTTCATGGAGCCGGGCATGGCGGAAAAGGTGGGCATGGCGGTGCTGGCACTGTACATTCTGTCCACCATCGGCTTCGCGGGCGCAAACCTGTATTACGACAGCTTCTTGAACGACGTGACCACCGAGGACCGGATGGACAAGGTGTCCACCATGGGTTACGGCATGGGCTACATCGGCGGCTCCACCATCCCGCTGCTGGTGTTCCTGATTCTGAACCTGGTGCTGGGCAGCGATAAGATGCTGTTCTGCCTGTCCTTCGCCTTCGGTCTGACCGCCGTGTGGTGGCTGGTGTTCAGTATCCCTCTGCTGAAAAATGTGGAGCAGAAGAGCTACAACGAAAAGACCAAGGGCGCTGTGGGTCACGCGCTGCGGGGCTTGGCCGGTACCGTGAAGGAGATCTTCCATCACAAGGCCATGTTCGTGTATCTGATCGCCTACTTCTTCTACATCGACGGCGTGAACACCATCATTCATATGTCCACCAGCTACGGTGACACCCTGGGCCTGGATTCCACCAGCATGCTGCTGGCGCTGCTGCTGGTGCAGGTGCTGGGCCTGCCCTTCTGCCTGCTGTACATCAAGGCCAGCGAAAAGTTCGGCGCCCGCGCGATGGTGGGTGTGGGCATCTGCATCTATGTGGGCGTGACCATTTTCGGCTTCTTCCTGCGGGAGGTCTGGCAGTTCTGGGTCATGGCCATCATGGTGGCCACCAGCCAGGGCGGCATCCAAGCGCTGAGCCGCAGCATGTTCGGTAAGATGATCCCGGACAAAAAGCGCAGCGGCGAGTTCTTCGGCTTCTACGATATTTTCGGCAAGTTCAGCGCCATCATGGGCCCGGCCCTGGTGGGCTGGAGCAGCGCCATTGCTTCGGGCGTGGCGCTGAACAAGATGGGCCTGACCCGTGCTACCGCCAGCGCCGAGGTGCTGGCCCAGGTGGACACCGCGGCCGCGCCCTGGGGCATTCTGAGCCTGCTGCTGATCTTCTTCGTGGGCGGCGGGTTGTATTTCTTCGTGCTGCCCCGCTATCTGAACGAGAAAAAGTAAAACCAAAAAGAAAACACAAAAGAAAACCGCCCCGAGGCAAAAAACGACTGGCCCCGGCGGCGGTTTTCTTTTATAATTTAGGTAGAACCGAAAAAAGCGGGCATGTGGCCCGCAGGACCCCCTGGCCCCCGAGAGGGCCGGGGCAAATGGTGCTGCCCGAAAACGGCAGAAAACAGAAAGGACACCCCATGTTCGAGAGCTTCAAACACACAGCGGAATACAAGCGCCTGCAAACGGCGCTGCAGACCCCCGGCGCGGCGGCATTGTTCGGCATGCCTCCGGTGGCCCACGCCCGCATTTTGAGCGAGCTGGCGGCCGACGGCGGCCGCAGCCTGCTGGTGGTGACCCCCGGCGAGGCCGAGGCCACCCGCTTTGCCCAGGACCTGGAGGCGCTGGGCATGCCCGCCGCGGTTTTCCCGCCCCGGGATTTTCTTCTGCGGCCCATCGAGGGTGCGGGCAGAGAATACGAGTACCGCCGCCTGGCGGTGCTGGGCGATCTGGTGGGCGGCCGCCTACGGGCGGTGTGCGTGCCCGCTGAGGCCCTGCTGCAATACACTGTGCCCAAAGCCGAGTTCTGCGCCAACACCCTGACCTTAAAGCCGGGCATGACCATCCCGGTGAAGGAGCTGGCCGCCCGACTGCTGGCGGCGGGCTACCACCGGCGCAGCCAGGTGGAAGGCCCCGGCCAGTTCAGCGTGAGGGGCGGCATTGTGGACGTGTTCCCGCCCGACTCCAAGGCCCCTGCCCGGGCCGAGTTCTGGGGCGATGAGATCGACACCCTGAACAGCTTCGACATCCTCAGCCAGCGCCGGGACGATGCGCTGGAGAAGGTGTACATCTCGCCCGCCCGGGAGGTGCTGTTCGGCGACGCGGCCGAGACTGCCGCCGCTTTGCGCAGTGCTCTTGCCGCCCAGAAGGGCCGCCGGGCCAGCGCCATGGAAAAGGCCATGGAGGCGGACCTTGCCCAGCTGGACGCGGGCCTTGTGCCCGAGGCGCTGGACAAGTACCTGGGCATCCGGTACCCCAAGCCCGCTACTCTGCTGGATTACTTCGACAACGCCATTCTGGTGCTGGAGGAGCCCAGCGCCATCCGGGAAGCCCACAAGGCTACCCAGTTCCGCCGCACCGAGGAAATGAAGGGCCTGTTTGAGGAGGGCCTGCTCTGCCCGGGGCTGGACGTGCTGTATCAGGACCTGCCGGATCTGATGCATGCGGTGGACAGCATGCCCAGCCTGTGCTGCGAGAACTTTGCCCGCACCATGCCGGAGGTAAAGCTGAAGGACATTGTAAATGCCCCGGCCCATGCCCACCCGCCCTTCAGCGGCGAGGTGGCCGCCTTGGCCGAGGACCTGGAGCCGCTGACCAAACAGGGTTACGTGGTGGAGCTGCTGGCGGGCACCTCCCGCGCCGCGGCGGCCCTGGCCAAGGACCTGGCGGCCAAGGGCTTTGCTGCCACTGCCGCCAAGGACGTATTGCCCGGCCCGGGTGTGGTTGCGGTGCGCCCGGGGCATCTGACCGGCGGCGCGGAGTTTCCCTTTGCCAAATACGCCCTCTTCACCAGCCGCAAGGCGGGCAGTGCCGACACCGGCAAAAAGCCTGCCAAAAAGAAGAATAAGGACGCTCTTTCCAGCCTGACCGACATCAAGCCCGGCGACTATGTGGTGCACCAGAACCACGGCATCGGCATGTACACCGGCATCCAGCGGCTGGAAGTGCAGGGGGTGGTGAAGGACTACCTGAAAATCAGCTACGACAAGGGCGACACCCTGTATGTGCCGGTCACCCAGCTGGACCTGCTCAGCCGCTACACCGCCCCCGGCGATTCCGACAAGGTGAAGCTGGCGAAATTAGGCGGCACGGAGTGGGCCAAGACCCGCCGCCGGGTGAAGACCGCCGCCGCCGAGATGGCCCAGGAGCTAATCGAGCTGTACGCCAAGCGGCGGCAGGCCAAGGGTTTCGCCTTCCCGGAGGACAGCGACTGGCAGCGGGACTTTGAGACTCGCTTTGAATACGACGAGACCGGCGACCAGCTCACCGCCGCCGCCGAGATCAAAAAGGATATGGAAAAGCCCTGGCCCATGGACCGCCTGCTCTGCGGCGACGTGGGCGTGGGCAAAACCGAGGTGGCCCTGCGGGCGGCCTTCAAGTGCATCATGGGCGGCAAGCAGTGCGCCATTCTGGCCCCCACCACTTTGCTGGCCTGGCAGCACTACAACGGTCTGTTGGCCCGGATGGAGGCCTTCCCGGTGAAGGCCGGGCTGCTCAGCCGGTTCCGCACCCCCACCCAGCAGAAGAACACCCTGCGGGGCCTGAAGGAGGGCACCGTGGACGTGGTGGTGGGCACCCACCGGCTGCTGAGCGACGACGTGAAGTTCAAAGACTTAGGGCTTGTGATCATCGACGAGGAGCAGCGCTTCGGCGTCAAGCACAAGGAGAAGCTGAAGGAGGCCTTCATCGGGGTGGATATGCTCACCCTGTCCGCCACGCCCATTCCCCGCACCCTGAACATGGCCATGAGCGGCATCCGGGACATGAGCACCATCGAGGAGCCGCCGGTGGAGCGCCAGCCCATCGAGACCTATGTGATGGAATACGACCGGACCATTGTGGCCGAGGCCATCAAAAAGGAGCTGGCCCGGGGCGGTCAGGTCTACTACCTGCACAACCGGGTGGACAGCATCGACGCCTGCGCCGGAATGGTGGGGCAGATGGTGCCCGGCGCCCGCATCGCCACCGCCCACGGCAAGATGACCGAGGAGCAGCTGTCCAAGGTGTGGCAGCAGCTGCTGGACGGCGAGATCGACGTGCTGGTCTGCACCACACTGATCGAGACCGGTGTGGACGTGCGCAACTGCAACACCCTCATCATCGAGGATTCCGACAAGATGGGCCTGGCCCAGCTGTATCAGATTCGGGGCCGGGTGGGTCGTTCCGGCCGCAAGGCCTACGCCTACTTCACCTTCCAGCGGGACCGGGTGCTCACCGATGTGGCCGCCAAGCGGCTTTCCGCCATTCGCGAGTTCACCAGCTTCGGCTCCGGCTTCCGCATCGCCATGCGGGATTTGCAGATTCGGGGCGCGGGCAACCTGCTGGGCCAGAGCCAGCACGGCCACATGGAGGCTGTGGGCTACGACCTGTATGTGAAGATCCTGAACAACGCCATTGCCATGGCCAAGGGCGAGGAGCTGCAGCCGGATAAGAGCGAATGCCTGATCGACATCACGGTGGACGCCTACATCCCCGAGCGGTACATCGCCGAGGCGGCGGGCCGCATCGAGGCCTACAAGCGCATTGCCGCCATCGAGACCGAGGAGGACGCCCAGGACGTGCTGGACGAGCTGATCGACCGGTACGGCGACGTGCCTGCCAGCGTGGCGGGCCTGGTGGACATCTCGCTGGTGCGTGTGAGCGCCGCCCGGGCCGGTATCTATGAAATCGGCCAGAAGCGGGACGCGCTGATCCTCTATTCCGACACGCTGAACGCTCAGCGCATCAAGCTGGCGGTGGCGGCTCTGCCCGGGCGAATCACCGTGAACAGCAGCGCCAAGCCCTATCTGGCGGTGCGGGTGGCCTCCGGCGAAAAGCCGCTGGACATCCTGAAACAGGCGCTCAATGCCCTGGGGCCCGTGCAGGAGAACACCTCGGGAACAGAAAAAGTATAAAATTGCATGCAAACGCCGCCCAAAGGGCAAAAAGAATGAAGGAAACACCGCACAATTCACGGCGAATGCCTCAGGCGGCGTATCACGCCAAAATTTTCCGTGCTGTTTTCCAAAAATGCTCGCCAATCCACAAAGGATTGGCTGCGCTTTTTGGTTCATATCACAAAAAATTTTCCGGCGTGCTCCACCACCTGGAATTGTGCAGTATTGCCTTGAGAAATTAACCAATATCGTGTAATATAAAAGGGTATGCGTGGTTTTTGCGCATACCCTTTTTTCAGCGATTTTACCGCCCCCGCATCAAGGCAAGGCCTGGGGGCTGAAAGGAAGATTGAATTCCATGCCGGAAGGCTATACTCACATCCGAACCGCCCGGGCGGCGGCGCGCCTGGCGAACATCGAACCCGCCGACCGCGCGGCCTTCGACTGCGGCGCCAACGGGCCGGATATGCTGTTCTGTTACCGGGTCTGGCGCAAGAGCGCCCGCCGGGGCGAGGACCTGCCCAAGATCGGCGACCGGCTGCACAATGAAAACACCGGTGCATTTTTGCAGGCGCTGCTGGAAACGGCCAAGACTCCGGCTCAGCAGAGCTACGCGCTGGGCTTTTTGTGTCACTACGCGGCGGACTGCGCGCTGCACCCTTATGTGGTGATGATCACCAAGCCGGGCGCTGCCTACGGCATGCCGGGCGGCCACGGCTATTTTGAGATCGCACTGGACAGCTTTCTCCACCAAAAGGATACCGGAAAAAGCGCGGTGCCGGTGGACGTGAACACCCCCGCCCTGAGCGAGGAGGCGCTGGAGGGTGCGGCCGAGCTTTTGCAGGCGGGCATCCGGGCGGCGCTGGGCCAGACCGTGAGCCGCCGTGCGGTGAAGGACAGCTTTGTCCACACCCGGCTGCTGCGCCGGCATTTTGTGAGCCGGATGCGGGTCAAATACGCCCTCTTCTGGCTGGTGGAGCCGCTGTTTGGCGGCCGCGGCTTCATCACCGGCCACATCACCCCCGCCCGTCTCAAGGGGACCGGCAAAAACGAGACCCCGCTGCCGGAGGTGTGGGAGCATCCCTTCACCGGCGAGGAGCAGCAGGCCGACCTGGCCGCGCTGCTGGAGCAGGCCGAGCGCACCGGCGCGGCTTATATGATGGCCGCCCAGGGCTACTGGCAGGGCAAGCTTCGCCTGGAAAAGGTGATGGGCATCATCGGGTCCCGCAGCTATCTTTCCGGCCTGGAGGACGAGCTGAGCGCCCCGCGTCTGGAAGAGAGCCAGGAGGCGGCCGCAGAGTCTGAGCAGCCGCAGCTGGAAACACCGGAGCAGGAACCGGAAGCGGCCGAGGAGCCGAAATGGCGGGATATTGACATTTTTGACGAACTGGACCATAATAGTGTAGGTTAATAAAAAAGAACCGGCCCATTCCGGGCCTGTGGTTTGAAAATAAAGTGAGGAAGAATGCTATGCTGAAACTGGAGCATCTGGCCTGGAGCATTCCGGGCGGCGAGAGCATCATCAAGGACATCGACCTGGAGCTGGGCGAAGGCAAGCTGGTGGTGGTCACCGGCCCCAACGGCGGCGGCAAGACCAGTCTGGCCAAGCTGATCGCCGGTGTGGAGACCCTGACCGGCGGCCGCATCATTTTTGACGGCGAGGACATCACCGATCTGGACGTGACCCAGCGGGCCAAAAAGGGCCTGGCTTACGCCTTCCAGCAGCCGGTGCGCTTTAAGGGCCTCACCGTGCGGGATATGCTGGAGCTGGCCGCAGGTGAAAAGCTGAACGAGGGCGCGCTCTGCGCGCTGATGGGCAAGGTGGGCCTTTGCGCCAGCGAATACATCGACCGCGAGCTGAACGCCAGCCTGTCCGGCGGCGAGATCAAGCGCATCGAGATCGCCAGCGTGCTGGCCCGCAAGGCCAAGCTGTCCATCTTCGACGAGCCGGAAGCCGGCATCGACCTGTGGAGCTTTGCCCGCCTGGTGGAGACCTTTGAGGAGCTGCGCGCCAAGAGCACCGGCACCCTGCTGGTGATCAGCCATCAGGAGCGTATCCTGTCCATCGCCGACGAGATCGTTGTGATCGCCGACGGCAAGGTGCGCCAGCACGGCCCCCGGCAGGAGATCCTGCCCCAGCTGCTGGCCAATGAACACGCGGTGCGCTGCCCGCTGGAAAAGGAGAGTGCGATCGTATGAACCAGATCACCGACGAACTGCTGCGCCTGATCTCCGCCAACCCCATCGACGGAAAGAGCGCTTTCAACATCCGGGAGGACAGCCAGTGCGCTGGCCGCCAGTCCACCGAGAATATCTCCATTGAGAACAAAGAGGGTGCGCCCGGCATCGTGATCCGGGTCAAGCCCGGCACCAAGGGCGAGACCGTGTACATCCCCGCCTGCGTGACCCACGCCGGTGTGGACGATCTGGTCTACAACGACTTCTATATCGGCGAGGGCGCCGACGTGACTGTGCAGGCCGGCTGCGGCGTGCACAGCGAAGGCGAGGAGCAGGCCCGCCACAACGGCATCCACCGCTTCTTCCTGGAAAAGAACGCCAAGGTGCTGTATCTGGAAAAGCACATCGCCACCGGCAGCGGCACCGGCGAGAAGCGCATTGACCCGGTGACCGACATCGAGCTGGCCGAGGGCGCCAGCCTGGAGATGGACACCGTGCAGCTGGGCGGCGTGACCAGCACCACCCGCAAGACCCGCGCGGTGCTGCAGAAGGACGCCCGCCTGGTGGTGCGTGAGCGCATCATGACCGACGGCGACGAGTACGCCCGCACCGATTTTGTGGTGCGCATGGAGGGCGAGGGCAGCGCCTGTGACCTGGTGAGCCGCAGCGTGGCCCGGGGCAACTCCCGTCAGGAGTTCTATTCCACCCTGAAGGGCAACGCCGCCTGCACCGGCCATTCCGAGTGCGACGCCATCCTGGCCGAGAACGGCAAGGTGCTGGCCCAGCCCGGTCTGGAGGCAAACCATGTGGATGCTCAGCTGATCCACGAGGCCGCCATCGGCAAGATCGCCGGTGAGCAGCTGCTCAAGCTGCGCACCCTGGGTCTGACCAGCGAGGAAGCCGAGGAGAAGATCATCCAGGGCTTCCTAAAATAATCTGCTTTTCAAAGTACGCCGGAGAATACTCCGGCGTATTTTTTGTGTCGCTGGGGTTTTCCACAGAGAAAGGCCGTTCTTGTGGAAAAACAGGCGGAAAATGCAGCACCGCCCGGGAAGTATTTCCCGGGCGGTGCTGCTGTTTGAAAAAGAAGATTGGAAGAAATCTTTAGGGGAATGTCTCAATTGAAAACCGGCGGCACTCACCGGGAATGATTTGAGGCGGGGGCGTTCCGGTCCGGTGCAGGGTGGCTGCAATGCCCGCCCGCGTGGCAGCTGCCGGAACATCCGGCACAGCCGCCGGAGCATCCGCAGCAGCCGCCCTTGCCGCCAAAATGTTTCCTGGTGGCCAGAACGGCCAGCACCAGCAGCACCGCAACGATCCCGAGTACGATCCAATCGGCAGGATTCATAAAAGCACCTTCTTTCCGCCGCAGCGCGTGCGGCTCATTTTTTGAAGTGTTTTTTCAGCCAGTCCGCCAGGCGAAACAGGCCCATGGCCGCAAAGTAGAGTGCCAGAAACGCGGCCAGCACATAGAGCATGGAAACAGACGGTTCACCCATGGCTTACGCGGCGGCCTCCACCGAACGTTTGGCGTAGACCCGGTTTGCCTTATAGGGGTCCGGACGGAACAGCAGGAACAGCATGACCGCCAGCACCGCGAAGGCGATGAAGGTCCAGGGGTTCACGGCCACCTGACCGGCGGCCAGACCGCCCAGCTGGTAGACGATGAGCGCCACTGCATAGGCGAAGATATTCTGATAGAGGATAGCAAACCAGAACCATTTGCGGTCCTGCATTTCCTTGGCCATGGTGGCGATGGCCGCCAGGCAGGGGCTGTTCAGCAGGTTGAAGACCAGGAAGGAGAAGCCTGCGGCCGCGCAGGGGAACCAGGCGCCCACCGCGGCGGCAACTGCGCCGGTGTCCTCCACCAGATCCTCGGATACGTTGGCCAGCACGCCCATGGTGGTAACGATGGCCTCCTTGGCGGTGAAGCCGGAGATGGAGGAAGCCACGGGCTGCCACTGGCCGAAGCCCAGGGGGGCGAAAATCACGGCGATGGCGCTGCCCACTACGGCCAGCAGGGAAGCGGAGGTGTCCTCCACCAGGCCGAAGGCGCCGTTCTCAAAGCCGAAGCTGGAAAGGAACCACATGACCACGCAGGCCAAAAACAGAATGGTACCGGCCTTGATCAGGTAGCCCCGCAGCCGTTCCCATACGTGCATCAGCACGGTTTTGGCGCTGGGCATGTGGTAGGCGGGCAGCTCCATCACAAAGGGAGCGGGCTTGCCGGAGAAGGGTTTTGTCTTTTTGAGCATGATGGCGGACACCAGCACCGCGCCAATGCCGATCAGATACATCACCGGGCCCAGGTTTGCCGCCAGCAGCTTGCTGCCGGTGGCCTGGCCCGCCATCACCGCGCTGAGCAGGGCAATGACCGGCAGCTTTGCGCCGCAGGGCACGAAGGTGGTGGTCATGATGGTCAGGCGGCGGTCGTTGTCCTGCTCGATGGTCTTGGAGGCCATGATGCCGGGCACACCGCAGCCGGAGGAGATCATCAAGGGAATGAAGCTCTTACCGGAAAGGCCGAAGTGGCGGAAGATCCGGTCCATCACGAAGGCGATGCGCACCATGTAGCCGCAGTCCTCCAGAATGGAAAGGAAGAGGAACAGAATCGCCATCTGGGGCGCGAAGCCCAGAACTGCGCCCACGCCGCCGATGATGCCGTCCACCACCAGGCTGATGAGCACATCGCTTACGCCTGCGCCGGTCAGCAGGTCGCCCACCATACCCTGGATACCGCCCACAAAGGTGTCGTTGGTCCAGTCGGTGACCCAGGTGCCCACGGTGGAAACCGAAATGAAGTACACCGCCCACATAATCAGCAGGAAAATGGGCAGGCCCAGCACCCGGTTGGTCACCACCCGGTCGATCCGGTCGGACAGGCTCATCTGTCCGGCGGGCTTTTTCACAGTGGCGTGCACCAGGCCCTGAATGTGGCGGTAGCGCTGGTCGGTGATGACCGCCTCCACATCATCGTCATATTCCTTGGCGATGGCATCGGCAAGGGGCTTGTAAGCGTTGTCTGCATCCAGATGCAGCTGCTCCAGCACCTTGGCATCCTGCTCCAGCAGCTTGATGGCGTACCAGCGCTGCTCCTGCTCCGGCACACCGGCGGGCAGGTTGGCGCAAACTTCAGAAATCTTTTCCTCAATTGCCTTTTCAAAAATGGCCCCGGGGCGCTTGACCTGACGGCTTTTGGCCAGCTTCACAGCTTCCGCCACCACTTCTTTCAGGCCGGTGCCCTTCAGGGCGCTGGTCTCCACGATGGGGCAGCCCAGCCGCAGCGAAAGGTCGGCCACGTCGATGCGGATGCCGTTTTTCTTTACCAGGTCGCTCATGTTCAGCGCCACCACCACCGGGATACCGGTCTCGATCAGCTGACCGGTCAAGTAGAGGTTGCGCTCGATGTTGGTGGCGTCCACCAGATCAATGATCACGTCCGGGCGGTCGTTCAAAATGTAATCCCGGGTGACCACCTCTTCCAGCGTATAGGGGGAAAGGGAATATACGCCGGGCAGGTCGGTCACATCGACTACTTCGCCCTTTTTGCCGGTTTTCAGCTTGCCGGTCTTTTTCTCCACGGTAACGCCGGGCCAGTTGCCCACATATTGATTCGCGCCGGTCAACGCGTTGAACATGGTGGTCTTGCCGCAGTTCGGGTTGCCGGCCAGTGCGATG
Organism: Gemmiger sp. An50; assembly: GCF_002161595.1. Taxonomy (GTDB): domain Bacteria; phylum Bacillota; class Clostridia; order Oscillospirales; family Ruminococcaceae; genus Allofournierella. The sequence continues at coordinate 104,129 of NZ_NFID01000013.1, forward strand.
GTGATTGCCATAGCTGTGAATGCCACCTCCAGTTGCGGTTCGCTTGAGCAAACCTGAATTAGCTTGAACTAACTATTGGGCGAAAAAAATGACCGCGCCGCTTATGCGGTCACCGGTTCCACGTCCACACAGGCGGCGTCCGCCTTGCGCAGCGTAAGCTCGTAGCCTCGCACGGTGATCTCCACCGGGTCGCCCAGAGGGGCAACCTTGCGGATGTGGATCTCGCTGCCCTTGGTGAGGCCCATGTCCATGATGCGGCGCTTGTAGGCGCCCTCGCCGTTGATGCGGCGCACGGTCACCCGGGTGCCGACTTTTGCGTCCTGTAGGGTCATGTTCGTTTCTCCTCCTCAAAGCTCCGGCCGCTGGGCCGGCTTATCGTGAACAGCCAGCGGGCAAGGCCCGCCGCCGTTTACACATAGATATGCAGAGCCTGCTCCTGGTTGATGGCGATACGGGCGTCCTTTACATGGACAATCACATCGCCCTGCAGCTGGTTGATCAGCGTGACGCTGACTCCCTCGTGGAAACCCAGCGCCCGCAGATGGGCGCGTACCTCGGAATTGCCGCTGAGCCGCCGGATCACATAGGACTGACCGGCCGCTGCCATAGAAATGGGCATCATAACGCATCCTTTCCTTCACACGCGGCGCCCGTCCCGGGCCCGGTGGCTCTCATTGAGTTAGCTTCTTCTAACTGCAATACAAGGTTAGCACCGACTAACGCCTTTGTCAAGAGATTGACGCAAAATTTTTTTCGGGGCAAACAAAAAGCCCCATGCGCATGGCATGGGGCGGTATGGCAATTTAAAAATCCGGGAGCGGTCAGGCCATCTGGGGCAGCAGCTCCAGGTATTTCTGCCGGTAATCCTCCAGCAGGCGGTTGTATTCCGGGTTTGCTCCCGCGTGCAGAGCCTGCTTGCGGGCGTGGGCGTCCACGTCCAGCTCATTGCCCACCAGGCGGCCGGCAATGTTGGAGCAGTGGTCGGATACACGCTCGGCGTTGGTGATGATGTCCAGGAACACAATGCCCGCTTCCAGCTCGCACCGGCCGGATTTCAGCCGCAGAATGTGGCGCTCCCGCATGGCAAAGCAGATCTGGTCCACCGTTTCCTCCAGCGGTTCCACCTGCTGGGCCTTGGTCAGGTCTGCGCCGGAAAAAGCGCCGGAGGTCAATTGCAGGATCTCCTTCACGGCCCGGTACAGCAGCTCCAGCTCCTGTTTGGCGGCGGAGGAGAAATGCAGCTCCCGGTCCTGCACCCGCTGGGCGCATTCCAGAATGTTGATGGAATAATCACCGATCCGCTCGTATTCGCCGATCAGCTTGAGCAGCTCGGTGATCTGGCGGTTCTCATTTTCGGTGAGCTCCCGGTCACCGATCTTCACCAGATAATCGGAAATGGAGACCTCCATCTTATCCAGAAGATCCTCGCGGGTCTGGATGTTCAGGGTCACCTCGTCGTTGTAGTGCTCCAGCTGGCCGAAGGCCTTGCAGAAGTTGGTGGAGGCGCGGCTGCCCATCTTCTCCACCGCGGCCCGGGCCTGCTGCAGGGCAACGGCGGGGCTGGTGAACAGGCGCTCGTCCAGCACCGGCAGCGACAGGTCCTGGGCATCCTCCGCCCGCTCGGGAATCGTCTTTTCTGCCAGCCAGGCCAACGCCCGGGTGAAGGGCATGAACATCAGGGTGACCAGTACGTTGAACAGGGTATGGAAGTTGGCGATGTCGCCCTTGCTCATCACCTGGTCCCAGAAGGGGAACAGGCCTACGGCCTTCAGCCCGTAGACGCCCACCAGGAAGACGGTGGTACCGATCACGTTGAAGTAAAGGTGCACGATGGCGCTGCGCTTGGCGCCGGTGGAGGCACCGATGGAAGCGATCAGCGGGGTGGAGCAGGTGCCAATGTTCTGGCCCAGAATGATGGGAATGGCACTGCCCCAGGTGATGGCGCCGGTGGTGGACAGCGCCTGCAGGATGCCCACACTGGCCGAGGAGGACTGAATGGCCACCGTGACCAGTGCACCGGCCAGCACGCCCAGAATGGGGTTCTGCAGGCTGGAGAACAGCTGTACGAAGAAGGGACTGTCCTTCAAGGGGGCCACTGCGGCCTCCATGGTGAACATGCCGGTGAACAGGATGCCGAAGCCCATCATGATCTGGCCGATGTTGCGCTTTTTGGGCGCCTTGAAGAACACGAACAGAATCGCGCCCGCAAAGGCCACCAGCGGGCTGAAGGTGCTGGGCTTGAGCATGGTGAGCAGCCAGCCGCCGCCGGAAATATCCGACAGGCGGATCAGCTGACCGGTGACCGTGGTGCCGATGTTGGCGCCCATGATCACGCCGATGGCCTGGGGAAGGGTGAAGATGCCGGAGTTCACCAGGCCCACGCAGATCACGGTGGTGCCGGCCGAGGACTGGATCAGGCCGGTGATCACCGCGCCCAGCAGCACCGCACGGGGAACCGAGCGGGTGAGCCGCTGCAAAACGCCTTCCAGCTTGCCGCCGGCCAGTTTTTCCAGGCCGGCGCCCATGATGGACATGCCGTATAAAAACAGCGCAATGCCGCCGGCCAGATTGATCACATTGAAAATGGTCATAAAACACAGACTCCTGAATATTGTGATGTGTGTATACCAATGCCCATTATACCATTATTTTACGGATTCGGGCCGAAAAAGCACGAAATATTTTACCTGGATTTTGCGAAAATAAGGTGGAAAACATCATTTTTGACATAAAATATCCCCTTTTCCGCCCGGCAAAGGGGAAGGGGAACGGCTCAGTTTTCGCTGAGTACGATCAGAGTGGCCCGGGCGGGCAGGCAGGCGGCCCAGTCATCCTCCCGGCTCAGCCAGCCGAAGCCCTCGCACTTGTGATCCGGGCAAGGGGAATCCACAAAGGCGATGCGGCCGTCCTCCACCGTCAGGTGGATGGTGTAGTAGCCGGTGTCGATGTCGTATTGGGCATCCTTGTTCAGGGGGATCTCCATCACGGTGTTGTCGTCCCCGTAGGTGAGTTCCGCCACACCGCCCGCTCCGCGGCCGCTGTTCATCCAGAACAGCACCCCGGCGGCGGCCAGCAGTGCGGCCGCGAAGATCACATTGATCCAGAGTTTTTTGGAACGCATGGGAGTAAGGCTCCTCTCGTCAATCTTGGGAATTGAATGCCTCAAATGGGCAGACACATTTAGTATAACAAAAAAATTCCCGGCCGAAAAGTGCGAAGCGTGGGAATTGGCGAAAGTTCGCCCAGATGATATGATAGAGAAAAACGCCGCAGGCGAAAAAGGAAGAGGATAAGAATGGATCAGAAAATGGAATGCCTGAAAAGCCCGCTGGGATATATGGGGATCAATCCGAATATCCCCAATGAGTGGAAGGAGAATGCACAGAAGCTGTGCTGGGAATACAACCAGACCCCGCCCGACTGGCGCAAGCGGGCAGAGCTTCTGAAACGGCTGCTGGGTACCTGTAATTCGCGCACCTTCATCGAGCCTTCCTTCCGGTGCGATTACGGCTTCAATATCCACACCCACGGCCTGGTGGTGATCAATTATAACTGCGTGATTCTGGATACCTCGCCGGTGAACCTGGGAGAGGGCGTGTTTCTGGCGCCGGGCGTGTGTCTGGCCTGTGCCGGTCATGCTCTGGACCCGGAGCAGCGGGCTCAGGGAATCGGGACCTCCAAGCCCATCGCGCTGGAGGATGGCGTGTGGGTCGGCGCCAACGCTGTGGTGTGCGGCGGCGTGACCATCGGCAAGGGTTCGGTGATCGGTGCGGGAAGCGTGGTCACCCGGGATATCCCGGCGGGCGTGGTGGCTGCGGGCGTGCCCTGCCGGGTGATTCGTCCGATCACTGAGGCGGACCGCATCGACCCGGAACAGCTGTTGTTCTGACTGGAAGTAAAATTCAAAAACCATTCACGAAATACAAAGGATGCCATGCTATACTGGGCCCAAAGAAAGCGTTTGCCCGGAGGAGGAACGGCCATGGAATCCGGATTTTTGTTCAGAATTACCCCTATCGACGATGCGCTGACTCCTCAGCTGAGCCGTGTGCTGGAGCGGTACACGCAGCTGGAGTCCCGAAAACGGCTTCCGGCCTTGTGGCAGCTCACTGATTGGCTGGACCGGGTGCCGAAAGCGGACCCGGAGGTGCTGAAAAAACGCCGCAAAAGAGAGGGCGTGCTGGGTATCCTGCTTTGGGCGGTGAGCATGTTTTTGCTGGTGCCTTCCGTGATGGAGTCCAAGGCAATGGCAGGGCCCCTGGTGCTGAGCATTTTTGGCTTTTTGCTGAGCTGCGCGGCGATGAAAAGCACGCAGCGAACGCTGATGGCCGGATTGAATCTGGTCATGAGTGCGATTTTGTGTCTGGGTGCACTGCTGGCGTTTGATTCGCTGAAAGCGTTGCTGGCGCCGGGAGCGCTCTGCCTTGCGGTGGGGATCTGGGCGCTGGCCGGAAAACGAATGCACCGGAAGGAGTCCGGCTTTGACCGGGGGGCACGGGAGCTTGTGCGCCGGCGCGGGACGGTGGAAAATCCGGAAAACGTCCGGGTGGAGTTCACCGAAGCGGGCATGATTCTGAGCGATGGTAACGATGAGGATGCGCAGTGCTTTGAGTACCCGGAGTTCTTCTTTGTGTGCGAGACCGATGCGCTGCTGGTGCCGGTCTGCGGGCAGCGGGCGCTTGTTCTGCAGAAAAAGGATCTGGAAGCGGGTTCGGTGGAACAGCTGCGGGCATTTTTGCAGGAGCAGGTATCCTATGAACAACTGGAAACAGCCTGAGAGGCTTCTTATATAAAGGAAAGAAGGAATCCGTATGAAATGGGAATGGCTGACCGGGCAGGTCGGATACCTTCCCGCCACGGAATCGCCGCTCTCGGCGGACGTGGGTCTGGTGCGAACAGACGAAATGCTCTGGGTCTATGATGTGGGCAGTACGCCCGATGTGGCTGCCGCAGTCAATGCGCTGCCGGGAAAGAAAACGGTGGTGCTGTCCCACTTTCATCCGGACCATATGGGCAATCTGGGGCGGGTGGAGTGCGAGACCTTTTATGGCGGCGCGTTCACCTGCAAAAAAGCCGGCGGAGGGATTGTGGTTTCCCAGGATCTGTTTTTGCCGGAGGGGGTACATCTGTTCCCATTGCCTTCCATTCATGCCAAAGGCTGTATAGGGATGGAGTACGGCGGCTATGCCTTTTTGGGAGACGCCCTTTATCCGGCGGTCAAGGCGGGCCAGGCGGTATACAACGTGAGTTTACTGGCGCAGCAGCTGCAAATACTGAAAGGGCTGCGGGCAGAATGGTTTTTGGTCAGCCACAGCAGGCCCTTTGCCCAGCACCGGGATGCGGTGCTTGCCCGGCTGGAGACGCTGTATGCCCGGCGTGTGCCGGGGCAAACCTATTTGCCGGCAGAAATGAATTAAGAAAAAGAAAAAAGGCTGCTGCATTTCTTTTGGAAATGCAGCAGCCTTTGGAACATTGAAATGGTACTTCTTTACAATTTCCTTCCAAAAGCCCGGGCAGGCAGCAGAAGTGAGTGAAAAGTGAATGGCGAATAAGTAAAAACCCCGAACGCAATCGCATTCGGGGTTTTTGGTGCGCCCGGCGGGATTCGAACCCACGGCCTTTAGAGTCGGAGTCTAACGCGCTATCCAGCTGCGCCACGAGCGCACATCAATCGGTGCAGAAATTATATTATCATATTTTCAAGGCTTTGAAAAGGCTTTTTCTCAAAAAAGATGAAAAAGTTTTCGGCATGGAAAAACCACAATAATGAAGCGAGTCGAAAAACGCCTTATATATAATGCAATTATATGCGGAAAAAACGGGGCTTCGCGAAAAAAGAGAAAGAAAATTGAAAAAAGTTGTTGACATGTGTTCCATGGTGTGGTATTATAATCAAGCTGTCGCGAGAGACAGCGAGCCGCTGAAAAGCTAATAAAAATATTTCAAAAAGTGCTTGACAAACAAGACTTTGCGAGATATAATAAACAAGCTGTCCCGCGAGGGAGAGCGGCACAGGACCTTGAAAATTGAACAATATCGAAGCTTGAACGGAACCTTATCGTGATGGAAAATCACGTTAAACAA
>NZ_NFID01000014.1 GCF_002161595.1 Gemmiger sp. An50
GGATTTACGCTCTTCTTTGTTGTCTGATGTTCCTTTAGTTAAAACGGGCATTTTTTCTGTTCGACGCTCGTGCTAGATTCGCCCACAAGCATAGCTTGTGGTTCTTTATATGAGAAAAAAGGAAAACGCCCGAATGCCATCGGCATTCGGGCGTTTTATGGTGGAGATGGCGGGAATCGAACCCGCGTCCGAAAAGAAGTCCACGAGAGTATCTCCGGGTGCAGTTTGTCTACAACATTTCCTTTGTGCCAGGCCGGCAAACAGGCCGACACATTGGTAGCTTCATGAGTTCATGGCCGCCCGCAAAGCTTAAGGCTGCTCACGTTCAGTACCTAATCGATGCCCTGGCCCTGTTCGGTACTAAGACAGGCAGGACAGCCGCCTATAATTAGGCAGCGACAGCTAATTTATTGTTGTTAGCTATTTTTTCGGAGGCGTTTAAAGTGTGGCCCCCATCCACTACCCGCTGCTCGCGCTTTCCTCTCCCCGTCGAAACCTTTACATCCCCATAAAAGGGCGGAAATTCCGCCCGGAAAGCGAATGTTGCGCTTTTGGTTTGCGGCCTTACCGCCGCTGTGTTTTCATGGCCCGGTCAATGTCCCGCTGGGCGGCGCGCTGGGCCGCGGTGGCCCGCTTGTCGTACAGCTTTTTGCCCTTGCACAGGCCAAGCTCCAGCTTTACCCTGCCATGCTTGAAATAAAGCGAAAGCGGAATCAGGGTATAGCCCTGCAATTTGATCTCCTGCGCCAGCTTGCGGATCTCATTTTTATGAGCCAGCAGCCGCCGGGGCCGCAACGGGTCCCGATTGAAGATGTTGCCCTTTTCATAGGGGCTGATGTGCATTCCGTACACGATCAGCTGCCCGTTCTCCACATCCACCCAGGAGTCCTTCATGTTCACCTGGCCCATGCGGAGGCTTTTCACCTCGGTGCCCACCAGCTCGATGCCCGTTTCCAGGCTTTCCATGACGAAATACTCGTGCCGTGCCTGCCGGTTGGCGGCGATCTGTTTGGTTTTCACCTGCTCGGGCATTTCGTCACCTCCTCCGGTGTGCGCCCTTGGCTTCTGTTTACAAAGTATAACCCGCTGCGGTCGGCTTTGTCAAGCCGGTTACAGCTCGCCTCGGCCGCTGAGCGCCTTATAGAGGGTGGTCTCATCGGCGTATTCCAGACTGGAGCCCACCGGCAGGCCATAGGCCAGGCGGGTGGTCTTGATGCCCAGGGGCTTGATGAGCTTCGCCAGATACATGGCGGTGGCTTCGCCCTCCACAGTGGGGTTGGTGGCCATGATGACCTCCTTCACCTCGCCGTCATGCAGGCGGGCCAGCAGCTCCTTCACGCAAAGCTGATCGGCGCCGATGCCGTCCATGGGCGAGATCAGGCCGTGCAGCACGTGGTACAGTCCATTATACTCCCGGGTACGCTCGAAGGCTGTCACATCCCGGGGGCTTTCCACCACGCAGATCACCGAATGGTCCCGCTTGGGCGAGGAACAAACCTTGCACAGGTCGTTCTCGGTGTAATCCTGGCAGACCTTGCACCGGTGCAGCTTGGTGTGCGCCTCCTCAATGGCCTTGGCCAGCTCGGCCGCCTCGGCGGCGGGCATGCTCAGCACCTGATAGGCCATGCGGGTGGCGCCTTTGCGCCCGATGCCGGGAAATTTGGAAAACTGTTCCACCAGCCGCTCCAGCGGCGCGGCGTTGTATCCCATGCTGATCGCTCCTTACAGGCCGGGGAAGTTGGCGTTGCCGGTCAGCTCCTGCATGGCCTTGTCGGAGTCAGCGTCCACCACGCGAACAGCCTCGTTCACGGCAGCGGCCACCATATCCTCCAGCATCTCGATGTCGTCCTTGTCCACGATTTCGGGATTGATCTTGATGGAGGTGATCTCGTGCTTGCCGGTCATGGTGATCTGAACCATGCCGCCGCCAGCGGAAGCCTGGTACTCGGTGTTCTCCAGCTCCTCCTGCTTGGCCTTCATCTCTTCCTGCATCTTCTGGGCCTGGCGCATCAGGGCGTTCACGTCGGGCTTGCCAAAGCCCTGGGGCAGTCTTGCTTTCATGGGTATTCTCTCCTTAGCTTATTTGTCGTTGTAGACCACGTCGACCCCTTGGGCCGCGAGTTCTTTTAAAGTATCCTCTACCGTGTGAGACACACCGTTTGCCTTGGACTTGTCCACATAGGGGCCAATGCCGCAGCGCACGCCGGTCACCTCCTGGATGATCTGCTTTAAGATCTCCTGGGATTCCTTGTTCACACGGATGAAGTCTCGGAAGGTTGGTCCGCCTTCGATCAGCACCCGGCGGCCGTCGTACACGGCGCGGGACTTGTGAAGGTGGGAATAGAGCTGCCGGTCCCGGGTTTCCAAAATGGCGACCACCTGGGGCCAGGGCTCAAAGGGCTGGGGCGGCTCGCCCTTGGCGGGGGCCGCAAGGCTCTGCCGCTTAGGCTGGACCTGCTCCACCGGGGGCGGAACCTCCTTTTGCTGGATGGGTTCTGCCTCCCAGGGCAGGGGTTCCGGCTGCTGGGCCGCCGCGATGGGCGCGTCCGCCGGTTTCGCCATCTCCCGGGCCTCCTGTACGCTCACAGGGGGCGTATCCAGCTCCCAGGGCGGAAGATCCTGACTCTGGGACGCGGCACTTTGTGCAGCCGCCTTGGGGGCAGCTGCTGCCGGGACCGCGGCTTCCGGCTGGCGCACCGCGAAGGGTGCGGGATCGGCGGCAGCAAAGGGTGCTGTCGCAAAGGGAGCCGCGCTCTGCTGGCCAAAGGCCGGGGCCTGCTGCTGGACCGGTGCTGTCTGCACCGGCTGCTGGGCAGCCTGCGGCGTTTCGGTCAGGGCAAAGAGGGCCAGCTCCAGCTCGATGCGCTGGTCGGTGCCCCGGCCCATCTTTTCCAGCGCGGAGCCCAGCAGGCGCACGGCCCGCACACTCTCGCCCTGGCGGATGCCCTCGGCGGTTTGCAGATACTGGGCTTCTTCCTCCGGGGCCACCCCGCTGAGCAGGGCCTTGCCGCCGGGAAGCGCCGCCAGCATCAGGTTGCGGTAATGGGCGATCAGCTCCTCGCACAGGCGCTTCATATCCACCGACTGCTGGCGCAGCTGGGCCACTTCGGCCAGGGCCTCGGTGGCGTTTTTGTTGTGCAGCGCCTCGCTGATTCGGAACAGGTAGCTGCGGTCGGTCACACCGGCCATCCGCCGCACCAGCTCCTCGTCGATCTGGGTGGAGACACCGGCGCAGGTGTCCAGAATGGACAGCGCGTCACGCAGTGCGCCGTCCGCCAGGCGGGCGATCAGCGCCGCCGCGCCCTCGGTCAGCTCCAGCTGCTCCTGAGCGGCCACGTAGCTCACTCGAGCGGCGATGTCCTCCGGCTTGATGCGGCCGAAGTCGTACCGCTGGCAGCGGGACAAAATGGTGGCCGGTACCTTGTGGATCTCGGTGGTGGCCAGGATGAAGATCACATGACTGGGCGGCTCCTCCATGATTTTAAGCAGCGCGTTGAACGCCGCAATGGAGAGCATGTGCACCTCGTCGATGATATATACCTTATAGGCGCATGCGCTGGGGGTATAGGCAGTCTCGTCCCGCAGGTCGCGGATGTTGTCCACGCCGTTGTTGGAGGCGGCGTCGATCTCCACCACGTCCAGGATAGAACCGTCGTCGATGCCTTTGCAGATGGAGCAGACGCCGCAGGGGTCCGGGCTGGTCTTGTCCTGGCAGTTCACCGCCTTGGCGAAGATCTTGGCGCAGGTGGTCTTGCCGGTGCCCCGGGTGCCGGTGAACAGGTAGGCATGGCCCACCCGGCCGGTGGCAATCTGGTTTTTCAGGGCCGACACAATGCCCTGCTGGCCCACCACGTCCTCGAAGGTGCGGGGCCGCCATTTGCGGTAAAGCGCCCGATACATTTTGCCGTGCCCTCCTTTCTGCCGGTACAAAAAACGGACAGGCCCGCAAGCGCCAATGCGCCTGCCTTTGCGCTGCTTGGCATACGGATGCAGGCTGCCTGCGGCGCACAGGGCAGACCACTTAATGCTGCTCGGTTCCCCGCCTGACATGGTTCATGGGGCCCCATCGCACAGGGCCCGCATCCGTATGCCGAACAGCGCACCGTTTTGGCTCTGTCCGAACAGTGCTATTATATAATAAAACCACCATAAATGCAAGAGATTTTCTGTTGCATTTTCCCCTTGCTCTTTTTCGTGAATTCCGTTATAATATTCGGCGGCCGTTTTCTAAGATGTTTTTTCCCATTAATAATGTAATAAAAGGAGTAGTCCATGAACCAGACTTCTTTTGCCCTGAAAGGCAATATCTTCTTCACCCCCGCTCCCGGCCAGCTGGCCATCTATCCCGAGAGTTATCTGGTATGCGTAGAGCAGAAGGTAGCGGGCGTATTCGCCCAGCTGCCCGAGCAGTACAAGGATCTGCCTGTGGAGGATCATAGCGGTAAGCTGATCCTGCCCGGCCTGGTGGATCTGCACGTACATGCCAGTCAGTACGCCTACCGGGGCCTGGGCATGGACATGGAGCTGCTGCAGTGGCTGGAGGCCAATGCCTTCCCCGAAGAGAGCAAGTTTGCTGACCCGGAATATGCCGAGAAGGCCTACAGCATCTTCACCCAGCAGCTGCTGCACAGCGCCACCACCCGCGCCTGCATCTTCGCCACCATTCACCGGCCCGCCACTCTCAAGCTGATGGAGCTGCTGGAGAAGGCCGGTCTGTGCTGCTACGTGGGCAAGGTGAACATGGACCGCAACAGTCCGGACATCCTGCGGGAGACCTGCGAGGAATCTCTGGCTGAGACCCGCCAGTGGCTACTGGACAGCGCCGCCTTCACCAAGAGCAAGCCCATGCTCACCCCCCGCTTCACCCCCAGCTGCACCGACGAGCTGATGGCCGGTCTGGGCAAGCTGCAGAAGGAATTCGGCGTACCCATGCAGTCCCACCTGTCTGAAAATCTTTCCGAGATCAAGTGGGTGAGCGAGCTGTGCCCCGGCACCCGCTTTTACGGCGAGGCCTATGAGCAGTTCGGCCTGTTCGGCGGCGAATGCCCCACCGTGATGGCCCACTGCGTGTGGAGCGGCCCGGAAGAGCGCGCCCGCATGAAGGAGAACGGCGTATTCATCGCCCACTGCCCCCAGTCCAACATGAACGTTTCCTCCGGCATTGCCCCCATCAAGAGCTTTTTGCTGGAGGGCCAGAAGGTAGGCCTGGGCAGCGACGTGGCAGGCGGCGCGCATCTGTCCATCTTCCGTGCCATGACCGACGCCATCCAGTGCTCCAAGCTGCGCTGGCGTCTGGTGGACCAGAACACCCCCGCCCTGACCATGCCCGAGGTGCTGTATCTGGCCACCAAGGGCGGCGGCGCCTTCTTCGGCAAGGTGGGCAGCTTTGAGCCCGGCTACGAGTTCGACGCCATCGTGATGGACGATTCCAACCTGCCCACCACCCGGCTGTGCAGCCTGCCCGAGCGGCTGGAGCGGATGGTCTATCTGGGCGACGGCGCTCCCTGCGCCAAGTACGTGCAGGGCCAACGGCTGTTCTGATTTTTCTGCATACAAACGCCGAGGGCGGCGCCGGAAGCAAAACCGGCGCCGCCCTCTGGCGTTTTTCGTTATGGAGGGTTATGGGATGGACGGATCGGTCTCCTGCCCGCCGCAGCGCGGCATCCCCAAAAGGCGGTGACCAATACCGTTCTGGTTAGGATCAACTAACCTCATGGCACTATCATACCGGATTCCGTCTTAGCAGGCCATCAAATCCTTGCACGGGACTTTTCCATCCTTGGCCCCTTTCCCTTCGCCCGGAGCGTGACAATTAGGGAACTTCCCTGCCCGCACCGAAAAAAGTAAAATTTTTTCAAATTGGGTATTGACGATTGGGATAAGTCCTGCTATAATAATCAAGTAGTCAAAAAACGGCAGCAATCATCTGGGGGTATAGCTCAGCTGGGAGAGCGCTTGAATGGCATTCAAGAGGTCAGCGGTTCGATCCCGCTTATCTCCACCAGAAAGACCTGAAACTTCGGTTTCAGGTCTTTTTCTTTTCCACCATGAATCGTCTTCACGGTGGAAAACCAATCCGGGGCAGCAGATATTACGCCATGAAAAGGCTACCGTTTTCCCCTTTCCGAAGGGCCGTTCGCCTTTTTTCATTTTTTTGAAAAAACTTTTCTTTTTCTGTTGACATACCCCATATTTCCTGCTATAATAATCAAGCAGTCGAAAAACGGCGGCAAATATCTGGGGGTATAGCTCAGCTGGGAGAGCGCTTGAATGGCATTCAAGAGGTCAGCGGTTCGATCCCGCTTATCTCCACCAGAAAGCATCCATCGAAAGATGGGTGCTTTTTTCTTGTGTTTATGCGGGTTTGCGGGCGGTTCCGTGCCACGGAACCGCCCGCAAACCCGCTTTTTGAGAGGATGCTTTGCTCCCCGTTTTCTGACGCATAATGAATGGATAATGAATCCGCTCCATAACGAAAGCGGCACAGGCCAGACTTGTTATCAAAAATCCATAAAAGTATGCCCGAACATCTGGTTTCACGTCCGTCAAAACACAAAATTTAGCGTCTTTGTTTTGTGCATGATGTCAAGTTGGATTAGGCCGGGAAAGCTCCCCTGTCTTATGCTTGTGAATCCAGCCCAGAACATCTTCGTAATCCAGCGTGCCGTCGGCCATACCAAGGCCCAGAGAAATCAAGTCAGCATCAGAGTACTCCATTGCCACGCCGTTTACGTCCAGGAAGATGAGCAGTGCATAGGCACCGATGCGCTTGTTTCCATCCAGAAAAGCATGATTCTTAGTGAGGGTAACTCCCAGCTTTGCTGCTTTCTCTTCGATACTGGGGTAAAGCTCCTGGCCTCCAAACGTGGCGAAGGGACCTTGCACAGCGGAATCAAACAGACCTTCATCCCGGATACCATCCAGCCCACCGGTCTCCTGCATGAGGAACTGGTGAAGCTGCATTACTTTTTGTGTGGACAATACAATCATTTTGCCAACTCCTCAAACGCTGCCCGGTGATTTTTGAAAATGCGGGTGGCAGAAATCCCGATCAGCTCATCATCCGACAAAAGCAAACGCGGGTCCGCTTCGATGTCCAGCAATAAGTACTTGGGCCGGTTGCCTTTCAAGATCACGGCCTTGCCACGCTGGTCGGCAATCCTGGTTGCCCGAGAGAAATTTTGGTTGGCTTCAGTCACGGAAATCATTTCGCGGGTATCAAGCAACATGAGAAAACCACCTCCTTTTTCATTATACCAATAAATAGGTTGAATACAACCTATTTATTGAGCTTCTCGCCTTTTGTTGCCTTTTTCAACGCATCCAAAAATTTGCCTTTTGACTGGATGGTATACATCTCTTCGGTCGCCAGCAGAGCATATCGATTCGGGTTCGGCCGAAACTCATCTTGATACCTGACATCCCATGTGATTCCATTTCCCCTCAACGCCACGTGATTAAAGGGCTCGGAATCCTCAACAACGATTTCCCAGGATGTTTCGGGCGGAATCGTAAATTCCACGGAGCAAGCAGGTACTTCTGTTTCACGGTATTTCTCCCCCAGATTGTATTTCAAAGAGTGTGGGGTGTGAAACAGGGTCGGACTGACATGTTTCAACAGGCAAAGACGATATATTTCGGCTGGCGTCGGGCCACAAGGGCCTGATCGCTGGCGTACATTTTTATTCAAGTGCCCCATGAAGAAATAAATCTCGTTGGTGTCAACCCCGCTCATCGTATATAACCAGGTGCAAAAAAATCGGCGTAAAGCATGCGGGGTCAACATACCGAACAAATATTCATCCTGGCTTGCTTTATCAAAGGTGCAGGGGCGATTTCGGCGCATTGCTTCCAAAAATTCAGGCTGGCGCAACAGCTGGGGAATCTGTTCACTCAATTGATGCATATGGGAGGCAACGGTAGCGGGGGCGTTGGAATACATAAATTCTTCCGGCTGGCCAATGCGCAGCAGCAAAGAAATATCGCCATACCGCAGTTCAAGATTTTCACGCTCTGCCATCAGCCGTTCTCCGAGTTCCTGTGAAATTGGAATGAGCCGATAGGAGGGGTCTGTCTTAGGGTATTCCGTGCGTGTATTTTGCCGACTAAGCTGACCGCTGACCCGTACAAAATACATGCGCCCCTGTGAGCCGTCTGCATACCCGACAGAACAAAACAGCAGGCCTCCATATTCGTTGATTCGCAAACCTGTATCTGCCAAGATCCCTATTTGTCCGGCCAGCACATCCGTATCGCACAACTTACTCAGAAGGTCACTGGGCAAATTGCGGGCATGATCGGTACGCGCAAGAAGCAGCTTTTTTCGTGAGGTTTTTCCTTGGTATCGCGAAGGAGTCAGAGCAATATCGTAGTCTTCTGTATTGCGCAGAAGTTCCAACAGCCGATATAAAAGATACAGCCTTGTCTTAGCCGATGCGGGTGGTGTCAAGCCTGGAACCCATTCATTGTCTTTTTTTGTGTCCAGTAATGCCGCACGACAGATATTTTCCTGTATCAGAATTTCTATATCTGGTGTGAGCGTGCGATAATCAATACCCTGCAGAGCTTCTGTCATATAGTCATACTGTTGCCGATACTTATAACAGGTGCTCTGTGCCCACTTGTATTTGGCACTATACTTGTTAAAAAATGCCTCTTTTACCGATTTTGCGATTACTGCCAAATCTGTTTCTTGTGACAGCTTGCCACAATCAGATGGAGTATACAACCCCCGCTGCTGCATCAGTCCGAGCAGTTTATTGATAACGTCCGGGATGCGATTCTTCTCAATATCTTCCGGGTTTAGGCCGGATACAAAGCGATTTACCGGCTCATCGCTGTCTTTTCCGTACAACTGCCGTTTGGTGATTTTCCTCTCGTTTTCGTCGAGCGGCGTCACCAACGCTCGGCAAGGGTATTTTGTGTCTTTAATGTTCTTTGGATAGCAAAAGCTCACCCGAAATTTCACACCACTGTATTCAATGATTTTTATCATCGTGTTTTTCCCTCCATCTGGCCGATATCGCGCAATGCGATGAAATTCTAAAGTTCTGGAGTTCCCGGGTGCTATTCCGAACCAGCAGCACGCGGCGTTTCAGCAAAGCGGGCTCATAGGGAGAAAAGCGCTTCAAATGCAGATAGCGCGCTACGGCATACTGGTTGCCTAGAAGGTCAAGATAGGATTCTTCGTCCATTTCGGTCCAGGCCATCCCGAACATAGCGTGCAGCATCGGTAAATTCGCTCCGCAGAGACCAGCAACATACTGCGCATCCAAGTAAAGTAGTGAGTAGCTTGGTTCCTTAATCGTCATCTCCGTTTTTCCGTCCCGCGTGTGTGGAATCGATATGCTCGGAATTTCTGCTTCCCGAAGAAGCTGTTTGATGGCAGCTTCCATCTGAAAGGGAGCGAGCGATTCTTTGCGCAATATCGAATAGGAAAGCCGCATTTTCTCAATTTGAGCAAACGAATATCCCTCTTCTTGCAGCCGCTCAACATATTGGCGAAGAATATCCGCTGCCCATGGATACAGCACCACCTTGCGCAAACGCTTTACAGGCATATTCTCATTGTTAAGACCAGCAACAGTCGCGTCGGTGTTTTGGCCGTATACGATTTTCTCAACTGTGATGGTCACACAGATTTCGTTGCACAGTGTCAATTGATCAATATCGCCATAAGTAAGTGCTGCAATCTCACGAAGATCAAGGCCGGAGTACACCAAAGCAACGATAAGCTGTTCGTGACAATAGGCCTGGTCAGATAAAAGGGTAAACAGCGCGCAGCGCTGACTATCATCCAAATGCCCTGGGAAAATGCTGTTTGACAGTTTACGGTTTTGCTGCTTAGTCATCTCGATTGCATCGGCCAGTTCCAGTGCGCTTTTGCATTCAGCAAATCCGCTTTCCACAATGGTACGAAACAACTCGGTGTAGGCGCGTTTTGTATTCCTGCGTTTTGTATCTTTTGCATGCGTCTTTTTGAGCAGGCGGTTGATTTTGTCTTTTTCTTTTTTGGCTTGTTCTTCGGTGGCAAGTTCATCCAGACGCTTTTCCTTGATAACCGGAAGAATCGTCGTGTGCAATGCCGACATAAGATTCGGCCGGTCGCCTGGTGTGGCGGTGCGGAACAAATCATCGCCCATGTACTCTACAAAATCCGCAATAGTAGGGCGTCCTGCTGCAACAAGACTTTCCCATATTGGACGATAAAGCAGTTTGGCAATGAGCGCCAAACGCGGATATAACTCCTTTTTCGCCAGTTTGTCTGCGTCGGCTTCCGTTTTGCCGCTACACTGCTGCTTAAACTTTGCGTTGGGATTTCTTACTGCTTTTTTGGCTATTTCGCGGATCTCATGTACAACAGCGGTAGCCAGCGCCGGGCGCTCATTACTGCGACGCAACAAAGCTTTATACAGCTCGGCGTTTGTGTAGGGACAAGTTGTGTTTGGGTCAATTAAATTGCATTCTGCTGTAGGGATGCCTTTCTTGGTATATGTCAGGTGGCGCAGAGTGCCTCCGTAAAATGGAATATCATGTTTGGAATGTGCCATATAACTTCCCTCCCTTCCTTACAGAAGTTGGTGCTATTTCGCTTCCTCTGTTTGTATCATATTCACTTTTCGGGGTGGTCGCAGCGAAAAAGCCGTTTTAATTATGAACATTTTGTAAATTCTTGCATTATTTGCAAAAAGACAGAACAGCGGACCTGGAAATGCTCCAGGTCCGCTGTTTGCTGTTTGTCATTATCGGTGCAGTTTTTATTCCTTTTCGGAAATGCCTTTTTCCCGCATCAGAGTCTGTGCTTCCTGCATCAGCAGAAGTCCTGCGGAAAATCCGTGCTGAAAGCTGCTGGCACAAGCGGCGGCTTCGGCGTCTTGGATGTAACACATCAGCTGTTCCAGCAGGAGATTATCCTCCTGCCCAATGCTCTCCATCAGCTGAACACGGAAAAGTTCCGCCGCCCGCATGGCTTCCCGATAGTCCTCGCGATCCATAAATCCGGTTTCACCCGGACGGAAATCCCCGTTATAGATAGCATCCAGAATCATTTTTGTTTCCTCCTTATACAGACAGTTCTTTTTCCTGATGGGTCGCCAGCAAAAACCGGTAGGGTTCGCTGGGTGTACCATCCGGCAGGTTGGGTGTCGGCAGGCTGTTCATCTGCTCTGCCATTTCCCGGATGGCATCGTTATATTTGGCCGTCAGCAGAATTCCCCGGGTGGGTTGGATGCCCTCCAGCACCAGGCCATCCCAGTACATCCGCAGCTGGTACAGGTCCTGTGGTTCCGCTTTACGAGTCTTCAGCTCGTAGATGTCGCATTTCCCGTTCGCTCCTTTGTCCACCACATCCACGCGGGTACCGGTGGGCCAGACGGAGATCTCACTGGTCACATCGTCCTCCGGATTGGCGGCCTTGAGGATTTTCATCCACTTCTTTTTCAGTTCATCCTCGCTGAGTGCGGCGGCATTTTTCTGCGGCGGGAAATCCGCCAGTGCTTCAAAGACCACATCCCAATCCGGGTCGTTGCGGTCGATGCCGGTCTTGTTGTTGAGAGTGGCCAGAACGCCCCGGGGAAGCTCCGGCAGAATCAGTTCTCCCACAAAATCGTTGTAGCTGTTGTGCCGGCAAAGAGGGCTGCCATCTTCCCGATGCCAAACTTCCCCCAACTGGGCAGTGGCAATTACCCGCTTGCCCAGCCGGATATCAATGCCCTGTGTGGGCTGGCTGCACTGATAGTAGAAACGGGCTTTGCTGCCCTGCACCAGATGTTCCTGTTTCGATTTATCGAGGGTACCGTGGACGTAGGTCACTGGCACCACCTGGCCGCCCAGCTCCACCTCCAGCTTTTCGGTACGGCCCATCATCATAGGGACTGGGATGGGTGGCACCAGCAGGCTGCTCTGGCTCACAGTCACCGCAATTTTGGCGCTGGGTTCCAGTGTGACCGGGTCCAGTTCCAGATAGCCTCGATACGCAACGCCCAGATGCTCAATCAGCCACATCCGAAGAGTGACCAGGTCGCTGAGCTTTCGGTTGCCCTGTCGCTGCAAGGTGCGGGCGATAGCCATCGGTACCCGCACATGGATAACCGTGGAGGGATCGGGCCACTGGAGATTCAGCCCTTCCGGCAGGTCGATGGACTCGGTCATCTTGACGGTCATGTTCAGGTCAAAGGGACCGCTGACCTTGAAATACGGGCCGGGCTGGCTGCGGGTGTAGATACACCAGTCACCGGTGCCGCCGGACAGGCAGGCCAGCGCGTTGTTGAGTCCGTATCCATGTTCATTCAGGCGGTCATTGCTCAGCGGAGCGCTGCCCAGCTGAAGGGCATTGGTAAGGGCGGCAAGTTCCATGCCGCAGCCCCAGTCGGCCACCGCAATATTGAGATAGTTTTTGTCCGAATCCGGAGCCAGCGCCACGCAGACGCGGGCCTTTTCGCCAGGCAGAGCGGCGGCAAGTGCGTCGTCGCACAACTCGCAGATGCCCTGATGGCAGAGCATCCCCTGCCGGGCAAGCCCCTCAAAGGCTTTGGGGGTGATGTTGATGGAGATGTTGTATTCCTTTTCCATGATTTATACCTCTTTCTATAATCAAATCAGTTGTTCCAGTGAAGTTACGGCACTAGCCAGTGTATCGCCGGAAATATGAAGATAGTTTCCTGTGGTCTTGATGTCAGTGTGACCGGTGAGCCGGGCAATGGTCTCCATGGGTACGCCCTGACGCTGCAAAAGGGTCACATAGGTGTGGCGACAGCAGTGGGGCGAAAGCCGGCGTACATCCGGGTATTTCTCCAGCAGTCGGTAGTACTTGCGGCGCACTGTGCCGGTGCTATAGAGCAGGCTCTCCTGCCGGGGTGCACACCAGAGAAACGCTTGTCCGCCGTTCTCCCGCAGCCAAAGCGCAATATGACGATACTTGGGCGCGATAGGGACAACTCGCCGGCTGGTGTAGCTTTTGGGGTCTCCCAACTTGGGGGTACCATCTACCATCTTGACAGCCTTGTTCACTCGGACCCAGCTACCGTCCTCGGCAATGTCCCGGGGTGTCAGGGCCAGCAGTTCCTGCAGCCGCAGGCCGGAAACAAGCATCAGGCGAATGCTGTTGCCCAGTAGATTGTCGGGCAAGCCGATGAGCAACCGCTCAGTCTCTTCCACTGAGAACGCATCCTTTGCGTGAGTTTTGTTTTCCTTGCTCAGCTGTTTGGTGGTGCGGAAAGCCCGCCGGGCGTAATTCTTTACCACCAGGTCATCCGCTTCGGCCACATCCAGAATCTGAATCAGCATGGACCGGCATTTGCTGATTTGAGAAGCAGAGTAACCTTTAGCTGCCAGTCCGTTGACAAACTGGTTCACCTGTGCCACCTTGATATCGTTCAGTGGAAGCTTACCAAAGGCACCGTTCAACAGCTTCAAGGTGTAGCGATAGTTGGCATAGGTAGTCTCCTCTACCTGAGAGCGGTAGGCTTCATACCAGCGCTGGGCATACTCTGCGAATAGCGGTACTTCGGGCGTTTCCTGCTCGGTAACCTCCTGCTTGTTCAGAAGATACTCCCGCAGCCGGGCCAAAGCCTCCGCTCGGGTGGGGGCCGTAAAGCTGACGATATGGCGCTTTCCCTCATCGGTGTAGCCATCCATAACTTGACTCTGCCAGCTCCCGCTGGGGAGTCGGTGGACAGATCCCTCCCCCTTTGCGCGTTTACCCGACATGGAAGGCCACCTCCTTCTGGACAGGGGCCAAATCGGCCGGGACGCGGGTGTGTTTTTCCACCCAGGCCAGGAACAGCTGGGTGGGAATGCGGATGGACGATCCAAGCCGGCAGACCGGGAAATCCTTGCGATGGGTCAGCTCATAGGCCGCCGAGGTGCTGATGCACAGATAGCTTTTCACGTCTGCTACAGTGAGGTAGCTTTTTTCAAAGGCGAGTTCCTTTTTCATGTCAGTTCTCCTTTATATATAAAGTGTGGATATTCGAGAACTGCCCTCCCCGGCTTGCTTTGCATGGGCCGACATGGTATGATGAAAGGGCAGAATGGACTTATTTAAAGTGGGTTGATTTTGCGCTTGCCGTGTTCGGGTGGCCGCCTGAACACGGCTTTTTTGTTGGAACGAAACAAACTCTCTCACAGCCATCAGGCAAGGACAACAGCCAAACCGGCGGCTTCGATGGTCCGGGATGTTGTCCACTTCATAAATAAAGTGGTTGCAGGTGCGAACAGCGTTTTTCATTGTAATCGGCCTCCTTATGCTCGAAATCTTTGAGGTGGTGTTTTCCATGCCTTTATTATACACGAAATCATTTATAGTGTCAATGATTTTATTTATAATTTCGTGAAAAAATATATAGTATCGTTGACGCAATAAACGATACTATATATAATGGGAAATGAGGTGATGTAAAAATGACCGTGAAACAACTGATTGATATGGCCTGTGCCTATTCTGGCATGTCCAAAGCGGATTTGGCACGCAATGCCGGTTGGTCGCCTCAGACGCTTTCCAACCGGCTCAACACAGGGAAATTCAGCATGGAAGACTGGGAGAAAATCGGCAGTGCCCTGGGCGCTACCGTAAAAATCGTGATTGAATTCCCGGATGGGAAAAGAATTGAGTGAACCCGATACCAGGGATTCTATATAGCAGGAGGAACACATGGCAGAAGTAAACACCAGCAACATTGGTTTTGAAAAACAAATTTGGGACGCGGCCTGCGTGCTGCGGGGCAACATCGACGCCTCGGAATACAAATCTGTGGTTCTGGGCCTGATTTTCTTAAAATACATTTCCGACCGTTTCGAGGCCAAGTACAACGAACTGGTGGCCGAGGGGGACGGCTTTGAAGAAGATAAGGACGAATACACCGCCGAGAACATCTTCTTTGTGCCGGAGAACGCCCGCTGGAGCACCATTGCGGCAGCTGCCCACACCCCGGAGATCGGCACCGTCATCGACGAAGCCATGCGGTGCATCGAGAAGGAGAATAAGCGCCTCAAGGACATTCTGCCCAAGAACTTTGCCCGACCGGAACTGGACAAGCGCCGCCTGGGCGAAGTGGTGGACCTGTTCACCAATATTCAGATGGTGGAGCACGGCAACAGCAAGGACATTCTGGGCCGCACCTATGAATACTGCCTGTCCAAGTTTGCCGAGCAGGAGGGCAAGCTGGCCGGGGAGTTCTACACCCCCGCCTGTGTGGTGAAAACGCTGGTGGAGATTTTGCAGCCCTACAATGGCCGGGTGTACGACCCCTGCTGCGGCAGCGGTGGAATGTTTGTGCAGTCGGCAAAGTTCATTGAGAACCACGGCGGAAACATCAACAAGATTTCCGTCTTTGGGCAGGACTCCAACCCCACCACCTGGAAGATGGCCCAGATGAACCTTGCCATCCGGGGCATCGAGGCTGACCTGGGCAAGTTCAACGCCGACACCTTCTTCAACGACTGCCACCCCCAGCTGAAGGCGGATTTCATCATGGCGAACCCGCCCTTCAACCTGGCCAACTGGGGGCAGGACAAGCTGCTGGACGATGTGCGCTGGCAGTACGGCACGCCGCCCGCAGGCAACGCCAACTTTGCCTGGCTGCAGCATATGATTTGGCACCTGGCCCCGGGTGGCCGCATGGGTATGGTGCTGGCGAATGGCTCCCTGTCCTCCCAGAGCGGAGGCGAGGGCGACATTCGCAAAAACATCATCAACGCGGATTTGGTGGACTGCATCGTGGCCATGCCCTCCCAACTGTTCTACACCACCCAGATTCCCGTTTCTCTGTGGTTTTTGGCCAGGAACAAAAAGCAGAAAGGCAAGACCCTGTTCATCGACGCCCGCAAGATGGGCACCATGGTCACCCGCAAGCTGCGTGAATTGACCGACGAGGACATTCAGAAGCTGGCGGACACCTACAACGCCTTTGTGGGCGGCACGCTGGAGGAGGTCAAGGGCTTCTGCACCGTGGCCGACACCGAGGAGATTGCCAAACAGGACTACATCCTCACCCCCGGCCGGTATGTAGGCATCGAGGAGCAGGAGGAGGACGGCGAACCCTTCGAGGAAAAGATGGACCGGCTGACCAAGGAGCTGTCCGAGCTGTTCCGGAAGTCCCACGAGCTGGAGGCGCAGATCAAGGAGCGACTGGGGGCGATTGGGTATGAAGTGTAAACTGGCTGATATTGCGGAGTTCAACCCGAAAGAATCGCTAAAAAAAGGGACAGTTGCAAAAAAAGTAGCAATGGACCAACTGCAACCTTTTTGCCGTGACATTCTAAGCTACACGTTAGAGCCGTTCAACGGTGGAACAAAATTCCGTAATGGGGATACTATTATGGCGAGAATTACACCTTGTTTGGAGAACGGAAAAACAGCGAAGGTCGCGATTTTGGATGACAGAGAAACCGGATTTGGTTCCACAGAGTATATCGTTTTCCGTGCTAAGGCAGGAATTTCTGATGAAGATTATTTGTATTATCTGATATGCAGCCCGCTTGTTCGTGATGCAGCAATCAAGTCTATGGTGGGTTCCTCTGGGAGACAACGTGTACAAATAGATGTTGTGCAAAACTTAGAAATTGATTTACCATCTATAACAGAACAAAGAAAGATTGGAGCCCTATTGCGCTTTCTTGACGATAAATGTCAATTGAACAACAAGATAAACGATAATTTATATGAGATGGTCAACGCCTACTACACATCGCTTTTCAAGGAAAATGATTGCGAAATGACTACCGTTGGCAACTATGCTGAACGCATATACAGCGGAGGGACCCCCATGACATCAAATGCAGCTTATTGGAATGGCACATTTGGATGGTTTTCGTCCGGCGAAACACGGAATCGTTTTGTGATCTCGACAGAGAAGACCATTACGCAAGCAGGCATTGACAATTCATCTACCAAACTGGCTACAAAATACGATATTGTTATGGCATCTGCCGGTCAAGGTTTCACGAGAGGACAGACCTCCATGCTCTTAATTGATACCTATGTCAATCAATCCGTAATCGTCATTAAATCTGAGAGGAAAATTTTGCCGTATTTGTTTTGGAATCTGGCCAACAGATACGACGAACTTCGTGCAATCTCAGATTCAAGTAGTATTCGAGGCAGCTTAACAACGAAGATGATTGCCGCGTTTGAAATCCCGCTCGCAAATGAGCAATCACTTCAAGCATTTGCTGATTTTGCTTGGTCTGTTATACCTCAAATCGAGAATAACCTTCTTGAAAATGAGCGTTTGACTGCACTGAGAGATTCGCTGTTACCAAAGCTGATGAGCGGCGAGATCGATGTCTCCGGCATCCAACTCTAAGCCGCTAAATTATCGTTTGTCGCCCTATTAACTCTCATCAGTGGCGAGAGTCACTTCAAAGGAACTGCCACTGTTCATCGTTCTCTTAAATACAAAGGAGAACGACGATGAAAGAACAACTTATCCAAGAGATACAGCGTAAAATGCTGCCGTATCTCAACAATGAACAACTGTTACAGTTAGGCAGCGCTTTGGCTGAGGCTTTGCAAGGTGTGAGTATCAGCCAAGAAGGAACTGATGCCAAGCAGGATGAACAAGATGCAGTTGATGCTTTTATTTCTGCCAAGCGCATTGAGGGCTGCTCCGAGAAGACCTTGAAGTATTACCGAAAGACGATTGAATCCATGCTGTCTGCCATCGCTAAGAAGGCCAGTCAGATAACAACGGATGATCTTCGCAAGTACCTGACCACCTACCAGACGCAACGCAGATCCAGCAAGGTAACGATTGATAACATCCGGCGCATACTGTCCAGCTTCTTCTCATGGCTCGAAGACGAAGACTTCATCTTGAAAAGTCCGGTACGCCGGATTCACAAGGTAAAGACGGCAAAGGTGGTCAAAGACACCTACACGGACGAGGCATTAGAGCTGATGCGGGATAGCTGCGCGACCACAAGGGATTTAGCAATTATTGATCTGCTCGCTTCCTCCGGGATGCGTGTTGGAGAGATGGTCATGCTAAACCGAGAGGACATCGACTTCAACGAGCGGGAATGTGTTGTAATCGGTAAGGGCAACAAGGAGCGCCTTGTCTACTTCGATGCAAGGACAAAAATCCATTTGCAGAACTACCTCAGCGAGCGCACGGATGCGAACCCGGCACTGTTCGTCTCGCTGAAAGCTCCACACGACCGGCTGATGATCGGCGGTGTGGAGACACGGCTTCGGGAGCTGGGAAAACGCTTGAGTTTGCCCAAAGTACACCCACACAAATTCCGGCGAACGCTGGCGACCTCAGCCATAGACAAGGGAATGCCCATAGAACAAGTCCAGCAGCTCTTAGGGCATCAAAAGATCGATACGACCATGCACT
This sequence comes from Gemmiger sp. An50, assembly GCF_002161595.1. Classification (GTDB taxonomy): domain Bacteria; phylum Bacillota; class Clostridia; order Oscillospirales; family Ruminococcaceae; genus Allofournierella. The sequence goes on from NZ_NFID01000014.1 coordinate 18,339, forward strand.
ACGCAATGGTGAAGCAACAAAATGTGAAGCTGGCACACAGAAAGTACATCGGATGATAGGATGGTGACAGTTATGCTTGAATGGAAATACGGCACTCTTCCCACTTCATGGGAACTTTCAACCATAGGAGATTATTCAAATACTATAACTGATTATGTTGCCAATGGTAGTTTCGCTTCTCTGGCTCAGAATGTTCAATACAAAGAAGAACCTGATGTTGCAGTTTTAATTCGATTAGTTGATTATAATAATAACTTCAAGGGTGACTTTGTTTATATTGATGAACACGCCTATGAGTTTTTGAGCAAAAGTAAACTTTATGGTGGAGAAATAATCATTTCCAATGTTGGAGCAAATGTTGGCACAGTATTTAGATGTCCGACACTTACGCTCAAAATGAGCCTTGCTCCCAATTCTATCATGTTGAGAACAAAAGGAATTGATGATTTCTATTATTACTGGTTCAAAAGCCCTGTTGGGCAACACGCGATAGCTTCTATTGTAACTGGTAGCGCGCAACCCAAATTCAACAAAACAACATTCAAAAAAATTGTGGTTCCAGTCCCGCCCATTGAAACCCAGAGAAAAATAGCATTGTGTCTAAAGACCATTGACGAGAAGATAGAATGTAATAAGAGTATAAACGATAATTTAGCGGCTTAAAGCTGGATGTTAGAGACATCAAGTTCACCGGACATAAGTTTGGGAAGTAGTGTGTCTCTCAGTGCAGTTAAGGATTTGTTTGTTTCCTCGTTTGTCCGCAGGAGTGCAAACAAAGGTTCAATCTGGCTATTGTAATCCGTCAGCAGTTTTGGGGGAGGAATTACTACTTGAATAGAGCGCAAGTTGGTTTGACTTATCTTCGGCTGGACAGCTCCGGTAACAATAGCCTTTACCGGCGTTTGCTTAAAGAGCATATATAAACTCTCGACATTGAAGCCGAGCTTACCAGTGAGAATATGAGCATGGTTATTTACCCAAAACTGCCCCCATACATATTGCAGGATTGGATAGCCAGCTTCGTCAACCACGGTACCATCCTCTCCGAGCAGGAGATACTTGCCATCAAAAATGTAATCATCTACATAATCCATGAGAGCTGCTGCTCCATAATAGGGATATGTTTTCTTCTCCATTTTTGCTCTTTCAGCACCAGAGAGAGGAATCCGTTTAGAATCGTGTATTTCGATGATTTCGCCAACTGAGCCAATGCGCCAACCATCAGGCAATTCATCACCCACACTATATGGGAAATAATGTTTATATAATGCCTGCGCTTGCTGCTGTAAATTATCGTTTAACCCTGACTAAAGGAGAAAAAATGCCTAATCACGTTAATGTGCGAGTGAAATTTACAAGGGCACTGGCTAAATTATACCTTGAAGATTATTCATTGATTAAAAGGAAGTGTAGCGAACGTTCCATCGTTTTTAGACTTGGGCTTTATCTGGCGAATGACTTGGCTGAATCTGGACTTACCGTTGACTGTGAGTACAACAGGAATGGTGAGAAACCCAAAAGTTTAATGAATAAGCACTTTACCTATCCTGACATTATAGTTCATAGTCGGGGTGACAATGAAAACAACTGTCTAGTTGTGGAAGTAAAAACCCCCAACGATACGAACCTGGACCATTTTCGAAAGGATAGAGAAAAACTTATTGGATTTACTCTGGAAACTTCTTACAGATATAAACAGGGCATACATGTCTATATCGCAGCAACTACTTGCAGCTTGGTTTGGTATAAAGACGGAGAGATTCAAAAATGCTCCCGATATACTGTTGATTCGAATACCCATACGCTTTCGGAAACCGAACGCAGCGATAATGCGTTTGATGTATGGTACACAAGATATTCTACGAGGTGACCCACCATGCCCTTCACCGAATCCAACTATGAAAACGCCGTGTTGCAGTTGTTCACCGAAAGCCTGGGCTATTCCCATGTCTACGGCCCGGACATCGAGCGGGACTATCATTCTCCCCTCTATGAGGACGAACTGCTGCCTGCGCTCCAGGCCATCAACCCTGGTCTGCCCCAAGCGGCGCTGGACGATGCGATCTACAAGCTGAAAAACTTTGAGTCCGGTTCGCTGTTGCAGAAAAACATGGTCTTCACCGATTATCTGCAAAACGGCGTGCCGGTCAAGTTCGTGGTGAAGGGCGAGGAACGCTCCGGGCTGGTCTATCTGGTGGATTATCAGCACCCGGAGAACAACCGATTTACCGTCATCAACCAGTGGACCGTGATTGAAAACAGCGAAAAGCGCCCCGATGTGGTGTTGTTCATCAACGGTCTACCGCTGGTTGTAATGGAGTTGAAATCCCCCTCCCGTGAGGAGACCGATGCCTCCGCCGCTTATCGCCAGCTGCGGAACTATATGCACGAGATCCCGGGCCTGTTCATCTACAATCAGGTCTGCGTAATGAGCGACCTTTTCACCTCCAAAGCAGGCACCATCACCTCCGGCGAGGACCGCTTCATGGAGTGGAAAACCAAGGATGGCAGCTACGAGAACACCCAGGCTGCCCAGTTTGACACCTTCTTTGAGGGCATCTTTGAAAAGCAGCGGTTTCTGGATATTCTCCAGAACTTTGTCTGCTTCAATGTGGATGGAGCCAACACCTTCAAGATTCTGGCGGGCTATCACCAGTATTTCGCGGTCAAAAAGGCCGTGGAATCCACCAAGCACGCCACCGTTACCGACGGCAAGGGCGGCGTATTCTGGCACACGCAGGGCAGCGGCAAGTCGCTGTCCATGGTCTTCTATGCCCACTATCTGCAAAAGGCGTTGGAAAGCCCCACCATCGTGGTGATAACTGACCGGAACGACCTGGACAACCAGCTGTACGGCCAGTTCTCCCGCTGTAAGGATTTCCTGCGCCAGACACCCCAGCAGGCCGAGAGCCGCCAGAATTTGCAGGAGCTGTTGGCAAACCGGCAGGCGAACGGCATCATCTTTACTACCATGCAGAAGTTCGAGGAGACCGGCGAGGCGCTGTCCCAGCGGCGGAACATCGTGGTCATGGCGGACGAGGCCCACCGGGGACAGTACGGCCTGACCGAGAGAATCGTCACCCGTCAGAATGAGAAGGGCGAGCTGGAAGTGAAAACCTCCATCGGCACCGCCCGCATCATCCGGGACAGCCTGCCCAATGCTACATACATCGGTTTCACCGGTACGCCCATTTCCTCCAAGGACCGAAGCACCCGCGAGGTGTTCGGTGATTACATCGACATTTACGACATGACCCAGGCTGTGGAGGACGGCGCCACCCGCCCGGTCTACTACGAGAGCCGGGTCATCCACCTGAAGCTGGACGAAAACACCCTGCGTCTCATTGACGCGGAGTATGACCTGATGGCTCAGAACGCCGACTCGGTTGTCATTGAAAAGAGCAAAAAGCAGCTGGGCCAGATGGAGGCCATTTTGGGCAATGACCAGACCATTGCCTCTCTGGTGGATGACATTCTGGATCACTACGAGAACTACCGCGCCAACCTGCTCACCGGCAAGGCCATGATTGTGGCCTACTCCCGCCCCATCGCCATGAAGATTTACAAGCGCATTCTCAAGCTGCGCCCGGACTGGACAGAAAAAGTAGGCGTGGTGATGACTCAGGGCAACAACGACCCCGAGGAATGGCGGGAGGTCATCGGCAACAAGGCCCACAAGGAAGACCTTGCCCGCAAGTTCAAGGATAACAATTCTCCGTTGAAAATCGCCATTGTGGTGGATATGTGGCTCACCGGCTTTGATGTGCCGTCCCTCGCCACCATGTATGTGTACAAGCCCATGGCCGGGCACAACCTGATGCAGGCCATCGCACGGGTAAACCGGGTATTCCGGGACAAAGAAGGCGGTCTGGTGGTGGACTATGTGGGCATTGCCGCCGCCCTGAAACAGGCCATGAACGACTACACCGTGCGGGATAAAAAGAACTACGGCGACCCGGACGTGAGCAAAGCAGCCTATCCCAAGTTCCTGGAGAAGCTGGAGGTTTGCCGGGATCTGTTCCACGGCTTTGACTACATCCGCTTTTTGACCGGCGACGACCTGGAAAAAGCCCGGATGATTAGCGGCGGCGTCAACTTTCTGCTGGGCAAATCGGTGCAGCAGCACGACCTGCCCGAAAAGGACAGAACCCAGAGCGTCTATATTAAAGAGGCTCTGCTGCTGAAACAGGCGCTCACCCTGTGCAGCAGCCTGGTGGACGAAAAGACCCGCTTTGAAGCGGCCTACTTTGAGGCAGTGCGGACGATGCTTGTCCGCCTGGCCACCGGCGGAACAGGGAAGAAGTTTACTCTGCCCGAAGTCAACCAGAAAATCAACGAGCTGCTGAAACACAGCATCCAGAGCGAAGGGGTCATCAATCTGTTTTCGGACGTGGGTACCGAGTTCTCTCTGTTCGATCCCAAGTTCTTGGAAGAGATTTCCCGCATGAAAGAAAAGAACCTGGCCGTGGAGCTGCTGAAAAAGCTGATTGCGGAGCAGGTGTCCCTCTACCGGCGAACCAACGTGGTGAAGTCGGAAAAGTTCTCTGAAATCATCCAGAGTGCCATGCACCGGTATCTCAACGGAATGCTGACCAACGAACAGGTCATCGAAGAGCTGCTGAAGCTGGCAAAGGATATTGCTGCTGCCAACGCCGAAGGCCAAAAGCTGGGGCTGAACCAGGAAGAGCTGGCCTTCTACGATGCGCTGACCAAACCCCAGGCCATCAAGGACTTCTACGAAAACGACGAGCTGATTGCCATCACCAAGGAGCTGACCGATGCCCTGCGCAAAAACCGCACCATCGACTGGCAGAAAAAAGAAAGCGCCCGCGCCGGCATGCGTCGCCTGGTCAAGCGCCTTCTGAAAAAGCACAAGTATCCGCCCGAGGGCATGGAGGACGCCGTGCAGACGGTCATGAGCCAGTGCGAGATGTGGACGGATAATGCATAGCACATGAGTGAATCAAGATGTTGCATGATGAGTCGCGATAGAGAGATCGGTGAAAACTATGATGATTGAAGATTATGATGATGTCCATTTACCGAAGTATTTGATTCGCATATTCAACAACAAAAGATATATGCTGCAATTTATCGCAACAGGACAATTATACATGAATACTCTGGATTTTTTTCGAAATATGGAAGAAGGCTTCCAGGGAGACCACAAAGAAGGAAAACTTATAGACGAATCAATGCATGCGACACTGGAAGTTAGTTCAACAAGTGATTTTCGTAATCCGGATATTGTGCTTAAAGATGTAGAGTGTACGATAAATGGATATGTATATTGCTTTTTTGCCGCAGGAGAAAACGACATTAATGTGTCCGAAGGTAAGTTATATTATAATCCAAAAGATCCTCTGAATTTGAAAGACGCGGTTTTACGATATAAAAAAGAGGATGAAACTCAGGACATTTTTATCGTTGTTTTGGACGCGAAAAAAGCCATCCAAGCGATTGAACAACAGTTTAAGACAATAGAATTTGTTGGTTACCAAGGATTTGTTGAATATGTACAAGAAGAATCCTTGCCGCCGCGACGAATAATCGAGACTATAAGCAACCGACCGTGGAGTATCGCGTTTATAAAATCTCAGCGCTATGAGTATCAAAAAGAATGGCGAGTTTTTATTGACACGAAGCCCCTAGACAACCATGCCGAGCTGTACATAAAGAATATGGATAAGATAGTTTTAGGAGCGGGATGTATTCCTGCTACAGAGATATTGAAATGATTTTTACGTAAGTAAGATAAAAGCGACAAGAAAGATACTCATAGCTTAATATGCTTACAGGCGTTGAAAATGACGGATGTGTTCTCTCGAGCAAATATTGAGAGAATCAAAATAGGAAAATAGTAACAAAATGGGAATAAGAATTACTGGAATTGATACTCCATTTGGTGGTTTATCGTGGGAATACACAGAAGATACAAAGCATAATCTCCAAGCGCTGCTTTGTTTCTTGGAAACAAAGCGATTACTAGTGAATCCAATTGAAATGGAAACTAAGTCGTGGTGCGCAAAATCCGCTATTGAAATTAAAACCAAACTCTACGATACACTCCAGAAACAGAATTACGATGAAGAGACCATCAATTGTCTGCATGAAATGGTTGATTCGTGTAATGATTTTCTGGATCGTTTACAATCGGTTTCTATAGCAGGGATAATTTATAAAAACAAAGATGGAGATTGGGTGGATTTTACCTTTTCCCAAGCCATGAGCACTTTCCGCAAAGAGTTCAAGAAAAATATAAATAAATTAACATCTGCCTATGATTTGAGTTTCGTGAAAGTTATTCCAGATTGAATTCATGACCTTCAAGAGCGGGAAGCCAATCGTCCGTCAAAGAAAGCCCTATGGATTCTATAGGTTTTTCCAATGGGACAAGAGTGCGAGAGAAGCTAATATACCTTCATCACTGGAGCTTCTCGGCCTGTATCTGAATACAAGCCGTTACCTGTCAAGCGATATCGGCGCAGTCCCGCTGGGCATAAAAACCAATTGGTCCTGTCAGCGCGTCGACGATGTCATCGACGGTCCCCCCACTCCAGCTGGGGGCCGTAGACGGCCTGGGCGGCCTGGACATGTCGGCTGAAGGTAGTGCCCAGTGGAAGCGCGTGCAGTAGCCGTAGGTGGGCGCGCGGCTCAATGTCCAACGGGTAGTCCCGCGTATTGGAGCGCAGCCCCGCCCCGAAATCGAAGAGGGGACAGTAGCTAAAACCATCTCCCCGGCACAGCACGGTGATGTTGTTCAGGTGACGGTCCTCGTTGCCGAACAGCATATCCGCTTCAAAGAGCAGGGTCAAATACTGACCAAAACGGGAAAGGCCGGTAGGCTGTGCGGTTTGCTCGGCTATCCAGCGTACCTTTTCGGCAAGATTTGGCTCGCGGGCATACCCCCACCCACTCTCTAAAGGCACTCTTGAGAACGCGTACGTCCGTTTGGATAACATTTAAGGAACCATAAAAAATCGGTGGGTAGGGCTGGTATAAAACCGCTCTAAAACAGTACAAATCGGTAGGTGCAAAACCGCCAGAAATACCCTCCGATTTTGCTTTTTTACTTCCCATTTTAACGGCGATTTGTTACAATAGATTCACGGGATAAGGACACCGCGATACCCTCTGATTTTTGGCAAAATCCGCCACTACTTCGGATGGAAGCCGAGCGGTACGCACCTGCCACAAATACCCACCGATTTTGCCCGCTCAGGCCTCACAAATACCCTCTGCTTTTTATGGGGCAGGGGCGCTAAAACCTTGATTTCTCCAGCTTTGAGAGGTGCGGGTGTGTACAGATCACACAGTAAGTTCTGTACCAAATGCGCTGCAAAATTTGTCCATCCAAAGGTCGTAATGAACTGGTATTGAATCGGCGTATTTTGCAACTAAAATATAGAAACAAAAGAGCCCGAAAATGGCTTGATTCCGCGATATTTTTCGGCTTTTCCATTTGTACTAATAGTCCCATAAAATGGCATTCAAGAGGTCAGCGGTTCGATCCCGCTTATCTCCACCAGAAAGACCTGAAACTTCGGTTTCAGGTCTTTTTCTTTTTGTTTTGAGTCTGCCCTCTTCCGCAGTAAAAAAGCCCACCGGCGCAAATTTTGCGCCGGTGGGCTTTTACATTGTTCTGATTTGTTTTGCTCAGCTGGCCTGCGGGGGGTAATCACTCAGATTTACCACGCCCCAGCCTTCAGCGGTGCGTACCCATGCAGTGGACTCGTCCGCTGCGCTGGCTGCGCCCAGGAAGTCCATGCTGGTCTTCTGGCGGCCGGTCAGGCTGATATACCCCCAGCCGCTCTCAGCCTTTACCGCGGCCCGGTCGCCGTTGAAGGGCAGGGCCTCCAGATACTGGCACTTCACCATCTCTTCGCCGGTCTCCTGGTTCACATAGCCCCACAAACCGTTCTGCTTCACCGCGAAGGTCCCGGTGCTGGCCCGCTGGATCTCCTCATAAACCTGATTGCTCAGCGCGGTGCCATCCGGCTTGAAAAGCATATAGCCCTCGGTCTCGCCCACGATCACCGGAGAGGATTCGTCGTTCAAAAAGCTGCCCTTCCAGCCAGAATCCTCCTGGGTGGTGGGGGTGAGGGTAACCACAGTGGCAATCACCGGCTCCAACGTATTCAGCATCTCCTGGTTCCAGGAAACCAGCGTCTCCATGTTTTCCAGATACAGGGCCTTGGTCTTGGTATCGTAATAAATGGGGCTCTCAAACTGGCCATGCCCGCCGGAACCGATCACCTCGCCTTTGGCGTTGTAAATCTCGGTCTCACCCTCGTTGGTGATGCCGCACACCGGACACCAATGCACGTCCTTTTCTGCCGGAATCACGATATTGCCCTTCAGGTCGATCACGCCGGTCTTGCCGTTCTGTTTGAAGAAAGCCAGCTGCTCCCGCTCCTCCAGGCTCAGCTGGGTCTGGGAGGGCGCGGAGTAATCCGCCAGCGAGGCCACGATGTCGACATCCTTCACCGGCCCCACCACAAAGCCTGCCTGGGGCTTCGGGGTGGCGGTAGGCTCCGCGCTGGGCTGCGGCTGCACAGTGGACGGCGCGCTGGTCTTTTCCGGGCCAATCTCGGTCACACCGTAGCCCTCATCCGATTTTTTGCAGGCGGTAAAGCCCACCGCCAGGCACACCGCCAGCGCGGCGGCGATCCATTTTTTATTCAAGGGGGATTCTCCTCTCTGTGATGGCCCTGCGCGCTGTTGCAGCGCGGGCCGGGTTTTTGTTATTGTACCACGAAACTGTGAATTTTTCAAAAACTGCAATCCTCTTACCGCTCACTGTACAGCACAATATTCTTCTGCAAGGGCATTGATCTCCTGAATTACAGACGGAAAGCAGGATTGATCCGTTTTCATTTCAAATTCCACACACATCGTTTCCTCATTGCCTTTTCTCACGCATCCAACCAGGAGAGCTTTTCCCTGTTGGGTCATTCTCACGGAAAATTCCAGCTCCTCCTCGATGAGCGGCTGATATATCGCTTCTCCCCGCAACTGTTCATAGCACCTGGTCAACTGGTTGTGAAAATAATACAGGGCATCGGGTACCACGGGAATCTCATCGAGCCGGGCGTACAGGCATCCCACAGCAATGGTCAGCCTGGCCGGGATACCGTAACCGTCATCCAAATCACGGTCAACTTCAATCTCTGTACGCTCCGGCAGTTCGATTTGAAAATACTCCCCCGGTTTATTCCCCCGCAAACAAATCCTCATGGTTTTCCCCTCCTTTTGCATCTCAAATATACCACGTCTTTCGCCGTCCGGCAAAGGCCATAGAAGCGCAAAAAGCGGCCTGTGCATTTCCGCAGGCCGCTTTTATTACTTATGATACTTAATATGATTGTTGATGGCAAAAGCCCGGTAGAGCTGTTCGGTGAGCACCAGGCGGGCCAGCTGATGGGGCAGCGTAATGCGCCCCAGGCTGATCTTCATGGCCGCCGCCTGCTTTACCATGGGGGCCAGCCCATGAGAGGAACCGATCACAAAGGCCATATCCCCCGCGCCGCTCATGGCCCGGTCCGCAATGGCCGCCGCCAGCTCCTCGCTGGAAACCAGCTTGCCCTCCACGCACAGCGCTACCAGGGCCGCGCCCTTGCGCACATTGGCCAGGATTGCCCGGCCCTCCTTCTCCAGGGCCTTGTCGATCACCGCCTGGCTGGCGTTCTTTTCGCTGATGGTCTCCTCCGGCAGCTCGATGATACGAAACTCACAGAAGGCACCCAGCCGCTTCTGGTACTCGGCCACACCCGCGGCAAAATAGCTGGCGTTCAGCTTGCCGATACAAATCAAATCGATCTTTTGCATGTTATCAAAACTCCATCCAATCACTGGGCTCGTTGCGCTTCTGGGCCTGGATGACCACGTTCTCGCCGGGCACCAGTCCCGCGCACAGAATCGCTTCCCGCACCGTGGCCAGCGCCAGCTCGGGGGTATTGTTTTCCCGGCTCAGATGGCACAGGGCAATCTTCTCGCAGCCGTCCTGCAGCAGCTCCAGCACCTTGGCGGCGCACTCCGCGTTGTCCAGGTGGCCCCGGTCAGACTGGATGCGCCGTTTCAGATGATAGGGATAGGACCCCATCATCAGGCAGTTGCGGTCGTAGTTGGATTCCAGCGCCGCCAGTTTTACCCCGGCCAGCGCCTGGTGCACCTGGGGCGTGAGCACACCCAGGTCGGTGGCGATGGCCATGACCCCGCCGTCCGGCGTGCGGATGCGGTAGCCACAGCAGGGCACGTCATGGCTGGTGGGGAACGCCTCCACCACAAAGCCGCCGATCTCCTCCGGCCGGCCCTCAATGGCGATCAGCTCCGCCGCCGGGGGCACCAGCTCCATATCCAGCAGGTTGTCCAGCGTGGCGCTGCAGCCGTAGACCGGCACGTTATAATGCTTTAAAAACACCCGCAGGCCCTGGATGTGGTCTGAGTGCTCGTGGGTCACCAGGATGCCCTGCATGTCGGCCACGGTCAGCCCCATCTCCTTCAGGGCGTTCAGGGTGGTGCGGCAGCTCTTGCCCATATCAATGAGCAGATACTTGCCCTCGCAGCGCACCACCGAGCAGTTTCCGGAAGAACCGGAATAAAGAGATGTAAAAAATGCCATGAATTCTCCTATATGTATACGAAAGGCCGCGGAAAACGCAGCTCCGCGGCCTTTTTTCATCTTCGATCAGAGTGCGATCACAGCGCCTGCGGCAGACCGGCAGCGGGCTTTTCCACCCGGCGGATGTCTGCGCCCAGACCCTGCAGCTTTTCCACCAGATCCTCGTAGCCGCGCTCGATGTGCGCGATCTCCGAAACCTCGCTGGTGCCCTTGGCGCTCAGTGCGGCCATGACCAGCGCGGCACCTGCCCGCAGGTCGGAAGCGCGCAGCGGCGCGGGCTGCAGCTCAGGCACACCCTCGATCACGGCCACCTGGCCGTCCACCTGGATGTTGGCGCCCATGCGCACCAGCTCATCCACATAGCGGAAGCGGTTCTCCCAGATGCCCTCGGTCACGATAGAGGTGCCCTTGGCGGTGGTGAGCAGCACGGTCATCAGGGGCTGCATATCGGTGGGGAAGCCCGGATGGGGCATGGTCTTGATCTTCAGCGGCATCAGATCGCCGGTGCGGCACACGCGGATGGAATCGTCATACTCCTCCACGGTCACGCCTGCCAGCTCCATCTTTGCGGTGATGGGCTCCAGATGCTTGGGAATCACGTTCTTGATGAGCACGTTGCCCCCGGTGATGGCGGCAGCCACCATGTAGCTGCCGGCCTCGATCTGGTCCGGGATGATGGAATAGGTGCAGCCGTGCATGCTCTTCTTGCCGCGGATGCGGATCACGTCGGTACCCGCGCCGCGCACGTCGGCACCCATCATATTCAGGAAGTTGGCCAGGTCCACGATGTGGGGCTCCTTGGCCACGTTCTCCAGCACGGTCTGGCCCTCGGCCAGCACGGCGCTGAGCATGGCGTTCATGGTGGCGCCCACCGACACATTGTCAAAGAACACATGGGCACCCTTCAGGGGGCTGCCGCTCACCTTGATCATGCCGTACTCCACCGAATCGCCCGCGCCCAGAGCGCTGAAAGCCTTCAGGTGCTGGTCGATGGGGCGGGGACCCAGGTTGCAGCCGCCGGGCATGGCGACCTGGCCGGAGCCAAAGCGGCCCAGCAATGCACCCAGGAAATAGTAGCTCGCCCGCATCTGACGGGACAGATCGTCCGGAACCTCGGTGCTGTTGATGTGGGTGGTGTCGATCTCGTAGGTATTTTTATTGAGCATCCGCACCTTAGCGCCCAGGGCGGTGAGGATCTCCAGCGAGACGGCCACATCGCTGATGGCGGGCACATTCTCGATCACGCATTTATCGGCTGCCAGGATAGTGGCGGGCAAAATGGCTACCACCGCGTTCTTCGCACCGCTGATGGTCACTTCGCCCTGAAGGGGCTTACCCCCGTTGATAACAAATTTCTCCACGATAACTCTCCTTTGCGCGCTTTGAGGCGTTCTGCTTCAACTGCATCACAACTGTTATATTATACACCGGATCTCCGCGGAATGAAAGGTTTGAGAGTAGTATTTACGTATTTTGTAACCTCTATGCGCCAGCTGCGCACATGTATCCGGGATCTATGTTTCCGTTTAATCGATGTTTTTCGCAGAAAAGCATCTTTTTAACCCGATGCCGAAATCTCCGCAAAAAAACCCCGGACTTTTCCGGGCAAAGCCCAGGAAAGTCCGAGGTTAATCATAGCAGTTTTTTCGGCTTAGCGCAAGCCTTTTTGCGGGTTTTCAACCGGTTTTCCACTTATTTGTAGGGGAACCACTCGCGGGCGGAGCGGCGCACGCCGTTCACATACACCTCGAAATGGCAATGGTTACCGGTGGAATTGCCGGTAGAGCCCACATAGGCGATCACATCGCCCTGGCTTACCGCCTGGCCCACATGCACGTTCAGACGGCTGGCATGAGCATACAGGGTCTGATAGCCGTTGCCGTGGTTGATGATCACGTAGTTGCCGTAGCTGTAGTGGTAGCCGGCGGTGGTCACCACGCCGCTGTCCGACGCATAGATGGGCGTGCCATAGGGGGCACAGATATCCGCGCCCTTGTGGTAGCTGCTCATCCAGCGGCTCACGTAGCTGTAACCGGGTACCGGCCACATCAGGCTGCCGCTGCCGGTGCTGGCCAGATCGCCGTTGGCAAGCTTCTTGCCCTTGGCAATGATCTTGGTCACCGGCTCCTGCACCACCACCCGGTCGATGATCGTGGTCTCGCTGGGGGTGGAGGAATCGCCGTAGAACACCTGCTGCTGGGTCACCTCAGCCAGGCCTTCCGCGCCGTCCTGAATGATCTTGGTGGTACCGAAGGCCAGGTCTTCGTCCTCCTGCTCCTCGGTGTTGTAGGGAATGGTCTCCTGATAGGTGCTCACCAGGGTGCGCTTCACCTGCAGGTAGGGCATCGCCTGGCTGATGGTCAGCTGGCCGCCCACCGGGAAGCCGGAGCTGGAATTGAAGTCCAGATCCGGGTTCTGGGCCTGCAGCTCGTCCACACTGATGCCGAAGCTGCCCGCCACGGTCCAGGGGGTATCGCCCGACTGGATGGTATAGTACACCGCGCCCTGCTCCTCACCGTGGAACTTCTCGATGATCTGCTCCACCGGCACGATGGTGTCGGTGAAATAGAGGCTGTTTTCCAGCCGGATATCCTTGGTGAATTCCACCGTCAGGTTCGGGTTTTCCGGGTCCTCGTAGGGTGCGATCATGCTGTCCAGATCTGCCTGCAGCACATCCCCCTCGGTGGTCACCGCCACCAGCTCGCCGTTCACGTAAACGCCGGTGGCGTTCTGGATCTCGTCGCTGGAGCTTTCCAGAATGGCGGCCGCCATCTGGTTTTCGTCCATCACTTCCTCGCCCACCGCGATCTGGTAGGAGGGCTCCACGGTCCAGCCTTCCCGGTCGGTGCCCGCGTAGTTGATACGCTGAGCCACCTCTTCCTTGGCGGAGTCGAACACCTGCTCGGTCTGTACATAGCCCACCACGCTGCCGTTCACTTCCACCGCCAGAACATAGTTGTATTCCAGCACGGTATGTACCGTATAGCCGAACACCGCCAGCGCCGCCACCGGCAGCACGTATGCCGCCGCCCGGCCCAAAAGCGGGAAATATTTGTGTACGCCCAAGGCAAAGTAGCGCAGGCCCTCCTTGGCCGCGTGGGCCGTGCCTGCCTGCTTTTCCTCCTGCACCCGGGCGCGGATGTTCTTCGCGCCGTTTGCCATGCGGGTGAACGGTGCGGTCAGGTCCTGCACGCCGGTTTTCAGCGCGTTCCCTGCCAGCCCCGCTCCCAGGCCCCATAACCAGACGATGCGTTCGCCTGCCTTGCGGATGCAGTTCCACACAAAGCGGACCATCCGCCGGGCGGTATATTCGCCCCAAAAGCCTACGTTATATAAAAACTGCCCCAGCACCGCTGTTTCCGGGTGCCGCTTGGCCCGCTCAATCCAGGGGCCAGCCTTCTGCAGGATTTTCTGTTTGATCGCTTCCCATCTGCCCGGGCCTTTTCCGGGAGAGGGGGAGCCGGTCTGCTGTTCTTGTTGGTTGGTTTTCTCTTCCGTTTCCGGGGTCTTTTCCAAAATCGCCAGCCTGACCGCCCTCCTTCCTTGCTTTTATACATCCCCCATTATAGCGCGAAAGGGGTCAAAAGGGCAAGGATTTGGCAGTTTTTTTCACACTCCTTTCAAAAGAACCCTCATTTATTGGGGAAAAAGTCCCTTGGCTGCTGGCGCGCGCCGTTCAACCGAATCTCGAAATGGCAATGGTTTCCGCTGGATTTACCGGTGGAGCCCACATAGGCGATCACCTGCCCTTGCGCCACGGTCTGCCCGGCCCGCACCGCCAGACTGCTGGCATGAGCGTACAGGGTCTGGTAACCGTTTCCGTGGTTGATGACCACATAGTTGCCGTAGCTCCAGTGATACCCCGCCACCGTGACCTGACCGGAGGCCGACGCCAGAATCTCGGTGCCGTAATTGGCTCGGATATCCACGCCGCCGTGAATCTTGCCACCTGCGCCCAGCATCCACCGGCTGATGCCCCGGTAGGCGGGCACCGGCCAGATCAGGGTGCTGCCGTCGGAAAGATAGGCAATATTTTCCGCCGGGACATACTGGCCCATGGCCACAATGCGCTTCACCGGCTCCTGCACCACCACCCGGTCGATGATCGTGGTCTCGCTGGGGGTGGAGGAATCGCCGTAGAACACCTGCTGCTGGGTGATCTCGGCCAGGCCCTCGGCTCCCTCCTGCACCACCTGCACCGTGCCCATGGGCAGGGTGCTGTCCTGCTGTTCCTCCGTTTCATAGGGGATGGTCTCCTGATAGGTACTTACCAGAGTGCGCTTGACCTGCAGGTAGGGCATGGCCTGGCTGATGGTCAGCTGACAGCCCACCGGGAAGCCGGAATTGGAGTTAAAATCATAGTCCGGGTTCTGGGCCTGCAGCTCGTCCACACTGATGCCGAAGCTGCCCGCCACGGTCCAGGGAGTATCGCCCGACTGGATGGTGTAGTAAACCGCGCCCTGCTCCTCGCCGTGCAGCTTCCCGATGATCTCATCCACCGGCACCAGCGTGCTGGTAAAGTAGATGCTGTCCTCGCAGCGCACCTCCTTGTTGAAGGCCACGGTCAGGTTCGGGTCGTCCGGGTTCTGATAGGGGGCAAGCATATTGTCCAGCTCCTGGCGCAGCCGGTCTCCCTCGGTGGTCACTGCCACCAGCTCGCCGTTCACATACAGGCCGGTGGCGCTTTGGATCTCGCTGCTGGAGCTTTCCAGAATGGCATCCGCCATCTGGTTTTCGTTCAGCACCTGCTCCCCCACCGCGATCTGGTAGGAGGGTTCCACGGTCCAGCTTTCTTCCCCCGCGCCCGCGTAGTTGATTCGCTGGGCCACCTCTTCCCTCGCGGAGTCGAATACCTGCTCGGTCTGCACATAGCCCACCACGCTGCCGTTCACTTCCACCGCCAGAACATAGTTGTATTCCAGCACGGTATGTACCGTATAACCGAACACCGCCAGCGCCGCCACCGGCAGCACGTATGCCGCCGCCCGGCCCAAAAGCGGAAAATATTTGTGTACGCCCAAGGCAAAGTAGCGCAGGCCCTCCCTGGCCGCGTGGGCTGTGCCTGCCTGCTTTTCCTCCTGCACCCGGGCGCGGATGTTCTTCGCGCCGTTTGCCATGCGGGTGAACGGTGCGGTCAGGTCCTGCGCGCCGGTTTTCAGCGCATTTCCTGCCAGACCCGCCGCCCGGTTCCAGACATACGCACAGCGCTGCCCCAAAAAGCAGCAGGCCTTCCAGCTTCCCCGCACCAGCCTCCGGGCGGTATACTCCCCCCAGAAGCCCACATCGTAGAGAAACTGCCCCAGCACCGCCGCGCCCCGGCTGAAACGAAGCCGCTTTGCCAGACGGACTGCCTCCGCCCGCAGCCGGAGCCACCGCTGTCTGCTGTTTTTCTGCCCGTTCGGGGTCTTATTTTCCACGCATTGTGCCATAAAAAAGCGCCCGCCGCCTTTCTTCTACAAAGTGTACAATATCATTATAGACAACTTGTAGAACAAAACGCAACCGGCGGGCGGCCATTTTCACAGGGTTTTCAAACTTTTTCCGGCACAAGCAAAGGGCGGCGCATCCCCCTCTGCGGGGACGCGCCGCCTTTGTACGTTTATTCCAGCAGGCTCTGCATATCCGGCGGAAGCGGGCTTTCCACCACCACGGTTTTTTGGGTGCCCGGCTCAGTGAACTCCATCCGGGCACAGTGCAGCGCCTGGCGTCCGATGCGCTGGCGGCTTCCGCCGTACAGTTCATCCCCGGCCAGCGGGCAGCCGATGTGGGCAAAATGCACCCGCAGCTGGTGGGTGCGGCCGGTAATAGGCACCGCCGCCACCAGACACAGGCCGTTTTTCTCCGTCTCCACCTGGTAGCTGGTATGGCTGGGTTTGCCCTCCGGGGCCACCTGCCGCAGGATGATGCTGCCCGGTGCGCGGGCGATGGGCGCGTCGATTCGCCCCTCCTTCTGGGTCGGACAGCCCTCCAGCACCGCCCGGTATACCTTGCTCACCCCTTTGGCCAGCAGCGGGGCGGCATAGGCGTTTTTGGCGCAGAGCACCAGGCCGGAGGTGTCCTTATCAATGCGGTTCACCGGCCGGAACACGCCCTGCTGGCCCCGCTGGCGCAAAAGGCCCATGTAGGCGTTGGCCAGGGTGCCGTCCGCGTAATTCAGGGTGGGATGCACCGCCATGCCCGCCGGCTTTTCCAACACCATCACGTGCTGGCTCTCGTAGGCGATGGTCAGCGGGATGTCCTGGGGCTCCACGGTGGTGGGCTTTTCCGGCGGCAGCACAAAGGTAACCATCTGCCCGGCGTGCACTGTGTCACAGGTACGGGCGGGGCCGTCCTCCACCCAGAAGCCGCCGGTCTCATTTTTCACCGCCTTGATCAGCGTGGCCGACACGCCGCTGGCCCGCAGAAAATCCCGCAGGCAGCCGCCCTCAAAGCGGGGCGGCACAATAAAGCTCAGTTCCATGGGGTCGTTTCCCTCTTTCGTTGGTTTTGCTGTTGTACTGGCATTATAGCATTTTCCCGCACTGTCGGGCAAACAAAAAGGGGCACCCGCGCGGGGTGCCCCAAAGAAAATGCAATGATTAGTAGGCGATGCCCTGAGCGATCATGCTATCGGCCACCTTGATGAAGCCGGCCACGTTGGCGCCCACCATCAGGTTGCCGGGGGCGTCACAGGCTACGGAAGCATCGTAAGCAGCGTGGAAGATGCCCTTCATGATGCCCTTCAGGCGCTCGTCCACTTCCTCGAAGGTCCAGGACAGGCGCAGGCTGTTCTGGCTCATCTCCAGGCCGCTGGTGGCAACACCGCCGGCGTTGGCCGCCTTGGCGGGACCATACAGCACGTTGTTGGCCAGGAAAATCTCGATGGCTTCGGGAGTGCTGGGCATGTTGGCGCCTTCGCACACCACGGTGCAGCCGTTGGCAACCAGAGCCTTGGCGCTCTCGCCGTCCAGCTCGTTCTGGGTGGCGCAGGGCAGGGCGATGTCGCAGGGGATGGTCCAGATGCCCTTGCAGCCCTCGGTGAAGGTGGCGCTCTCCTTGGCGTTGGCGTACTCCACGATGCGGGCGCGGCGGACCTCCTTGATCTCCTTCATCAGGGCCAGGTCGATGCCGTTGGGATCGTATACATAGCCGGTGGAGTCGCTCATGGCAACTACCTTGGCGCCCAGCTCGGAGGCCTTCTGGCAGGCGTAGATGGCCACGTTGCCGCTGCCGCTCACCACAACGGTCTTACCGGCAAAGCTGTCGGACCGCATGCACTGCAGAGCCTCCTGGGTGAAGTAGCACAGGCCGTAGCCGGTGGCCTCGGTGCGGGCCAGGCTGCCGCCCCAATTCAGGCCCTTGCCGGTGAGCACGCCGGTGAACTCGTTGCGCAGGCGCTTGTACTGGCCGTACATGTAACCGATCTCACGGGCGCCCACGCCGATGTCGCCGGCGGGAACGTCGGTGAACTGACCGATGTGCTTGCTCAGCTCGGTCATGAAGCTCTGGCAGAAGCGCATGATCTCGGCGTCGCTCTTGCCCTTGGGGTCAAAGTCGGAACCGCCCTTGCCGCCGCCCATGGGCAGGCCGGTCAGGCTGTTCTTGAAGATCTGCTCGAAGCCCAGGAATTTGATGACCGAGGCGTTCACGCTGGGATGCAGGCGCAGGCCGCCCTTGTAGGGGCCGATGGCGCTGTTGAACTGAACGCGGAAGCCGCGGTTCACCTGGACCTTACCGGCGTCGTCCACCCAGGAAACGCGGAACTGAATGAAGCGCTCGGGCTCCACCAGGCGCTCCAGAACGCCGTTCTTCTCATATTCCGGGTGCTTTTCCACCAGGGTCTGCAGGCTCTCCAGAACCTCGCGCACGGCCTGCAGGAACTCAGGCTCGTTGGGGTTGCGGGCTTCCACCTGTGCATATACACGGGCCAGGTAATCGTTTTTGAACATAACGTACTTCCCCTTTCAAACGATCATCATTGATAGGCAGCGGATCGGAATCTATCGCGTTTATCGATCAGGGCCAAAGCCCTGCTGCACTGCTATGCATTTTATTATAAAACCGCATTAAAGTGTTTGCAAGAAAAAACTTCAACTGCTCAAGCAGTTTTTTAAAGCGATTCAGCCAATATTTTTTGTGCAAATTCACAAAACGCTTTGTCGAATCAGTCATACTTTTCCCAAAAAGGCAGGGTTTTCGTGCCGGGCTTGCGTCGAAAGCCGTTGTGTGATACAATATGGAGCGGAAAACGAGTGGAACATACGGCAGCGGGGCGGCATTGCGTTCGCTCTGAGGAAAGTCCGGGCTTCACAGGGGAATGGTAACTGCTAACGGCAGCCGGGGGCGACCCTAGGGATAGTGCAACAGAAAGAAACCGCCGCATTTTGCGGTAAGGATGGAAAGGCGAGGTAAGAGCTCACCAGCGCACTGGCGACTTTGCGGCTATGTAAACCCTACCAGAAGCAACACCCGTATGGGGCATACAGCGTTCCCCGCGCGCCCCGGAGGTGGCATGAACCCTGCGGCAACGCAGGGTCTAGACAGATTGTCGTTTAATACAGAACCCGGCTTACGGTCCGGTCGTTTTCTATCAAAAAGGGCGTGTTTCCCGTTGGGGAAACACGCCCTTTTTGATGTTCAAAGCCCCAAAAGCAAATCCAGCAGCAGCAGGGTGATGACCCCCGGCGCGCCCAGCACCACCGCCATAAAGCTGGTGGCCCAGTTCAGCGCCAGACTCACACCGGTGACCGGCGCAAGCAGGTTCACCGCCCCCAGCGCGCCCATTCCGGTGAGCGCCGCGCTCAGCGCCGTGCGCACCGGGCGGCGGCTGCGCCCCGCGGCCAGCCCCACTGCCACCAGCAGCACGGCCGCCCCCAGGGCCAGCGCCGTCACAGGATGGCCCGCAGCCCCTGGGCCCGGGCCTTGCGCTGGTAGTAGCGGTAACGGCTTTGAATGGCTTGGTATTCATAGATCAGTGCGTCGATCAGCTCCGGTTCGGTCTCCAGATCAAAGCACATCTGGTTCTGGCGCATCTGCGCAAGGCAGCGGCGCAGCTGCTCCTCCAGGGGCAGCACCTGGCATGCCTCCCGGTCCAGCCGCTCCTGCCGGTCCTCGGTCAGGGCCCGGGCCACCCGCTGCAGCGCAGGCGGCCGTTTGGCGGCAGCTTCCATCATTGGCGATCCACTCCCTTCGAATCCTTCCTGTTTATGGATATGCTTCCAGTATGGCCCGGTATACGCGACCCGATTCCATCCCCATACAAAAAAATAACGCCGCGCGCTTTGCAAAACACAAAGCACGCGGCGTTTCTTCGTTACTCTTTGGTGCGGGGAACGCTCCACTCCCCTGTCTCCTGCTCCCGATCCAGCTCCAGCGGCTGCAGGATGCGGTAGCTGCCCCGGGTCTTTTCCAGGATGCCCCGGGCGCACAGGTCGTTCATGGTGCGCAAAAGGTGCCGGTAGCTCACGCCCAGATATTCGGCGGTCTCGGTGAGACGGCCTGCAAATACGCCCTGGCGCTGGCTGTGGGCGATGTAGGCCCGCAGCCTGGCTTCCAGCGGAGCAAGGATGTTGAAGGTGTCGTTCACCGCGTTGCGGGCCACGATCTGGGCCAGCATGTGGGCCACCCGATTCATAAACCGGATGTTCCCCCGCAGGCTGGCAGCGTATTTTTTCATGGGCAGCGCCACACAGCGCACGGTGCCGTCCGCCTGCAGACTGGTGGTGACGGCCTCGCCGGTCATCAGCTCCACCTCGCCCACCAGGGTGCCGGGCCCGTTGTAGCAGAACAGCAGGGTCTTGTCCGCCGGGGTGACGGCGCACACCTTCACCCGGCCCTCCACCACGAAGAGCAGCTCCTCCATGGGGCAGCCCTGACGGCAGAGGAATTCCCCCCGCCGGTATTGACGCAGGCGGGCGTCCGGGTAGTCGCTCCGCTCCAGCCCGAAGTCCTCCAGCTGCTTCCAGTATTGTTCCAGCCGGTCCTGCTTGTTTTCCATCTTCTTACCTCGCTTTTTGTTGAGCGGCCTGCAGCGGAGCCTGAGGCTTGCGGCTGGCCAGCGCCGAGCCCAGCGCGCAGGCAAGGCCCAACACTCCGGCGACCCGGAACACGTCCGCCGGGCTTTCGCCCACAAAGCCTGCCAGAAAACCGGTGATATAGGGCGACGCGAAATATCCCACGTTCACCACCGTGAGCACCGCCGCGGTGACGGCAGCCAGACGGCGGGGTCCCGCACAGCGGGAGAAGCCCAGCATCAGGTTGGGGCTGAAAAGGCCCATGCCCAAAAACGCGCCCGCCACGCACAGCACCGCGCCGGGCAGGCTGATCCACAAACCGCCCGCCAGATACAGCGCGCCCAGAATACCGAAGGCCCAGGTCATGGTAAAGCGGCCGGTGTGGCGCTCAAACCAGGCAAAAACGGTGGAGATCAGCCCCGCCAGCACGCAGCCCACCGCGCTGATCACGCCGGTGAGGGCGGTATCGCCCAGGCCGTAGCCCTCCACGTACAGGGAAAGGTGGGTGTTCACCATATAAAACAGCGCCGCGAAGGCAAAGCCCTCCACCGCCAGACGCACCGCGCCGGACAGGCTGAACCAATCGCCGTCCTCTTTGGGGCCTTCTTCGCTGTGGCTTTTCTTGGGCAGGAACAGCACCGCCAGAACCAGCGGAACCAGCACCGCCAGAAAGCACAGATACACGTTGTACCAGCCCTGGCGGGCCAGCATGCCGCCCACCAGTGTGGCGGCCACCCGGCCCAGCTGCAGCATGCCGGTGACCATACCCATCACCCGGCTGCGCTCCTCGCCCTCAAAGCCGTCGTTCACCAGCAGCGGATAAAGGGTGGCCTGCATGCCGTAGGCCGCGCCCATGACCATGCTGGCGGCGATCAGGGCGGGCAGGTTTTCCCGCAGCACAAAGCTCACAAGGCCCGACACGAAGAACACGGCCAGCGCCGTGATGGAAAGCTGGCGGCGGCTGAACCGCTGTTCCAGCCAGGGCTCGGCCACGATGCCCGCGATGCCGGTCAGGTTGGGCAGCGTGAGCAGCAAAAGCACCGTGTTCTGGGGCTGGTCCGGGAAGGCGGCCACCATGCCGGACACCGCCACCGACGGGATCATGTACAGCAGATTCACAAAACAGATGGCCCCGATGGCCACCTTCAAGGGGGTACGCTTCATCAATGCTTCTCCTTTGTTGGGGATGGGTGGACCGGCAGCTTGCTTGCCGCCGCGTATGCTTTATTGTATCATGACCGGCGCGCTGCCGGGCAGGACATCCGTCACAGAAAACGGGCGGGCCTGTCTGGTCCGCCCGCGTTTGGGGTTACTCAGTTTCTTCCAGAGAGAAATCCACCCGGCCCAGGGCCACGTCCGCCCGGTCCACCCGGACACGCACCCGGTCGCCCAGGCTCCACTGACGACCGCTCACCGGGTCCTTCAATCGCATGGATTCGATCAACTGGGGCTCGCCCTTGCAGATGCTCTCAGCGTGCACCAGGCCCTCCACGGTGTTTTCCAGCTCCACATAGATGCCCTGGGGCGCCACGCCGCAGACCACGCCCTCGAACACCTCGCCCAGATGGGCGTGCATGTATTCCGCCTTGTAGCAGGCCTCGGTGGAGCGCTCCAGCTGCATGGCCGCCACCTCGCAGGCGCTGGACCGGATGCTGGCCTCCCGGGCAAACCAAGCGTAGCGCCGGTTCAGCTCCTCCAGGCTGGTGCCGCCCAGCCAGTCGCTGAGGATGCGGTGGATGGCCAGGTCCGGATACCGGCGGATGGGGCTGGTGAAGTGGGTGTAATCCTCCAGCGCCAGGCCGTAATGGCCCTTGGGCTCCGGCTCGTAGCAGGCCTTGGCCATGGCCCGCAGCACGCCGGTGTGCACCACCGGCTGCAGGTCGGTGCCGCGGGTGGAATCCAGCAGGGCGGCCAGCTCCTTCTGGGTGGGCGCTTCGCCGGAAAAGTGGTCCGGCAGGCCGCAGACCCGCAGCATACCGGTCAGCCGCTCCACCCGCTCCGGATTGGGGGCCTCGTGTACCCGGTAGAGGAAGGGCAGCTGATTGCGGCGGGCCAGCTGGGCCGCGCACTGGTTGGCCAGCAGCATGAACTCCTCGATCATGCACTCGGTCACCCCGCGGCTGCGCCGCTGGATGCCCACGCAGCGGCCGTCCTCATCCAGCTGCAGCTTGGCCTCCTCGGTCTCCAGCTCAATGCCGCCCCGCTCGCTGCGCAGCTTCGCCCGCTGCTCGTAGAGCTTTTGCATCAAAGGCAGCTGGGACCATACTTCCTCGTATTTTTCCGCCAGCTCGGGGGTCTCCTCCCCGGCCAGCAGCTGGTTCAGCTCGCTGTAAACGCCCTTGACCCGGCTGCGGATCACGGTCTTTTCAAACCGGAAGTCCCGCAGCTGGCCATCCTCGGTCAGCTGCATGATGCAGGAGAAGGCCAGCCGGTCCTCGCCCGGATTCAGGCTGCACAACCCGTTGGAGAGCTGACGGGGCAGCATTGGGATCACGCTGTCCGCGTAATAGATGGAGGTGCCCCGGCGCATGGCCTCCTTGTTCAGCTCGCTGCCCGGCTTTACATAATGGCTCACATCCGCGATGTGTACCCCCAGCTCCCAGCCGTTTTCCACTGCCATCAGCGAGATAGCGTCGTCGATGTCCTTGGTGGAGGCGGCGTCGATGGTGAAGATGGGCCAGCTGCGCAGGTCGGTGCGCTTTTTCAGGTCCGAGGACTGGATGCCCTCCAGCTTGCGGGCCTCGGCCTTCACCTTTTCGGGGAAGTGCCGGTCCACTCCGGCGGCGTACAGCAGAGCCTTGGCGCAGTTCTTGGCAGCCTGGGCACTGCCGAAGCGCAGCGCCACGCCCACCCGGTGGTCCTCATAATCCTCGCCCCGGCTCAGCAGCTCCACCGCCGCCTTATCGCCGTCCGACGCGCCGCCCGCGGCGCTCTTTTTCACCTGCAGGCGCACGAAGGGGCATTCATCCGGCAGAAAATACAGCCGCTCCTTCTCCCGGATCACAGTTCCCACAAAATCCTTGCGGGGCTGCACCACAGCCAGGATCTCACCCTCCCGGGAGCCGGGCACCTTGGGTTTGTCGAACAGCTTCACCAGCACCCGGTCGCCGGGCAGCGCGCCGCTCAGCGCCCGGCCGGGGATGAAGATATCGCCCTTCTGGTCGTTTTCCGGCGCGGCAAAACCGAAGCTGGGCCCCAGCTTGACCAGCACACACTCCAGCGTGCCCTCGGCTTTGGCATCCTTCGCCAGGAAATAGGCGCCGCTCTTCTGGCGGATCTTGCCCTTTTTCTGCAGCTCTTCCACCGTCTGCTTCACCTTTTTGTCGTTGCCCAGCTTGTCCTTCAATTCTTTGAGACGTCTGGGCTTTTTCTCCAGCTCCCGCAGGATCTTGGATCGAATGGACATGACGCTTCCCTCCCTCTCTGAGCCCTGCGCCCCTTGCACAGGACCGTGCAGACAAAAAGGGCCCGCACAATGCGGGCCCTCTTGCTTGTTAGTTCATGCTCATAACGCTCAGCACGCTGACCGCGATCATGACAACAAAGAAAACGATGCCCACGATCTTGGTGTACTTGGCGAGCTTCACGTCCTTGGCACGGGTACGGCCGGCTTCCATCATGCCGCCCTCACCGGCAATGGCGCCGGACAGGCCGCGGCCCTTGGACTCCTGGGACAGGGTCAAAAATACGATCACGATGGCGGCCAGAATCAGCACGACACCGCTGATGATCTCGATGATACTCATAGTGTAAACGCTCCTCCGCTTTTTATACACGCTAATATGCAAGTATGATGATACCACACAGACCCGCAAAATGCAAGGGTTTTACCCGGTTTTACTGGCCCAGCTGCAGCTGCTCGGCCACGTCCTCTTCCCGCACCAGAGCGCCTGCGGCGGGCAGGCTGCGCACCCGGTAGCGGTGGGGGTTGGCCAGCTCCAGCTCACCGGCGGGCTTGACCCATTCGATGTGCTGGTTCTTCTTCAGGGTGATCACCGCCACGCCCGCGGTGTCGCGGGTCTGCTTTTCGGCGATCTGGGTGGTGTGGGCCAACAGCATCCGGCCGCCGCTGGTGCGAACGGCCAGCTCGGTCTCCTCAGGCAGCTGCACCATACAGGCCAGTTGCTCCTTGTCGCTGTAGGCCTTGAGCAGCTTTTTGCGGTTCTGCTTGGTGGCGTAGCTGTTCATGGGGATCTTGGCGAACTTGCCGTTGGCGTAAGCAAACAGCATGTAGCCCTTGTAATCCAGGGTGACTGCCATGTAGACCGGCAGCTCGCCCTCGTCCATGCCCAGGCTGGCCGCCACGAACTCGCCCATCACGCTGGCCTTAGTGTCTGCAAAATCGGCCGCGCGGCACTTGTACACCTGCCGCTGGTCGGTGAAGAACAGCAGCCAGGCGTCGTTGCGGGTCTCGATCTGCTGTACCACCTCGTCGCCTTCCTTGAGCTTCTGCTCGCCGCTCATGCGCAGCGACTGGGGGGTGATCTTTTTGAAGTAGCCCTCCCGGGTGAAGAAGACAGTGACCGGGTAATCCGGCAGGCTCTCCTCCTCGGCGGCGGAGTCCGCGGTCTCCACGTCGTACAGAATCTGGCAGCGGCGGGGCTGACCGTATTTCTTGGCCACCGCGTTCAGCTCCTCGATGATGATGCGGCGGATCTTGGCCTCGGATTTCAGAATGTCCTCCAGGCGGGCGATCTCGGCCTCCAGGTCGGCGATCTCCTGGGTGCGCTTGAGGATGTATTCCCGGTTCAGATGGCGCAGCTTGATCTCGGCCACGTACTCGGCCTGGGTCTCGTCGATGCCGAAGCCGATCATCAGGTTGGGCACCACCTCGGCGTCCTCCTCGGTCTCCCGCACGATGCGGATGGCCTTGTCGATGTCCAGCAGAATGGCCTCCAGGCCTTTCAGCAGGTGCAGACGCTTCTGCTTGCCCTGCAGGTCGTGATAGGTGCGGCGGCGCACACATTCCACACGGAAGGCCACCCACTCGTTCAGAATCTGCCGCACACCCAGCACACGGGGCTGGCCGCCGATGAGCAGGTTGAAGTTGCAGGCGAAGCTGTCCTCCAGGGGGGTGGTGCGGAACAGCTTCTGCATCAGCTTGTCCGGGTCCTGGCCGCGCTTCAGGTCGATGGTCAGCTTGAGGCCGTGCAGGTCGGTCTCGTCGCGCATGTCGCTGATTTCCTTGATCTTTCCGGCCTTCACCAGCTCGGCGATCTTGTCCATCACCGCTTCCACCGTGGTGGTGGGCGGGATGCGGGTGATCTCCAGCATGTTGCCGTCCTTCTCGTAGCGGTACTGGGCGCGCACCCGCACACTGCCG
Source organism: Gemmiger sp. An50 (assembly GCF_002161595.1). Taxonomy (GTDB): domain Bacteria; phylum Bacillota; class Clostridia; order Oscillospirales; family Ruminococcaceae; genus Allofournierella. The sequence goes on from NZ_NFID01000014.1 coordinate 44,275, forward strand.
CGGCCGGTCTCGTAGATCTTGCGCAGCTCGGCCTCATTGTAAAGAATCTCACCGCCGCCCACAAAATCCGGGGCGGGCATGGTGCTGAGCAGGTCATGATCCGGGTGGCGCATCAGGGCCACGGTGGTCTCGCACAGCTCCGACAGATTGAAGGAACAGATGTTGGAGGCCATGCCCACGGCGATGCCCAGGGTGTTGTTGGCCAGAATGGTGGGGAAGGTCACCGGCAGCAGGGTGGGCTCGGTGGTGGTGCCGTCGTAGTTGGGCACAAAGTCCACGGTATCCTTGTCGATGTCCCGGAACAGCTCCTCGCACACCGCCTCCAGCTTGGCTTCGGTGTATCGGCTGGCGGCGTAGGCCATGTCGCGGCTGTAGGCCTTGCCGAAGTTACCCTTGGAATCCACAAAGGGCACCAGCAGGCTCTCGTTGCCCCGGCCCATGCGCACCATGGTCTCGTAGATGGCCGCGTCGCCGTGGGGGTTCAGGTGCATGGTGCTGCCCACGATGTTGGCGCTCTTGGTGCGGGCGCCTTTCAGCAGGCCCATGCCGTACATGGTGTACAAAAGCTTGCGGTGAGCGGGCTTGAAGCCGTCGATCTCCGGCAGTGCGCGGGAGACGATGACGCTCATGGCGTAGGGCATGTAGTTCTTTTCCAGGGTCTCGGTGATGGGACTCTGGATCACAACGCCCGCGTCCAGGATCTCCACGTTATCGCCCAGCTGGGGCCGGGCGGGGGCGGCGCGTTTGGTCTGTTTTTTTGCCATTGCTCTTCTCTCCTCCCCTTACGAAAGATCCAAATCGTCCAGGTATTCCACGCCGTGCTGGGCGATGTGCTCCTTACGGCCGGCCAGGTTGTCGCCCAGCAGCAGGTCGAACACGGCGGCGGTGTGCTCCACGTCCTCCGGGTTCACCTTGATGAGGCGGCGGCTTTCCGGGTTCATGGTGGTGAGCCACATCATCTCCGGGTCGTTCTCACCAAGACCCTTGGAGCGCTGGATGGTATACTTCTCCTTGCCGATGCGGGAAAGGATGTTCGCCTTTTCCGGCTCGGTGTAGGCAAAGTAGGTCTTGTTTTTAGTGTTGATCTCGTACAGCGGGCTTTCGGCGATATACACGTAGCCCTCGTTGATCAGGGTGGGGGTAAGCCGGTAGAGCATGGTCAGGATCAGGGTGCGGATCTGGTAACCGTCCACGTCGGCGTCGGTACAGATGACCACCTTGTTCCAGCGCAGGTTGTCCAGGTTGAAGGTGGCCAGGTCCTTTTTGGCCTTGCCGCCCAGCTCCACGCCGCAGCCCAGCACCTTGATCAGATCGGTGATGATGTCGGATTTGAAAATGCGGTCATAGTCCGCCTTCAGGCAGTTCAGAATCTTGCCGCGCACCGGCATGATGCCCTGGAACTCGGAGTCCCGGCTGGTCTTGACCGCGCCCATGGCGGAATCACCCTCCACGATGTACAGCTCGCGGCGGCTCACGTCCTTGGTGCGGCAGTCCACGAACTTCTGCACCCGGTTGGCGATGTCGATCTGGCTGGTCATCGTCTTTTTGATGCTCTGGCGGGTCTTTTCCGCATGCTCGCGGCTCTGCTTGTTGATGAGCACCTGCTGGCAGATCTTCTGGGCCTCTTCCGGGTTCTCCAGGAAGTACACCTCCAGATTGTGCTTCAGGAACTCGGTCATAGCCTGGGCCACGAACTTGTTGGTGATGGCCTTCTTGGTCTGGTTCTCGTAGCTGGTGCGGGTGGAGAAGGTGCTGGACACATACACCAGGCAGTCCTGTACGTCGGCGAAGGTGATCTTGCTCTCGTTCTTTTTGTACAGGCCCTTGGTCTTTAAAAAGTTATCGATCTGGTTCACGAAGGCGGTGCGCACCGCACGGTCCGGGCTGCCGCCGTGCTCCAGCCAGCTGGAGTTATGATAGTATTCCAGCATCTGCACCTTGTTGGAGAAGCAGAAGGCGGCGCTCATCTTCACCCGGTAGTCCGGCTGGTCCTCCCGGTCCCGGCCGGTGGCGGTGGACTCGCAAAAGCGGGTGGGGGTGATGTAATCTAGGCCCACGGTCTCGTTCACATAGTCCTCGATGCCCTTTTCATAGCGGAACTCGATGGTCTGCTTTTCCGGTCCGGTCTGGTCCACGAAGATCAGGTCCAGGCCCGCATTGACCACCGCCTGCCGCTTCATGGTGTCGGTGAAATATTCGGTGGGCACGTTCACGTCGGTGAACACCTGCGTGTCCGGCTTCCAGCGGATGACGCTGCCGGTGCGGCGGCCCTTGAAGGGCTCCTTCACCATCTCGCCCGCAGGCTCACCCTGCTTGAAGTCCAGATGATAGTGGAAGCCGTCCCGGTAAATGTCGGCGGTCATCCACTCGCTGGCATACTGGGTAGCGCACAGACCCAGGCCGTTCAGTCCCAGAGAATATTCGTAGTTGTCCTCCCCGGCAGAGTACTTGCCGCCGGCGTACATCTCGCAGAACACCAGCTCCCAGTTGTAGCGCTGCTCCTTGGGGTTATAGTCCACCGGGATGCCCCGGCCAAAATCCTCCACCTGGATGCTGCCGTCCGCAAAGCGGGTGAGCAGAATTTTCTCACCGTAGCCCTCGCGGGCCTCGTCGATGGAGTTGGAAAGGATCTCGAAGATGGAATGGGCACAGCCCTCCACGCCGTCCGAGCCAAAGATAACGGCAGGGCGTTTGCGCACCCGGTCCGCGCCTTTCAGGCTGGAAATACTGTCGTTGCCATATTCCTGTTTTTTGGCCAACCTGTTCTACCTCCTGTTGGTTTTGGGGGCTTCTGTCCCCCGTTTTCCCCGCCTGTCTGTGTCGAAGGCAAGCCCTCGCGCACCGGGGATTTTCTTACGTTCTTGAATGCATACCATATTATTTAACCACGCCCCGCCGGAAAATGTCAAGGCGCGCCGGGCCCGGCAGGGCGCTCTGCCGGGCCGTTTGCGGGCCGCCGGGCGGCTGCTCGGCGGCCTTTTTCTCCCTGCCCTTGCGGCAAAAATGCGGGCATGGTATCATGAGGGCAGAGCAGATTTCCCCTTCCATCTTCACCGTGAAAGGATGATTTCTCATGACGTTTCCTCAGTGGATGATACGCCGCAAAAAGCCTCTTCTCGCCGCCGGTGCCGTGCTGGCCGCCCTGCTGCTGGCGCTTTATTTCTGGGCCCTCTTCCGCCCCGGCTACTGGTACGACGGGATCTTCCTGGCCCGGCGGCAGGCGGGGGTGTTTTCCGGGCAGGACTACCGAGCCGCCTGCACTTTGCGGATGGAACAGAGCGAAAGCGAAGCCGCGCTTTCCTTCACCTTGAACGGTGAGACCCGAAACTACCGGGTGCTGCTCGGCTCGGACGGCTTTTCCACCCAAATTTATGAAGACGGAACCCTGACCTTTACCGGCCAGGCCCATTCCATGGGGGATTGGTACATGCTGACCGACACAGCGGGCGATTTTGACCTGGATGAGATCGTGCAGATTCATGTGGGTCCGCAAGAACCGCCGCCGGAATTTCCCAGCCGCAACCAGCTCTACACCTGGGCGGTATCGGACCGGTGCGAGACCTTTGGCAGCCCCATGTTCCTGCTGCCCCTTCTACTGCTGGCCGCCTGCCTTGCGGTGGACATCCGCTTCCCCAACTTCTTCCTGATGCGCCACGGCCTGGAAGTGGACGGCGGAGAGCCCAGCGACTGGTACCGTGCCGGTCAGAAGTTTGGCCGGGTGGTTCTGGTGCTGGCCATGCTGTACTGCGTGGGAGCCAGCCTGTTCATGCACTGAACCGGTTCCACAGCGAAAGAAAGACCTTCCGCACTGCGGCTTGCAATGCGGAAGGTCTTTTTGTTTTGGTCGTTCAGCGGGTATCAGGCCAGCAAAAAGCCGATCAGAGCCACGATGGCGCACAGAACGGCAGTGATGGGCGGGGCCCAGCGGATGATCTTTTCTGCGATCACGTCCCGGGGGTCCATCTCCTCGTCGTCGTACTCCTCGTACTCCTCCTCGTAGCCGTCCTCTTCCTCGTACAGGTCCCGGGCGGCCTTGTAGCCGCGGGGAGCGGAATAATGGCCGCGGCCCCGGTCATCGGCCAGGGTCATGTCCGCGTCGTCCTCTTCATCGGGATGCAGCGGGGGCACATCATAGCTGGGGTCCGGCTGGTTGCGCAGCGGAGGCACCGCGCGGGTGGGCTCCTCCGGGCGAACCGGGGGCACCATGCGGGTGGGCTGCTGGTCCGCCGCGGGCTGCTGGGCGGTCTGTGCCGCCTGCAGCATGCTGGACAGGGTGTTCTGCAGCAGAATGCGGTCGGAGCCGCACTCGCTGCACCACACGCCGCTCTCCTCGCGGGGATGGAAGGCGCCGCAGGCGCAGTACCAGCCCTGATCCAGCACCTGGGGCACAAACTGCAGCCCCTCTTTGCCGGTGCGCTCGCTCAGCTTTCTGGCCAGGTCCTCCGGCAGCTTTTTCGGCGCGGGCAGGCGGGTGCGCACATAGCCGGTCAAGTCCAGAGCGGTGCCGTCGGCCAGGTAGGCCTGGAGCAGGTCCACCTCCACGCTGCCCACCGGAGACTGGCTGATGTAGACCGCGTCGTCCGAGCCGAAGATCTGGCCATTGGCAGCGTTCAGGCCCTGGTACTCAAACCGGTCCTGGCAGACCACGGTGCCAGTGCGGTCCTTGCACTTGAACTCCACCAGCAGGCCGGTGACCGGCTGGCTGGAAATGTTTTTAAAGGACAGGCAGACCGCGATGTCGCCGCTCTGGTCGCCCTTCAGCAGCTCCACCTTCACGAACTGAATGGGGCTGCCCTTGGTGTAATAGTTGGCGCGGGATTGGGCCAAAAGGTCGAAATTCTCTTCCATAAGAGCGTTACTCCTTTCCTGTTACAGGGAGCCCTCGGGCTTCTCGCCCTGGTCCGGCTGCTCCGGCAGAGGCTCGGCGGTCTCAGCGGTCTCGGCAGGCTGGGCGGGCTCAGCAGGCTCTGCGGCCTGGGCAGGCTCCGCGGGCTGCACCGGCTCAGCGGGTGCTGCCGCCGGGGCGGGCTGCTCGGTCTCGGGCAGGGTGCCGCCCTCCATCAGGGTCTTGAACTCCTCGCCGGACAGCTTCTCCCGTTTGATCAGCTCGGCGGCCACCACATGCAGCTTATCCATGTTGTCGCTCAGGATGCGGCGAGCTCTCTCGTAGGCTTCGTCCACGATGTCGCGGATCTCGCTGTCGATCTCGGCGGCAATGGAATCGGAATAGCCCTTGCCCTGGCTGAAATCACGGCCCAGGAAGGTCTCCTCCGGGTCGGAACCGTACACCACAGGGCCCAGCCGCTCGGAGAAGCCGTAGCGGGTGACCATGCTGCGGGCGGTCTGGGTGGCGCGCTCCAGGTCGTTGGACGCGCCGGTGGAGATATCGTCCAGCACCAGGCTCTCGGCCACACGGCCGCCCAGCAGGCTCACAATGCGCTCCTGCATGGCGGTTTTGGTCACATAGCTGGCGTCCTTGTCGGGCAGGTACATGGTGTAGCCGCCCGCCTGGCCGCGGGGAATGATGCTGATCTGATGCACCGGATCGTTGGTGGGGCAGAACCAGCTGGTGATGGCGTGGCCTGCCTCGTGGTACGCGGTGAGCTTTTTCTCCTTCTCGGTGACCACACGGCTCTTCTTCTCGGGGCCGGCCACCACCTTGATGGAGGCTTCCTCGATCTCCTTTTCCGTGATGGCCTTCTTGCCCCGGCGGGCAGCCAGCAGGGCCGCCTCGTTCACCAGGTTTTCCAGGTCCGCACCGGCGAAACCGGCGGTGGACTGGGCGATGGTCTTCAGGTTCACATCGGGAGCCAGCGGCTTCTTGCGGGTGTGTACCTTCAGGATCTCCTCGCGGCCCTTCACGTCCGGCAGGCCCACATAGACCTGACGGTCGAACCGGCCGGGGCGCAGCAGCGCGTGATCCAGGATGTCGGCCCGGTTGGTGGCCGCGATGACGATGACGCCCTCGTTTGCACCGAAGCCGTCCATCTCCACCAGCATCTGGTTCAAAGTCTGCTCGCGCTCGTCATGACCGCCGCCCAGACCGGTGCCGCGCTGGCGGCCCACCGCGTCGATCTCGTCGATGAAAATGATGCTGGGCGCGGTCTTCTTTGCCTTGTCGAACAGATCGCGCACACGGGAGGCGCCCACGCCCACATACATCTCCACGAAATCGGAACCGGAGATGGAGTAGAAGGGCACGCCCGCCTCGCCTGCGCAGGCACGGGCCAGCAGGGTCTTACCGGTACCCGGAGGGCCCACCAGCAGCACGCCGTGAGGGATGCGGGCGCCCAGGCTGTTGAACTGGCCGGGGTTTTTGAGGAACTGCACGATCTCTTCCAGCTCGGCCTTTTCCTCATCCGCACCGGCCACATCTGCAAAGGTGGTCTTGCGCTTGTCGTCGTTCTGGTCCTTCACCTTGGCGCGGCCCACGTTCATGATGTTGCCGCCCTGGTTGCCCTTGAACATCACGTAGAAAATGAAGATCATGCTGCCCACCATGACCACCATCATCATGATGTCCCAGATGGGCACGCTGCTCTTCACCGGGGTGTAGTCCTGATACATGGGGGCGTCCGGATGGGCCTCGTTGTAGGCCTGGACGTAGGGCTGCACCTCTTCGTAGAAAATGCTGAAATAGGGCACGCGGTATTCCACCTGCCAGATGCCCTCGCCGCTGGGCAGCCGGTCCACGGTCTCCTTGGCGCCGGTGGCGCTCTGGCTCTGGCTGCGGATCAGATCAAACATGCCGCCCTGGGTCAGCTGGCCGCGGGTGGCGGGCTGCTTGCCGGTATCCACCGCATTGGAGGGCAGCTCCACGTCGCCCTCCACCAGAGCCAGCTTAATGTCGCCGGTGTTCAGGTCCATTTCGAAACCGACCACCTGCTGGGACTGGAAGTAGCTGAGCACCCGGGAGTAGCTCATGGTGGTGGTGGAGGTGTTCATCAGGCTCCACAGATTCAGAGCCAACACGCTCAGCGCCAGCAGCACGACGATGATCATGCCGTTGAATTTTGGTTTACGCTGCAAAGACTTCATCTCCTATTCCGCACGGGAGCCCGGCCGCGTTTCGGCCGTTGCTTCGCGCCCCCGTGCGCATGTTATTTGGTGTACACTTCGGGCTTGAGAATGCCCACATAGGGCAGGTTGCGGTACTTTTCGTCGTAGTCCAGGCCATAGCCCACCACGAACTCGTCCGGCACCTCACAGCCCACATAGTCCGCCTGCAGGTCAACCTTGCGGCGGCTGGGCTTATCCAGCAGGGTGGCAATGCGGATGCTGGCGGGGTTGCGGCCCTGCAGCAGGCCCTTCAAATAGCTCAGGGTCATGCCGGAGTCCAGAATGTCCTCCACGATCAGGATGTCCTTGCCGGACAGGTCCTGATCCAGGTCCTTCACGATCTTCACCACGCCGCTGGTCTTCACGCCGCTGCCGTAAGAGGAAACGACCATGAAGTCGATGGCGCAGGGCAGATCGATGCAGCGCATCAGGTCGGCCAGGCAGACCACCGCGCCCTTCAGCACGGTGACCAGCAGCAGGTTCTTGCCCTGGTAGTCCTTGGTGATCTGGGCACCCATCTCGGCGCACTTGGCTTTCAGCTGCTCTTCGGTGAGTAATACCTGCAGGATATCGTTGCTCTGACTCATTGTTAATTCACTGCTCCTTGTCGCTTGGTTCCAGCGGGCGGATCACCAGGATACGGCTGGTGGCGCTTGTGGGGGCAAACCCCTGGGCCACGCCACCGCCCCACAGCCAGACCACCTGACTGCCCTGGGCCAGAAGGGGCGCCAGCGCACGCTGTGCACCGGGAATTCCCGCCTCGTTGAAGTATTTTTTCAGGCTCTTGCTACCGCTGCGCCCCTCCGGCTGGAACCGGTCGCCCGGCTGGCGGGTACGCAGAGACAAACTACTCCTTATTCTATCATAATCCACACAATTGTTTAAGCCCTTTTTCCGGCCCCCGGCAAATTTTTTGATTTGTTCACATTCTTCGCCTTCCGCCAGCTCCAGCCGCAGCCGGTAGCCGCCGGGCAGCCGGTATTCCCCCGGCTCGGCAGGCTGTGGCGGAGCGGGCTGCTCTTCGGTGCTCTGCGCCCAGCGCAGCACCCCGGCGCACCGCTCGATGCGCACGCCGCCCGCCAGCTGAGCCGCACGGCTGCTCCCCGCGATCAGCGCCTCCAGCTTGGGCAGGTCCGCCTGGCGCAGGGTTGTTTTTTCCTCCACCAGGCAGCGCAGCGCCTCGGCCCGGAGCACCGGGTCCGCCTTTTGCAGCACTGCCGTGCTCCAGCCGTCCCCGCAGCGGGCCGTTTGCAGCAAGTGTTCCCCCTGGCGGCGAAAATATTGCAGCCAGCCCTGGGCCCGGCGGCAATATTCCCCCAGCGCTCGCTGGGCCTCCGGGTTGATCTGCTCCAGCTGGGGCAGCACCTGATTGCGCAGCCGGTTGCGGGCGTATGCATCGCTGGCGTTTGTCTCGTCCAGCACAAAGGGGGTGCCGGTGGCCCGGCAATAGTCCTCGGTGGCCTGGCGGGGCAATTCAAGCAATGGCCGGATGAACGGCCCCCGCACCGGCGGGATGCCCGCTGCGCCCGCCAGCCCGGTACCCCGGGCAAGCCGGAACAACAGCGTTTCCGCCTGGTCCGTGAGGGTGTGGGCGGTGGCGATCTTCACCGCCGGGTCTTGTTTCGTCAGCTGTTCAAAGAAATCATAGCGCAGCCGCCTTGCCCATTCCTCACTGCGCCGCTCGCTCTGCCGCCCGGCCCGGTGGCAGTGGAGCACCACGCCTTCTTTTGCGCAGAATTCCGCCACAAAGGCCTCGTCCGCGTCCGCCGCGTCCCGCAGGCCGTGGTTCACATGGGCCGCCTCCAGCGTGATGCCCAGCTCCCGGCCCCGACGCAGGAAAAAGCGCAGAAGTGCCATGGAATCCGCCCCGCCGGACACCGCCGCGATCACTCGGTCACCGGGCTGCAGCAGGTTCAGACTGTGGATGCTCCCCAGCACCTGCTCCTCAAAGGCCTGCGGCTGCCTGCACTCATCCCGCATGGTTGTAGTCCACGTTCACGAAGCGGGTATGCGCGCCGTCCCAGCCCAGGTCCACCTTGCCGGTCTCGCCGTGACGGTTCTTGGCGATGATGCACTCGGCGGTGCTGGAATCGCTCTCCTCCAGGCTCTCGCCGCTCATGGAGGTGTAGTAGCCCTCGCGGTACAAAAACAGCACAATGTCGGCGTCCTGCTCGATGGAACCGGAGTCACGCAGGTCGGACAGCTGGGGTCGGTGGTCGGACCGGCCGCTGCTCTTTTCCGCCGCACGGGACAGCTGGGACAGGGCGATGACCGGCACGTTCAGCTCCTTGGCCATGATTTTCAGGTTTCGGGTGATATCACTGATTTCCTGCACCCGGTTCTCGGTGCGCTTGCCGCTGGTCATCAGCTGTAAGTAGTCGATAACCACCAGCCCGATGGGGGTCTTCTCCGGGTCCTGGTTGATCTTGCGGATCTTGGCCTTCACCTCGGGGATGGTGATGCCGGAGGTGTCGTCCATGAAGATAGGTACATCGTGCAGCACGTCCATGGCGTGGGCCAGGTCGTCCCAGTCGTTGCCGCTCAGCGCGCCGGAACGGAAGGAGTGGCTGTCCACACCGGCCTCAGCCGAGAGGATACGGTTGGTCAGCTGCTCCTTACTCATTTCCAGACTGAAGATGGCCACCGGAATGTGGCTCTTTTTTGCCACGTTGGTGGCGATGTTCAGCGCAAAGCTGGTCTTGCCCATACCGGGGCGGGCGGCCAGGATGATCAGGTCGGACCGACCCAGACCGGTGAGGATGGAATCCAGATAGGTAAAGCCGGTGGGGATACCGGCATATTTGTCCTTGTTGGGGCCCGCGATCTTCTGCAGGGTGGCCATGGTCTCCAGAAACGCGTCGGACAGCTTGGTCAGCTCCTCCCGCTTCTGGTTGGAGCGGATGTCGGTCAGGCGCTGCTCCACGCTCTCCAGCAGCATATCCGCGTCCGGCTGGGCGCTGGACTGCTTGAGGATGTTCTGGGCCAGCTGCATCACCTGGCGGGTGAGGTACTTCTCCTCCACGATGCGGGCGTAGGCGGAGAAGTTGCTGATGGAGGGCACCACCTCGCCCAGGCGAGCAATGTAGACCTTGGCGGCCTCCATGCTCTCGAACACGCCGGTGGAAGCCACCGCGTCGATCAGGGTCACCGCGTCCAGCTGCTCGGTGCCGGAATACAGCTCCACCATCTGGCTGAAGATCTCGGCGTTCTGGCGGGAGTAGAACATCTCCGGCTTGAGGGTATTGATCAGCGCGGGCATTACCCGCTCGCTGTCCAGCAGAGCGGCGCCCAGCACCGACTGCTCCGCTTCCATATTATACGGCTCGGCCAGATTCATGCTGTCCAGCTCAAAATTTGTATCCTGCATCAGGCATCGTTCCCTTTCGCTACGGTTGGTTTTTCGGGCAGGCTTTTGCCGGTTTGGGCCGCGGCCTGCCTTTCAGCAAGCAGCGCCCAGCGGGCGCGGCCTTCGGGGCCATTCTTCCCCATGGCCGCCCCACTGGGCGCAGCAGTTCCGCTTTTTTACTGCTCCTCGACCTTCACCTTAAAGGTGCTGGTCACGCCGGGGTGCAGCTTCACGGTGGCGTTGGTGGTGCCGAACTCCTTGATGTCCCGCTCCAGCTCCACCTTGCGCTTGTCGATCTCGGTGCCCACCATCTGGCTCAGGTGCTGGGCCACCTCCTTGGAGGTGATCTTGCCGAACAGACGACCGCCGTTGCCCTTGCTCTTGATCAGAACGGTCTTGTCCTTGATGGTGGCGGCCAGCTGCTGGGCAGCGGCCAGAGCCTCGGCAGCGTGATGCTCCTTGGCCTCGTTCTTGGTGCGCACCAGGTTCAGTGCGGTGGCGTCCGCCTCGGCGGCCAGGCCGCGGGGGAACAGGAAGTTGCGGGCGTAGCCGTCCGACACTTCGTGGATCTCGTCCTTTTTGCCGATGTTCTTCACATCCTGCTTCAGAATAACCTTCATTGGTATCTCTCTCCTTATGTGCGCGGCATTGGTTGGACCGCCGCGTATTTTGGCCGGCCGCGGGGGCCGGGTTTATCGTTTTTTGCCGGAGCGGGCTTCTTCCTCGGCCTGCTCCTGCCGGTAGCGGGCAATGGCCTGGCGGATGCGCTTTTCCGCTTCGTCGATGGTGGTATCCTTCATCTGAGCGCCCGCCATGGTCAGATGACCGCCGCCGCCCAGCTGCTCCATAATGACCTGCACGTTCACGGCGCCCATGCTGCGGGCCGAGATGTTCACCCCGCTGCCCTGCTGCACCGCCACGAAGCTTGCTCCCACCCCCTGGATGGTGAGCAGGTCGTTGGCCGCCTGGGGCACCGCCACCGCCATATCCGGCGGCAGCTCGCCGGAGACCGACACCGCACAGCCCATATAAATATCGGCGTTTTCCACCAGATTGGACTTGGCGGTGTATTCCTGCAAGCTGGAATTGAACAGCAGCTTCACCCGCTCGGTCATGGCGCCCATGCGGCGCAGGTAGGCCGCCGCCTCAAAGGTGCGCACGCCGGTGTGGATGCCGAAGTTGCGGGTGTCCAGCATGATGCCGGCCAGCAACGCCTCCGCCTCCAGGGAGGTGGGGCGGAACTGCTGCCCCTCCACATACTGCAGCAGCTCGCTCACCAGCTCGCAGGTGGAGGAGGCATAGGGCTCGTGGAAGAACAGCACCGCGTTGTCGATATGGCCCACCGCCTTGCGGTGATGGTCGATCACCGCCACCTGGCGGCATTTGCGGTAAATATCGCCGCTTTCCAACAGGCCCTTGATGTGGGTATCCACCACCAGCAGCAGGGTGTTGTCGGTCATGCCGTCCAGCGCAACCTCCGGCGAGATGAAGTCCTCGCCCAGGCCCGCGGCCTCGAACTCCTGCAAAACGCTCTGGGCCAGCGTGGCCTCCCGCCGCACCACAATGGCGGCGGGGGCGTCCAGCCCTTTGCAGATGCGCAGCACGCCGATGGCCGCGCCCACGCAGTCCAGATCGCTCATCCGGTGGCCCATGATGAGCACGCTGTCCGCCTGGCGGATCAGGTCGCACAAAGCCTTGGCCACGATGCGGCTCTTGACCCGGCTGCGCTTTTCCACGCTGCGGGACACGCCGCCGTAGAAGGCGAAGCCCTCGGGGGTCTTCACCGCCGCCTGGTCGCCGCCACGGCCCAGGGCCATGTCCAGCGACTGGCGGGCCATCTCCTCGCACTGGCGCAGGGTATCGCCGCCCCGGCCCACGCCGATGGACAGCGTCACGTTCACCTCGCCCTCCAGGGCGCGGATCTTGTCCAGCACATCGAATTTTGCCGCCACCATTTCCTTCATGTGGCGTTCCTCCACCACCGCTATGTAGCGGGCGTTGCTCACCCGCTGCAAAAAGCCGGTGGTGCGGCCGATATAGGTTTCCAGCACCCGGTTGATGCCTTCCAGCACCCGGGCCTTTTCCGAGTCCTTCAGCTCGGCCAGCTGCTCGGCGTAGGCGTCGATCTCGATGATCATATACGCCGGGCGGGTGGCGTCGTATTCCGCCGCCCGCTGGCGCAGGTCGGTCTCGTCCACCAGGTAAAGCACGGTGAGCGCTTCCCTCCCAGCGGTGGCCGACGCAAAAATATTATATTTGCGGCCCTCGTGCTCCAGCACCTGGCCCGCAGGCTCGCCGCACTGGTGCAGGTCCAGCCCGCAGAGCACCTTGCCCACCGGAGCAAGCAGCCGGTCCTCGTCCGCCAGGATACGCTGACGGAATGGGGTGTTGTACCACACCAGGGTCTTGCCGCTGAGCAGCGCCACCGGCAATGCCAGCGCGCCCAGGCTCAGCTGGGCCTGGCTGTTTTCAAAGCTCTCGCACTGCAGCACCCGGGCAAGTCCCCGGCGCATCCGCCGTGCCAGCAGCAGCACCGCCAGCGCCACCAGAGCCACCAGAGGAATCAGCACCCAGAGCAGCCGCGGCTTCATCAGGCCCACCAGAGCGGCCAGCAACGCACACAACACCACCAGCCCGCCGGCGAAGACCTCCAGTGTGAAACGGGGTTTCAGATCCATGGCCCAACAGCCTCCTTTGCGTTTGGGGTCAGACCTCCATGAGGATGGGCAGGATCATGGGGCTGCGCTTGGTCTTGCGGTAGATGTAGGAGGACAGCACTTCCCGCACGCGGGTCTTCACGCTGTTCCAGTCCCGCACATTCTCGGCGGCGCACTTCTCGAAGCACTGGGTCACCAGACGGCGTGCCTCATCCATCAGCTGCTCGCTCTCACGCACATACACAAAGCCGCGGGAGACCAGGTCCGGCCCGGCCATGACCTGGCCGGTGCGGGAATTCACGGTAGCCACCACGATGACCAGACCGTCCTCGGACAGATGACGGCGGTCCCGCAGGACCACGTTGCCCACGTCGCCCACGCCCAGGCCGTCCACCATCACGGCGCCCGCAGGCACCGGCTCGCCGGTGGAAAGACCGTCGGCCGAGAGGATGATGTCCTGGCCGATCTCGGCGATGTGGATGTTCTTCGGGGGGATTCCCAGCTTTTCGGCGGTGATGGCATGCTTTTTCAGCTGCTTGTACTCGCCGTGCACCGGCAGGAAGTACTTGGGCGCTGCCAGCGTGAGCACCAGCTTCTGCTCCTCCTGGCAGGCGTGGCCGGACACATGCACATCGTACATGGATTCATAAATCACCTCCGCGCCCAGCAGCAGCAGACCGTTCACCACCTTGGTGACCATCTTTTCATTGCCGGGGATGGGGGTGGCGGAGATGATGATGAAGTCGCCGGGGCCCACCCGCACGTTGCGGTGGCTGGCGCTGGCCATGCGGGACAAGGCGCTCAGCGGCTCGCCCTGGCTGCCGGTGGTGATCAGCACGATCTGCTCCGGCGGATATTTGTTGATCTGCTCCAGGTCGATGAGCACGCCCTCCGGGGCATGCAGGTAGCCCAGCTCCAGGGCCATCTGGGTGTTGTTGGCCATGCTCCGGCCGGACACCGCCACCTTACGGCCGTTTTCCACCGCCAGATCGATGATCTGCTGCACCCGGTAGATATTGGAGGCGAAGGTGGCAATGATGATGCGCTGTTTGTCCGCCCGGCGGAACAGGTTGGCGAAGCTGTCGGCCACCTTGTGCTCGGTGGCGGTGAAGCCCGGCCGCTCGGCGTTGGTGGAATCGCTCAGCAGGGCCAGCACGCCCTTCTTGCCGTATTCCGCAATGGTCACCAGGTCGGTGGGCCCGGCAGACAGCGGGGTGTAGTCGATCTTGAAGTCGCCGGTCTGGATGATCACGCCCGCGGGGCAGTCGATGGCCAGGGCCACTGCGTCCGGGATGGAGTGGTTCACATGGATGGGCTCGATGGTGAAGCAGCCCAGCTTGAACTTGTGGCGGGGATGGATCTCCACCAGCTTGGTGCGGCCCAGCAGATTGTGCTCTTCCAGCTTGTTCTTGATCAGGCCGATGGTCAGCTTGGTGGCGTAGATGGGCAGGTTCACCTGCTTGAGCAGGTAGGGCAGCGCGCCGATGTGGTCCTCGTGGCCGTGGGTGATGACCACGCCCTTGATCTTATCCTTGTTCTGCACCACATAGGTAAAGTCCGGGATGACCAGGTCGATGCCGAACATGTCGCTGTCCGGGAAGACCAGGCCGCAGTCCACGATCATCATATCGCCCTGGCATTCATACAGGGTGATGTTCTTGCCCACTTCGCCCAGACCTCCCAGGGGGATGATGTGCACCGGCACAGCCTCTTCCTGCTTGGCGTGGTTCTTGGCAGCAGGCTTGCGGCTTCGGGAATAGAAGGGGCGGCGGCGCTGGGCAGGCTGCTGCGCACCCGCGTTCTCGGCCTTGGGCGCGGCCGGCTTATGGGCAGCGCGCGGTTTTTTGGGTTCTTTTTCCTTTGCAGTTTTCTGTTGAGTCATAGATCTCCTCCGTAAAATTGCGTACGCCGGAAAAGCCCGTTTTCCTTTCCGATGCAAAAACGGCCGGGCGCACGATGGTTCAGTTTGTAAATGCTTGTGGTGTTGGGCACGACGGGTCCATTTGTTCAATGCGACCGGGCCCCGGACGGATCACGCACACAGAGCGGCGGCAACGGGCCGCTGCTCGGCCAAGGCTGGCAAACTTCTCCAACCTAAAGTTAGTTTTATTATACCCTCTTTGTATGCTTTCTGTCAACAAAGCGGGGTGGGCGGGGTAAAATAATCCGGGTGGGGCTTTTTCCAAGGCAATCCCGCACAATTCCAGGCGGCAAAGCACGCCCCAGGCAGCCGCCGTGAATTGTGTGGTGTTGCCCCAAGTATGGGCAGGGTCCGGCCCGCTTACACTTGCCGCCAACGGTCAAACCCGGTATAATAATGCCATTGGGCGTTGACCGGTTATTTGTTGACAACAAGGCATGCCCGGAACAGAACGCCCGCCCTTGTGCGCGGGCAGGAGGACAGCAATGAAACAGATCGAGATTTTTACCGACGGCGCCTGCAGCGGCAACCCCGGCCCCGGCGGCTGGGGCGCGGTGCTGCGCTATAAACAATTTGAAAAGGAGCTCTCCGGCGGCGAGGCCGAGACCACCAACAACCGCATGGAGCTCACCGCCTTCATCCGGGCGCTGGAGCAGCTGAAGGAGCCCTGCGAGATCACCCTGTGCAGCGATTCCAAATATGTGATCGACGGACTGGAAAAGGGCTGGGCCAAGGGCTGGCGAGCCCGGGGCTGGAAAAAGAGCGACAAATCCCCCGCCCTCAATCCGGACCTGTGGGGCCGTCTTTTGGACCTGTGCGAGGGGCATGTGATCCACTACAAATGGATCAAGGGTCACGCCGGTCACCCGGAGAACGAGCGCTGCGACCGGCTGGCGGTGGAGCAGAGCAAGAAATATGGCGGCCGCCAGGCCTGACGGCGGCTCAGAACACAATAAGGAGCAACAATTATGAGCGATATTTTATTCCCCGGCAACGATTTTTCCACCTTTGAAAAGCAGGACAAGGTGCTGGTGGGCGTGTCCGGCGGGGTGGATTCCGCGGTGTGCGTGCACATTCTGCGGGAGCAGGGCTTCGCGGTGACCGGCGCGGTGATTCGCTTCTCCCCCGCCCACGACAAGGCGGTGGAGGAGGCCCGCAAGGCAGCCGCCGCCCTGGGCATTCCGCTGGAGGTCATTGAGGCGGGCGAGGAGTTCGAGCGCCAGGTGGTGGAGCCCTTCTGCCAGGCATACTGTGCCGGGCGCACCCCCAACCCCTGCGTGCTGTGCAACCCCACGGTGAAGTTCAAGCTGCTGGCTGCCCGTGCCGACGAGCTGGGCATTCCCTTCATTGCCACCGGCCATTACGCCCGGGTGGAGCAGACTGCCGCCGGGCAGTACCACATTGCTCAGCCCGCCAGCGTGGCCCGGGACCAGAGCTACATGCTCTACCGCCTGGGTCAGGACATTCTTTCCCGCCTGTGCCTGCCGCTGGGTGAGTTCGAGAAGGAGGACATCCGCCAGATCGCCCGTGACCTGGGCCTGCCCTGTGCCGACAGCCCGGACAGCATGGAGATCTGCTTCATTCCGGACGGCGACTACGCCGCCTTCATCCGGGGCCGGGGCCTGGAGGATAAGCCCGGCCGCTTCATCGCACCGGACGGGAAGGACCTGGGCCCCCACAAGGGCGTGATGCACTACACCCTGGGCCAGCGCAAGGGCCTGGGCCTGGCGCTGGGCAAGCCCGCCTTCGTGAAGGCCATCCGGGAAAACGGCGACGTGGAGCTGGGCTGGGCCGGTGAGGAGTTCTTTTCCGGCATGACCCTGCGGGACGTGTGCTGCGCCGCCGGGGGCGAACTGCCCGCCGGGGATTACCTGGTGAAGATCCGCAGCGCCGCGAAGCCTGTGCCCTGCCATTACGACGGCGAAGGCACCGTGCGCTTTGAAGAGCCTGCCCGTGCGCCCGCTCCCGGCCAGAGCGCCGTGTTCTACGGCGGCGGCCTGGTACTGGGCGGCGGCTTCATCGACCAGATTCTGGACTGATTTTCCCCCTCAAAACAAACCAAAAGCAGCCCCCTGCCGGAATACCGTGCAGGGGGCTGCTTTTTGCGTTTGTTTATTTGTTCTCTTCGGTCTTGGGGCCGAGACGGCGGCGGATGTCGTCGATGATCTCGGGGCAGACAAACTCGGAGATATCGCCGCCCATGGTGGCCACCTCCCGAACGATGGAGGAGGACAGATACATGTACTTGATGTCGGTGGTCATGAACATGGTCTCCAGGGTGGGGCATAGCTTTTTGTTGGTGAGCGCCATCTGGAACTCGTATTCAAAATCGCTCACCGCCCGCAGGCCCTTGATCAGGGTGCAGGCCCCCACGTGGGAGGCGTAGTCGGCCAGCAGGCCGCCGAAGAAGTCCACCCGCACGTTGGGCATATCCTTGGTGACGCGGCGGGCCAGCTCCACCCGCTCGGCGGGGGTAAATGCGGTGTTGCTCTTGGCGTAGTTCACCAGGATCAGCACGATCACCTCGTCAAACAGGCCCGAGGCCCGGCGGATGATGTCCAGGTGGCCCTTGGTGATGGGGTCAAAGCTGCCGGGGCAGATGGCGATGCGTTTTTCCATAAAGCGTTTTCCTTTCCGCTGGGGGCCGCTGGGCCCGCTGTTGGCCGTTTTCCCGCCGCAATGCACGGCGGGCGCCATTAAGTATACCCCCGGAAAAGCGGCCTTGTCAATTGCATTTTGGCCGCCGCTTTTTGCCCGTCAGTCCTGCTCGCACAGCTCGCAGAGCTTCTGGTAGAAGGGGGTGTTGTCCAGTGTGGCGAAGTAATCCATGGGGGTTTCGGCCCGACGGATCACCTCATGGCTGCCGTCCTCGTGCAGCAGCACCTCGGCGCTGCGCAGCTTGCCGTTGTAGTTGTAGCCCATGGAGAAGCCGTGGGCGCCGGTGTCGTGGATGACCAGCACGTCGCCGATGCCGGTCTCCGGCAGGGCCCGGTCGATGGCGAACTTGTCGTTGTTCTCGCACAGGCCGCCGGTCACATCGTACACATGGTCGCAGGGCTCATTTTCCTTGCCCAGCACGGTGATGTGATGGTACGCGCCGTACATGGCCGGGCGCATCAGGTTGGCGGCGCAGGCGTCCAGGCCCAGGTAGTCCTTTTGAATATGCTTTTCATGGAGCACAGTGGCCACCAGATGGCCGTAGGGGGCCAGCATGAACCGGCCCAGCTCGGTGAAGATGGACACATCGCCCATGCCCGCGGGCACCAGGATCTCCTCGAACTTTTTGCGCACGCCCTCGCCGATGGCGGCAATGTCGCTGGCGGGCTCCTCGGGGCGGTAGTCCACGCCCACGCCGCCGGACAGGTTGATGAACTTGATCTTCGCGCCGGTGGCCTTGTTCAGCCGCACCGCCAGCCGGAACAGAATCTCGGCCAGGGCCGGGTAATAATCGTTGCTGGTGGTGTTGCTGGCCAGGAAAGCGTGGATGCCGAACTGCTTGGCGCCCTTCTTCATCAGCTTTTCAAAGGCGGAGGTCATCTGCTCCTCGGTCATGCCGTATTTGGCCTCACCGGGGTTGTCCATAATGTCGTTGCCCATGCTGAACACGCCGCCCGGATTGTAGCGGCAGAACACGGTTTCCGGCACACCGGCCACCCGTTCCAGAAATTCCACGTGGGTGTAGTCGTCCAGATTGATGTAGGCGCCCATCTGGCAGGCCTTTTTCATGTCCTGGGCAGGGGTCACGTTGGAGGAGAACATCACATCCTGGCCGGTAAAGCCGCAGGCCTCGCTGAGCAGCAGCTCGGTGTAGGTGGAGCAGTCCACCCCGCAGCCCTCCTCCTGCAAAATCTTCAGCAGCGCCGGAGTGGGTGTGGCCTTCACCGCGAAGTATTCCTTGTAGCCCTCATTCCAGGCGAAGGCCGCGTTCAAGCGGCGGGCATTTTCCCGAATGCCCTTTTCGTCGTAGATATGAAAGGGCGTGGGCACGTCCTCAATGATCGTCTGGGCCTGCTCCAGGCTGATGAACGGATGCTTTTGCATGGTGATCTTGTCTCCCTTTCCCACGGGCTGTTCGCCCGGTTTACTCACACAGCGTTTATTTTAGCACAGTATAACACAAAAGGGACCCACTGCGCAACGACATGTTTTGCAGGCAGCAAAAAAGCCCTTCAAACGAAATGTTTGAAGGGCTTTGACCATGGAGCTGCTAAGCAGATTTGAACTGCTGACCTCATCCTTACCAAGGATGCGCTCTACCGACTGAGCTATAGCAGCAAGATGGCGACCCGGATGGGGCTCGAACCCACGACCTCTAGCGTGACAGGCTAGCGTTCTAACCAACTGAACTACCGGGCCATCTTTGCGTTGCCTTGTGGCGACTCTTAGTATTATACAGACAGTTCCCCCGATTGTCAACCACTTTTTCAAAAAAATTTTAAACTTTTTTTGCGACGCTTTTTTGTCCCCAAAAACCGGCGGCGGGCGGGGCTTTTCGCCCATTCGCCCGCCGCCCGGAAAAGAGGTTTTACTGCACCATTTCCAGCAGGCCGCACACTTCCAGCAGCCGCTGATACTCCAGCAGCATTTCCCGATTGCCGCCGCCCAGCTCGGCGATCACCTGATCCGCCACCCGGCCGCAGCTGCGGGTCCCGTCGATGTAATAGCCGCACAGCGCCTCCTGCATGGCCTTGTCCGGCTCGGCCTCATAGCGGCGGTCATACTCCCGCACCAGGGCCAGCTTGTCCGGCTCGTCCAGCATCCGCTTTTCCAGCGATTCCAGCGGGTCGCCGAAGAGGCGGCGGTACACCGGGCCTTCCTCGGCCCACTGCACCCGGCCGGGCAGCAAGGCGTTCAGCCTTGCCAGCGGCTTTGACGGGTCCAGCCCCGCCTGCTCACACAGCCGCCGGGCGGCTTCGGTGTAGAACTCCTTCAGGGCTCCCAGCTGGGCCGCCAGCTCCCTGGGGTCGCTGTGGGCCAGCATGGCCCGCCGGGTGATGGTCTCCATCCTGGCCATGAGCCGGGTGCACTGGTGGTTCAGAATCAGCCGGGCGTCCCGCTTGTGCAGATCACACAGGGTATACACATACACCGCCGCCAGCAGGGTGGAGAATTTCAGCACGTTCATGTCCAGCCGCTCGATGGTGTCGGCGCTGGTGTGGTAGTATTTGTCCGGCCACTGGCCCAGCATGATGCTGGGGATGCCCACCTGCGGGTCACTCAGGATAAAATGGTCGCTGCCCAGGCCGAAGGGCACCGCGTCGGTGCGCACATTTTGCAGCAGCAGGTCCTCCCGGCTGTTTGTCTCCTGCTTGAGCTCCTGCAGCAGCAGGGTGGCCAGGTCCCCCTCAAAGCTAGGCATGGCGAAGGGAAGGCAGGTCACGGTGATGGGGCCAGTGGTGTCCTCCTGCTTTGCGCCGATCATATCCAGGTTAATGCCCGCGGTGTAGAGGGACGTGTCCCGCCCGTCGTTCAGATAATTATAGGTTCCGGTGAATTCGGGCACCAGAATCATCCGGATGGTCTTTTTCAGCGGCGGCAGCTGCCCCTCCTCCACCGCTGCGTGGATGGCCGCTATCAGGGTCATGGCCCCGGCCACGCCGGAGGCGTTGTCGTTGGCACTGGCGCAGGGGTGGCACAGATGGGCGCAGACCAGCACGCTCTCCTCGCTCTCGCCGGGCAGTACCGCCTCCACCACCTCGCTGGTGCCGTTTTCCAGCGTGGCCTCCACATAGGCGTTCAGTGCAAGATAGGGGCTTTCGCACTCCCCTTTCTCGAAGGCCTGCCGCCGCTCACGGCACAGCTTTTGCAGCCGCAGCGAGGTCCGGGGCGACACCACGAACCCGAAGGCCTGCCGCTCACCGGGGGTGTGCTCCCACCAGAAGGAGGTGTAGTTCAGCGCGTCCAGCAGCTCCTCGGGGATGCGCACGTGGGGCGTCTCGTTCAGATAATCCGATACGATACCCAGAGCACCCCGTTTCTGGATGGCCCAGCTGAATTTGTTGATGTGCTGGTGGGTGAAGAGCACCTTGCCCTCCAGGTCCCAGCCCTCGTAGGCTTCTTCGTGGCAGCCCTCGGTCATCTCCACCAGATCCAGCGTTTTGTCCCGCCAGTCGCAGGCGCAGCTTTTCTGAATCAGGGAAATGGGCTCCACCGAGTAATCCGCCAGCACAAAGCCCTCCGGCCCGGCCAGACGGCACCAGCCCGCGGTACAGTTCCACTCCTGAAACAGCCGGTAGCTGCCTGCGTAGCCCCCCGCCGGAGCCGGATAATGGAGCACCTGAGCCTGCACGCCCTGGCGGTTCAGCCAGTCGCAGCACCAGTTGGCCGCCGCCCGGAAGCCGCCGCTGGCCTGGATGCGGTGGAAGCTGCTCACCTCTTTTACGATTTGATACAGCCCTCGGGTCTGTATCCGTTCCTTCATTGTCTTTATGGTCTGTTGCATCATCTGCCGCGCACCCCGTTTCGTTTTTTGTTCCATTATACCACCCCGCCGCGACAATTTCATCCGGTAGTGTAAAAAAGCATATGAGCAAAAACAAATCCCCCGAAGCAGCGCTTCAGGGGATTTGCAAGGCTTTTTAAATGGATTAGTTGAAGCCGAAGATCTTCTGGCTGATCTTGTAGGCGGACACCGCGAAGGCGCGGCCCACCGGATTGTTCCAGTTCATGGCCTGGCCCATCACGCCACGGCGCAGCCGGTAGTAGGCCCAGGGATCGTTGGCCTTGATGTGGTCCCACAGCTCCTGCTTCTTAGCCAGGTTCTCGGCGGTGCCGCTGCGGATCATCAGAATGGAAGAAACCACGGTGATGATCTCCAGATAGTTGTACAGGTACTGGCGCAGGCGGGTGTTCTTGATGCCCTGCAGGCGCACCTGCTGCAGCATCAGCTTGTTCACCTTGATCTGCTGGTCAATGCGCTTAATCATTACGCTCTCGTTCACCGACTGGTCATTGCGGCCGATAAAGTAGTGGTAGAAATCCACATTGATGTAGTAGATGCTCTTCACGTACTGCATGGGCACGTACACGAACAGGTTATCCACATAGAAGGTGTGGCGAGGCAGGTCCAGGCCGCTGTCGATCAGCAGCTGGGTGCGGTAGATTACCGAGTGCATCAGGATGTACTGGCCTTTGCGGAAGCGGCCCACCTGATCCCAGCCAATCACCTGCTCTTCGGGCAGGGCGTTGCCGTAGCTCATTACCTTTTTGTGGCGGGCGCCCACCTTGTCGTACACAAAGTTGCTCACCACCAGGTCCACCTCCTGGCCGCCGTGCACGAAGCCGCGCAGGGCGCACAGGATCTTGGCAAAGGCCTCTTCATCCACCCAGTCGTCGCTGTCCACAACCTTGAAGTAACGGCCCTGAGCGTTCTTCAGCCCGGCCATCACCGCCGCGCCGTGGCCGCCGTTCTCCTGATGCACGGCCCGCACGATGCCGGGGTACAGCCGTTCATATTCGTCAGCAATGGCAGCGGTATCGTCCTTGGAGCCGTCGTTCACGATCAGGATCTCCACCTCGTCGCCGCCAGTGAGCAGGGTATCCACACAATGGCGCATGTAGTCCTGCGAGTTGAAGCAGGGCACTGCGATCGATAACAGTTTCATGTTTCACACACCTTTATATTGATTTGCCGCCCCGCCGCCCGAAAGAGGGGTGATCGAGCCGGTCCGCAAGCTGTTTTGGTCATAATTTGACATAATGTTACTTATATATCATCGCGCGAACAATGTTCAAAGTCAAGTGAATCCCACAAATTTATGCGACTTTTCTCCATTTCTTACAACTTTTACAACAAAACGGCGCACCCCAGCCAAGGGATGCGCCGTTTTTCAATGTTTTTTCAAGCGGAAAGCTCCCCTGCCCGGTCAGCAGGTGGCGCCGCCCTTCATGTGCTTCTGCGCAGCCAGGTTCTCCTGCTTGCGGGCCAGCAGACCGCTGTCCAGCAGCTGGCGCTGCACCTCCTCGAAGCCGATGCGGGCCACGGTGTCGGCGAAGCGCTCGCCGGTGATGCCCTGCTCGCGGAACAGCAGAATGGCCTTTTCGATCACATCCAGCACCTCCTGGCGGTCGGTGAAGACCTTATCCAGGTAACGGCCCTGGGCAACCTTCTTGCCCCAGCGGCCGCCGATGTAGATGCGGTAGCCGTCGATGTGATCCTCCACGGCCTTGAAGGGGCACTTGCCCACGCAGCGGCCGCAGTGGTTGCAGGCCTCGGGGTCGATGTGGATTTTGCCGTCCTCCATCTTGGCCACGTGGATGGGGCAGGTCTCCTCGATCTGGCAGACCTTGCAGCCGCGGCACTTATCCAGCTGAATCTGGGGAATGCGCTGGCCGATCACGCCCAGGTCGTTCAGGTCCGGCTTGACGCAGTTGTTGGGGCAGCCGCCCACGGCGATCTTGAACTTGTGGGGCAGCTTAACCTCATGGTAGCCCTTGTAGAACCGCTCGTGAATCTCCTGAGAAAGATCGAAGGTATCGATCAGGCCGTACTGGCAGGTGGTGCCCTTGCAGGAAACCACCGGGCGCACCTTGCTGCCGGTGCCGCCCATTTCCAGGCCGGCGTTCAGCAGGTACTCCCGCAGGGGCTCGATGTTGGCAAAGGGCACGCCCTGGATTTCCAGGGTCAGACGGCTGGTCATGGTCACCTCGCCGCTGCCGAACTTCTCGGCGGCCTGGGCCACTGCCATCTGCTCGGCGGCGGTGAGCTTGCCGTTGCGGGTGATCACCCGGCCGTTGAACTTGTCCGGGGTGCGCTTGTCCCACAGGAAGCCCAGCGCCTTCACCCGGGTGACCTCAGCGGGGGACACCTTTGCGCCCACAGACTCCACACGCACGTCGTTGAAGAAGCTGGCGCCCTCCAGCACCAGGGTGTTGGTGTAGCCGTAGCTGCGCAGCCGGTTCTGCATGAAGTAGGCCCGCTTGCCCTTGTTGCACACGATCAGCAGCTTGTCGTCCTTGTCCAGACCCTCCACCGGTCCGTTCAGAGTTTCCAGCTGCACGAAGGTGGCGCCGTGGATGCTGGGAGCCGGGGTGGCATCCACCACCCGGTAGCCCTTGGCCGCGCCCGCCTGGTACTCGGCGGGGGTGATGCTGGCGATCTTGCCCTCCAGCTTGTTCTCCAACAGATACACCGCCTGCACGAAGGGATGGATGGCGGTGGAGAAGGGCGGCGCATAGGCCAGGTCCAGATTGTCGAAGTCCTCCAGGGCCGCGCCCATGGAGATGCCGGTCACCGCAATGTCCACCATCTTGTCCACCGCGCCGGGGCCCAGCACCTGGATGCCCAGCAGCTTGTGGGTGGCCTTGTCGGCGATGAGCTTGGTGGCAAACCAGGCGGAATCCGGGTAGTAATGAGCTTTGTCGTCGCTGACCATCAGGGCAGTGACCACGTCATAGCCCGCCTGACGGGCGGCGGCCTCGGTCAGGCCGGTGCGGCCGCAGTTCAGGCCGGGCAGCTTGACCACGCCGGTGCCCAGCACGCCGGGATAACGCTTGTTCTCGCCGGTCAGCGCCAGGGCCAGGGTGCGGCCCTCCATGTTGGCGGAGGAGCCCATGGGCGACCACTGGGCCGCACCGGTGAGCCGGTTGGTCACCAGGGCGCAGTCGCCCGCGGCGTACACATCCGGCAGGTTGGTGCGCAGCTGGCCGTCCACCGGGATGGTGCCCTTGACCATTTCCAGGCCGCTGCCCTCCAGGAAAGCGGTATTGGGACGGATGCCCGCGCTCACCACCACCACATCGGCAGGCAGAGTGCCCGCCTCGGTCTTGACGGCGGTGACCCGGCCGTCGCCCAGAATGGCCTGGGCCGCGGTGCCGGTCATCACCCGGATGCCAGCCGCCTGCAGCTTCTTGCGGGCAAAGCCGGCCATTTCCTCATCCAGCACGCCGGGCATGATCTGGCCCGCCACGTCCAGCACGGTTACAGCGAGGCCCTGGGCCAGCAGGTTCTCCGCCGCCTCCAGGCCGATGAAGCCGCCGCCGATGACCACTGCGTTCTTGGCGGCGTTCTGCTCCAGATAGCCGCGCAGGGCGATGGCATCGTCCGGGGTGCGCAGCTTGAACACGCCCTGCTGGGCCGCGCCCTCGATGGGCGGAATCACGCTGGACGCGCCGGTGGCGATGATCAGGGAATCGTATTCATAGGTTTCGGTCTCGCCGCTGGTCAGGTTCTTGGCGGTCACGGTCTTGGCGGCCGCATTCAGGCCCACGGCCTCCCGGCCGGTGAGCACCTTGGCCCCGGTGAGGGCGGTGTATTTCTGAGGAGTATTCACGATCAGCTCGTCGCGGGTCTTGATCAGGCCGCCCACATAGTAGGGCAGGCCGCAGCCCGCATAGGAGATGTCCCGGTCCTTGACCAGAATGGTCACATCCGTGGCCGGGTCCTGCCGCTTGATCTTCGCGGCAGCTTTGGTACCGGCGGCAACGCCGCCCAGGATCAATACCTTCATTTGGTTTCCCCCTGTTCTCTCAAGCCGTTTGTGCTCAGCCGTGGCAATGGCCGCCGCAGCTGTGGGAAGCGCCGTGGCTGCCGCATTCGTGGCCCTCGCCCTCCTCATGATGATGATTGCAGGTCACATCGCCGTTCTGGGGCAAAGCGCCCTGCAGCAGCTGCTCCACCGCCGCGTCGGTGCTGCCCGCCGCGCCCGCGTACACCGCGATGCCCGCCTGGGCCAGCGCCTGGCGCGCGCCGCCGCCGATGCCGCCGCAGATCAGCACCTGCACGCCCTGGGCCTGCAGAAAGCCCGCCAGCGCGCCGTGGCCCTGGCCGTTGGTGTCCACCACCTGGCTGCCGGTGATCTGCTTGCCCTCGGCCTCATACAGCTTGAACTGCTCGGTGTGGCCAAAGTGCTGGAATACGTTGCCGTTTTCGTAAGTAACCGCGATTTTCATTCTTCTTCAACCTCTTTTACGCAAAGAAACGGCCGCCCACGGGCAGCCAAAGGCCCCGGTCCGACCGCACTTTGATAATTTTATACCTCTATATTACGCCTTTCGGGGCAGCTTTTGCAATTGACAAAGTCACAAAAGCTGCCCCGAATCACTTTATTTGTGCGCAGGCGTAAAATAATATTCCCCTTCTTCGTCCCGGTGACCGCACACGCCGAACACCCGGTCGATGCGGCCGGAGCGGAACATCTGCTCCGGCGTTTCAAAGGCCACCAGCTGCCCGGCTTCCATCAGGGCGATGTGATGGCTCACCCGCAGCGCCTGGGCCAAATCGTGCAGCACCATTACAATGGTCTTGCCCTGCTTGTTCAGCCGCTGGAGAAGGCTCAGAATCTCGAACTGGACCCCCAGATCCAGATAGGTGGTGGGCTCGTCCAGCAGGATGATCTGGGTATCCTGCGCCAGAGCCATGGCGATGTAGGCCCGCTGGCGCTCGCCGCCGGAAAGCTCCCGCAGGTCCCGCCCGCGCCATTGCTCCACCCCGGCAGCCTGCATGGCCTGGGCCACCTTTTGCCGGTCCTCCGGCCGCATACGGCGGGAAAGCCCCAGATAGGGAAACCGCCCATGGGCCACCAGGCTTTCCACCGTGATGGCGGGCACATCCCGCACCTGGGGCATCAGCGAGGCAAACCGGGCAAACTCCCGGCGGTCGTAATCCTCCGCCGGGCGGCCCGCCGCCAGCACCTGACCGGCGGAAGGGGTCAGCTGCCGGGCCGCCACCCGCAGCAGAGTGGTTTTGCCGCAGCCATTGGGGCCGATCAGGGTGGTGATGCGCCCGGCGGGGATGGTGAGCGACACGTCCCGCAGGACCACGCCGCCCTGGTACCCGGCGGTGATGTGCTTCAATTCAATCATAGACCCGGCTCCTTTTCTGACGCAGCAGCAAAAACAGGAAAAACGGCCCGCCCAGGAAGGACATGAGGATGCCCACCGGCAGCTCGAAGGGGGCAAACAGCACCCGGCCCAGGCTGTCGCACGCCAGCACAAAGGCCATGCCCAGCAGCGCCGATGCAGGCAGCAGAAACCGATTTTCACCGCCCACCAGCCGCCGGGCCGCATGGGGCACCAGCAGGCCCACAAAGCCCAGCAGGCCCGCGAAGCTCACTGCCGCACCTGCCAGCAGGCTGGAGGCCAGAATGCACAGAAAGCGTACCAGGCCCACCCGCATGCCCAGCGAGGAGGCAGTCTCCTCCCCCAGCTGCAGCAGGTCCAGGTCCGCCGCCAGAAACAGCGCCAGCACAAAGCCCGCGCCGATGTAGGCCGCCGCCGGCCACAGAGAACTGAGGGCCACGCCGGAAAAGCTGCCGGTCATGAAGCCGGTGGCTCCCACCACCTGGTCCGGATAGAGCAGGGTGATGGTGTCGATTCCGGCGGAGAGGATGCCGCTCACCGCGATGCCCGCCAGCACCAGCGTGACCCGGGAAAGCCCCGCCTTTGCCGCCAGACCGTAAATAAACAAGGTGGTGAGCAGAGCCCCCAGAAAGGCGGCCGCCGCCATGATTCCCGGCACGTCGGGCAGTAAAGTGGCCGCCGCGATGGCGAAAAAGCCCGCGCCGGAGTTCACGCCGATCACATTGGGGCTGGCCATTGCATTGTTCAGCACGCCCTGAATGAGGGCGCCCGCCACCGCCAGCGCAAGGCCCGCCAGCATGCAGGCCAGGGTGCGGGGCAGGCGCACATACACAAAGATGCGCCAGGTGGTGGAGCCGGTGTCGCCGGTGCGCAGCACCTGCCACAGCTGGCCCAGGGAAAGGGCCTGGCTGCCGCTGCACAGGCTGATCACCGCGGCAACGACCACAGCCACCGCCAGCACGGCCAGCACCGTCAGCTTGCCTTTAGCCGATCTGGCCGGCAAGCTCCGGGTAAAGGATCTTGGCAAGATATGCATAGCTCTCCCCCCAGCGTGCATTGGGCTTGTAGTGGAACAGGTCCTTGGGCAGGGTCAGGCAGCGGTCGTTCTGCACCGCGGTCAGCTGCTGCCAGGCCGGGTTGTTCTCCACGTTCTGGGCCATGTAGTCCATGGCCTGCTGCTCCGAGCCCATGGTGGTGATGAAGATGTAGTCCGGGTCCTCGGCGATGATCTCCTCCAGGTTGATGTCCTCCAGAAGCGACTCATGCCGGGCCACCATGTTGTCCGCGCCCAGGTCCTCCAGCATGTAGCCCACCATGTTGTCGGCTCCCTTGGCCTTCACACCGGTGGAGTAGGCCCGCAGCAGCAATACCGTGGGGTTTTCCTCGTCCTTTACCAGCTCACGGATCTGATCGATCTGTTCTTTGACCGCCAGTCCGTTCTGCTCGTACAGGTCCTGACGGCCGGTGAACTGACACAGCTGGGCCAGCATGTCCAGATATTCCTCGAAGGAATCCACCCGGTAGTAGGCATGGGTAATGCCCGCCTGGGTGAGTGCCTGGTCCATGTCCACCTGGCTGGAGGTGTCCGCGTTCATAATGACAAAATCCGGGTCGGCGGCGATGATCTCCTCCAGGTTGGGCTCCTTCACGGTGCCGATGATGGCCACCTCCTCGCCCAGGTCCATGCCCCGCTCCTCGATGGCATCCTGGGTGGCACCCACCAGGGTGCCGCCCGCCAGGGTCCAGGTCTCGGCGTAGCTGCCGTAGGTGGCCACCACCCGGTCGGTGCTCTCCACCGTGACCGTGTTGCCCACCGCATCGGTGAAGGTGTAAGCCCCTTCGCCCTGGCTGGTGCTGCCCGGCTGAGCCTGCTGGGAGGCCGCACTGGCCGCCGCGCTGCTGGCCGTACTGCTGCCGCTGCTCTGAGCCGCGCCGCAGCCCGTGAGCAGGGCGGCGGAAAGGGCCGCGGCCAGCACAGCCGCGCCGATCTGTTTGCCTGTTTTCATGGTTTGTTCTCCTGTGTGCGTGGCAATAAGCTTAGCCAAAAATCTGCCGGGCCACGTCCGCCGAGCATTTGGCATCCTTTACATAGTAATCCGCGCCGATCATCTTGGCGTAGTCCGGCGTGAGCACCGCGCCGCCCACCATGATTTTGCAGTCCACTCCGGCCGTGCGCAGCGCCTCGATGGTCTGCTGCATGGCGGGCAGGGTGGTGGTCATCAGGGCGCTCAGGCCCACCAGCTTTGCGCCGTGGCGGCTGGCCGCCTCCACCACCGCCTCCGGCGGCACGTCCCGGCCCAGGTCGATCACCCGGTAGCCGTAGTTTTCCAGAATCACCTTCACGATGTTCTTGCCGATGTCGTGGATGTCGCCCTTCACGGTGGCCACCACGATGGGGCCCTTCTTTTCGCCGGAAACGCCCTGCTTTTCAATGGCGGTTTTCACCTCGTCGAAGGCCGCCTGGGCCGCCGCCGCGCTCTGCAGCAGCTGGGGCAGGAAACAGGTGCCCTTTTCGAAAGCGTCGCCCACCTGGTCCAGCGCCGGGATCAGCACCCCGTTCACCAGCTCCTGGGGGTCGGTGGTCTCCAGCGCCAGCCGGGCCGCCTCGCCCGCCTGTGCCTTCAGACCCAGGACCACCGCGTCCTTCAGATCCACCGGTACGCCGGGCTGGGCCGCAGTCTGCACCGGGGCGGCGGTCTGGCCGCCATAGGCCGCAATGTACTCTGCGGCACCCTCGTCCTGAGCGGTGAACACCCGGAAGGAACGCACCGCCGCCATCATGGAGGGCTCGTTGGGATTCATGATGGGCAGGTCCAGCCCATGGGCCAGGGCCATGCCCAGAAAGGCCGTGTTCAGCTGGGGCCGCACCGGCAGGCCGAAGGACACGTTGGATACGCCCAGAACGGTCTTCAGGCCCAGCTCTTCCTTAACGGTGCGCACCGCCCGCAGGGTGTCCCACACGTCCTGCTGCTGGGCGCTGGCGGTCAGGGTCAGGCAGTCGATGTACACATCCTCCTTGGGGATGCCCGCCTCCAGCGCCGCGTCCAGAATGCGGCGAGCCATCTCCACCCGGTCCTCCGCTTTGGCGGGGATGCCGCTGTCGTTCAGGGTCAGGCCAACCACCGCCGCGCCGTACTTTTTGCACAGGGGCAGCACCGCCGCCAGCACCGCGGGCTCGGCGTTCACCGAGTTCACGATGGGCTTGCCGTTGTACACCCGCAGGCCTGCCTCCAGCACCTCGGGGCGGGTGGAGTCCAGCTGCAGGGGCAGCTCGGTCACGCCCTGGATGGCGGTCACCGCCCGGCGCATCATCTCCGCCTCGTCGATCTCGGGCAGGCCCACGTTCACATCCAGAATCTGTGCGCCTGCCTGGGCCTGCTCCACCGCCTGGCCCAGCAGGTAGTCCATATCCCCGGCCCGCAAAGCTTCCTTCATCTTCTTTTTGCCGGTGGGGTTGATGCGCTCGCCGATCACGGTGCCGGGGCGCACCTTCACCGCCTGCATGGCCGAGCAGACCCAGCTTTCCGGCTGGTAGGCCGCCCGTTTGGGGGCGCAGCCCGCGAAGCACTCCGCCAGCTTTTTCAAGTAAGCCGGGCTGGTGCCGCAGCAGCCGCCCACCGCGGCCACACCCAGCCGCTTGTACTGGTCCATCTGGTCCCGGAAATCCGCCGGGTGCAGATCGTACAGACCGGTGGCCGGGTCGGGCAGGCCCGCGTTGGGCTTTGCGAACACCGGCAGGCGGCAGGCGGCGCAGAGCCGCTCCACCAGAGGCATGATCTCGGCGGGGCCCAGCGAGCAGTTGATGCCCACCGCGTCCGCGCCCAGGCCCTGGGCGGTCACCGCAAAGCTTTCCACCTGGCAGCCGGTAAAGGTGCGGCCGGTGGCTTCAAAGGTCATGGAGGCCATCACCGGCAGATCGCAGGTTTCCTTGGCGGCCAGAATGCCCGCCTTCACCTCCAGCAGGTCGGTCATGGTCTCGAAGTACACCGCGTCCGCACCGGCGGCAGCGCCCGCCGTCACCACTTCTTTGAACAGGTCACAGGCCTGCTCAAAGGGCAAAGTGCCCATGGGCTGGAGCATCTCGCCCAGAGGGCCGATGTCCAGCAGAATTTTTGCATTGGTGCCCTCGGCGGCCTTTTTGGCGCACTGCACCGCGGCGGTGACCACCTGGGCCACCGTGTAGCCGCAGCCCGCCAGCTTTTTGCCGTTGGCGCCGAAGGTGTTGGTGCTGATGAAGTTGGAACCCGCTTCCAGATAAGCCTTGTGGATGCCGGTCACCACCTCCGGATGGGTCACGCTCCACACATCCGGGATCTCGCCGGGAGCCAGGCCCGCCTGCTGCAGCATGGTTCCCATGGCCCCGTCCAGAATCCAGACGCGGCTTTCGTCAAACAATTTATTGGGCACAGGGTTTGCCCTCCTTTCGTTTTGTGCAGGTCTCCCGCAGTGCGCAGGTGGCGCAGCCTGCCAGCTTTCCCTTCACCGGGTGGTCTGCCGCGCCGCACAGGGCGGTGATGCTTTTGCCCGGGGTGAGCACACAGCTGGCGGTGGAGCAGATCCCCGCCTGACGGCCCGCGTCCAGCCACTGCACAAAGGCAGGCTGCACCGTGATGGGCCAGTCGCCGTAGCCGGGGGAAAACCGGCCGGTCATATAGCGTCCTTCCTGTTCCAGCAGCGCCCGCTGCTCGTTTTCCAGATCATTCGCCAGCTGTTCTACCAAGGTGCTTGCGGCGGCATCTAAAACCACGCCGTAGGCCATATCGGTGGCCATGGCCCGGCGCAGGGCGCTGTCCACCCCGGCGCCCAGGGTCACCGCCAGCAGCACGCCCTCGTCGCAGCCCTTCAGATGGGCGGCAATGTCCCGCCCGGCCAGCAGAGGGGTCAGCTTGTCCGCGCTCACCCGGCGCAACACAGCCCGAGGCGCGGCGGTGCGCCACAGCTCGGCGGCGGCCCGGTCCAGCAGCACGTCCACCGACGGGGGAACCTCTTTGCCCGCGCCGCCCAGATACCGCAGCGCCTCAGCCCGGTCCAGCGCCGGGGGCAGTTGCCGGATCACGCCTTGGCCTCCGGCAGCAGGTCCCGGATGCCCTCATACACCCGGCGAGCCACCTCGGGGTTGTTCATGGCGTACAGGTGCACGCCGTCCGCGCCGCCCTCGATCAGATCCCGCAGCTGTTCGATGGCATAGTCGATGCCCGCGTCAAACAGGGCGGCCTCGTCGCCGTCGTACCGGCTGATCATTTTGGTGAACCGGGGCGGCAGGCTGGCGCTGCTCAGGGCCACAGTGCGCTGCACCTGCCGGGCGGACACAATGGGCATCACGCCCGCCTGCACCGGGGCCTGGATGCCCGCCTTGCGCACCAGATTCATGAAGCGGTAGTAGCGGGCGTTATCGAAGAACAGCTGGGTGACCAGATGCTCCACCCCCGCGTCCAGCTTGTATTTCAGGTTCTCCACGTCCTGGCGCAGGTTCTCGCTTTCCACATGGCCCTCCGGGTAGCAGGCGCCCGCCAGGTAGAAATCACCCTTGCTCTTTACAAAGGCGGCCAGGTCACTGGCATGGAAAAAGTCCTTGCTGCGGGGAGCGTCGGGGCAGATGTCGCCCCGCAGGGTGAGCACATTTTCAATGCCCGCCTCCTGCAGTGCC
Organism: Gemmiger sp. An50; assembly: GCF_002161595.1. Lineage (GTDB taxonomy): Bacteria > Bacillota > Clostridia > Oscillospirales > Ruminococcaceae > Allofournierella. The sequence continues at coordinate 76,704 of NZ_NFID01000014.1, forward strand.
TGCACGGTTTCGGCCACCTGCTCGCGGGTGGAGTTGATGCCGGTCAGATGGGCCAGCGGCTCCACCCCCAGCTCCTGCTTCAGGTGCTTGGCGATCTGCACGGTGGACAGGCCCGCCTTGCCGCCGCCCGCGCCGTAGGTCACGCTGATGTAATCCGGCGAAAGGCCGGCCAGCTTCTCCAGCGTGGGATACAGGCTTTCGGGTGTGGCCCCGTTCTTTTTGGGCGGAAACACCTCGATGGAAAATACACATTCTTTTTGCCGGAACACCTGCGACAGACGCATAGCGCTAGCCCTCCCCTTCTATTTGCTTTGCTTTGGTTTTGTATTGCATTAGCAGTAACAATTGTTCTATTATAGCATAGATAACCAATCGGAAAAAGTTTTTTCTTCCTGCATGCAATAATCCGGCCCGCGCGTGCGTATTCCGTGCAGCAGGCGCAACAAACCGCCCCCGCCCGGGCATACTAGGCAGTGCGGCGACCCGGCGGCCTGCATTGGTTCAACACAAGGCAACACCGCACAATTTCAGATGGTGGAGCACGCCGGAAATTTTTTTGTGATATGAACCAAAAAGCGCAGGCAAGCCTTGGTGGCTTGCCGAGCATTTTTGGAAAATAGCACGTAAAATTTTGGCGCGATACGCCGCCTGAGCCGTTAGGCGTGAATTGTGCGGTGTTGGCAAAAGAAAAAGGAGTTATTTTTATGAAAAAGCTTGCAATCACCCTCACCGCCCTGACCCTGGCCCTGGCTCTGGCCGCCTGCGGTTCCACCGCCGGCAGCTCCTCCAGCACTGCCTCCTCCAGCGCGGCTTCCTCCTCCGCTTCCTCCTCTGCTTCCTCCTCCGAAAGCAGCTCCACCGCTGCGGTGGACACCAGCGACCTGACCGCCGTGATGGATGCTCTGTTCAACGGCATCGCCGAGGACCAGATGCCCATGCTCATGCCCCAGGAGGACGGAAGCAAGTACGCTCCCCTCACCGAGGAGAATTCCGAGTACAACACCGGCGTTGCCCTGAGCGCCTATAAGGAGGGCATCTGCGCCGAGGCGGCCATGAGCGCCCAGGCTCATTCCGTCTGCCTGCTGAAGGCCAACAGCGCCGAAGAGGCTGCCAAGCTGGCCGAGGACGTGGCCGCCAATGCCAACCCCAACAAGTGGATCTGCGTGAGCGCAGAGCGCACCATCGTTGCCTACTCCGGCGACACTGTGCTGCTGACCATGAGCTTCAACGACCTGGCCCAGACCGTTCTGGACAACTTCACCGCCCAGTTCGGCGCTGAGAACGTGACCGTTGTGAAGGACGAGGTCGGCGCCGACATGGCCATGCCCGAGGGCGACGTGACCTCCGATCCCGTGGCCGCTATGCCCGAGGACGCTTCCGGTGCGCTGTAAGCCGGTTGCGGTAAGCTGCACGGCGGCCGCCCTGCTGCTGGCCGCCGTGCTGGTCTTGCCGCTGGCCGTCCAGCGCCGCCAGCCGGATGAAAACGGCATGTATCAGCAGGAGGGCTACTGGGTGCAGTATCTGGGCGAGCGCAACGAAAAGAGCGCCGATTCCTTTGTAAAAAAGGTAAACAGCATTCGCGACACCCTGCTCACGGAAGAGAACAAGGTGTACTGTGCCATCGTGCCCGACAAATCCCACTACCTGCCGGACGAGGGCTGGCCGGTGCTGGACTACGATGCCATGGCCAGCCAGGTGCAGGCCGGGCTGGATGATTCCATCACCTGGATCGGTCTTGCGGACCACCTGACCCTGACGGACTACTACAAAACCGATGCCCACTGGCGGCAGGAAAATTTGCAGCCGGTGGTGAATGCGCTGGGCGAAGCCATGGGCTTTTCCCAGGACCTGTCCGGCTGGGAGCAGAATGTGTTTGAAGGCTTTGTGGGCAGCTACGGCAAGTACATCCCCGCCCCGGCTGAGCCGGAAACGCTGGTTTATCTGACCAGCCCGGCCACCGAAGCCGCCCGGGTGGACAATTTCCAGTACCCGGACGCCACCGCCGTTTACGATGTTTCCAAGCTCAGCGGCGCGGGCAGCTACGATGTATTTCTGAACGGGGCCACCCCGCTGCAGACCATCGAAAACCCCAACGCCGCCACCGACCGGGAGCTGGTGATCTTCCGGGATTCCTTCGCCAGCAGCCTGGCCCCGCTTCTGTGCGAACAGTACCGCACCATCACCCTGATCGACCTGCGCTACATGGTCAGCGGTCTGGTGCCTCAATACGTGACCTTCACCGACCAGGACGTGCTGTTTTTGTTCAGCAGCTGGGTGGTGAACGAGAGCGCCATGCTGCGCTGAAACAAGGCCGCTTTTCCGCCCCGGGAAGCCCCGGAACGGAAGGCGGCCTTTTGCGCGTCCGGTTTGCAAAAGAGGGTGGATTATGGTAGGATATCCATAAGAGAATTTTCGCCCGGAAAGGGGGCTTTTGCCATGAAGATCATGGAATCCGCCGAGGATTATCTGGAGACCATCCTGGTGCTTCTGCACCGGAAGGGCCATGTGCGCTCCATCGACATCGCCAACGAGATGTCCTATTCCAAGCCCAGCGTTTCCACCGCCATGAAAAAGCTGCGGGAAAACGGTTACATCCATGTGGACGAGATCGGCCTGATCACCTTGACCGACGAGGGCCGTGCCATCGCCGAGAGCGTGTATGAACGGCACACCCTGCTCAGCCAGGTGCTCATCGACCTGGGCGTTCCCGAGGACATTGCCCGCGAGGACGCCTGCCGCCTGGAGCACGACCTGCATCCGATCAGCTTCGAGCGGATCAAGGAATGCTATCATCGCCACAAAAAGGAGGCCTGAACAGGGCCATGCCGCGGGCAGCCCACCAATCACCGGGCTGCCCGTCTTATTTCAATTGATACCACAGATACGAGGTGTTGTTTGCATGAATTACGAAGAAATCCGCGCCCAGAGCGCACAGGCCGTTCGGGAGCTGCTGGCCGCCGCCAAGCTGCGGCCGGGCAGCATCCTGGTGGTGGGCTGCTCCTCCAGCGAGATCGTGGGCAGCCAGATCGGCCACGGCTCCAGCCTGGAGGCCGCTCAGGCCGTGTATGAGGGCATTGCGCCGGTGCTGCGCGAGGCCGGAGTTTTTCTGGCCGCTCAGTGCTGCGAGCATCTGAACCGGGCTATCATTCTGGAAGAGGAGGCCCTGCCCGCCGGGGCCGAGCCGGTGAACGTGATTCCCCAGCCCAAGGCGGGCGGCAGCTTTGCCACCACCTGCTGGCAGCGGTTCGCCCGTCCGGTGGCGCTGGAGGCCATCCGGGCAGACGCGGGCATGGACATCGGCGACACCCTGATCGGCATGCACCTAAAGGTGGTGGCGGTGCCGGTTCGTCTGAGCCTGCGCCGCATCGGCGAGGCCAATCTGGTGTGCGCCCGCACCCGTCCCAAATACATCGGCGGCAGCCGGGCCGCCTACGCCGAAGCGTAAAGGAGGCCGCGAAGATGAACGAACTGCATGAACAGCTGGCCCAGCGCACCGCCCAGGTGCGCCGCCGCATGGAGGAAGCCTGCCGGGCCGCCGGGCGTGCGCCCGAATCGGTGCAGCTGTGCGCCGCCAGCAAGACCCAGACCGCGGACACGGTGCGCGCCGCCTGGGGCGCGGGCATCGACGTATTCGGCGAAAACCGGGTGCAGGAGCTGGTGGAAAAACGGGCTGCCGGAGCCTACGGCTCCACCCCGCTGCATTTCATCGGCCACCTGCAGACCAACAAGGTGCGCCAGGTGGTGGGCGCGGCAGATCTGATTGAGTCGGTGGATTCCGAGCATCTGCTGCTGGCCGTCCAGAAGGAGGCCGCCCGCCAGGGCATCGTGCAGCCGGTACTGCTGCAGGTGAACATTGGTGCGGAGGCCAGCAAGGGCGGCTTGGCCCCCGAGGGGCTGACCGCACTTTTAACTCAGGCGGACGGGATGGAGAACATTCTGGTCAAGGGCCTGATGTGCATTCCGCCAAAGGAGACCGACCCCGCCGCCCAGCGCCGCTGGTTCGCCGCTATGCGGGCCCTGTTCGACCAGGCCGCTGCCCGCAGCTGGACCCGCACCCGCATGGAGATTCTGTCCATGGGCATGAGCGGCGATTTTGAGGCCGCCATTCAGGAGGGCGCCACCCTGGTTCGGGTGGGCACCGCCATCTTCGGACCGAGGGCCTATCCCCTGCCCCCCGAGCCCTGAGTCCACGGCGCTTTTCTCCGCAAAACAGCCTTTCGCCCCGGCCGGTGGCCGGGGCTTTTTTACGCCTATTTTTCCCGCTGCAATCTGGCAATATACCACAATAAAGTGATAGCAAGACACGCCATTCTTCCGCCTTTTCCACAAAACAGGGGCAATTTTCTGCATTTTTTCACCAAGCTTTTTGCCATGGATTTGCCCCCACCGCACACAATTGCCGAACCTTAGCCCAAACCCTTGCAATGCCGCCAAAGCGTTGTATACTTTTATTTATATTGCAAAATCGTTCTGTCCTTTTGAACAAAGGCGTTTGGGAGCGATGGGAAAGGCGGTCGTTTTGGATGAAACAGTTTAAGGTGCCGCGCAGGCTGAGGAACCTGCTGCTGGTGCTGGCGGGCAACGCCCTTTATGCCCTGGCGGTGGACATGTTCGTGCTTCCCTGCGGGCTGATTACCGGCGGTACCACCGGCCTGGCCCTGATCGGCCAGCACTGGCTGGGCATTTCCATCTCCACCTTCGTGATGATCTCCAACGTGATCATGTTCATTCTGGGCGCGGCGGTTATGGGCCGCTGGTTTGCCTTCAACACGGCGGTATCCACCTTCTGCTATCCCATCTTTCTAGAGCTGTTCAGCTGGATTCCCGGCATTGGCGACATGACCCGCGACCCCATGCTGGCCACCGTATTTGCCGGCGTGATGATCGGCGCGGCCATCGGCCTGGTGATCGGCGCGGGCGCTTCCAGCGGCGGTATGGACATTCCGCCCATCGTGGCCAACAAGTTCTGGGGTGTGCCCATCTCGGTGGTCATGTACGGGCTGGACTTCGCCATCCTCATCGGGCAGATGTTCTTCGCCGAAAACCGGGAGCAGATCCTCTACGGCATCCTGCTGGTGCTGCTCTACACCATCGTGCTGGACAAGGTGGTGCTGATAGGCCACTCCAAGATCCAGGTGAAGATCCTCAGCGAAAAGAGCGACGAGATCCGCCAGCTGATCTTGAAGGTGCTGGACCGGGGCTGCACCCTGCTCCACGCCCAGACCGGCTACGCCCGCAACGAGTGGGATATGGTGCTCACCGTGATCACCAACCGGGAGCTGGCCAAACTGAACCATCTGGTGCAGGAGGTGGACCCTCAGGCCTTTATCATCATCGACTCGGTGAACGAGGTCCACGGCCGCGGCTTTACCCTGCGCAAGCAATACAAATAAAACTTCGTGATGCGTCCCGTTTGGGGCGCATCTTTTTTTTGCCTTCTTCCGAGCCGGGTTTCGTTATCTTGCATTTTTTTGCCCTCTATCTTGACATTTCTTTTCGGGTATGGTAAAAAGAATCAGGCATTTGTTAGTTAACACTAACCAAATGCAGTCAAAGCTAACTGTTTGCAGCCGCGGCTAACCGCCGCGTGACAATTATCACCAGGAGGACACACTGCATTGATGATCAACAAACGGCTGATCGGGATGGTCAGCGATTCCAAACAGCACATTGCAAAAAACGTGGCGTTCCAGTGGGCAGCGCTGGCGGCGAACATCGCCATGCTGCTCACCATCGCCCGGTATCTCTCCCGGCTGCTGGCCGGGCAGCCCGCCTCGCTGGCGACCACTTTGCTGGTGGCGGCAGCGGCCGCGGCGGTCCGCTTTGTCTGCGCAAGGCAGGCGGCGGTCTGCTCCTACCGGGCCAGCCGCAGTGCCAAACAGGCGCTGCGCCGCACCATTCTGGAAAAACTGCTGCGGCTGGGGCCGGGCTATTCCAGCCGGGTCTCCACCTCCGAGGTGGTGCAGGTGACGGTGGAGGGCGCCGAACAGCTGGAAAGCTACTTCGGCGCGTATCTGCCCCAGTTCTTCTACAGCCTGCTGGCCCCGCTGACTTTGTTCTGCGTGCTGGCCCCCATCAGCCTTTCGGCGGCGGTGGTGCTGCTGATCTGCGTGCCGCTGATCCCGGTTTCCATCGCGCTGGTGCAGACCTTCGCCAAAAAGCTGCTGGCCCGCTACTGGGGCCAGTACACCGCCCTGGGCGACAACTTTCTGGAAAACCTACAGGGCCTGACCACCCTGAAAATCTATCAGGCGGACGGGGAGCGGCATCGGCGGATGAACGAGGAGGCCGAGCGCTTCCGGCGCATCACCATGAAGGTGCTCACCATGCAGCTGAACTCCATCACCATCATGGACCTGGTGGCCTACGGCGGCGCGGCTCTGGGCATCATCGTGGCTGCGCGGCAGTTTTCCGCCGGGCAGATCGGCCTATTCGGCTGCTTTGCCATCATCATGCTCTCGGCGGATTTCTTCCTGCCCATGCGGCTGCTGGGCTCCTACTTCCACATCGCCATGAACGGCATGGCCGCCTCCGAGAAGATCTTCAAGCTGCTGGACCTGCCGGAGCCTCAGACCAAGACCGGCGTGATCGACCCCATCGACTGCACCCTGCGCTGCGAGGATGTGCGCTTTGCCTACGATGCCGAGCGCCCCATCCTGAAGGGCGTGGACCTGGAACTGCCCCGCACCGGACTGGTGGCTCTGGTGGGCGAATCCGGCTGCGGCAAGTCCACCCTGGCGGGCCTGCTGGCCGGCCGTTTGGAGGGCTATGCGGGCAGCATCACGGTGGGCGGCCAGCCCCTGAGCGAAATCAGCCTGGAAAGCCGGATGAAGCAGATCACCACCGTGGGCTTTGCCGCCCGGCTGTTCAAGGGCACCGTAGCCGAGAACCTGCGCATGGCGAAGCCTGATGCCAGCGACGAGGCCCTGTGGCAGGCGCTGGAGCAGGTGAATCTGGCGGATTTCCTTCGCAGCGAACAGGGACTGGATACCCCGGTGGCCGAAAAGGGCGCCAACTTCTCCGGCGGGCAGTGCCAGCGGCTTGCCCTGGCCCGGGCCCTTCTGCACGACAGCCCCATTTATATTCTGGACGAAGCCACCTCCAACATTGATGTGGAGAGTGAAAATCAAATCATGGCCCTGGTGCACCGGCTGGCCGAAACCAAGGCGGTACTGATCATCTCCCACCGGCTGGCCAACGTGACCGGCGCAAAACGCATCTACGCGCTGGAGGAAGGCCGGGTGGCAGGCTGCGGCACCCATGCCCAGCTGCTGGCCGCCTGCCCCTGCTATCAGCGGCTGTGGAACAGCCAGCAGGCGCTGGAACACTACACCCCCGACACCCAACAGGAGGCTCTTGCATGAAAAAACGTTCTGATCTGGCGGTAATGCTCCGGCTCGTGGGGCTGGTCAAGCCGCTGATGGGCTTCATGGCCCTTGCCATCGCCATGGGCGTGGCGGGCTTTCTGTGCGCCCAGTTCATTCCCATCTTCGGCGGCTTCGCCATCGTGAATGCGCTGGGCGGCACCGGCCTGCCCGCTCTGGGCGTGCTGTTCGCCTGCATGGGCGTGTTTGCTCTGGCCCGCGGCGTGCTGCGCTACGCCGAGCAGGCCTGCAACCACTACATCGCCTTCAAGCTGCTGGCCCTGATCCGGGATAAGGTGTTCGGCGCGCTGCGCCGCCTGGCCCCCGCCAAGCTGGACGGCCGGGACAAGGGCGATTTGATCGCGGTCATCACCTCGGACATCGAGCTGCTGGAGGTCTTTTACGCCCACACCCTCTCCCCCATTGCCATCGCGGCCATCATGTCGGTGATCATGACCCTGTTCATCGGCAGCTACCACTGGCTGCTGGGCCTGATCGCCGCCCTGGGCTTTTTCGCCGTGGGCGTGGTGGTGCCGGTGCTGGCCGCCCGCTTCGGCGGCAGTCGGGGTCTGGAATACCGCACCCAGGCCGGTGCGCTGAGCGCCTTTGTGCTGGACAGCCTGCGCGGCCTGGGCGAGCTACTGCAATATGACGCAGGCCTGCGCCGTCTGGACGAGCTGGACGCGCGCACCGGCAGCCTGCTGGCCACCGAGAAAAAGATGAAGACCGCGCTTGGCACCGCCACCGCCTGCACCGGCGCGCTGATCTGGCTGTTCTCCCTTTCCATGCTGGCGGCGGGCAGCCTGCTTTACACCAATGGTCTGGTGGGCTTTGACGGGGTGCTGATTCCCCTGATCGCCATTCTCAGCTCCTTCGGGCCTGTGGTGGCGCTGGCCAATCTGGGCAGCACCCTGCAGCAGACCTTCGCCGCCGCCAACCGGGTACTGGACATTCTGGACGAGGAGCCGGTGGTGGCGGAAAACACCACCGGGCGTACCATCCCCTTCACCGGCGCGGCCTGCGCCAATGTGAGCTTCACCTACGAAGCCGAGCCGATCCTGAAGAACGTGAGCCTGACCCTGCCGGAGAATAAAATCATCGGCATCACCGGCCGCAGCGGCAGCGGCAAGTCCACCCTGCTCAAGCTGCTCATGCGCTTCTGGGACGTGGGCAGCGGCCAGGTGGCCATTTCCGGCGAGGATGTGAAAAACATCCGCACCGCCAGCCTGCGCAACCTGCAGAGCTACGTGACCCAGGAGACCTACCTGTTCCACGACAGCATTGAGGAGAACGTGAAGCTGGCCAAGCCCGGCGCTACCCATGAGGAGGTGGTGGAGGCCTGCAAAAAGGCCTCGGTGCACGACTTCATCATGAGCCTGCCCAACGGCTACGACACCAATGTGGGCGAGCTGGGCGACACCCTCTCCGGCGGTGAGCGGCAGCGGCTGGGCATCGCCCGGGCCTTCCTGCATGATGCGCCCCTCATCCTGCTGGATGAACCCACCAGCAATCTGGACAGCTTGAACGAGGCGGTGATCCTGCAAAGCCTGCACCGCCAGCGCAAGGGCAAGACGGTGGTACTGGTCAGCCACCGGGCGTCCACCATGCGCATTGCCGACACCACCTACAACGTGGAGCACGGACGGCTCAGCTGAGCCGCCCCTCTCCGGCCGCCATACAGAAAGGATTGTTTGTTTATGAAATACCTCTACATTGCCTTGGGCCTTGTCTGCCTGGCGCTGGGCGCCGTGGGCGCAGTGCTTCCCCTGCTGCCCGCCACTCCCTTTTTGCTGGGCACCTGCTTCTTCTTCGCCAAGGGCAGCGACCGGCTGAACCGGTGGTTTGTGTCCACCAAACTGTACCAGAAGAACTTCAAGAGCTTCCGGGAGCAGCGGGCCATGACCTGGCGTACCAAGATCGGCATCATGATCACCGTGACCCTGACCATGAGCATCGGCTTTGTGATGATGCACGAGGTGTTCATCGGCCGCATCGTGCTGGGCTGCGTATGGCTGTTCCATGTGTATTACTTCATCTTCCGCATCCGTACCCTGGACGCAGATTAAACAAAAAACGAGTGAGTTCCCACGGGAACTCACTCGTTTTTCTGTATCAAAAGGCCGCAATCAGCCCAGCTCTTTTTTCACCAGCTCAGCCAGATGATCGGCAATGGCCTGGATCTCGGTCTCGTCCTGGCCCTCCACCATCACACGGATCAGCGGTTCGGTGCCGCTCACGCGAACCAGCACCCGGCCGGTATCGCCCAGGGCCTCCTTCTGCTGGCGGATGGCTTCCTTGATCACGTCGTTGTTGTAGAATTCCAGCTTGCCCTCGGCGCTTACGGTCACATTCACCATCACCTGCGGCAGGCGGGTCATCACCTTCGCCAGCTCGGACAGAGGCTTTTTGCACCGCTTGAGCAGGCACAGCAGCTGGATGGCGGTGAGCTGACCGTCGCCGGTGGTGGCGAAATCCCGGAAGATGATGTGGCCGCTCTGCTCGCCGCCCAGGGTGTAGCCCTCCAGCTCCATCTCCTCCAGCACGTAGCGGTCGCCCACCTTGGTGGCGGCGAACTTCATGCCGTTGGCCTCACAGAAGCGGGCGAAGCCCAGGTTGGTGAGCACGGTGCCCACGATGGTGGACCGCCGCAGCTTGCCCCGCTGCTGCATATCCAGGCCGCAGATGGCCATGATGTAGTCGCCGTCCACTACTTCGCCGGTCTCATCCACAAACAGGCAGCGGTCCGCGTCGCCGTCAAAGGCAACGCCCGCATCCACCTTGTGGGTGCGCACGTAGTCCTGCAGCTGCTCCAGATGGGTGGAGCCGCAGCCCTCGTTGATGTTCACGCCGTCCGGCGCGTCGTGCAGGATCACCGCATTGGCGCCCAGCTCCTCGAACAGGGTGCGGGCCGTGGCGCTGGCGGAGCCGTTGGCGCAGTCCACCACGATGTTCATGCCCTCCAGCGAATAAGGGATGGTGCTTTTCAGATGCTCGATGTAATCCCGTGCACCGGTGGTGCAGTGGCTGATCTGGCCCAGGTTCTCGCCCTTGGCGTAGGTAAAATCGTTTTTCTCGATCAGATTCTCAATCTGCTCCTCCAGCTCATCCGGCAGCTTGAAGCCGTCGCCGTTGAAGATCTTGATGCCGTTGAAGGCATAGGGGTTGTGGCTGGCGGAGATCATCACGCCTGCGTCCGCCTTGTACTTGCCCACCAGGTAGGCCACCGCCGGGGTGGAGATCACGCCCAGGTCGATCACGTCCGCGCCCACCGAGCACAGGCCCGCGGCCAGCGCCGCGCCCAGCATGTCGCTGGAAATGCGGGTATCCTTGCCCAGCACCACCAGGGGACGGCGGCGACGGCCGTAGGCCAGCACGGTGGCGGCGGCACGGCCGATGGCCATTGCCAGCTCACAGGTCATATCCTCGCCGGCAATGCCGCGCACGCCGTCGGTTCCAAACAGTCTGCCCATATTCAAACACTCCTCTATTTCGTCTTATGTGCGGGGTACGATGTGCTGCGCGTCCTTGTAGATATGGCCCGGGGCCACCACGCCCCGCACGCAGCTGGTGGGATAGATCTGGCAGCGGCGGCCCAGCACCGAGCCGGGGCACAGCACGCTGTTGCAGCCCACCTCGGCCTCGTCGCCCACCAGAGCACCCAGTTTTTTGCGGCCGGTCACCAGGATCTCGTCCTCCTGGCGGATGCACACCAGGGATTTGTCGCTCTTCAGATTGCTGGTCACAGCGCCCGCGCCCATATGGGCCTTATAGCCCAGGATGGAATCGCCCACATAGTTAAAATGGGGCACCTGCGCGCCGTCGAACAGAATGCAGTTCTTCAGCTCCACGCTGTTGCCCACCACGGCGCCCGCACCCACCAGCGCGCTGCCCCGGATGAAGGCGCAGTGACGCACCTCGGCCTCCGGGCCAATGATGCAAGGCCCGGCCAGCGATGCGCTGGGGGCCACCTTCGCAGTCTTCGCCACCCATACGCCGGGGGCGGGCTGGTCATATTCCTCACTGGGCAGGCTTTGGCCCAGCTGCTCGATAAAGCCTTTCAGTTCGTCCAGAACCTCCCAGGGTCGCTCCTTCCCCTCAAACAGCGGAGCGGCCAGGGTGTGGGAGAGATCGAACAACGCTTCGGTACGGCAGACATCCATACAGCAGATGCTCCTTTCAAAAAATCACTTGAGTAAATTATAAGCACCGGTTTTTTAAAATACAACCCAAAAATATAAAAATCGCGGACGAAAAAGCAAATTCGGTGGAAGTTACGAAATTTTTGACGATGAAGCGCCCAAAATTGTCACAAAAATCCCCGTAATTTTAACAATTGTCCGCAAGGTTGTACAAAAAGAGCCCCGCATCTTTGCTCAAATGCGGGGCGTTTGATACAGAAATCGAGTGTGCCGGGTTCATTTCCGGTGCGCTTTGGCACCGGCGGCCAGCCAGCGCATCCGGCTCAGATAGACCAGAAGGCTCACCAGCGGGCCCAGGATATCCGAGATCGGCTCGGCGTAAAAGGCCGCCATGCCGCCGAACAGAGCGGGCAGGATGAACAGCGGCACAAAGTAAGCCAGCTTGCGGAAGAAGGAAAGGGGCAGCGAATAACGCATCATGCCCATGCCGGTGAAGCCGTCGATAATGGTATACTGCATTCCCAGCGGGACCACCGCCAGCGTGCAGATGCGGATGGCCTGCACCGCCAGAGGCAGTACCTGGGGGTCCTTGGTGAAGATGGAGGCGAAGGCCGCGGGCAGCAGCTGGCCCGCCGCGCACAGCAGAGCCGTGTAGCCAATGCTCAGCGCCAGGATGAACTTCTGGGCCCCGAGGATGCGGTCCGGACGGCCCGCCCCGTAGTTGAAGCCCAAAATGGAGCTGGTACCGCTGGTGATGCCGCCCAGAGGCATGGTGACCACCAGCATGAAGCTTTGAGAAATGGTGGCCGCCGCCACCAGCAGATCGCCCTCGGTGGGGCCGCCGTACTTTTGCAGCAAAGCGTTCAGGGCAATGATCATCACATTGTCGAAGGCGATGATGGCAAAGGGTGTGAAGCCGGTGGCCAGCACCCGGCCTATCACCCGCAGGTCATAGCCGCCGAAGGTGATGCGGACGGGCGGTGTCTGGCTGAACAGAAAGCGCAGTACAAACAGACAGCTGCCCAGCTGGCTGAGGATGGTGGCCAGTGCCGCGCCGGTCACGCCCATGTCCAGCACGAAGATGAACACCGGGTCCAGCAGAATGTTCAGCACCGCGCCCAGCATCACCGACTGCATGCCCTTTTTGGCAAAGCCCTGGCAGATGACGAACTGGTTCATGCCGGTGGAAAGCAGCGCAAAGGGGGTGCCCAGCAGATAGACGGTATAATAGGCCATGGCATAGGGCAAGGTGGAACCGCTCGCGCCGAACAGCAGCAGCGTCTGCTGCCTTGTGGCCAGGGCCAGCACCATGAGCACCACCGAAAAGCCGCAGAGCATCAAAAAGCAGTTGGCCAGAATCTTCTGGGCTGCCTTGGGGTCTCCCGCGCCCATGCGGATGCTCATCAGGGGCGAACCGCCCACGCCCACCAGGAAAGCCACTGAGCCGATCATGGTCACAATAGGCCCGCAGACGCCCGCGCCCGCCAGAGCCAGTTTGCCCACCTCGGCGATGTTGCCGATATACATCCGGTCCACCACGCTGTACAATACGCTCACGAACTGTGCCAGCATGCTGGGGATGGCGATGCGCAGCACCAGCTGCGGAATGGGGTCCCGCCCCAGATCGTTTTCCAGTTTTGCGGCCTGTTTCGCCATGATCTTATTCACTCCTGTTTGGTGTGATTGTTTTGCGGCGCCAGGCGCCGCCCGGCTATTATAGCATTCCCCCCAATGAAAGTAAAGGCACCGCCGCGCAATTCATGGCAAACACCCGAAGCGGGCCGCCGCCGGGAAGATCCGGCAGCGGCCCGCTTGGCTTTTTTCTGATCAATTACAGATTTTTCAGGATGGCGTCGCCCATTTCCGAACAGCTCACCGGGGTGCAGCCATCGGCCATCATGTCGCCGGTGCGCAGGCCCGCGTCCAGCGCTTTGTTGACTGCCGCCTCGATGGCGGCGGCCTCCTCGTCCAGATCGAAGCTGTATTTCAGCATCATGGCGGCTGAGAGGATGGTGCCGATGGGGTTGGCCTTGTTCTGGCCCGCAATGTCCGGCGCGGAACCGTGGATGGGCTCGTACAGGCCCCGGCTGCCCTCGCCCAGGCTGGAGGAGGGAATCATGCCGATGGAGCCGGTGATCATGCTGGCCTCGTCGGAGAGGATGTCGCCGAACATGTTCTCGGTGACCACCACGTCGAACTGGCTGGGGTCCTTCACGATCTGCATGGCGGTGTTGTCCACCAGCATGTCGGCATACTCCACGTCCGGGTATTCCTCGGCCAGCCGGTGCATGACCTTGCGCCACAGGCGGCTGGTGTCCAGCACGTTGGCCTTGTCCACGCTGGTCACCTTTTTCCGGCGCTTGCGGGCGGTCTCGAAGGCGATGCGGCCAATGCGCTCGATCTCATGCTCGGCGTAGCTCATCACGTCGGTGGCCTTCTGCTCGCCGGCGCATTCCTCGGTGGTGTGACTGCCGAAGTATACGCCGCCGATCAGCTCCCGCACCACGATGAAGTCGATGCCCTTTTCCACGATCTCCGGCTTCAGGGGGCTGGCGGCCGCCAGCTGGGGCCAGAGCTTGGCCGGCCGGTTGTTGGCGTACAGACCCATGCCCGCCCGCAGAGCAAGCAGGCCTTTTTCCGGGCGCTTGTCGCCGGGCAGGCCGTCCCACTTGGGGCCGCCCACCGCGCCCAGCAGCACGCTGTCCGCCGCAAGGCACTTGTCCAGCATGGCGGCGGGCAGCGGCTCACCCCATTTGTCGATGGCGATGCCGCCCATATCCACGTCGGTATAGGTAAAGGTGTGCCCGTATTTTGCGGCCACCGCGTCCAGCACCCGCAGGGCCTGGTCCACGATCTCAGGGCCGATGCCGTCGCCCCGGATCACTGCGATCTGTTTTTCCATGGGAATCTCCCTCTCTTTTCTGTATTTACTGCTTGATGCTGTTCATCAGCCCGCCTGCCTTGATGATCTCCTGAATGAAGGGCGGGAAGGGCTGGGCCTGGAAGGTCTGGCCGGTGGTCTCGTCGGTGATGACGCCGGTGTCGAAATCCACATGGACCTTGTCCCCCGCCTGGATGGCCTCGCTTGCCGCCGGGCATTCCAGGATGGGCAGGCCGATGTTGATGGCGTTGCGGTAGAAGATGCGGGCGAAGGTGGCCGCGATCACGCAGGACACGCCCGCCGTTTTGATGGCCAGGGGCGCATGCTCCCGGCTGGAGCCGCAGCCGAAGTTGGCACCGCCCACCATGATGTCGCCGGGCTGGACCTTCTTCACAAAATCGGGGTCGATGTCCTCCATGCAGTGAGCCGCCAGCTCCTTTGCGTCAGGGGTGTTCAGATACCGGGCCGGGATGATCACGTCGGTGTCCACATTGTCCGGATATTTATGTACCAAACCGTTTGCCTGCATTGGTGATTCCTGCCTTTCTTATTCCGCGATGGTGCGGGGGTCGGTGATAAAGCCGGTAATGGCGCTGGCCGCCGCGGTGGCGGGGCTGGCCAGATAGACCTCGCTCTCCACATGGCCCATGCGGCCCACAAAGTTCCGGTTGGTGGTGGAGATGCAGCGCTCGCCCTGGGCCAGAATGCCCATGTAGCCGCCCAGGCAGGGCCCGCAGGTGGGGGTGGAGACCACGCAACCCGCGTCGATAAAATCGGTGGTCCAGCCCCGCAGGATGCACTCTTTATAAATGGCCATGGTGGCGGGGATGATGATGGCCCGCACACCGGGGGCGATGTGCTTGCCCTTCAGCACCTTCCAGGCGGCCTCCATATCCTCCAGACGGCCGTTGGTGCAGCTGCCGATGACCACCTGGTCGATCTTCACGTCCTTGCCTTCGGCAGCGGGTTTGGTGTTCTCGGGCAGGTGGGGCCAGGCCACGGTGGGCTCCAGCGCGGAGAGGTCAATCTCGATGGTCTGCTCGTACTCCGCGTCCTCGTCCGCCTCGTACACGGTCCAGGGGCGCTGACTGCGGCCGGTGAGATACTGGATGGTCACCTCGTCCACCGGGAAGATGCCGTTCTTCGCGCCCGCCTCAATGGCCATGTTGCAGATGCAGAGCCGGTCGTCCATGGTCAGGCTGGCCACGCCGGGGCCGGTGAACTCCATGCTCTTGTACAAAGCGCCGTCCACGCCGATCATGCCGATGATGTGCAGGATCAGATCCTTGCCGCTCACCGGGGGCTTCAGCTGACCCTTGAGCACAAAGCGGATGGCGGCGGGGACCTTGAACCAGCATTTGCCGGTGGCCATGCCCGCGGCCATGTCGGTGCTGCCCACACCGGTGGAGAAGGCGCCCACCGCACCGTAGGTGCAGGTGTGGCTGTCCGCGCCGATGATGCAGTCACCGGCGGTCACGATGCCTTTTTCTGGCAGCAGGGCATGCTCGATGCCCATCTGGCCCACATCGTAGAAGTTCAGGATGTCGTATTGATTGGCAAAGTCCCGGCACTGCTTGGACTGCTGGGCGGCCTTGATGTCCTTGTTGGGCACGAAGTGGTCCAGCACGATATTGATGCGGGTCTTGTCGAACACGCTGGTGAAGCCCGCCTTGTTGAACTCGTTGATGGCCACCGGGGTGGTGATGTCGTTGCCCAGCACCTCGTCCAGCCGGGCGCTGATCAGCTGGCCCGCCTCCACCTTGTCCAGCCCGGCGTGGGCGGCCAGAATCTTCTGCGTCATTGTCATTCCCATGATTGTTTCTTCCCCTTTATTTGTTGTTGGCCGCGCTGACCATTGCCTTGATGCCTGCGCGGATAATGTCAGTATCGGTTCCGGCGCCCCAGGTCACGGTGCCGTCGCCCCAGCGCAGGCCCACATAGGCCGCCGCCTCACTGGTGGAGCCGTGCTGCAGGCTGTGCTCGGAGTAGGTCTCGATGGTGAAGTCCTGGCCGGTGGCCGCCTTCAAGGCGTTGCACACCGCGTCCAGACGGCCGTTGCCCTGGGCGCTGCTCTCTTTGGTGGAGCCGTCCGGCATGGCGACGGTGATGGCCGCGAAGATGCCGTTTTTCTGGATGAAGTGAGCATCCGGAATGTCCACCGGGGTGCATTTGTTCCGATAGGTATCGTAGAACACCTGGGCCACCTCGTCGGGCGAGAGCTCCTTGTGGGCGTGGTCCGAGATGGATTTGACCGTGTAGCCGAAATGCTCCCGCATCTTGGGGGGCAGATCGTAGCCGAACTTCTGCTGCAAGAGGAAGCCGATGCCGCCCTTGCCGCTCTGGCTGTTGATGCGGATCACGTCGCCGTCGTAAGTACGGCCGATGTCGGTGGGGTCGATGGGGATATAAGGCACGTTCCACTGGTGCAGGTTCTTTTCCTTGCGCCAGTTCATGCCCTTGGCAATGGCGTCCTGATGGCTGCCGCTGAAGGCCGCGAACACCAGTGCGCCCGCGTATGGGGTGCGCTCGTACACATGCATCCGGGTCACCCGCTCATACAGCTCCACGATGGAGGGCATGTCGCTGAAATCCAGCTTCGGGTCCACGCCGTGGGTGTACAGGTTCATGGCCAGGGTGATCAGGTCCACATTGCCGGTGCGCTCGCCGTTGCCGAACAGGGTGCCCTCCACCCGGTCCGCCCCAGCCAGCAGGGCCAGTTCGGTGTCGGCCACGCCGCAGCCGCGGTCGTTGTGGGGGTGCAGGCTGAGCACCACGCTGTCTCGGTATTTCAGGTTGTCGCTCATGTATTCAATCTGGTTGGCGTAGATGTGGCTCATGCTCATGGCCACAGTCACCGGCAGGTTGATGATCATGGGCTTCTCCGGGGTGGGCTGCATGATGTCCAGCACCGCGTTGCAGACCTCCAGGGCGTATTCCGGCTCGGTGCCGGTGAAGCTTTCCGGGCTGTATTCAAAGCGGAAGTTGCCCGGGTACTCGGCGGCCAGCTGCTTGACCAGGGCCGCGCCGTCGGTGGCGATCTTCTTGATCTCCTCCTTGCTCTTTTTGAACACCTGCTCCCGCTGAGCCACACTGGTGGAGTTGTAGAAGTGGATCACCGCGCTGGGTGCGCCCTGCACCGCCTCGAAGGTCTTGCGGATGATGTGGTCCCGGCACTGGGTGAGCACCTGCACGGTCACGTCCTCGGGGATCATGTTCTGCTCGATCAGGGTGCGCAGGAACTCGTACTCGGTTTCGCTGGCGGCGGGGAAACCCACCTCGATCTCCTTGAAGCCGATCTTCACAAGCAGCTGGAAGAACTCCAGCTTTTCCTCCAGGCTCATGGGCACGATCAGGCTCTGGTTGCCGTCCCGCAGATCCACACTGCACCAGGCCGGGGCCTTTTCGATGTGGTCCTTGTGCACCCAGCGGTACTCGGTCTTGGGCGGGTTGTAGTAGCCGATCTGATACTTGGTAACGTCCATCATAAAACAATCGCTCCTCATTTCATTTTGTCTGCCGGGGCGGATGCAGACAAAAAAGGCCCTCGTCTCTCAAGGGTCTTTGCCCCTGAGAGACGAGGGCCACATCTTTCATGTAAGCTCCCGCGGTACCACTCTCGTTGCTGTGTGTCAGCCGCTCTGTACGGTCGGCGGACAATGCCGCGAACCGCGCCCCGGATAACGGTGGGGTTCCGCCCTGACCTACTGACCGCCTTTTAAAGCGGGGTTCCGCCGGGTGCTCAGGGGCCAGTATACAGATTCCGCGCCGCTGTCTCGCACCAACCGGCAGCTCTCTGAAGGCGTATGGGCTCTGCTTTTTCCCCGTCCACGCATTTTAGAGGGCAACACCTCACAATTCACGCCTCACGGCTCAGGCGGCGTATCGCGCCAAAATTTTCCGTGGAATTTTCCAAAAATGCTCGCCAAGCCACCAGGGCTTGCCTGCGCTTTTTGGTTCATTTCGCAAAAAATTTTCCGGCGCGCTCCACCACCTGGAATTGTGCGGTATCGCCTTATATATTTATCTTGGTAGTAGTTTAACGCATTAAATCTGGTTTGTCAACCCTGTTTTTCGCCGCCCAGAATCCACTTGACCACTTCCACCGCCGGAATCACCGCCAGAGCCAGCGCCAGGCTCAGACCGTACTGGCCCAGATTCAGGGTCGCAAAGCCGAAGGCGGCAGCCGCCGGGGGCCAGAACAGCACCCCGGTGGTGAGGGCGAGACTGCCCGCCAGCGCTGCCCAGAGATAAGGGTTTTCCCCCTGCTGGGCGAAGATGCTGCCCCGCCGGCTGCGCAGGTTGAAGCTGTGGAATATCTCGGCCATGCTCATGGTAAGAAAAGCCATGGTCACCCCCAGCTGGCTTTGCGCCGCCTGCCAGAACCCAGTCTCCAGACGTGCGCCCGCGAAATAGGCCCCCAGCGTGAGCGCCGTGACCAGCGCCCCCTGCCACAGCACATCCACACCCAGGCCCCCGGCGAAGATGCCCTGCCCCCGGGGCCGGGGCGGCCGATGCATGCTGCCCGGCTCCGCCTGCTCCATGCCCAGCGCCAGCGCGGGGAAGCAGTCGGTGATCAGGTTGATCCAGAGCAGATGCACCGGCTCCAGCAGCCGGATGCCCAGCAGCGTTGCCAGAAAGATGCTGGCCACCTCGCTCATGTTGGAGGCCAGCAAAAACTGGATGGCCTTGCGGATGTTTTCGTAGATGCGCCGCCCCTCGGCCACCGCCGCGGCGATGGTGGCGAAGTTGTCGTCCGCCAGCACCATATCAGCCACGTTCTTGGTCACGTCGGTGCCGGTGACGCCCATACCCACGCCGATGTCCGCCGCCTTCACGGCCGGGGCGTCGTTCACCCCGTCGCCGGTCATGGCGGTCACGCAGCCCCGCTGCTGCCAGGCCCGAACGATGCGCGCCTTGTGCTGGGGCTGCACCCGGGCGTACACCGAAAACTCCGGCGCTCTGCGCCGCAGCTCCTCGTCGCTCATGGTATCCAGCGCCGCGCCGGTGACCACCTGACTCGCGCTGCTCACCAGCCCCAGGGTGCGGCCGATGGCGGCGGCGGTGTCCGGGTGGTCGCCGGTGATCATCACGGTGCGGATGCCCGCCGACCGACAGGTCCGCATCGCCCCCGGCACCTGGGGCCGCACCGGGTCCAGCATGCCCACCAAGCCCAGAAACACCAGCTGGTTTTCCGCTGCGGCGGGCGTTAAGGGCGCGGGCAGCTTTTCCCAACTTCGGCAGGCCGCCGCCAGCACCCGCAGTGCCTGCGCCGCCATCCGCCGGTTTTCGGCTAAAATACGGCTGCGGTCCGCTTGGGTCAGGGGACGGGGCTGGCCGTCCTGCATCCAATGGGTGCATTTTTGCAGCAGAACGTCCGGCGCGCCCTTGGTGTACTGAATAATCCCGCTCCCCTGCTTGTGAAAGGTGCTCATGCACTTGCGCTCGCTGTCGAAGGGCAGCTCGGCCACCCGGGGCTGGGCCGCTGCCAGCGCCGCCTTGCGCAGTCCCAGACGGGCAGCGTATTCCACCAGCGCGCACTCGGTGGCCTCACCCTGTGCCGTGCCGTCCGGCAGAAGCTCCGCGTCGGTGCAGAGGGCCAGGGCGGTGACCAGCGGCTTCTGCTGCCCATGACAGCTCTGCACCTCCATTCGGTTCTGGGTGAGGGTGCCGGTCTTGTCGGTGCAGATCACCTGGGCGCAGCCCAGCGCCTCCACCGCAGTCAGCCGCCGGATCACCGCCCCCTGGCGGCTCATGCGAGTCACCCCCACCGAAAGCACGATGGTCACCACCGCGGCCAGTCCCTCGGGCACTGCGGCCACCGCCAGACTCACCGCCACTAAGAAGGTATCCAGCACCACGGGCAGATCCACGCTGCCGCTGCGCCACAAACTGAACCCGAACAGAAACACACAGATGGCCAGCACCAGCGCGCTCAATGTCCGGCTCAGGCCCGCCAGCGTCTGCTGCAGGGGCGTTTTGCCCTGGGCAGTCTCGGCCAAGGCTCCGGCAATGCGGCCCATCTCGGTGTTCATGCCGGTGGCGGTGACCAGCAGCTTCCCCCGGCCATACCGCACCGTGCTGCCCAGGTAAGCCATACACCGGCGCTCGGCCAGCGGGGTGTTCGCCCCCGCCGGGCGGGTGTTCTTTTCCACCGGCAGACTCTCGCCGGTGAGAGCGGCTTCCTCGGTGCGCAGGCTCACGCATTCCACGAGCCGCCCGTCCGCCGGGACCGCGTCTCCCGCTTCCAGCAATACCACATCCCCCGGCACCAGCTCCTCGCTGGCCACCTCCAGCGAACGACCGCCCCGCAGCACCCGGCTGTGGGCCGCCGTAAGCTTCTGCAGCGCCTGGATGGCCTGCTCGGCCTTGTGCTCCTGGTAAACACCCAGCACCCCGTTGATGACCACCACTGCCAGGATGATAAACACATCCGCGAAGCTCTCTCCCGCCACTGCCGCCGCCCCGCCGGACACCGCCGCCGCAGCCAGCAGCACCACGATCATGGGGTCGGCCATCTGCTGCAAAAACCGCTGGAACAGCCCCGCCTGCTTTTGTTCGGCCAGGCGGTTGGGGCCGCACTCGGTCAGACGGCGGGCGGCTTCTGCCCCGCTGAGCCCCTGGCGGCTGCTTTTCGCCCGCCCCAGCGCGGCCTCGATCTCCAGCTGATACCATTCCATTCCCTCGTCCTCCTTTTTCCGCAACCGGTTCCTTTCAGTGTATGCGGAAAAAAAGCGGGGCATGAATGGGAAAAAGCACCTGTTTTCGATATATTTAATCAAGTTTATACCATTTGTATATAAGCCAAACAAAAGAAAACCGCCCCGGAACACCGGGGCGGCGAAATGCAAAACTTATTTAATGCGCAGAATGCTCTGGATGAGCAGCACACCCACCAGGATGGGCAGCACGAAGGTCACGTAGCCGCGCACCCAATTGGGTACCTTGGGGCCCACGCCCTGGTTGGCCTCCTCCTGGTAGTTCTTGAAGCCCCAGCCAATGCGGCTGACGCAGAACAGCAGGTAGACCAGCGAGCCGCCGGGCAGCAGGATGTTGCTGACCAGGTAGTCCTCCAGATCCAGCACCGCGGTGCCGGCCTCAAAGGGCACGAAGCCGCTCCACACATTGTAGCCCAAAATGCAGGGCATGGAGATGATGGCCACGATGATGCCGTTCACCAGCGCGGCCTTTTTGCGGCTCCAGCCGGAAAGGTCGATGGTGCAGGCCAGAATGTTCTCGAACACCGCCACGATGGTGGAGAAGGAAGCAAAGCTCATGAACAAAAAGAACAGGGTTCCCCACACACGGCCCGCGGCCATGGAGTTGAACACGTTAGGCAGGGTCATGAAGATCAGCGGGGGACCGCTGTCCACGGGAACGTCGTAGGCAAAGCAGGCCGGGAAGATGATCAGACCGGACACAAAGGCCACGAAGGTGTCCAGAATGGCAATGTTGATGGACTCGCCCAACAGCCGCCGCTCCCGGCCCAGATAGCTGCCGAAGATCAGCATGGCGCCGATGCCCAGGCTCAAAGTGAAGAAGCTCTGGTTCATGGCGGCGGTGATGGTACCCAGAATGCCGGTCTCCTGCACCTTGCTCAGATCCGGCACCAGATAAAAGCGGATGCCCTCGGAGGCACCGGGCAGGAACAGGCTGTTCACCGCCAGCACCACCATGATGACCAGCAGGGCCACCATCATCCATTTGGTGATGCGCTCCACGCCCTTCTGCAAGCCGAAGGAGCAGATCACAAAGCCCAGCACCACAATGATGAGCATCCACACAGTCATGGTCACCGGCTGGGTGAGCATGCCGGAGAAGGCGCTGTCAATGCCGGCCTTGTCCAGCCCGCTCATCTCACCGATGAGGAACCGGTAGAAGTAATAGAGCATCCAGCCCGCCACGGTGGTATAAAAGGCCATGAGCACATAGTTGCCCAGCATGGCAAAGATGCCGTGCCAGTGCCACTTGGACCCCTTGGGCTCCAGCTCCTGATAAGCCTTGATGCAGCTTTTGCGGCTGGCCCGGCCGATGGCAAATTCCATGGTCAGCACGGGAATGCCCACCACTGCCAGGAAAAACACGTACAGCAGCACAAACAGGCCGCCGCCGTTCTGGCCGACCACATAGGGGAAGCGCCACACGTTGCCGATGCCGATGGCGCATCCGGCACTGAGCAGCAGAAAGCCCAGCCGGGAACCGAATTTTTCACGTTGCATAATTCTCGTCCTCTCGCCGTTCGTTGATCCGCACCGGGCGTCTCGCTCCGCAAGCACTTTGCCGCAGTACTTCTTTATTATACATTCACAGTACAGTGACTACAAGCCGTAAGCCGCATTTTGTGACTTTTTGTGACAAACAAAAATCGCCGCGCCTGCCCGGGCAAAGGCCCAAAGCAGGCACGGCGCGCGTTTCATCTCAGCTCAGCTCAAACATGCCGTGATACAGCTGATAATATTCGCCCTTCTGGTCCAGCAGCTCCTGATGACTGCCCCGCTCCACGATCTGCCCCTGCTCCAGCACGATAATGGCATCCGCGTTGCGCACGGTGGACAGGCGGTGGGCGATCACAAACACGGTGCGGCCCTCCATCAGCCGGTCCATGCCCTTTTCGATCAGGGCCTCGGTGCGGGTGTCGATGCTGCTGGTGGCTTCATCCAGAATCAGCACCGGCGGGTCCGCGATGGCCGCCCGGGCGATGGCCAGCAGCTGCCGCTGGCCCTGGGAAAGGTTCTTGCCGTCGCCGGTGACCGGGGTATCGTAGCCCTTGGGCAGACGGCGAATGAAGGAATGGGCATTGGCCAGCTTGGCCGCAGCCACCACCTCCTCGTCGGTGGCATCCAGCTTGCCGAAGCGGATGTTGTCCGCAATGGTGCCGGTGAACAGGTGGGTGTCCTGCAGCACCACCGCCAGCGACCGGCGCAGGTCCGGCTTCTGGATGCGGCGCACATCGATGCCGTCGTAGGTGATGCGCCCGTCGGTCACGTCGTAGAACCGGTTGATCAGGTTGGTTACCGTGGTCTTGCCCGCGCCGGTGGAGCCCACAAAGGCGATCTTCTGGCCGGGCTTTGCATAAAGGCTGATATCCTTCAGAATCAGACGGGAGCTCTCGTAGCCAAAGCTCACATGCTCAAAGCGCACATCGCCCCGCAGCGGGGTCTGATTGCCGTTGGCCTTATCCTTCCAGACCCAGGCTCCCTGGGTGCCGGTCAGCTCCACACTGCCCTTATCCACCTCCGGGGTTTCCTCCATGGCGTTGAAGATGCGTTCCGCGCCCGCCAGCGCCGCCAGCAGGAAGTTGGACTGCTGGGTGAACTGGTTGATGGGCATGGCCGCCTGGCGCACGAACACCAGATAGCTGGTCAGGCTGCCCACGTCGGTCATGCCGTGAATGGCCATCAGGCCACCCAGCACCGCCACAATGGCGTAGTTCACATAGGAGATGCTCACCACGGTGGGCACCATGGTGGCCGCGTAGCCCTGGGCATTGGTGGCCGCCTGGCGCAGCGCCTCGTTCTGGGCACAGAAGGCCTCCACATTCCGGCGCTCATGGTTGAACACCTTGATCACCTTCTGGCCGCCGATCATCTCCTCAATGGTGCCGTTCAGCTTGCCCAGCACCTGCTGCTGGCTCTGGAAATACCGCTTGCTGCGCTGGCCGCTGTAGCGCACGGTGGCGAACATGGCAATATAGCCCAGCACCACCACCAGCGAGAGCTGCCAGTTCAGCACGAACAGCAGCGTCAGGGTGCCCACGATCTGGATAAAGCTCTGGATCACCATGGCAAAGCTGTTGTTCAGCGCGTCGGCAATGGTGTCCACGTCGTTGGTGAAGCGGCTCATGATGTCGCCGTGGCTGCGGGTATCAAAGTAACGCAGCGGCAGGGTCTGCACATGGCCGAACAGGTCCCGCCGGATCTCATACACGATCTTCTGGGCCGCCTTCACCATCAGCTGGGTATAGCCGAAGGCGGACACCACGCCCACCGCATAGATGGCCGCCACGATGCCCACCGCCGCCAGCAGGCCGTTTGTATTGGCGGGCAGGATGTAGCGGTTCACCAGGGGTTTGAGCATGAAGGTACCCAGCAGGTTGGCGGCGGCGCTCAGGCTCACCAGCACCGCCACCAGCGCCATGATCAGCTTATGGTGGCCCATGTAGGCCAACAGCACCTTCAGGGTATGGCCCAGGTCATTGGGCCGCCGGGCTGTAAACTGCCGTTTGCTCATTCCTCGCCGCCCCCTTTCATCTGGGATTCATAGATCTCCCGGTAGATGGCGTTTTCCGCCAGCAGCTGGGCATGGGTGCCGATGCCGTTGACCCGGCCGTCCTCCAGCACCAGGATCTGATCCGCCTCCATCACCGAGGTCACCCGCTGGGCAATGATGATCTTGGTGGTATCCTTCAGCGCCGCCAGCCCCGCCCGGATGCGGGCCTCGGTGGCGGTGTCCACCGCGCTGGTGGAGTCGTCAAAAATCAGCACCTTGGGCCGCTTGAGCAGAGTGCGGGCGATGCACAGGCGCTGCTTTTGGCCGCCGGACACATTCACGCCGCCCTGGCCCAGCTCGGTGTCCAGACCTTTGGGCATCCGGCTCAAAAATTCATCGGCGCAGGCGGTGCGGCAGGCCCAGTCCAGCTCCTCGTCGCTGGCCTGCTCGTTGCCCCACAAAAGATTTTCCCGAATGGTGCCGCTGAACAGCACATTTTTTTGCAGCACGATGCCCACCGCGTCCCGCAGGGCCTCCAGCCGGTATTCTCGCACATCCCGGCCGCCCACCTTGACGCAGCCGCCGGTGACGTCGTACAGGCGGGGGATCAGCTGCACCAGCGAGGTCTTGGCCGAGCCGGTGCCACCCAGAATGCCCAGGGTCTGCCCCGCCGGGATGCGCAGGCAGATGTCCTCCAGCACGTTCTCCTGAGCCGTAGCACTGTATTTGAAGTCCACATGGCAGAATTCCACGCTGCCGTCGGCGATCTTGTCCCGGGCCTCGGCCCCGTCGGTCAGGCTGGGGGCATGGTCCAGCACCTCCATCACACGGGACGCGCTGGCCAGCGAACGGGTGAGCATCAGAAACACGTTGGAGATCATCATCAGCGAGTTCATGATCTGCAGCACATAGCTCAGAAAACCGGTGAGCTTGCCCACCTGCATGCCGCCCGCGATGACCATATTGCCGCCGAACCAGAGCAGCAGCGTCACCGCCGCGTACATGGTGAACTGGAAAGCGGGCAGGTTCATCACCGCATAGTGGAAGGTGCGCTGGCTGGTCTGCATCAGGCCGCTGTTCACCCGCTCGAACTTCTCCTCCTCATACTCGCCCCGCACGAAGGCCTTCACCGCGCGGATAGCGGTCAGGTTCTCCTCCACGATCACGTTCACCCGATCCATAGCCACCTGCAGGCGGCCATACATGGGAGCCACTTTATATACGATGAAGGCCAGCACCGCCGCCAGAACCGGCACGCAGCACAGAAAAATCAGACTCAGCCGGGCGTTCATGAAAAAGGCCAGGCCCACGCCCATGATCAGCATGGAGGGACCGCGCACCATGGGCCGCAGCCCGCCGCTCACCGCATTTTGCAGCACCGTGATGTCGGTGGTCATGCGGGTGATCAGCGATGAGGTCTCGAACCGGTCCAGATCGGAAAAAGAATATTCCTGGATCTTCTGGTACTGCTCCTGGCGCAGAATCGCGCCGAAGCCACAGGCTGCCCGGGCCATGTAACGGGCATAGAGCATGCCGGTCACCAGCGAGAGCAGGGCGCACACTCCCATCTGCACGCCCTTGATGAGGATGTAATTCACATCCCGGTTGGCCACGCCCACGTCGATGGTGTCGGCCATGATCACCGGGATGAACATTTCCAGGCCGGTTTCCAGCACCACAAACAGCACTGCCAGAATGAATTCTTTTTTGTAGCGGCCCAGATGCGCGAAAACGCGCTTCAGCTGTTCCATTCGCAGCTCCTCCTTTTTGGCAAATTGGATGGGGAACAAAACGGCCCCCTGGGGGTCATTCCGGCCGCGCCGGAACCGCCCAGGGGGGGATTCGGGTTCCTGGGCGATCAGCCCAGCTTGCTCACGTTCATATCGGTGGGTTTGGGGATACCGGGCACCGAACCGGTGCTGGTGTACTGCCAGATATCGTAATTGTAATCGAAGGACAGCTCATCCCGATACTGAGCGATCCAGATGCTGTAGGGCGAGAGGCTGGCCATGTTCAGCTGATTGTAGAACCAGCTGGAATAGCTGTAAACGCCCGCCTTGTAGCCGGAGTTGCGGATGGTCTCGCAGAAGGCCACCGCGTTGGCGGTGCGCTGGGCACGGCTTATGTTGTCGGCCCGGCCGGTGTCGCCCGCCACCTTCTCGGTATCGAAGTAGATGGGGTAGCTGATGTTGTAGCCCTGGCACAGGCTGATCACCATGCTGGCCTCCTCCACAGCTTCGGTCTCATTGATGGCCTGGCTGTAGAAGTACAGGCCGACCTTCAGACCCGCCGCAGTGGCGCCCTTGATGTTCTGACGGAAGGTGGAGTCTTCAACCAGAACGCCTGTGCCGTAGCCGCGGTAACCCACGCGGATGATGGCAAACTCGATGCCGGAGGCCTTTACCTGGTTCCAGTCGATGTTGCCCTGATACTTGGACACATCCACGCCCTTCACCCAGTTGGTACCGCCGCCGCTGCTGCCGCTGCCGCCGTCTCCGGTGTTTTCACTGCCGCCGCTTTCGCTGCCGCCGGTCTCCTCCTTCACGAGGGCGCCGTTTTCATCAAAGGTATATGTAGTGCCCGCGATCACCTTGCTGCCGGTCACCTTCTGGTGGGTGCTGGGATCGTAGTAGGCCTGCTTGTCCGAGGTGCTGGGATACCAGCCGGAATACAGGGTCACGATCACCTTTTCCACCGCCGTCATGGCAAAGCCCTCATGGGCGATGCCCTGCATGGCGTTCTCGTCATAGAACCGCAGGGTGGGCTCCAGCGACAGGGTGCTCACACCGTCGGCAGCACCGGCTGCCAGCAGGCCGCCCCGGGCCCATGCGCCCAGATCCAGTCCCAGCGCGCCGCCCGCCGCCGTCTGCAGCGAAGCGGAATTGCCGGCCGGAGCTTCCGTGGCTTCCGGAACCTCGGTAGGTGCCGGAGTAGGCGCTGCGGTGGGAGCCGGAGTGGGTTCTGCGGTGGGCTCGGGCGTGGGCGTGGAAACCATGCCCGCGTCCAGAGTGGCCTCTACCAGGAACTCGGTGCCGTCCTCCGAGGTGGCAGTCTTGCTCACATAGTAGGGGCTGATGCTGCCATCCGCGTATTTCAGGTAGTTCCGGCCGTTCTGCGCGGTCACCTCCGGGATATAAACCGTGGTCTTGCGCTCCTCGGACGAGGACTCGTTGTAATCGTAATCATTGCCGGAGGGCTCCGGAGTGGGAACTGCGGTCGGCTCGGGCAGAGTGGGGTCCTTGCCGCTTCCGGTGCCTGCGCCCGCGTGGCTGGTGTTGCCATTATCTTCCTCGGCCTCGTTGACCTCATTGGACTGCTTAATCTGATCCTTGACCGCTTCCACGTCGGCCTTGTACTGGACCTTCTCCTTCACCGCCAGGGTCACCGGCTCGGGAGTCACAAAGCCCTCCCGTTCGGCCACCGAAACGATGTACTCGCCGATATTCACCTGCTTGATGAGCAGCGTACCGGTTTCCGGGTCCACCGTATAGGTGCTTGCCTTGCCGGACTTCGGGGTCAGCTGCACCTCAAAATCCTGCCCCAGCACCGGCAGGCCGCTGTCGGCGTCCATCACGGTAACGCCCACGCTCTGCTGCACGGCGGTGGCTTCGATCTCCAGCTGGATCGGGGCCGGGGTGGGTTCCGGAGTGGCAGTGGCCTCCGGCTGGCTTTGAGCCTGGCTGGACACCACCTGCACCACACTCACCGGTACCGACGAGCTGTTGTTGGCCGCATTCACCGCAGTGAACGCGATGCCCGCGCCACAGCTCACGGTAACAGCCAGCGCGCAACTTAACGCCACCAGAGCCTTGCCCAGCGGCATGCGGGAAAACTTACTGCCCGAAAAATAGCGGGAAAGATCCCGTTTGTTCATAGGACGAGCTTCCTTTCTCTTTCTGTTTTATCGATCAACTTTCTCGTATTGCAGCGAAAAAGGCTATAATCATGTATAAGTATATCATATTTTCCTCATGGGGAAACAGCCTTTCCCGGTTCTTTCCCCTTTTTCAGAAGTTTGCACGAATCCCATCGCAGGTTCTTGTTATCTTTTTCCTCTTTACTCTACTAATTCCCGCTTCCTTTAACCCTCCACTGGAATTTTTGCCCCGCATGTTGTAAGATGAAAGGGAAACCAAATCTGTATTCTGCATCCCCATTGAAACAAAGGAGTTTTCCCCATGGATCTTCCCATGCTTCCCACCGAATTCCACACCGGCCTGTGCTTCGACGCCCATCACATGCTGGGTGCGCACCCGGCGCCGGACCAGGGCCCCGAGGCCTGGCTGTTCCGCCTTTGGGCGCCCGGGGCGCGGCGGGTCCAAGTCTGCGGCGATTTCAACGGCTGGTCCGGCCAGGACCTCACCCGGGACGCCGCCGGCGTGTGGAGCGGCTATGTGCCGAAGGCGCACCGCGGCCAGTTCTATAAATACAACATTCAAAAGCAGGACGGCGGCTGGGCACTGCACACCGACCCCTACGGCTTTTACACCGAGCTGCGCCCCGGCAGCGCCAGCGTGCTGTGGGGCATGCCTGCCCACAAATTCAAGGACGATGCCTGGATCGCCGGCCGCAGCGCCCGTTACGACCAGCCGCTGAACATCTACGAACTGCATGCAGGCAGCTGGAAGCGTCACCCAGACGGCCGGTGGTATACCTATCGCCAATTGGCCGGGGCGCTGATCCCCTGGCTGCGGGAGCAGGGCTACAATTTCATCGAGCTGCTGCCGCTGGCGGAGCATCCCTTCGACGGCAGCTGGGGCTACCAGTGCACCGGCTATTTCAGCGTGACCAGCCGCTACGGCACACCGGAGGAATTCGCTGCCTTTGTGGATGCCTGCCACCAGGCGGGCATCGGTGTGCTGATGGACTTCGTGCCGGTGCATTTTGCCTGCAACGGGGACGCTCTGGCCCGGCTGGACGGCGGCCACCTTTATGAATACGACAGCGACGTTGGACTGAGCGAGTGGGGCAGCTATAATTTCAATCTGTACCGGGGTGAGGTGCGCAGCTTCTTGAACAGTGCCGCCGCCTTCTGGCTGGAGGCCTATCACTGCGACGGCCTGCGCATGGACGCGGTGAGCCGGGCGCTCTACTGGCAAGGGGACGACGCCCGGGGCGTGAACCAGGGTGCGGTAAACTTTTTGCAGACCATGAACCAGGGCCTGCACCAGCGCTTCCCCGGCGTGATCCTGGCCGCAGAGGACAGCACCAACTACCTGAAGGTCACCGCCCCGGTGCAGTACGAGGGCCTCGGCTTCGACTACAAATGGGACATGGGCTGGATGAACGACACACTCCGCTATTTTTCCGCCCCCTTCGACCAGCGCCCCGGTCTCTATCACACCATCACTTTCTCCATGGAGTATTTTTACAACGAATTATACCTTTTGGCATTGTCTCACGACGAGGTTGTCCATGGCAAGCGCACCCTGATCGACAAGATGTGGGGCAACTACGAAGAGAAATTCGCTCAGGCCCGGCTTCTGCAATTTTATTTCATGCTGCATCCCGGCAAAAAACTCAGCTTCATGGGCACCGAGCTTGCCCACTTCCGGGAATGGGACGAGAGCCGCGCCATGGACTGGTGCCTGCTGGAGTACCCCATGCACCAGGCGTTCCTGCGGCTGGCAAAAGACCTGAACCGGCTGTATCTGCAGGAGCCCGCACTGTACAGCGGCGAATATCACAGCGGCCGCTTCCAGTGGGTCACCTGCGAAGCGGTGCAAGACGGCGTGTTCGCCTTCACCCGCACCAGTGCGGACGGCTCCACCTTCCTGATCGTGCTCAACACGCAGGATAAAACGCACGATCAATACCCGTTGTATTTCGACAATGCCTGCCATGCTCGGCTGGTTCTCTGCACCGCTGCGCCGCAGTATGGCGGGGACTGCTGCCCCGCCGCAGAATGCTGGGCAGCGCCGGGCGGCGTGTTGGGCAAGAGTCACACCCTGCGCCTGGACCTGCCCGCCTTGAGCGGCAGTCTGTACCGGCTGTGAGCCGCTGCGCTCCACCGGATTGACAGCCCTTTCCTTTCCCGCTACAATGAAGGCAACAGGAATTCTTGGGGCAGGCTGATTGCCCTTATCATAACTTGGGAGGTACGTTCTTATGCTGCGCATCCTAACCGACTCCACTGCCGATTTGCCGACGGCACTGGCCCAACGCATGCAGGTGGAGGTCGTTCCCCTGCAGGTAACCTTTGAGAACGGCGACACCTATCGGGACGGACTGGATCTTCCGCCCGAAGAGTTTTACGAGCGGCTCAGCGAATGCCACAAGCTGCCCAGTACCAGCCAGCCCAGCCCGGAAGCCTTTGAGAAGACCTTCAACGATGCCCGGGACGCGGGCGACGAGCTGATCGCGATCCTTCTTTCCGGCAAGATCTCCGGTACTTATCAATCCGCCCAGATCGCCGCATCCCTGGTGGATTACGACAAGATCTATCTGATCGACGGTCTCAGCGCCACGCTGGGCAATCAGCTGCTGGTTCGTCTGGCGGTGGAGCTGCGGGACGAGGGCCGTTCTGCGGGCGAGATCGTGAGCATTCTGGAAGAGGAAAAGCACAAGGTCCGGCTGCTGG
This sequence comes from Gemmiger sp. An50, assembly GCF_002161595.1. Classification (GTDB taxonomy): domain Bacteria; phylum Bacillota; class Clostridia; order Oscillospirales; family Ruminococcaceae; genus Allofournierella. The sequence continues at coordinate 107,874 of NZ_NFID01000014.1, forward strand.
CCGTGGTGGATGACCTGAAATATTTCCGCAAGGGCGGACGGCTGACTGGCGCGGAAGCCTTTGCGGGCGCCGTGCTGGGCATCAAGCCGGTGGTTGGCATGAAGGACGGCCATGTGGGCCTGGTGGGCAAGGCCAGAGGTATGCCCGGCGCATACGTTGCTCTCTTCAAGCTGCTGGATCAGGACGGCGGACTGGACCCGGACAAGCGGTATCTGGTGGGCTACACCGCCCATCACCGCACCGTAGAACCCATTCAGAAGTATCTGATCGGCAATCTGCATCTTCCTGCCGCCGAAGTATTCCACATCGGGCCGGTGATCGGTACCCACGCCGGCCCCGGCGCGGCCGGCATCGCCTATTTTGCAAAGGGCGAAGATTGAATTGTGAATTAACTTCGTAAAGTAAAAAAGACCTCTGCGTTGATTCGTCAACACAGAGGTCTTCTTTTTCTGTTATGCCGGCTTCTTCAGATCGATGCACACGATCTCCGGCGGCGACAGCAGCCGAAGTGGAAGCCGTGTGGTCCCGATGCCGCTGCTCACATAGACCCGGGCGGATTCTTCGGTCTCATCCAGCGCATACATCCCGCGCACAAATCCGCCGGAGCCCGGAGGGAGAATCTGCCGCGCGATCCATGGAATTCCAACCTGCCCGCCATGGGTATGACCGGACAGCATCAGCGCCTGCTCCGGCAGATTGAAAAGCAGCTCGGCTGTATAGGGCTCATGAGCCACAAGCAGCGGAAACACGCCTTCCGCAAAGTAGGGCAACTGACCTTCCAGATCGCCGGTCAGATAATCATCATAACCCAAGATCTGAATCTGATATTTCTCCAGAAGCAGGCTCTCATTTTTCAGCACCTGAAAGCCGCAGGATTCCATAAACTCCTGATAGATGCGCGCTGCGCCGCCACCCCAGTCGTGATTGCCCCAGACCGCGTATTTTCCGTCCGGGGCATTGATGCCGCTCAGCTGTTCCCGCAGCAGCTCCAGGTCCATCTGTTCCCGGTCACGGGCGTAGTTGTCCAGCAAGTCGCCGCCAAAGATCACCAGATCCGGTTCCAGCCGGTTGATACGCTCCGCCAGCTGTTTCGCCGAATCAACCGGCTTGTCCTCACCAAAATGGGTATCGGTAAAAAAGACGACGCGGCAATCGGCTGTGATTCCCTCTGCCTGGAAGGAAAGCCTTCGTACCACCAGCAGATTCGGTTCCACAAAGCGGGCATATAGTCCCGTCAGCAGGGCGGCAAGCACGATCCAGAACAGCACCCAAGCCCAGCGCCGTTTTCTTTTTATTTGTTTCTGTTTCATTGATTTATTTTATATATAAGCAGGCCTCACCACAATTGCGTCACCTCTTATGGTTCTTGCCTGAGAGAAAATCGTGAATGATTTGAGGAAAGTCCCAGCAAATAGCCGAGCTTTTAAATGAAATGTCGTTCGTCCTGCCGGGGTGTCCGTCGGCCTCCGGCAGCGGGGCCCTCGCAAAAGTTTGCCACGCAAAGTTTTGTGGGGATAAGGAGGAATGACGGAATGGTATGAGAAAAGCCCAGCCGAATGGCTGGGCTTTTTGAATGGAATGTAGTCCATTCCGACGTGGTGACCCGTGGGAGAATCGAACTCCCGTTTGCGGCGTGAGAGGCCGCCGTCTTGACCGCTTGA
>NZ_NFID01000015.1 GCF_002161595.1 Gemmiger sp. An50
ATGGAAGGAAACAGCCGGCACAAACAGGCGGGCAAGGAGATTGAACAGCTCCTGAAAGACCTGCGGAACAATCTGAGCGAGGAGGATATGGCGCTGGTGGACCAGATGCTGGAACAGACACTGATTATCTGCGATACGGAAAGCAGCGATGCATTTCAATACGGGTTTTCCACCGGACTGCTGCTGATGCAGGAGGTTCAGGAAATTCTCCGCAAGCGGATTGATGCAGCCGCACATGACACCTTCTGAAAATTTTCAGAAGATTGATTGATATCTGCAGATGCAATTCATATAATACAGGTAAGCAGGAATCCAACGCGAATTTTGAGCAACGAAACTACCCACTCCAAGTGCGTCCTCTGGAGCTTACAAGATTATTTCTGATAAAAAGTCATTCTGTGATTGCGCCGGCATTGCCGGACTGTTGCGGGATGGCTTTTTGTTCAATGTGAGAAATAACTCGCAATTTTCTGTTATAAAATTTTATAGATCGAAGCATGCGGTTTTCTCTTTGTGATGTATTGATTTGAAGGTTTGTTAAATGAATTGTTTCTTTTTTGTTTGAAGCTAAGAATGTTGTGAAATGAAAGTTTCTGTATTTTTTAATTTAAACCTAAGAACTTTTTTAATTCAAAATAAATAAAAAATTTGATAAAAAGTATTGCAAAAATAAATGCTGTGTGTTAATATAGGGACATAGAAAGCACAACCTGAGTGCTAATTTGGCGAATCGTAATTGCCCACTCGAAGTGGGATCTTTTGGCGCTATCAATATAAATATTGTGAGATAAACAGTCATCTTGTGATCTTCCCGGTATAATACCGGGAAGGTGTATACAGGATGGCTGTTTGTTTTTTACAGAATACAGGCGGATGCAGGTGCGGTCTGCATAGTCCTTGAAGAGGGACGTTAATCACTACTACCTTAAATTACACACAACAGATAAAACGAAAGAAGGGATGAGAGGATGTCCAAATCAAAAAATGACACGGATTGCATGGGCGGGACAAAGCGGTTTTATGTCCGCCCGGCGCGCGACCAGAAGGGGCAGCAGGATGCGATCTATCAGTTGATCGACCCGAAGACGGGAGCCCCGTACACAAATGCGACGATTGTGGCAGCGCTTAAAGAGCGCGCGGCGGAACAGCCGGCCCTGGCAGAGATGATTGCGGCAGACATTGCTGCAATCGAACGGAAAGCAAAAGAAAACCCCGACGCCAAGTACGAGATGCGCTGCCGCGGCAAAACTGCACAGGAGGCAACCAGGCGGGCGAAGAAGGAATTGCTGCCGCGGATCGAACGCATGGCGGCGCTGCTGTTTGCACATTATTGGAAGGCCAACATCGAGTATGGCAATGTGACAATTGAGCAGTATGTACATTATGCGGGAGACGCATTGTTTTCGGGCGAAACGGCGGATGCCCGGAATCATATGATGTCGGCGCTCCGTACGTTTGTACTGCCGGTGATCGGGGAGATGCGCTTGCGTGATATGGATAGCACCACACAGACACAGCTCGTTTGCAAAGTCAATCGCCTTCTGTCCCGGAAGAAGGCCAGTGCATCCTCCCGCGGATACGCAAAACGGGCCTATAAAGGGCTGTTTGCTGCAATCGAGAGCAGCGGATACGGTGATTGCGCGACTGGCATTCAGTTGGCGGATATGATTGCCAAGATCAAAGGCAAAAATAGTGCATTGGTAAACAGCGTACGCAGTGCACATCTGGATGATGATCAGAGGGCGGCACTGTTTGCAGTTGAGAATGCGGAGCGGCGCGAGTATCTGATGTTTGTGCTGGCGATGATCTATTGTGGCATGGAAACCTGTGAAATCAGCGCCCAGCGTTTTGGTGACATCGTGCAGCTGAATCTGGATGGGGGAGAAAGCTGCTATATCATCACAATCACCAGCGTTATGCGCAGATTGCATAAACGGTATTCTCAGATCGGACCCACAAATAATGACTTTCCGCTGCGGCGGCTGCGCAAGGTGGTCCTCTATCCGTGGGCGGCCACCATTTTGCTGGAGTACATCGATTACCTGCGGCATCAAGGTTATAGCGATCATCAGATTGCTCAGATGAGGTTGTCTGATCCAGCGCCGGATAATGTGATTGTAGGTCCCGCGGAACTGGATGATATGATCGGTAATCTTCTGGCGCAGGCGGGAATTTCCGAAAGTCCGATTCCGCGTACCCGGAAGAATGGAACGGTATACCTGCAGGCAGAGGCTGCTGGTGTCAAGCTGCTCTATCGGGATGCACAGTACCTTGCTCAGATCTGTGGTGCTGACCTTCCGATGCTGCATGCCATGTTCGGCCTTGTTCGGAGTGAAACGGATGAAGAAGCCTATCTGGATATCCTCAGTGATGAGTATGCTGTGGCGCGTTATCTGCGGCTGCGGCGGTGTCCATCTTTTGAAAATATAGTTGGCAAAGTAAATCGTCATATCTTTGCGGTTAAGAATGACACAGGAGGACCACAGACGGTGAAAATCATATCGGATTATGCCGTAAAGGCGGAATGGAGGGAAATCAGAGATGACAAAAACAATTGAATATGGCGGAGTCAGTTTCCGCGTACGGACGGCCTACCCCAGGGGTCGCAAAGCATCCAAGGCGCCGTGCCGCGCCTTGATCAGCCCCATCAATCCCGAAACCGGTGATGTGATTACCAAGCGCCAGCTTTTCGGGGTCGAGAGCGATTGTCCGGTGGATAAACCTGTTTACGGAGCGAACCCGGCAGACATTGAGGAGCACCATTTTCCGGCCATCGCCAATGAGTTGATTCAAGCGATGTATCAAGCCGGATTGTTGGCGGCAAGCAATCGTTATGAGCCTACCCATGACCTGGGAGACGCGGCGGAGTCCTTTAAAGAGATGTTCTTCTCGATTCATCAACAGCAGTGGGCCGAACGTACAATCGATGACTATCGGCGCCAGTATGATATTTTGGTCACTGAATTGCGCGGAACGACGGCAGAATCTCTTACGCCGGAAATTTATCGTGCATTGCAGGAGCGTATCTGCCGCAACGCAGCGGGGACTGCGCGCAAAAAATCTGACTGGGTGGCGGGTACAGAAGCGCCCCCATCGGGTGCCAAACGGCTGAATCTCCTGTATCTGCTGATCTGGGATTTGAAAACGACGGAAGGCTATAATATACCGCTCGTGCCCACGCGCTATGCGGGTAAGCCTTCCCGGCAGGATCTGCTGCTGTCTTATATTGACAGTGCCCGCAGTATTCCGCGAAATTTACTGAAGCAGGTGTGCGATGGGACTATCCTGTCGGGACAGGTCGGTATATTGGCGGACACGGGGCTGCGGATCAGTGAATATGGAGGTTTGCTGTTTTGTTCGATTGCCAGGCTGGAGGGTTCGCAGGGCGCCATGTATTACTTGCGTGTTACAGGTCAGCTCGGCGTCAGTTCGAACACACGAACAGAAATTCCCAAAACGACGTCGTCCTATCGAGTGGTGCCGCTGTCGGTTGAACTGGGAGAAATCCTGATGCAGCGTCAGCAGGAGCTGGAAAGGGATTATGGCAACGTTTCCTTGATGCTCATGTGTGGAAGTGTGCAGGCGGGGGAGTACTGTACGGACGCAAAAACGGTGTCCGGTACGATGAACAATATTACGGAGCAAATTCCTGAGCTTCTGCGTGATCCGCGGATTTTGGAGGCCTTGAAGAAGAGCCGACCTTATCGTTTTGATGAGGTGTGCCAGGATAATTATTTGCTGAGTATGCTTACATGTCATGCATTGCGTCGTAATTTCTGTACCTGGATATATTGTGAGAGCGGCATGGATACTAAACAGGCGTATCAGCAGATGGGCCATGCGAAGAAGTCGGAGATGCGGCGGTCGGGGGCCATTGGTGCCACACCCGGCGAAATCTATCACATGTGTCTCCAGAAGCATGTCAGCCGTACGCTGTATCATGATCCACATCCGCTGCGGTATCAGGCTGGCGAAGAGTTCAGCGAGACGGAGGTGCCGGCATGTGCCATCGAACTGACTTTGCCAGCTAACAGCCGGTGGCAGTTAATCGTTGCTGAAACAGAGCCCATGGCTCATACCAGCTGTCAGGGGGATAATGTGAGTGTGAGTCAAAAGTGGCAGGAAGATATTCGATGCAGATCCGATGGGTATGCACTGCTGGCAGATCCATCGGTCTATACAATTCGAGAAAAGAAGAAGCTGTTTGCGTAAAGTCCGGCAAAATCGGTATATTGGTATCGAGTAAAGAAAAGGGACAGGCATCAAGATTGCCTGTCCCTTATCTTATGCGCCTATCGGTGCTTTCAGCAGGTGAGATATGTCGAGGAGTGCAGAAGATTGAGTGAAGCACAAACGCCTGACTTCGTTGCGTTCCCTTGCTGTTCATAGAAAGTTCAGGTGTGTTTTCTGAGTTGTTCAGCACATACGGGAGATTGAGGAAGAGCTGCTTATTCAGAGTTTCTGTCACCGCGCCATTTTCCGGTCCTTGCTTTTGACCTTTTGCGCAGGAGACGCTGTGTTTTGGTCTGCTGTTTGTGCTGATGCAATGTCTGCTTGCCTTGCCGCAAGGTGTGATGTGAGGGCTTTTTCTGCATCTCCTGCAACAGTATGGAATGTTTGTAGATTTTCGTGCATTGCATTGCTTTCTTCGTGCAAATGGCATATAATAAAAGTGCCAATAGGAAGGAGATGATTCTATGGCCGGTTCTACCACCAATATTAGTATTCGTATGGATTCCGAACTGAAAGCACAGGCTGATGCGCTGTTTGCTGAACTCGGCATGAACCTGTCCACCGCATTCAACATCTTTGTCCGGCAGTCTCTTCGAGAGGGCGGGATTCCTTTTGAGATTAGTTTAAATCAGCCCAACAAGGAAACGATTGCAGCTATGCTGGAGGCGGAAAGGATCGCAAAGGATCCGTCTGTAAAGGGATACACCGATATGGATGAGTTGTTTGCGGATTTGAAAAAATGAGCCAGACAAAATATATGGTCAAGTTCACCACGCAATTCCGAAAGGACTACAAGCTGGCAATCAAGCGTGGCTTGAAAATCGAATTGCTGGAACAGATCGTTGCTCTTTTGGCTGCAGGACAATCTCTACCAGAAAAGAATAAAGATCACGCACTTACCGGCAACTGGGTCGGCCATCGAGAATGTCACATTTTGCCTGATTGGCTCTTGGTCTAGCGAGTTGAGGACGATGTTCTGGTATTGACTTTGACCCGTACAGGGACTCATAGTGATTTGTTTGGAAAGTAACCGATATGAGAAGGCCGTCGTAGCTTTGAGCCTACGGCGGCTCTTTGAATATTTAACGCCCTACGCTACAACTGCAACTTCTCCAGCCAGTCATCAAACGACTTTTGTAAAATATGAATTGGCGTATCAGTACATGAGGTTTTGGAGGACCTTCCTTTACCAGCACGTATGCCGGTGTACGCATAATGTTGAGCATGACAGCGACATCTTTTACGATGTAAGTGTGTGCTATCGGCAGTGGTATTGGCGATGCGGCGCATTTTATGGGTTTTTGATCGCAAGACCAGCACAGCGCAATGAATCCATTCATTATGTCCCCCAGGACAGGAGCAAAACGGCCAGGAAAAAAGAAAGGGTTTGCGGGCGGTTCCGAGGTTCGGAACCGCCCGCAAACCCGCATTACAGCAATAAAAAAGCCATCAGCCTTTCAGCTGATGGCTTTGGTCCGAGTGGCGAGAGTCGAACTCACGGCCTCTTGAACCCCATTCAAGCGCGCTACCAAACTGCGCTACACCCGGACGTCTGGCCCGGTGTTCTCACCGGCGACGTTGTTTATTATAGCCCATGCAACCTGTTTTGTCAACGGAGAATTTTCAGTTTTCTCCTTTTTACAAAAGTTTTCCAAATATTTTACAGTTGATTGGTCATACTATCTTCAAAAGGCGAAAAGCGGAGAGAAAAAACAGGATTCAAAGATCATTCCGTGCGCCAAATCTTGAAAAGGAGGATATAAAATCAACTATGGAAAGCGGTATGAATTTTCATCATCAGGGACAAAACGCAGTGGGGCAGGTGGATCAGGGCAACGAGCCCGGCAAACAAGGCGGGAAAAAGCACCAGACCGACCCGGACGAAGGGTTTGGGGCGTATCTGCCCTGGGTGGATCCCATGCTCCTGCCCGGCGGGGTACAGAAGATTCAGGATGGTTCGGTGCAGGCGATACAGCCCGCGCCGGATCAGCGGGGCGGCGGCTGCGAACCGGAACCCTGTGAATAATTGAATATGGCAGGCAGCCGGGCGAAGCGATTCTCCCGGCTGTTTTTATGTGCAGGGGAATTTTAACCGTTTCTTTCTTGGCAGCAGGCAGGATCAGTGATAGAATACCAGTAAACAGCGGCATGCAGCCGCACAGGAGAGAAAGGAACCGAAACCATGAAACATTGGAAATTGAAGGCAGTGCTGGCCACGTTGCTGGTATTCGCACTGTATGTGGTGTTTCAGCACCCCAACCTGAATCCTCTTTATCCGGAATCGGCATTTATGTATTGTGTGCTGATCACGGTGCTGGTGGCCATCTTTACTCTGGACCGCATTGGCCGGGTGGTGGCACAGCCGGGGCCGGTGCAGGGAGTGCCGGGCAGTGTGCGTTTTGAACGCTTCCAGAACGGCAGCCGCTGGCCGCTGATTCTGGTGGCAGTGCTCTGGGGCGCGTACTTTATTGTATGGGCCGGATCCAGCGTTCTGTTTCAGGTGAATGCTTTCCGGGATCAGATGCCGGAGCTGATTCAGATGGACTTTGCTGAGGACTTCGACACCACCGATACCAGCCAGCTGCCAATCGTAGATAAGGCTATGGCTCAGAAGCTGGCGGACAAAAAACTGGGTGAGCGTCCCAGCCTGGGCAGTCAGGTGGTGCTGGGCGAGCCTACCCTGCAGCAGGTGAACGGAAAGCTGGTCTGGGCGGTACCTACCTACCATTCCGGTGTATTCAAATGGCTTACCAATCTGGAAGGCACTCCCGGTTATGTGGTGGTATCCGCCATCAATCCTCAGGACGTGCAGTATGTGGACGGCTACACCATCAAATACCAGCCGTGCGCCTATCTGTGGCAGAACCTGATGTTCTATGCCCGCTTCACGGCCGCACCCTTCACCGGCCTGACCGATTACAGCTTTGAGCTGGACGATTCCGGCCAGCCCTACTGGGTCATCACTACCTATAAGTATCTGCGGGGCTTCTCGCTGCCGGAGGCCACCGGCGCGGTGGTACTCAACTGCTCCACCGGCGAAAGCCAGCGTTACAGCATTGACGAACTTCCCGACTGGGTAGATCGCGTTCAGCCGGAGGATTTCATTGTAACCCAGCTGAACAACAAGGGCGAGTACGTGCATGGCTACCTGAACTTCAGTGATAAGGACAAGTACCGTACCAGCCCCGGCGAAACCCTGATTTACAACGACGGCAGCTGCTATCTGTTCACCGGCCTGACCAGTGTGGGCGGCGACGAGAGCGCCATCGGTTTTGTAATGGTGGACATGGTCACCAAGGAGCCGCATCTGTACCGCATCAGCGGCGCCACCGAGACGGCGGCTCAGCAGTCGGCTCAGGGCGAGGTGCAGCAGTACGGCTACCAGGCGGCCTTCCCGCTGATTGTCAATCTGAACAGCCGGCCCACCTACTTCATGACCCTGAAGGACAACGAAGGTCTGATCAAGAAATACGCCTATGTATCGGTGGAGGACTATCAGACCGTGGGCGTGGGCGACACCATCGACGAGGCACGCCTGAGCTATGAAAAGGCATTGCGTGCGGGCGGCAGCACCATGGTGGGCAACGTGAACAGCGAGCTTACCAGCCTGACCGGTACCGTGCAGCGCATCGGCAGTGAGTACAACAGCAGCGGCTCCACCTATTATCTGGTGCTGAACGAGCATCCCGAGCTGCTGTTCAGCGTGCAGGGCAGTTTGTCCGCTGAGCTGGCCATTACCCAGCCGGGAGACCAGGTAAAGGTGGAGTACTATCCCCGCACCAGCCAGGCTCAGGAGCTGACCAGCTTTGATAATCTGCAGTTTGATCAGGCAGACAACGGATAATCGAAAGGCTATACGGCCGCATAGGATATAAAATCGACGGGCATACCGGAATGAAGCGGGTGCCCGTCGATTTTTTGTTTGGTGCATCTTTACATACACACGGATTTATGTTAATATATTTTTGTTGCTTCTTCATGAAGGAGAGGCGAGAAATTCTGCAACAGCGAATTGAATGCCACGAAGGCATGATGCTTCGGCACGTTATGGCCGGGGCTCTTTGCCTGCGTGGTTTTTTTGTGCCCATCCGGGATGCGCCTGCACGGCAAGTTCTGCGAAGGAAAGGAAAGACGAGCATGAAAAAAACGAAAATCCTTGCAGCGGTCATGGCCCTGTGCCTGGCGATTGGTGCCGCGGGCTGCGGCCAGCCGGCCAGCCAGTCCACAGCTGCGGCCAGCACCGCCAGCCAGCAGCAGACCGACACTGTGGTGGTGGCAATGAACGTGGAATCCGAACCGGCATCCGGCTTTGACCCGGCGTATGGCTGGGGTGCGGGCGAGCATGTGCATGAGCCGCTGATCCAGAGCACGCTGGTGGTCACCAATGCGGATATGAGCATTGGCTATGACCTGGCCACTGACATGCAGGTCAGCGAGGATGGCCTGACCTGGACGGTCACCATCCGGGATGACGTGAAGTTCACCGACGGCGAGCCCCTCACCGCGTCGGATGTGGCTTTTACTTATAATACAGTAAAGGCAGAGAGCACGGTGAACGATTTCACCATGCTGAACAGCGCTGAGGCAGTGGATGACACCACAGTGGTGTTTCACATGAACCGGCCCTATTCCACCTGGCCCTATTCCATGGCGGTGGTAGGCATTGTTCCTGAGCACGCTTATGGCCTGGATTATGGCCAGAATCCCGTTGGTTCCGGCCGCTATATCCTCAAGCAGTGGGATAAGGGCCAGCAGGTGATCCTGGAAGCCAACCCGGATTATTACGGTGAGGAAGTAAAGATGAAAAAGGTTGTCATCCTCTTCATGAGCGAGGATGCTGCCTTTGCTGCTGCCAAGGCCGGTCAGGTGGATGTGGCCTACACCGCCGCTTCCTATACGGACCAGACCATTGACGGCTTTGAATTGATGGCCGTGAAGACCGTGGACAACCGGGGCATTAACCTGCCTGCAGTGGAGGAAGAAAACGGCATCGGCAACGATTTCACCGCGGATGTACGGGTGCGTCAGGCCATCAACATCGGCTTTGACCGGCAGGAAATGATCGATAACGTGCTCAACGGCTACGGTACCCCGGCCTACAGTGTGTGCGACGGCATGCCCTGGTATTCTGAGGCGGATGAGGTGACCTACGATCCTCAGAAGGCTGCCGCCCTGCTGGAGGAAGCGGGCTGGACCTTGAACAGTGACGGCGTGCGGGAGAAGGACGGCCAGACCGCCAGTCTGAACCTGCTGTACCCCATGGGCGATTCCACCCGCCAGGCTCTTGCGGCCGACATGGCCAACCAGCTGGCTGAGCTGGGCATCCAGACCAGCACCGAGGGTGTGGGCTGGGATACCGCCTATGACCGGGCCCAGAACACTCCGCTGGTCTGGGGCTGGGGAACTCACAGCCCCATGGAGATGTACAATATCTACCACACGGTGGGCGATCTGGCCCGGTATTCTCCCTATGCCAATGCTCGGGTGGATGAGCTGATGGACCAGGCATTGGCCTGCAGCGATCTGGAAGAGTCCTACGCGCTGTGGCAGCAGGCCCAGTCGGAGGAGATCGTGAACGACGTGCCCTGGGTTTGGATGGTGAATGTGGATCATCTGTACTGGGTGAATCAGAATCTGGAAGTGGCGCAGCAGAAGCTGCATCCCCATGGCCACGGCTGGTCGCTGGTGAACAACGTGGACCAGTGGACCTGGAACCAGGCCTGACCGAAGACAAAGCGGCCGTATTGCTTTGAACGGAGCAGTGCGGCTGCCCGTTAGGAAAAAGGAGAAGAAGTTTTTATGGCAAAACGAATGGCCCGCATGGCGGTCAGGCAGATGATCCGGATGCTGCTGCTGATCTTCTGCGCCAGTCTGGCAGCCTTTGTGCTGCTGAGCCTGTCTCCCATCGACCCGCTGCAGCAGAATGTGGGCCAGGCGGCGATGGGCAGCATGAGCGCGGAGCAAATCGAGCGCCTTCAGGCGTACTGGGGTGTGGATACCCCGCCCCTGGAACGGTTCGCAGCCTGGGTAAGCGGAATGCTGCAGGGGGATTTCGGTGTCTCGCTGCTTTACCGTCAGCCAGTGCTTACGGTGATTGGCGCAAAGCTGGCAAATTCCCTCTGGCTGCTGGTGTTGGCCTGGGTGATTTCCGGTCTGCTGGGCTTCGGCCTGGGCGTACTGGCCGGAGCGACGCAGGGCCGTTGGCCGGACAAACTGATTCGGGGCTGGTCCATGATCATTGCCAGCACGCCTGCCTTCTGGGTGGCACTGCTCTTGTTGATGATTTTCGGCGTCTGGCTCAAACTTTTGCCGGTGGGCCTCAGTGTACCCATCGGACTGGAAGCCACCGCCGTTACCCTGGCGGACAGGCTGCGGCATGCAATCCTTCCGGCGCTGGCTCTCAGCATCACCGGCACCGCATCGGTCTGCCTGCACACCCGGCAGAAGACCATTCAGGCGCTGGAGTCGGATTTTGTTCTGTTTGCCCGGGCCAGGGGAGAGAGCGGAAAGGGCATCCTGCTGCGCCATGTGCTGCGGCATGTGCTGCTGCCTGCTATCACCCTGCAGTTTGCCAGCCTGGGTGAGCTGCTGGGCAGCTCGGTACTGGTGGAAGAGGTGTTCTCCTATCCGGGCCTTGGTCAGGCTACAGTGACGGCAGGCCTTGGCGGAGATCTTCCGCTGCTGCTGGGAATCACGGTAATCTGCAGCGCCATGGTCTTCGGCGCAAACTTCGCGGCGGACTGCCTGTACGGTCTGGTGGACCCCCGGATCCGAAAGGGGGCGGGCCGGACATGAAGCAGTTGTTGAATCATCTTCGTCAACCGCGCACCGCGGCTCTGATCCGGCTGCTCCTGGCGGCGGCAATTCTGCTGGCGGTTATGATCGCTGGCATGGCATGCCGGGAGCAGGCCCTTGCCACAGATTTCACTCGCAAGAATCTGGCGCCCTGTGCCGAATATCTGTTCGGTACGGACTGGATGGGCCGGGATATGCTTACCCGCACCCTGAGCGGCCTTTCTTTGAGCATCCGCATCGGTGTGGTTACCGCTGCGGTGAGCGCAGTGGTGGCGCTGGCGGCGGGTGTGAGCGCCGCATTGCTGGGCCGCTGGGCGGACGGCGCCCTCACCTGGCTGATTGATCTGTTTATGGGAATTCCTCACATTCTGCTGCTGGTGCTTATTTCCTGCGCCTGCGGACGTGGGTTCTGGGGTGTGACCATCGGCATCGTGGCCACCCACTGGATGAGCCTTGCACGGCTGATCCGGGGTGAGGTGATGCAGCTGCGGCAGAGCGGCTATGTGCAGGTGGCGCGCAAGCTGGGAGCATCCCCGGCAGCCATCGCGGGCCGGCACATTCTGCCCGGCGTGCTGCCCCAGTTCTTCACCGGGCTGGTGCTGCTGTTTCCCCACGCTATCCTCCATGAGGCCAGTGTGACCTTCCTGGGCTTTGGTCTGACCAGCGAACAGCCTGCGGTGGGCGTGATTCTTTCGGAAAGTATGCAGTATCTGGCCACCGGCCGCTGGTGGCTGGCGCTGTTGCCCGGCATCTGTCTGGTGGCGGTGGTGCTGCTGTTTGAGCTGGCGGGCAAAAGCCTGGCCGCGCTTTGGTCAGTGAACGCGGAACAGGAGGCGGCATAATGGAATCAAAGAAACAAAATGCCCCGCTGCTGCAGGTGCAGGGGCTTACGGTGTCCTTTTCCCGGTACGCTCAGGGCTTTCGGCGGGTGACGCTGCCCGGCGTGCGGGATCTGAGCTTTTCGCTGGATGAGGGCGAACTGGTGGCAGTGGTCGGTGCTTCCGGAAGCGGAAAGAGCCTGCTGGCCCATCGGCTGCTGGGTATCCTGCCTCACAATGCCCAGGTGGGCGGGCAGGTACTCTACCGGGGCCAGCCGCTGGACGACCGGCTGGCCGGGAAACTGCGGGGACATGAAATTGTACTGGTTCCCCAGAATGTGTCCTACCTGGACCCGCTGATGCAGGTGGGGGAGCAGGTAAAGGGCGAAAAAGGCGATGCACAAAAGGCTTCGGCGGCGCTGCGGCGTTACGGGCTTGGTCCTGAGGTGGAAAAAATGTATCCCTTTCAGCTGTCCGGCGGCATGGCCCGGCGGGTGCTGATTGCCACCGCAGTGCAGCACACCCCGTCGCTGGTGGTGGCGGACGAACCCACCCCCGGCCTACATCCCGAAGCGGCCCGGCGGGTATTGGGCCACTTTAAGGAGCTGGCCCAGGCAGGCGCGGGCGTACTGCTGATTACCCACGATCTGGAGGCCGCACTGGAAGTGGCAGACCGGGTGATCGTGCTCTATGCGGGCGCAGCGGTGGAAGAAGCTCCGGCGGCCAGCTTTGCAGCAAAGGAGTTGCTGCAGCACCCCTATACCCAGGCACTCTGGCAGGCCAGCCCCAACCATGGCTTTGTTCCGCTGCCCGGTACTCAGCCGGTGGGCCAGCTGCCGGCAGGTTGTGCTTTCGCGCCCCGCTGCCCCAAGGCGGGGCCGGAATGTCATGAAGGTGCGGTCGCCTATGAAAAACAGGGTGCAGGCTATGTGCGCTGCCTGCACCCGGAAGGAGAACAGCTATGACGCTGGAAGCAAAGAATCTCTGCTTTACCTATCCTTGCGGGAGAAGCGTGCTGCAGAACCTGTCTCTGCGGGTGGAAGGCGGCGAGCGAGTGGGTATTTTCGCCCCCAGTGGACGGGGTAAGACCACCCTGTGCAAGCTGCTGGCGGGCTACGAGAAGCCCCAGTCCGGCCAGGTGTTGCTGGACGGTAAGCCTCTTGTCAGCTATCGGGGCTACTGCCCGGTGCAGCTGATCTGGCAGCATCCGGAGCAGGTTGTGGACCCCCGCCTGACGTTAGGGAAAACCCTGCGGGAGGCAGGAGAGCCGGAGGAGCGGCTGGTTCAGGCGCTGGGCATCCAGCCGGAATGGCTCAGCCGTTATCCGGCAGAGCTGTCCGGCGGTGAACTGCAGCGGTTCTGCATCGCCCGGGCACTGGGTCCTGCCACCCGATTTGTGCTGGCGGATGAGCTCAGCGCCATGTTGGATCTGGCAACCCAGGCACAGCTGTGGAGCTTTCTGGTGGAGGAAACCACACGCCGCGGCATTGGACTGGTGGCCGTAAGCCACTCCGCCCCCCTGCTGGACCGGGTGTGTACCCGTCGGATCGAACTGTGAAACCCATTTCAAACGATGTATAATAAAGAATAAGGAGAAACCACCCACATGACACTGCAGGAGTTCTTTACCCGGCATCCCCGTCTGGCTTTGGGCCTTTCCGGCGGCGTGGATTCCGCCTATCTGCTGGCCGAGGCCGTGCGCTGTGGCTGCCGGATTCAGCCCTATTTTGTGGACAGCCCTTTTCAGCCTCGCTTTGAGCTGGAGCACGCCCGCCGCCTGTGCGAAGAACAGGGGGTGGAACTGAAGGTGCTGCCCGCCCAGCCGCTGGCGGACGAAAACGTGCGGCAGAACGGTCCGCTGCGTTGCTATTACTGCAAAAAGCAGGTGTTCGGAGCGATTCTGGCCGCTGCCAAAGCGGACGGCTTCGAAGAGATTATCGACGGAACCAATGCCTCGGATGATGCATCCGACCGCCCCGGCATGCGGGCGCTGGAAGAGATGCGGGTCTACAGTCCGCTGCGGCTGTGCGGCGTGACCAAAGCCCAGGTGCGGCAGGCATCCCGGGAACTGGGCCTGTTCACCTGGAACAAGCCCGCCTATGCCTGCCTTGCCACCCGCATTCCCACCGGTACTGCCATTACCACCGAGGTGTTGCAGCGGGTGGAAGCGGCGGAAAACGAGCTGTTCCGGCTGGGCTTTTCCGATTTTCGGGTGCGCTGCGTGGGCGACACGGCCAAGCTGCAGCTGCCGGCCGCCCAGTTCAGCAAGGCGCTGGAGCAGCGAAAAGAGCTTGTGAAGGCATTGAAGCCGCAGTTTGCGGCGGTCGTATTGGATCTGGAACCCCGAGGGGAGGAATAACAATGGAAAAACAGGAAATGCTGGCCCTGCTGGAACAGGTGCAGCAGGGAGCGCTCACGCCCGAGCAGGCGCTGCTTCAGATGAAGCTGCAGCCCTTTCAGGACCTGGGCTATGCCAAGGTGGACCACCACCGGGGCCTGCGTCAGGGCGCGCAGGAAGTAATCTACGGCGCGGGCAAGACCGCCGAGCAGATCGACGGCATCCTCACCGCCATGGAAAGCCGGGATGCCACCGACATCATCGTGACCCGCATGAATCAGCAGTCGGCGGATTATGTGGCGCAGCGCCATCCGATGGACTACGACCCCATGTCCCGGTTGGGCATTGTGCACCCCACCGGAAAAATCACCGCACCCGGCTACATTGCCGTGGTCTCCGGAGGTACCAGTGATATGGCGGTCTGCGAGGAGGCTGCCCGCACCGCCATCGCCATGGGCAATAAGGTGGAGCGGCTGTATGATGTGGGCGTTGCCGGACTGCACCGGCTGCTGTCCAAGCTGGATGTGCTGATGCAGGCCCGTGTGGTGATTGCCGTGGCAGGTATGGAGGGTGCGCTGGCCAGTGTGGTGGGCGGCCTTGTGGATTGCCCGGTGATCGCGGTCCCCACCAGTGTGGGTTACGGCGCTAATTTCAACGGCCTGTCTGCACTTTTGTCCATGCTTAATTCCTGTGCCAGCGGAGTGAGCGTGGTGAATATCGACAATGGATTCGGTGCGGGCTATCTGGCCAGCATGATCAATCATATGGGAGGCAGTGACCAATGAAAACCTTATACATCGAATGTGCCATGGGCGCGGCGGGCGATATGCTCACCGCTGCGCTGTTGGATCTGCTGAGCCCGGAGGAGCAGCAGGCATTTCTGGAGCAGATGAACCGGTTGCTGCCCGGGGTCCAGGTCAAGGCAACCCCGGCGCAGAAGTGCGGTGTGCAGGGCCTGCATGTGCAGGTTCTGGTGAACGGGGAAGAGGAGCACAGCCACGATCATGGCCCGGTGCATCCGGAGGTACATCCCACCCCGGCCGTTCATGAACATCCCCACGAGCATGGGCACGACCATGAGCATGCGCACGAACATCCTCATGAGCATGATCACGAACATGAACATGAGCATCATCACGATCATGGGCACGAACACCATCATGACCATGAGCACGAGCACGGACATGACCACCCCCATGATCACGAGCATGGCCACGGGCACCATCATCACGCCACCATGGCCTGGGTGGAGCATACCATTCAGGAAACCAATCTGCCCCCGGAGGTAAAGGAGCAAGCTTTAAACGTCTATCGCACCATTGCCCAGGCGGAAAGTGCCGCCCATGGCTGCCCGGTGGATCAGGTCCACTTCCACGAGGTGGGCGCGCTGGACGCGGTGGCGGATGTGACCGCCGTTTGCCTGCTGCTGCACATGCTGGCGCCGGAAAAGATCGTCGCCAGTCCGGTGCATCTGGGCAGCGGTCAGGTGCGCTGTGCCCACGGTATTCTGCCGGTGCCTGCGCCTGCCACAGCCTATATTCTGCAGGGAGTTCCCGCCTACACCGGTTCCATTCGTGGGGAGCTGTGCACCCCCACCGGCGCGGCATTGCTCAAGACCTTTGCTCAGTCCTTTGGCCCCATGCCGGTCATGGTCATCGAAAAGGTGGGCATCGGTGTGGGCAACAAGGATTTTGAAGCCGCCAACGTGCTGCGGGTGTTCTGGGGCAGCGATGCCAGCCAGGCACAGCAGGAGAGCGACCAGATTGTGGAACTGCGCTGCAATCTGGACGATATGACCGGCGAGGCCATTGGTTATGCTTCGGAACTGCTGCTGGAAGAGGGCGCGCTGGATGTGTACACTGTGCCCATCCAGATGAAGAAGAGCCGCCCGGCGGTGATGCTCTGCTGCCTGTGCCATGCATCTGAGCAGGATAAGCTCACCCAGCTGATGCTGCGCCACACCACCACCTGGGGCGTTCGCGCCAGCGTGATGGGCCGCAGCGTGCTTTCCACCCGCATCGTGCCGGTAAAGACCAAGTACGGGGTGGTTCGCGTCAAGCAGGGGACCGGCTATGGGGTCAAGAAATGCAAGGTGGAATACGGCGATATGGCCGCCGCAGCCGCTCAGGCCGGGGTGGAGCTTACCAAGGTGGAGCGTGCCGCCCGCAAGGCATTCAAAAAGCAGAGCTGAATTTCACGTAAAACAAAGGAAAATCCTTGTGAACAACAGAAAATGCAAGGATAAAAGAGAAAACCAAAAATAAACCCATAAAACGCTGGATTTCCGCTTGCAGGCAAGGAAATCCAGCGTTTTTCTGCATTTTTTGAAAAACTGCTTGACATTGCCAGGTCCAGCTTGTATAGTAGCAGTTGTGCCCGGCACTCTATAAGGGGGAAGTGCGCTCTTTTGCCGGGCATATAGGCGCTGGATGTACCGCTGCAACCACCGAAACCGGAAGGCTTCGGATGGTGTAACAAACCTTTTGCGGGGTGGTACCATGTGCGCCGCCTGTGTATGCAAACCACGGCAAAATTCCGCAAAGGGGGAATCATAAACAATGAGTAAGATCGTATCACTGAAAAACATTGTTGTTGGCTTCGACGGGGAGAACGTGCTCAACGGTCTCTCGCTGGACATCCACGACAAGGAGTTCGTCACCTTCCTGGGCCCTTCCGGCTGCGGCAAGACCACGACGCTCCGGGTCATTGGAGGCTTTGTTCAGCCGAGCTCCGGCAATGTTTTTTTTGACGGCCAGGACATCACCAATCTGCCGCCCTATAAGCGCCAGGTGAACACCGTGTTCCAGAAATACGCCCTGTTCCCGCACCTGAATGTGTACGAGAACGTGGCCTTTGGCCTGCGTCTGAAGAAGATGGACGAAAAAGAGATCCGCAGCCGCGTGCTGGAAATGCTGGAAGTGGTGGGCCTGAAGGGCTTTGAGCGCCGGGATACCACCAACCTGTCCGGTGGCCAGCAGCAGCGTGTGGCCATCGCTCGGGGCCTTGTAAACCATCCTCGGGTGCTTTTGCTGGACGAGCCTCTCGGCGCGCTGGATTTGAAGCTGCGCAAAGAGATGCAGCTGGAGCTCAAGCGGCTGCAGCAGGCCATGAACATTACCTTTATTTATGTAACCCACGACCAGGAAGAGGCGCTCACCATGTCCGACACGGTGGTGGTCATGAAGGACGGCAACATCCAACAGATTGGAAGCCCCATTGATATCTACAACGAGCCGGAGAACGCCTTCGTGGCCTCATTCATCGGCGAGAGCAACATCATCGACGGCATCATGCTGCGTGACTTCTGTGTGGAATTTGCTGGCAACGAGTTCACCTGTGTGGACAAGGGCTTTGCCCACAACGAGCTGGTGCAGGTGGTCATCCGCCCGGAGGACATCCAGGTGGTGCCCGCCATCCAGGGCCAGCTCACCGGCGTGGTCAAGGAAGTGATCTTCAAGGGCGTTCACTATGAGATGCGCGTGGAGCAGGCCGGCTACGAGTGGATCATCCATTCCACCCAGGCCAGCGCTCCCGGCGAGCTGATCGGTATGTGCATCGGGCCGGATGAGATCCACATCATGACCCGCACGGAGGGTTAAGGCCATGATCAAGAACCGTAAACTGGCCGCGCCCTACCTGGTGTGGATGGTTGTGTTCATCCTGGTGCCGCTGGCCATCGTCACTTACTTTGCCTTTACCGACAAGGCAGGCAACTTTACACTGGAAAACCTGATGATCATTGGGCAGTACAGCACGGTATTCGTGCGCAGCCTGCTGCTGGCGGCGGAAGCCACCGTAATCTGTCTGGTGCTCAGCTTCCCGGTGAGTTATTTTCTCTCCCGCCAGCGTGCGGCCAAGCAGAAAATCTTCCTCATGCTGGTCATGCTGCCCATGTGGATGAACTTTTTGCTGCGCACCTATGCCTGGATGAGCCTTCTGGAGAACAACGGCATCATCAACCGGATTCTGGGCTTCTTCGGCATCGGACCTTTCCAGATGATCTACACCAGCGGTGCGGTTGTACTGGGCATGGTGTATAACTTTTTGCCCTATATGATTCTGCCGCTGTACACTGCCATGACCAAGATCGACAACAGCGTCATCGAGGCCGCGCAGGACCTGGGCGCAGGCATGTTCAAGACCCTGACCAAGGTGCTGATCCCTCTGTCTGCCCCCGGCATCGCCACCGGCATCACCATGGTATTCGTACCCAGCGTTTCCACCTTTATCATCAGCCGGATGCTGGGCGGCGGCTCCAACATGCTGATCGGTGACCTGATCGAGTTGCAATTCCTGGGCAACAGCTACAACTATAACCTGGGCAGTGCGCTCAGCCTGGTGCTCATGGTGATCGTGCTGCTGTGCATGAGCTTCACCAACGGCTTTGACGACGAGGATATGGAGGGCGTGGTGTAATGAAAAAGCAACATTTGGCCGCCCTGCAAAAGGTTTATCTGTGCCTGATCTTCTCGTTCCTGTACGTGCCCATCGCGGTGATGATGGTGTTCAGCTTCAACGAAAGCAAAAGCCGCACCCTGTTCACCGGCTTTACCCTGAAATGGTACAAGAGCCTGCTGCACAACGAGATGATTCTGGAAGCACTGTGGCTCAGCCTGGTGGTGGCCTTCCTGGCCGCTACTGTGGCCACCATTCTGGGCGTGATGGCCTCCATCGGCATCAGTGGCATGAAAAAGCGCACCCAGGGCGTGATCAACACCGTGAGCTACCTGCCGGTGGTCAACCCGGAGATCATCACCGGTGTTTCGCTGATGATGCTGTTTGTGGTATATGTGAATGTGGCCCACTGGCTGAATTCAAACCCGGAAGTGCCCGGCTTTTTGAAATTTCTGCCGGAGAACATCTTTGGCTTCGGTACCCTGCTGATCGCTCACATCACCTTCTGTGTGCCCTACGTGATCTTTAACGTGGCGCCCAAGCTGCGCCGCATGGATGTGCGTATGTATGAGGCGGCGCTGGACCTGGGCTGCAACCCCCGTCAGGCCTTCTTCAAGGTAGTTCTGCCGGAGCTGATGCCCGCCATCCTGTCCGCCTTCCTGATCAGCCTGACCTACTCCATCGACGATTTCATCATCTCTTACTTCAGCTGCGGCACGTTGCAGACGCTGCCCATCGCCATTTACAGCATGACCCGTAAAAAGGTCAGCCCGGAGATCAACGCACTGTCCACCATTATGTTTGTGGCCATCCTGTGCATCATCCTGGTGAGCAACGCGCTGGAAAGCCGCAGCTACCGCAAAAAGCGGGTCAAGGAATAAGGGAGGATACGTGCGATGAAAAAAGTGATCAGCCTGCTGCTGACCCTGGTGCTGGCGGCTGGAAGCCTTGCCCTTCCCACCTTTGCGGCGGAAGACAAGATCCAGGTCAACGAGGACATCTCGGTCAGCGCCGATTACGACTGGACCCGGTTCAAGGGGCAGAACGTCTCCTTGAACATCTACAACTGGGGCCTTTATATTTCGGACGGCTCGGACGAAAGCGTGGATGTGATCTCGGCTTTTGAGGAGCTGACCGGCATCAAGGTCAACTACACCACCTTCGACACCAACGAGAGCATGTACGCCAAGCTGAAGAGCGGCGGCGCCAGCTACGATGTGATCTTCCCCAGCGATTATATGCTGGGCAAAATGGCCAATGAAGGCATGCTGCTGCCTCTGAACAAGGAGAACATCCCCAATCTGGCGGGCATTTCCGAGCTGTATCTGGACAAGGAATACGACCCGGGCAATGTGTACAGCGTGCCTTACATGTGGTGCATGGTGGGTATCACCTACAACAAGGATATGGTGGACGAAGCGGATCTGGAGCAGGGCTGGAACCTGCTGTGGGACCCCCGCTACACCGGCCAGATCCTGCAATTCAACAACAGCCGCGACTGCTTTGCCATGGCCCTCAAGACCCTTGGCCGCAGCATGAACCCCACCAGCACGCAGGACATCGACGACGCCCTGGTCAAGCTGCAGGAGCAGAAGCCCCTGGTGCAGGCCTATGTGATGGACGAGGTGTTCGATAAGATGGAGGGCGGCGAGGCGGCTCTGGCCCCCTACTACACCGGCGACGGCCTGACCATGATCGCCGAGAATCCCAGCCTGGGCATGTTCCTCCCCGAGGAAGGGACTCTGCAGTGTGTGGACGCCATGTGCATCCCCGCTTCCAGCCAGAACCAGGAAGCGGCGGAAATGTTCATCAACTACATGTGTGAGGTGGATGTGGCGCTGCAGAATGCGCTGTTTGTTCAGTACACCTCGCCGGTGGAAGCGGTGCGTGAGCTGCTGCCCGCTGAGCTGCGGGACAGCGAGCTGATGTATCCCGATCCCGCTCTGATCGAGCGCAGCGAATACCCCAGCGTCATCTCGGACGAGCTGAACAGCGCCATGGACATGGCCTGGAGTCAGATGAAGAGTTTTGACGATACCGGCAACCAGTGGCTGGTCCCGGTGTTCCTGCTGGTGGCCATCGCCATGACGGTGTTCAACGTGTGGCGCCGCCGCGCCCGCAAGAAGCGCCGCCAGATGTATTGATCGTATTGAACGAAACAACGAAAAGCCTGTTCCTTCTCCGGCAAGCCGGAAAGGGAACAGGCTTTTTTGCATCACAGAACCGGGCTCAGAGGACCCAGAACAGCAGGCTGAGCGCGAGAAAGGCGAGGATCAGGGTCGACACCCACTTGCCCCAACCAGCCAGCCGGTGGCCGGAGAAACGCCAGCCCAGCACCGCGGCGGGCACAAACAGAAGGATTGCCGCGTAGGGGGGATAGTGCAGGCCGCTGCTGCCGGCAGACCAGGCGGAAATCCCCGCCAGCGAAAAGACCGCATCACCCAGGCAGAAGCCGCCGGGAAGATTACAGGAAAACAGGACACCCAAAAGACAGAGGGGAACCGACAGGGAACCGGCCCCCCAGGGCTTTTGCACCATTTGCATATGCCTCCTTTTTTTCGGCCCGGGAACCGGGGTCCGAATGTTTGTCAGAACAGGTCTTCTTTAGTATAGCACGCGGCGAAAGCAACGGCAAGCAGCCAGACAAAAAACAGCGGTCCACCCGGGGGAAATTTGTGTTATAATAAAAGGGAATTTTAATCAGAAGAAGGCGAAAAAGCAAATGCAGGACCTGAGTACCTATACCCGTACGCTGCAGATCAAGGATACGGATTGCGACCTGAACGGATACCTGATGCCCGGTGCGTTTCTGCGCATGGTGCAGCAACTTTCCACCGACCACTGCGAGGCAATCGGGCTGAACCAGGAGTTTTACGAAAAGAACCAGGGGATTTTCCTCATGGCGAAAATGGCCCTTCAGTGGGAGCGGGTGCCTCACTGCGGTGAAATCATCACCCTGACCACCATGCCGGAAAACTGCAAGCGGGCTACCTATAAGCGTGTGACCACGGTGCAGGATGAGCAGGGCAATGCTCTGGGCCTAACCGACAGCCGCTGGGTTCTGGTGGACCCGCAGGCTCGCCGCATCATCCGCCGTCCGCCCGAGGCGTTTCAGAGTCTCCCCTTCGGCGACGATGTGGACTATCAGCTGGATATGACCATTGAACGTCCCCAGGAGGTGGAACAGGTGGGCCAGGCGGCCGCCTATTATACCTTCTGTGACATCAACGGCCATCTGAACAACACCCGCTACGCGGACATTGCCTGCGACGCGTTGCCGCTGGAGCAGCTGCGGCAGAGCCCGGTCCGCCGGATCAGCATCAGCTACCACAACGAGGTCCCGGCGGGAGAGCACTTCCAGGTTCAGCGCGGCAGCACGCAGAACGGCTGGTATGTGTCCGGCACCCGTGAGGGGAAATGCTGCTTTGAGGCGGAACTCACCCTCTGAACCCTGTAAAGGCAAAGGCGTTCTCATGCAGCCCGAAGTCAAAGCCGGTACGGCTTTCACTGGGCGCTGCATGAGGGCGCTTTTTTCTGTTTTCGGCTGGAATCGCAGAATTGTTTTTCGGCAGAGAACAAAATTGACTATATGACGGACAGTTCCAAAGGATGCCCCGCTAAAGTTGTGAAAAAAGGCAGTTGTTATTTCCGCTCCGATGTGATAATGTATTTATTAAGCTAAAGCAATGAATTGATGCAGCGCCAAAGAATGCTGTCCATTGCTGGCAAATCTGAAACAAAAGGAGTGGATCGAGAATGAGCAGAGTGTACAACTTTTCCGCCGGACCGGCGATGCTTCCCGAGGAGGTGCTGCGCCAGTCTTGTGCGGAAATGCTGGACTATCAGGGCTGCGGCATGAGCGTAATGGAGATGAGCCATCGATCCAGTTCCTTTCAGAACATCCTGGATCAGGCCCAGCAGGATCTGAAAGACCTGCTGGCATTGCCGGAAAATTACAAGGTGCTGTTTTTGCAGGGCGGAGCATCCCAGCAGTTTGCCATGGTGCCCATGAACCTGATAAAGAACGGTGTGGCGGATTACATCGTCACCGGCCAGTGGGCGAAAAAGGCTTTGGCCGAGGGTACAAAGTATGGCAAGGCCAACAAGCTGGCCACCAGTGAGGACCGCACCTTCGCCTATATTCCGGACTGCACCGACCTGCCGGTCTCGCCGGATGCGGATTACGTTTATATCTGCGAGAACAATACCATCTACGGCACCAAATTCAAGACTCTGCCCAACACCAAGGGCAAACCTCTGGTGGCAGACCAGTCCTCCTGCTTCTTGTCCGAGCCGGTGGATGTGAGCTGCTACGGGTTGATCTTCGCCGGAGCCCAGAAGAACATCGGTCCGGCGGGTGTGGTGGTGGTCATTATCCGGGAGGATTTGATCCCGGAGGAGACCCCGGCTTTTGTACCCACCATGCTGCAATACAAGACCCATGCGGATAACAATTCCCTATATAACACGCCCCCCTGCTACGGCATCTATATCTGCGGAAAGGTGTTCCAGTGGATTAAAGCCCAGGGCGGCCTGGAGGGGATGCAGCAGCGCAATCTGGAAAAGGCAAAGCTGCTCTACGATTTCCTGGACGAGAGCCGCCTGTTCCGGGGCACGGTGGACAAAAAAGACCGTTCGCTGATGAACGTTCCCTTTGTGACCGGCGACAAGGATCTGGATGCGAAATTCGTGAAGGAAGCGGCCGCCAAGGGTCTGGTGAATCTGAAAGGTCACCGCACCGTGGGCGGTATGCGCGCCTCCATCTATAACGCCATGCCGATGGCAGGCGTGCAGGCGCTGGTGGACTTCATGAAGCAGTTCGAGACCGAGAACGGCTAAGGGGGGACAGGGAAGATGACGAAGATAACATGCCTGAACCCCATCGCCAAGGTGGGGCTGGAACGATTCGGCGCGGGCTATCAGCTGGACACGCCGCTGGAGGAAGCTCAGCTGGCGCTGGTGCGCAGTGCCGATATGCATGCAATGACGGTGCCTGCCGGGCTGCTGGCTGTGGCTCGGGCAGGAGCTGGTGTGAATAACATCCCGCTGGATGCGCTGGCCAAGCAGGGCACCGTGGTGTTCAACACCCCCGGAGCCAATGCCAACGGCGTGAAGGAACTGGTGCTGGCGGGAATGCTGCTGGCCGCCCGTGACGTGGTGGGTGGTGTGGAATGGGTCCGCGCCAACCAGGCCGACCCGGACATCGCCAAGGACACCGAAAAGGCCAAAAAGCAGTTTGCTGGCGGTGAGATTCTGGGCAAGCGCCTGGGCATCATTGGTCTGGGCCATATCGGAGTAAAGGTGGCGAACGCCGCCCTGGCTCTGGGTATGGAGGTCTGGGCTTACACCCTGCTGGAAGGCGACGGTACCATTCCCGGCTTGGCCGAAGGCGTGCGCCTGCTGGAGGGTCCGGAGGAGATCTATCAAAACTGCGATTACATCACCCTGCACTTGCCGCTGAACGATGCCACCCGCCAGATGATTGACGGGGCAGTGTTCGCCCAGATGAAGCCAGGCACGGTGCTGCTGAACTTCTCCCGGGATAAGCTGGTGGACGACGATGCGCTGGCCCAGGCCATGGAGCAGGGGATCGTGCGCCGCTATGTGTCGGACTTTCCCAACCCGGCGGTGGTCCACCTGCCCGGTGCGTTGGTGATTCCCCACCTGGGCGCTTCCACCGAGGAATCGGAGGACAATTGCGCCTGCATGGCGGTGGATCAGCTAAAGGCTTTTCTGGAGGAAGGTACCCTGCGCAATGCGGTGAACTACCCGGATTGCACGCTGGGCGCGAAGACCGCCGGACCCCGGCTTTGTGTGCTGGGCGAAAATCTGGAGGAAGATCGGCTGCTGGCGCCCTGGAAGGTTCTGGCCCGTGCCGCCGCCCGGAAGGGAGAGCGGTGCTGCCTGCTGGCCGATCTGGAAGCCGGGCCCACCCCCCAGCAGCTGGAGCAGCTTGCCGCACAGCCTGGTGTGCTGCGAGTCCGGCTGATCTGACCCGAGCAAAGGAGAAAAAAATCATGCAGCGATGCACAAAACCCGTAGCCATGCTGCTGCCTGCCCCGGGCGTGGACCTGGAAAAGTGGGCAGTGGTGGCCTGCGATCAATACACCTCTCAGCCGGATTACTGGCAGCAGGTGCAGGACCTGGTGGGGGATAACCCCTCCACACTGCGGCTGACCCTGCCGGAGATCTGGCTGGAAGAGCCGGACGCCCCCCAGCGTATCCAGGCCATCAGCCGGGCGATGGAGGAATACCAGGCAAACGGCCTGCTCCGGCCCACCGCGCCCGGCATGATGCTGGTGCGCCGCCAGATGGAAGGCGTGGCCGCGCCCCGCTGGGGTCTGGTGATGGCGGTGGACCTGGAAGCCTACGATTACCGGGAAGGTTCCGACTCGCTGATTCGGCCCACCGAGCGCACGGTGCCCCAGCGTATTCCCGCTCGGCTGGCGGTGCGGGAAGCAGCAACCTTAGAGCTGCCCCACATCCTGCTGTTGATCGACGATCCCCGGCGGACGGTGATCGAGCCGGTGGCCGCCATTTGTAGTGAACTGGAACGAGCCTACGATACACCGCTCATGCTGGGCGGCGGTCAGCTGACCGGCTGGTTTATCCCGGGGGGGCCGCGCACCGAAAAGATTCAGCAGGCGCTGGAAGCGCTGGCTGCGCCGGAACGCTTGCGCGAACGGTACGGCGCCCCGGCAGATGCCCCGGCCCTGCAGTTTGCCACCGGCGACGGCAACCATTCCATG
Organism: Gemmiger sp. An50; assembly: GCF_002161595.1. GTDB lineage: Bacteria > Bacillota > Clostridia > Oscillospirales > Ruminococcaceae > Allofournierella. The sequence goes on from NZ_NFID01000015.1 coordinate 25,329, forward strand.
GCAGCCGCCCGGGCCCGGTGGGAGCAGATTCGCGAGACCCTTACTCCGCAGCAGCGGCAGGAACATCCGGCTCGCTGGGCGCTGGCCGAGGTGGTGAACCTGCAGGACGAAAGTCTGGAAATTGAACCCATTCACCGGCTGGTGACAGGCGTGGACCCGGAAACCATTTTGCAGGATGCGGGAAACTATTTCGCCGCGCAGGGAGCACAGGCACAGCTTCTGGAGCAAGCGCCGGAAAAGGAAGCCCCCTGGACCATCCGCTGGGTGGCCGGGGAGAAAAACGGCTGGCTTTGCATCCAGCCTAATGGGCGCTGGGCGCTGCCGGTGGCGGCACTACAGGCCTTCCTGGACGACCGGATGCCCCAGTGGGAGGGAGCAAAGCCGGACTACATCCACGGGGAAGAGACGCTGTGCACCCTTTGCGCCGGTGCGCAGTGCATCGGCTTTGTGCTGCCGGAATTCCGCAAGGAAGATCTGTTCCGGGGCGTGGTGCTGGATGGTGTGCTGCCCCGCAAGACCTTCTCCATGGGCCGTGCGCAGGACAAGCGCTATTACATGGAGGCCCGGCGTATCATGCCGTGACCGGGCAAACGCGTCAACCGCATCGTCGGATGCGTAATTCATAGGGAATGTAAAATAGGTGAGAAACGAAAAACAGGGCACCCGCCGCGGCGGGTGCCCTGTTCGTTTGTTCAGCTTAGTTGTTGGGGTTGTTCTTCAGGATAACGTCGTGGCTGCCGCCCTCCACGATGCTGGTGGAGGAAACCACAGTCAGACGGGCCTTCTCCTGCAGCTCAGGAATGGTCAGTGCGCCGCAGTTGCACATGGTGCTGCGAATCTTGTACAGGGTGGTGCCCACACCGTCGGCCAGGCTGCCGGCGTAGGGAACGTAGCTGTCCACGCCTTCCTCGAAGCTCAGCTTGGTGGCGCCGCCCAGGTCGTAGCGCTGCCAGTTGCGGGCGCGGTTGGAACCCTCGCCCCAGTACTCCTTCACATAGCTGCCGTTGATGCGCAGCTTGTTGGTGGGGCTCTCGTCGAAGCGGGCGAAGTAACGGCCCAGCATCACGAAGTCAGCGCCCATGGCCAGAGCCAGGGTCATGTGGTAATCGTGTACGATGCCGCCGTCGGAGCAGATGGGAATGTAGACGCCGGTCTCCTTGTAGTACTCGTCACGAGCCGCGGCAACCTCGATCACAGCGGTGGCCTGGCCACGGCCGATGCCCTTGGTCTCGCGGGTGATGCAGATGGAGCCGCCGCCGATGCCGACCTTGATAAAGTCCGCGCCAGCCTGCGCCAGGAAGCGGAAGCCCTCACGGTCCACCACGTTACCGGCGCCAACCTTTACCTTGTCGCCGTAACGCTCACGGATCCAGGCGATGGTGCGGCTCTGCCACTCGGAGAAGCCCTCGGAGGAGTCGATGCACAGCACGTCCACACCGGCCTCGATCAGAGCGGGAACGCGCTCGGCGTAGTCGCGGGTGTTGATGCCGGCGCCCACCACGTAGCTCTTGTTGGCGTCCAGCAGCTCGTTCACGTTTTCCTTGTGGCTGTCGTAGTCCTTGCGGAAGACCATGTATTTCAGATGGCCTTCAGAATCCACCAGGGGCAGAGAGTTGATCTTGTTGTCCCAGATGATGTCGTTGGCTTCCTTCAGGGTGGTGGTATCCGGCGCATAGACCAGCTTTTCCAGCGGGGTCATGAAGTTGGATACAGGCTCATCCAGGGACATGCGGCTGACCCGGTAATCGCGGCTGGCCACGATGCCCAGCAGCTTGCCGTTGGGGGTGCCGTCCTCGGTGATGGCAACGGTGGAGTGGCCGGTCTTCTCCTTCAGGTCCAGAACGTCCGCCAGGGTAGCGGTGGGCTTCAGGTTGGAATCGCTGGTCACAAAGCCCTTCTTGTAGCTCTTGACGCGGGCAACCATAGCCGCCTCGTCTTCCACAGACTGAGAACCGTAAATAAAGGATACGCCGCCCTGCTTCGCCAGCGCAATGGCCAGGCGATCACCGGAAACCGACTGCATGATGGCGCTCACCATGGGGATGTTCATGGTGAGGGGGCATTCCTCCTCGCCCTTGCGGTACTTGACCAGCGGTGTTTTTAGGCTCACAGCGTCCGGTACACAGGCGGAGGAAGAGTAACCGGGTACCAGCAGGTACTCGCCAAACGTGCGGGAAGGTTCCTCAAAATAATAAGCCATATTCCTTGTCTCCTTTGCAATTACAATTCTCCAGCAAAACGCTTCGTTCCTTTTATTATAAGACAGAATCGCCTTTCTAACAAGAACAACGCGGGCATTTGGGGCACAAATTTGCACAAAGCTTGCGCCCTGCGGCCCTGCGTGCCGGGTGGTTTTTAAAAGTGTATCACATTTGACCGCAAAATACAAAATGCACCGCCGCCAAACTTTTCAAACGGCAGGCCGGGAAAACCGGCAATATGTCAAAGAATGGGCCGAAGTATGACTTATCTTGGTGGAATTACACCAAATCTCAGCGGCCTGAGACGCCGTCAGGCGCCCCAGAAACGACTGCGCTCCTGTTCGGTGAGTGCGGCGGCGAAATCCGCTTTCAGCTGCAAAAAGTCCTCCAGATCGTACAGCACACGATAAAGCAGCGCTCGGTTTTCAAACTCGGCGCGGCTTTGGGGCAGGGGTTCGCCGCGCATGGCGGCCTGCATGCCGTGCAGCCGCTGGAGCAGGGCGGCCGCATTGTTGTGCTCGTGGAAGGAGCGGCTGATATCCTCCAGCAGATCGGCGATGCCAAGGGCCTGCTCGGGTACCTGATCCAGTCGGTGGATGTTGTCATAAACACGGCGCAGTACCGTCAGCTGGCGCTGGCGCATGGTCACATAGTTTACAAAATACCACTGGTCACTGAGCATCGCGTTGCCCTGGTTCTCCCGGGCCTTGCGGGCAAGTCCATCCAGCTGCTGTTCCAATGGGGCAAAGCAGCTGTCGGTGTAGCCCTGCTTGCTGCGGGTCAGCAGCCGGTCCGCCATGCGCTGCAGAATGTCCCGGAAGGCCTGCTCTATCTGAGCCTGATTTTGGCGGATGGCCTTTGCCGCGCCCGGCATGTACAGGTTGACCAGTATCCCGATCCCTGCACCGGTCAAAAGCAAAAGCAGTTCGTTGCGCAGCCAGAAGAGGTCTATCGTGCGCTCTGCATACAGATGCAGTACCAGCACGGTGTTCATCACCAGCGCCTCCTGCAGGCCGAACCACTGGCAGAAGGCAGCGAACAAAAGCAGAAACAGCCCGAAGGCCGCCAGATGGTAGCCCAGCAGGGAAAAGCAGCAGAAGGCCAGCGCCATGGCGGCAAAAAAGGCGGCAAACCGCCGGACCACCAGGGCAAGGGTCTGCTTGCGGGTGGTCTGGATGCTCAGAATGGCAATCACTCCGGCGGAGGTGCTGTAGGAAAGCCCCAGCATCGCCGCAAAAAAGCTGGCGAGCAGCCCGCCCAGGGCGTATTTCGCCACACGCAGCGGGGCCAGCCGGGTAAAAACGGCAGACATGACAAACGCTCCTTTTCGTTTGGGGCAAACGTCCCCTTACTGCTTTTATCATACCGTTTACGGCACCGCGGTACAAGAGAAAAAGGGCAAAAACAAACTCCACCGCCCAACAACAGGCGGTGGAGCTTGCCACAGGAATTTCGAGACGCCCTGCTCAGCCGGATCAAAGAACCGCTAGGGGGGCGGAAGGAGGAGATGAACCGGAGACGTCTCACAACACATGAAAAAGGGGGTGTAACTTTCTTGCAACTAAATTGTAACTCTTTTGACATCTTCTGTCAATGGGGTAATTGTGAATAAATTGAAAACAATTCATAGGGAAATACAAGGAATTAACGAAAAAGAATCGCTCCGGGAGCATTGAGCCTCCCGGAGCGATTTATTAGTTGTTGTTTGCTGCCGCAAGGCCCAGACGGGAAAAGTCCGGGCGGTAGAGCAGAATGGAAAACACCTCGAAGCAAGCACAGATCTTGTCCGCACAGGTCACCACAACGCTTTCCGCAAAGCGGGGCGGGGTGAGGTTCAGCGGGAACATGTGCTTCTCAATGATATCCTGCTCGATGCAGTTCAGCTCAAAATCCCGGCTGGCGTTCTCCAGGGCCCGGCGGGCGTGGTGGAAGCCATGCCAGCGATGGCTTGCGTCCTTTTCGTGCCAGTCATACAAAAAGTAGTCGTGCAGCAAAGCGCCGCGCACCAGACTGCGCAGATCCAGGCGAAGGCCCAGCCGCAGAACGATCCACAGACTCAGATAGGCCACGGCCAGCGAATGGTCGAAGCAGGTCACACTGCCATGCTGGATGAACTGCTGCTCCAGCTGCATTCCCGGGGAATTCAGAATGGCGCGCCCGTGGGCCAAAAGCAGAGATTCGATGGTTTGGTGCATTGGAAACACGCTCCTTTCCGATGGGCGGCGAGATACTTCGCACCCTGTTCTATTATTATCATATTCGCCGGACGAAGAGGAAACAAGGGGCAATTTGCACAAAAAGATGCAAATTGCATTTTCGGTGCTTGGCGGCCCAGCCGAATACGCCGGAAAACAAAAGGGGTGTAGGCTTGCATTTTAGGGGGATGAAATTGTCAGAACACCTGTTAAATATTTGCTTGGCAAAGTTCCTGTGCTATTTTCTTAGCAGAAAACATCAAAAAAATGAGGAGTGATTGCGTGAATATAGTAATTATCGGCAACAGCGCCGCCGGCCTGTCGGCACTGCAAAACTTCCGTAAAGTAGATAAGGACAGCAAGGTTGTCATGATCTCCAAGGAGGGCTTTCTGCCTTACTCCCGCGTGCTGCTTTCCTATGTGCTGCGGGGCAAGCTTCCTTACGAGGGCATGACCATCCGCACACAGGATTATTTTGAACGCTTGCATGCAGAGTGCGTGGAAGGCACCGTGACCAAATTGGATGCACAGGCGCACAAGGTATTCCTGGAAGACGGCCGCAGCTTTGACTACGATAAGCTGCTGATCGCCACCGGCTCTTACGCACTGACTCCTCCCATCGAGGGCGCGCATCAGGAAGGCGTGTGCAACATGTGGACCAAGGCGGATGTGGACAAGCGGATGCCGAAATTCCAGAATAGCAAGCGCGCCGCTGTGATCGGTTCCGGCTTTGTGGCGCTGCAGGCCGCGTGGGCAGCCTGCTACAGAGGCATGAAGGTGACGGTCATCGAGCTGATGGACCGCATCATGCCCAGCGTTTTGGATCAGCAGGGCGCAGATGTGCTGGTGGAAAAGATTCACGAAAAGGGTGTGACTCTGCACACCGGAACGGTCACCGAGCGGATCGAAAAGCTGGAAGACGGTTCCTTCCTGGTCCATCTGAAGGACAAAGAGCCCGTTGCCGCTGACTTTGTGATCGTCGGCACCGGTGTTCGCCCCAACGTGGCTTTCCTGGAAGGCAGCGGCGTAACGGTGGAGCGCGGCATTCCGGTCAACGAATTCATGCAGACCAATGTGCCGGATGTTTACGCGGCCGGCGATGTGGCCGCAGGCCCCACCGCCTTCGGCGACGAGCATACGCTGAAACTGAAAATCAGCGAGCGGGAGGCAAAGATCAAGGTGCTGCAAAGCCAGATCAGCCCTCATTTTCTGTACAATGCCCTGGATTGCATCAACTGGAATCTGATCGAAAAGGAAGACTGGGAAACCAGCCGGATCCTGATCGCCTTGTCCTCCATGCTTCGGTACAGCATGGAAGACAGCACAGACCTTGTGTCTGTGGAGCAGGAGCTTCAACAGGTGGAGAACTATCTGATCATCCAGAAAAACCGGTTCTTCGACCGGTTCGATTATCGCATTGAAAAGGACCAGGCGGTCATGGCGGTCCTGGTCCCCAAAATGATTCTGCAGCCCATTGTGGAGAACTCGATCCGCCACGGCCTTGAGGAAAAAAACGACGGAATGCTTGTGGTGCGGGTGGCCCAAAGAGAGTATGGTTTGGAGATTCTTGTGGAAGACAACGGCGCGGGGATTCCCCAAAAGCGTTTGGAGAAGCTTCGCCAATGCATTCAGGAAAGCCATCAGTTTCAGGATGAACAGGACTTTCACATTGGTCTGGCCAATGTGAACAGTCGGCTGCGCTACGTGTTCGGCAACAGCAGCGGACTTTCGATCGAAAGCCGGGAAAATGAGTATGCCCGCGTAAGACTGATTGTAGACTTGGAAGGTATGCAAGATGAAACTGCTGATAGTGGAAGATGAGCCGAAGACAAGGGCGGGATTGCAGAAGCTGGTCAATCGGTTTGAGCCCTGGATTCAGGTGGAATGTGCGGCGGATGCATTTACAGCGCTCCAGATGCTGGACAAGGAAGACTTTGAACTGCTCTGCACCGATATCCGGATGCCCGGTCTGGACGGGCTGGAAATGCTGCACCGGATGGAGCGCAAAAACGTACAATGCATTGTGATCAGCGGATATGCGGATTTCAGCTATGCCCAGCAGGCAATGCGGGAGGGCGTTCAGGAATATCTTCTGAAGCCGGTGGACCCGCTGAAATTTCGGCAGGCCATATCCTCTGCGGTCCAGAAATACAACGAATCGCGAACCAAGGCGTTTCGGATGCTGTGCAATGAACAGGAGTCCCTGTGGTCCAGAGAAGCCGAGCAGCTGGTCGCCCAGATGAAGATGGACAAATTTTGCGGCGTGGTCTGCTGGAACTGCCGCACCGGGGAACTGGGGGAAGACCAGATGGACCGATGCCGGCAGACTGTTGAGCGAATGCGGGAGATCCGACAGGGAGAGATCCTGAGTGTGGTCCGAAAAAACGATGTGATTTTCAGCGTGAACGGCGCCAGTCTGGAGCGATGCCAGGAGCTCTGCGGCCGGGTGCAGGAATGTACGCCGGATTTTTGCCGCTTTACCTGCCTCCATTCGCCGCAGGAACAAAAGCGGCTGCTGGATGTCTGGGGGAACAGATATCATTTTGATTTTCAGGACTCTGAGAACCAAAGCAATATGGTGCGCATCGTAAAGCGATACATCCGGGAGCATCTGGCAGAGAACATCCTGCTGGGCGACATGGCCCAGCTGGTCTATGTGCATCCGACCTATTTGTCGAAGCTGTTCAAAAAGGAAACCCAGCAGAATCTGAGCGATTACATCACGCAATGCCGGATGGAACGAACGAAGCAGCTGCTCAAAAGACCGGAATACAAGATCTACGAAGTCGCCGAGGCCTGCGGCTTTCAAGATGCGAAGCATTTTGCACTGGTATTCAAGTCCTATGTGGGCTGTACGCCAAGGCAGTACCGCAATGAAGGCTGAGACTGACGGAAAATCCAGGAAAGACAGAGGGAACTGCTTGTGAAAAACCAGTATACGGAAACGGACCCCCAGAGCTTGATCCGGTCCAGTACGGCGGTAATTCTGGCCGGAGGAAAATCAAGCCGGATGAACTATTATCCCAAAAGCCACCTGCCCTGGCAGGGCGGGTCGTTTTTAAGCGCGCTTTCTTCTCAGCTGACCCATTTTTCCCGCTGTGTGGTCTCGGTGGATCGAAAGGACCGGTTCGAAAACATTGGTGAAACCGTAGAGGACCGGTATGTAGACTGCGGACCGCTGAGCGGGATCTATTCCAGCCTGGAGGCAGCCGACACGCAGCTGGTTTTCATCACGGCCTGCGACACGACGCTTTTGAAAAGCGAGCTGGTGGAATATCTGTTCCGCCAATGGAAGCCGCAATACGATTGCTGCATAGCAAAAACAGGGGATGGACGAATCCACCCCCTGTGCGGTATTTACAAAAAAGAGCTGGCGCCGGTTTTGCGGCAAAGCCTGGAACAAGGCGACCGGCGTGTGATGCGGTTTCTGGAACAGCAGAATCTTCACATCGTGGAGATCCCCGCTGAAATGGAGGAGCAGCTGACCAACGTGAACACGCAGGAAATATATCAGAGCCTGTGCGGCCAAAGCGTGACCGAGTGAAAGGGTCAGCAGGTCAGACCGGTATATTCCAGCAGAAAACAGGCAAGTCCGCGAACATCATCCAGCGCAAAGCAGGGCCCGGAGAACTGCTGCTTCAGCAGCTCGTCATCGGTAACCACGGCAATATATGTATCCGCATTGGAAGGAAGACCTTTCCCGGTAGCTTTTCGGCAGATGCCGACCCGGGGGAGGTCTTCGTATTTATAGCCCTCCACCAGGATCAGGTCCACGCCCTGCAGGCAGGCAATGTTTTCCTGGAACGACCTGGGCCGCTGTTCCAGAATGACCGTTTTGGAGGAGGAGCTGATCAGCGTGATGTCCGCGCCCGCTTGGGTGAAGCGCCAGGAATCCTTGCCGGGGCGGTCCATTTCAAAGTCATGGCCGTCATGCTTCACAACGGCCACCCGCAGCCCCTGCTGCTTAAACAAGCGGATCAGCTGTTCCACCAGGGTGGTTTTTCCGGTGCCGGAATAGGCGGCAAACCCGATCATGGGGATATGTTGTTCCATGAAAAATACTCCTTAAACAAGCAGATGGATAGGGAAGAGAGCTCAGTGAAGCTCCTTTTCCACAACACATTCGCGCTTGATGGTGCCCACCAGGAACTGAAGTGCATCCACCACATGGGGGCGGATATCGCCGCCGATGAGCACATACATCAAATCGTCGCCCACCGACAGGCGTCCCTCATTCAGCCAGACGCGCACGTAGTAGATTCCCTCCAGCTTGCGGGCCTCCTGAATGGCCTGTTCCAGCTTTTGGGGATCGTAGGAGAACTCCATCCCGGTCACCGGCGCGGCGTCCGTCTGCCCGTTGCGCACCTGGGCCTTGGGCGTGATCCGAACGGTTCCGTTGTGGGTCAGATACATGCCGACCTTTTCGGCGTCAGGAGCTTGTTTCGCCTCTTTCAGCCACTGGTCCAGGCTGGGAGAAGCCTTTCCGGCAGAAGCTGCCGCCGGGGCGGCACAGTCCGCAGAGCCCTCGCCGCAAAGCATATCCAGGCCATGGCCAATGCTGCCGATCACAGCCAGAAGATTCTCCCGAGCGGCTTTTTCACTTCCGGGCAGGTTGATGATCAGGCTGCGGCCACGGATGCCGGCGGCGCTGCGGGAAAGGCAGCCGCGGGGGGTGACCTTCATGCTGGCGGCACGCATTGCTTCCGCGATGCCGCGGGTTTCCCGCTGAATTACCGCCAGAGTTGCCTCCGGGGTGATGTCCCGGGGAGAGAAGCCGGTCCCGCCGGTGGTGAGCACCAGGGTGCAGTTTTTCTGGTCGCAGCAGGCGATCAGTTCATTGATGATCTGCTCACGCTCATCGGGAACGATGCTGGTGTGAATCACATTGTACCCGTTTTCGCTGAGGATGGATACCAGCGCGGGGCCGCTGGTGTCCACGCGCTGTCCCTTGGACCCCTTGTCGCTGACGGTGATAACAGCTGCATTATATGCCATATTATGCTTCCTCTCTTTCAAAATCTCCATGAACGCCGCCGGTTTTTCGCAGAAGGCGGATGTTCGAAATGACGATATCCTTCTGGATGGCCTTGCACATATCGTAAACGGTCAGGGCCGCGGTGGAAACTGCGGTCAGCGCTTCCATCTCTACGCCGGTGCGTCCGGAGCAGGAAACGGTTGCCCGGATCTCCACGCTGCACTGCTCCTCGTCGAGCCACAGATCCATGTCGATCCCGTTCACCGCAACCGGATGGCACATGGGGATCAGAGCCGAAGTGTGCTTGGCGCCCATGATTCCGGCGACCTGTGCCACGGTAAGCACATCGCCCTTTTTCATTCCGCCGCTGCGGATGCGTTCAAAGGTCTGCCGGCCCACCAATACCTGGGCGGCGGCAACGGCCTGCCGCTGGGAAGGGTCTTTTTCGCCCACATCCACCATTTTTGCCCGGCCCTGGGCGTTAAAGTGGGTGAAATCATTCATATTCTCGATCAAGAAAATTCCTCCTCTGTTATAATAACACGTTCAGCCGCCGATCTGATTCATCATCCGGCCTGCCTGGCTGGGATGCAGGGCGGAAAGAAGTTCGTGCTTTTCCGGCTTTGAACCGATGGTCCGGCGGAATTGCTCCAGCATTTCCGCCGAGGAAAGCCCTTTGACGGGGTACTCCACAGCGGAGTGCAGGCAGGGCTTGAGTTTCCCGTCGGCGGTCAGGCGGATGCGGTTGCACTGCGCGCAAAAATGATTGCTCACCGGGCTGATCAGACCGATGCTTCCAAGCGCTCCGGGCAGCCGGTACAGCCGGGCGACGCCATCGCTTTCCGGCAGAGCGGACGCATCCGGCAGCTGTTCCAGAACAATACGGCTGGGCAGATAGGCTGCGGGACCAAATTCCGGGCTGGAGTTCATGGGCATCAGCTCGATGAAGCGCACATCCACCGGATACTCCCGGGTCAGATTGGCAAGGGGAACGATTTCGTCGTCATTGAAACCTCCGATCAGAACCACATTGATCTTTACCTTGTCAAATCCGGCATCCAGCGCGGCGCGGATACCGGCCAGCGCCTGGTCCAACCGGCCAATGCGGGTGATGTGCCGGTACTTTTCCGGGTCCAGAGTATCCAGACTGATGTTCACACGGTTGACCCCGGCCTGCCGAAGCGGTTTTGCCAGAGCGGGCAGGGCAAGTCCGTTGGTGGTAACGGCGACGTCCTGGATGCCGGGAACGGCACAGGCGCGGCGGCAGATGGAAACGATATTCCTTTTTACAAGAGGCTCACCGCCGGTGATGCGCAGCTTGGTAATGCCAAGGCTGGCGGCAGCCTGTACCGCGGCGATCATCTCGTCCTCGGTCAGCATTTCGGAGCAGTCCTTCTGGCAGATGCCTTCCTCCGGCATGCAGTAGCGGCAGCGCAGATTGCACCGTTCGGTGACGGAAAGCCGCAGATATGTGATGCGGCGGCCATAGGAGTCGATCATAATTCAATATCTCCCAAACGTACAGGTGGGGAAGTGGCACACCTTGCACATGCGGCAAAGTCCGCCCTCTTCCAAGCGGATCAGATCCTGTTTTGTCAATTTATCCCCGGTAAAGATCTGGGGCAGCAGCACGTCGAAAACCGTGGTGGGCAGGCTGATGGCAGCGCCGGGAACCCCCAGGATGGCGACCTGGTCCAGATAAGCCACTAAAGTCATGTTTCCGGGCTGCGAGGGCACGCCGTGGGTGATGATCTCCGCCCCCAGAGCGCGGATCGCGGTGGGGGTCAGATCGTCCGGGTCCACCGACATACCGCCGGTGAAGATCAGAACATCCGCGCCCTTATCAAGGAACCGGCGGCCCGCGTTCAAGATCATGGTCAGGTCGTCATCGCAGACGGTGACCCCCAGGATCTCGCTGGGGTACTGCTTCATCTTGGCCCGGACCACCGGCTCGAATTTATCCTGAATACGGCCGTGATATACCTCGGAACCGGTGATGACAACGCCGATCTTTTTGTGCCGGTAAGGGCGCAGGTCCAGCAGCTTTTCCTCTTTGCAAAGCGCCTCTGCCTGCAGGATCTGTTCCTCTTTGGTGACAAGGGGGACGATCCGCATGGAGGCAAGCCGGTCTCCCGGCTCCACGGGAAAATGGTCCGGCAGCGTGCAGATGGTGATGTCGCCAATGGAGTTGATCTGATGCAGCAGGGCGGTGTTTACCCGGAACATGCCTCGCACATCCGCTTTCAGAAGGACCTTTCCCTCGGCAGGACCTTCGTAATGAGCGCCTTCTGCCGGAGCCATGGCAGCCATGCGCAGGGCGCAGTCATCCTCGTGAAGCTCGCCGGCATTCTCTTCCCACACAAAAATGGAACGTTTGCCGATGTCCAGCAGCTTGGAGATATCTTCCGGCTGGATGATATGGCCCCGCTTGAACAACGGGCCCTTGAACCCGTCGAACATGGCGGTGATGTCGTGGCAGAGCGTCATGCCGACCGCTTGTTCTACATTTACCTTTTTCATGTGAGAAGGAACCCTTTCAGTGGTGTGTTTTGATCAATGGGACCGCTGCCTGCGGGAACGACCGCCATTGCGTTGCATCCAATGGAGCTGCTCAGGACCACGTTGCCCTGCTTTTGAGGAAGCTGAAGGCGAACGGTCCCGTCGCTCAAATCCAATTTTCCCCGCAGCAGGCGGGTGCAGGGGCTTTTTTTGTGAAAGCTCTGGGCCAAGGTCACGGTGATCTCGGTGAATTCGAATTTTTCCAGACCGGCCATTTTGCGAAGAGCCGGCAGAGCCACGACATAAAAATTCGTGATGGCGGATGCCGGGTTCCCGGACAGTGCACAGACCGGTTTGCCGTTTTGGATTCCGTAAGCGCAGGCCATGCCCGGTTTCAGGTCCACGCCCTGGAACAGCATCTCCACGCCCGCCTGTTTCATGGCATCCGGCGTCAGGTCGTAGTCGCCCACGGAAACACCGCCGGTGGAGATCACTGCATCGCATTGCGCAAGCCCATTCTGAACAAGGGCGGCAATGGCGGCAAGGTCATCGCCCGCAAGGCCCAGGTACACGGGCTCAAAGCCGAGCCCCTCAAGTATCGTTTCCAGAGTATGGCGATTGGCGTTGCGGATTTTTCCGGCCGAGGGGATTTCGCTGCACTCCACCACTTCGCTGCCTGTACACAAGATTCCCACCCGCAGGCGGCGATACACCAGAGGGGAGGAGATTCCCTGAGAGGCCAGTGTGCCGGCAAGTCCGCCGTCGATCCGGGTGCCTTTGCGGGCGAGCAGCTCGCCTTCGCGGATATCTTCACCGGCATGCACGATGTTTTCACCGGCCCGATAGGAACGGGAAAGGGTCACGGTGTGAAGGTCGAACCGGGTATCTTCATATTTGCAAACCACGTCTGCCCCGGCGGGAATGGGGGCGCCGGTAAGAATTTTCACAGCGGTGCCGGGAAGGACGGGTCTGGTGGGCACGGACCCGGCAGGCAGCTCTTCCAGAATGGTCAATGAAACCGGAGCGTCCGGGGAAGCGGCAGCACTGTCCGCGGCACGGAACGCATAGCCGTCATAGGGGGAACGGTCAAATGGGGGAATGTTGCCTGCCGCCAGAAGATCCTCCGCCAGAATCCGGCCGCCGCAAAGCGACAGCGGGAGCCGTTCGGTCTGAACGGGATGCACGTGGTCCATCAGCATTTTCTGTGCTGTTTTGAAATCCAGGTGTTTCATACATAGTCCTTTCAACGTCGCGAATTTTTTTCAACCCGAGCGGGTAAAGATGCACGGCGGAAGGCGGAAATACAAAAAAATCCGCCTCCTTTTCAGAGACGGATACACAACAAAAACACCCGGGGCCATAGCGGCACCGAATCAATCCTGTCTCCTTTTCAAAATGGAAGGCGGCGCTGTTTCCGGCGCAACCCAGCGGACTGTTTCCATGGAATATTTCTTTAGGCAAACAGTCTCGAAGACATATTTATTATTTCAGATTCCGCTATGATTGTCAATGGATTTGCGGCAGAAAATAAGCCGCATTGCAGGCAAATAACAAGAAAAAGATCTTGTTTTCATCGCTGGGCAAATTCCAAAAGAAAAAAGGGAGAAAACGGCTTTTAGCAGGCGCTGTTTTTGGCGCATGCAGGCGCGATCTCCGGGAAGATTTTCGCCCAGTTGATGCGGTAGGCGGGAAGCATCAGCACCAGGCTCAACGCCGCCCCGGCCACCACGTCGATCACCGAATGCTGGCGCAAAAACAGGGTGGACAAGGTGATCAGGATGGTCATGGCCCAGATCAGCGCATGTACCGGCAGGTTGACCCGGAATAGCTTGCAGCGCAGCCCCACGATGGCAATGGAAACGGTGCTGGAAATGTGGATGGAGGGGCAGACATTGGTGGGCGTATCAATACCGCGCAGCAGCTCCACCAGTTGGCACAGAACATTCTGCCGCGGGATCGGCTGGCGCAGGTCCAGGCCGTTGGGCCAGACCAGATAGGTCAGCATGGCCAGCGTCATGCCCACGAACATGATGAAGCACAGGCGGCAGTAGTCGGTTTTGTCCTTGAAAAACAAATAGAGCATGGTGCCGGGCATCCACAGATACCACAGGCAGTAGGGGATCACGAACCACTCGTTGAAGGGGATCAGGTCATCGATGAAGCAATGGATGATGGTGTATTCCGGGTCCAGCTGTTCCAGGCTGAAGAAGTCGAACAGATAGAATGCCCAGTACCCCATCAGCCAGGCATGCGGATTTTTGCGCAGCCAGGAAAGGGCGGAATGCATGGGCAGTTACCTCACAAAACATAGAATCAAAACAGCCGGCAAAGCGAGCCGACGAACGTTTTTATTATAGCACACTGTGTCGAAAAACAAAGCGCCGGTGCATGAATTGCAGCAAAGGAAACATGAAAAACGGGCGGCCCGAAGCCGCCCGCAAAGGTCAAATTTCATTACTTTTCCAGCAGCCGGTACAGCGCCACGGCCTCATACAGGGCGGTGAGCTCGGGCAGCTTGTCCGGGGTGTGGCCCAGCCGGTGGGTGATCTGCTGGTAGCGGTATTTCACCGTGTTTTTGTGCAAAAACAGCTGCTGGGCACAGCGGGCGATGTTCTGGTCCGCATCCAGCAGATAGACCGCCAGCGTGTCCACCAGGGGCAGCTCCTCGGCGGAGCTGTGCAACGGCGCAAGCACCGCCCGGCAGCGGGTCACGCTGGCCTCGTCTTGCACCAGATCGTTCTTGCAGTGCAGAGCAAAATCAATCTCGCCCAGAGTATGTACGGTGCGGGTGGGCCAGATGGTCTGAGCGCTGGGCAGGCCCTCGCTGCTGCGCAAAAAAGCAGCCCGCACCTGTGCGGTGTTTTCAAGGCCCTGGCAGCACACAAAGCCCGCGCCCAGACCCTCGGCCTTCAGCTGTGCATCCAGCTGGGCGGCAAGCGTCTCGCCCTCGGGACCGAACACGCCGTTGTCCGCCAGCACGATCACAAAGTCCTGATAGCTGCCCGCAATGGCGGCCTGGCAGTGGGGCTCCAGCAGCTGAGAGGCAATGGTGGGCACCCGGCGCAAAAACTCTTCCCGGCAGGCGGGGTCCAGCGGGCTGAGCATCCACATGCAGTGGATGGACGCCACGTTCAGCCGGAACAGAGCGGCCAGGCGGCGCATCTTGATGGGTTCGTCCCGCAGAATGGCCCGCACCAGCTCCTCAATGGCCAATTCGGCGTGCTTCAGGCTCCACAGGTTCAGAGCCAGCTGCATCACGTCCTGGGCCTGCTGCTGCACCTCGTTGCTCAGCGGCTGACCGGCCTTGAGCAGGCACAGCTCCATGGGGGCCGCGTCGCCGGGATCGATGGTCAGACGGCAGCACTGGTCCGCGTTGCCCTGGCGGGCCTGGATCAGCAGATCGGTCATATCCGTCTGAGAGCCACGGGGCCAGGCGCAGGCGCCCAGCAGCTGGCCGGTGCTGTTCAGCAAAAGCACGGTGGCACGCAGCCGGTCGCTGAGCAGCTGCAGCACGGTGTCCACGGTGCGCTGATGCTCAGGCAGCAGGGTCATGTGTTCCAGAATGTCTCCCAGAAGATGGGTGTTGTCTGCCTGGTCCCGCAGGATGGCATCCATCACATCGCCGATTACTTCGCTGTAGCGCAGCTCCATGCGGGGCGGCATCACCAGCAGCGGGAAATCCAGCTCCTGGGCCAACGTTACCAGGGCGGGGTCCACCTGAGGCATCACGGTGCCCACATAATACAGCACCAGACCGGCCTGCCCCACCTGGGCCAGAGCGCGCAGGCATTCGCACTGGGCGTTCACATTGGTGGGGATGGAAGAAAAGCAGGTGAGGACCAGCTCGCCGCCGGCAAACCGGCCTGCCGTTTCATTCTGCTGGTGCAGGGTTTCCGTGCCGATGTATTCCAGCACGTTGACCGAGGTGATGGGCCGGTCCAGATTGTCGAAGCCGGCCAGCAGGGTGGCCTGGCGCAAGCTGGGCAGTACCAGCGCCTGTTTTAACGTAACGCTCATGAGGGGTCCCTCCAGGATAGGAATGTTGTGCGCAGGGCTTCCGCGCGTTGATGCTCGGGCCGCGCCTGACAGGCGGGCACACAAGCACAAAAAGCCCTTACTGCCGGCAGGCGCTTGCCTGCCGGACAATAAAGGGCTTGAGAATCAGTTGATTCAGGCGTTCGGGGCGTAATGATTGGCGTTGGGCGACTTCAAAGGAATCTCCGGCATCAGCTCGTCCGAGATGATGGTGAGCATCTCCTCGATTTTGGCCACGTCCTCAGGGGAGAACCGGTCCTTGATGCGGTTCATCACGGTGGACAAATAGCTGTAGCTGATGTTGTAGTAATCCTCGTACTTCTGTGTTACCACCAAAAAATACTCCCGGCGGTCGTTTTCCGACTGCACCTTTTTCAGGTAGCCTTTTTTGATCAGGCTGTTGACCTTGTAGGCCGCATTGGGCGGGGAAATCTGCACAAAGCTGGCAAATTCGTTGATGGTGGGCTTACCCAGCGCCTGGATGATCTCCATGCAGAAGGTCTCCACAGTGGTCAGGCTCGCTTCCCGCGCCTGGAACCGACTGAATACCTTCTGATAGAAATGTAATTTGAATTTAGAATACACATCTGCAAATGCTTGCTCCAGCATTCGTTCGATCCTCCTTGACTGCGCGGCCCAGGCAAAAGAGCATGGGACGGTGTAAAAAACCGTATGCCTGCTGCGGTGATAATATTATAGCAAGATATATTGCTTAAATCAACTGATGGCGAAGGTCAACTCGCCCATGGCGGCAACCTGGCCGTCCACGGTGGCCACGGCCTTGCCGAAGCCCACCGGACCGCGGCGGGCGGTCAGCTCACATTTCAGCTCCAGCACGTCGCCGGGAACGACCTGGCGCTTGAAGCGGGCGTTCTTGATGCCGCCGAACAGCACGATCTTGCCCTTGTTCTCCTCCTCGGTGAGAATGGCCACTGCGCCCACCTGGGCCAGGGCCTCGATGATGAGCACGCCGGGCATCACATGCTTCTGGGGGAAGTGGCCGCAGAAGAACTGCTCATTTACGGTCACGCATTTGCGGCCCACCGCCATCTGGCCGGGCACGCATTCGGTGATGCGGTCCACCAGCTGGAAGGGAAAGCGATGAGGCAGAACCTCCATGATCTCATTGGAATTCAAAGTCATTGGTTTACTCCTCCCACTTCTTCAACAGGATGCTTGCGTTGTGGCCGCCAAAGCCCAGAGAGTTGGACATGGCGTAACGGATGGCAGCCTCGCGGCCGTGATTGGGCACAACGTCCAGATCGCAGGCCTCGTCCGGCACCTGGTAGCCCAGGGTGGCGGGGATGAAGCCGTCGTGCAGGGCCATGGCGGTGAAGGCAGCCTCCACAGCGCCGGAAGCGCCCAGCAGGTGGCCGGTCATGGACTTGGTGGAGCTGATGGCCAGCTCATGGGCATGCTCACCGAAGGCCAGCTTCACGGCAGCGGTCTCGCCCGCGTCGTTCATGGCGGTGGAGGTGCCGTGGGCGTTGATATAATCCACGCTGGAAGCGTCCACGCCCGCGTCGGCCAGAGCCTGGGTCATGGCGCCCGCCGCGCCGGAGCCGTCCGGCAGGGGAGCGGTGATGTGGTGGGCGTCGCAGGTGCAGCCGTAGCCCACAACCTCGGCCAGAATGTTGGCGCCGCGGGCCTTGGCGTGCTCGTACTCCTCCAGCACCAGAGCAGCCGCGCCCTCGCCCATCACGAAGCCGGAACGCTCCTTGTCAAAGGGGATGGAAGCGCGCTTGGGATCGCTGCCGGTGTGCAGGGCATGCAGAGAGGTGAAACCGCCCACCGCCAGGGAGGTGATGGTGGCCTCGGTGCCGCCGGCCAGGATCACGTCGGCATAGCCGTCGCGGATCTGGCGGAAAGCGTCGCCCACCGCGTTGGTGCCGGAGGCACAGGCGGTCACCGGGCAGGTGCACATGCCGTGGAAGCCAAAGCGGATGGCGATGTTGCCCGCCGCCATGTTGGAGATGGCCATGGGAATGAAGTAGGGGCTTACGCGGTCGTAGCCCTTCTCGTTACCCTTCAAGCACTCGTTCTGAATGGTGGAGAAACCACCGATGCCGCTGGCGAATACCACGCCGCAGCGCTGGCTGTTCTCGTTTTCCATCACCAGGCCGCTGTGCTCCATGGCCTGGGCGGCGCTGGCCAGAGCAAACTGCACGAAGCGGTCAGTCTTGCGTACCTCACGCTTGTCGATGTACTGCTCGGGGTTAAAATCGCGGACCTCGCCCGCCAGCTTTACCTTCTGGTTGGTGGTATCGTACTGGGTGATGGGGCCGATGCCGCAGGTGTCGGCTTTTACAGCGGCCCAGCTTTCCTCCAGGGTCAGGCCCAGGGGAGTCACCGCGCCCATGCCGGTGATTACAACGCGTCGTTTATCCATTTGTCTCTCCTCCTTCTCGTTCCGGGCTCAAACGGCCATGCCGCCGTCCACACACAGCACCTGACCGGTCACATAACCGGCAGCGGGGCTGGCGAGGAACGCCACAGCGGCGGCCACATCTTCGGGCTTGCCTAGGTGGGCCATGGGAATCTCGCCAAGCAGCTTCTCCTTCACGGCCTGGGGCAGCACGTCTGTCATATCGGTCTCAATAAAGCCGGGGGCCACGCAGTTCACGGTCACGCCGCGGGCGGCCAGTTCCTTGGCCAGGCTCTTGCTCATGCCGATCAGACCGGCCTTGCTGGCCGCGTAGTTGGCCTGACCCGCGTTGCCGCGCACGCCCACGATGCTGGAAACGTTCACGATCCGGCCGCTGCGCTGCTTCATCATGGGGCGGCAGGCGGCCTTCATGCAGTGGAAGGCACCCTTCAGGTTGGTATTCAGTACCGCGTCGAAGTCCTCTTCGCTCATGCGCATCATCAGGTTGTCGCGGGTGATGCCTGCGTTGTTTACCAGCACGTCGATGCGGCCGAAGCGCTCCAGGGTCTGGGCAATCAGGTTCTGGGCGTCAGCCTCGCAGGCCACGTTGCCCTGAATGGCGAAGGCTTCCACGCCCAGGGCGCGGCATTCCTCGGCTACAGCCTCGGCGGCAGCGGCGCTGCCCGCGTAGTTCACGGCCACGTTCACACCCTGTGCGGCCAGGGCCAGGCAGATGGCCCGGCCGATGCCGCGGCTGCCGCCGGTTACCAGTGCACTCTGTTTTGCTTCCATCAGGTTTCTCCTTTCAGCCATTCGAGGGCAGCGGCCAGATCCTCAGCGGTTTCCACCGAGCGAACAGCAGCGCCCTTCACGGTCTTCTTCACAAGGCCGGCCAGCGTCTTGCCTGGGCCTACTTCCAAAAATGCGTCCACGCCGTCCTCGGCCATGCGGCGGATGATGTCCTCCATGTATACGCTGGACTGCACCTGCTTCTCCAGCAGGGCGGGGATGGTGTCGCTGTCGGCTTTGGGGCCGCCCAGGCAGTTGAAGTACACCGGGCAGCTCATCTCGCCGAAGGATACCTCCTTGAACTTTTCCCGCAGCGCGTCACCGGCGGGAGCCATCAGCGAGGTGTGGAAGGGGCCGGAGACCTTCAGGGGCACGCAGCGCTTTGCACCGGCGGCCTTGGCAGCCTCACAGGCAGCGTCCACAGCGGCCTGGTCGCCCGCAATGGCCATCTGGCCGGGGCAGTTGTAGTTGGCGATCTCCACCACACCGCCGGTGGCCTGGGCAGCCTGGGCGCAGGCAGCGCTCAGCGCCTCACGGTCCAGACCCAGAATAGCAGCCATTCCGCAGGGGCGGCCGGTCACAGCCTGCTCCATGGCCTTGCCACGGAAGGCGGCCAGAGAAACGGCAGTAGCTGCGTCGAACACACCGGCGCAGCACAGGGCGGAATACTCGCCCAGGCTCAGGCCAGCCACGGCGGCAGGCTTGATGCCCTTGTCCTTCAGCACGGCGGTCAGACCGGCGGCAAAGGCTACCATGCAGGGCTGGGTGAACTGGGTCTGGCTCAGGGTCTCGTCCGGGCCCTCAAAGCACAGCTGCTTCAGATCAAAATCCACCGAAGCGTCCGCGGCGTCCAGCGCGGCGCGGAACAAGGGTTCGCTCTCGTAAAGGTCTTTGCCCATCCCGGCGTGCTGAGCGCCCTGACCGGCATACAAAATCGCAAGTTTCATTGTGTCTGTTTCCTCCATTCGGCGGCAAGCTCATCCATCAGCTCCCGCACATGAACCAGTTTGGTCATGCGGCCCACGTTGGCGCCGCAGAAGAAAAGTCCCTCCTGCCAGTTGCCGCGCACCGCTTCAATCAGTGCACTCGCAATGCAGTAGATGGTATCGGCTTTTTTGCAGGGGACCAGGCAGTTTACGCAGCGTTTGGGCGGAAAAGTCTCGCCCGCGGCTAGCCGCTGGATCAGCGGGCTGTTCAGCGCCCGACCGGGCATGCCCACCGGGCTGTGCACGATGCGTACGTCCTCCGGCTTTGCATCCAGCATGGCCTGCTTGTAGGCAGGGGAGGCGTCGCACTCGTAGGTGCCGATGAACCGGGTGGCCAGCTGCACACCCGCTGCGCCCAGCTGCTCCAGCCGGGCCGCATCCTCGCCGGTGTAAACACCGCCCGCCGCAAACAGCGGAATGGGACGGCCTGCCAGCTCCTCAAAGGGGCGCAGCTGCTCGGTGATGGCGGGCACCAGCGTTTCCAGGCACTGGGCGGAGCCGTTTTTCACATCCTGCTCCTCAAAGCCCAGATGTCCGCCCGCCAGGGGGCCCTCCACCACCATGAAGTCGGGCAGAACGCCGAAGCGCTTGTACCACAGCTTGCACAGGGTGGCCGCAGCACGGGAGCTGGACACGATAGGCGCCAGCGCCACGTCCGCGTCACCGGCAATGGCGGGAAGGTCCACTGCCAGGCCTGCACCGCAGACCACCGCATCCACACCGGCTTTGATAGCGGTACGGATGCTGTCCGCATACTGGGTGGTGGCGACCATTGCATTGATGGCAACCATGCCCAGTCCGCCAGCCAGTTCCTTGGCCTTTTTGATTTCCTTTTCCAGAGCACGCAGGTTGGCCCCGTTGGGGTCGCGGTCGAAGTCCGGCTCGTTGAAACCGGCCACCGCGGTGCTGATGGTGCCCATGCCGCCGCAGGCAGCAACGGCACCGGCCAGACCGCCCAGGGAAACGCCGACACCCATGCCGCCCTGCAAAATGGGCAGCTGCAGCGTACGGCCGCGGATGGTTACAGCCTGCATAAGCTTACTCCTGTTCCAGCTGGTGCAGCCGCTCGATGCAGCCGTTGTTCAGCTCCTCAAAAATGGTGCGCAGGGGGCGGATCTCATGCAGCATGCCCGCCACCTGACCGGCCATCAGGCTGCCGGTGTCGGTGTCACCCTCGAATACGGCGCGGCGCAGGGAACCCAGAGTGTACTTCTCCAGCTCCATCTTGTCGGCACCGGCCTTCTCCTGGGCCACATAGCTGCGAGCCATCTTGTTTTTCAGGATGCGCACGGGGGTACCGGCGATGCGGCCGGTGACCACGGTGTCGTTGTCCTTGGCCTTGAGCACGGCATTCTTGTAGTTCTCATGAACAGGGCACTCCTCGCTCACCAGCAGGCAGGTGCCCAGCTGCGCGCCGCAGGCGCCCAGTGCAAAGGCAGCCAGCAGCTGACGGCCGTCAGCGATACCGCCGGCGGCGATTACGGGCAGATTGTACTCCTTCATGGCGTCCACCACCTGGGGAACCAGGGCCATGGTGGTCATCTCGCCCACATGGCCGCCGCTCTCGGTGCCCTCGGCGATGATGCCGTCCACACCCAGGCCGGCCATGCGGCGGGCCAGCACAACAGCAGGCACAACGGGGAACACCTTGATGCCCGCTTCCTTCCACATGGGAACGTAAGCGCCGGGGTTGCCAGCGCCGGTGGTCACAACGGGAACCTTTTCCTCCACCACGATGTGGGCCATCTTCTCAGCGTCCGGGTTCATCAGCATGATGTTAACGCCGAAGGGCTTGTCGGTCAGGCTGCGGCAGATGTGAATCTGCTCCCGCAGCATGTCGGCGGTCATGCCGCCCGCACCGATCAGGCCCAGCGCACCCGCATTGGAAACCGCTGCGGCAAAGGTGCCGGTGGCAATGTTGGCCATACCGCCCTGGATGAAGGGGAATTCGGTCCCGAGGATCTCGTTCAAACGCATATTGTTACTCCTTTTTTATCAGAGGGGCTTTGCTTAGAAACGCAGCAGTACCGCGCCCCAGGTCAGCCCCGCGCCAAAGCCCACACAGGCCACGGTCTGACCGGGCCGGATCGCGCCGGATTCCAGCATCTCGTCCAAAGCGAGGGGGATGCTGGCAGCGGAGGTGTTGCCGTAGCGATGCATGTTCTTGTAAAATTTGTCCGCCGGAGCGCCCAGCTTTTTCACCACATGGTCGATGATGCGGCTGTTTGCCTGGTGGCAGACAACATGATCCACCTGCTCCAGGCTGGTGCCGCTCTTCTCGAACAGCTGACCCAGGCACTTGGGGATGATGTCCACCGCAAAGCGGAAGATCGCCCGTCCGTCCATGAACAGATATCGGCTCTGGCCGGGCAGCAGGCTGTTGGCATGCAGACCGGCAGCCTCGCCCCGGCCGCCCAGAATGCAGGCGTAGGGCAGATCCGCCAGACGAACCACAGCGGCGGCCGCGCCGTCGCCGAACAGCACGCAGGTGGAGCGGTCTTCCATGTCCAGCACGCGGGAGATGCACTCCGCGCCGATGACCAGGGCATATTCCCCGGCGCTGCCCGCCATCAGAAGGGAGCGGGCGGTTTCCAGCGCGTAGATGAAGCCGGTGCAGGCGGCGTTCAGATCAAAGCAGGGGATGGCGGCGGTGCAGCCCAGCGCTTCGTGGACCTGGCAGGCCACCGAGGGGGTGAAGCTGTCCGGGGTGAAGGTGGCGGTCAGGATCAGACCCAGCTGATCCGCGCTCACGCCAGCCTTCTCCAGCGCCTTGCGGGCCGCGCCCGCAGAAAGGCTCACAACGCCCTCGTCTTCCCCGCAGAAATACCGCTGGCGGATGCCGGTGCGGGTGGAGATCCACTCGTCGCTGGTTTCCACCATGCGGGCCATATCGTCGTTGGTCACACAGCGCTGCGGCAGGCAGCGCCCGGTGCCCAGAATTTCCAGTCCCGTCATCAGAAAAGGTCCTTTCCGGGCTCTTGCAGGAATGCGGAACCCATGGTTCTGAATTTTTTGTGCCGGTGAGCCGCCGGGTCGGAAATGCGGTCCGCCTGGCGCAGGGCCTTCTGCAGCGCCGCGTCCACCGCGTCAAACATTGCGGCGGGGTTTGCATGTGCGCCCTCCGGCGGTTCGGGAATGATCCCGTCGATGATGCCCAGCTGCTCCAGGTCTTGGGCAGTGAGCTTCATCACGTCACAGGCCTCGGCGCTGCGGGTGGAATCCTTCCACAGAATGCTGGCAAAGCCCTCGGGGGAAAGCACCGAGTAGATGGCGTTTTCCAGCATCAGCACCGTGTTGCCCATGGCCAGCGCCAGTGCGCCGCCGCTGCCGCCCTCACCGGTAACCACCGCGATCAGAGGTACGTTCAGCTCGCTCATCACGGCCAGGCTGCGGGCAATGGCCTCACCCTGGCCGTGTGCCTCGGCCTCCAGACCGGGGTAGGCGCCGGGGGTGTCGATGAAGGTGATGATGGGCCGGCCGAATTTGTCCGCCTGGCGCATCAGTCGCTGGGCCTTGCGGTAGCCTTCCGGGCTGGGCATACCGAAGTTGCAGCGGGTGTTTTCCTCCAGATTGCGGCCCTTGCGGTGGCCGATCACCGTGACCGGGCGTCCGTGGAACATGGCGATGCCGCCCAGAATGCCCGCGTCTTCACCGCACAGCCGGTCGCCCTTCTGCTCAAAGAAATCGGTGAACAGGGCCTTGATATAATCCGCCGTACCGGGGCGGCCCGCATGCCGGGCCAGCGCCACCTTCTCAGCGGGGGTATGCAGTTCAGCCACGGCGGGCACCTCCTTTGGCGTGCAGCCGAAGCAGCTGCATCAGTGTGGATTTCATCTGACCGCGGGGAACCACCGCATCCATAAAGCCGTGCTCCTCCAGATACTCGGAGCGCTGGAAGCCCTCCGGCAGCTTCTGGCCGATGGTTTGCTCGATCACGCGGGGGCCGGCAAAGCCGATCAGGGCCTTGGGCTCAGCCAGAGTGATGTCGCCCAGGGACGCAAAGCTGGCGGTCACGCCGCCGGTGGTGGGATGGGTCAGGCAAGCAATGTACAGCCCGCCTGCCTGCTGGAAGCGGGTGATGGCCTCGGCGGTCTTGGCCATCTGCATCAGCGAGAGGATGCCCTCCTGCATTCGGGCACCGCCGGAAGCGCAGAAGATCACCAGGGGCAGCTTTGCCTTGCGGGCGGTGTCGGCGGCCAGTGCCACCTTTTCGCCCACTGCAACGCCCATGCTGCCCATCAGGAAACGGCCGTCCATTACGGCCACAACAGCGGGCCAGCCGCCGATGCGGCCCTTAGCGGTGACCACCGCCTCGGACAGTCCGGTGCGGCGGCGCAGGCCCTCCAGCTTGTCGTCGTAGCCATCAAAATCCAGGGGATTCGAGGCGCACATGCCGTCGTTCAGTTCCTGGAAGGTGCCGGAATCCAGTGTGAGGGCCAGCCGCTGGTATGCGCCGATGGGCCGGTGATGGCCGCAGTGGGGGCAGACGTACAACTGATCGGCCCACTGCCGCTTGCTCACGGCTTCGCCGCAGGCAGGGCACTGCTCAAAAATGGCCGGCGCGTCAATGCGGCTGGAGGAGGGCAGGCGTCCGCCCTCCCGCATCACCTTCAGGCGCAGCAGCCGCTGCCGCCGATCGGAAAATCGTTCGTTCAGCATTTAGCGTTCCTCCTCGTCGGCCAGAGGCGCACCCTTCTCCATCCAGTTCAGCACCTCGTCCAGGTTGTTTTCAATGAAGGAGGTGTTGTAATCGCCCTTCAGATAATCCGGGTGATACAGGATCAGATGGGCCAGTTCCGCGCCGGTGGGATAGCCCTCCACAATGAACTCCTCCAACACCCGGCGCATCCGGCGGATGGCAGCCAGGCGGGTGGGGGCGTGTACGATGAGCTTGGCCACCATAGAATCGTAGAAGGGGCTCAGCTCGTAGCCGTTGTACAAAGCGGAATCCACCCGCACGCCGCAGCCGCCCGGGAAGTGCACGAATTCGGTCTTGCCGGGCATGGGGGCGAAGTTCTTGGCGGGGTCTTCCGCGTTGATCCGCACCTCGATGGCGTGGCCATTCAGCTTCACATCCTCCTGAGTGAAGGAGAGCGGCAGCCCGGCGGCCACACGAATCTGCTCCTTGACCAGATCCTGCCCGGTGACCATCTCGGTGACCGGGTGCTCCACCTGAATGCGGGTATTCATCTCAATAAAGTAGTAGTTGCCTTCCGGGTCCAGCACGAACTCAATGGTGCCCGCACCCTCGTAGCCGCAGCTCTGGGCGGCCTTTACCGCATCCCGGCCCATGGCCTGGCGCAGTTCGGGGGAAAGCGCCTTGGAGGGGGATTCCTCCATCAGCTTCTGGTTCTTGCGCTGGATCGAGCAGTCGCGCTCGCCCAGATGAACCACATGGCCCTGCTGGTCGGCCATGATCTGGAACTCAATATGCCGGGGGGAAAGAACCAGCTTTTCCAGATACATTTCGCCGTTGCCGAAGCAGGCCACGGCCTCCGCCTGGGCGGAGGCAAAAGCGGCAGGCAGCTCCTCCGGGCTGAACACCCGGCGCATGCCGCGTCCGCCGCCGCCGGCGCTGGCCTTCAGCAGCACTGGGTAACCGATGCGCTCGGCCACCTTCAAAGCATCCTCGGCGCTCTCGATCACGCCGTCGGAGCCAGGAACCACCGGCACGCCCGCCTTGATCATCAGCTCACGGGCGGCAGCCTTGTTGCCCATCTTGCGGATCACATCGCCGCTGGGGCCGATGAACTTGAGCCCGCACTGGGCGCACAGATCCGCGAATTCGTCGTTTTCCGAAAGGAAACCGTAGCCGGGGTGGATGGCCTCACAGCCGCTTTCCACCGCTGCGGTCAGAATGGCGGTCTGGTTTAAGTAGCTCTGCGCTGCTTTGGCAGGACCGATGCACACGGCCTTGGTGGCCAGCTGCACATGCAGGGCGGTGGCGTCGGCGGTAGAATACACCGCCACGGTCTCGATGCCAAGCTCACGGCAGGCGCGGATGATGCGCACCGCGATCTCGCCGCGGTTGGCGATTAAAATACGTTTGAACATGGCTCACAGCTCCCGGATCTGGAACAGCGGATCGCCAAAGCCCACCAGAGCGCCGTCCTGCGCGACCAGACTTTCAATCACGCAGTCGCAGGGAGCGGGGATCTCGTTGATCATTTTCATGGCTTCGATCAGGCCGATGGTCTGACCCTTGTGCACGGTGTCGCCGGGCTGCACAAAGGGTGTTTCGCCCGGGGCGCTGGCCACATAGAAGGTGCCTACCAGAGGCGCGTCGATGGTGGCCCCGGCAGCAGGAGCAGCGGCGGCGGGCGCAGCTGCGGGCTGGACGGCAGCAACAACAGGGGCAGCCTCCACGGCCGGCGCGCAGACAACGGCGCTCTGGGCGACTGCTTTTTCCAAAGTGATCTGCTCCTCACCGCAGGTGTACTTCAAACGGCTGGCGGAGCTTTCGTCAAACGCCTTCAGCAGGCTGGTGATTTGTTCCAAGGTCATGCCGGGAACCTCCTTATAAATCGTGATAGGGGCGCGAGAAGGCGGCGCATTGCGCTGCCTTTGCGCAAAAAGAAAATCAGCTCCGGCAGAAGCCGGCCGGAACAGGCGGCGGATCGCCGCGTTCCGACCGCCCTGCCAGAGCTGATGCAAAGCACCGGTAAAAAGCGCCTTGCCTTATGCCGCAAAAATCAGGCGTTGGCCTCCAGGTAATTCACAATGTCGCCAACGGTCTTCATGTTGGCCAGCTCCTCGTCGGAGATGGCAACGCCCAGGTTGTCCTCCAGAGCCATGTTCAGCTCAACAGCGTCCAGGCTGTCAGCGCCCAGATCGTCGGCCAGGCTGGCCTCCATGGTCACTTTGTCAGCGTCGCAGCTCAGGGTGTCCACAATGATATCGCGTACTTTCTCAAACATAATAAACTCTCGCTTTCCTTGGTTATTTTTTCAGGTGTTGAAATGTGTCGAAAAATGGTTTCATAATTTTAATTAAAATTATTTAACTAAAATTATTTAAGTATATTGTAGCAAGAATCCGGGGATTGTCAAGAGAAAAACTTAAAATTTTTGAATCTTTTTTGTGGCTGCCACGTTGCACGGGGTACAAGCTGCTTATATAATAAAGATGTATAATAAACGAAACAAAGAAAAACGAAGAAATTTGCGAAAAGCAGTACATTAACAGTGCCAAAAGGCCCGGCGCCATCTTGCACAAAGCGGCTTTTATGGGGTAAAATAAAAAGAGCATTTTATTGTAATATAGTCGAAAGAATAATGCCAAAAGAGTAGGGGAAGGAGGCGGGAGATGGCGCTCCTGAAACAAAGCAACCAATCCAAGCGGGCGTCGCGGCCCCGGATGCATCAGCGTTTTGTGCAAATCACCCTTTCCACGGTGCTGATTGGTATTTCACTGATCGTTGTTTCCTGTATGGGAATCGCATCGATCCAGCAGGCCAACCGAAAATCCTACAATACGCAGCTGCAAACCTCTATGAATGAATATTGGCTGGAGATGCGCAACCGGATGGGGACTGACCGGGAGGCGCTGCAGATCCTGGCGGAGTTTATGCAGGGCAAATCCAGCGAGGAATTCCGCCGCTTTGTGGTGGATCTGCAGACTGCCCGTCAGGAAAATTCCTTCCTGCGTATGGGCTATTACACCCAGGAGGGCATGCAGAGTCGTGTCCGTGCGGACGGCACATTGGAAGAGAACATTCCCATGGAAGCACTGGAGCCAGAGGTTCAGCAGCTGCTCTATTATGCACTGCAGGGCAAAAAAACGGCTTCTCAGGTCTACTATGACGAAGAGATGGGCTTGCAGCTGATCATGTATGCGGCGCCGGTGCAGTCGGACAGCGGGCAGGTGACCGGTGTGGTGGCTGCCTCCAAGGACCTGAGCGCTTTTCAGAAGATCCTCACCCAGCCTTCGGTGTCCCAGAACAAACTGGATGTGGTCTGGGTGGAGCAGGACGGCCGGATCATCGCTGCGTCGGAGAATACCCCCCTTGCACCGCAGGGCACGGAGAATTTTCTCAGTCAGGCCGGTGTGGATGAGCAGACTGCTCAGTCTGCGCAGCAGCAGATGGCAAACAACGAAGCGTTCCATTTTACTTTCCGTTTGGAAGGCAAGGAACAGAAGGTCTACATGCAGCCCTTTGGAATGAATGGCTGGTATCTGTGCTATGCAGACACGGTGAATTCCGGCAGAAGTCCGATCTATTCCATCCTGATCACCGCCAATGTGCTCAGCGGAATGATTATCCTTTTGTGCCTTGGCCTTCTATGGTATGTGCGCTGGGCCATGTGGGGCAGCAACAAGGAGCTGATGAAGCTGGCCTTTTACGACCGGCTGACCGGCACCTACAACTTTGAAAAATTCGCTCAGTGCGCAGAGGATCTGCTGGAGCAAGACAGCGCGTATTCGCTGGTTACCATGAACATTCGGCAGTTCCAGTACATCAACGAGATCCTGGGCAAGGCGCAGGCAGATCAGGTGCTGAAAAAGCTGGCTGTTCTGTTGAGAGAACTGGTAGGGGAGAAGGAGTGTTTCTGCCGTTCCAGCGCCGACCAGTTTTATCTGTTGCTTCATACCAATGAGGAGAAACAGGTGCGTGCCCGGGTGGAGCAGATTATGGACCGTGCGGGCAGCATTGCCCAGGAGCTGAACGTGAGTTACCCCATCATCCTGTATGCGGGTGCGGCGGTGGTGCAGGAGACAGCGCCGCCGGAGGATCAGGTGCGGCTGCTGCTGCACAAGGCGGAGTTTGCCCAGAAGCACGCGGTGAAAAAATACCAGAACGTGCTTGCTTTTTACGACCGGGCCATGCACCGGAAGGAGAATTTCCAAAACAGCATCGAAAGCAGCATGCAGAGCGCGCTGGCCAAGCAGGAATTTCAGCTGTTCCTGCAGCCCAAGGTGCGGCTGCAGACCGGCCAGGTGGAGGGCGCAGAGGCGCTGGTGCGCTGGATTCGTCCGGACGAAACGCTGGTCTATCCCAATGAGTTTATCCCCGCCTTTGAGAAAAACGGATTCTGTGCCCGACTGGACCTTTATATGGTGGACCGCACCTGCTGCCAGCTGAGGAAGTGGCTGGATGCGGGCTATGAGCCAATCTGTATTTCGGTGAATCAGTCCCGGCTGCTGTTTTATCAGTCCGATTATGTGGACCGGCTGTGCTCGATTCTGCAGCGGTATGAGATTCCAAATGGACTTATCCAGTTGGAGATTCTGGAAGGTCTGGCCATCGAGAACATCGAGCAGATGAACAAAACGCTGACCCAGCTGCATGAAAAGGGCTTCCGCCTTTCGCTGGACGATTTCGGCAGCGGATATTCTTCGCTGAATGTGCTGGCGGGTATCCAGGTGGATGAGGTGAAGTTCGACAAGGACTTTTTGCTGGAAAGCGCACCGGATAAGAAGGAAAGGAACAAGCTTGCGCTGAAAAATGTGGTCAAGCTGGCGAAGGACCTGCAGATCACAACCGTGGCCGAAGGCGTGGAGGTGCAGCAGGACGAAGAATTCGTTTCTTCCATTGGCTGTGAATATGGGCAGGGCTTTTTCTACAGCTGCCCCATTCCGCCGGAGGAATTTGCTTGTCGTTACCTGAAAAAAACGCCGCCCTCAGATATGCAGGCAGCGGATTGAATCAAAATCAAAACAGGAAAGCCCCGGGCCGATTGGCCCGGGGCTTTCCCTATGTAGAGATGATAGAGAGCAAAGAAAAAGGTAAAATCAAACAACGCCTTTCAGCATGGCGCGCAGGCAGTCCTTCAGCTCGTCCAAAGAACGGCAGCGGTCTGCCAAATCCAACAGCCGGAGACGTTCCGCCTCCTGGGTCAGCTGAACCAACAGTTCACGTGCGGTAGGTTCGCTCATTCCGTACACCCCCTTCTAAAATCTGTTGTTCAGTGGTTGATTTGTTAGTTTATAGTATAAATATTTTGCGCAATTGTTTCAATTGATAAATTAAACAAACAATTGTACAAAAATCTGGCGTAATGATGAACATGTTTTATGAAAAGTAGAAAAAGAGCCGCATTTGCATCGACCCGTTGGTCAAAATGCAAGTGCGGCTGCACAAAATGCTTATGCTTGGACGGTGCGCAGGCCTTCCACCCGGCGGGAAATATAGGTGTGGACCTCTTCCTTGGGGATGCCGAGCGCCACCGCGAACTCCCCGAACAGGATGCTTTCGGCCTGCTTCATAAAGCGTTCGTCCACCTGGCCGAAGCGGCGGCCCCGTTGTTCCTGCTCCTTTTTCTTGGCATAGATCGACATGGTGAGCCGGGTCAAATCGGCGCAGTTATGGCTGCAAGTGGCGGTGCGGTAATGCTCCCTCAGCTCCTGCAGGTTCTTGGTCCGGTCCGGCTGCGCAACGACCTGGGGGATCTGATCGATCAGCGCCTCCGCCTCGTCGCGGCTGATGACCGGCCGCATAAAAACCTTGGGATGCTCGGCCGGGGTGTAGATGGTCCCGCTTTCATACAGGGGCTTTAAAATATAATAAAGCCCAAGCGGCGGCTTTTCCACCAGTCCCTCCACCTTGCATACGCCGGTGTTGCCATAAATAATGTATTGTCCGATTTGATACATGTTCCACCTCGCATTTCAAGCCCGTGTGATTTTTGCCTGTAAGAAAGCGCCTTGCCGCTGATCATTCAGCAGCAAAGCGCGGGAAAACGCATGCACTTTGTCCGCAACCGGGCTTTCCATTGGAGACAAAGCGAGCAATATTTCTTTATCTATAGTATAGCACTTTTTTCAAAAAAAGCCAAAGGCGGACATGTTTGGAAAACTTTTTGCATGGGGCAAGCCCCGGTGGAATACCGCTTCATTAAACTGTGGGTGGAGAGCGGTGGAGAAAAACAGGCTGAAAAAGGAAGCGTTGACCGTGAGGTTATTATATGGGCATCGCAACATCGTTTGTGAGCTGCCGGGATAATTCTCGAAAGAACTCTCACTTTACCGCTGAGTTGGTTGTATTACTCAGTTGCTGAGCCATTTTGTGATGATTGAACGGAACCGGCTGAACAACCAGAATAATTTCCTGTTCGTGAAGGGGATAGGCTCCTGTAATCTTGCCGGGCGTTGTTCAACGTGCACCGGCTTACAGACAAAATTGGCAGTGTTCGATCTATCCGCGGACTATCCTGGAAACATCTGTTTGCTTTATGGGTTCGTGTGACGTTTACAGGAGGGGCGTTCTATCCCGTTTTCCTTCAGATATTGTTCGAAATCCCGGAGCATCTCCATCTGTTGTTGCATGCTGATTCGTCTGCCCAGCCCGCGCTGTGCTTTCCACTGAGTCGCGAAGGGGCGGCTGTACTTCTCGTCGAACTCCTCCGCCTCCTGCCATTCCTTCAGGTACTCCGCCCACTCCTCGTCGCTCATCCGCGGGTGACCTGTGTAGTCGGCCATCCAATCCTCCAGTCCCCGGTAAGGCTGCTTCGCCATCGTTCATCGCCCTTTCTGTCGATTCTATGGCTTTATCATACTGTTCGGGGGGGATTCGTGTCAATTCCGCGGCTCAGTGATTTGCGGGGGACGGTTATGGGGCTCGGGCAGGTTCACACCGGTCGTATGTTCAAAGGCGGTTCGGCGTGATTGTCTACAGTTTTTCTGTTTCCTCTTTTTCCATACGCTCTTGGATAGCCTGTAAAATGTATCCCTGCAAGCTTTGCCCCGACAACTGAGCGGATTTTCTTATTTTTGCCCCAATATCCTTTTATGGCTGAATCACAATTCTGTCCAGCTTTTCCCGTTGGTGTTTTGCGTTACTTTCAAGTTTTGCAGTCTTCGCTTCGGCTTCGCTATATTTGGCACTTCTGGGCATGCTATCACCTCATAAGCATTGTGGCAATCAATTTGACTCATGGCAACATGAAAAACATAATAAATCGGGTTTACACCAAGGAAACCGCAAAGGATACCGGCATGACCGGCACGCAGTTTGAACAGCTTCCCGGAAGTGAACATCTTGAGCGGTTCGACAGATACAGAAAAGCGGCTATCTGCTCCAACAGATAACCGCATAGTACAAGCCCAATAGCACCAACTAAACAGGCTCCCTTAATATTTAATATAGCATAAGCGCGGCTGCTTAACAAGAAGGAAGATGCCCACTAACCGCGGAAGCTGAATATCTGCCTGCTATCTCCGGGTGAGTTTTCTGGAAGGGGAACTAAGGACGGCACGATTCCTATAAAGCTTTACTCTTTGACCTGTAAAAACAAAAAACGAGTGTTCTTACAGCTTTTCAAATACTGTAAGAACACTCGTTATGGTGCGAGGAAAGGGACTTGAACCCTCAAGGTAAAAACCACATGCACCTCAAACATGCGCGTATGCCGATTCCGCCACCCTCGCATAATCCTGCGGCCGGTTACGACCGCAAGAGATAGTTTATCAGGTTTGAAACAAAAAGTCAATACTTAACCTTCATTTTCTTCCAGGCTGCCTTGACCGAGCATGGCGGCGACGTCGCTGTCTGCCGGGAGCTCCGTTACCTGGCGAAGCTTGCGCTGAATCTGCCGGGTGCGCACACCCACCAGATTCTCCAGTTCGTGGCTTGCCTGATTCAGCCGGTTCTGCGCCTGGGCCAGCGCCTGACCAAAAGTGTCGAACTCGGCTTTTACGCTGGCAAGCACCTTCCAGACCTCGCTGGACCGCTTCTGAATGGCCAGGGTGCGGAAGCCCATCTGCAGGCTGTTCAGCAGCGCTGCCATGGTGGTGGGGCCGGCCACCACGATCTTGAATTCCCGCTGCAACCGTTCAGCAATGCCGCGGCGCACCACCTCAGCATAAAGACCCTCCACCGGCAGAAACATCACGCCGAAATCGGTGGTGTGCGGTGGGGCGATGTATTTGTCGTGAATGTCTTTGCCGAAACTGCGGATGCGCTTGTCCAGTTCCTTGGCGGCCGTCTCCACCGCTGCCCGGTCACCCAGATCGTAGGCAGCCAGCAGGGCAGAGTAAGCGTCCGAAGGGAACTTTGCGTCGATGGGCAGCCATACCTGACCATCTCCGTCGCCGGGCAGCCGCAGGGCGAACTCCACCCGGTCGGAGCTGCCGGGCACTGTGGCTACGTTTTCTGCGAACTGCTCCGGGGCCAGAATTTCGTTCAAAATGGCGCCTAGCTGGATTTCGCCCAGAATGCCGCGGGTCTTCACATTGCTTAAAACCTTTTTCAGATCGCCCACGCCGGCGGCCAGCGTGCGCATCTCGCCCAGCCCCTTGTAGACCATCTCCAGCTGCTGGCTCACCAGCCCAAAGCTCTTTTGCAGCTTGTCCTCCAGAGTCTTTTGCAGCTTCTCGTCCACAGTCTGGCGCATCTCGTTCAGGCGGCGGTCGTTGCTGGCCTGCATGGAATTCAGCCGGACCTCCATGGTGGTGCGAATGCTTTCCAGCTTCTGCTCGGTCTGGTTGGCGCCTGCCTGCATGCCAGCCATTACACGGCCGCTCAGCTCCTGGCGGGTCTGACGAATTTCTGCCAGCAGGTCCTGGCGTACCTTTTCCAGGTCTTCGCCGGACAGATCGCTCTGCGGCGGGCGACGCAGCAGAGCCAGAAGGCTGAATACACAGGCCAGAGCGGCCAGCACAAGGGTTGCGATTTCCATATTTTTCTCCTTCAAAAAAGGGGATAACCCATCCCCGAACTTCATAGCTATAAGTATAAAAGGTTTGCCGGGGCAAATCAACAATGGAAAACGAGGGGATCGGATATGAAAGCATCCATGAAACGAAAGCGCATTTTCTGGTTGACTGCGTGGGGCGTGTGCTGCGCGGCGGTGGCGGGGGCAATGCTCTGGGCCGCCGGACAGAGCGCTGTGTGCAGCAACGCGGACCTGACCAACGTGCCGGTGGTCCCGGCGGCAGCAACACAAAGCGAAACGACGGAGCAGGAGAAACGGGTGTTCCTGACCTTTGACGACGGCCCCAGCGCCACCACGGAATCGGTACTGGATATTTTAAAGGAAAAGCAGGTCTGCGCCACCTTTTTCGTGGTGGGGGCCGAGAATAACCAGAAATATCTGCCGCTGCTGCAGCGCATGACGGAAGAGGGGCACCAGATCGGCCTTCACAGCTGCAGCCACAGTTACAAGACCATTTACGAGAGCACCACCGCTTTCTGGGCGGACATCAAGCAGCTGCGCCAGACCATCGAACCCTATGTGGACCTGAATACTGTGCACTGGCTGCGGTTTCCCGGCGGCAGTACCAACACGGTGAGCCATAAATACGGCGGCAGCGGGATCATGAAAGCCCTGAAGGAGCAGGCAGAGGAAAAAGGCTACCGGTATGTGGACTGGAACGTTTGCGCGGAGGATGCGGCGGGCGGTCATCCCAGTGCCGAGACAATCTACGAAAACGTGGTGAAGGAGGCCGAGGGCAAAACCACTTGTGTGGTGCTGATGCACGATACCAAAGCGACCAAAAACACGGTGGAAGCTCTGCCGGATATCATCGACTGGTTTTCGGAAAACGGTTACCGGTTCTGCGGCATCAGCGAACTGGATCAGCAAATCTGAATCAAAAGCCCGGCGAAGTCCGGGCTTTTTCTTTGTAAATTTTTTGGGAACTTTGTCGGGAAAAGTCGCATCCGCGTTGTAAACCGCGATAAAATATTGTATGATAACCTAGTGCAATACCGCATAATTCCAAGGAGAAGAGCGATGCGGTACTGCCCGGGTGTTTGCCCAAGGCTGCACACGAAACGCGGAAAGGAAACGGCAGAATGTTCGGATATGTCACCCCGGAAAAACCGGAGATGAAAGTGAAAGAGTTCGAGAGCTACCGGGCCATGTATTGCGGGCTGTGCAAGCAGCTCAAGGCAGATTACGGCTTTTTGCCTCGGATGCTGCTGAACTACGATCTGGTTACGGTGGCGCTTCTGGCCGACGGCCTTTCCGGCGAGACGGGCAGCCCCTGCCGGGAGCGATGCATTGCTAATCCGTTGCAGAAACGCTGTATGCAAAAGGGCACCCAGGGGCTGCGGCTGGCAGCTGCGGGCCTTGTGTTGCTCAGCTGGTATAAGCTGGTGGATGACGAGGCCGACGAGACCTTTTTCAAACGGCAGGCGGCTCGCACACTGAGCTTATTGCTGCGGCGGGCCTACAAGCGGGCGGCGGCCTTTTATCCGGAGATCGACGCGGAGCTGGCCCGCCAGACCGAGCTGCAGCAGCAGGTGGAGCAAAAGCAGACCGCTCTTTACGACGAGGCAGCCGAGCCCACCGGCAACATGACGGCCCAGATCCTGGCAGCCTGTGCCGAAACACCGGATCAGGAACGGGTGCTGCGCCGTTTGGGGTTGTTTCTGGGCAAGATCCTCTATTGGCTGGACGCGGCAGAGGACTATGAAGAGGACCGGGAAAAACACCGGTACAATGTGTTTGTGCAAAACGGCCTGAGCAAGGAACAGGCTGTGGAGCAGGCCAGACTGCAGTGCAGGCTGGCGGCGGGAGAAGCGGCCCGCTGCTACAATCTGCTGGAGCTGCGGCTGAACCGCCCGATTTTGGATAACATTATTTTTCTGGGCATTCCCGGCAGCATTCAGCGTGCGGGAATGCCGGCCCGCGGCGCACGGCGCGGCGGGTTGAACTGAATTTGAATGGAATGGCAGAAGGAGAGACAAGGATGGACGCATATCAGGTATTGGGCCTTGCGCGGGGCGCAAGCGAGGAAGAGGTAAAGGCGGCCTACCGGGCGCTGGCACAGAAGTACAACCCGGAAAACTACGAGGCGGGTCCCCTGCGGGAGGACGCCGAGCGCAAGATGAACCAGATCAACGAGGCCTTTGACACGGTGATGAGTGAGCTGCGTACCGGTACCTCCGGCACCGGCGCGCAGAATCCTTATGGCGGGCAGAATCCCGGCCAGCAGGGCGGCGGTCCCCAGGGGGCGACCGGCAGCTACCCGGAGATTCGGGCGCTGATCCGTGCGGGCCGGGCAGACGAGGCCCTGGCCCAGCTGCAGAGCATCCCCAACGGCCCGGCCAACGCCGAGTGGAACTTCTTGATGGGCAGCGCTTACTATTACAAGGGCTGGATGAACGAGGCGCTGCGTTATTTCCAGCAGGCTTGCCGGCTGGACCCGGCCAACCGGGAATACGCCGCCGCCCTGCACAACCTGCAGAGCAGCGCGCAGGGCCAGATGCCCGGCAATCCTTACGGACCTTATGGCGGCGCGCAGGCCAATGCGGTGGGCTGCAGCTGCTGCGATATGTGTATGGCCATGTACTGCATGGACCTTTGCTGCAGCTGCGGCGGGCAGGGGTGCTGCTGAGATGCGCAGGCGGCAAAGCGGTCGGGTCGCTTTGTGCGGTGTGATGTGCGGCCTTTCCATCGTGCTGATGCTCAGCGGCAGCATCATCCCCTTTGCGACCTTCTGCGCTCCGGCAATGAGCGGGCTTCTGCTCATGCCGGTGGCGGTGGAATGCGGGATGCGGCTGGCCTGGGTGAGCTACGGAGCCATCAGCGTGCTGTCGGTGCTTTTTGTACCGGATAAGGAGATGGCGGCGATCTTCGTCTTTTTCTTCGGGTGCTATCCGCTTGTGAAGGCGTATATCCAGCGCATCCCCGGCAAGGCGCTGCAGATGCTGGTGAAGGCGGCCTTCTTCAATGGCGCGGTGCTGGCTATGTACGGTGTCCTGCTGTTTGTTTTCCCGATGCCGAGTCTGGTGGATGAATTTGCTCAAACGGCACAGTGGATGCTGGCGGCGCTTCTGATCATGGGCAACGCCTGCTTCTGGATCTATGATGCAGCGCTGAACAATCTGCTGCACGTGTATGTGCTCAAAATGCAGCCCCGTTTGCGGCGGATGCTGTGAATCCCGGCGGGAAGTAAAACAAATGAGGGATCGAATTTAATGGAGGAAACAGTGTGAACAAATGGCGGCCGAATCATCGCTTCTTTTCCAATCTGGCGGTGGTTCTGATCGGAATTACCTTTTATCTGGCCATGTCCAATCTGGACCTGGTCCATGGCGCCTTGAAAACTGTAATGGATGTTCTGGCGCCGTTTATCTGGGGCTTTGCGGTGGCCTATCTGCTGGATGCCCCGGTGCGCTGGTTTGAAAAGAAGCTGGGCGGCAGACGGATGCTGAGCATTCTCATCAGCTATCTGCTGGCAGTGGCGGTGCTGGTCCTGCTGCTCAGCTTCGTGATTCCCCAGCTGGTGCAGAGCGTGAGCATGCTCATTAACAACGCTTCGAGCTATCTGGATAATTTGAACGGAGTGGTGAACGACTGGGGCGACCGGTTGAACATCGACCCGGAAGTCATCTCCGGTATGATGCTTTCCTATACGGATTTGATGAACAAGGCCACCGTGCTTGTCACTGCGTTCATACCGCAGATCCTCAACTACGGTATGGCGGTGGGCAGCGGCGTGGTGAGCGCCCTCACGGCCTTCATCGCTTCGGTCTACATGCTGATGGACAAACACAAGCTGCTGAGCCAGCTGCACAAAATCACCTACGCCTTCCTGCCGCTGCCCAAGGCCCGGCGGGTGCTCACGGTGTGCAGCCATGCCAACCAGGTATTCAGCGGCTTTATCATCGGCAAGATCATCGACAGTGCTATCATCGGCGTGATCTGCTTTGTGGGTATGAGTGTGTTGGGGATGCCCTTCACCCTGCTGATCAGCATGATCGTGGGCGTCACCAACGTGATTCCCTTCTTCGGTCCCTTCATCGGTGCGATTCCCAGCATTATGATTCTGCTGATGGCAAGCCCCATCGACGCCATCAAGTTTGCCATCTTCGTGCTGGCGCTCCAGCAGTTCGATGGCAACATCCTGGGTCCCAAGATCCTGGGCGATTCCACCGGCCTGTCCGCTATCTGGGTGCTGGTAGCCATTATCGTGGGCGGCGGCCTGTTTGGCTTTGCCGGCATGGTGGTGGGTGTGCCCACCTTCGCGGTGCTCTATTCGCTCACCAGCGACTTTTTGGCCGATCGTCTGAAGGCCAAGGGCATCACGGCAAACGGCGAGCCTCTGGAGCCGGAGTCAGCTGTTCCCAGCGAGGAAACGCTCCCGGAAAATCAATAAGCACAGCGCGCACAGAGTTTTCACTCTGTGCGCGTTTTTTTGGTGGGATTTTCGGCAAATCTATGGTATACTGGGAAGCAGAAACAGATGCCTTTTGGGCATAAAGGAGAGAACACGATATGTGGTTTGACGAAGCAGTGATTTACCAGATCTATCCGTTGGGCCTGTGCGGCGCGCCCGCAGAGAACGACGGGGTACAGGAACACCGGATTCTTCGGGTGCTCGATTGGGTGGAGCATATCAAGACCCTCGGGGCGGATACCGTGCTGTTCAACCCGCTGTTTGAGAGCGACCGCCATGGCTACGATACCCGTGATATGACCCAGATGGACTGCCGACTGGGAACCAATGAGGACTTTGCGAAGGTCTGTGCGGCGCTGCATGAGGCTGGCTTGCGCGTCATGCTGGACGGCGTGTTCAACCATGTGGGCCGGGGCTTCTGGGCCTTCCAGGACGTGCGGGAAAAGAAGTGGGACAGCCCCTACAAGGACTGGTTCCATGTCAGCTTTGACGGCAACACCGAATACAACGACGGTTTCTGGTATGAGGGCTGGGAAGGCCACAACGAGCTGGTCAAGCTGAACCTGCACAACCCGGCGGTGGTGGATTACCTGTTCCGTTCCATCCGCGGCTGGGTAGAACAGTTCGACATCGACGGCCTGCGTCTGGATGTGGCCTACAGCCTGGCCCCGGAGTTCTTAAAGCAGCTGCGCAGCTTTACCGCTGGTCTGAAGGCGGATTTCGCGCTGATGGGCGAGACCCTGCACGGGGACTACAACCGCTGGATGAACGATGAAATGTGCCATTCCGTTACCAACTACGAGTGCTACAAGGGCCTGTATTCCAGCTTCAACTGCATGAATATGTTCGAGATCGGCCACAGTCTGGCCCGCCAGTTCGGCCCTGAGCAGTGGACCCTCTACAAGGGCAAGCATCTGCTGGCCTTTTTGGACAATCACGACGTGGAACGCATCGCGAGCATTTTGCAGAACAAGGAGCATCTGCGCCCGGCCTACGGCCTTTTGTTCGGTATGCCCGGCACCCCGGCAGTATACTACGGCAGCGAGTGGGGCATTGAGGGCAAGAAGAGCGACGGCGACGCCGCCCTGCGTCCGGCCATCGAGCTGCCCCAGGAGAATGAGCTGACCGAGTGGATCGCCAAGCTGGCGGCAGCCCACAAGGCAAGCAAAGCACTGTGCTACGGCAGCTACCGCAACGTGATGCTCACCAATCATCAGATCATCTTCGAGCGTAAATTTGAGGATGAGCGGGTGCTGGTTGCGGTGAACGCCTCCGGTGAGACCTACACTGCTCATTTCGACGCCCAGGCGGGCCGCGCGGTGGACCTGATCACCGGCGCGGACCACGACTTCGGCGGCGGCAGCCAGATGCCGCCCTACAGCGTGGCCTACTGGCGCACCGAGTGACCTTGCAGCTTTATTTCATAATCAGAAAGGACCAATCTTCATGCCGTATATTCATATCGTGACCAATACCTCCATTCCGGATAATACCGAAGAGATGCTGAAAACCCAGCTGGGCCGTGCCATCGAGATTCTGCCCGGCAAAAACGAAAACTGGCTGATGCTGAATTTCACCGGCGACGCCCGCCTGTGGTTTGCGGGCAGCGATGCCCCGGCGGCTCTGGCC
This sequence comes from Gemmiger sp. An50, assembly GCF_002161595.1. GTDB lineage: Bacteria > Bacillota > Clostridia > Oscillospirales > Ruminococcaceae > Allofournierella. The sequence continues at coordinate 65,069 of NZ_NFID01000015.1, forward strand.
GAGGTGAGCCTGTACGGCGGCGCCCGCAGTGACGCCTATGACGACCTGACCAGCCGGATCACTGAGATTCTGGAAAGCACGTTGGACGTGCAGCCGGACCGCATCTATGTGAAATACGCTGAAACGGAATACTGGGGCTGGAACGGCAGCAATTTCTGACCGCCGCCCTTTTGCAGAAAACCGCCCGCGGGGAGAAAATCCTTTCGCGGGCGGTTTTCTGTTTTATGCTGTCTTGACAAGGCCGGAACAGAGCCGTATAATCAAAAATGCAAACTGGTCCTACCAGTTGCAATGCTTGAATAAAGTGGGGAAGAAGCATGAAGTTTTTAAAGCAAGCGTCCCGCATCCTCGCCATCTCCTTTGTGGGTGAGGTGCTGAAAGCGGTTATTCCGCTGCCGATTCCAGCCAGTGTATACGGCCTGGTCATCCTGTTGGTGCTGCTGTGCACCGGTCTGCTCCGGGTGAGTCAGGTGCGGGAGGCGGCGCTGTTTCTCATCGAGATCATGCCGGTTATGTTCATCCCGGCGGCAGTGGGCCTGACCGATGCCTGGCCCAGCCTGGCTCCGGTGTTCTGGCCGGTGGCTATTACTGTGGTGTTCACCACGGTCCTGGTAATGGCGGTCACCGGCCAGGCTACTCAGTTTGTGATCCAGAGGGGAAAGGGGAAGAAGGATGCGTGAGTTTTTTGCCTCGTCGCTGTTTTATGGGGCGGCGGTCAGCCTGCTGGCCTACGAGCTGGGCCTGGCACTGAAAAAGAAATTTCGTCTGGCGGTGCTCAACCCGCTGCTCATTGCGGTGATCTGCGTGATCGGGGTGAACCTGGTGCTGGGTGTGGATTACCAGAGCTACAACGCCAGCGGGCAGTATCTGTCCTACCTGCTCACCCCGGCAACGGTCTGCCTGGCGGTGCCCCTGTATGAGCAGTTGAGCCTGCTGAAGGAGAATCTGAAGGCAGTGGTTTGCGGCATCCTGTCCGGCGTTCTGGCAAGCCTTGTGGGTGTGCTGGCCTGCGCCAAGCTGTTCGGGCTGGACCACGAGCTTTATGTGACCCTGCTGCCCAAGTCCATCACCACGGCCATCGGTATGGGCGTGTCTCAGGAGCTGGGCGGCATTGTTACCATCACGGTGGCCTCCATCATCATCACCGGCATTCTGGGCAATGTGATCGCGGACGGTGTGTTCAAGCTGTTCCGTATCCACGAGCCGGCGGCCAAGGGTCTGGCGCTGGGCAACTCCGCCCATGCCATCGGTACCGCCAAGGCCATGGAGCTGGGTGCGGTAGAGGGTGCCATGAGCAGCCTGGCAATTGCGGTGGCGGGCCTGTGCACCGTGGTGGGCGCTTCGGTGTTTGCCCAATTTATGTAACCTGCGGAGGGGATAACCATGAAACAACCATTGATCGTGGCGGTGGGCCGTCAATACGGCAGCAGTGGCCGTCTGGTGGGCGCAAAGCTGGCCGAGCGCCTTGGCGTGGAGTTTTACGACAAGGAAAAGCTGATGACCATCGCCCGCAGTACGCCGGACTACAGCGAGGTCAAGGGCTTTTATGAGGAGCGGCCGGTGAACAGCCTGCTCTATGCCATTGCCATGAATGAGGAGCCTGCCGTAACAAGCGAGACGGTGTTCCGCCGGATTCGCGCCTTGATGCAGGATCACAGCGGTGTGCTGATCGGCCGGTGCGGCAACGTGATTTTTCGCCCGGATGCAAACGCCGTGAGTGTGTTCATCCATGCGGCTCCCGAGATTCGCTGCCAGCGCATTGCCCAGCTGGAGAACATCTCATCGAAAAAAGCAGCGATGCGTATGCAGGAGGTGGACGAGGAGCGGATCGAGTTCCACAAGTATTTCACCGGTGAGCAGTGGGGACAGGCCGAGGGCTACGAGCTTTGCCTGGACAGCGGCGTCCTGGGGGTGGACGGCTGTGTGGAGATGATCCTGAATTATCTGCGCTGGAGGGGTTTATTGGATGAAAACGAAGCCGCCGGCAAGTGAGGAAAAATCCACCGTCCGTACCTATGATCTGGTGCTGGAATATCTGAAAGGCCAGATCCTGGAGGGCAAGCTGACTCTGGGGGCGAAGCTGCCCTCGGAGCGCAGTCTGATGGCGGAGCTGGGCCTTAGCCGCAACTCGGTGCGGGAGGCCCTGCGCCAGCTGGAAAACATGGGCTTTGTGCGCAGTGCACACGGGCAGGGGAGCTTTCTGGTGAACGAGGCCGGTCAGGGCTTTTCCTCCATCCTTTCCATGATGCTGTTGCTTCGTCAAAGCGACCGGGAGGAGTTTCTGGCCCTGCGGGAAAGTCTGGAAAGCGCCGCTTATGAGCGGGCGGTACGCCTTGCGCCCCCGCAGCCGATACAGGAGATGGAGCAGGCGGTGCAGTCCATGGAGCAGGCGCAGGAGCCGGGCCAGCTGGAGGAGGCCGAGTGCCGGTTTCATCGGGGACTGATCGAGGCGGGGGAGAACCAGCTCATCGCCGCAATCATGGAGGCTCTTTCCAGCCAGGGCGACTTGTACCGCCGGGAGACCCTTGCCCAGCTGGACGAGGCAACTCGCGCCCCGCTGCTGGATACCCACCGCCGGATTCTGAAAGCGCTGCAAACAAGCGATGCCCCCCTGGGCCGCGCCGCGCTGGCGGAGCATTTCAAATTGATTCAATAAAAAAAACGCTGAACTCTGCATTTGAGTTCAGCGTTCTTTTTTATAAACTTGCCTGATAGGCAGCCACGTCAAAGGGGTCCAAAGCGGAATCCTTTTTCAGATACAGCGGGTGGTGGGGATGCCCCTTCACCGAGGGCTTGCCCGCCTGGTACCATACCGCATCAAACTGGCGGCCCAGCTCCATCATATCCGCCAGGCACTGTTTCAGGTAAGGGCGCTTTTCGATGATGGTACCCCAGGCGGCCCACAAAGCCAGGTGCTCGCCGCTGCGCTCCAGCACCCAGCGGAAGGCGTTCATGTTCTCCCGGTGCAGGGGTTCGTTGAACTCCTTGTCCATCTGGTCCGGGTTAGTGGCCCGCTGGGCGTACACGTTGAACATGATGAAGGAGTCGAAACCGTTGCCCAGGGCGATGCGCTGTACGGATTTCAGGGTGTTGTCCAGCGCGTCGGGGGCGGCGGTGGAGGGGTTGATGCCAATGGTGATCAGCGGTCGCTTGCCCACGGTGCCCAGAATGTACCGGTATTCCGAGTAAAAATCCGGGATGTACAGCCACCGGCTCCGGTCGTATTCAGCGCTCTGGTCCCGGTGCTCCATGGCTTGCTGAAAGGTGAGAATCTCAAGCTGCCGCGTTTCGCAGGCGGGAATGTGCATGGAAAAATACCTCCTTGGTGAGATAAGAAATGCCCCGGGCAGGCGGGAAAAATCACCCGGCTGCCACGGGGCATGCGGTTCAGAACAATGCAGTGGACCAGAAAACAGCTCCGGCGATGAAAATCACCGCCACGATCAAAAGAAACCCGGCCAGATAACCGGCGGTCAGATGCTCGCGGAACATCCGGGTCCACTCCTTCGGTGGTTTGGCGCCTCCCATAGGTCCGGGCGGCTTACTTCAGCAGCGCCTGCACCGCGTCAGCCGCGGCATTCAGGTACTGGCCGCCATACACCTCGATCAGGCCCTGGTCGGCACATTCTGCCAGCTTGGGGTCAATGGGGCACTTGGCCAGAACGGGAATGTTGTACTTGGCGGCAACCTCGTCCACGTGGCTCTCGCCGAATACCTTGATCTGCTTGCCGCAGTCCGGGCACTCCACGTAGCTCATGTTCTCCACCACGCCCAGAATGGGAATGTTCATCATCTGAGCCATCTTCACGGCCTTGCCCACGATCATGCTCACCAGCTCCTGCGGGCTGGCAACCACGATGATGCCGTCCACCGGCAGGGTCTGGAACACAGTCAGGGGAACGTCACCGGTGCCCGGAGGCATGTCCACGAACAGGAAGTCCACGTCCTTCCAGATCACGTCCTGCCAGAACTGCTTCACCGCGCCGGCGATGACAGGACCGCGCCATACAACGGGGTCCTCCTCATGCTCCAGCAGCAGGTTGATGCTCATCACGTCGATGCCCATGCGGCTCTCGATGGGCCAGATGCCGTTCTCGTCGCCCATGGCACGGCCATGGATGCCGAACAGCTTGGGGATGGAGGGGCCGGTGATATCGGCGTCCAGGATGCCCACGCCGTAACCGCGGCGGCGCATCTCCACGGCCATCAGGGCGCTGGTCATGCTCTTGCCGACGCCGCCCTTGCCGCTTACCACACCGATTACCTTCTTGATGCTGCTCAGCTTGTGGGGAGCCTCATGGAAGTCCTGAGGGTTCTGACGGCTGGAGCAGTTTTGACTGCAGCTGCTGCAATCATGCGAACATTCGCTCATGATTTGTTTCTCTCCTTTTTTCTATTACAGCTCGGCAATGATGCCGCTCACCAGATTCTGCAGCACCTGTGCGCGCTGGTTGGCGATCTCGATGACCTCATCACCGGAAAGCTTTTTCTTTTCAATGCCCGCGGCCATGTTGGTGATCAGGCTCATGGCCAGCACTTTCAGGCCGCAGTGGCTGGCAGCGATCACCTCAGGCACAGTGCTCATGCCAACCGCGTCCGCGCCCAGGGTGCGGAACGCACGAATCTCGGCAGGGGTCTCATAGCTGGGGCCCATGTAACCCAGATATACGCCCTTTTGCAGCGAAACGCTCTGCTTTTCAGCCACCTGCTCAGCCAGCTCACGCAAAGCGGGAGTGTAGGCAAAGGTCATATCGCAGAAGCGGGGGCCGACGGCTTCGTCGTTGGGGCCGGTCAGGGGATTGGCACCCATAAAGTTGATGTGATCCTCCAGCAGCATCAAATCGCCCACCGAGAAGCTGGTGTTCACACCGCCCGCGGCGTTGGTCAGAATCAACGTCTCCACGCCCAGGGCCTTCATCACCCGGATGGGGAACACGATGTCCTGCATGGAATGGCCTTCGTAGTAATGAAGGCGGCCCTGCATACACAGCACCTGCTTGCCGGCCAGCTGCCCGGCCACAAAACGGCCTGCATGGCCCGGCGCGGTGGAGACCGCAAAGCCCGGGATCTCACTGTAGGGCACGTATACCGGCGCTTCGATGCGGTCGGCAAGGCCCCCAAGGCCGCTGCCCAGAACGATACCCACGGTGGGGGTTTCGGGCAGACGGCTGCGCAGCAGGTCGGCTGCCTGCTGAATGATTTCCATCATCATTTCAAATCCTCCTGCAGCCCGCCGCCGGGGAAGGGGCGGGCAATGTGAAAGTGTCTGGTAATGATTTTACCACAACTGTCAACAAAAGAAAAGAATGTGCCAATAAACCAAAAGAGATTACCGCGTCAAAGCATACCCCAACGTCCGAACGCATACCCATGGAACAGGCGTTTTGAGCCAAAAGAAAGGGTGGGCCCATGGGCAGACTGAAAACCTATTTGAAGAATGTGGCGATCCTCACCATCACCGGCCTGGGGCTGCGGGCGGCGGGTATGTTTTTTCGGGTATATATCGCCGCGCGCATCGGGGCCGAGGGCATGGGCCTGTATCAGCTGATTTTCACGCTTCACAGCCTGTGCATTACAGTGGCCACTGCGGGTGTTTCGGTGGCGGCCACCCGGCTGGCGGCAGAGGAACTGGCCCGGCCCCAGCCCGGCCGCGCGAAGGGGGTTCTGGGCCGGGTGATGGGGCTCGCACTGGCGTTTGGCCTTGCAGCAGGGGCGGTTCAGCTTGCTTTGGCCTGGCCTGCCGCCCGCTTCTGGCTGGGGGACGCGCGAGCCGCGCCCTCGCTGGCTCTGCTGGCGCCCAGTCTGCCCTTCATGGCGGTGGGGTCGGCAGCCCGGGGCTATTTCTTCGCCCGCCGCAAGGTGGGGCCCAATGTGGTCAGCCAGATCTTTGAACAGATCATCCGCATCGCCCTGGTGCTTCTGATTTTGCCCGGTGCGGTGCAGCGGGGCGTGCAGTACGCCTGCGCCGCGGTGCTGGCGGGCAGCATGGTCAGCGAGGTGGCGTCCACCCTGCTGGTGCTGTGGTACTACCGGCGTGATCTGGACCGGACCTTTGGCGCCGCGCCTGCTCAGGTGCCCCAGGGAACCTCCGGGCGTATCTGGCGCATTCTTGCTCCGGTGGAGGGAGGCCGCTGTCTGGACAGTGCGCTTCATACCGTGGAAAATACGCTGGTACCTGCCTGTTTGCTGGCCTTTCTGGGCAGCCGGGAGGAATCTCTGGCCCAGTTCGGCGCGCTCAAAGGCATGGCGATGCCGGTGCTTCTGTTCCCGTTTTCCTTCCTCACGCCGCTGGCCACCCTGCTGATGCCGGAGGTTACCGAGGCGCACATTCTGGGACGGCAGAAAACACTGGAAACACTGGTGGGCCGAATCATGCTGTTCACCACCACCTTTTCGGTGCTGGCCGGGGGCCTGATCGCCCTGTACGCTTATCCGCTGGGCCGGATTCTCTACCACGACGAGACCATCGGCTTTTATCTGGCGGTGCTGGCCCCGGTGCTGCCGGGCATGTATCTGGATGCCATGGGCGATTCCATTTTAAAAGGCCTGGGCGAGGAAGTGGCCACCTTCCGCTACAGCATCTGGGATTCCCTCATTCGCATCGGTCTGGTGATCCTGCTCATGCCCCGTATGGGAATGAAGGGCTTTTTGTTTGTGATGATCTGCTCCAATGTGCTGTCCGCACTGCTGAATATCTTCCGCATCGAGAAGGTGGCCCGCATCCGCACCCGCTGGTACCGGTGGTTCATCCAGCCCGCATTGATTTTCTTGATTTCGGCGGTTTTGGGGCAGGGAGCGTTGCGTCTGATGGGGGTAAACGGCGACTGGCCGCAGCTGCTGTCGGGGTGCCTTGTCACCGGCGGCCTTTACTGCCTTTTGATGCTGCGCTTTGGTCTGTGGGACGCGATGCAGGCTATTCTGGCCCGGCGCAGGCCCGTGGGCAGTACTGCATGAATCTCTATACAAACAGCCGCTTTTGTGGTATATTATATAAGTTAAATCGCCGCCGGGTGCCCGGAGCCGTCAAAGGTTGACCGGGAGAATAGGGAAATGGGTGCAATGCCCATGCGGGACCGCCGCCGTAAAGGCCGAGTTCCGGCAGAAAAAGCCACTGGGAAGAGTATTTCCCGGGAAGGCTCTGCCGGTACGCACAAGGCCTGAGCCGGAAGACCTGCCCGGTGGATGGATCACTGTCAAAGGCAGGAACCCCCGCGCCGGGCGGACCAACCGCGCACGGGGCAAAGCACCGGCTGCTGCGCCGGTGCGTGTTGCGCGTTTCCGGGTCTTTCTTGGCTTTGCTGTTTGGCAAGGCGAGAGAGGCCTTTTATTTTGCGCGGCGGCTTTCATGACCGCTGCGGATAAGGAGGACGTATGCTCGAGCTGATGATCGCCGCTCCGGCTTCCGGAAGCGGCAAAACTTCCGTTACCTGTGGTTTGCTGCAGGCGCTGAAGGACAGGGGCCTTGCCCCCGCGGCCTTCAAATGCGGGCCGGATTATATCGACCCCATGTTCCACCGCTCGGTGCTGCAGGTGCCCAGCCGGAATCTGGATGTGTTCCTGGCGGGGGAAGAGCGGGTGCGCCAGCTCTACCGCCGTCACACGGCAGGCTGCGATGCCGCGGTGTGTGAGGGCGTGATGGGCTTTTACGACGGTATGACCTTCGGCGGCGACAAGGCCAGCGCCTGGGATGTGGCCCGCCTGCTGGAGCTTCCGGTGCTGCTGGTGCTGCATCCCTACGGTTCCAGCCTGACGCTGGCGGCCGAGGTGAAGGGGATGCTCTCCTTCCGTAAGGACAGCCGGATCAAAGGCCTGTTTTTGAACCGGTGCAGCGCCGAACTATACGCCGCGCTCAAACCCATGCTGGAAGAGGAGACCGGCGTGCCGGTGCTGGGCTATCTGCCAGAGCTGGAGCAGGCGTCGCTGTCCAGCCGACATCTGGGCCTGGTTACTGCCGGAGAGATCGACGATCTGGCCCAGCGGGTGCATGCCATTGCCTCCTGCCTGGAGACCACACTGGACTGGCCTCGCTTTTTAGCGGTCTACCAGACCGGGCGGCAGCCGGAGCCCGCAATTGCCGAGCAGCCTTGCGAGAACGGCCCGGTGATCGCCGTGGCGCGGGACGAAGCCTTCCAGTTCTATTACGAGGAAAGTCTGGACGCTCTGCGCCGGGCCGGTGCGCAGCTGCACTTTTTCAGCCCGCTGCACGATGACGCGCTCCCAGCCGGGGCTGCGGGGCTTTATCTGGGCGGCGGCTATCCGGAACTGCATGCCAAAGCCCTCAGCGAAAACCGCTCTATGCGGCATGCGGTTCGCGCGGCAGTGGAGCGGGGCATGCCCACGGTGGCGGAGTGCGGTGGATTTTTGTATCTGGGCCAGAGCCTGGAGGATTCGAACGGCGACGCCTGGCCCATGGCCGGGGTGCTGCCCGGAGAAGGACATAAAACCGGCGGACTGGTGCGGTTTGGCTATAACCGGATGACCGCCCGGAGCGACAGCATGCTGCTGCGCACCGGCGAGACCACAAACGCCCACGAGTTCCATTGTTGGGACAGCAGCGAAAACGGTGCAGCCCTGCAGGCGGAAAAGACAGCGGGCGGCAGGCAGTGGAACTGTTGCTTTGCCACCCAAAGCCTGTATGCCGGGTTCCCGCACCTGTACTTTGCAGGTGATCTGCCGCTGGCCGAGCGCTTCGCGGCGGCGGCAGAAGAGTATGCGCGGCGAGGGGAGGAAGAGGTATGACGCTGGAACAATTGCTGGAGCAGATCAAACCGAAGAATGAAGCGGCGGAGCAGCAGGCACGCCGCCGGTGGAACGCCTGTGCAAAGCCGCTGGGCAGTCTGGGCCTTTTGGAGGATGCGCTGTGCCAGATCGCGGCGGTGACCGGTTCGGCGGACATTGACCTGGAAAAGAAAGCCCTGCTGATCTTCTGTGCGGACAACGGCGTGGTGGCTCAGGGTGTGACGCAAACCGGAAGCGAGATCACGGCGCTGGTGGCCCGGGGATTTGCGCAGGGCACCACCCCCGCCTGCCGGATGGCCCGCCGGGCAAACTGCAAGCTGATTCCGGTGGATATGGGCATCAAGGATTTTGCCCCCCAGCCCGGTGTGATCGACCGTCGGGTGGCCAACGGCACCGGTGATATCTCTCAGGGCCCGGCCATGACCTGTGCCCAGGCCGAGCAGGCCATTCTGGCGGGCGCACTGCTGGTAAAAGACTGCAAGGAACAGGGCGTGAGCCTTTTGGCCACCGGCGAAATGGGCATCGGTAACACCACCACCGCCAGCGCGGTGGCCAGCGTGCTGCTGGGCTGTGAGCCGGAGGCAATCACCGGCCGGGGCGCGGGCCTTTCCGACGAGGGCCTTGCCCGCAAAAAAGCAGCCATCCGCCGGGCCATCGCGTGCAACCAGCCGGACCCGTCAGACCCGCTGGACGTACTGGCCAAACTGGGCGGCTTTGACATCGCGGGGATGTGCGGTGCGTTTCTGGGCGGCGCGGCCTTTGGTGTGCCGGTGCTTATGGACGGCGTCATCAGCGCGGCGGCAGCCCTCTTGGCGGTGCGCCTTTGCCCGGATGCGGGCAAAGCGATTCTGGCCAGTCATGTATCGGCAGAGCCTGCAGGTGCGCTGCTGCTGAACGCGCTGGACAAGCACCCCCTAATCACCGCCGGGCTTCGCCTGGGTGAGGGCACCGGCGCACTGGCAGCCATGCCGTTGCTGGATATGGCCCAAGCAGTGTATGAGGAATCCAACACCTTCGAAAAATACGGCATGGAGGCCTACCAGCCCCAGGGAGGCGAGCCATGTTTACCCTGATCGTGGGCGGCGCGGCCAGCGGCAAAAGCGAATATGCCGAGCGGCTGGCAGTGGCGGCCCCGGCGGCCCGCCGGTTTTACATCGCCACCATGCAGCCCTGGGGCGAGGAGACACGCCAGCGCATCGCCCGGCACCGGGCCATGCGGGCGGGCAAGGGGTTCGAGACTCTGGAATGCCCGCTGAACCTGGCAACCCTGCGTCTGCCGGAACAGGGTGCAGCGCTGCTGGAATGCCTGAGCAATCTGGCGGCCAACGAGCGCTACAGCCCCGAGGGCGCGGGCGAGGATGCCTGCCGCGCTATTCTGAACGGAGTGGACAAGCTTTGCCGCCAGTGCAGCGATTTGATTCTGGTGAGCAACGAGGTGTTCAGCGGCGGCAGCGATTACGAGGGCGATACCCTGGAATATCTAAGGCTGCTGGCCCGGCTCAACCGGGAGCTGGCTGCCCGGGCGGACAATGTGTGCGAGGTGCAGTGCGGCATTGCCCGGTATTACAAAGGAAAGGAGCCCTATCTGCATGATCGTGTTTGAGACCATCGCGGTGGCCTTTGCCATGTTTTCCGCCATTCCGGTGCCTCAGCCGGTGTGGGGGGCGCGCAACATGCGGTATGCGCTGTGCGCGCTGCCCCTGATTGGGGTGGTGATCGGACTGGTCCAGGGGCTGTGGCTGTTGGCGGCAGGCTGGCTTTCCATGCCGGAAATGCTGCGAGGAGCGGGGCTGTGCCTGATTCCTGTTCTGCTTACCGGAGGCATTCATCTGGACGGCTACGCCGACACCAGCGACGCGTTGGCCAGCTGTGCATCGCCGGAGAAAAAGCAGGAGATTTTAAAGGACCCCCGCTGCGGCGCTTTTGCGGTGATTCGGCTGGGGGTCTGGTTTGTGGCCAGCTTCACTCTGTGCACAGTGGTACGGCTGGATGGTCCGGCCCTTGCCTGCTTTGGTATGGGCTTTGTGCTCAGCCGGGCGCTGTCCGGCTGGGCGGTGGCCACCTTCCCGCTGGCCAAAAACACCGGCCTTGCCCATACCTTCGCCACCTCGGCGGACCGGGCGGCGGTGCGCCGGGTGCTGCTGGCACTGGCAGTGGTGCTGACTGTTTCCCTGTGTGTGGTGGGCCGGATAGAAGGTGCAGCCATGGCAGCGGCAGCGTTTCTGGTGCTGCGGTACTACCGCCGCATGAGCCAAAAGCAGTTCGGCGGGCTGTCCGGTGATTTGGCAGGATGGTTTTTGCAGACTGCAGAACTTTGGATGCTGGCCGCTCTGGTGGCGGTGCAGCTGTTGGAGGCAGCGTTATGATTTTTATCACAGGCCCGCTGTTTGCGGGCAAACGAGACTTTGCCTGCCACATTCTGGGCTGTAAAGCGGAAGAGCTTGCCAAGTATGCGGTGTGGGATGTGCAGGAACTGGCCGGGCAGCAGACCCCGGAAGAGCTGGCGGAGCGGCTGAAAACCTGGCCGGTGGTCATCGCCACCGAGGTGGGCGGCGGCGTGGTGCCGGTGGATACAAAGCAGAGGGCTGACCGGGAAGCGGCGGGCCGTCTGGCCTGCCTGCTGGCCCAGCGGGCAGACACTGTGGTGCGGGTCTTTTGCGGCTTGCCCATCTTATTAAAAGGAGAATTGCCGGAATGAATATCTATCTGCTTCGCCATGGCGAAACGGAATACAATAAGCAAAAACGTTACCAGGGTACATTGGATATCCCTCTGAGCGCCGAGGGTCTTGCTCGTCTGCAAAAAGCGCCGATCTCGCCCAAAGTGGTCTATATTTCCCCCCTGATTCGTGCCCGCCATACCGCCGAAATTCTCTTTCCGGATGCCAAGCTGGTGGAGGTGGAGGACCTGAAGGAGATGTGCTTTGGCGTATTTCAGGGCCGCAACTACATTGAGATGGAAAAGGACCCGGACTACATTGCCTGGGTGGGGGAGGATTGTACCGGCCGCTGCCCCGGCGGCGAAACCAAGGCGGAGTTCACCCGGCGCACCTGTGAAGCCTTCTGCCGCCTGCTGGAGGATGCTCTGGCAGCCGGGGAGGAGGAGCTGGTAATTCTGGCCCACGGCGGTACCCAGATGGCCCTGATGGAGCAGTACGGCCTGCCCAAAAAGGATTATTACAGCTGGTGCGGCCCCAACGGCGGCGGCTATCTGGTGACCACCGATGCCGAGCGCTGGCACAAGGAGCACACTCTGGAATACCAGTGCACGGTGTGTTATGAAAGGGGCGGGCAGGCATGACGATCTTACTTGCGGTTCTGCTGGGCTTCTGCGTGGACCTGATTCTGGGTGACCCCCGTTGGATGCCCCACCCGGTGGTGTACATGGGTAAGGCCATCACCCGGCTGGAGCGGCTGCTGCGCCGCCTTCTGCCGGATACACCCCGCGCGCTGTTCTGGGGCGGTGTGGTGCTGGCGGCGGTGCTGCCGCTGGGCACCCTGGCTTTCAGTGCGGGTGTCATCTGGCTGGCGGGCCGAATCCATCCTACGCTGGGCTTTGCAGTGCAGGTGCTGTGGTGCTGGCAGGCGCTGGCGGTAAAGGACCTGCGGGTGGAGACCATGCATGTGTATGAACCACTCTGTAAAGGCGATCTACTTGCCGCCCGGCAGGCGGTGAGCCGCGTGGTGGGACGGGACACCCAGTCCCTCACCAGCGAAGGCGTGACCAAGGCAGCGGTGGAAACCATTGCGGAAAACTTCTCGGACGGCGTCATGGCTCCCATGCTCTACCTGCTCATCGGCGGTGCGCCTTTGGGTTTGGCTTACAAGGCCATCAACACCATGGACAGCATGGTGGGCTACAAAAACGACAAATACCTGTACTTCGGTCGGGCTGCCGCCCGGCTGGACGATGCGGCCGGATACATCCCCGCCCGTTTGTCCGCCCTTTTGTGGATCGCCGCAGCCTTTTTAACCGGCAACAACGCGGCGAATGCCTGGCGTATCTGGCGGCGGGACCGGCGCAAGCACGCCAGCCCCAACGCGGCCCAGCCGGAAGCCGCCTGTGCGGGTGCGCTGGGAGTCCAGCTGGCAGGCCCGGCCTGGTACTTCGGCAAGCTGCACGAAAAGCCCACGCTGGGCGATGCGCTGCGCCCGGTGGAGCTGGAGGACATCCCTCGCACCAATCGGATGATGCTGGCCGCCAGCCTGCTGGGCCTGGCAGTGCTGGCAGCGGTGCGCTGGGCGGTATTGCTGGCTTTATAAGTAAAAGGAGAATCAACTGCAATGCAGCAAAAATTGACCCATGGCGGCGACTGGGCGGGCTTTGAGGCCGAATACGGCCGCCCGCCGCTGGATTTTTCCGCCAATGTGAGCCCCTTGGGTGTGCCCTGGGCAGTGCGCCGGGCGGTGGCAAAAGCAGCCCGGCAGGCGGCTCGCTACCCGGACCCCCTTTGCCGAAAGCTCACCGAAGCGCTGGCCCGGCACGAGAGCGTGAAGCAGGAGCAAATCATGTGCGGCAACGGCGCAGCGGACCTGATCTTCCGGGTGGTGCTGGCGAAGAAGCCCCGCACAGCCCTCGTCACCGCACCCACCTTTGCGGAATACGGCCAGGCGCTGGAAACAGTGGACTGCCGGGTGAAGCAGCACATGCTCACCGAGGAAAACGGCTTTGCCGTCACGCCTGCCATTCTGGAGGAAATCACTCCGGAGCTGGACATACTCTTTTTGTGTGAGCCAAACAACCCCACCGGGGCGCTCACTGAGCCGGACTTGCTGCGAAAGATTCTGGAGCGGTGCGCGGCCTGCGGCACCCTGCTGGTGGTGGACGAGTGCTTCAACGACTGGCTGGACGACCCCGCCGCCCACACCCTGAAAGGGGAGCTGGACCGCTTTCCCAACCTGCTGATTTTAAAGGCCTTCACCAAGCTGTATGCCATGGCGGGTCTGCGGTTGGGGTACTGCCTGTGCGGGGACGAAGCCCTGCTGAAGGCGATGGCCCGCTGCGGCCAGCCCTGGGCGGTGTCCGGCCCGGCGCAGGAGGCGGGGCTTGCGGCTCTGGGTCAGCACAGGTATGTGGCCCGGCTGCGGGCGGTTATTCAAACGGAACGGCCCTGGTTGGCCGGACAGCTGGCCAATCTGGGTCTGCGGGTGCTGCCGGGCAGCGCCAATTATCTGCTTTTGTACAGTGAAAGAAAACTGGCCGCCCCGCTGCGGACGCTGGGCGTGCTGATTCGGGACTGCTCCAATTATCCCGGTCTTAGCAAGGGCTGGTACCGGGTGGCGGTGCGCACCCGGCGGGAAAACCGGCAGCTGATCGCTGCCCTCAGAAAGGTGTGTGGCTGCGAAAATGGCTAAGGCAAAATGTATCATGATCCAGGGGACCATGAGCGGGGCGGGCAAGAGCCTGCTCTGCACCGCGCTGTGCCGCATTTTTGCGCAGGACGGCTGGCGGGTGGCCCCCTTCAAAAGCCAGAATATGGCGCTGAACAGCTGCATCACCGCCGACGGCCTGGAAATGGGACGCGCCCAGGCGGTGCAGGCGCAGGCGGCCGGGTGTGAGCCGGATGTGCGGATGAATCCCATCCTGCTCAAGCCCAGCAGCGACACCGGCAGCCAGGTGATCGTGAACGGCGAGGTCTGGGGCGACTACTCGGCAGCAGATTACTTCAAAAACAAAACCCGGCTGGTTCCCCATGTGCTGAAGGCTTACAACAGCCTGGCGGAGGAGAACGACATTCTGGTCATCGAGGGTGCGGGCAGTCCGGCGGAGATCAACCTGCGGGAAAACGACATCGTGAACATGGGCCTGGCCGAGCTGGTGAATGCGCCGGTGCTGCTGGCGGGCGACATTGACCGGGGCGGCGTATTTGCCCAGCTGTACGGTACGGTGGCCCTGTTAAAAGAAGAGGAGCGCAGGCGGGTCAAAGGCCTGATTATCAATAAGTTCCGGGGTGACGAAGCCATTCTGCGCCCCGGCCTTGACCAGTTGGAGGCACTCACCGGCCTGCCGGTGATGGGTGTGATTCCCTATACCAGGGTGGACATCGACGATGAGGACAGTCTGGCTCCCCGGCTGAGCGCCCACGAGGCCCACCGGCCGGTGGATGTGGCAGTGATCCGGCTGCCCCACATCTCCAATTTCACCGACTTTTCCCCGCTGGAAAGCCATCCTGCGCTGGGTGTGCGCTATGTGGAGCAGGCTGCCGGGCTGGGTGCGCCGGACCTGATCGTGCTTCCCGGCACCAAGAGCACCATGGCGGACCTTGCCTGGATGCGCCAGAACGGGCTGGAAGCAGCGGTACGCAAGCTGGCGGCGGCCGGTACCCCGGTGCTGGGGGTCTGCGGCGGCTATCAGATGCTGGGCCAGACCCTGCGGGACCCGGATGGTATAGAGCAGGCGGGCGAGATGCGGGGCATGGGCCTGTTGCCCTGCGAAACAGAATTTACCGCCAGTAAGGCCCGCACCCGCACAGCGGCCAAAGCACTGGCCGGTCCCTTAGCGGGGGCATCCATCCAGGGCTACGAGATCCACATGGGCCGCACAAAGCGGCTGGCAGGCCAGCCCCTGTGCCGGCTGGAAAACGGCCAGGAGGAGGGCGCGGTGCAGGGCAATGTGTTCGGCACCTATCTGCATGGCCTATTCGACGAGGGCTCGCTCACTGAGGCTCTGGCTGCCTGGCTGCTGGCCCGTAAGGGCATTGCCCAGAAAAACTTCCGGCCGCAGAGTCACTGGGATTACCAGCAAAGCCAGTATGATCTGTTGGCGGATGCGGTGCGTGCCAGCCTGGACCTGGATGCAGTCTACCGGGTTATGGGTATGGAAAATCCCAATCAAACCAAATAACACAGAACGCACAGAGCGCGCGGCATTGCCGAAACCGGCAAGCCGCGCGCTCTGTGCATTTTTATAGGGAGAAAACAAGAATTTGGGAGTAATCAAACGTAGAACAGCATGTCACTGTAGGTGGGCAGCGGCCAGACGGAACGGTCCACCAGCTGTTCCAGCCGGTCAGCCGGAGTGCGCACCGCGTCCATGGCGGGGATCAGCGTCTGGGCGCACCAGCTTGCGGCAACGGCGGCATCCTCGGCCACCGGGTCGGCCAGACGATCCTCCAGCTGATCGGCAGCCTGCATCAGCTGACCGGTGAGGGAGGAAATATGGCGGGCCAGCGTTTCCTCCTGGGGAACCTCAATGCCCAGCTGCTTTTTGGTGCTCACGCCCTGAGCCAGGCCGGTGGCGTAGGTAACGCAGGCGGGCGAGATGCGGCAGCGCACCAGATCCAGCAGGGTCAGCGCCTCAATGCGGATGGCCTTGGCGTATTCATCCAGCAGGATGTCCTGGCGGGACTGAATCTCATCCCGGGTGTAAACACCGTGCCGGGCAAACAGCTCCACGTTCTTCTGGTCGGTGTAGTGAACCAGCGCCTCGGGCGTGGTGCGGAAGTTGGAAAGACCACGGCGTGCGGCCTTGACCTCCCAGTCGTGACTGTAGCCATTGCCGTTGAACAGGATGCGCTGGTGAGCGGTGAGCTCGCCGCGGATCAGCTCCAGCAGGGCACGGGGCAGATCGTCGGCCTGCTCCAGCACGTCGGCAAACTGCCGCAGCGATTCTGCCACAGCGGTGTTCAGCATCACGTTGGTGCAGGCGATGTTGAAGGAGGAACCGGGCATACGGAACTCGAACTTGTTGCCGGTGAAAGCGAAGGGGCTGGTGCGGTTGCGGTCCGAGGTATCCTTGGGCAGGTTGGGCAGCACCACAGCGCCGGTGTCCAGTACGGTGGGAGCATTGGGCTGGCAGGGCTTGCCCGCCACCAGGCAGTCGATCACGGCCTGAAGCTCGTCGCCCACATACATGGAAACGATGGCCGGAGGCGCTTCGTTGGCGCCCAGACGGTGGTCGTTGCCAGCGCTGGCAACGCTGATGCGCAGCAGGTCCTGATAATCGTCCACCGCTTTGATTACGGCGGTCAGGAACAGCAGGAACTGGGTGTTCTCGGCGGGCGTGGTGCCGGGGTCCAGCAGATTTTCGCCCCCGTCGGTGGAAAGCGACCAGTTGTTGTGCTTGCCGCTTCCGTTCACGCCCTCAAAAGGCTTTTCGTGCAGCAGGCAGGCAAAGCCGTGCCGGTCGGCCACTTTCTTCATCACCTCCATGGTCAGCTGGTTGGCGTCGGTGGAGATGTTGGCGGTGGCGAAGATGGGAGCCATCTCATGCTGGCAGGGGGCCACCTCGTTGTGTTCGGTCTTGGCCAGGATGCCCAGCTTCCACAGCTCCTCGTCCAGGTCAGCCATGAAGGCCTTGACCCGGGGCCGCAGGGAACCGAAGTAGTGATCCTCCAGCTCCTGGCCTTTGGGAGCGGGAGCGCCAACCAGGGTGCGGCCGGTCAGAATCAGATCCGGGCGGCGGGCGTAGTCCTCCTTGTTGATCAGGAAGTACTCCTGTTCGGGCCCGATGGTGGTGTTCACCCGCTGTACATTTTTACCGAACAGAGCCAGCACACGGACCGCCTGCTTGCTGATGGCGTCCATGCTGCGCAGCAGGGGAGTCTTCTTGTCCAGCACCTGGCCGTTGTAGCTGCAGAAGGCAGTGGGGATGCACAGGGTGTCATCCTTGATAAAGGCGTAGCTGGTGGGGTCCCAGGCAGTGTAGCCGCGGGCCTCAAAGGTGGCGCGCAGGCCGCCGGAGGGGAAGCTGGAGGCATCCGGCTCGCCTTTGACCAGCTCTTTGCCGGAGAAGTCCATGATGACGCTGCCGTCACCGCAGGGATTGATGAAGCTGTCGTGCTTTTCGGCGGTGATGCCGGTCATGGGCTGGAACCAGTGAGTGAAATGAGTCG
Source organism: Gemmiger sp. An50 (assembly GCF_002161595.1). GTDB lineage: Bacteria > Bacillota > Clostridia > Oscillospirales > Ruminococcaceae > Allofournierella. The sequence goes on from NZ_NFID01000015.1 coordinate 82,641, forward strand.
CGCCCTTGCTTACGGCCCAGTCCTTCATGCAGGCAGCCACCACATCGGCCACGCTGGGGTCCAGGGGAGCGCCCCGCTGGATGGTATTTTTCAAAGAACGGTAAACTTCCTTGGGCAGGCGGGCCTTCATAACCTTGTCATTGAATACCATACTGCCAAACAATTCCGGTACATGATTCATATGTCACAGCTCCTTTTCATACTTCAAAGCAAAAATGTGCGGATGCGTTCACAGCAGGGGGATACCAGCGGCCTCGCACTGCTCCCGAATGGCTTTGGGCCACAGGCTGGCCTGTACCTCACCGATGTGAGCCTTGCCCAGCAGCAGCATGCACAGGCGGCTCTGGCCAATGCCGCCGCCCATGGTCAGGGGCAGGGTGCCGTCCAGTACAGCCTTGTGGAAGGGCAGCTCCAGCCGATGGGGGCAGCCAGCCGCCTTGCATTGACGTTCCATGGCTTCGGCGTCCACCCGGATACCCATACTGGAAACCTCCAGCGCACAGCCCAGAACGTCGTCCCAGAACAGCAGATCACCGTTCAGGCTCCAGTCGTCGTAGTCGGGGGCGCGGCCGTCGTGGGGCTTGCCGCTGGCCAGAGGTGCGCCGATCTGCATGATAAAGGCGGTGGGGTGCTGCTCCAGATAGGCGTTCTCCCGCTGGCGGGGCGTCAGGTCGGGCCACAGGTCCTCCAGCTGCTGGGTGGTCACGAAGCTCACGTGTTCGGAGAGGGTTACACACAGCTGGGGATATGCCTTCTTGACCTCCTCCAGCGTGGCACAGATGGCGCTTACGATGGACCGCACGGTATCCTTCAGGTATTCCTCGGTGCGGGTTTCACGGGTGATGACCTTTTCCCAGTCCCACTGATCCACATACACCGAGTGCAGCTCGTCCAGCTCCTCGTCCCGGCGGATGGCGTTCATGTCCGCGTACAGGCCGGTGTCCGGTGCGAAACCGAAGCGGCCCAGTGCCTGGCGCTTCCACTTGGCCAGGCTGTGCACCACCTGCGCGCCTTTTGCCAGTTCGGGAATGGCGGGAATGTCAAAGGAGACCGGACGTTCCACGCCGTTCAAATCGTCGTTCAGTCCGGTGGTGGGGTCCACGAACAGGGGAGCGGTGGCCCGGGTCAGCCGCAGCTGGCGAGTCAGGTGTGCGGGGAAGCACTGCTTGATCATGCCAATGGCACTCTGGGTCTCGTAAAGGCTCAGTGCAGGTCGGTAGGTCTGTTTCATAATAAATTCCCTCCTTAAAAGTTACCCTCTATATCACGCCGGGCAGCTGCCCAGGAACGTGCGCAGAATGGCGAGTCCCACCTCGCCGCTTTTTTCCGGGTGAAATTGTACCCCGGTAATATTGCCGCGCTGGACGGCAGCGCAGATGCGGTGCCCTCCATACAGCGTATCCGCCAGCCGGTCAGCCTGGCGTGCAGGCATTGCACGGTAGCCGTGCACGAAGTACACCTGGCTTTTGGTCGGAATGGCTTCCAGTGTGCTGCCGGAAAATCCTTCCCGCTGCTGGGCGGGATACAATGGCGCCCAGCCAATGTGCGGCACCCGCAGCGGCTGGCCCTGGGTGGTATGGCCGGGAATGGCCTCCACGGTGCCCGGCAAAAGACCGAGGCCGGGAGTGATCCCTCCCTCGCTGCTGGAATCGAACAGAAACTGCATTCCCAGGCAGATGCCCAGCAGAGGAACACCCTGCCTTGCCCTGGTGCAGACCGCCCGGGCAAGGCCGCTTTCCCGCAGCAGGTTCATGCCGTCTGCAAAGGCGCCCACACCGGGCAGCACCAGCGCACCGGCCGCGGCCACCTGCTCAGAGGTGGAGGCGTATTCCACTATCGCACCGCAGTATTCCAGGGCCCGCTGCACGCTCAAAAGATTGCTGCGCCCGTAATCCACAATGGTTACTGTTGGATGCATGGTCTCACCTCCACACCGTTTTCCGCCAGCTCCTTTTTCAGCTGGGGGATTGTGGCTTGTTTGTAATGCAGTAGGCTGCCCATTGCCACGGCGCCTGCGCCCAGGCGGGCGGCCTGCATCAGGTCGCCGGAATTGCTTGCGCCGCCTGCCGCGATCACCGGGATGGTCACCTCGCTGCACACCGCTTGGATCAGCTCCTGGTCCAGGCCGCGGCGTACGCCTTCCCGGTCCACACCGGTGAGAAGAATTTCACCTGCGCCCAACTGCTGGGCCTCACGGGCCCATCCCAGAACATCCCGCCCGGAGTGCTCCCGGCCGTTGTCGTAATAGGCTTCCCAACCGGCGGCGGGGTTCAGCGGGTCCCGGCGCTTGGCCTGGATGCTCAGCACCATGCACTGGCTTCCGAAGGCACGGGCCACCTCGCTGATCAGCTGGGGGCGGAGCAGGGCGGCGGTATTGATGGCCGCCTTGTCCGCGCCGGCCTTCAGTACGGTGCCCACATCCTCCACGCTGCGCAGGCCTCCGCCGGCGGTGATGGGGATGAACACGTCCCGGGTGACCCGCTCCAAAATGCCGCTCAGGTTGTTGCGGCCGTACAGGCTGGCCACCGTGTCCAGATAAAACAGCTCGTCGATGCCCTGCCGGTAATAGTCCAGCGCAAAGTCGTGGGGGTCGCCCAGCTTGCGCAGGCCCTCATACTGGATGCCCTTCACCAGATACCGGTCTTTTACGTCCAGCCGGGCAATGAGCCGCAGCGCCGCGCTCATTTGGCACCGCCTTTTTCCGGTGCGCCGAAGCCGCACAGGCTCGGCCCCTCAAAGGGCGTATGCCGCAGGCTCCAGACGCCGTTCTCGTACTGCCACAGATGGGGCGAGCGGAACCGGTCTGCCAGATGCATGAAATAATCCAGATCCATTGTGGGCTGCTCGAAGCAGTCGGCCGCTTTGCCAAAGTGCTCCTTGTCGATGGAGATGTAACGGAAGAATTCGTCGGCAAACCGGCTGGGGAATTCGCCGTCATACTTCTTGCACAGCAGCACCGCCTCGTCCCGGTCGATCTCGCCGTTGCGGATTTCCTGCGCCGCGTCGTAGGTGCAGCGGCCGATGCCGTATTTGATGTAGGTGGTGTAGTAGAAGAAGTCATCCACCTTGTCGTCGATGGAATTGTATTTGGAGTAGGTACCGGCGGTGCGTTCCGGGCTGGGCATGAATCCGCCATGCTCCACGCTGTAGTAGTATGCACCCTGCGGATGCCATTTTTCGTAGTAGCCCATGTAGTGCACCTGGATGTGGTTCTTCTCCAGGTCACTGGTCTCGCAGGGCAGATAGATGGCCAGGTCCGCCTTGTCCACACCAAAGTCCTCCTCCAGCTGGCGCAGCGAAACGCCGCCCAGATAGATGTGATCAAAGTCATTGGTGGCAAAGAAGTGTTCGTCCCGCAGCGCGCTGTCGTTGTCCGCGATGGGGTTGCCAAACTCGGCTTCATTCTCACCGTAGAACACCAGGGGGATGCCGAACTTCGCGGCCATCTTGGGTGCCAGCTGCTTCTGGCCCAGAATGAAGGGCTGGAAGGGATGAAACAGGTTTTCGGTGGCCAGGCGGGTGAGCAGCCGGTGGGTCAGGCCGTTGGGGGTGCACAGGTAGTTGTCGAATCCGGCGTGAATCCAGGCTTCGAAGTTTTTCCAGCCCCAGTCGGTGTAGATGTGGGGCGCCCAGGTTACGGTGAGCGGATGCATGCCGTACTTGTACTTCAAAAGGTGGGCGGCGTAAAAGCTGTCCTTGCCGCCGCTGCCCGGCACCAGGCAGTCGTAGCTGCCGTCGGTCTTGCGGTATTGGTCGCACAGCTCCCGCAGCTGGCGTTCCCGGTCGGCCCAGTCGATCTTGCCTTCCTTATTGTGGCAGGCATGGCAGGCGTCGCATACGCCGTCCTCCTGAATGACTATGGTCTTCTTTTTGGAATGAATGGTGTGCTCGAACTCGTAGCAGCTGTTGGGCTTCTGGTTGCTCATTACGCACTCGCGACAGAACTGCACGTTTTTTGGCAGCCCATAAAAGGCCTTGCGCTGCTCCGGTGCAAGATCGGGTGCGTAATCCTCGTAATGAATTGGCAGATGCCGGGGAAGTTTTTGCATAAAATGTCCCTCGCTTTGTATGGTTTAAAAGCAAAGGCGCCTGCACAAAGCCCGGGGAGAAACCTCCTCAAGCATTCATGCAGGCGCCTTTGCCTGTTTGGCGTATTTATTATCAATCCTGAAACGGAAAAAGCAGTTACAAAAGGCCTTCGTCCTCCAGCCTTCGCATGATCTCCAGTGCGGCCTCCCGGCTGGAGATGCGGCCATCCATGGCTTCTTTTTCGATTAAACGGTGGGCCTGTTCTTCACTCAGCCCCTGGCAAAGTGCCAGCGCACATTTGGCCTGGCTGATGATCCGGGCTTCGTCCAGCCGCTTGGTCAGTCGGCGGTTTTGCGCGGTGAGCTTCTGCAGCCGCTGGCGGCCGGTTCGGATCAGCCGCAGCGCAAAAGCGGTTTGCTGGCGGGAAAGTGGTTTGGCCAGCACGAAGACTCCGTATTTTTCCAGCCCGGCGGCCATCTTGTCGGCCTGGGGTCCGGGGCAAAGGAGAATGGCATCCATACCGGCATCCGCCGCCTGTACAGCTAGCTCCCGGCCAAATTCATCGGGGAGAGGTGCGTTGATCACCAGGGTTTCGAAGGAGCCGCCGCACATGGCTCGACGGGCCTCTCCGGCATTGGCACAGCATTGCGCAGGCTGACCGGCGGCAAAAAATGCCCGCAGCGTTTCGTGGTATTGCTTATCGCTTGCGATCAGAACACCCGGCATCCCCGTTCACCTCACTTTTCGAAACCAATGGTCAGATCCGTTCAAAGTACTGGCGGATCTCATATTCATAGGGTTTGCTTTCTGCGGCGTAGGCATCCGCCTCCCGCTGTTTGTGGCCCAGATAATCCACCAGCAGTTTTTCCGGCAGAACCTGCTTTAAGAACTCACTTTCCTGGGCCAGTGCCAGTGCCTCGTCCAGGCTGGCAGGCAGCGGGGTAAGTCCGGCAGGCCGGGCAAATGCGTCATAGTCCGCAGCGGCGGGCAGGCTCAGCCCTTCCTGTACACCCTCAAACCCGGCAGCCAGCAGCAGCGCGGTTACATAATAGGGATTGCAGGAGGGGTCCGGACTGCGCAGCTCCATGCGGCAGTCGGGGCCGCTGGCGGCAGGCACACGCACCAGAGAAGAACGGTTCTGGCAGGACCAGCTTACCACGCCCGGCGCTTCGCAGCGGCCCAGCCGTTCATAGGAGCCGGGCAGCGGGTCAGCGAAAACGGTAATCTCGGGAATACGCCGCAGAATACCTGCCAAAAAGGCGGCGGCGGTGGGATGCGGATCGGTGCGGAAATTCTCGAACAGATTCACACCGTTCTGGAAGATGGAAAGGTTGATGTGCAGCCCGCTGCCGCTCTCGTCCTGCAGAGGCTTCGGCAGGAAGGAGGCGAACAAACCGTTCTGGGCGGCAATGGCCTTCACCGCTGCCCGCATGGTCATCAGGTCGTCCGCCGCGTGCAGGGGAGAAGCGCACCGGAAATCGATCTCGTTCTGGCCGGGGCCCTGCTCGTGATGACTTCGCTCGGGCTGGATGCCCATCTCTTCCAGCGTCAGGCAGATTTCCCGTCGCACGTTTTCGCCCCGGTCCATGGGGGCGATGTCGAAGTAGCCCGCCCGGTCAAAGGGTTCCAGGGTGGGGCGGCCCTTTTCATCGGTTTCAAACAGATAAAACTCACATTCCGGCCCCAGCAAAAACCGGTATCCGGCCTGTGCCGCCTTTTGCTCCATGGTCTGCAGCAGGTGCCGCCCGTCGCCCTCGAAGGGGCGGCCGTCCGGGTATTTGATGTTGCAGAAGAACCGGCCCACGCAGCCCTCGCTGGGTCGCCAGGGAAGAATGGCGAAAGTGTCCAGATCCGGTGCGAGGAACAGATCCGATTCCGCAACATTGGCAAAGCCTGCAATGGCGGAAGCATCAAAGGAGATACCGCTTTCCACTGCGTGAGACAGCTGGCTGGCCATGATGGCAATGTTCTTCTGTACGCCGAACATATCGCAGAAAGCCAGGCGAATGAACTTGATGTCGTTTTCTTCTATGAACTGCATAAGCTGCGAAAGGGTGTGGCTCATGGACAATTCCTCCTTGAATGCCGGGAATAAAAAGGGACAAAGGCGCCGCAAATCCGTGGGGGATCGCAGCGCCTTTGCTGTGTCAATAGCTGCATTATAGCCCCCAAACGCCGCCGCGTCAAGGGGGCAGACGACCGCAAAAAACAATTTTTTGTATTTGCACAAAAGTTGCGCGCGTTTGCTCGAAAAGCTTTGTCGGAACTGCGGGAAAGTGTTGAAAGAGTAAAAAAACACTTGACTTTTGCTTTAATGCAGTGCTATGATAACGCATACGAACAAAGGCGTTCGCATCGATGCAAAGGCACCGGTGCGGGCGCCTTTTTTGTTTTCCGCGCGCTGCGCGGTGAAAAGGAGGAGGACCATGTTAAAGGAAGGCCAGGTACGCATCCCGTCCGGATGCGCCATCAGCGGGGTATTTGCCAGGGACGGCCAGCCCATCAGCGGTGAGGTGATCCGCCGGTCCATCGCGGTGATGCATGAGCGCAGCAACGGGTTGGGCGGTGGTTTTGCCGGTTATGGCATATATCCGCAATACAAAAACCATTATGCATTGCATGTGTTTTATGATGATCTTGCCGCCCGAGAGGAGTGCGAACGGTTTCTGGAACGTCATTTCGATGTAATCAACCTTTCTAAAATTCCCACCCGGCCCACGCCCAAGATCAAGGACGCGCCGCTGATCTGGCGGTATTTTGTGCAGCCGCTGCCCCACAAGCTGGCGGACAGCCATCTGGACGAAAAGGAATATGTCGCTCGCTGTGTGATTCGCATCAATGACCAGCTCAAGGGCTGCTATGTGTTTTCCTGCGGCAAAAATATGGGTGTATTCAAAGCTGTGGGCTACCCGGAGGACGTGGCGGATTTCTACCGTCTGGAGGAATATGAGGGCTATTCCTGGACTGCCCACGGCCGGTATCCCACCAACACCCCGGGCTGGTGGGGCGGCGCCCATCCCTTTGCCCTGTTGGATTTGTCGGTGGTCCACAACGGCGAGATTTCTTCCTACGACGCAAACCGGAGGGCAGTGGAGATGTATGGTTACCGCTGTAACCTGCTCACCGATACCGAGGTTATTACCTATACACTGGATTATCTGCTGCGCCATCAGGGCCTCACATTGGAGGAGGCTGCACAGGTGGTGGCGGCCCCCTTCTGGAGCGAGCTGGCCGCCATGCCCGAGCCGGAGCAGAAGCAGCGTCGTTTCCTGCGTCAGATGTACAGCGATTTGCTGATTACCGGGCCGTTCTCCATTCTGGTGGGCTTCGAGGGCGGCATGATGGCCCTGAACGACCGGCTCAAGCTGCGCAGTCTGGTGGTGGCCGAGCGGGGCGACCGGGTATACTTTGCCAGTGAAGAGGCCGCCATCCGGGCAGTGGAGCCGGAGCTGGACCGTATCTGGGCGCCAAATGGCGGCGAACCGGTGATCGTGCGGCTGAAGGAGGAGGAACGGAAATGAAAATCCAATGGGATACGCCTCGCTTTGCGGTCCTGCGTGACCGGGAGCTGTGCGTGAACTGCCGCATCTGCGAGCAGCAATGCGCCTTTGGCGTGCATAAAAAGGATGAAAAAGCCGGGAAGATGCGGGCATACGCCAACTTGTGTGTGGATTGTCAGCGCTGCGTGGCCTGCTGCCCCACCGGGGCGCTGCAGATTCGCCCGGCGGAAAATACCTTCCGACCCCATGCAGGATGGAGTCAGGACGCCCGGCAGGAGATCTACCGGCAGGCGGCCACCGGCGGCGTGCTGCTGTCCAGCATGGGCAGCGCACAGGAGCAGGTGCCATGCTATTGGGATAAGCTGCTTCTGAACGCCTCCCAGGTGACCAATCCGCCCATCGACCCCCTGCGGGAACCCATGGAAACCGAGGTCTATCTGGGCCGTCGCCCGGATAAGGTCCACCGCGGGCCGGACGGCAAGCTGGACACCACTCTGCCGCCGCATCTGGAATTGAAGACCCCCATCCTGTTTGCGGCCATGAGCTACGGCGCCATCAGCTACAATGTACACGCGGCCCTCAGCCGGGCGGCGCAGGCGCTGGGCACTTATTACAATACCGGTGAGGGCGGTCTGCATCGGGATCTGTACCCGTATGGAGCCAATACCATCGTGCAGGTTGCTTCCGGCCGGTTTGGCGTGCACCGGGAATACCTGATGGCGGGCGCAGCCATCGAGATCAAGATCGGTCAGGGTGCAAAGCCCGGCATCGGCGGACATCTGACCGGCGCTAAGATTGTGGGCGATGTGGCCCGCACCCGTATGGTGCCGGAGGGCATGGATGCCATCAGCCCCGCGCCCCATCACGATATCTATTCCATTGAGGACCTGCGCCAGCTGGTGGCCTCACTGAAGGAAGCCACCGGCTACACCAAGCCGGTGATCGTGAAGGTAGCGGCGGTACACAACATCGCGGCCATCGCCTCGGGTATCGCCCGCAGCGGCGCGGATGCCATCGCCATCGACGGTTTCCGGGGCGGCACCGGTGCAGCCCCTGCACGAATCCGGGACAATGTAGGTATCCCCATCGAGTTGGCCCTGGCCGCTGTGGACGAGCGGCTGCGCCAGGAGCAGATCCGCCGCCGCATCTCAGTGATTGCCTCCGGCTCCATCCGTAACTCGGCAGATGTGGTCAAGGCCATTGCCCTTGGTGCGGATGCAGTTTCCATCGGCACAGCAGCGCTGTGTGCGCTGGGCTGTCATCTGTGTGCCTCCTGTCATACCGGCCTGTGCAACTGGGGCATTGCCACCCAGCGCCCGGACCTGGCTGCCCGTCTGGACCCGGACGAGGGCGCACAGCGTCTGGTGAACCTGGTGGATGCCTGGACCCGTGAGATCCGCGAGATGATGGGCGGCATGGGCATCAATTCCATTGAGGCGCTGTGCGGCAACCGGCTGGCGCTGCGTAGTATTGGGCTTACCCAGAAGGAGCTGGATATCCTGGGCGTGAAGCATGCCGGAGAATGAGAGAGGGGAGAAACACAATGAGAATCGACGCCACGGGAATGGAATATGAGGAGCTGGGCCGTTGCCTGCGCTCCTGCACCGATCCCCATGTTCAAATTCATAACTGCTGCGGCCAGCGCTATATCGGCAGCGGTATGCAGGGCCGTGAACTGGAAATCTGGGGAACGCCCGGAAATGCGCTGGGGGCCTATCTGGACGGCGGCAGCATTCGGGTTCACGGCAACGCGCAGGACGCGGTGGGTGATACCATGAACGCGGGCACAATCTGGGTGGAGGGCCGCGCGGGCGATGCCGCGGGCTATGCCATGCGCGGTGGTGCGCTGATGGTCCGGGGCGATGTGGGATACCGGGCGGGTGTTCATATGAAGGCCTTCGGTGACTCCTGCGCCAGCATTGTGATTGGCGGCACGGCGGGCAGCTTTCTGGGCGAGTACCAGGCAGGCGGCGTGATTGTGGTGCTGGGCCTCGGCGCGCCGGAAGGCCAGCCGGTGGTGGGCGGCTTCTGCGGCCGCGGCATGTACGGCGGACATATCTATCTGCGAGGGAATACTCCACCCAGGGACCTGACCGAAAAGATCCTCTGCCGCCGGGCGCAGCAGGCGGACAAAGAAGCGATTCGATCCTTGCTGGAGCAGTTCTGTACCGCCTTTGGCGAAGATCTGGCTGCCATTCTGAACAGTTCTTTCTGGGTGCTGGAACCCAATCCGGAGAACCAGTATAAAGCCCTTTACGCGCCCATATGAGTGCGGAAAAGAGAATAAAAAACGCTCCCGTGTTCGACTTGTTCCGAACGCGGGAGCGTTTTTGTATCCATTTTTATTCCGAAAAGAGAAGGTCAGCCCTTCAGGCAGGCGCAGATCAGCTCGCGGAACAGGGGATGAGCATGGTTGGGACGGCTCTTGAACTCCGGATGATACTGCACCGCCACAAAGAAGGGGTGCTCCGGCAGCTCCATGGCCTCCACCAGTCGGCCATCCGGCGAGGTGCCGGTGAAGCGCACACCTACTTCCTCCAGCATCGGACGGAAGGCGTTGCTCACCTCGTAGCGATGGCGGTGGCGTTCATGAATCAGTTCCGCGCCACCGTAGATGGCACGCATCCGGCTGCCCTCTGCCAAAGCGCAGGGGTATGCGCCCAGACGCATGGTGCCGCCTTTGGGCAGCTCGCCGGCCTGATCCGGCATCAGGTCGATCACACACTGGTCGTTCTCGGGGGTGAATTCCCGGCTGTTGGCCCGGGGCAGACCGGCCATATTCCGGGCCGCTTCGATTACTGCAATCTGCATGCCCAGGCAGATGCCCAGGTAGGGAAGGGAATGCTCACGGGCGTAGCGTGCCGCCAGAATCATGCCCTCGATGCCGCGCTGGCCGAAGCCGCCGGGCACCAGGATGCCGTCCACACCGGCCAGCTGCTCGTTCAGATTGGCTTCACTCAGCTGCTCCGCATCCACCCAGCGGATGCTTACTGCCGCGCTGTTCTCATAGCCGCCGTGGCGCAGCGCCTCCACAACCGAGAGGTAAGCATCGTGCAGCTCTACATACTTGCCCACCATGGCAATGGTCACCGAACGGTTCAGCTCATTGATGCGGGTGCACATCTGCCGCCACTCGGTCAGATCCGGCTCCGGCGCGGCAAAGCCGAAGCGGCGGCAGACCAGCTCGTCCAGCCGTGCACCGTGCAGCATCAGGGGCACATCGTACAGGCTGGGAAGAGTGCGGTTTTCAATCACGCAGTCCTGCTCCACGTTGCAGAAGGCAGCGATCTTTTGCAGGATACCATCTTCCAGGGGCTCGTCACAGCGGGCGATGATCACGTCCGGCATGATGCCCATGCTCTGCAGTTCGTGCACCGAATGCTGGGCAGGCTTGGTTTTGTGCTCGCCGGAGCATTTCAGGTAGGGAACCAGCACCACATGCAAAAACAGGCAGTTTTCCCGGCCGACCTCCCGGCTGATCTGACGGATAGCCTCCAGAAACGGCTGGCTCTCGATGTCGCCGATGGTGCCACCAATCTCGGTGATGACCACATCTGCCTTGGTGTATTCGCCCAGGCCGTAAACGAATTCCTTGATCTCGTTGGTCACGTGGGGAATGATCTGCACAGTGTGGCCCAGGTATTCGCCCGCCCGCTCCTTGTGCAGCACATTCCAGTAGACCCGGCCGCTGGTCAGGTTGGAGAGCTTGTTCAGATCCTCGTCGATGAAGCGCTCGTAGTGGCCCAGATCCAGGTCGGTCTCCACGCCGTCCTCGGTCACGAATACCTCACCGTGCTGGTAAGGGCTCATGGTACCCGGGTCCACGTTCACATAAGGGTCCAGCTTCTGGGCTGCCACCTTCAGGCCGCGCTGCTTGAGCAGCCGTCCCAGGCTGGCCGCGCTGATGCCCTTGCCCAGGCCGGAAACCACACCGCCGGTCACGAAAATATGCTTGCTTGCCATAATCCCAATATCCCCCTTGAAATTGTATCTGCTATAGTGTAAAAAAGAAAAGGCGCCCATCCCGTGAAAGCGGATACGACCGCCTTGGGATGGACGCCTTTGTCCTAACATTTTATATATTATACGCATCCACAAGGTGAATGTCAATTATAGGGGCGGTAAAACTGACGAGAAAATATTTTTCAAAAAAATTCAAAACAGGTGTTGACATTCTCTGAATCCGTGCTATAATAAAACACGTCGCTGAGGTGAACAGCCAAAGCGAAAGAGAATATGCGGATGTGGCGGAATTGGCAGACGCGCTAGATTCAGGTTCTAGTGGTAGCGATACCGTGGGGGTTCAAGTCCCTTCATCCGCACCAGTTGAAACCCCTGTAAACTCAACGGTTTACAGGGGTTTTGCTATATATTCCTATTATGGAATTCCCCTGATGTGAAGGTTTTTTCTACCGCTTTTCTACCATCTTCTACCCTGATTCCTTATATTGCGCGGGAAGCTGGGAAGTAGATAATCTTTTCTACCGGAGCTTCTACCGGTGTTTGAGGCGGTGGATCATTCAGACTGTTTAATAATCCCCCCATGCTGCCAGCCATTTCTTTTTTGGTTTGATTGCTCACATGTGCGTAGATGTTCATGGTTGTGTGAATATCACAGTGCCCCAGGAACTCAGAAACGCACTTCATATTATAGCCATCTGCTAGAAGTTTAGTGGCTGCTGAGTGCCTGAGATCGTGAAACCGAATCGGGGGAAGATCGTTGTCTGCCAAAAGTTTCTTGAAGTTGCTGCTGATTGCTTCAACGGAGAAAACTCTTCCATCTGCCTGTCGGCATACAAAGTCGGATGGGTGATAATGAGCGCCTAAACTTTGCTGCTGCTGTTGCTGCCTATTATAGAGATTCTGCAAGTATTGCTTAATCTCTGAACTCATAGGAAGCACACGGCAGCTTTTCTTTGTTTTGGTGCGCTCTTTGTAGACGGTGCCGCCTTTGCTGATAACGGCAGTTTTGGAAATGAGTATAGTTTCCTTTTCAAAATCGACCTGTGACCATGTAAGCCCGGCAACCTCGCTTCTTCTCAGGCCATAGGTGCAGGCTAAAATAATCTCAGTTTCAATTTTGCTTTTCCGTGCTGCCTGAAAGAGCTGGGCAATCTGCTTTTCATCGTAGAAGTTCGGGATAAACTTCTTGCTCCCCCGAAGGATCACATCATGGGCGGGGTTATAGGGTATAATGTGATTCTTTCGGGCCTCTTCTAAAGCGCAGGAAATATTGCTCAAATGCTTTTTGACGGTAACAGGGCTGAGGGTTTGCAGCTTATAATTACAATATGCCTGAATATGGGCGGTCTGAATCTTTCTCAGCTCTATGGGGTGTTCTAGGAAATAGGGTTGAAGGTGGGCACGGAAAATAATCTCGTAATTGGAATAGGTGTTAATCTCCAAATGAAGTTTGGCGTGCTCCAGCCACTGCTCCAGAACATCTACAAACGGTTCGTTTGGGCTAAATAAAAGGTTGGCCCTCTCATACTCGTTTAGAATCTTTCGCATCTCTTCGGTGGCCCTTGCCTTGTTTCCTTTTACCGGCAATCCTGTGGCGATCCACTTTTGTTTGCGGTTTCCGTCTGTGTCTCTCAGTTGAAGTACCACATAATAATAATCATTTTTCTTCTGCAATCTGCCTGTCATATACAGCATCCTTTCCAATTACTGCGGCAAGTCTGCTTGCAAAAGAAACAAGTACAAATAAAGTATAACACCCCTATAATGAACACGCTATTACTTTTTCATCTGCTGGTTAATGAAGTCCAATAAATCGGCTTTTGGAATCATGTACTCTCTCCCGATTTTAAAGCTTGGAATCTGCCCGGTTTTAAGTAGGTCATAAATAGCCCCTTTGTTCTTGGGAAAAATCTGCTGTAAGTCTTTGGTGGTCAGAATCTCAGGATAGTTCTCAAACATATATAATACACTCCTTAAAATGCCTGGGCTAAATCGGTTTGTTCAGATGAAACGGGACGGGGTTCCCTATTATGTGGGTTCTTGAATGGGAGAGGATAACGAGCAGGATCAAGGACTATGAAGCCGTTTAAATATTCTTCCATTGTGTATTCATGGACGCTGCCATCTTTATGATAATCTCTGACGGTCTGAATTCTGCGTAATAATGCGTTCCAAGTTTCTTTGTCACTCGATTGAACATTTGGGTATTGCTCATATAATGGGATATTGCTTATAATGTACACAGTGGTAAAACAAGCCACCTTGTTTGCATAGCGGCATCGCAATTCCAAAGGATAACCGTCTAGGATATTAAGCATTTCAGAAATTTTTAATTGGCTTCGGAACTCGTCCAGCACCAGAGCCTCTTGACCAGCATAGGAATCGAAGGGGTGTTCATAATCAGTCACACGATACACAGCTTCATATCCGTTTTCTTCCATGACAGTTCTTGTTTTTCCTGTGCCGGTGGCTCCTGATATATAAATGACTTGAAGATGGCGGAAGGTGTTCTTATATTGTTCTCTGCGAATTGTTGCACGAGCACGGTCTATATCAGTTAGTCGGGTCATAAACATGGGGCAGCGTTCCAGAATCTCATAGTTGGAAAGACCGTCTTTCACATAGTCGTAAAGCAGCGCCAAGTCACTTCGTTCCCCTTGTCGTTCTTTTGGCATCTCTCCCCACTCAAAAAAGGTATCAGGAATGGACGTATCTTTCTTTGGATCATTTTCCCACTTTCCTTCTTTTTTAATGTAATCACGATTCTCTTGGGATGTGCCAATAGTGCGCTCAATATGAGCAGAAGGGAAACGCTTTTTCAGGGTGCTAAAACGAATCGGAACATCGGAAGCCAAATAGATGTGAACATGTTTCGTTTTTGTTTCCAGCCCGATCTCATAAGCGAAGCAGAAATAAAGAAGTGAATTGAAGGTAAACACTTTCTGCTTAATGATTTCGGGGGTCATGCTATATTGATCCGGGTTGTTGATGGTCAACTGCCACTTTCGCCCCTGTTCATTTTTGTTGTTTGCCATACCTGTTTAAATTCCCCCTTGTGGGTGGTTCTGGGTTGTTTGGTTGTTGCTGGGTAAATGGGAATCAGCAGTAGTTTTGCTACTGCTACATAAGTCACCAAGGGTAATACTAGCCTTGGCGACCCTGGGCGCTTCGCACCCAGGCACCAGGGGCTTTTGCCGGCCTTTTGGCTTCGCCACCGGCCAGCAAGCCCCCGGTGATGACGGATCAGTTCAGAGCCTGTTGAATGGCCCGCTCCATCTTATTCATATGTGACCGGCGAGGCGGTCTGGAAAGTATCCGGTGTGACCTTGCGGCAAAACAGCCTGAGCCTAAAGCAGGATGGAACCGCCGAGCTTCAAGCCACTCTGGACCCGACTGCCACAAACACAAATATGACATGGAGCAGCATCCCAAACGGTATTGTTCAGATCATCCAAAGTCAAACAGACGGGACAAAGGCCAGCATAAAGCCCTTGAAGGAAGGAAGCACGACCGTCACTGTGGCAGCAGAAGGCGGGCAGGAGACTGCCCTCTGCAACATCACCGTCAAGGCGGTTGAAAAAAAGCGGGAATGTATCGCGGCGGCAATGCCTGAGAATTGCGCGGGCAGCGCAGGGATTCGAGCCTTTTCCGCAGAGAAAGAAGAAAGAAATACTAGTCCGTTCCATCATGGGAGGAAAGGCCGGAATCAATCGATTTCCCCCCAATCAAATAAGATAGGCGCCCCGCCCGGGCAGATATACCGGGCAGAGCGCCTGTTTTTGATTTATTGTTCGCCGTTCCGCTCAGGTCGCAGCAGCTCCAGATGAACTTCTTCTTCCCGTAAAAGAGGGCAGTTCACCGGCTGAGGCGGCTGGGAACAGGAGCTTTGTGCCGTGGGCATCAGCTCCCATATAACGGCCAGATCGGCAGCCGGGTCCCGGCGGCGTGCCTGCTCCAACAGTTCCCGGAACACCGGACCGGTGATGTGGCACTTCCAGGCTCGGGCAGTCATCTGAATCCAGTCTGCTTCACCGGGCAGCCACACAGTCACCGGCTGATCGAACCAGAGCGTCCGCACCAGAGCTCGCCCGGCTGCGGTCCGCTCCTGTGTAAGCCCCAGCAAAAGTGAGGAGCCATTCTGGCTGGCTACCACAGGGCAGAGAAAGGTAACCGGCCCCTCCAGATCCTGTACCTGCACCACAGCTCTGTCCCAAACAGGCAGAAGAGCAGCTGTTTCAGACGGCATCGGGGTGAAAATAGGCAGTTTCATTCTCAGTCACCCCTTTCCAGTTCACTGTCCGGGTGGTTCCCGCAGTGCTTGTAGTCATCGTTTGTGTTGTAAAGCCCATGCGCTTTACGGATACTGTGCAGCCCTTCCGCCAGCCGCACATAGTATTCCAGCGGCGGCATGGGCCGGTAACCCAGCCGGGTGGCCCGGTGCGGGCGCCAGATGGTACACAAAAAGTTCACTCCGTGGCTGGCGAAAAACTCGCAGGCCTCGAAGTTGGATTCCAGCGCGGCCTCCACATCGGAAAAGCCGTTCTTTGCAGCCAGTTCCACACCGGCCACCACCTGGGTGCAAACCTTGCCACGCCCGAATACATCTACCGCGTCCAACGTGCGGCGAATCCATTCCTCATAGCCTACCCATTGCTCCTTGCCGGGGCAGAGCTCCTGAAACAGAGCCTTGCCCCAGACCTCGATGTTGGGGGCGTAGGAGGTGATGCCGGTCTCGCGCCAGATGCGTTCCAGCTGCTGTTTGGGATAGGCAGGTGCCATCAGCTGGCAGGGGAAACGACCGGTAAAGTTTTCCCCGATGGCCTGCAGGACTCGGATGTACCGGTCCACCTCGCAGGAAAAGGGTGGTTCGCCGGAAAAATCCGATCCGCCGGACAGGCTGATCTCGGAAAAACGGCCCGGCTCTTTGATGGCCTCCTGAATGGTTTCCCGCACGTCCTGGCAGTTCACCTCGCCCCGGCTCTGACCGCCGGTGAAGAAGGCACAGAAGCCGCATTGGTGACCGCCCTCCCAGAAGCGGCAGCGCTGGAAGGCGTTCAGAATCAGCTTCTGGCCGCGCACGTCCGCCACTGCAGCCATGGGGGTGCCAAGGCTGGTGGTTTTACCGTAAAAATCTGGCCGGGGTACGAAGTCGATCACGTCGATCAGCGCGTCGCCCTCCTTCAGCAAAAACAGCCCGCCCTCCCAGTCGATCTGGTAGGGGTCCTCGTAGGGATCGCCGTAGTTGATGTAAACAAAGGTGCCGTCCCGCAGCAGGATCGGCCCGGGTACAGCGGCGGCACCACGTCCGGAAAACCGGATGTCAAAAGCATTGTCGCTGGAAAAGGCGTAGATGGAGCCCTGTATCTTCTCCAGCGCGGCGGGGGTGAGCACTGCCCCGTAACGGATCATGCTCAGCTTCAGCAGCACAAAAGGGGAAAAGTTTGGATAGCGGGCCTGCAGCTGGGCCAGCTCTTCTTGTTTTGTATGGTTCATTGCAGTCTCCTGTGGTTACAAAAGCCAGAGCCCGACCAGAAGTGCAGCGGGCAAACCGATCAGAAAGGCGATATCCACCCAACCGAACCGCACACGAAAGGCCACAGCCCGGGGTGCGTCGTTTTGGAACCCTCGGGACTCCATGGCCATGGCAAGACTCTGGGAGCGCTCCAGCGCGTGGACCAGCATAGGAAGGATTCGTTTGGATGAAAAGGGGGTTGCCTTTACACCGCGAACCCGCAGTGCCACGCCCACAGTTCCGAACTCACTGCGCACCACCGGGAAGAAATGATAGGCTGCCAGGATGCCGTAGGCAAATTTCGGGGGCAGATGGAACTGCTGCATCAGGCTCATGATCAGCTCCATGGGTTCGGTAGTAAAAGCGAACAGCATGCCCAGGCCGCCGAAGGCCAGCACCCGGGCGGCCAACTGGCAGGCACTTTTCAGCGAGCTGGCGTAGATCACCCGCTGGCCGAATACAGCGGTCTCCACCCCCTGAGCAGCCGCCTGGCTGGGGAAGAGCAGGCCGGTCATAAACATGCCGAAGGCGGCAATAAGAAACGGCGTGAGCGAGATGAACAGAAACTTCCGGTCCACTCGCGGGGTGCATAGAGTTACCACCAGGCAGCAGCCTGCCACCACCAGATCCAGCCGGGTGTTGTAGGTGACCGAGAGCATCAGCGAAGCGATGATCAGAGTGAGCAGCTTATAGGCAGGATTCAAAGCGCGCATGGGGCATGGCTCCTTTCCTTGGCGTATTGGTCCAGCTGTTCCGGGCTGAGCAGCTGCATGCGGCCGTCTTCCAGCAAATAGATCCGGTTGGCAAAGCAGCGGGCCAGCGCCAGATCATGGGTGGCAATTACAGCGGTCAGGCCTTGACCAATGCGGCGGCGCAGCAGGTCCATGATGAACTGGGTAGCCCGCTCGTCCTGTGCATAGGTTGGCTCGTCCAGCAAAAGAAGCGGCCGGTTACCCGCCAGCATGGCCAGCAGAGCCAGCCGCCGCTGCTGGCCCTGGCTCAACTCGTAGGGCGAGTGCTTGTGCCAGGCCAGCAGGTCAAATTCCTCCAGCAGTGCCCGGGCCTTTTGGCGCAGGGCTTGCTCTTCTGCTTTGGGTTCCAGCGCCCGCAGAGTGGTCAAAACCTCATCCTCCACGGTCAGACTCAAAAACTGGAAACGGGGATTCTGGAACACCAGCCCCGCCGTGCCGTTTACTTTCAGGCTGCCCTTGCAGCGTCCAGCCCCGGCAAGGCAGGTGAGCAGAGTGGTTTTGCCGCTGCCGTTTCGCCCCACCAGCGCGGTGATGCCGCCCTGGGGAATGTCGAAGCTCAGATGTTCTGCCACCGTAGTTTTACCCTGCAGCAGCCGCAGGTCCTTTGCCTGTATCATGGGCTCTTCCGGCTGGGGTAGGGGCGCGGGAGACTGGCCCTCCAGCCAGCTGTCGTCCACAAACAGGCCACGTTCCCGGAACAGCTCCCGATGGGCCTGCAGCTCCTCCGGAAGAACACTTTCCGGCAAAAGATTGCCGGTTTTGTCCATCAGCAGGATGCGGCTTAAAAAAGGCAGCCAGTAATCCGGCCGGTGGTCCACGATGAACAGGGCCAGTCCCTGCCGGTTCAGTTGGGCCAGCTTCACCGAAAGATCAGCGCAGGAGCCGGGGTCCAGGTTGGCGAAGGGCTCGTCCAGGATGAGCAGCTTTGCCTCGGTGGCAAGGGCGGTGGCCAGTGCCAGCTTCTGTTTCATTCCGCCGGACAGGGTGTGAATCAGCTGGTGCTCCACCGCCTCCAGTCCCACCAGTGCCAGCAGCTCCCGGGTGCGGGCGCGCAGATCGCCCGGATAGTTGATGTTTTCCAGCGCAAACAGGATTTCGTGGTCCACCCGGTCCATACAGAACTGATCGTCCGGGTTCTGGAACAGGATGGATACACCCCGGGCTCGCTGGGCCAGCGGGTAATCCTCCAGAGACTTGCCTTCAAGAAGAATCTCACCGCTCAAAGTTCCCGCGTAGGCAGGGTAAAGCCCGGCCAGACAGTAGGCAAGGCTGCTTTTTCCGCAGCCGGAAGGCCCCATCAGCAGCACAGCCTCTCCGGGCTGGATGGCAAAGGAGATCTGCCGGAACACATCCTCTTTCTGATAGCGGAAGGTCAGGTCCCGGCAGCTGAGTACCGGCTTACTCATCCCGCATGGCCCGGCCCAGGGCGTAGCTCTTCAGCAGGCCGGTGCGGGCCAGGCTGTCACCCATCAGCTTGCACAGTACGCCGGAGAAGATGAAGGAGCTGATCAGCCGCACAATGAAATATACCACCAGCAGCTGGGGCGCGATAGCCAGATAGTTGGAGCGCACGAAGCTCCACAAAAATCCGGTGATGGTGCAGCCCACAGAGGCCAGATACATGGTGGTACGGTCAAACCGTTTGTAGCGCCAGGCAGCAAACACCAGCTCAGCGCCCGCGCCCTGTACGATGCCTGCCACGATCACCATGGGGCCGTACATGTTGCCCAGCAGTACCTCAATCAGGGAAGCCAGTACCTCGGCGATGATGGCCGCGCCGGGTTTCTGCAAAATATAGGCGGCCAGGGTGGCGGCCATGAACCAGATGCCGAAGATCATCTCGGTGCCCAGCAGCGAAACGCCCAGAGGGGCAAAGATGGCGGTCAGGGGCGAGATCAGGTAAACGCCCGCCAGATATACCACGCCGAATACCACACACAGCATGGCCACAAAAATAATGTCCTGCAGCTTCCAGGAATAGCTTGTTTCTTTCTGTTTCATTGGTTGTTCCAACTCCTTGTTTGTATGTGTGAGGGGTGCGGGATTACTCCGCCGTGGGGCTGTTCACCGAGAGTGTGAAGTGCAGAATGTAGTGGGGAACCGTCTGCTCCATATGGCGGCATACCGCATGCAGGTAGTCAAACACCGCCTGCACATCGCCGCTAATCCGGGTGGCGTAGTGAACGCTGGTGGGATTCAGACCGGCATCCTCTGCCATGTGCCAGACCTCGGCGATGCGGTCGATGTAGTCGCTCACGCCCATGGGGTAAAGGGCAAGCTTGCACAGCACCGGGAAGTGAGCGCCAGCGATGGTCTGTGCATTGGGGCCGGGGCCTTCCCGGGTGAGCAAACTGTCGCCGTCGGTGTCACCAGGGCAGCCCTTGGAGAACTGGCCCTCCAGTGCCATGTGAACGGTGGGCTGCCAGGCATTTACGAACAGGCCTTCCACCGCGTCCACCACGTAGGGCAGACGGCCGCGGTAAACGGTGGAAAGAGCGTCCGACTGGCTCCATACCGCCGAGGTGTCGGTCTTTTCCAGCGCGCCCAAAATGATGGGAACAAAGTTCGAGTCCATGGGGTAGAGAGAGAAACGGCAGCCGGAGATGTCCAGATTGGTGCCGCGGCCTGCCCAGGGCAGGTCCGGCCGGCTGCAGCCGCAGCAGGTGTTGTTTTCCATAGCAATGATTCCTTCCTTTGCAAGAAATATAAAAGAAAAAGGGACGCCTTTCACTTGGAAAAGCATCCCTTTTACTGCAAGGTCTCGGTGCCCGCACTGAAACAGGCGGGCAGAACCGGGGCTTCAGAATTGCTTCCCTACGCTGGTATGAACCAGATCAGGTTCGTGGGGTCAGGTTTTACCTTCTCAACTCCGAAGAGTCCCCCCAGAATTCCAAAACTATTTGATTTTCGCTATTTACTATAACACCAGAGAAAAGTGCTGTCAAGCAGAGCGATTCAGCCCCGGTCTTTCAGCTGCGCCAGCAGACCCTGGCAGCCGGCCAGCACATCCTGCCAGGTGCGCTCAAAATCGCCGGTGTACCAGGGGTCCGCCACCTCGCCGGGGCGGTCGGTGTAGTCCATCAGCATGTGCAGCTTGTGCTCCGGGTCGCCGCCGCAGATTCGGTTCATGTTCCGCAGGTTATTCTGGTCCATGCCGATCAGCAGATCGAACCGGTCATAGTCCGCGGCGGTCATTTGACGGGCGGTATGGCCCTCGCAGGCAATACCGTGCTCCGCCAGCTTGCGGCGGGCGGGAGGATATACCGGATTGCCCAGCTCCTCCCGGCTGGTAGCAGCAGAGGCCACCTGGATCTGGTCCTCCAGCCCGGCCTGGCGCACCAGGTCCCGCATCACATATTCAGCCATGGGGCTGCGGCAGATGTTGCCCAAGCAAACAAAAAGTATTTTCATCATAGCATAGTAATCCTTTCTGGAGATGGTCTTGGTCTTGAAAAATGCAGCCAACCGGACTATTTTATGCCGGTTCGTTCGGTGCGTTTTCGCTGTTTTATGGACCTATTGTAACCTGCTTTGCACAAAATGTAAAACCCCGCAGCGCAAGGGATCGCCCTTGCCTGCCCGGCGGTTCCGTGATAGGATGTTGAAAAGAGGAGGGGACAAAAATCATGGATCTTCGAGTGCTCAAATACTTCTTGGCCGTGGCTCGGGAGGAAAACATCACAAAGGCGGCGGCTCTGCTCCATCTGACCCAGCCAACCCTTTCCCGCCAGCTGATGCAGCTGGAGGAGGAGTTGGGCGTCAAGCTGTTTGAGCGCAGCCGCCATCGCATTATTCTCACCGACGACGGCATGCTGCTGCGCCGCCGGGCGCAGGAGCTGGTAGACCTAGCGGACAAAACCATGCAGGAATTCCGAAAAGAACCGGAGCTGCGGGGTGTGATTTCCATCGGCAGTGGTGATCTGGAGGGAATGCATCTTCTGGCCGGGTGGCTGGCCTCCTTTCAGGCGCTTCATCCCCAGGTGACCTATCAGCTCTACAGCGGCAACGCCGACAATACCAAGGAGCGAATCGAGGGCGGCATGCTGGATCTGGCCCTGTTGCTGGAACCGGTGGACATCAGCAAATACGATTTCATCCGTCTGCCGGTGAAGGAGCAGTGGGGGGTACATGTGCGGGAGGATTCGCTGTTGGCACAAAAGGAGTGCGTCACGGCGCAGGACCTTTCCCAGGTGCCGCTGATTTTCACCCGCCGTGAGGTGATTCAAAAAGAGCTGGAGCACTGGATGGGCCCCTACGCCCAGCAGATGCAGGTGGCGGCCACCGGTAACCTGCCCTATAACATGACCCTCTTGGCCCGGGAGGGCATGGGGGCGTTTCTTACCATCCGGCTTCGCTGCAGCTATGAAGGGCTGCACTTTCTGCCCCTGTCGCCTGCGCTGGAATCCAGTACGGTGTTGGCCTGGAAAAAGACCGAGACCTTCCCGCCCGCAGTGGCTGCGCTGCTGGAGCATATTAAAAAATGCCTTTCGGGTATTTCTGAAGCTGCAAAATAAGCATTAGACAGCATTCTGAAAGCAATTTACAATGTAGATGTCCGGCCAGGGCATCTACATTTTTGTTTTTTGGAGGCGGCGTATGACCATTCAGGAGGCAAGTGAGCGGTATCAGATTCCCATGAACATCCTGCGGGAATACGAAAGCTGGGGATTGTGCGGGGCGGTCAAAAAGGTGATGGGCGCCTGGCAATACGACGATTCCGACCTGGAACGCCTGAGCGTCATCATGACCCTGCACGACATCGGCTTTAACACAGAGGAAGTGGAGGCCTACATGCGGCTGTTGTTGGAGGGCAAGACCACCGGAGCCGAGCGCCTTCGCATGCTGGAAAAGAAGCGGGCCGCCGCCTTGGACGAGATTCACTTCAAGGAGCGGCAGCTCCAGCGTCTGGATTATCTGCGCCACCAGATTCGCAAAACACAAACAGAAACAGGAGGCAAGTGATCAATGATCAAACAAACGGCAGGAAGAAACGGACTGGGCGACCTTGCGCCCAAATTTGCCCAGCTCAACGACGATGTGCTGTTCGGCGAGGTATGGTCCCGGGAGGATAAGCTGTCGCTGCGGGATCGTTCCATGATCACTGTGGTGGCACTGGTGTCCAAGGGCATCACCGATAATTCCTTGAAATATCATATTCAGAATGCAAAAAATCATGGCGTGACCAAAACCGAAATGGTGGAGATCATCACCCACATCGCCTTTTATGTGGGCTGGCCCAACGCCTGGGCAGTTTTCCCCATGGTGCGGGAAATTTATGCAGAGGAGAAGGCCGACCCCTCGGATTCTCTGTTCGGCCTCGGTCAGCCCAACACCGCCTATGCGCAGTATTTCATCGGCAATAGCTATCTGAACCCGCTGAACGCCGAAGGAGTGAACGTGTGCAACGTGACCTTTGAGCCCCGCTGCCGCAACAACTGGCACATCCATCACAAGGGCGGCCAGATCCTGCTTTGCACCGATGGCGAGGGTTGGTACCAGGAATGGGAGCAGCCTGCCCGCAAGCTGCATCCGGGCGACGTGGTCTACATCGCGCCGGAGGTCAAGCACTGGCACGGCGCCGCAGCGGATGAATGGTTCACTCACATTGCCATTGAGATTCCGGCACCGGGCGCCTCCAACGAATGGCTGGAGCCGGTGAACGACGACCAGTACAACAGTCTCGCCTGAGCTATCAGGCAGAGCCGGACGGGCGGAGCGGGCCATGGCTGCCCGCAGCGACAAAGGAGAAGGCGGCAAATGGAATACAGAATCAACAAACGGACAGGTAACCGGATCAGCACGCTGGGGTTCGGTACCTCCTATATTGCCCAGGCAAAGGAGTCGGATGCGGTCGCCACAATCCGACGGGCCTATGAGGGCGGTGTGAATTATTTCGATCTGGCAACGGCGGAGGGCAGAACCTTCCCGTACTTCGGCGCGGCGCTTGGAGATGTGCGGAAAAACGTGATGTACCAGGTGCATTTCGGCGCCGATTACCATACAGGTACCTACGGGTGGACCACGGATGCAGAGGCCATCAAGCGCAGCATTGATTGGCAGCTGACCCGGCTGCATACGGATTACATTGACTATGGTTTTATCCACTGCATCGACGAGCTGTCCGACTGGCAGGAATACCAGGAAAACGGGGCCTATGCCTACCTGCTGCAATTAAAAGAGCAGGGTGTGGTCCGGCACATTGGCCTTTCCTCCCACACCCCGGCCACCATCCAGCGGGTGCTGGACGAAGCCCCGGTGGATATGCTGATGTTCTCGGTCAATCCGGGCTACGATTACCAGAAGGGCGAATACGCCAAGGGCTCGGTGGAGGAGCGCACGGCCATTTACCGGCGTTGCGAAGCGGAGGGCATCGGCATTGCCGTGATGAAACCTTTCTCCGGCGGCCAGCTGCTGGATGCTTCTCTCTCGCCCTTCGGGCAGGCGCTGACCCAGTATCAGTGCATGCAGTATGCTCTCGACCGGCCCGGGGTCCTTACGGTGCTGCCGGGTATGAGCAGTGTGGAGCAGGCTGAGCATCTGCTGGGCTTTTTCAATGCCTCCGAGCAGGAGCGGGACTACTCCATGATCGCTTCTTTCAGCCCGGTGGACGCGGTGGGCAAATGCGTTTACTGTAACCACTGCAAGCCCTGTCCGATGGGGATCGATGTGGGGTTGGTGAACAAGTATTACGATCTGGCCCGAAACGGGGATTCCATGGCCGCAGAGCATTACCATGGCCTGGGACGGGACGCAGGGGATTGCGTGCAGTGCGGGCATTGCAACAGCCGATGCCCCTTCCAGGTGGATCAGATGGCCCGCATGCAGGAGATTGCCGCCTATTTCGGCTGAGTATCTCCAGAATAATAAATAAAATGCCTGTGTCCGGCGGCTTTCCGCCGGGCACAGGCATTTTTTGTTAACTAGAAAACCACAAGCTATGCTTGTGGACGAGAAGAGCACGAGCGTTGAAACGGTAAAAAAAGAACCTCCTTTTGCTACAATAGAAGCGGGTAACGCCAACCGCACTAAAGCAAAAGGAGGTTCATCCATATGGACGAAAAAAGTTTATCACATACGAGTTGGAATTGCAAATATCACATAGTACTGGTGCCAAAGTATCGCAGAAAGGTAATTTACGGGAAATTAAGAAAAGATATTGGAAAAATCCTGAGAATGCTTTGTGATTACAAGCATGTGGAAATCATCGAGGGACATGCAATGCCAGACCACATTCATATGCTGGTATCGATTCCGCCGAAACTGGCGGTGGCAGATTTCATGGGGTACTTGAAAGGCAAGAGTACGCTGATGATTTTTGAGAGGCATGCGAATTTAAAGTACAAGTATGGAAGAAGAGTGTTTTGGGCAAAAGGGTACTATGTAAATACGGTTGGAGGAAATGAGGCAAAGATTCGCAAGTACATCCAAGACCAGGAAATGCA
>NZ_NFID01000016.1 GCF_002161595.1 Gemmiger sp. An50
GCAGTCTCGATGATTTCCAGCCGGTTTTTGCAGGCGGCGTCGGTTTCCGCCAAATGGGGAAAGAGTTTTTCTGTAAGCAGCAGGGTACTGTAAAGGGCCGGACGGTACTCCTTCAGATAGGCACGACGCATCCGTCCATACTTGCCGATGTGATACTCCTTTGTGTCTGACAATACGAGGTTGGGAATCAAGTAGTCCCCGCATTGTGTGTAGGTCAGTTCCATAATGGCCTCCTTTGTGGGAATGTGTGGGGTTGACAGTTACGGTCAGGTTCAGGGGCATCCCTCCTTCATCACAACTGTCTTTTCATTCGCCACAAATGAGCCGCAGTCATGACGTAATTTTCGGTGGTGTAATCCACCCTTTATAAATTACATCATGAGTTGGATTCAGTGCGTCCTCTTCCAGCAACTCCGCGTTTCCACTGATTACCGTCAGAGGTGTTTTCAGATCGTGAGTCAGAGCAGCCAGCTCCAGACGGCGCTGCTGCTCCATTGCCCATTGATCTTTCAACGACTGGGCCAGACTCGCCCGCAGTTTATGTTTGACGAAGATCGTCAGGTTCGCTCCGCAAACCCTCTCCGCCTTTTCCGCGTCCAAACATCTGAACAGAAGCAAAAGCACTTTTCGCTTAGACAAGTCCGAATGGCCGTTCAAAAGCGCAGCGTACAGGGTTGCTTTTTCTTAGCACTCACAGCTCTTCGCCTAGTTCAACGTAATCCCTTCAACCTAACCAGCTCAATATTTACGCCACACCATCTTGTTGACCACGCCCACATAGCTCTGGATGATCTTGACCACCTTGGTGGACACATCCTCCACATAGTTGGGCACGGGAATGCCGTTGTCGCCGTTGTCGTTCATGGCCACGGCGGTCTCCACCGCCTGCTCCACGCCGCCGGCGGTGATGCCCGCCAGAATGAAGCAGCCCTTGTCCAGCGCTTCGGGGCGCTCGGTGGAGGTGCGGATGCACACCGCCGGGAAGGGCTTGCCGATGCTGGTGAAGAAGCTGGATTCCTCAGGCAGGGTGCCGGAATCGCTCACCACGCAGTAGGCGTTCATCTGCAGATGGTTGTAGTCGTGGAAGCCCAGAGGCTCGTGCAGCCGTACCCGCTCGTCCAGCTTGAAGCCCATGGCCTCCAGCCGCTTGCGGCTGCGGGGATGGCAGGAGTAGAGGATGGGCATGTTGTATTTTTCCGCCAGCGCGTTGATGGAGGTGAACAGGGCCACGAAGTTTTTCTCGGTGTCGATGTTCTCCTCCCGGTGGGCGCTGAGCAGCATGTACTTTTTGGGCTCCAGACCCAGCCGCTCCAGCACATTGGAGGCCTCAATCTGGGCAAGGTTTGCCCGCAGAACCTCGGCCATGGGGCTGCCGGTCACATAGGTGCGCTCTTTGGCGGTGCCCTCGGCGTTCAGGTAGCGGCGGGCATGCTCGGAGTAGCACAGGTTCACGTCCGCGATGTGATCCACGATGCGGCGGTTGGTCTCCTCGGGCAGGCACTCGTCGAAGCACCGGTTGCCCGCTTCCATGTGGAAGATGGGAATGTGCAGCCGCTTGGCGGAAATGGCAGACAGGCAGCTGTTGGTGTCGCCCAGAATCAGCAGGGCGTCCGGCTTCAGCTCCACCATCAGCTTGTAGCTCTTGGCGATGATGTTGCCAATGGTCTCGCCCAGATCCTCGCCCACGGCGTTCAGGTAGTGGTCCGGCGCCCGCAGGCCCAGGTCCTCAAAGAAGATACCATTCAGGGTATAGTCGTAGTTTTGGCCGGTGTGCACCAGAATCTGGTCGAAGTATTTGTCACATTTTTTGATCACGGCGGCAAGGCGGATGATCTCCGGCCTGGTGCCCACGATGGTCATCAGTTTCAATTTGCTCATAACTTACTCTTCCCTTTTCAGAGGATAGCTTCGATTTTCCACAACCATCCCCGCTTCAATCTTGGTATACTGCGGAATCTGATTTTCTGCCTTTACCGTGGCATTCAAACAGACATGTACCCCTTCTTCAATCACACAATCATGATCTACCACGGCATTGCAATTAATAATTGAGCCCGCTTTTACAACGGTATTGGTGTTCACTATCGCCCCCGGAAGGACCACAACACCTTCCCCAATGTCCGCAGTTGGGCTCACATATGCCTTTTTGTGTACAAGTGTTGCAACCGAAAGATTGTTCTGCTGCAACTGATGAATCCATTGCAATCGCAACTCATTGTTTCCAAATGCCGGATAAAATGCTGTTCCTGTATCGGCAAATTCAAGATAGTCTTTGCACTTTCCCAGCACCTTATATCCTTCGGTTCCGTCATCAAGAAAGGCCACTTCCAGATATAGGCCACTCTGTCTGGCAATATCTGCAACCACTTTGCCGAATCCACCTGCTCCTAAAATCAGTAAACGATCCATCCTTCGACTCCTCTATCAAACAGGCTCAAAGTAAGTATCCGGACGCCCAGGATCAAATGCTTCATTCGCCCACATCACCGTCACCAGATCTTCCGTTTCCGACAGATTGATGATGTTATGTGTATAGCCCGGCAGCATGTGCACCGCTTGGATATTCTCTCCAGACACCTTGAATTCCAGGACCTCGTCTGTATCCACCTTGCGTTGTTGAATCAAGGCAGTACCTGCAACCACAATGAAGAATTCCCACTTTGTGTTGTGCCAATGCTGGCCTTTCGTGATGCCGGGTTTCGAAATATTCACCGAGATCTGACCACAATTTGCAGTTTTCAGCAGCTCAGTAAAACTTCCCCGTTCATCACAATTCATTTTAAGCGAGAAGCAGGTCTTCTCTTTGGGCAGATACGAGAGATATGTTGAGTACAGTTTCTTTGCAAACGAACCCGCAGGAATTTCCGGCAATTGCAGTGTCTTCGGCTGGTCGTGGAAAGATTCCAGCAACTCCACAATCTGTCCCAGCGTCGCCTTGTGGGTAGTCGGCACGAAGCAATATCTCCCCTGGTTATCCGCAACAGCTTCCAGGCCATTGTAGTTACAACGATGCTCCTTGCTTTCCAGTGCGTCCAGCATTTCCTCTACCAGATCATCGATATACAGAAGCTCCAGTTCGGTCGACGGATCATTCACCTGAATCGGCAAATCATTGGCAATATTGTTGCAGAAAGTGGCCACTGCACTATTGTAATTAGGACGACACCATTTACCAAAAAGATTCGGGAATCGATACACCAATACTTTTGCCCCAGTGTCCTGAGCATAAGTAAAGAACAGCTCTTCCCCGGCCAACTTACTTTTCCCGTAATCCGACTGCCCATATCGGCCAATCAAAGTCGCCTGAATAGAACTTGACAGCATTACCGGACAGGTATTGTTGTGCTTTTTCAGTGTATCCAGAAGAACCGTAGCAAACCCGAAATTCCCCTGCATAAACTCACTTTGATCTTTGGGACGATTTACTCCTGCCAGGTTGAATACGAAATCAGCTTCCGCACAGAACTTGTCCAGCAGTGCAGGATCTGTATCCAGATCATACTCAAAGATCTCATTGATCGAGAGGTTCGGACGAGCCCGGTTCTTTCCCTGTGCAATATTGCGCAGATTGTAAACAAGATTTTTGCCTACAAAACCACTCGCTCCGGTTACGAGGATATTCATTTCCCCGCCTCCCAGTTTTTCAAAGCTTCCTGAACGTAATCTGTGGTCAGAATCTTCTTTACAGTGCCTTCAACATCCAACCGATTGGTATTGTGGCTGGTGTATGCTTCGTCTGCCATGGTCTTCACCTGACCATTTACCACAAACTTATCGTAGTTCAGGTCACGGCTGTCCGCAGCAACACGATAGTATCCCCCCATATCCTCACTGCGCAGACGCTCTTCGCAGGTCATAAGGGTTTCATAAAGTTTCTCTCCGTGACGCGTGCCAATAATATTGGTACCCGTATCACCAAACAGCTGCTGTACTGCCTTTGCCAGGTCACCAATGGTGGAAGCATCTGCTTTCTGAATGAACAGATCACCAGGATTTGCATGCTGGAACGCAAACATTACCAGATCCACAGCCTCATCCAGATTCATCAGGAAACGGGTCATATTCGGATCCGTAATGGTGATGGGTTTTCCTGCTTTGATCTGATCGATGAACAGAGGGATCACGCTGCCGCGGCTGCACATCACATTGCCATAGCGGGTGCAGCAGATAGTGGTGTTGCCTCTCTCTGCTGCAACACGGGCATTGGCATAGATAACATGCTCCATCATCGCTTTGGAAATGCCCATGGCGTTAATCGGATAGGCAGCCTTATCGGTGGACAGGCAAACCACTCGCTTTACACCAGCTTCAATCGCAGCATGCAGCACATTGTCCGTGCCAATCACATTGGTTCGGACAGCTTCCATCGGGAAGAACTCGCAGCTGGGTACCTGCTTCAGAGCCGCAGCATGGAAGATGTAGTCCACACCGTACATCGCATCACGGACAGACTGGGCATTACGCACATCGCCAATGAAAAAGCGAACCTTTCCAGCATGCTCAGGATGTTTGGCCTGAAGCTCGTGGCGCATATCGTCCTGCTTTTTCTCATCACGAGAGAAGATTCGGATTTCTTTCAGATCCGAATCCAAAAAATGTTTCAGAACAGTGGAACCAAAGGAACCGGTACCACCAGTGATCATGAGGGTTGCACCAGAAAATAACGACATTTTATTTTCCTCTTTTCTTATTTTTATTTAAAGAATCTCTTTATCTTTGCTTTAACCTTCACCGGCACATATGATTTTACTATAGCAACATAATACTTGGGATTTTTTTGCATCAATTTTAATACTCCATCTATCCCCTTTTCTGCAACAATATTATAGACCTGACTCCTGATCTCTGGTCTACTCGTAGGAGCAGACAAATTTTTGTTTCTTTCTTTTGCCATATCGATCGTTGCATCTTCTGTATACATATTTTCTTTTATGTATTCTAACATGACCTTTCCTTTTTCGGTGTTCAGCAAAATTAAGGATACACCACGCTTTAGATCAAACGAATCGAAGAATTTCTCGACACCCCAAAAATCTGCAATTGTAATATCACCAACTCGTTGATCATTCGCATATGCACACTGATAACAACTTTCACGATACGAGGCCTCGTTAAGGAACAACCAATAGTATGGGTCAAATATCACCTTTTCAAATTTTTTCCGTTTGTTCACATATATACTAAAATAATTATATGGCGAGTTCCAATCACATCGTTCTTTTTCTCTAAAAATGTATGCATCAATGGTCGCATTCATTTTATTTTGTTTCCATTCAATATATTGATCAAATAAACATTGGTTTGGCACTCCATGACAAACAATATCTACCGTTATAAGATTTTCATATTTTTTCTTCAAAAAACATTTTAACCCGCCTATTTGGCAAGGAGTACCCGAATACAGAACAATACGTCCATTTTCCAACGCTTGCTTCGTCTGCAAAAATGTTTCGCCTGTAGCGCTTTGAACATACTTTGACCCTTGCAATTCTTTCAACTGAGAAATATCAGTTATTGCCGTATGAAAGCACTCGAGCTTTTCATTCATACATGCCCCAAAAACAATTCCATTCTTGCTTAATACATATTTTGCCAGTACCGCAAATGCTCCCCCGGATGTGCTTTTTAAAAGGATATTATCCTCTCTATTTTGAGCAGCTAATACAATAGGCCTTCCCTTTTCTTCCGATTTCAATACTAGATTGTCGATCGGACAACATTTTTCACACAAATTACATTTAATACATTTTTCAATATCTACACTTGGATATAAAAAGCCTTCTTTATCCGGTATAAGTTTAACTGCCTTAACCGGACAAATTTGCTGACAGGCCCCGCACCCAGTACAACTAGATGTCGCTTCTATCATGTATATCCTCCATTAAAGCATTTTTTATCCAATCAAGCGAATTTTGTCGTGCACATTCTAACATGTCATTCATTTTTTGATAATCAATTGGTTGATCTATAACATCTATATTTTCATCTTCAAGAATACGGTTTTGCAATCCAAACATCTTCAGTATATTAAGATTTCGTTCTGCATATCGATCCGGCAATATCTCAACGAACGGTACATTAAAATTAATAGAAAAAGCCGTACCATGGAAAGAATCAGTGATTACCAAACTCGCATTGGAAAAATACCCTACAAACGCTTCCGGTGAAATAAGGCACCTTGTTCTTCCAGCTTTGAAAATTTGCTTGAAGTCAGTTGTTACGCGAATAACGTCACACTTCATTTTCTTTTGGATTTTATCCACATAATTTAAAAAATCCGGATTTTTTCTCAACTGATAAACTAATATGTAATTTCTTTCTTTTGGTTGTTTACTGAATTTCCTCCACTCTTCTTTATTTAAAAGCAACGTAGGATCCAGAACAACCGAACCATGCAGTCCCATGCGGTTCAATATATCTATTCCGCTTTTTTCGCGCACAGAAATACTATTATAAGACCCGAGATATCTTTCCAGCTGACTCATTTTTCCCTGATCAAATTCTTTTCTTCCAAAACTTGCAGCATAAGAAATTTTCGGAACATCAGTTGGTACAAAGTTCAAAAAATAAGCTGGATCAAATTCATCAAAATTAATAGTATTCCATACCTGATCACTGCCCGTACAGAACACATCTATTGTTTCAACACATTCTTTCAGTTCAAAAGCTGTGTTATACTCTTTTGTCTCCCTCAATTCCTTTTTACGGAATCCTTCAAATCGTTTATAACACACCGCCGAATTAATCGTCTGCAACAGCATATATAACATTTTTTTAATCTTATTCGCATGTTCCTGTGTGTTTCTAGTTATCGTTTTTCCAAGAGCTAGCGGCTTTTCGTTCTCAGAAATATAATTAACAATTACCGCCTCATACCCTAATTTTTGAAGCGTATATTGTGTCGCATAGCTTTGAAGGAACGACCCATAATTAGCCACTGCGTGGCGTGTAATAATTCCTATTTTCACTTTAATATCAACTCCTAAATTCAAACCGATATATCCAACAATATCTTGCGCGTAGCAAAAACATTAAAAGCTCAGTAGCCCCCCGCAACAATGCAATATTTATCAATGTAAAAGCATTCATAGCAATCAAAAGAAACAAACCTATTACCTGAACAACCGCAGTAACCACTGTTGTCCTCGTCGTTTCTTTGATACGCCCAATGGCCCCTAAAGCTGGCCAGCCAAAAAGCACTCCAGGAAAACTAAACAATAACACGGGAATCAACGCGCGTAAAATTGGTTTCGCTACTAGATATTTTTCCCCTCCTACAAGCCATAAAGGCAAATCCGCTAACCAATAAATAGAAACACATCCTATTACAAGTATCGGCACAAAAAACTTCAATACACGAAAAATGATTTTAAAACTTTTACTCCGTACCATTTCCGGATAAACACCATCTGTGATAGGTGTATATAAAGTTTGTACTGCAGAAACAATTTGCATTGCGACAGACCAATACGCTACCTCATTTTCTGCAATGAAAATTCCAATCAACAATGTGTTAAGTGCTCCAAATGCAGTTGTTGCCATATTAGAAATAAAATACACCCATGAAACTGTTAATTTCCTCAGCGCGTTATGAAAATCTCCCAACTTGATACGAATTCCAAACTCATGTATTTTTTGGGCAACTAAAATAACTGCTATAAATGAACCTAAAGCATCCAGTATAGGAATCCACAACAAGTCCTGATCATTACAAACAAAAACAAATGTGAATAATGTAGATATTCCTTTCATGAGCAAAAAACGAATTGTAATAATTCCCATGCGCTCTATACCGCGAAAAAAGAAATCCATCAAAAAGCACGACAAAAACACACTTACAAAAGAAAGTATAGTATAAAGTGCATTCTCTCTTAAAATAGGAATCCACGCCGTAACAAAAGCCAATAAAAAAAAAGCAAAAAATGCTAAAATTACTCGGGCCAAAAGTATGTCTGACACGATGTGTTGTATCCTTCCCCAATCCTGTTTTGCATCTACAATATCTTTCGTTCCAGACAAGATAAATCCAAAGTCTGTCAAAACCTGCATATATACCATTAATGATTTCACGTAGGAAACCACACCATAGCTTTCTACGCTCAAAATTCTTGTAAGATAAGGAAGGGTCAAAAACGGAAATATAATTTTAGCTATATTCAACCCATACAACATAATCACATTTGATGTGATTTTATTTTTTGACATCAAAATTCTCCTTATGAACTCTCTATTGAATATAGTCTTGTTTATTAAGATGATAATTAGC
Organism: Gemmiger sp. An50; assembly: GCF_002161595.1. GTDB lineage: Bacteria > Bacillota > Clostridia > Oscillospirales > Ruminococcaceae > Allofournierella. The sequence goes on from NZ_NFID01000016.1 coordinate 8,267, forward strand.
CCATTCTTCTGTTTCTCGGACTACTTTTGCTGGATTTCCTGTCACAATGCTCCCCGAAGGAACTTCACCTCTAACAACGCTTCCTGCTCCAACAATACAATTGTTACCTATAGTTGCACCTGGAAGCAAAACAGCTCTTGCTCCAATAAAGCAATTTTCTCCTATAATAACTGGCTTTAAAAAATGCGCATTTTTTATCGGGGCCTTAATCAATTGAAAACCTTTAGCCAACGAAAAATCATGTGTAAGTATCAATACATCTCTTGAAATCGTTGTGTTTTTTCCTATTGAAATAAGTGAATAGTCACTTCCATCAAAATGCACACTTGGATCAATATATCCCATATTATTTTCATAATAATCATTTGGAATATTTACACCAATTTTTCGTAAATAAACCGGATATATCTCCTTGTACTTATCTTGCCACAAAACACGTAATTTCTTAATCAAAAACCGTTGAATAATTTGTACTATTTTTCTTATGCGCATCATTTTTCCTCATAATCTATTATTCAATTTTAATATATATCATTAAGTCACTCTTCAATACTACTTTTCCTGTCAGAGCACTCCTCATAGTCATATTCTAGATTTCATAAAGTGATTCACTTGAAAACACACTCCATAACAGATCATCAGAAGAAGTGCGCCTCTCAACAATTGTGATGGAGAATACAGGTACCATCTAAATGCTGTAGATACAATATAAATAGACAAACATCTATTCAAACCACTTTGGAAAACATTCGACTTTGCTATATAGCGAAACCATGCAATCACTATTCCAGAGAACGCAAAAACGCCACTCCATCCCAAATAGAAGTGTCCAAAGAAAGGCAGCACCCCGCCAAAATAATGCAAATAATATTGATGCGTAAACTGCGCCAGATTCGAGTCAGGCACCGAACCGCCAAAAAAAATGGACAGAATAAAAAGCCCAAACATTTCTAATCGCTTAGTCTCCGACAAAATCAATTCCGTTTTCAAAAATGTTAAAGAAGTAAAAAACGCTGAATAAGCTGTATCCAGCGAACCACCTGTCGCAATTACTTTCTCTACAGCCTCTCTCAACGAATTAACTGACAACACAAAACTTGCTCGTTGCTGTCCTATTGAAACAAGCACAAAAAAAAGGAATACAATAACAGGAGCTACTTTACCAATGCTAATTTTATCAATTATGACGCACAAGCTCCAGCAAATTAATAGTTGCAGCCCTGTAATTCTCCCACCATATACAAAATTTTGCAAAGCAAATGCACCCAGCAAAATCGTTAAAATCATTTGAAATCTTTTTGTTCCTCCATAATAAAATCCCAAAATGAAAAATATTATCGAATATTCGTAAATCGTACTAGGGGCTCCACGTTCCCCTGCTATATCGGGACGTGTAAATCCAAACACCCAAACAAATACAAGCGCCACACAAATTCCAACAACTATCAAATCGTTTGTTTCATTATTCACAATCAGGCAGTGTTTTTCACTTCTGTCAGACATTTTACTCGGCGCAAACAAATTGAGCATCACAAAAAACACAATAAGTAATAGCAACGCTTTTGTTACTACTTGCTGATCAGCCCAAGACGTGAAATATGAATCGATTTGTCCAATAACGTTTGCGTAACAAATGCTCCAATTACAATACAAAAAGATCACATTAACAATTAGCAAATACCAATTATTTCTTGCTTTTAAAACGCCAATCAAATTTACTGTCAGCAACAGCCAAACAGTATATAAGTTTAATTCTCCTCTTTGATTCATTGCTGCAACACAAACAGCAACCGTATAAAACCACGTCTCAAATATTTTTACAACAATATTTTTTCTTGATAATTTCATTTTTCTCATTACAACATTTATTATCTTACTTGTAACTATAAATAGTGCGCACCAAATTGCTCAAGCCAGAAGGTATAACTTTTGTATTTACATTAAATCCCCCTAGTGTTTCTCTTGCTCCACCAGTATCATATGTAATTACTGGTGTTCCGCAAGCCTGTGCTTCTAAGTTAACAGTGGGGTAGTTATCTTCATAGGTAGGATTCACAAACACATCTGCTGCCGTATAAATTTGCGCCAACTCTTTCGCACTATTTGTACGCTCCACTCCAATAATATTCTTTTTGCACTGTTTCATTTGCTCATGATTTAATCCCACCAACACAATCACATATCGATCATCCAAAATATCAGCCAATTTTATAAAATCACTTAATCCTTTTCTTTCTTCCCATACACTCGCCACGCCTAAAACAATTTTTTTATTTTGCAGCCCATATCTGTCACGGAAATCACTGGGAGTTGGCTTAAACACAGTTGTATCAATAGTGTTATAGTGCACTTCAACTGGATACTCTTTCAAAAAACTATCTCGTGTTAAATTAGCTAACCACTTTGAGGGTGTAATCAAAGTCAAATCTTTAACGCCCGTAAAAGCTTGCTTCTTCCTCATAAAATTATTCCGGCTATTATCTATTAAAATGCTAGTCGGATATTTTCTTTTCTGCGAGCATTTTTCGCACATATTTTTCCATTTCTCACAACCGGCCATCGTGAAGTATGAACAATGGCCGGTAAATGCCCAGCAATCATGCAGCGTCCACTTCACCTTCATTTGCGGCCTGCTTTTTATCCAATCAAACAGCAATTCAATATTGATATAATAGCCATGGATATTGTGTAGCCAAAGAACTTCCGGGTCATATGTATCCGCCCATTTCAAAAACTCTTTGGTTGCTTTTTTCGAACCGAATCCATGTTCATCCAAAATTCGTGTCCGCAATGCATGGAATTTTAGATCAACATTATTTCCGATGCGAACTGCATATTTTTGAAACTTCTCAGGAACATCCTCTACTCGACCATATGCGATTTTCACTTCATGCCCCTGATTTTCCAGTTGATACGCCAAATCTGTACAAATGCGTCCTGTGCTTCGTATACCACAGACCGAATTAACAAACAGATATTTCATGCTCTCTCTTTCCCTTTTGTTTCATTTTTTGCAAGACATTTTCAAGACTTTCAAAATGCTTTTTTGCAGTAAATTCATTTTTAAAATAAACACGTGCTTTTTCACCGCACTGAGAAAAACGTTCACGATCATTTATAAAACTGATCATAGCCTTTGCCAGCCCGTTCACATCACCTGCATTTACACACAATCCACATCCGCTTTCTTTGATGATTTCTTGTCCAGCGCCATTAATTGCCCCTAATATCGGTTTTCCAGCTGCCATGTAAGTTTGCACTTTTCCTGGCAATGTATGCCCTATCAAATTATCGCCATTTAAGGTTAGAAGACAAGCATCTGCAATCTTATAAAAAGCTGCTGTTTGGTTTGCTGGAACCGGTCCATAAAATTTGATCCTTTCCATCTGCTGCAAATCATTCGCAAGCTTTTTGCAAGATTCAAGATTTGTTCCTCCTCCCACCAGATGGATTGTATAATCCAGTTCTTGTGGGATTCTTGCACTTGCTTCAATTATTTTCTCTACATCTTGAACCTTTCCGATATTTCCGATAAACAAGAAATCCGTATGATTCGTAGGCTTTTTTTCAAGATTTTCCTGCAAAAGTTCTTCCGAAGCGTATTGTGGCAAATAGCTCATCTTTTCCCTAGGATATTTGATTACATGATTCAAATAATCAAAAAAGGGAGTAGAAGAAACGGCAATATGGTCACATCGGTTGTAGATCCATTTACTCAATGCATGTACTAATGTATAGAATAAACTTTCTTCTTGGAAGCCCATTGCCTTGATGCTTTCCGGCCACAAATCCATACAATATAAAAACAAGGGCTTGTGATATCGATTTTTCAAACGAATAGCGGGTATTGCCATTGTAACCGGAGAAACTTCCCAAACATAAATTACATCAAAGTCCTCCCACTTTTTCAGAGAAGCAAAAATCCAGCCAGATATCGCAAAAGACATATAATTCAAGCACCTAAAAATCGCCCCATGATGCCGTGCAATTGTAGACACTCGATACACCTTTGCCCCATGATAAATCTGCTTACGTTTTCTGAACCACTTATATTCCTTGGGAATCCTGGAAGTGGTATAATCCGGTAAACCGGTCAGCACGGTCACCTCATGCCCCCGTTCAACAAGCTGTTTGACAATATCATTTACAGCATAAATATCCGGGTAAAAGCATTGCGTCACAACTAAAATTTTCAAGACATTGTCCCCTCTTACATCGCCCGGCGCTGCTGACGCAACACCTGAGATTCCTCCTGGAACTGTGTGAATTCACACTGCTCCTTTTTCTCCTGAATCAGCTGTTCCTGTTGGTGACGCATCTCATCCCGATGATGGTGTGCAGTCACACCTTCCTTAATATCCTGACGGCCCAGCACCTTCAGTACACTGTCGAAAAACACCTTTGCGTCAAAGGCCATGCTCACATTTTTTAAGTACTCCCGATCGTAGAACACCTTGTCGTAGTCGTTTAGTAGATCGCGACCGTTGATTTGTGCCCAACCGGTGATACCCGGCTTCAGCTGATCTACGCCGTAGTACCGGCGCAGGAAGTGCACACTGCGCTCTTGGCGAATCAGAGGGCGGGGACCGATCAGGCTCATGTCTCCCACCAGTACATTAAATAGCTGCGGAAGTTCATCGATGCTGGTATCCCGCAGAAAGCGGCCCAGTTTGGAAATATAGCTGTCCGCATTTTGCAAATTTCCGGTAGAGGAATACTTCGGCGCAGTGCTCTTCATTGTTCGGAACTTTACAATATAAAACACATGACTGTCCTGCCCCACTCTCTTCTGCCGAAAAAACACCGGTTCATTGGGACTGCTCAGTTTCTGCAATACTGCCACAAACAGAAACGGGATTGCCAGTACTACAAGTGCCATGCCAGAAACAATCATATCGAATATCCGCTTCATTTTCAGATATCGCCGCTGTTCCGAAGTCAGCGGAATGCGATGTTCCCGCATGATCCCCCTCATGGTTTTTGTTCTCAACTCTGTCTCCATCCTTCTGCTCCCCTTATGCGTATTTCAAATTCCCAATCGCTGTAATTTTTCCCGTTTCTCTGTGGGCAAAGGTTTTTTCGCCCCGGGCTGGAGGGCTCTCCTCTGCTCATAAATCCAGCGGCCCAGCCAGATGCCGTCGCTGGTTTTGTATTTCGCAGGAATGTTCAGATTCCCATGCTCTTCCAGATATTCCTGGGCCAGCTTGTAGCGGTGCTGCCAGGAATCCTCTTTCCGCCAGACCATTCCAATGCTTTCCAGCATCTTCACCCGGTCTGCATCCAGATGCTTTCCGCTTTCCGGCGGTTGCAGGTAAGCGTACCGCTGGCGGGCAACCCATTTGCCCAGAGCCAGCCCCTCACTGTTCTGGTAAGTGGGCGGCACGTTCAGATTCCCATGAATTTTGAAGTACTGCTCTGCTGCCAGATACCCCTGCATCCACTGGTTATCTTTACAATTGCCCCAGTACATTCCAATGGAATCCAGTCGGGAAATCTGCTCCTGACTCAATGGCTTTCGATTGAATTTTCCTTCCCGGGCCTGACGTAAGGCTCGAATCCAGTTTCCCAGTGCAAAGCCATCCGGCGATTTGTAATCCACCGGTACGATCAAATTGCCATGCTCGTTGTAATATTCCATTGCTCTGCAGTAGTTCTTCTCCCACTGCAGGCTGGGGGCATCCCAGACCATACCAATGGCATCCAGCCGAGCAATTCGCTCCCTGTTCAGGATGCTTGCATGTTCTCCATTCGCCCGGCGCTGGCGCAGGTTGTAAATCCAATTACCCAGTGCAAAGCCATCCGCTGCTTTATACCGGGCCGGAACAAGCAGATCGCCAAACTCCTCGTAATAGGCTTTCGCGTGTTCAAACCCGTTTTCCCAGGCACTTTCCAGCTGATTTTCCCACACCATTCCGATGCTGTTCAGCCGCTCGATCTGTCCGGGAGTGAGTGTTCCGCTTCGGTTGCCCGCATACACCGAACGCTGTACGCCGATCCAGTATCCCAGCGAAAGTCCACCCGGTGTCTTATACCGTTTGGGAACCTTCAGGTCCCCATGTTCCGCTGCATATTCTTTGGCCGCAGCAAAATACTGTTCCCAAGTTCCGCTCAGGCTGTTGCGCAGCGTCTCAAACAGCGCACGGCAATCCTGTACCTGCTCCACCACTTGGAAGCGTTCGGTAACGATTTTGTCTCCTTCTCTCACCGAATACATGTGCTGCACGGCGGTGGCCATCTCTTCCTTCAAGGTGTCGATGCTGCACAGTCCCTCGAAGTTATTCACAACATCCAGAATCAGGGGCACTGCGCTGTCGCCCGCGGTCAGGGCCCGACCGATCTGCTGCTTGTAGATGATCGGGCTAATGGTAGGCCGGAACAGAATCACGCCCGAGATTCCATCCACATGAACCCCCTCGTTAAGCATGTCGATGCAGAAGAGCAGCTTCAGGGCACTGCTGGAGTCCGCCTTGAATTTCGCAAACGCCTTGCTGGTTTCCGGGTCTTCGGAATAGGCCATGTAGAAATGGATGTCCGGATTCACTCCGGCAAACCAAGAGCGGGACTGCTCCATCATCTCGCGCATGTGCTCCATGCCAGAGCAGAACACGATGTATTTGCCGCTTTTGCTCGTCATATGGCGGGCAAACACCTGCTCCAGACCATCCGCCTGCTCCAGTGCCCGGCGCAGGGCATCCAGATATTTCTGGTTCACATCCCGCAGCGCAGTCGGCCGCATGGTGCGCACCTGTTTCTGGTATCGTTCCAGCTCATTCTGGTATTTGAACACGGTGGTCACATACTTCGGAGCAGGCAAAATTCCCCGGACGATCGCCTCACCCAGGGATAGTTCACTTGCGATATGGCCTTCGAACAGCTCTTCTGCCATATCGCGCATATTATCCAGATATCTTACGTTGGTTGCGGAAAGGCCCAGCAGCTTTGCGCCAGGGTTAGCTGCAATGGTACGTTGTACCGCATTGCCCCACTGTTCCGCACCGCACCGGTGGAACTCATCCAGAATGATGTAATCCGCATTTATTGCCAGCTCTTCCTCACTGAGAAGCAGCAGCTTGGCATAGGTGCGGAAGGTTACATTGGGAAGCTTGTCCGGCCCGCCGCAGCGTGCCAGACTTTCCAGCTGAGTGGCATAAATATACTCGCTGGGACCAAGCCAAAGGATTTGTTTTTCCGCCTGGTCCAGAGCGAGTTGAAATGCAATGAAGCTTTTTCCGGTTCCGGTGGGGTGGACGATGGCTGCTTTGCCTGCCTGTTCCAGCATGGCAATGGCGGAAAGATATGCCTTCTGGTTGTGCTCAAACAATTTCACCGCCACATGCATCGCCTCCCTCTCCGCGGTTTACAACGTAAGAAGCAATATGTTTTGTCTTTTGGGACAGAAATTCGGGCAAATGACTGAATTCTTTCGAGAAGCATCGAATAGCATTGAAAAAAACTGCAAAATAGGTTATGATTAAAATAATCTTGTGTACCCTGTTCTAAATGCATTAATCTTTTATCTAAAATTTCGATACAGAATGCTTCTTCTGTCATATAAAAAAGCCCGCCACATTTCACTCCCAAAATGTGGCGGGCTTTTTCCTTCGTTTTTATTCGTTTTTTACCCTTTCATACAGCTTTTTTGCAGGGCAAAAAGGCCATCCGACTTCGGCGGATGGCCTTCGTTTTGTTCGGCTTTCCCTTACATTATAATATAAGGCGCAGTTTTTCGATCTGGCGGAGGTGCTCTTCCCCGCTGGTTCTTGTATAAATACGAGTTGTGTTGATGCTGCTGTGCCCCAGCAGACTTGCCAGATGTTCCAGATCCTGCTGACACTGGTAGAAACAGCGAGCAAACAGATGCCTCAGATTATGCGGAAAGACCTTTCGGGCGGAGACCTGCGCCTTTCTGCACAGGCCCTTCATCATGGCCCAGATATTACTGCGGTTCAATGGCTTTCCTGAACAGGTTACAAAGACACTTCCATGTGCAATTCCCCGTTCTCTGCAGTAGTGCAGGAGTTTTTCACATAGCCGCCGGGGCAGCAGGATGGTACGATATTTCTCTTTATTACAGATATCCGCCCGCCCCCTTTGCACTGCTTTCACCGTGATGAACCGCAGCTCGCTTACACGAATCCCAGTGGAACAAATGGTTTCCAGCAGATGAAACAAGCGCAGATCTCCTTTCCGGCGGGCGGCATGCAAAAGACGATAATATTCCTGACGGGTTAGTTCCCGGCGCGGTTCTGAATAATTCCTTCGCTGTACCCGAACCGGACGCACCCGGCACTCCTGCCAGCCCATAAAATCGAAAAAGCCGTTTAGCGCTGCCAGTGCTACATTCACACTGGCCGGCGAATACCGCTCCATCAGCCATTGCTTGTAGCATACCGTTATTTCCTTTGTTACTGTTCTTCCTCCCACCCATTGCGCAAACGTGTGAAGCTGCTGCTGGTATCGATCAATCGTTTCTTTGGCCCGTTCTTTTTCAAACAACTCTTTGGAAAAGCCAATGACAGCCATTTCCTCTATGATATGTTCCATGAAATGGTATCACCTCCGCTTTCACTATAGCATACGGTGTTACCGACAATGATATTTTTGCGGATCGACTATATTATCGAGCTATGCAATTAATCATTTCAAGAAATTACCGAAAATTCGCTCCATTACTCTCCCTCGTATCCGTTGGCCGCTGTTCCGTACCAGGAAAGTCGTTGTCCACATTCTTTACAAAAATTGCAGTATTCGAACTCAATTGCCTGTCTGCACCGGGGACATCGATATCGTTCCATCCTTATGGAGTACTCCCGAACAGTCATCGGTATTCGATATTGGATGCATTCACAGAACACTTTTGCTTCGAACATCGTTATCTGGCAATGCATCCTTCGCATTGCAAGAAAACTCACAATTTTCTTATGTATATTCCTATATCTGTGAATTTTCTGTCCTGTCTCCATGATAAATGTTGCTGCCACGCCTTATTCAAAACATTCCTAGTTATAGTTATGTTCTCATAACTCTCCTATACTTTTTCTATGTGTGACAAGTCAGAAATCTTGACATTTCTTTTGTTCATAAATCAAAAACTATCTTTTTCCGAACCAAGTCAGCTAATTTTTATACATCCATGTATCATCACCATTAGTGCTACTTACATATCTTACTGATGCATTCTGCATTTCAACAAAAGCTGTTACCCTTAAATAAAAGGGGGATGGTTATGGATTCATTAAAAACTGTAGATTATACACTCATCGCCAAAAGGCTCAAAGAAATGCGTTTGCAACGCCATCTGCGGCAGAAAGATGTTGCAGAAATCATGAAGATGACGGAGAACTATATCAGCCGGTTGGAGTCAGGAACAGTTCCCATCCTTCTGGAAAACCTATATTCATTTGCCTCCATTTATCACTGCTCTGTTATCGATTTCCTTCGCCCGGAAGTGGAAAACCCTGACGATTATCTTCTTGCTGCAATTAATCAGTTAGCTGAACAAGCGACTTCCAAACAGCGAGAACAGATTTTCAAGATCATGCAGGTGCTTTTAGACGATAATACAACCCACTAAGTAAGGCTACTCTCTTCGTCTGCTGAACCATCCATAATAGATTCTGTCATCGCCAGCCTTTCACGACTTTCGCTTTGTCAGTATATTGCTTTGCTTCTGTAGACAAGATGGAAAACCCCTACACAGGAGGCATACATGTGAGACAATATATTACCGATGCTGTTCTCCTGCTTGATGACATTTGCCAACAGGATTACAAAGTCTTTTACAACAAGGCCTTTCAAATGACCCACGATCCGGAAGAATCCAGAGACATCGTGCAGGCTGCCTTTGAAAACACCTTGAAAATCATCCAGAAAGGGAAAACCATTCTCTCTACACGGGAGGATATCTCCCGCTACTTAATGCGCATTACCATCAATCTGGGAAAAACCTATTATAAAAAGAAATATCACCCGAATTTTCAGGTAGACAGCGTCGAGGACATGGAGCAGGCCTTTGATGCTTTGGCGCGCGAGAATTCACTTTTTGATTTTGATGACAAATATCGCGTGGTCGATTTGTGGGATTTGATTGAAAAAAGCTCCGCCAGACTTCCCAGACGCTCCAAAGAATACTTTATGTGGCGTCTTTATTATGGACTGGACGACAACGAGATTGCAGTAATCATGGGAGTCAAGCGTGCCAGTCTGTGTGTGTTGAAAAATCGCACTTTAAATCATCTGCGCAACGAAATGAAAAAATGCCTGGGAGGTGACTGATGTGGCCACAAACAAAGAACTTCTAGAAAAGCTAGACAAGATTGACGATGAGGAACTGGCACACATGCTAGCTCTGATCGCCTATCGGGAAAGCCAGGAGGAGCTGGATCAGTTGATTCAGTCGGAAGAGTATGCTCCGCCCGATGAGATCCAAATGCGGACCTTCCAGGAAAAATTTCACAAAGACAGTCAGCGGGCGTTGCATCGGTCTAAAATCCGGGTAATACGGTGGGCGTGTGGGATGGCAGCAGCCGCTGTATTTGTTTTTGCCGTGCCAATTTCGGCAGATAATGTCACTATTTTTGAACTGGTCGCACAGGTGTTCACAGATTACAGCGATATTTCCTCTCTTGATGGGTATACATTTGAGAAACCAGAAGAGTGGAACTGTGAGTATTTCCCTTCTTGGATACCAAGTGAATACCATTATAGGGAAGCCAGTATTTTCGGACCAGCACAGTCTCTCTATTTTGACTCAGCTATAGGTTCCATTACATTTATATATACAACTGATTGGCCATTTGACTATGGCTCTGTCGAAAAATCTATTATTTCAAATAGTAACTTTATCATACTACATGGACAATCCATTCCGATTTACACCAGTCAAGATGGGGCCACTAAAACAGTATACATTCGCATTGGAAATGGGACTATAATTATTACAGGGAGTGTCACTTCCCAACAACTCGAAAAGATCGTCCAAAACATTACAAATTTATGACAAAGTGTTATGCTTTTCTGCATTTTACACTTATACTTTATCAAAAGGCGTTTTTCTCAAATTTAGAACCAGTAGAGGTATTAACATGAAAAAAAAATTTACTTTTCGCAGCGCTATCTTTTTGATTGTATGTATTTTGTTGTTTAACAGTATTTCGTCCACTGTTTTTGCATCAGATGATTGGCAAAGCAATTTTAAATTACCTAAATGGACATATATTGCCTATGTGGGTGGGGGAGTATTACGAACAACCGATTCCTCGGGGCGTCACAAGGTTGGAGGTTCTGTAGTTTTGAATGACTACGATAATGTCGCTGAGCTTGAAGCTACTGTCCAACGATACAATGGTGGTTGGTACAATACCAGCTACAAATGGTCTTCAAGCAGCAACGGTGGTGCTGGTGTTGAAGAATATATTTACTTGAACACAGGCACATATCGTATGCGACTAGTCATTAAAGCATACTCGCCCTCTGGAACACTTTTGGAAGAGACTACTTTGTATACCGGGGAAACTATAATTTGAAAACATGTTCATATTTATCTGACCCCTGAGTATTTACATAACGTGAAACAACCTACAATCCCCCTAATCTCCTGTTAAGTTGGGGGAGAGCTAATCTTGACTAAAAGAATCAAATTACTATTGAAAATCATGGTTTATCCTGAGTTTTTTTATTGCGTTATATAGTTCGTTATATAGTTTGATACGATTACTTAGGCCACCCACGTCTTCTAGTAGAACTACGCCAAACGCCATGATACATCTCACCGGACTGTTTTGCATGTCTTCCTTCCATGAGACAAGCGTAATCTGATGAGTCCAATAATTTTCCGGATCATAGATATATCGGACAACTCGGTTCTGTTCAAACACTTCACCAATGGAGAGATACCGCTCCATTGTAGCTTCGGACGATTGTTCCCAGTCATCTTCGGACATCAGAAAACTGTATTCAGGAAAATCAATATCCAGAGAGAGCCCATCTTCTGTTTCAAAAACATGAAGGTGGGCATCTTTCCATAAAAACAAAGTTTGAATCACCCAATGCAGCTGCATCAAAGAATAATGGCTTGGAATCCGTATTCGTCTGAAACAGGATGTGCCTACCAATTTTATATCCAGTATAGCCATCTTTCTGGAGATCACCGATTGCCCCGGATAGTGTTCAACGAAACTTTCCCGAAGCTTTTCCCGTGGATCTACATATTCCCCGTCGATTTTGATCAGATCCTCATTCAACGCCTGCACCAGATGGGATTGAAATTGCCTCACAGGAATGAATACTTCCGAAAAGAAGGAAACCTGCTCGCAAAAGTAGTTGAGATGTGCAACTGTATCGCGATGCCGTGGGGTAGTATAGGAGATACGTCCACATTCCTGCAGATAGCGTTCAATGATCGCAGTGCTGATTCCATGTGCTTCCAGCACATCGCAAATCCCGGTTTGAATGATGTGGTCTATCTCCCGAATATGCCTGGAAGTCATGCCGTACAGTACAAATCCACATCGGGACTCATCATGCAGCACAACAATCGTCCTTCTTCGATTTACAATCATAATTGAAGCACTCCAGGTGTAAAACGGATCCACATCTTGATCTGCCTGAATAATGTCTTTTTTCAAAAACTCTTGCAATTTTTTTGTACATCCGATCTGCATTTTCCTTTTCCACCTACTATTTGTGTAATTATCCCTTTATCATAGCAAATCCAATTCCTGTAAACCACGAATTCACAGATAAAAAAGCAACCTTTTCCATTACTTTTTCTTCTTGCTCCGTTTTCAGTTTTGACCACAATGAAGGTCTATAAGGATACAGCGCAGAAGCAGGATCGTATATGGTATGGCTATCAGCCGCAACAGTTCTTCACGGATGTGTCGGCCAGATGGATGTGTCATCATTTTAAACTTCGGACATATTGGGTTGAAAAGGAATCGACCGGTAAATCTGGTACACACGGCCTGTAATTTGGTACACATCGGGGGGCTGAAACGGGCTGCAAATTCTTACCAATCCGGGATATTTCCGCTGTTCGTTTTCTGCAAACTATAGCAAACAGCACATCCCCCTCTGTCAAAAGTAGTGGGAAATGTGAATTGGACCGGCAAAAGCATTGACGGAATGATCGTGGTCACCAATGCTGATTGGGCATTGGAAGAATGCCTTATTTTCGACGGCCGGAGTCTAGATTGATTGTATATGGTCGTAATTTGTCGCAAACTGGCATAAAAAAGCATCCTGGGTGTTCTCCCAGGATGCTTTCTCATTTTTTATCCCTGTCTGATTTAAATACATCATCGCAGGCAGCGTATACTCCCTTTACAGATGCAGCAATTCTTTTCGCTTCCTCCAACATTTTTCTACTACCGGACGATGCTTCGCTTACTCTCTTGTCGTTGTTACTCCAGCAGCTATATCTGCACCATTGGGTATTCGTTTATGAGGTTACAGCGCAGAATGCAGGATCGTATATGGGGTATGTCACCAGCCATATCAGGTCCTCACTGATGTGTCGGCCGGGTTGGATGTGTCACCAGTATTTTCCGATAAGTAGTTCGGACATATTGTGTTAAAAAGAAATCGGCCGGTAAATCTGGTACACACAGCCTGGGACCTGGTACAAATCGGGGGGCTGAAACGGACCTAAAATTCTTACCGATCCGGGATATTTCCGCTTTCATTTCTTCTGCAAACCACAGCTGCGGATAAAAACTCATGCATGAAATGTACTCCTCTCCTGTCCCAAGTTCAGAAAACTTACTACAGCAAAGGCCTTTTGAGTGACGGATTACCAGCTCGTGTCCCAGGGCATGCTAGACAGCCGTCTGACACTGAATAAACATTTTCGATCTTCACAGCATGGATACTCACCCACTTTCCACTGAACTGTATCTCCGTATCAGAAAGCAAAAATTCAGGTTATCGATTTTGTTCAGCTGAATTCCATCAAGGATATGCAATAGGCAAAAATAAAAAACCACCGGCACGGTGCCAGTGGTTTTTGTTGTATAAGCCTGTTGCCAAATAGAACCCCTATCGAATCAGTCATTCTGATTGTTCGGGACTTGTTTGCATGGTCGTTGTTTCGAGGCAAGTGATATAGCTGAGAGAATCAGCAAATTTCATCCAGGACTTTGTAGCCTGCCATCACAAATTGCTGTATATAGTCAACATCTACTGTCATGCCTGTCTGAATACAGCACTGAGCGATAAGCTCAGGTGTGATGATTGGCTTCGGATGTCGGGAAAGATACCGAGATACCGCATGCGTTTGTCCTTCCAGTTCGACCAGCAATTCCATCAGCAGGTCACTCTTCCGAGGCGAATCATCGTAGCCACGTGCCACCAAAGCAATGTTATGATCAAAGTTCGGAGCCATGGAAAGTACCTGGCCCGTCTTCTGGTCCCTGAGCAAGCCATAATTATAAGTGTGCCGGTCTGTATTCCGGCAGAAAGCGTCCATCAGAAGAAGTTCAACATACTGGTCGGCGATCTGCTCGCCAAATTCCAGAAACGCCTCGTAATTTGTTACATAATCCTCATCGTCACCAACAAGATAGGCCGCCGGCTCAAAATTCAAAACGCCTCGCGTAAAATCTTTCGTCCGGATGAACGCTCCGCTGTTTTGATATTCTGCCGTTGGGAAACCGAGAGCCCGGCAAAGTTCAAACACAAACAATTCCGAAAAACGCTCCAGTTCGTTTCCGGCCTTGTACATCCACCATTCGCCGTTTTCCAATCGCCAGCATTTTTCAAAGCTACCGGTGTTGGTCAGCTCCGGCGTTCGACTCGGTTTTTTCGAGAAATCCGCCAGAGTACCTTTCAACGCAAGGTCTGCAAAATCGTTATCACGAAACCGAACGTTCTCCCAAACAAGATCACTGCCTTCCGGCCGTACCCAGTAATTGTCTGTGATGGTGGCAGCATTAAAATGCAAAGCCGTGCTCAAATCATCCCGTTTCCGCAGCCGGAGTACCTTCTTGAGCAGACGGGAATGGGTACGGTGAGCGTCGATTGCCCGGTGTTCCAGCCAACCTTCGATATCGCCGCCGTGACGAAAACAAAGCGGTACCAGATTCGGCTCGACCGGAATCACAGCGCGGGACTGAATGTGCGCAGCGACCGTATCACCGCACATCAGATCAGCATGATCGATTTCGTCCAGCAGATTCATGCAGAGCCTCCTCTCCCAAATTCACCCGCAAACACCCGAAGGCAGCAGTTTGTTGTCCGTCCTGCAGATGCTGCAAATGCTCGGGCAGCTCACTGAGATTCCGTTCACCCAGCTCGACTCATACTGTACATGCATCGATGCCGGATGTGTCGATGGCAACAGTCTCCTATTCCTCGATGATGCACAGCAATTTCTCAGGAAGACGCTCGATGTTATCGGAAAACGCATTGAGGTTATAAAATAAACTGAATCAGGCACGCCTTGCCCATCAATCTCAACGAGTGTTCCCGTATGCCGCACAGGCAGCAATTCTGCAAAAGTTATATTTGTTGTCTCTTCGCCATTTTCTTAATTATACTACAGAGCCAACCTGTAAAACAAAAAAGGGCCGCTCTCAGGAAACACTGAGAGCGGCCTTGGCTCAAATCCGTGGTCCAAAGAAATGAATCTGTTCTTTTGGCACACCGATGCGGTTCTGATAGGTCACGCGAGTCATTTCGGTTACGAAATCCCGGTCTTTTTCGGTCGCTTTTGACCACTGGATATTGTATTTTCGGCAGATTTCAAAGAAAGTGTTATACCATAACTCGCTGTTTCTCTGTCCTTCCCAATATTCTTCCTGGATATTTTTAGGCGGACGGCCAACAATCTTGCCTGCCATTTCGTTCACCCCCACATCAGATGAATTCATATAAAAGCTCACGTGCTACATCGTCAGAAATCAAAAACCGTTCCGGGCCGTCCCAAGAGGGCAGCGCCAACGCGCCCAACTCGTTTTTGTAGTATGCGGCGAGCTCCGGTGTTTTGGCCTCAAACACCACATCGCCTTGCAGCCCTGCCTCAGCAGACAGTTTGACCGCAAAGGCCAGAAACATCCTGGCGATACCATGATATCGCTTACCGGATGGATTTCCGGCAATCGTCGGATTGCTGTGCCGTGCAGTCTCGATGTAGGGCATGTAAACCGCAACATACTGTTTTGAGATTTCGTATGCTGCCAGACCAACCAACTCGTTCTCGGTCGTTTTGGCAGTATATCGAAGAAGCCTTGGGTCTTTCAGATAGCCAGTCCCCCAGTATGATTGCCATTCCTTTTCGATTTCACAAGTGTCCTCTGGGGAGGCCTCTTCCAATGTCAGGTATACTCTTTGATTTTCCTCGTCAAGGACATATGGATTTAGCGATCGCATCAAACTCACCTTTTTTGTATTATATCATAAAATTACTCAAGGCAAAAGGCGGCTCTCAGCGCTTCATAAGAGCGGCCTTCTTACCATACTCCCACAGCATACGCAGTGGGAGTCTTCACTACGCGGCGAGATTGTGCTTCAGCAGAGCTGCTGGCTGACCCAGCCTTACTTGTTCTTCCACAGTGGGCGATGTCCCCCACAGAGGTTTTATTTTAGGCACACATGCCCAGCTGGGCCAGTCACATCCGCTTGATGTTACTCGCGGCGTTCGTGTCCTTGTCCAAAGTGATATGACAGCAATCACATTCCCAGCTGCGGCCCGCCCCTTGGGCGATTTTCCGGTTGGAAATCCGCTCTTTTCAAGAGATCGCACCGAACATTTTGGGGCTTCGGAGATTCCTTACGCCGCATTTTCATCATCATATATTCCTTGGGCATCACATTGACGGAGAAGCTCATGCCACCTCCCGAAAGAAAGAATCAGTCCATAACTTCGCGGTCCAAGTCTGTACCACACTCATACCCTTCAGCATCAAGGAGGACAATTCTCTCCATTTTCCACCGGTCTGATGGTATCTCCCCATTGTACAGAATTCCAAGGGTCATCGATTCTTTTATCTTTTCCGACGATGTAACATGAGCGTAAGCTTGTAGCAGCGAAAGGCTCATTCCATTCGACTTGAACCCAAGTAATTGAGTGGACAGATCCATGGAAATGAGCAAATCGGCAGACACCAAAACCGCCTCAAATACCTACTGATTCGATCGTTTCCATTTCAGTTTTATTCAAGGATCTGGTATAATAGCAATATCATCAAATATTGCACAATTACCTATCAATTTTGCGGCTTGCGGCGCCGTCTATTTTACCGTCCGACTGCTCGGCGACATTCTCACAAAAGCCCCCCGTTTTCAAGCCTTTCCGCTTCACAAACACCTATGGATTATCCAAGTCGGAAGACCTCAGAAAGCCTTGATTGAAAAGGGTTCAGGCACCATTGGCTGTACCACGTCAGGCCGCGCAATCCGTACTAAAATTCCGGAAAGTGTTTGTCCATTCGGGGTGGGCAATGAGCTCGGATAAAACGAACTGGTTTGTCCCCAAAAGCAGAAAAGCCGTCGTTTCAAAATCAACTTGTTTCTGTGCTTTTTCGTTGTGCCTGTTCTGTACCAGATCTCTGCAGTTTGTAAGCACTATCATCCAGAATCCATAAGGAGGTATTTTCGATGCGTAAAAATTTTGGAGCCAAGCCCTGGACCTATCCGCAGCCGGTGTTCATCCTGGCCACCTATGATGAGAACGGTGTTCCGGATGCCATGAACGCCGCCTGGGGCGGTATCAGTGACGACAAGGAGCTGACCATGTGCATTAGCGCCGGGCACAAGACCACCGCCAACATTCTGGCTCGCAAGGCCTTTACTGTAAGTATGGCTACCGCAGACCAGGCTATCGCCTGCGATTACGTGGGCATTGAATCCGGCAAGCGCGTGGCCAACAAGCTGGAAAAGGCCGGCTGGCACACCACCAAATCGGAATTTGTAGACGCTCCTCTGGTGGATGAGCTGCCCATGGCGGTGGAGTGCCGCCTGGTGAGCTACGACCCGGAAAGCTGCCGTCTGGTGGGCGAGATCGTAAACGTGTGTGCGGAGGAGTCCGTGCTGGACAGCGAGGGAAAGATTGACGTGCAAAAGCTTGCGCCCATTACCTTTGACCCGGTGCACAATGTTTATCGCAAGCTGGGCGAAGTCGTGGGTCACGCCTTCCAGGATGGCGCAAAGCTGAAATAATCCGGTGACACCATGAGTGAATCATTGTATCAATTTGAAGCGGTGATCGAGCCGGTCCCGGACAAGGGCGGTGCGTTTGTTCGGGTCCCGTTCGACATCCGCAAGGAATTCGGCCAGGGCCGGGTAAAGGTGGAGGCCACCTTCAACGTGTTCCCTACTGCGGCAGCATCGTGAACATGGGGGTTAAAAATCCCGATGGCTCCATCTGCTATATTTTGGGTGTTCGCAAGGACATTCAGAAAGCCATGGACCGTTATCCCGGTGACACCATCCTGGTGACAGTCCGCCGGATTTGAACGCCTTGCCAGAGGCATTTAAAACAACTTCATAAAAAATCAGAGGGGGCCTTCGATGCAGGAAGGCTCCCTCTGATGCTTTTTATCCATTCTTTCGGAGATTTCCGACAGCTTTTGCCGGGGCGTGATAACGCCAGCGGACATCCTTGTCCGGGTGCTTGGAATCAGGCTTGACAGCCGGCTTCTCCGCCTCATTGCTGCTGGGCGTTTTTCTGCGGCCTGCCAGCTGCCAGAGCAGCAGCCCACAGGCAAACAGTACAACCGCTGCCACGCCCAGCACCGCAAGCTGCCTCGCCGCCTGCACCGCTTCGGCCAGATAATCGCTGTTTTCGGCCAAAGCCTGCGCGGCAAGCAGCGGATTCTGCTCATCTGTCTGAAAGAACTCCGCCGGCAAATCCACTCCGCAGAAGGCCAGGTTCAACACCGCCACTGGTAAAATCAGCCGGGCCAGACACCAGCCGAGCGCCCGCTTGCGGCCGTGGAGCATGCTGCCCCATCGGCCATACAGCCGCACCGCATCCAGATAGCCCCGCAGCAGCACACAAGCGCAGAACAGTACCGTGCAGCACAGGATCACCGCGTACACCTCCTGGCGCAGCAGCTGCCTCCACAGGCCCAAATCCACCCCCTCTGCCTTCGGGGTGTAATTTGCTTTTGCCTGCAAATCATACAGCACTGAAAGCCGCAGCCGGTCGTTCTGGGCCAGCAGCATCCGGTTGGGTGCAAGCATGCTGTTCGGCTGATCGGGATGAGCGCTCAGATAGAGCGGCGCAGTCTCGCCTTCCGGCTGGTATACGCCGCATACCGTGTAATCCACGCCCTCGACGGAGAGCGTCTGCCCTGCTGCCGCGATGCCCTCCGGCACCACCGCCTGGTACTGCCGCAGCAGCACCGCCTGAGGCTGGTAGAAATCGCCCTCAACAAACGCAAGGCCTGCCACCTGGCCCCAGTTGGACAAAGCCACCCGGGCCGTCATCTTCTGCGTTCCGGCGGGCAGCTCCACCTCCAGCTCTCCCTGCCAGGCGGCGCTGTTCTCTGCTTTTTCCCCCACCCGGCGCTGGAATACCTCCAGCGTGAGGGGCGGCGTTTCGCCCAGCTCCGGGTATTCCAGCAGCATGGGGATGGACTCCAGCGCACTGCGGCAGAGCAGCACCTGCCGGGCAAACACTGCCGCACAGGCCGCCAGCAGCAAAAGAGCCAGCACCCGCAGGGCCACCGCTGCCTTACTGCGCGGTCTGCTCGTTTTCATTCGCTCCATCCGGCTGCACCACCTTTACCAAATCCCCGTCCTGAATGGGCGCAGCCCCATAGGCCGCGATTCGAAACTCTCCGGTCTCGCCCAGATTCACCACCGCGCTCTGGCCGTCGGAGGCGTACACCTCCACTGCAACCGCCACTGCATAGTTCTGCTTGCCCCAGGGGGTCCAGCGCTCCTCCAGCTTCATTACCATGGTGGAGCCATCCTCCTGGGTTTGGATGGCGGACAGGGGCAGCTTGTACCATCCTTCCGTGAGGATGCGGGCCTGGATGATCACCGGGCCTTCCGGCAGTTCCGGCAGCGGATTTTTCTGCCGCAGAATTACTGCGTCTTCGTTCTGTTCCTCTTCGGCGGCCAATTCCAGGGCCAGCAGGTTCATCTCGCTCTCCGGCGGGAAGGCCAACAGCGAGGCGGCCTGCAAAATCTGGGCGTCTTCCCCCTGCACCAGCACACAAATGCGCAGCGCCGGACGCTCGTCCTCGGTGCGGTAGACTGTCCCGTTGAAAAAATACTCCTGGTTCACACTGCCTCGGGTGGTGAAGACCGCCTCCACCTGGGGCGCAAGAGTCCATTCCACCAGCCAGGCGGCCGAAGTACACAGCACTGTCGCCAGCACCACCGCCAGAAAAATGGCAAAACGCCGCTTGTTGTTTTTTGTTCGTTTCATGCTGTTTTCCTCCCGGGCGGCGCTTATTTGATGCCGGTGAACTCGATGCCCTCCACCAGCTCTTCATTGAAGAACCAGAACAGCAGCAGCACCGGCAGCATGGCCAGCACCCCGCAGGGGAACACCACCGCCAGCGCATCCCGGCTGGTACTGGCCAGGAACACCGAGAAGGGATATTTGGCGCTGTCCTTCAAAAAGGCCAGCGGCTGCTCCACCATATTCCAGGCATCAATAAAGGTGAGCAGACACAGGCTCACCGCACCTGCCCGGCCTGCGGGCAGCAGCACCCGGAACAATACCGTCAGGGTGCCTGCTCCGTCGATCTGCCCGGCCTGCAGCACCTCGTCCGGCACGGCCTTAAAGATCTGGGTCATCAGGAAGGTGCCGAAGGGCAGGAACATGGCCGGAAGAATCAGCGCACCGTATCTGTCCAGCAGATTCAGCCGTTCCAGCACAATGTAGTTGGGTACCAGCGTCACCTGTACCGGCATGAGCATGAGCACCACCAGCAGGTAGAACAGCCACCGTTTGCCCGGGAAGGAGAATTTTGCGAAAGCAAAACCGCCCAGGATGCTCACCAGCAGCTGCCCAGCCACGATCACGCCGCACATGGCCAGCGTGCGCCAGAAGCGCATCCAGTAAACGGTGCGCCGCAAAAACACCTGCAGATAGCCCTGCAAAGAAAACTGTTCCGGCAAAAGGCTTAAATCCAGTTCACCCGTACCAGAGGCCAGCGCACCATAACGCTGCACCGCCTCCTGGGGAGACAGAAAGCTGTTGCACAGCACATAAAACGCCGGGAACAGCACGATTACCGACAGCACCAGAAACAGCGCCGCCAGAATCCAGTCCCGCTTTTTTCGTTTCCGCTTCACAAAACCGCCTCCCCGTCCTCTGACTGCATCCGATACAGCACTGCCACCAGCACCATCATGCCTGTAAACAGCAGGATCGCCGCCACCGACAGCCGGGAATAGGTCATGTTATTGAAGTTGTTGTTCAGGTAATGCTGCAGGAAATACACACTGGTATGGGGATGCTCACCGCCCAGCAGGAAAGCTTCCCGGTAAGATTTGAAGGCGTTGATCACACTGATGACCAACACGAAAAACACCGTGGGCCGCATCAGGGGCGCGGTGATACGCCAGAACACCTGCCGCTCGTTTGCGCCCTCCAGCCGGGCGCACTGATACAGCTCCTCCGGAATCATGTTCAGCCCGGCCAGCAGCAAAATCACATTGTAACCGCAGTTTTTCCACACATACAGCGCCATCAGCACCCAGAAGGCCGCCGGGCTTTCCATCCAGCGAACCGGCGAAAGGCCCACCGCTTCCAGAACCGCATTCAGCGCTCCCTGCTCGGCCAGGAACACATCCACCACCATCACAATGCCCGCCACCGGCACCACCATGGGGAACAGCAGCACGTTGCGAAAAAGCCTTGTGCCCGCAAACTTTTTCTGCAGCGCCAGGGCAAGCAGCATGCTCACCACCAGAATCAGCGGTACACCCAGCCCCAGAAAGCGCAGGGTGTTGCCTGCCGCCAGCCGAAAGCTGCGAGTGCTCAGCACATAGGTGTAGTTGTCCAGCCCCACAAAGGTCTGGCCACCGGGACCGAAGGTGAGCGAATACCAGAAGGTAAGCCCAAAGGGCAGCGCGAAAAAAATCAGTGTTCCCAACAGTACCGGGGCGGCCAGCGCATAGCCGGTCAGGGCCTGACGCCGTTTCCATCGGCTGTGTTTGTTCATGGCGGCCCGCCTCCTTTGCAGTAATTTTTGACAAATGCACTTTGAATGTTTATCATAGTAGTGTACTGTACATTTCAGCATAGCACACCCTCTACGTTTTGTAAAGTCAAAAGGCAGAGGCTATGCCGGGAGGGATCTTACATGATACGAAATCGCATTTTCCGCTGTCTGCTGGCGGCCGCGCTGCTGCTGGGTCTTGCCTGCGGCTGTTCTGTGCAAACGACCGAAGAAGAGCCGCAGCAGGACGTGATGGTCATCTGCGCCGAACTGCGGGACTACCGCAACGTGATGAAGGGTGTGAACTATTACTCGGTGCGCTACTATCCCAACGCCCAGTTTGAAATGCTTTGGCTGCCGGACCCGCAGATGGACCCGGAGGGCCGCGAGCAGCTGATTCGCCAGCTGCGCACCCAGATCATGGCGGGCAAGGGGCCGGATGTCTTTCTGCTGCGGGGCACCGACAGCCTTCTGAACCCCTCGGATTCCAGCGAATATCTGTTTGAAGACCTGCACAAGGCGCAAACGGCCGGGCTGTTCTATGATTTGACCACCCTTTTGAGTGACCAGGATTTCGCCGGGCTGATTCCCGCGCTGGCCGAATATAAAACCAACGGTGAGCCGCTGTATCTGCTGCCGCTGGGCTATCTGCCCCTCACTGTGAGCTATACCAGCGACGCGCCGGACTCCTTCACCCAGGCGGCCCAGAGCACCTCTCCCCTTCTGGACTACCTGCCCGCACTGCTCAATCAGGCAGGCGACACCTACGCGAGCGAGCTTTCCGGCCTGGCCCGTGCACTGCCGCTGGCAGGCGGCACAGGCGACCTGAGCGAAACCATTGACCGGGAGGATTTTCCGGCCCTGCTGCGGCTGCAAAAACAACTGATGCAAACCGGAGCCGCCGCTCAGCCGGGCATCGCATCGCTGAAGGAATCCCTCACCAGCGGCGAGCCCCTGTGCTGGACCGGTCTTCCCCTTTATGATCCATTCTTAGAACAGGCCAGTCTGCTGGCTGCTCAAAACAGCGAACCGTACTTTTCGGCGGTGCCCAACCTGGAGGGCGGCGTTACCGCCATGGCCACCAGCTACGTGGGCGTGCGGGCCAACTCCACCCATCTGGACCAGGCCCGGGACCTGATTCAGATCTTGCTCAGCGAACACATCCAGACCTGGGAGACCAATTTCCCCAATCCCGGCTACCGAGAGCTGAGCAGCGCCGACCAAGGCCTGCCGGTATGCAAAACCGCACTGGCTGCCATGCTGCGGGACCGGAATCGCTACGGCCCCTCCGGCGGCTTTGTGTGGGGTGAGATCAGCGATGCCACCATCGCCCGCTATGAGGATTTTCAGAACAGCGTGACCCACATCACTCTGGTGGACCGTCGTTTTGAGCGGTATCTTGCGATCTGCGAGCCCTATTTTGCAGGCACCCAGAGCGAAGAGCTCACGTTGGAAGCCCTACAGCGGGAATTCGTGATCTACGCGGATGAATGACCGGTCCGCGCCAAAATGAAATTCGCAAAAAAAGTGCCCCCGCAGAAAGTTTTCTGCGGGGGCACTTTTATTGGATTATTTTTCCGACGGAACGCGGCGGCGCAGCAGGCTGTAGGCCGGCAACGCGGTCTCGCTGGGGATGGTGTATTTCATGGTGGCGTGAGGGGTGCTTTCCACCTCTTCGCCCAGCTCGTTTTTGATCCATTCCGGGGTCAGGGTGATGCGCTCGCCCAGCGGGGTGAGCACCTCGATGGTATCGCCCAGGCAGAACTTGCCGCGCTGGCTGCACTGAGCCACGCCGTCCTGCCAGCCTTCCACCACGCCGATGAACTCCCAGTGGCGCAGGTAGCCGCCGTTTTTGGTCTCCTGCTTGGCCTGCTGACGGCCGAAGTAGAAGCCGGGCGAATAGGGCCGGTGGCTGGTGCGGTCCAGCTCCTCGAACACATCATCCGGACAGGTGTATTCCTCGGCGGTGGGGTCCTGCAGGAAGGCGTCCAAGGCCTTGCGGTAGGCGCTGGTCACGCTGGCCACGTAATAGGCGGTCTTGGCCCGGCCCTCAATCTTCAAGCTGTCCACACCGGCCTGGCAGATCAGGTCAATAAAGGGGGCGGTGCACATGTCGTTGGCGTTCAGAATGTAGCTGCCCTCTTCGGTCTCGCCGATCTCCATGAACTGGCCGGGGCGGGATTCCTCCACCAGATGGTACTTCCAGCGGCAGGGCTGGGCGCACTGGCCCCGGTTGGCGTCCCGCCCGGTCATGTACTGGCTGAGCAGGCACCGACCGGACACACTCATACACATGGCACCGTGTACGAAGGCCTCCAGCTCCAGGTCGTCGGGCACGTGGGCGCGGATCTCGGCGATGGCCCGCAGATCCAGCTCCCGGGCCAGCACCACCCGCTTGGCACCCAGGTCATAGGCGGCCTTGGCAGCGGCCCAGTTGGTGATGCCCGCCTGGGTAGAAAGATGGATCTCGGTATTGGGAGCGTACTGCTTGACCATGGCCAGCACGCCCAGGTCCGCCACGATAAAGGCGTCCACACCGGCGGCCACCGCATCCTGGATGGCCTGGGGAATGCGCTCCAGCTCCTCGTTGGTGGGCAGGGTGTTCATGGTCAGGTAGATCTTCTTGCCCCGGGCATGGGCGAAGGCAGCGCCCTCGGCCAGCTGCTCAGGGGTGAAATTGCCGGGGGCGGCGCGCATGCCGAACTCGGTCAGACCGCAGTACACTGCGTCCGCGCCGTAGCGGATGGCGTATTGCAGCCGCTCCAGATCCCCCGCAGGGGCCAGTAATTCCGGAATGGGAAGCATAATCGTTTTCCTTTCTCGTTTTCACAGCCGGGCGGGCGCACAGAGAGCTTTGCCGCTCCCGTGCGCCCGCCGGTTTTGTTTCTTGTTTATTTTACGCTGAACGCCTTGGACACATTGGCGTCGTGCTCTGCCTTGGTCTTGGCGTAGTAGTACACGCCGTTTTTGTCGGTCACGAAGAAATAGTACTTGCCGTCCAGATACTCCCCGTCCGGGTAGAGCGCCGCCTCAATGGCGTCAATACCCGGGTTCGAGATGGGGCCTGCGGGCAGGCCGTTCAGCTCGTAGGTATTGTAGGCATTGTAGATGTTTTCGGGGATATTGTCCCAGCCACCGTAGTAAGGAGCGATCCAGTTGTAGATGTAGTTGTTGTCCTCCGGATTCTGCACGTAGCTGCTGGCGTTGCTTTCCAGCCGGGGATAAGGCGAGCCTTCCTCCAGCCGGTTGTGGAACACCGCCGACACACGTGCATCCTCCGCGTTGCCGGCCTCCTCCTGCACGAAGCTGGCCAGAGTGATGACCTCTTCCAGCGTCATGCCCAGCTCACTGGCCCGCTGGCGCATCTCCGGGGTGACCTTGGCGTCAAACTCGGCGTAGAGCTTATCCACATAGTTATAGACGGTGTCGTCCACAAAGAACTCGTAGGTATCCGGGAACAGGTAGCCCTCGCACTTCATAAAGCGGTTGGGGTCCTCCGGGATCTCATTCCAGAACTCATACTGGCTGAAATCGCCGTTGTTGGCCACGTCCAGGAATTCCTCGGCGGAGCACAGACCGGCTTCTTCCATCAATTGAGCGAACCGCTGGGCGGTGATGCCCTCCGGGAAGGTGACGCTCACGGTCTCCTTCTTCACGTACTGGCTCATGGTCTCGATGATGGAGTCATAGCTCTGGCCCTGGACCAGGGTAAAGTCGCCATACTGCAGATTGGCGCTCTTGCCGGTGTACTTGAGGTAGTAGCGGAAGATGTTGGGGTATTTGATGACCCCCGCATCCTTCAGACTGCGGGCAATGGATGCGCTGTTCTCGCCCTGCTGCACAGTGACCACCACTTCATCGCCCAGCTTATCGCGGCCGTTCACATCCTGCATCACGCTGAAGGCGCCAAAGGCGGCAGCCGCCAGCAGCACAACAAACAGCACGATCACCACAAGGCAGCCCTTGTGGCCGCGCTTGGGCGGTCGGTCCGGGTTTTGGTAGGTTTCACGACGGTATTTAGCCATAGTAACTTCCCTGCACTTTCTTATTCCTTGGGCGGCGCGGGGTGCGCCGCACCATGATTCACTCCAGATCCAGCATCAGGCGCATATAGCTCTCCTGCACGTCAAAGGGCTGGTCGAAAAACTGGATCATGCCGTAATCCCGGGGCACGCCCTCACCCAGAAACAGGTTTTGCTGCGCGCCCAGGGTGATATGGGCCTGACCTGCGCCGGTTTTGTCCCGCGCGGCCTCCATCAGCTTTTCCGCGGCCCGGTCACCCTCGGCGAACAGCTCCACGAAATCCAGGGTATCGTCATCTTTTTTGAAGTAGATGCCGTAGCCGTCCTCATTGGAAACAATGGTGGCCCCCAGGGTATACAGGTCGGTGAGCACCAGGATGCAGCCCGCGTTGTTCAAAAACACGCTGTCCGGCGCAAAGCGGCGGCGCAGTGCCTCCAGGCCCTTGGCGGTGACGGAATCGAAGTCCGCCTGGGCCCACAGGTTGCGGCGGATGGGCCGGGTGAACTCCCGCAGACCGAACGCCTTCTGAAAGCCTCGCTGGGCATAAAAATCAAACAGGCTGGTGCTGGCGGGAATGAGCACTGCGAAGCTCCATCCGCGCAGCAGCAGCTGGCTGCGGGCGTAGTCCATCAGACCGGTCATCAGGCCCTTGCCCCGCTGGTCCGACTGGGTGCACACGCCGTAGTAGTAGGCGCCCTTGCGGCCCTGCAGCGTAACCGGCACCGCGCACAGACTGGCGATGACCCGGCCATCCTCCTCGGCCAGAAAGACGTTTTCGTACCCGGCAAACGTTTCAAAGATATTGGCAGCTACCGGTTCCGGGTCCCCGAATACCGCCGAAAACAGCCCGGTCAGCTGGGCCGCGTCATTTTTTGTTGCCACACGAAACATGGCTTCTCTTCCCTCCCCCCTGGCCGCCTTGCGCGGCAAAGGTCATTTGTTCAGTACCGCCCGGTACTTGGGCTCGATGATGATGGGATTGTAGGACAATTTCGCCTTGCGCAGCCCCTCAGAGCCCACATCGTCCTCCCGGTTGATCATCTCATAACGGGCACAGACCTGACGGGCCATTTCCCGGTTGATGATGTTGTATGCACCGTTCACCTCATACAGCGCCTTCTCCACGTTGGTGTCGAAGATGCGGTCGTTGATGGCGCTGCCGAAGGAGTAGGCCACAACCCGACCACCGGCGGTGATGTAGCCGCCCTCAATGGGCAGCTCGGTGTAATGATCGAAGACCATTTCGATGGCCTCGTGCTCCATCTGGATGCCCGGATCATCCTTGTTGTCGGCCAGGGCGGCCCATTCCCGGTTGAACTGCCGCACCAGGGGCAGCGATTCCTCGGTGATGGGATGGAACTCCCAGTCCGGATTTTCCCGGATAAAGCGGGACACATGGTTGCGCTTTTTCTGGAACTTTTTGCCCGGCAGGTCGGCCAGCTCGGCCCGGTCGTAGATGTACTCGTAGTCATCCCGCACCGCCTCGATGGTGAACAGGCCGGGGTACCACTGCTCCAGCCGCTGCTTGGCCTCCACGGAAACGCCGTAAAGCCAGGTGGGCTCGCTCTGGGCCTTGGCGTCCTCGATGATGGCGTCCACGGTGGCCTTTTCGTCGCCGTGGCCGGAGGGGTACAGATAATGGAAAATACCGCCCCGGTGGCTGCGGGCGATCACATGGTCGCCGAAGCGGGCCACCTGGGTGTCGTACGCCTTGCTCCACAGATACAGCGTTACAAAGGCGTAGGTACTGGTCATATAACCGCTGGCATGCAGCAGCGGGGTCACCCACTGGGCATCCTGCGGTTCGATGGGTTTGAATGTCAGCATAAAATCTCCTTGGTCACACGCAGCACATCCTCATGAATCTGCTGGATGGTACGCATTTCGCCCGCCTGACAGCAGGCAACGGTCACCCAGCCCAGCGAAGCGGCGCAATGTTTGGCCGCCCGCTGGCTGCGCGCCAGATACTCGGTATCCTTTTCGTGTATGTCTTTCTTCGCTTCGTCGCCCTGGTAACGACCAGTCATCAGCGCCTGGCTCACCGCCGGGTCCACCTCCAGATAGATCACGCCGTCCGGGGCGGGAATTCCGATCTTATTATACTCAAAATCAAACAGCCAATCCAGAAACGCGTCCCACTGCTCCGGCGGCAGCTTGGAGCACTGGTGCACCGCGTTGCTGGTGGTGTAGCGGTCGGCGATGACGATGCCGCCCTTGCGGTAGAATTCGCCCCACTTCATCTTGTAGCTGGCGAACCGGTCCACCGAATAGAAGGCGGAGGCGGCATAGGCGTTCACATCGTCCGGATGGCTTCCGAACTGCCCGCCCAGGTACATCTTGACCAGGGCGGAGGAATCGCTGGCATAGTCCGGGAAGGTGATCTGCATCACGTCCCTGCCCTGGGCCTGCAAAGCCTCGGCCAGGGCACGGGCCTGGGTGGCCTTGCCGCTGCCGTCCAGCCCTTCGATCACGATCAGCTTGCCGTTCACAGTTTCAGCGCCTCCTCTTTCAGCCGGGCATATTTTTCCCGCATGGCCATGGTTTCACCACAGCTCATGGCCCCCTCCGGGCAGGCACCCTTCACGCAGCCGGGTCCAGCCATCTTGAACAGAGACGGCGCGATGGGATACACCAGCCGCAGCATCTCGTCCGCCAGAGCCCGGATCTCCCACTGGGCCCGGTTGCAGCACCGGTGCCGGAAGAAGTTCTGCAGGCTGCGAGCGTTCATGGTCACCACCATCTTGGTGTCGCAGGCGTTGGGCAGCACGAAGCGGGCATCCTCAATGGCCATCTTCTCAGCCTTCTTGGCTGCTTCGGCTTCACTCATGCCCTGAGCCATCAGGCGGCGGATGTGGCCATCCTTCAGCAGGGCCGCAATGCGCTTGTAATTCTCGTTCTCCTGGGCCATGGCCGCCTGGAACTCCTCCAGCGCCGCCGGGTCCGCCTCGATCTCGGGCGGGGTCACATAGTCAAACTGATCCAGCCGCACATAGCGCTGGCTCTGCACACTGTAGCTGGCAATGCGGTGACGGGTGATCTGCGCCAGCAGGCTGCGGGACACCCCTTCAATGCCAAAGGTAAAGCTCACGTGCTCGGTGGGGCTTTCGTGCCCCAGCTTGGCCAGCCGCTCCACGAATTCCCGGCTCTTCTCCGGGGTCAGGCCGGACAGCAGGTCGTCGATGTGCGCATTGGAATAGCACAACTTTGCCGCTGCGGCCACCACCTTTTCCGGTTCCGGGGTATAAGCGATCAGAGATACGTTCAACATTGGGTTGCCTCCAAAGGTTATTTAATCAGGGTAAGGGGGGCGTAGTTCGCCATGGTCTTTTTCACACCGGCCTTTTCAAACCGGATCTCCACGATGGTGTCGCCCGCCGCGGGGGTCGCTTTGAGCACCACGCCCCGGCCGAACACCTTGTGCTCTACCACGTCGCCGGGTTTGAAGCTCTTGGACCCGGCCGCCGCAGAAGCCGCCGGGCGCGCTGGAGCTGCTGCGCCCACGGTGGAGGTGCCGAACCGGCCGGAGGGCGCGGAACCAAACCGGCTGCCGCCGCCAGCGGATGCCGATGCAGCCCGGCCTCCGAAGCTGCCGGAGCCGCCCCACTCCCGCCGGGGAGAAGCCGCGGCACCGCCGCCGAAGCCTGCACCGCCGCCGAAGCCTGCGCCGGAACCGAAGCCGTGGCCGCTCTCGCGGGAAGAGCCGCCAAAACCACCGAAGCTGCCGAAACCGCCGCCCCAGGAGCGCCCGCCGGATACCGCCGGACTCTCCTCCATATCCATCAGCTCCGGGTCGATCTCGTCCAGGAAGCGGGAGGGCGGATTGCGCTGGGTGCGTCCGAAGATCATCCGGCTCTGGCTGGAGGAGAGATACAGCTCCTTCTTGGCACGGGTGATGCCCACGTAGCACAGACGGCGCTCTTCCTCCAGCTCCTCGTCCGAGAAGCGGCACATGTCGCTGGGGAAGATGCCCTCCTCCATGCCCACAATGAACACATAGTCGTATTCCAGGCCCTTGGCGGAGTGCATGGTCATCATGACCACCACGTCGTTTTCCTCGTCGTAGCTGTCCAGATCCGAAATCAGGGCCACTTCTTCCAAAAAGCCTGCCAGAGTGGCTTCCTCGCCCTTCTGGTCCGCGTAGGTTTTCACGCTGGAAATCAACTGGCCAAGGTTTTCCAGCCGGGACGCGCCTTCGTCGCCCTGGGCTTCCAGCATCTTTTTGTAGCCGGTGATCTCCAAAAGGCGGCTCACAAACTCATCCAGCGGCAGGGTCTCGCTGGCCTGGACCAGCTTCAGATAGATGCCGTAGAAGCCGTTCAGCGCGCTGGCCGCCCGGCTGATGGCCGGGTAATCCTTGGCGTTTTCGCACACGCTCAGCAGATTAACCCCCAGCCCGGCGGCGATGTCGCTCATTTTATCCACGGTGGTAGCGCCGATCTTGCGGGCGGGCTCATTGATGATGCGCTTTAGGCGCAGGTCATCGTTGGGGTTCGCCACGATGGACATGTAGGAAATGATGTCCTTCACTTCCTTACGGTCGTAGAACCGCTGGCCGCCCACGATCTTATAGGGGATGCCCGCACGGGCGAAGTAGGTTTCCACCGGGCCCGACTGGGCGTTCATGCGGTAGAGCACCGCGTGGTCCCGCAGGCGGGCCCCCTCTTTCAAATGCTGGCCGATCACGGTGGCGATGTGGGATGCCTCGTCCTGCTCGCTTTCAGCCAGGTAATGGTGCACCCGGTCGCCCGCGCCGTTCTCGGTCCAAAGGGTCTTGCCCTTGCGGCCCTGGTTGTTTTTTATCACGCAGTTGGCCGCGTCCAGAATATTGGAGGTGGAGCGATAATTCTGCTCCAGACGGATGACCTGCGCGCCGGGGAAATGCTGCTCGAAGTTCAGGATGTTCTCGATGGTGGCGCCGCGGAACCGGTAGATGCTCTGGTCGTCGTCGCCCACCACGCAGACGTTCTTGTAGCCGCCGGCCAGCAGACGCACCAGATGGAACTGGGCCACGCTGGTATCCTGATACTCGTCTACCAATACATAACGATACTTCTGCTGATAATACTCCAGCACATCGGGATTTTCCCGCAGCAAAAGCACGGTGTAATAGATCAAATCGTCGAAATCCATGGCACCGGCCTTTTTCAGCCGGGCGGAGTAATTCCGATAGACCTTGGCCAGAAGGCCGGCCTTGGTGTCCTGCGGGGCTTCCATGGCCTCGTCCGGGCTGATGAGCTGGTCCTTCATGCGGCCGATCTGACCCATGGCGGATTTGATGGGCAGGAACTTATCGTCCACCAGCAGCTCCTTGTAGACCTCTTTCATGGCCCGCTCCTGGTCGCTGGTGTCGTAGATGGTGAAGCTCTTGGGGAAGCCCAGCCGGTCGGCGTCCCGCCGCAGCATCCGCACACAGGCGGAGTGGAAGGTGGAGGCGTTCACGTCCGCGCCCATCTCCTCGCCCAGCATGGCGGCCAGACGGGCCTTCAGCTCCCCTGCCGCCTTGTTGGTGAAGGTGATGGCCAGCACGTTCCAGGGACGGGCGTTCTCGTACCGCAGCAGACGCTCCAGCCCGGGAGCAAGGGGCGCGCCGGTTTCCACCGCGGCCTTCAGAGCTGCCAGCTCTGCTTCGCCCACCGGCCCGGGCAGCCAGTCGGAGCCATGGGCCTTGCCGAAGCGGATGATGTTGGCGATACGGTTGACCAGCACGGTGGTCTTGCCGCTGCCCGCGCCCGCCAGAATCAGGAGCGGGCCCTCGATGGAAAACACGGCCTTTTTCTGTACCGGGTTCAGCCGGCCAAACTGCTTTTCAATGAAAGCGTCGCGGTATTTCAAAAACTCATTGGTCACGTTCATGGAAACTCCTTGTCCCGGCCGGACCGGAAATTTTCCGACCAGCCGCACAGATATGCACTATCGGTTAACATTATAGCACAAAGCCTCCGCCAGAAAAAGACGAGTTTGCCGGGAATTCGGCGATATGGTCACAGACAACCAGCATAACAGCCCGGAAGCCGCCTGTCTGTGGCAGAGGCAACAAGCCTGTTCAAGCAAAACGGCAGCCCCCTGCCCCGCATGGGGGACAGAAAGGCTGCCGCAAGAATTCCAATGATCAGCGCCGGCCCAGGCGGGGGGTGGCGTCCTGGAAGCCGGTCTCCAAATCCTCGCCAATGGCCAGGCAATGGGCGGTACCCAGGGCCACGCAGTTGATCGGGTCGGGAGAAACGCGCACCTGGACCTTCAGCTCCTGGCTCATGTACTCGTCCAGACCCTTGAGCATGGAACCGCCGCCGGTGAGCATGATGCCATCGGTGAAGATATCGCCCGCCAGCTCGGGGGGCGTTTTTTCCAGCACCTGATGGGCTGCCACGGTGATCTGCTCCACCAGAGGCATCACCGCCTCGTACAGGTCCTCGGTCTTTACGGTGAACTTCTGGGGCAGGCCGGTGAGCAGGCTACGGCCCTTCACTTCCATGCTGGAGGTAAAGGTGCTGGGCTTGCAGCAAGCCACCTGCTTTTTCAGCTCCTCGGCAGTGCGCAGGCCAATGGCCACATTGAACTTGGAGCGCACCAGCTTCATGATCTCATCGTCAAAGGTGTTGCCCGCCACATCCACGCTGGTGGCGCGCACCTTGCCGCCCAGGCTGATGACCGCAATATCGGTGGTGCCGCCGCCGATGTCCACTACCATGTGACCGGCAGGCTCGCGGATGTCAATGCCGGAACCGATGGCCGCGGCCATGGGCTCGTCGATCAGGAAAACCTGACGGGCGCCCGCGGCCACCACAGCCTCCACCACGGCGTCGCTTTCGATGCCGGTGATGGCGGCGGGAACGCAGACAGCCACCCGGGGCTTGATCAGCCGAGAGTCATAGACCTTGTTCACAAAACGGCAGATCAGCTCGCGGGTGAGCATGTGGTTGGAGATCACGCCGTCCTTCAAGGGGCGGATGGCGGAGATGTAGTTGGGGGTACGGCCAACCATGGCCAGCGCCTCGTCGCCCACCGCCAGCACCTGGTCCTTGCGGTTGTCCACCGCGACCACGCTGGGCTGATTCAGAATAACGCCCTTGCCCTCCACCGCGATGATGATGGTGGTAGTGCCAAGGTCGATGCCAATGTCATATTGTGCCATAACTTCATTCCCTCTCTATCTGCACGCGCGGGATCACCGCGCGGATTGTGTTTCTGCCAGGGTAACCGCGAAGACGTCCAGTGCACCGGCGGCGCGCAGCGCCTTGGCGCAGTTGGACAGGGTCGCTCCTGTGGTGATCACATCGTCCACCAGCAGCACCCGTTTGCCCTCGATGGCCGCCGGGTCAGTGGCCCGATAGGCGTTCTTCACGTTCTCCATCCGCTGGCTGGCGGTTTTGCCTTCCTGCTTTGGGGTGTGACGAATCTTTTTCAGAGCCCCCGGGTCCAGCGGAACATCCAGTGCCCAGGCCAGCTGACGGGCCAGCAGCTCCGGCAGATTGTATCCCCTGTCGCGGCCATCCGCAGGCACCGGAACCACCAGATCAAACCGGCGCAGCACCTGCTGTTCTTCCAATCGTATTATACCACGCTGCTGCCGGAAAGTACATCCGAAAATCACGGCTGCCATCCAAACACCCAGCTCCTTTGCGCAATAGCCCTGGCCGCCGTTTTTCATTCGCAGAATGGCCTCGCGCACACAGCCGTCGTAACGGTAGACCGCGGCTGCGCCGCTCAGATGCTCCATGCAGTGTTCACTGTCCGGCAGGCGCGGAATCATTAGCTTCAGCTTTTTCAGCTCCGGCTCACAGTCCGGGCAGCGGGTGAGAAAGCCCAACACCCGCCCGCAGAAGGGACAGCGCCGGGGAAACAGCAGCACCCGGACCTGCTCGGCCCACAGCCGCAGCCTTGCCGTTTTCATAGTGTGGCCCCGTTTCGCAGCAGGTCCGCCAGACAGCTGTAGCGCAGGTTCTGGCGGATATTTTCGGTCATGCGGGCTACAGTATCCGGGCGGCCGGCCAGAATGCACAGCCGCTTGGCGCGGGTCACGCCGGTGTACAGCAGGTTCCGGTAGCACAGCTTCTCCGGCAGATCACTCACCGGAATAACAACCGCCGCAAACTCGCTGCCCTGACTCTTGTGCACCGTGACTGCGTAGGCAATTTCCAGCTCGGGGATGTTCTCGGCGGTGTACACCAGCTTGCGGTCGTCCATCTGCACCAGCAGCGCCCGCTCGCCCGGGTCCACGCCCAGGATCACGCCCAGGTCGCCATTGAAGGCGCCCACACCTGCTTCGCCGCCGTCCCGCTCGTAGGGGATCAGGTAGTTGTTGCGCACCTGCATCACCTTATCGCCCAGGCGGAACACCTGGCCCGCCATTTCCAGCTGGGGCTTGTCCGGCGCGGGCGGATTGAGCATGGCCTGCAAGCGCTGGTTCAGCGCGGCGGTACCCACCGGGCCGATCTTGGTGGGACAAAGGACCTGAATATCCCGGATGGGGTCCAGGCCGTAGCTTTTGGGCAGCCGGGTGGCCACCAGGTCGCACACCAGCTGCTGACAGGCCAGACCGCTGGCCTGCAAAAAGAAGAAATCGCTGTTCCGGTCGCCCCGCTGGGGCACCAGCCCGTGCACGATGCGATGGGCGTTTTCCACGATCATGCTCTGATTCTGCTGGCGGAAGATCCGGGTCAGGCAGACGGTGGGCACCACTCCGCTGCGAATCACCTCGCTGAGGATGTTGCCCGGGCCCACGCTGGGCAGCTGGTCCGCGTCCCCCACCATAATGATACGGCAGCCGTGCTTCAGCGCCGCCAAAAGGCTCTGGAAAAGCTTGGCGTCCACCATACTCATCTCATCCAGCACCACCACATCGCACTTGAGCAGGTTCTTCTCATTGTGGATGAAGCGCAGCAGATGGATTTGGGGGTCATAGTCCACCTCCAGCAGACGGTGGATGGTCTGGGCCTTCTGGCCGGTGAGCTCGCTCAGCCGCTTGGCTGCCCGGCCGGTGGGCGCGCACAAAGCCACCCGGTCCGCCTGATTCTGGAACAGGGCCAGGATGGCGTTCACGGTGGTGGTCTTGCCGGTGCCGGGGCCGCCGGTCAGCACCATCACGTTGCTGCACAGGGCAGTCTCGATGGCCTTGCGCTGCTCCGGCGCATAGGCAAAGCCCTGGGCCCGCTCCAGCGCCCGGATGTTCGCATCCAGGTCCCGGGGCTGGGTGGCCGGATAGCGGGTCAGCTCCCACAGGCGGGCGGCAATGTCCTGCTCGGCCCGCAGCAGGTCCGGCAGGTAAAGATATTCCCTTCCCTCGCAGATGTAGCGAGCCACCTCACCCTCGGCGATGGCGGCGTCCAGTTCCCGGTCGATGGCGTCCTCGCCGATCTTCAAAAACTTGGCTGTGGTGGTCAGCAGCTGGGGCCGGGGCAGGCAGGTATGGCCATTGCCCCCGTTGTGGCGCAGCACATACAGAATGCCTGCCCACAGACGCAGGCTGCCGTCCTGCGCCAGGTCCATCTCGGCGGCGATGGCATCCACCTGAGCAAATTTGAGCCGCAGCGGCTCGCCGCACAAGAGATACGGATTCTGCCGGATGGCCTCCACCGTACTGGGCCCCAGATGGCGGTAGACCTCCACCGCCCGCACCGGGCTGATGCCGAACCGGCCCAGATAGGCCACCGCCTCCCGCACGCCGAACATGCGGCGGAATTCATTGCTGATGGCCATGGCCTTATCCGACGTGATGCCCCGCAGGATGGTGAGCTTTTCCGGCTGATTGGCGATCACCTCCAGGCTGTCCGCTCCGAAGGTTTCCACCAGCTTTTTGGCGGTGGCGGGCCCGATGTAGGGCAGCGCACCGCTGGAAAGATAGGCCAGAGTGGCGGCTTCGTCCTGGGGCATGGAGGCCTCGCAGGAGGTGGCTTTGAACTGGGGTCCGTGGGTGGGATGATTTTCAAAATGTCCGTAAAGGGTAACGCTTTCGCCCACGTTCACCTCGCCCAGCACGCCGGTGACCACATGCAGTTCGCCCCCGGCGTTTACCTCGAACACCACATAGCCGGTGTCCTTGTTTTCATAAATCAGATGCTCGATGGTGCCTTCCATCCGCAGCAGCTGCTGTTCCTGCTCCATTTCCTCTGCCCCCCTTTGGCCGCCGTTCGCGTTTCTTTTTTATTCGTTGATTGTTGCCTGGGCCGCCTTTTCCGGCGGGTTGCCCAGATTCTGGAAGATATTCCGCAGCACCAGCACCGCCGCGATGCTCAGGATGACCTCCGCAACGGTCTGGGCATAGGCCAAACCATAGAGCGGCCAGATCAGATTCAGGATCACCAGCGCGGGGATCTCTATCACGATCTTGCGCAGCACCGCGAACAGCAGAGCCTGCCGCCCCAGACCGCAGGCCTGGAAGACGCCCACCGCCAGAAAGTCCACACACAGGAAGGGCAGCGCCAGGCACATGCCATGCAAGAAGCGGGAGCCGTAGGCCACCGTCTCGGGATTTTCCATAAACAGAGTGATCAGCATATCGCTGTTGAACCAGTACACCACGCTGAGCACCGTCAGGAAGGAAAGTGCAATCTGTGCCGCGAAGAAGAAGCAGCGCTTCATGCGGCGGTAGTTGCCGGAGGCATAGTTGTAGCTGACCAGCGGCATGAGCCCCTGGGAAAGACCAAGCGCAATGTAAAACGGCACCTGGTTGATCTTCTGGGCGATGCCCATGGCAGCCACTGCATTGGACCCGTAAGCAGAGGTGAAGTTGTTCAGCACCGTCATGCCGGTCACATTCAAAAGGTTCTGGATGGCGGCAGGAATACCCACGCCGCACACACCCAGCACCACCTGACGGTCCGGCTTGCAGGGCCGCAGGCTGATGCAGCTGTTTTTGCGCCGCACCACCATCAGCACCAGGAAGTAGCAGCAGGCCACGCAGTTGGACAGGAAGGTGGCAAGGCCCGCGCCCGCCGCGCCCATATTCAGGCCCCAGGGAAGGATGAAGAAGGGGTCCAGCAGCATGTTCAAAAAACAGCCGCTCATGGTACCGATGCTGGCGTGCAGCGCGGCACCCTCGCTGCGCACCATGTAGGCCATCACGACATTCAGAATGGCGGGCACTGCACCGCAGCTGGTGGTCCAGAACAGATAGTCCGCCGTCGCCTTGGCATTATCGGCACTGGCGCCCAGCACCTGCAGCGCCGGAGCGGAAAAGAAGACAAAGAACAGCGAGATCAGCGCACCGCACAGCAGCGCGCACCAAAAGCCGAAGGAGGCGCTTTGCTGGGCGGTCTTTTTGTCGCCCCGGCCCAGGGCCCGGCTCATCATACTGGAGGAACCCACGCCGAACAGATTGTTGATGGCATTGAAGGCCAGCAGCACCGGCGCGCCCAGGGTGACCGCCGCGTTCTGTACCGGGTCGTTGAGCATGCCCACGAAGTAGGTATCGGCCAGATTGTACAACACCATTACCAGCGAGCTGGCAATGGTGGGCATGGCCATGGAAAGAACGGCCTTTGGCACCGGGGCCTGTTCGAACAAATAGGTGCGATCGCTCTGCATAGTACCCTCCCCGCCTGCCGCGCCGCGAGTCTTTGCCTGGCGCGGGGCGCTCTGAAAAAACATCAAACACAGTATTTTATCATAGCACAGCGGCAGTCGTTTTTCAACCAAGGCTCCTGCACACAAAAAGGCCCGGGGCGAACCAAGCGCCCCGGGCCGGAGTTGATTTATAATACAATTATATAAAGGGCAATCAGCCGATGAACACCCGAATCAGCACCAGAGCGAACACAATCTGGCAAGCGCCCACGCCCACGCCGTACAGCATAGCGCGGGGGCCTTCGGCGGCAAGGTCACGGAATTTTACCCGCATGCCGATGGCAGCCAGGGCGATGATCTCGAACTGCTGGCTCACCAGCTTGGCCGCATGGCTGACCACTGGAGGAATCACGCCCACGCTGTGCAGGATAGCCATGATGAAGAAGCCGATGATGAACCAGGGCACGCCTGCTTTTACCGCGCCGTGCTCTCCTGCTTCGGACTTGGAAAACAGCGGAGTGTCGTCCTTTTCCACGTTCATGCGGGAGAAGGCCAGCGCCACCAGCACGATAAACACAATGCGGATGATCTTGAAGATGGTGGCGGTCTCCACCACCTCGCCGCCCACCAGCTGGGCGGAGGCGATCACCTGACCAATGGACTGCAGGGTGCCGCCGATCATGGCGGAGGTGTGCATCACCTCATGCTGGTAAACCACACCGGTGAGGATGGGAAGCACCACCATCAGGATGGTGCCGGTCACGTTCACGATTGTGATGGAAATGCCCTTGTCCTTGCTGTTGGCCTTGACCACCGGCGACACGGTGGCAATGGCAGAGGAGCCGCACACCGCGTTGCCCGCGCCCATCAGCAGGCTGAACTTTTTGCCGAAGCCCATCTTGCGGCCGATCAGATACGCCACCGCAACGGTGAGGGCCATCTGGCAGGCGATGAAGCCGAGGCCTCGCAGGCCCAGGGCCAGAATGTCGCTGAGCAGCAGGCTCGCGCCGGTGAGAACGATGGAATATTCCAGCAGGTTCCGCTCGGAAAACTTGGTGCCTGCATCAAAGCAGGGCTTGTTCAAAAAGGTGTTTCCGCACAGAATGCCCAGACCGATGGCGAACAACGCCGCGCCGATGCTGGGGAAAAATTTTGCAATGCCCTGGGCGATCAATGCCAGTACCAGGCAGACCAGAAAGCCGGGTGCATGTTTGGTAACGAACTGTTTCATAGTAAAGCCGCATTCCTTTCGTAGTTGCATGTTCCGGAAGGCGGCTGCTGTTCTGCGCCGCCCGGCGCGGGGAAATCCTGCCTTGGCTAGCAACATTTCTCTGCCCGCACTTGATTATACGGCCGATTTCATATAAAATCAAATTAGTATTTATCGCTAATTCATAAGTCATATTTATAGAAAGTGAGATTGTATGCTGGACCCGAAGCTTCATACCTTTTTACTGCTGGTGCAGTGCCAAAGCACCACCCGCTGCGCGGAGCTGCTCCACCTGACCCAGCCCGCCGTAAGCCAGCACATCCGGGCGCTGGAAGCGGCCTATGGGGTCAAGCTGTTTGTAAAGGAAGGGCGGCGGCTGGCGCTCACCCCGCAGGGGCATCGACTAGCCCAGCTCTGCCGCCGTCTGGCCACGCTGGACGAGCAGATTGCCCGGGAAATGCACCAGGGCGACACGCCTACTCTGCGCTTCGGTGCTACCCTCTCCATCGCAGACGGCCTGATGCCAGCGGTGCTGCCCCAGCTGGTGGACCGGTTCCCCGAGATCCAGTTCCACATGGTGGAGCAGAACACCCACGCTTTGCTGGAACAGCTGGAAAACGGACTGCTGGATTTCGCCCTCATCGAAGGCAATTTCGATCACCGGCGCTACGATTACCATCCCTTCTTTGTCAGCCGTTTTGTGGGTCTGTGCAGTCCGAACAGTCCCTACCGGGCTTTTCGCTGCCTGCGTGACACCTTACAGGCACCGTTGATTCTGCGGGAAAGCGGCAGCGGCACCCGGGACATCTTTGAGGGGGAATGCCGGGCCCACAATCTGGCGGTGACCGACTACATGAGCCTGTGCGAGATCGAGCACATCCCTACCCTACTGGGCCTGGTTGCCGCGGGCAAGGGCATCACTTTTGCCTACGAGGTCGCCGCCCAAAGCCTGCTGGCTCAAAACAGGTTGCAGGTGATGGAGCTGGAGGACCTGCAGCTGGAGCGGCCCTTCCACTTCGTCTGCCTGCCCGACAGCCCGCAATCCGAGCTGCTCGCCCAGCTGGCACAGGCGGTGGAACAGGCCGCCAGCAGCTGCGCTGCAAAGTTTTTTTGAAAAAGAAATCACCCGTCCGCCGGAAGCTTCCGACAGACGGGTGATTTTCTTATTTCTTATGACGGCTTCAATCAGGCCAGAGCGGCTTTCAGGGCATCCACACGGTCGGTGCGCTCCCAGGCCACGCCCAGGTCCTCACGGCCCATGTGACCGTAGGCGGCCACGGCGCGGTAGCCGGGCTTGCGCAGCTCCAGCGCGCTGATGATGGCAGCGGGACGCAGGTCGAACACCTTGCGCACCGCGGCCTCCAGCTCCTCGCTGTTGTACTTGCTGGTGCCGAAGGTATCCACCAGGATGCTCACCGGCTCGGCCACGCCGATGGCGTAGGCCAACTGAACCTCGCACTTTTCCGCCAGACCGGCAGCCACGATGTTTTTGGCAACCCAGCGGGCGGCGTAGGCGGCGCTGCGGTCCACCTTGCTGGGGTCCTTGCCGCTGAAGGCACCGCCGCCGTGGCGGGCATAGCCGCCGTAAGTATCCACGATGATCTTGCGGCCGGTCAGGCCGGAGTCACCCTGAGGACCGCCCACCACAAAGCGGCCGGTGGGGTTGATGTAGTACTTGGTATTCTCGTCCAGCAGCTCGGCGGGGATCACCGGACGGATCACCTGCTCCATCACCTCGCGGCGCAGCTGCTCCATCTCCACGTCCGGGCTGTGCTGGCTGGAGATGACCACAGCATCCACGCGCACGGGCTTGCCGTCGTCGTACTCCACGGTCACCTGGCTCTTGCCGTCCGGACGCAGGTAAGCCATCTGGCCGTTCTTGCGCACCTCGGTCAGCCGCTTGGCCAGCTTGTGGGCCAGGCTGATGGGCAGGGGCATCAGCTCAGGGGTCTCGGTGCAGGCGTAGCCGAACATCATACCCTGGTCGCCGGCGCCGCCCACCTCGTCGTTGGTGCCCAGCGCGATATCCGGGCTCTGCTCGTCGATGTTGGTCAGCACGGCGCAGGTGTCGGCATCAAAGCCATACTTGGCGCGGGTGTAGCCGATGTCCCGGATCACGTTGCGGGCAATGGTCTGGATGTCCACATAGCAGCTGGTGGTGATCTCGCCCATCACATGAACCAGACCGGTGGAGCAGGTGGTCTCACAGGCCACGCGGGCATCGGGGTCCTTTTCCAGGATGGCGTCCAGCACAGCGTCGCTGATCTGGTCGCAGATTTTGTCGGGATGGCCTTCGGTCACGGATTCAGAAGTAAAAAAGCATTTCGGCATGATGTTGCCCTCCTTGATTTGTATGCGCTCAGAGCGCAGGATTTGGCTGAAAAGCAACTTGCCGGAAACTGCAACAAAAAGCGCCCAAAGGCCCGAAAGCCTTTGAGCGCTATTACGCTTATCTTTCGGTTTCCCGCAGGATTTGGCACCTTGCATGATGCAGGTTGCTGGACTTCACAGGGCCTGTTCCCTCCGTCACTCTTGATAAGTTGCTATTCAATTTGCGAAACACAGTGTAACACACCAGAAAAGGTCTGTCAAGCACTTTTTAGCGGTTGCGGCCATGCAGCACAGGGCTGAGGGGCTTGTAGATCAGGAAGGTGACCAGCGAAACGATCAGGCCCTTGACCAGAGTGAAGGGCATGTTGAAGATCAGCAGGCATTCCAGCAGGCCATTCACACTGGGGCGCAGCGCGCGGTAGGCGTCAATGATCAGGTCGATGCCGCCGAACATGGCGCTGTAGACCGGGTAGCTCAGGAAGTAGTTTACCGGCACCGAGATCACAGCCATGACCACAGAGCCGACCAGAGCGGCGATGACCGCGCCCAGACGGGTCTTCTTATACTTGTAGATCACGCCCGCGCTGCCCACAAAGGCCGCACCCAGCAAAAAGTTGCACACCTCGCCGATGCCGCCAGTGGAACCGTGGAAGATGGCTGCCAGGATGTTCTTCACCAGGCAGACCACCACGCCGGACACAGGGCCCATGCTGAAGGCCGCCAGCAGTGCGGGCAGCTCGGAGATATCCATCTTCACAAAGCTGGGGATGAACATGGGCAGGCTGAAATCGAAGAACATGAGCACAGCCGCCACAGCGGAAAGCATAGCGGTAACGGTCATGTTGCGTACCCGCCGGGTGGAGCGGGCCATGGTGGTGGGTTCCGTGGTTTTTGCGTTTGTCATAATCATTTTCCTCCCGGGCATTGCGCCCAATCATTTTTCGGAAAGTCGGCCCCAGTGTGTTGCCCGGCAGGTAAAACAAAACGCCCCTTTGCAGATGAAATACACCTGCAAAAGGGCGAACAACAAACCTAAACGCTGCCGTTTCTTTCATCCGGACTATACCGTCGGCTCTGGAATCGCACCAGATCAGCACCCGAAAACACCGGGTGGTCGCGGGCTATACCGCCGGTGGGGAATTTCACCCCGCCCTGAAACTGCTTTCTTGAACATTATTATATGCGCCCTTGCCAGAAAATGCAAGCGTTTCGTGAATTTTGTTTTGCAAAAGGTGCATATAACTTTTTTGAAAGCGGGGTGTGTGATATACTATGGATATACCCGTGTTCGACAATTTGCACGGGATAAAAAATTCAACAGGACGGATCACTACTATGATTGAAAAAATCACAGGATATATTTTGAACACCGACGGTGCGCTCTTTCAGCTGGCCATCAGTCTGATCGTGTTCGCTGTCTCCTACCTGATCAGCCGGCTGGTGCGCTACAAGGTCATGCCCTGGCTGATGAATCTTCTGAACAAAAAGGAGAAAAAGGGACCTTACGTACTGGCCAAGGGCTTTTCCCGCCCGGCCCCGGTGGCGGTGTGGACCACCGGTATCTTTCTGGCCTGTGTTCTGCTCCCCCTGCCCGTAGACCTGGGCGGCGCCTTGATCGATTTGGCAGGCAAACTGCTGCGGGTGACCATGATCTGCCTGCTGGCCTGGGGCCTCATCGGCAGCAGCGACCTGGGACCGGTGCTCTTCCACGACGTGAGCGGCAAGCTGGACCTGGACGTGGACCACACCGTCGCCAACTTTTTGAACAAGATCCTCAAGGGCACCATTCTGGTGTTCGCCATCCTGATGCTGCTGCAGGAGCTTGGCTTCCCGGTGGGCAGCCTGCTCACCAGCCTGGGCATCGTCGGTTTGACCCTTTCGCTGGCGGCCAAGGATTACGCCACCAACTTCTTCGGCGGCCTGGTGGTCATCTTTGAAAAGCCCTTTGCCATCGGCGACTGGATCTGGTGCAAGGACGGCGAGGGCGAGGTGGAGGACATTGCGTTCCGCTCCACCCGCATCCGCCAGCTGAACGACTCGGTGCTGGTGATTCCCAACAGCATCCTGGTGAGCAACGCCATGATCAACTACAGCCAGATCAACCGGCGGCTGGCAAAATTCACCCTGGGCGTAACCTACGACACCACCCGCAGCCAGCTGGAAAGCCTGCTTGCTGACATTCGCGCCATGCTGGCGGCCCGGGAGGATGTTCACCCGGATACCATTCGGGTACAGATGACCGGCTTCGGTGCTTCCAGCATTGACATCCTGATCCAGTTCTACGCTGCCACCGGCGCACTGGCCGAATTTTTGAAAATTCAGGAATCCATCAACCTGGAGCTGATGGACCTGGTTTACAAAAACGGCTGCAGCTTCGCCTTCCCCTCCACCAGCGTTTACATCGAAAAAGCTCCGGCCTCCGCGCCTAAGCCCTGACCCAAAAGCAAAATGCCGCCGGGCGGTTCCCTCCAAAGGAATCCGCCCGGCGGCATTCTTTTTTATTGATTTTCCGCCTGCTGCCAGCTGCGCAGG
The DNA here is from genome assembly GCF_002161595.1 of Gemmiger sp. An50. GTDB lineage: Bacteria > Bacillota > Clostridia > Oscillospirales > Ruminococcaceae > Allofournierella. Next base: position 51,986 of record NZ_NFID01000016.1, read on the forward strand.
ATCTCCAGTGCATCGGAAAGACTTGCGGCAGCGGTAACGCCCTCCGGTACCGGACGGCCTTCGGTATTCAGCCAGATGGTGCGGATGCCCAGCTTGGCCGGGCCCAGAGCGTCGCCCTGCAGCGAATCGCCGATGTGCACCACCTGGTCCGGCGCAAGACCTGCCAGCTGCAATGCCAGCTGATAGATACCCGGATGGGGCTTGGGGCAGCGGGCCATCTCACTGGTGACAATGCCCGCCGGAGAGATGCCGCACTGACGCGCCGCCTGCTCCACATAGCCGGTGTCGCTGTTGGTGACCAGCCAGACCGGCAGGCCGCATCTGTCCAGAAATTCCGCGGCACCTTCACAAAGGCCCGGCGCGGCCCAGTGCTCGGCCATCTTGTCGCACAAGGCTTTCGGGTCCTCACTGGAATGATACTCTTCCAGCAGCTCCTGATAACTTTCCAGCGCCAGCTCATACTGGGTGCGGAAGGTATCGCCCCAGGCTGCCTGCTGCTTTTCACCGTAGCGCTTCCACCAGGCGGCGACCACCGCCTTCGGGTTCTTCTCGCTGCCGCTCTCGCAGACGCGCCGGATCACCTCGTAGGAGGCGGGGCCGTATTTCGGCACCAGTGTGCCGTAAAAGTCGCAAAAAATCGCCTGGATCATACGTTATTTCCCTTCCGGCGGCATCTGCCGCCTTATGCTGTTTTACGAGCGCTCGAACACGGATTTATCCAGCGCTTTGTTCTGATGGGCCACAATGGTGGTGCACACCGCGTCGCCGGTGATGTTCACCGCGGTGCGGGTCATATCCAGAATACGGTCGATGCCCATGATCAGGCCAATGGCCTCCACCGGCAGGCCCACCGAGTTGAACACCATGGTCAGGGTGACCAGACCAACGCTGGGCACGCCCGCCGTACCCACCGAAGCCAGGGTGGCGGTACCAATGACGGTGATGTAGTCCATCATATCCAGATGGATGCCGAAGGCCTGGGCAGCAAACACCACCGCCACGCCCTGCATGATGGAGGTGCCGTCCATATTGATGGTGGCGCCCAGCGGGATGGTGAAGGAGGAGATTCGCTTGGATACGCCCATCTTCTTGGCCAGCGTATCAATGGACAGAGGAATGGTGGCGTTGGAGGTAGCCGTGGAGAAGGCAAAAGCCATGACCGGGAAGAAGTTCTTGATGAACTTGACAGGGTTGAGCCCGGTGAACAGCTTCATCATGCTCATATAGACCACAAAGCACTGAATGCCCAGCGCCAGGAACACCGCCACCATGTATTTTGCCAGCGGCAGGAAGGCGCTGAAGCCGATGGTGGCAAAGGTGCGGGAGATCAGGCAGAACACGCCCACCGGAGCCAGCGACATGACCATCATGGTCATTTCCATCATCACATCGTTGAACTGGCTGAAGAAGCTGCCCACGGTCTCGGCCCGCTCGCCCAGCTTCGCCAGGATGACGCCCACGATCAGAGCAAACAGAATGATCTGCAGCATCTCGCCCTTGGCCAGCGCGCCGATGGGGTTGTCCGGGATGATGTTGAGCAGGGTCTCGGTAAGGGAGGTGGCCTGCATGCTTTCCACCTGGGTGGTGGTGCTCTGCAGCACGCTCAAATCCAATCCCAGGCCGGGGTTGAGCAGGTTACCCACCAGCAGGGCCACCGTGACCGCACAGGCGGTGGTGCACAGGTAGAAGATCAGGCTGCGCACACCTACCGTGCCCAGCTTCTTGGTGTCGCCGATGGACATGCTGCCGCACACGATGGAACAGAACACCAGCGGCACCACCAGCATCTTCATCAGCCGGATGAAGCCCTGGCCCACCACATAAAGCACGCCTTCCACCAGGATGTCATTCTTGAAGGAACCGTCCGGAACCAGGTAACACAGGGCCACACCGAAGGCAACGCCCGCCAAAAGTGCAATGAAAATGCGGGTGGTCAGACCCATCTTCTTTGTTTTCTTCGCGCTGCGCTCCATCTCAGCCCTCCCTTTCTTCCAGATATTCCGCCAGCGACGCCTGCCATACAGGCATCGCATACAGGTCGATAATGCGAAGGATAAAATTATCCAGCACCGCGTAGGCCGGACGGGCCAGGTAATGGTCCGCCTCGCCGGTGGCGCCGGGGCACAGCTGGCCCTGCAGGCCCGCCTGCCGCAGGATCTCCTGGGCAAACTCGTAACGGCTGCACACGCCCTTGCAGGTGGCATGGTAGGTGCCGTACTCATTGGTGTGGATCAGATGCAGGATCAGCCGGGCCAGGTCCTTGGCGCTGGTGGGGCTGCCGTACTGGTCCTGGGGAATGCACAGGCTCTCGCCCTTTTTGGCTGCGACCAGCACGCCGTTCACAAAGTTATTGCCCTTACCGTACACCCAGCTGCTGCGAATGATGAAATGCTTGTGGGTGAACTCCTTCACATAGTTCTCCCCCGCCCGCTTGGACGCGCCGTACACCGTCTGGGGGTTAGTATCGTCAAATTCACTGTAGGGCTTTTCGGCATGACCGTCGAACACGTCGTCGGTGGACAGCTGCACCATCTTCGCCCCCACCTTGCGGGCCACAAGGCTCAGGTTGCGTGCGCCCAGGGCGTTGACCTGGTAGGCCAGTTCCGGGTTCTGCTCACACAGAGCAATGTCGGTGACCGCCGCGCAGTTAATGATCACATCCGGCCGGTTGATTTCGCCGAAGCTGAGTACCTCGTCGGTATTGGTAATATCCAGTTCAGCCCGGTCGGTGTTGAAGGTCTCCATTTCCAGTGGGTCCAGGATCTCGTTTATCGCCGTGCCGATCTGGCCTTCCGCACCGGCGATCCATACTTTCAGCATCGCTAAGCTCCTTTCGCTGTTTGGTCTGCGGGCCGCCTGCCCGCCTATTGTACACAATTATCGTATACAATTTTTTTATTATACCAACCGGGCTTTCCTCCTGTCAATTCCTCTGCCGCAGGTGGGACAAAACAAAGCAGCCCGCCGGTTTTCAGCGGCGGGCTGCTTTGCTTTCGATTCATTCGGATTCCGCAGCTTCCAGCGAAAGCGTCACGGTGACCGCGCCATCTCCCAGAAACTCCTGCAGCCGGTCTTGCTCCGCATCGTTGATGCGTCCCAGCCGGGTGAGGCTCCAGGAGTTGGTGCCGTAGTAGATCACAAAGGAGCTGCCCTGGTACAGGATGATGTCCCCCGGGGTGGTGACTATCTGCTCGTTGTTCTGGGGCAGAGAGGTCCCCAGCGGTCCCACCTTTTCCATGCCTGCGTAGTCTTCCAGCGAGAGGGTGAGCGGGCCTTCCTTCAGCAGCTCTGCCAGCGCACGGGCGGAACTGTTGTCCGCCAGGGTGACTGTGAGCGTTTCCTCCTCGATTTGAAGATTCATTCTGGTCATCTCCTCTTGTGCTTGCGATCCGGCAGGTTCCGGGCGCGGGGGTTCGGCAGGCTCTGCCTGGCTTTGCACACTGGACGTCTCCGGTTCCGCCTTCCTGCTCACGGCAGAGGCGGGCTGTGCACAGCCGCAAAGCAGCGCCCAGGCGGCTGCCGTGATGAGCATCGCTAACACAGGGCTCCGCTTACCGGATCGTTTCATCTTGGTTTCCTCCATTGTTCCGGCTGTTTACCGGCCACTGAATACCGGGAACACGCTGTATTCGCCGTAATCCCGGATTGGGGGCAGCTGATTCAGGCGCTGCATATCCTCCGGCGCGATCTCGAAGTCCACCTTCGCATTTTCTTCCAGATGCGCCTTGTTCGCAGTTTTGGGCAGGGGCAGCATCCCCAGCTGCAACGTGTATCGGATGCACAGCTGGGCGGTGGTGACGCTGTATTTCTCTGCCATGGCCGTGACCTCAGGGTGATTCAAAATCTGCCCGTGGGCCACCGGCGAATAGGCCTCCACCAGAATGCCCTTCTCTCGGCAGTAGTCTGCCAGTTCAAACGGCAGATTGCCGATATGGGCCAGCACCTGGTTCACCATGGGCGTCACCCGGCAGCCGTCCAGCAGGTTTTCCAGATCCGCCTGCAGGAAGTTGGACACACCGATGGCCCGCAGCTTGCCGGCCTTGTATGCGTCTTCCAATGCCCGCCAGGCTTCCCGGTTGCCCGCAAAGCAGGGGTCCTCACCGCGGAAGTCTGCCCAGGGCTGGGGGCTGTGAATGAGCATGAGATCAATGTAATCCAGCTGCATGGCCTTCAGCGAACCGTCGATGGCCTTCACCGCTTCGTCGTAGCTTTTGATCTCGGCAGCCAGCTTGGTGGTCACAAACAGCTGATGGCGTTCCAGTCCGCAGCTGCGCACGCCAAGGCCCACGCCCGCCTCATTTTCATAGGCCTGGGCGGTGTCGATGTGCCGGTAGCCCAGCTCCACCGCATCCCGCACCACCTGGGCTGCGTTTGCGTCCTCGATAAACCAGGTGCCCAGACCCAGCTTGGGGATCTGTACGCCGTTGGAAAGGGTATAATATTCCGATCGAATCATAATGTTCTCCTTTTCATCGTCATTTGATTTGTGTCATGCACAGTGGCTGTCCGCCAGGCTTTGGATGCAGATCTCAGCTCTGGCGGCGGGGTCGTCCCGAATCACTTCTCCCACCTGGGGAACCCGGATGCGGCCCTGATAGGGGTTCTTGATGCTGATTATCGGCGCGGTGAGCTCCGCTTCCACCTCACTTTTTTCAAAGGCCAGGTCCGCTTCGTCCATCCGGCAATTGATGAGCCGCAGCCCTTTGCAGTAGCACAGCGGCTGCGTGCCGATAATGCGGCAATTTTCAAAGGTGACATTCTCGCAGTACCAGGCCAGATATTCTCCCTTGATTACACTGTTTTTCACCACCACATTTTTGGCGTGCCAGAAGGCATCCTTGGTATCAAAGCGGCAGTTGTCGAACACCGCGTCCTCAATGTACTGGAAAGAATACTTGCCCTGGAAGGTCACATCGGTAAAATGCAGCGCACGGGCGCGCATCATGAAATACTCGCTTTGCGCGGTGCAGCGGTTCATGGTGATGCCGTCCACCGACCAGCCAAATTCCGGCGAGATGATGTCGCAGTCCTCCATGGTCACATCGCCGCACTCCCGCAGTGCCTTGATGCCGTGCAGCTTGCTCTGGCGGATGGTGATTCGGTTGGAATACCACAGCGCAGCCCGGCAGTTTTCCGTAAGCTCGCAGCCGTTGATCTTCAAATCCCAATCATGCCAGAAGGGGTACCGCAGGTCGAAAAAGCTGTTTTCCACCTGGATGTTCCGCCCTTCCTTGAAGGCGCTTTCCCCGTCGGCCGGACCTTCAAAGGCGCAGTCCGTTACCAGAATATCGTGTTTTCCGTAAAGGGCGCGCTCCTGATCGAAGCGCTGCCCGCGAATGGTTTCCATATCCATTGCCTCCATTCCTTTTCCCCCTGTTATACCGGCTTGTTTGCCTGAATCTGATGCACCAGATAGTCCAGACAGGCGATCTGCCGTTCCTTTTTATGGACCTGGTCCAGAAGGAGCGCACGCTGCTTTTCCAGCAGCCGCAGCTCCCCGGCGGTATCGCCCTGCTGCCAGCAGCACAGCAACCGCTGAATCAGCTGCGGACCGCAGCCCGCTGCCCGCAGCGCCTGGGTCTGTTCCTGGCGGGCCGTTTGTGTGTCCATCGCCCCATCTCCCATCGCCAATTTCTTTGTTTCTGCCTTCAGTATACGCCCCCGTTTCTCACATAGCAAATACTTATTTGTTATGGCTAACCATTCGCATTTTCTATGCTTTTTATTCCACTTATCACTGGTTCGGCAACACCGGCCGCTCTTATTTGCCGCAAAAAAACCGACCAGGCGTATCGTGTGCCTGGTCGGGGCTGAGCATTTCGTTTTTACTACGGCCCTGGTGGGCGCGTTTCATTCCTCCTGTGCCAGAGTGGTCTCGGCAGCCAGCATCAGCAGCCGGACGAACTCCTGCTTTTCCGGCTCGGTCATGCGCTGGGTCATCTGGGCAAGGCCATCGTCGATCTGCTGCTGAATAAAGGGATAGACTTGCCAGGCTTTTTCGGTGGGGAGGATGTTGTAGGTACGTTTGTCTTTTGGGTTTTGCTCCCGCACAAGGAAGCCGGTTTCTTCCAGCTTGTTCACCGTTTTCGCGATCACGCTTTTGTCCAGCGAGAGACGCTTGGTGATCTCGTCCTGCGTGAGCGTTTTAAAATCACAGACGATCAGAATTACCACCGCCTGTGCCGCGGTCAGATTGTACGGAGCACAGCTGTTGTTCAGCCAGATATGGGATTTGCGATACAAAATCGAGATCGCCTTGAATGGGCTGTCGGCAATGTTGGACATAGCAAGGGCCTCCTGATTTCGTTTTTGTTATTATAATTATAGCCCCAACTAGTGGCATTTGCAACTAGTTATTGACGCAGCCTCACTCCCGTGCTATTCTATAAATGGTGGCAATTGCCACTATTTTAAATTTTATGCAAAGGAGCTTTTCCATGAATTCGACCGAAAAGATCTGGAACCGGCGGTTCATTCTGCTGTTCATAACGAACCTGCTGGTTCTGGCCGCGTTTTATGCGTCCATCCCCATCTACTGCCAGGAAATCGGCATCACCGGCTCACGGGTAGGCATCGTACTCACCGCCATGTCGGTGGCGACCATCCTCTTCCGCCCGGTGGCCGGATATCTGCTGGATAACTTCAACCGCTACCGAGTGTATCTGGTATTCCTGGCGCTGTTCTGCCTGTCCTTTTCTGCATTTCTCGCCTTTCCCCTGTTCGGTGCGCTCATTGTAGTTCGCCTGTATATGGGCGCTGTGTACTCGGTGTGCGGCTCGGCCACCATGACGCTGGCGGGTGACGTTCTGCCCGCTGCGAAAATCACCGAGGGCATCAGCCGGTTTGCGTTCACCGTGTCCATTGGCATGGCGGTGGGCCCCTATTTCCTGGTGGTAGGCATGCTGGTGTCCAAGCTGTCCACCCAGAAGGTGATCGACGCGGGCCGGCACCGGATGCTGGTTTACATCAGTCTGGCGGTGCTGATTCTGACCATGCTCAGTTATCTGTTTTTGAACAGCGGCATCCATCTGCTGGCCGCCGGATTTTTCTTCGGGCTGGGCTACGGCATTTTGCAGCCGCTGTTCCAGGCATTTGTTACCGGGACCACTCCGGCTCCCCAGCGGGGCGTGGCCAACGCCGCCTACATGCTTTCCTACGATGTGGGCATCGGTATCGGTTCGCCGCTCATGGGCTTCATGCCGGAAAGCATCGGCCTGCCCCTGGGTTTTGCTCTCACAGCCATTGCCTATGCCGCTGGCGGCGTGGTTTATCTGAGCTATGTGGACGGGTATTACCGCCGTTTGCGGCAGAAGTAACCCAAGCTGATTGAAGTGCAGTTGGATATCCGTTAAGACGCGGTGCCGAACTCTGTTCGGCACCGCGCTTTCTTTGTGCTGCCAAATCCAAAAAAATATTCATTTTCCTCTTGACTTTACCGTACCGTCAACGGTTATGCTTGTTCACAGGGAGGGATTTATATGGAGTATTCCATTCAGGAACTGGCGCGCCTGGCCGGAGTGACCACCCGCACTCTGCGCTGGTACGACCAGATCGGTCTGCTGAAACCGGGCCGGGTGGCCGAAAGCGGTTACCGTTACTACGGCGATGCCCAGGTGGACCGCCTGCAGGACATCCTTTATTACCGCGCCCTCGGGGTGGAGCTGGCGCAGATCAAAGAATGTCTGGATGACCCTGCCTTCGACCGGCTTGCCGCTCTGCGCAGCCATCTCGCCGCGCTGGAGGCAGAACAGGAACGGCTGAACGGGCTGATTCGCTCGGTAAAGTCCACCATTGACGCAGAAGAAAGGAATGAGACGATGAACGACGAACAGAAATTTGAATGCTTTAAAAAGAAGACTGTGGCGGAAAATGAAAAGCGCTACGGAAAAGAAATCAGGGAAAAGTACGGCGACGCCCAGGTGGAGCAGGCCAACGCCGCCATGATGGGCATGAGCCGGGAGCAGCACAGCACCTGGACCGAACTGGGCGAAACGCTCCAGCAAAAGCTGGAGGACGCGGTGCGCTCCGGCTGCACGTCCGAAAGCGAGGAGGGACGGCAGATCGCCGAGCTTCACCGCCAGTGGCTCACCCTGACCGGCACTCCCTATACTCCGGCCAAGCACCGGGGCATCGCGGAACTTTATGTGCTGGACGAACGCTTCACTGCCTATTACGACAAACAGCTGCCCGGCTGCGCCCGCTTTCTGAGGGACGCGGTCGCCTGCTGGATCAAGTAAAAACCAAGGGGCTCCCGCTCATTCGCCGGGAGCCCCTTGGTTTTTTAACGTGGTTTATGCAGCTGCGTTTTTTACAAGCCGTTTTTTCTTACCGGGTGGCGGACTACAGTCTTCAGCCGTTCCGGCTTGCAGCGCCGCACATCGCTCAAATAGATTTCATGATGGAAGCGGTTTTGCCCAAAGTCCTCCGCATAGCCCTGTTCCTGTGCATAACGCTGCATGGCGGCCACGGTGGCAGGCTCGTCATCATAGGGCCCGATGTGCATGCACTGCACGCAAAGGCCTTCCTCCCAGTGAAAGAACTCCACCGGGGAAAAATCCTGCTGCTTCTTTTCCGTGGCTTCCCGAATCGCCCAGTCGAAGGCATCCCGAGTGACGAACTCCGGCAGCCGAATCAGGGAAATCCACTGGAAGTCCTGCTTGCGGGAATAGTCTACTCCATAAACGCCCTCCTGCCACCACAGACCCTCCAAGGGCGACACCACATAATCGAAATAGTCTTCCAGCTCATGGCCGCCTTTTTTACTCATCTTAATGGTGTACGCCACTGCATACAGCAGCCCGATGGCCTGCTTGTAGGCGCCATCCTCTTGGTTGGGGTCTCCTGTGCCCCGGACCGCCAGAAAATCCATGGCAGGTACCGTGACAAGCTCCGGTGTTTTAGGAGGCAGATAAAATTCCTTGTATTCCTTTTTGTAGTCGAACGGCATGGTCATTTCCTCCTCTTTTTCGGCTGTAGCATCAGTGCTTCGCATGTAATGCGAACAAGTCTGGTAAGCTGATCCCGGTCGTCCACATCCTCCACAAGAAAGTAATCCCTTGCGCCTGAATACGGCGGGGCCTTGGGGAGGTCCGGAAACGCAGCCTCGCCCTGGGGCGTGATTTTCACAAACAGCTGGTCGTCACAAATGACAGCAAAGAACACCCCATCGCAATAGAGACCGTATTCTCCAAACATCTTTTTGCTGCGGATACTTCCCGCCTGCTGCATCTGCTCTGCCACATATTCCACAAACTCTGCATGCGATGCCACGGTCAATCCCTCCGTTCGTATTTTTGCTGTAACCAGCGCCCCAACTGCGCTAGCTTCTCCCTCAGTTCGGGCGGTTCCAGCACCTCTGCCCCGTCGCCAAAGGTCAAAAGCCAGCCGAGCGCGCTGGTTTCGTCCGGAAAAACACCGGCGAAATACAGCCTTCCGTCTTCCTGCCGGGTAAAGCTCTCTGCGCCGTATTCCTCCACCAGCCGCCACTGGTACTCCGGCCGGAAAACCGCTGTCACCGGATATCGGGGTACAAAGACCCGTTCCGCACTCAAATCAGGCAGGGGCGCAGGCCGCGGCACAAACGGCTCGCCTGCGGCAAGCTCTGTCATACGGACCAGCTTGAAGAGCCGAAACGCCTGCCGGGTGCGGCACCAGCCCCACACATACCAGGAAGACCATTGAAAGATCAGATAATAGGGTTCGATGGTTCGCTGTGTTTCCCCTTTGGGCGAGAAATAGGTGAACTGAATGACGCTGCACTGCTCAATGGCTTCTTGAATGCACTCAATTTTCGGCGCAAGACTGCTTTTGTACCAGGAAGAAAGATCAATGAGCATGTGTGCACCGCCGGGCACCAGCTCCGCCGCTTTGGGCGAGAGCTTTTCCATCAACTGGGCATACCGCCGGGTGCCGCTCACGCTGTCCAGACTGCGCAGCCCTGCCAGGATAGCCCGCATTTCCGGGGCCGTAATCAAGGTTCGGTCCATTCGGTATCCCTCCATGATGGAGATCCCGCCGCCTGCTCCCTGTGTGGTCACCAGAGGGATACCCGCCCGGCACAGAGCCTCCACATCCCGCTGGATGGTCCGGCGGGATACCTCGAACCGCCGGGCCAATTCCGGCGCGGTAACCCGCTCCTTTTGAAGCAGGATGGACAAAATGCCGATCATCCGCTCCATTTTCATGGCGTTCCCCCCCTTCGTTTGCCTGTATTATAGCACAGGAACCGGACAGCTGTGTGGCATGTTTGTCCTATATGATTGTTCAGTCGCCGCGAAACGCCGCATCCCATAAACAAAAATGCGCCTGGCCGCCCCTAAGGGCAGACAGACGCAATCACACCGAAGGAGGATAATTCTCCGCAGAAATCCGCTGAAAATCCCCTCTTCAAGATCGTTTGGTTTGCCGAAAAACACACCGAAGCTCCCGTCGAACAAGTGCACCGGACCCCCGCTGCTTTTCAGCGTTATACGTGGTATACCGGAATCTCCTCATCAATTCCGTCCAGATACCTGTGCATCTGCTCCCAGGGCAGCAACACTCCGGTTCGCTCCCTTTGCTGCGCGATTTGAAACCGCGGTCCACCGGCACAGATCCCGCAGTCCTTGGGCAGGAATGCCCGCTGTGTGAGCCAGAATTTCAGATCCGGAAGCGGAGTATCCGCCTCCAGAATGATGCCGTAGTCTGCCGGGGAAGGAGCCGTCTTTCTATCGCTCCAGAGCACATGCTCCAGCCGGTCATACGAAAGTTCCTTGCTGCGGCTCTCCATCTGCTCCTGGGATACATCCTTCCACAGCACCAGCACCTTCGGGCCTGCCGGGACCGGCTCACCGATGCTGCGCAGCATATCATAGAAGCAGACCTCCATGGTATGCTTCAAAAAGACCTGACGCAGATTTTCTTCCACGATGCCCTGGGACCAATCCGGCTGCGGTTCACCCAGATACCATACCCGCCCCGGAAACAGCTCCTTCATGCCTTCGGACGCATTGCTGATGATCTTGAGTCCGCAGGCCATCATCTCAAAAACTCTGCGCGCAAACATGGTGCGGGAGGCCGTCACGGTATTGATGTTTACGCCGTACTCGTATTCCTTCAGGACCTGGCCGAGCCGGGCATACTCCACCGCCGGGCGGACCATCGTCTGGTATTCCTCCGGGTAGCGGTTTCTGCCGTCCTCCGCGCCGCCGCCGCTGTGCCGGTCATAGATCGTCAGCGGGATCTGCGCCTCCTCCAAAATCGAGAAACACTGCCGCATCTGCTCACAGCGCTGGGGCAGGTCTGCATACCAGCTGCCCGCAAACACCGCTGCGTTTCCCTGTTTTTTGCCAAGGGGATTGAACAGAGTCGGGTTAAAGCCAAACCGGAGCACATCCACATGATGATGCCCCAGTGCCTGGTAGCGCTCCACACATTCCTGCGCCGTGGTGAACAGATAATCGAACCGCAGCGCGGTATCGGTGAAATCGTATGTATCGCTGCCGAAATAGACCGGGTCTTCTTTGTTCCAGAATACCGTCTTGATCCCATGGTCACGGCAGTAGCACAAAATCTCCAGCAATTCCCGCCGGTTTTCAAAAAGGACCTTGTGATTTTTGTATATCTTGCCGCGCCAGCCCAGGGGGCTTCCCTGAATGCCGGTCCATGCGGATTCGCAGAAAAAAATCTCCGGCCGGTGCTTCTCCATTTTGCTCCGCCAGTTGGAGGGGTCCAAAGCCACCGCTTCACAAAGCGGTGAAAAATTTGCCCAGGTCATATCGTCACAGATAAACGCGACCCGCGGCTTCCCTTCCCCTCTTGGCCATACCCCCGCCGCGGACCGGCTGCCGGTATAACGCTGCAGCCGATGTCCCTTTTGCAGGGGACGGATACGCCCATGATAAAAATACGCCAGCGTTGCCACCAGCGCGTTTTCCTGTATCCGGTTTTTGTATTGCTTTTCGTTGCTCATTGAGCCGCTTCCGCCTTCCTCAGATATTCCTCACAAAGCCGCCGGGCACAGTCCCCGATTTCAAACCCGGCCTGCCGGACCGCAAGATTCCCGGCCTCGCCGCTGCGCACACTGTATGCCTCTGCTTGCCTGAGCAATGCCTCGGCCCAGCTTGCAGGCGATTCGCTCAAACTCATGCGCACCGCCAGCGGACTGACCATCACCTCCTGCGAAGCGGCTGTGGAGTACACGCCCGGCAGCTGGCACGCCTGTGCTTCCAATGCCGCAAGCAAAAAGCCCTCGTAAAGGCTCGGCACACAGATCGCGTCCATCGCACAATAAAAGGGGGCCACATCCGCATGCGCACCGGCAAAGATCACGCGATCTGCCAGGCCCATTTCCGTCACCTTGCGCTCGATTTCCGGGCGAAGCTCACCTTCCCCCACCAATAACAGCAGGGCATCGGGGCGCCGGTCCAGCAGACGTTCAAACACTTGCAGCAAAAACGCATGATTTTTGGTATAGGCCAGACGGCCCACATGCCCCAGCACAAAACGATCCGGCGCAATTCCGAGTGCGCCGCGGCATTCCGTCCGTTTGGTATCGGAATAACAAAAACGCTCGCAGCAAATGGCATTGGGGACCACTGTCACCGCGTTTTTTTCCATCCTTCGACGGCCGAACATCCACTGTCCCGCTTCTTTGGAGCAGGCATAGCAATCGGTGGCAAACAACGCATCGAAGGGACGCAGCAGATACTTCATCACCGTCTTCTTCCCCTCGCCCCGATGGGCCGTGCTGTGGTTGTGGCAGATCCGGACCGGGACTCTCGCACACCAGGCGGCAAACAGCGGGAATACATTCATTGTGTTCAGATGGCAATGAACCACCCGATAGCGATTCTGCCGCAGATATCCGGCCAATGCGGGCAGCCATCGGTGCATCTGCTTGTAAGGAGGCAGCAGGAACATTCTGGCTCCCATCTGTTCCAGCTCCGCCCTCTGCGGGAAGCTGCTGTCCTCATCCACAAAAAAGTCGAACTGAACCTTCCGACGGTCCATGGCACGGTAATAGTTCATTACCATAGCCTCCACGCCGCCGCGATTCATTTTTCCGACCACCTGGGCCACCCGCAACGGTTCCGCTGCCATCCTTTTCACTCCTTGCCGTCTGGTTTCATCGGTCCTGTTCCGCCTGGCTGCTGATGATCTCATAGATGCGGAACATCACTTCCTGATAGTATTCCTTCTGGAAATGAATCGGCGAGAGCCCCCATTGATGGGCCTCGTCCGCCATGTATCCCGCAGAAACATCGATCACGTAGCACCGGGGAATCCATTGTTGGATTTTGCGGCACATATATTGCCATAATCGATTGTAGTTTCGGAAGGTATTGCGCTGCGGATCCGGAAAGTTCCGGCAGACTTTGCCCAGATCCAGATAACATTCCGCTGCCTGAACATGGTGCAGAATGATCCGTTCCTGGGGAAAGATCTCCAGCACACGCCGACAAAACTCCTCCACATACCGGTCCATATCTGTATCACCCAGCGTATAGCCGGAGACCCCATCCCGTTCATAGGGCACATGGAGCAGCCGCTCCTTGCCTTCCAGCGGCAAGCCGCTGTTCACCAGCTCATTGCTGAGCGTGACCAGACTGTCGCCCCACCGGAGCAAGGCAAAACGCTCATCCACAAAGTCAACCAGCAGATAATCCGCATCACTTTGCGCCAACTGTTCCAGCGCTGTTTTGCGAAAATCCGTATAGATCTGTTCCCTTTGAAAACGGGACGAAAGTTGGATGGAATCCATTTCAATGGAAACGGGCAAAGCCACTGCGGACACAATCGATTCCCGGGCGATATACTTCTGCAAGCTCAATCGATGCTGCGGATCAAAACTCATCGTATCCCGGGAAACACAGCTCCCAAAAATAGAAACTGCTGTCGGCGGGATCTCTTTCCACTCGTGCTGCGCATATTGCACACGAACCGCCATCACATCGCTTTGCAAAAGCTGGGGCGTTCCGTCCTTCGTTGCTTTGATGAAGGCAACAGCCTGATAGTTGCCGGACTCCAGCAATGCAAACTCCGCTTCGGGCTGCTCCGTATACCAGCGAGTCTGATCGCGCGCACCGTCACGGTTCAGATAAAATGCAAAGGTCATCCCCTCCTGCATTTCTACCCCTTCCAGCACGACCCGCGCGACCTGATCATCTCCTCGGGTATCTACAGTCAATTTACAAGCAATCGGCATTCAACAGCACCTCCTCATGCTTGCCGGCCATGCGGGTTTTGCTGTAAACCCGCATGGCCGTATTTTTCTTAGTCTTTGCGAATCAGTGCAATTTCCTTGTCCACAGTAAATTCGCGGGATGTCTGGCTGAATACCCGCTTGACTGCATTTTCCGACATCCGGCAGAATTTTTCCGGCGATGCATACAGTTCGCGGATGCCCTGTGCCATGGCCTTGTAATCCTCCGGCGGCACCAGGATCGCACAGTCATCGTCCACAAATTCGGGGACCGCTTCCACTGCATTTGTTACAGGAACCATTCCGCAAGCCATTCCCTCATCGCGAGACACACCTTGAGCATCCAGCCGGGTTGGCACCAACAAAATGCCATATTGCCTGTTGAGCTCAGCAATTTCATCCTGCCGTAAAAAACGCTTTTCCAGAGTAATATTCGAATATTTTTTCAACGGCTGCACAGTAGATTCATACAGGTCTCCACTGCCAATCAATCGAATTTCAAGCTCATCAAACCATGGCTCATTGACCAATTCCTGAATGCATTTGACTGTAAGATCATTTCCATATTTTCTGCTTGCGTACGGCCGAACAGAAAGGAGCTTTTTCCTTTGTTCCGGATCCTTCTTTTCATAACGGAACAAATCAGTATCGATGCAATTATGGATAATGCTGTATCGATCTTTCTGCAGTTCTACATTATAGTCTTCAAAATTCTCATTTGCAAAAATCTGCGAAACAAAAATAAAGTGCACTGTTGGATACTGATCGATTTCCGTAAACAGCTTTTTCCAGAAATTCTCTCTAGGGACAGATTGTTTCTTCGCTGCTTCAAGCTCCGACTCACTGTTATAATTGAACAGTCGACGATGCCACGGCTGAATTTCACTTCCGTGGATCCAAACCAGGATGCGCAGCTTGTGGGCATAGTTGCGCAGCACCTCCCACATGCCTTCGTCCAAGAAATGCACGCATACCGTGTCGATATTCCCGTTCTCCAGGATGTTGTCCAGCTCCATCAGCTGGCCGTCGCTACCGTTCACGCCCTCAAATTCCCAGTAGTTCTCCTGGCAGTAGACATTCATGCGCATTACATCCACCAGCAGCCCGGCTTCCCGGTAGCATTCCACCCGGCGATGCACAAACATGTTCCGATAAAGCGATTCCGGAGAAGGGTACTGGTTGGTCAGCACCAGTACATTGGAACGAGACAAGAAGCATCCCTTTCCACTGCTGGCACCCTTGCCAAGGGTGACGCCTTTGATGACGCACTCTCCCTCTCCCTTGGGCCGGAAGCCCAGCCGGACCGAATGGGCTTTGGGCGGAAGCTCCAGCTCCACCATTGCATTTGCTCTGGGGTACTGGGGCGCAATCTTATTACCACCTTCATCCAGGAACATGCACGCACAAATGCAGTCCAGAGAGCCATTAACCTGGAATTTCACCGCAAGCTTGCCTTCCTGAGCAAGCTCTGCAATGGGATAGCTCTTTGTGGTGAACAGATACTCATGTGTGCCCTGCGGCAGGCTGCTCTCCATTTTCACGCTGTCGCCGGCAAGCGTAAGCTTTACCTGTTTGGTGGAGCGCAGTATCTCCTGAAGCTCCTTCGGCCGAACCACCCGGCTGGAGCCGTCATCCACCAGATCCGCACGGATATGCTCCGCAGTCGCTTCGATCCGATTCAAGGGCAGCCCCAGATCCGGCACCACAAGATCCTCCACTTCCGGGCAGCTGTCTGCACTGCAGCTGCCGCAGTAGTTGAATTCATCTGCTGCAAACAGATTCTCTGCTTCCCATACACGGCTCGCATCTGCCAGATCCCACAGACTGGTCTGAGCTGCCAGCCCGCTGCTCACAATGGCACTGCCTGCACGCAGAGACTGCACCGGATGATATGCCTGTGCGCCCTCATGCAGTACCGGAGCGCCCTGTTCCATCGTATAGTGCGCCGCTTTTCCAATACCCTGGCAGTCTCTGTAGCGCAGGGTCAGCGCCAGATCCTTCAGGTAATTTTTCCCGTAATAAGCTTCGGTATCCAGGCATGCATAAAAATCGATGCCCGCAGGGCAAGCAGCCAGATCCATCGCTTTTTCACTGCTCAGGCAATGAATCCGCTCATTCTCTGCCCACTCCGCAACCGGAGCGTCCCAGTCACCCAGCAGGTAAAGCTGCTTGTCGCTGTAATCCTGCCGTTGGAATGCAGCCACCGCCCGTTTTGCCTGCTCCACAACCGCGCAGCGAGCTACCATCGCAATGGAAGGCAGGCTGCGTTTCAGGCTTTTTCCGAATACCTTCTGGACAATGTAGTCCAGACGATCCTCATACAGATCCTCCGACAGCACCTTTCGCAGTCCGAGCAGCCGGTACTTGCGGGCAGTCTGTTCATCGGTACAATAGGTCTGCAGATACTTGGCCAGCGTGCGTTCATCGTCAGTGCAGATGGTCAGATCGCCAAAATAATTCTTTACACCGCGGGAATAGTTGCCCACAGTAATGGTATTGGAGGCAAGCATCTCAAATACCCGGCGCGCAAACATACTTTGCGACTGCTGCACCGAGTTCATGTTCACGCCGTAAGTATACCCCTTATAGGCCACATCGATCTGGCTGGGCTCAAGCCGCCCCAGAATGTACGGATCGTATCGTTCCGGGAAAGCATGTTCCGGCAGTGCACTCTTATAGTTGCGGTCATAAATGTCGAAGCCTTTTCCCTCCAGGAAAATCTCCGAGAATTTGTCGAACACTTCCGCCCGCTTTTTGTATTTGTGATAATATGCGCCCGCAAAGCAGAACTTATCCTTGCGCTGATACTTCTCCACCGGATTGTGAACCGTGGGCTGTGCCGCGAAATGCAGGTGATAAACCTGATTGTGCCCAAGTTCATTTTTATACCGCTGGATGCAGTCAATGTCGGTGGTGAATACCACATCCGCCAGCGAAGCGGTGGTCATAAACTGGGTCGTGTAAATCGGGTCTTCCTTGTTCCAGAAGATTACCGGGATCTCCTTCTCATGGCAGTAGACCGACAGCTCATACAGCTCCTTGCTGGGCCGGTCGATCTTTTGATACCACAGCTTGTCCTTCCCCTGCCAGGCAGACTCAATGAATACCAGGTCCGGCTTGAACTCCTCTAACTCCTGCCGCCAGCAGTCCGGTGTCAGTTCCTTCAGAATGCATTCCGGCCGGTAGCTCTCCAGTGTGAACTGATCCATGATGGCCGCCATCCGCAGTTCTTTCAACGATTTTGTTCGAAGATAGAATATTTGGCTAATTGTTCCATCCTCTTCCATCATCTTGGCCAACTCCGGATATCTTGATTCATTTAAAAAAGCTTTTATGGATTCCTTGCGCTGCGCAATTCGCTCCAATTCGCGCCCGATCTCCTCCAAAATCCCCATGATTTTTCCTCCTCATTCTCAGCCCTTGCTTTTTGCTTTTAATGCCTTCATCTTTTTGTAGCACTTTAATGCCAACTTACCGTACCAGGTATCCGTAATCAAGCTGAGCTTCCGCTTGTAATTTTCATTTTCTGTGCGCAGATATCGGTTTTCCATCTGTAGGCGCTGGATGGTCTGCCGTGCCCGGCGCAGCACCTCTGCTTGAGACTCCTCTTCCTGAGCAAATTGCACTAGTTTTTCCGCAGCTTCCCGACCACAATCAGCCATCTCCTGAAGTTCGGCAATTTTTTCCTGGCTATTCGTTGCCTTTGTTTGAAGCTCGGCAATTTTTTCCTGGCCCTGCTCGTGCCACTGCTTCATCTTCTGATAGGCTTCCTGCGACTCTTTGTACTTTCGATTCGCATTCATCAGGTTCTGATACAGCTCTTCTCCCCGCAGAGACAGTGTCTTGTGAATCTGGAAAAAGGCTTCCTCTTCCTTTTGATACTCTGCTTCATTCAGCTGAATACTTTGATTCCCGGCCGCCTTAGCCACAAGGCCGAGCCAGTTGCCGCCGTAGTGGATCTGCTGTACGCAGAACGCCTTCTCCACTAAAGACACTGCGCTGCTCAGATAAAACGTCTGGGTATGGTCCGGATGATTGCAAAATCCAAACGGCACAGTAATTACCACCACGCCGTCCGGCTTTAAAAAGGATGCCGCATGCTGCAAAAAACGCTCTGCATCGGGCAGATGCTCCAGAACCTCAGTAACCAGGATGCCGTCATACATTTGATCCTCCTGGTACTGGAGAAAATCCGCATTCACAAAGTGTACCTTTTCCTTGCATTGCGGGTACTCTGTTTCCAACAGCTGCTGGGCAAACTCCACATTTTCCGGCTGAATCTCAACACCCGTAACCTGCACCCCCTGCTGTGCGCACAGGATCGATACAATTCCCTGGGAACAGCCCACATCCAGCACTTTCTGCCTGCCATTTAGCTGACCCAGAATCCAATCGATCCTCTCTTGAGTCTGCTTTTGAAACACTTCGCCCATTTCTCCCTTGTAGGCGGCATAGATTCGATCATTGTTTGCCATAAATGTGTCTCCTTTGCATCGTTATGATTTGAACAGACAGCCTCCAGCCTGCTGCAAACAGGATAACGATCTCACAGATATTTTTTTTGGTATTCTTCCAGACTAGGGATTTTCTGCTGACGCTCCTCTGCGGTCATCATATTAAACTCCCGGGCAAACCCGCAGTAGGGCATCAAAATACGATCCGGCACCTCATCGCCCAACACATGTCCATGGTGCAACCAAATTACACGGTCGCAGAATTCCTTCATCTGATTGACTGAGTGACTCACAAACAGGATCGTCTTCTTTTGGGCCTTGAATTCATTCATTTTTGCCAGGCACTTGTCCGCGAAGCTGTTGTCACCCACACTCAGTGCCTCATCAATTATCAGAATATCCGGATTCAAGTGAACCGAAATTGCAAATCCCAACCGGGAACGCATACCACTGGAATAGGTGCGCAGCGGCTGCTCGATATGCTTGCCGATATCCGCGAACTCGATGATGCTGTCCTGGATCGCGCGAATTTCCCGTTCACTCATTCCCATCAGAATACATTTGTATCGGATGTTTTCGATTCCGGTCAGCTGTTCCTGCAGGCCAACATTGGCCGCCAGCATGCTCACCTCGCCCTTTACCGTTAGATTGCCCTCTGTTGGATAGGTGATCCCTGCAATCGTGTTGGATAAGGTGGACTTGCCCGAGCCGTTCAGCCCGATCAGCCCCACGATCTCCCCTTCGTGGAACTGCAAATTTACATCGGCCAGAGCCACAAATTCTTCCGGCCGGTAATGCGGCAGCACTAAACCCTTCAACCGTTCAAAGTCACTGTGATACAGCGGGTACCTTTTCCAAAGATGCTCACATGAAATAACAACATTTCCTTGCCCCATTGCTCAACCTCACTCAAATCAAATCGATAAACTGCTTGCGGAACTTCATATGAACGCAGCAGCCCCATACAAACAGGATCAGCGTGACCGCCCAGAAATAGAGCGCCTGCTTCCAGTGATAGCTCAGCGGGTAGCCATACAAAATGCTTTCACGATAGCCATCAATGATGTAAGCCAGCGGATTGAGCCGCAGCACAAACTTCAGCGGACCGGAAAGATTGTCCTGCGTCCACACCACAGGGGTAATATAGAACAGCAGACGAATGACTGATGTCAGGATCTTCTGGAAATCCTTAAACAGCACGGTAATGGAGGAAACCAACAATCCATAGCCCGTCAAGAAGGCAATGCTGCACAAGAAAAAATAGGGCAGTTGAATTACATACGGGCTGATGCCATGTCCGGAAAGTAAAACCACAGCAAACACCACCAGCATTGCCCACACGTGACCGATAAAATTGGCCAGCACGGTCTTTACCGGAACCAGCGACATGGGAAAAGGCATCCGCTTCAGCACACCGCTGTAGGCATAGATTGAAGTGGATGTGCCCATCAGTACTGCATTGATGTAGAACCAGGGGATGATACCTACCACCATCCACACGATGTAAGGATAACCGCCGCGGGGCGGGCTGGCGTTCAGGCCAATGGCAAATACAAACCAGTACACGAAAATTTGCAGAACTGGGTTCAGGAAATTCCATAGAAAACCCAACATGGTTCCACTGTTCTGACTTTTCAATTCATACTGTGCAAGCCGGACCAGCCGCTTCCAGTTGTGGACATTTTCCTGCACCACGGTTTTAACAGCATTTATCATTCGTTTTATGCCCTCTCCTCTGTCTGATAGACGAAAAAATGAGCAGTCAAATCAGCCGCAGGGTCACTCATCGCAGACACTCGCGTTTTCTGTTCAACTGCTCTTTTTTCTGCATCTTGATAATTGATCGCGACGCTTTTATGCCTGCTGTTCCCAGCGAACCAAAATGTCTGCGATCCGTTCGCATGCATGTCCATCGCCATACGGGTTGGATGCACGGCTCATTGCATGATATTCATCCAAATCGGTGAGCAGACGCTTGAATTCCGCATAAATGGTGTCTTCCTGGGTCCCCACCAGTTTCAGCGTACCGGCCTTGATGCCTTCCGGCCGCTCGGTGGTATCCCGCATCACCAGTACAGGCTTGCCCAGGCTGGGTGCCTCCTCCTGAATTCCGCCGCTGTCGGTAAGGATCAGATAGCTGCGGGCCAGGAAGTTGTGGAAATCCAGCACATCCAGCGGTTCGATGATGCGCACTCGCTCTTCGTCGCCAAAAATGTCAGCAGCCGCCTGGCGCACAACCGGATTCATATGAATGGGGTAAATCACCTTAATATCCGGTGTCTCATCCACGATCCGCTTAATGGCGCGGAACATGTGATGCATCGGCTCGCCCAGATTCTCTCGACGGTGAGCGGTGAGCATGATCAAACGGCTTCCCTCTGCCCACTCCAGCTCCGGATGCGTATAATCCTCGCGAACGGTGGTTTTCAGCGCGTCGATGGCAGTATTTCCGGTCACATAGATGTGATCCGTCTGCTTTCCCTCACGAAGAAGATTTTCCTTGGCCAATTCGGTGGGAGCAAAATGGAACCGCGCCACAATGCCCACCGCCTGCCGGTTGAACTCTTCCGGGAACGGAGAGTAAATGTTGTAGGTGCGAAGACCCGCTTCCACATGACCCACCGGAATCTGCAGATAGAAGCATGCCAGTGCGGTAACGAACGTGGTGGAAGTATCGCCATGGACCAGTACCACATCCGGCCGTTCCTGTTCCAGCACCTCTTTGATACGGTTCAGGATGTTGGTGGTCACATCAAACAGGGTCTGCTTATCCTTCATGATCGAAAGATCGTAGTCCGGAACAACAGAAAACGCTTCCAGCACCTGGTCCAGCATCTGACGGTGCTGACCGGTTACGCAAACCACGGTCTGAAGCTCTTCCCGCCGCTTCAGCTCATTCACCAGCGGGCACATCTTGATCGCCTCCGGCCGGGTACCGAAAACTAACATTACTTTCTTCAAAACCAATAACCCCTTCTTCTCAAAATTACAGGGTATAGGCCCCCTGTAGACCGGCAATGTGGCGGGTATCCAGCACAACCTTGCCTTCCAGCTTGTTCAGGTTTTCTTTCAGGTGGCTGTGACCTACCATAACCACGACCAGATCCACATCGTTCAGGAACGCATCAAAATCCTGATACTGATTTTCCACATGATTGGTCTTGACCATGGGATCGAACACCTTCACGCCGTGAGCCAGATGGCGCTCCATGCTCTCCAGCATCTGCAGAGTGGGGCTTTCACGAGTATCGTCCACGTCCTCCTTGTAGGTCAGGCCATACAGACCCACGCGGCTCACATCCTTGATGCCCTTTTCCTTCATAATCTCGCTGATGCGGCCCAGAACAAACTCAGGCATTCCGTCGTTGATGAGACGGGCCTGCTTGATCAGATTGGCCAGGTTCGGATAATCGCCTACCAGGAACCAGGGGTCTACCGAGATGCAGTGACCGCCTACACCGGGGCCGGGATTCAGAATGTTAACGCGGGGATGCTTGTTCGCGATCCGGATGATCTCATACACGTCCATTCCATCCTGACGGCAGATCTTTGCCAGTTCGTTGGCATAGGCAATGTTGATATCGCGGAAGGTGTTCTCCACAACCTTGGTCATCTCAGCGGTACGGATATCCGTGATGGCGATCTCGCCGCCGCAGAAAGAGGAATAGACCTGACGGACCTTTTCCGCGATTTCGGGGTCGTCTGCACCGATGGTGCGGTTGTTGTGCAACAGCTCGTACACCATGTTGCCGGGAATGATGCGCTCCGGCGCATGGACCAGGTGCACATCCTTACCGATCTCAAAACCCGCAGCCTCCACTTCAGGACGTACAAAGCGATCGATGGTTCCCGGAGAAACAGTGGATTCCACCACAATGATGGCACCGGGCTCACAAACGTCCAGCACACACTTGACCGCCTTGGTCACATAACCGGCATCGATCTTCTTGCTGAACTTATCATAGGGAGTGGGCACGGCTACAATGTACATGCTGGTCCGGATATACTCGTTGGTGAAAACGATTCCGTGTTCCACCGCCTGATGGAACAGATCCTCCAGGCCCTCTTCCTCAAAGGTAACATGACCGGCGTTCAGAGTATCCACCAGTTCCTTGTTGTAATCCACGCCAACGGTCTCCACACCATGCGAAGCCAGCATCAAAGAAGTCGGCAAGCCGATATATCCCAAGCCTACAACACAAACTTTCATTTGTCTATTCCTCTTTTCCCGTTCAATGAACATTTTCTGCCGAGAACACAACTCTCTGCAAATCAGATTTTTCGCCGTTGTTTTACGGTTAATCTTATTTTACACAATCTTGAAACAAAAGTCTACTGTTTCGATGATACGCTTTGGTCTGTTACCCTACGATCTGAACGCTGCGGCCATTCTCAACCAGATGGATCTGACCATTGTATTCCACCTGACCACTGAAGGTCCAATCCAATATACCATCTTTTACATAGTAGTAGTCTCCGGTATCCACCCGGGGGGCAAGGCCGGTGTAACTCCAGTCCAACACACCATTTTTGACATAGTACCAATTATTGTTGGCCGGACGATATACAACACCGGTATAGCCGGAATCTACCCAGCCATTTCTCATCTTGTACCATACACCGTCCAGATAGTTCAGGCCATCCGGAATTTTCTGATATGCACCATTCTTCACATAGCCCTGCTTATTGCCATAGAAAGCCATGCCGGTATAACCCCAATCCAACACACCATCTTTTACATAGTACCAGTCTCCAGTTTCTACCCGGAGAGCGAGGCCCGTATAATTCCAGTCTAACTCACCATTTTTGACATAGTACCAATTGTTGTTGGCTGCACGATATACAACACCGGTATAGCCGGAATCTACCCAGCCATTTCTCATCTTGTACCATACACTATTCAGATAATTCAGGCCATCCGGGGTCTTCTGGTATATGCCGTTCTTTACATAGCCCTGATTATTGCCATAGGAAGCCATACCGGTATAGCTCCAGTCCACCATACCCTTCTTCACGTAGCAATAATCTCCGTTCTCTACCCGAGGAGCAAGGCCAGTGTAGTTCCATTCCAACTCGCCGTTTTTAACATAATACCAGTTACCGTTAGCCGGGCGATACACTACACCCGTATAGCTAGAATCAACCCAGCCATTACTCATCTTATACCATACGCCATTCAGATAATTCAGGCCATCCGGAGTCTTCTGATATATACCGTTCTTTACATAGCCCTGCTTATTGCCATAGGAAGCCATACCGGTATAGCTCCAGTCTACCATACCCTTCTTCACGTAGCAATAATCTCCATTCTCTACCCGGGGAGCAAGGCCGGTGTAGCTTCTGTCCAGTACGCCATTTTTGACATAATACCAATTATTGTTGGCCGGACGATATACAACACCGGTATAGCCGGAATCTACCCAGCCATTTCTCATCTTGTACCATACGCCGTCCAGATAGTTCAGGCCATCCGGAATTTTCTGATATGCACCATTCTTCACATAGCCCTGCTTATTGCCATAGAAAGCCATGCCGGTATAGCCCCAATCCAACACGCCATCTTTTACATAGTAGTAGTCTCCAGTTTCTACCCGGAGAGCAAGGCCCGTATAATTCCAGTCTAACTCACCATTTTTGACATAGTACCAATTGTTGTTGGCTGCACGATATACAACACCGGTATAGCCGGAATCTACCCAGCCATTCCTCATCTTGTACCATACACCATCCAGATAATTCAGGCCATCCGGAGTCTTCTGGTATATGCCGTTCTTTACATAGCCCTGCTTATTGCCATAGGAAGCCATACCGGTATAGCTCCAATCCACCATACCCTTCTTCACGTAGCAATAATCTCCATTCTCTACCCGAGGAGCAAGGCCAGTATAACTCCTGTCCAACTCGCCATTTTTGACGTAATACCAGTTGCCGTTGGCAGAATTCAAGGTCACTCCGGTGTACGTCTTATCAATTTTTCCGTTTTTGTAGTAGTACCATTTCTTAGCGGTCTGATCGAAATGCAGCCCATTCAAGCCATCGTTTCCCGGCAGGTCTCCATACCAGTAGTTCATATCCACGTTGCCGGAGATTCCATTCACTGAGCCTTCGCTGGTATACTGCCACATTTCATACCGGCCGTTATAGCTGCAGGAGGGACGCCATTCCGCCACCCAGCGGTACCAGTTTTCAAACACCGCATCGGTCAGGTAGTATTCCCACCAGTTCAAGCTGGCGTAAACGCCTACCTCGTAGCCCTTGGAGCTGACAATGTCGCAGAAGATCCGGGCGATCTCGGCCAGGCCGCTGTTTCCAACCACCAGCTGACGGTTCTCTTCCATGTCATAGAAGACCGGCAGATCTGGATCATAGCCCTGCAGAAGGCGTACCGCATGGGCACCCTCTTCCACAGCCATTTCAGCGGTTACCGCATAGGAATAAAAGTATACACCGTAGGGAATCCCCAAGCGCTCACACTCGGAGGCATTCCGGGACCACTGCTTGTCATCCTGCTCCGGCAGGTCCATACCAAAGCCGCAGCGAATGATCGCAAAATCCACACCGGCAGCCTTGACCGCTTCCCAGTCGATCACTCCCTGGTGATGACTTACGTCAATGCCCCAGTATCCCTTCACAGAAAAAGTACTCACTCCGTCCGGAAGATCCATGAGAGCTTCCGGCACGTCGCTCTCGAGCCGCTCACCATTCTGATAACGCCAGCTGTTTTCCTTGCCGGTCTGAGGCAGCTGATCCAGCCAGCCTTCCCGCTTCGCCTGCCAGGCAGTGCGCATGTCTTCCATTGCCACGCGGGCGTTTTCCAGCTGATCCAGCAGATCCAGCAGTTCATCATCCTGCTCTCCCGCTGTCATTGCCATGGGAGCAGATGCAATGGCGTCGATCTCCTCCAGAGCCTCTTCCAGCTCTTCCTCGCTCATCATCGCCATAGAAGTGCTTTTTTCCAGCAGCTCCCGGATCTGATCCTTCTGCTCTTCCAGAGACAGTTCAGGGACTGCGGTGGGTTCCGGGCTCTCCGTAGGCTCCGGGCTCACGGTAGGCACCGGCGTTGCGGAAGGTGCAGAACTCGCAGTGGGCGCAGGAGTTGCGGTCACCTCCGGGGTCGCGGTGGGTACCGGTGTGCCCGTGGGCTCCGGCGTTTCCGCAGGCGCCTGGCTTGCTTCCGGAGAGGGTGCCTGCGTGGGTTCCGGAGTTGCCACTGCTTCCGGAAGCTCTGTCGCCTCAGGGGGAGCCGATGGAGTCTCGCTCACCTGCGGCTGTTCCTGCTCCGACTCTTCCTGCTGAAGTTCTGCAACGATCTGTTCGGCCAGAGCGTCCCGGTCATCCTGTGCAAATACGCTGACAGCAAAGGTATTCATCAGCATAGATGCCACCAATACCGCGCTTAGGACCGCCGCCAAACACTTCTTTCTTTTCTGCTGCATGTTTGATCTTCTCCTATGTATTTCGCAATTTCATTTTGCTGAAACATCTTGCTTATAGCGCTTTAGGCCATTTCTGCCTGCACTCTTGCCAGCGCCACTTCCACGACCTTATCCATATCATAATACTGGTACTCGCCCAGACGGCCGCCGAAAATCACGCCGTTCTCGCCTTCAGCCAATGCTTTGTACTTTACATACAGAGCGCTGTTCTTTTCGTCGTTGACCGGGTAGTACGGCTCATCGCCCAACTTCCACTCGGCGCTGTATTCCCGGCTGATGACCGTCTTTTCCTGGGTACCAAACTCAAAATGCTTATGCTCGATCACACGGGTATAGGGGGTCTCGGCGTCCGTATAGTTCACCACCGCATTGCCCTGGTAGTTGGTCTCGTCCAGCACCTCGGTCTCGAAGCGCACGCTGCGGTACTCCAGAACACCCAGCTTGTAGGCAAAGTAGGCATCAATGGGACCGGTGTAGACCACTTTGTCGGCCAGAGCATCCCATTCGGCCTTGTCCGCCAGATAATCCTGACCCAAGCGAACCTCCACGCCCTCCAGCATATTTGCCACCATGGCAGTGTAGCCGCCCACGGGAATTCCCTGATACAGAGCGTTGAAGTAATTATTGTCGTAAGTAAGACGTACCGGCAACCGCTTGATGATGAAGGCGGGCAGCTCGGTGCAGGGACGGCCCCACTGCTTCTCCGTGTAGCCCTTAATCAGCTTCTCATAGATGTCCACACCCACCAGATTGATGGCCTGCTCCTCCAGGTTCTTCGGGTTCTCGGTATAGCTGGCTTTGCGCTGCTCCTCGATTTTAGCCGCGGCCTCAGCGGGAGTGATCACGCCCCACATCTTATTGAAGGTATTCATATTGAAGGGCAGGTTGTAAATCTCACCCTTGTAATTTGCGATGGGACTGTTGGTGTACCGGTTGAAGACGGCAAACCCGTTCAGGTAATCCCATACCTCCTTGTTGTTGGTGTGGAAGATGTGCGCACCATACTGATGCACCTGAATGCCCTCCACCTCATGGGTATAAATATTGCCCGCGATGTGGTCCCGTTTATCGATCACCAGGCAGCGCTTGCCTGCCTTCGTCAATTCATGAGCAAACACCGCGCCATACAACCCGGCGCCGACGATCAGGTAATCATATTGTTTTTTCATTCTGTTCCTCTCCTAAGAAATGGCCAATATGCTCCATACTAATTTCTAATCATACCTCGTTTCGGCATATTTTGCAACGCAAAAAGGTGTTTTTCCCCTTTCCAATTGATTACAAATGCTGGCCGAATTTCCTGCTGTGCCGCCATTTTTTGCCGGTCCGACTCCATGCCCTTCAGAAAACAGAAGGAGAGGGCCGCTCTCTTTGAGCGGCCCTCTCCTGGATGACGGAATGAGTAGATTTTAGTAATCTTCCGGGATCAGCACACCATAGGTGCCGTTCGCCCGGCGGTAAACCAGCTGAATCTGGCCATCGTCCATGTTGCGGTACAGGTAGAAGCTGTGCCCCAGCAGGTTCATCTGCAGGATCGCCTCTTCGGTGGTGCAAGGCTTCACCACGAAGCGCTTCTCGCGGATCACATCGTAGCTTTCCTCCGGTTCCGGCTCAGCGGGCCATTCCACGGCTACCGAACGGGTGAGCTTGTCGCCCAGGCGCTTGCGGTTCTTCACGAGGCGGCGGGTGAGCAGATCAACTGCATCGTCCAGGGCGTCTTCCATGCGTTCCTGCATCTTTTCCGCCCGGATCACAAGGCCCTTTTCCCGCACTGTTATCTCAACGGTCTGGCCGCTTTTCTCCACTGTCACCGTTACCTGCGCTTCGGCCTCGCCGGCAAAGAACTTGTCCAGCTTGTCCAGCTTTGCCTGCGCTTTCTCGATGAAACTGGGTTTCAGGGAAACTTTTCTGCCAGTGCATGTGACCTTCATAAAACCAATGCCTCCTTTGTGGCAAATATCCCGGACATATTTTGTGCTATCCGCATTGATATCTGCCGTTCTGATGGTTATATTGTATCACATTTGTACAAAAAGAAACAGAGTAAAACCGCACTAACTTGTAAACTTTTTGTGTTGCAACAGTGACAAAACGCTTTCGGTCAGGAAATGAACAAAAAAGCCCGCGGCCGCTGCCTTTTAGCAGGGAACCGCGGGTTTCTTTTCCTGTTTTTCGTTGATCAGCCACGCCGGCGGGAATACCCACCGCCGCGCCGGTTTTCGGTGACGCGCTTCAGGTCGGAGATCTTCTCCTCGCTCTGGCTCTTGAACTTGGCCATCATATCCTCAAAGCTCAGATCACCCTGGGGCTGCTGAGCCTTGGGCTGCCACACCCGGGGACCGTCGTTCCGGTTCTGACGGGGAGGACGGCCGCCGTTCGCGCCGCCCTGACGGGCGGGCCGGGCCGGACGGGGCTCCGGCGGCAGGGTGCGCTTGATGGAGAGGGCGATCTTGCCGTCCTCGCCGATGTTCATTACCTTCACCTTCACGGTCTGGCCCTCGGTGAGTACCGTGGACAGATCCTCAATAAAGCTGTTGGAAACCTCCGAAATGTGTACCATGCCGGTTTTGCCTTCCGGCAGCGCGACAAACGCGCCGAACTTCTTCACGCCAGTAATCTTGCCTTCCAGGATCGCTCCTACCTCTAACTGTAACGCCATGTAACCCCTGTTTCTCCTATTATTTCAAAAATTATTTTTTATGTAAAAGGCCCGCAACGCCGGCATCGAATACCGGCCGCCCTTTGCATCCTGTTTATTTTCCGGTCATATCCACAAAGACACGCTCGTTGGGCTTCGCATAACCCAGCTGGTCCCGGGCGACCCGTTCCACGATCTCTTCATCGGTGCCGGATTGCAGAATCCGGCTGAGCTCGTCGTTCTGGGCCTGCTGCGCTTCCAGCTGCTGCTCCACTGCATCCAGCTGCTGCCGCTTGGCGGCAATCTCCACCTGGTTGAACACCATGCCCACCACCAGATAAGCGGCCAGCGCCACAAGGCCCAGCCGCAGCACGAGGGAAGAAACGCCGCCCTTCTTTTTCTCAATCTTGGTCATACCCGGCAGCCCCCCTTTGCCGGCGTGCTTTGCGGTACGCCTCAAACCTGGTATTGATTAGAATTATACAACACCTTGGCCTTTTTTTGCAACTGTTTTGTTTGTCGTTTTACCAGAGCACTGTGCAGTTTTTTCCGGGTTCTCCCCGCCCCGCGGCCGCACAGGCGGCCCACCGGACGCACCGCTGTGATCCAGAACAGGCGAACCGGCAGCAGCACCAGCCATTTTACCAGATTTCGCAGCGCTGCAAGACCGGGCGCCAGTACAAAAAAATACCCCCACAGCCCGACCGCAGCACCAGCAGCCATATACCACCGCACGGTGCCGCTGTAGCTGCGGCCTGCCGCAAAGCTGTGCAGCAGCACCGCCGCGCAGGCAAAGGCCGCCAGATCCAGCACCAGACATACCGGGCGGCTGCCGCCCAGCAGCCAGCGCGCCGCGTCGTAAACCGCCGCCAGCAGCAGGCCCAGTCCCAGGCAGCACAGCGCGTCCGCCAGGGCCAGCGCTTCGGGAATGTGCGCGGCCATACACGCTCAGCGGGCCAGGCGGCGCAGAAAGCCGCCCGGGCTCTTCACTGGTTCCGAATACTGCATGTACTCGATGGTGCCGAAGATCTTCAGCTCGCCGGTCTGGATGGAAAGCTCGCTCACCTGGATGTTTCGCCCTCCGATCACCAGTGTACCCAGCTGGGTCTCCAGGGTGGCCCCCTGTTCGTCGTAGCTAACAATCCGGGTCACACCGGTGGCAGTCAGGGTTCGCCGGTCCTCTACGATCAGATTGTGTGGCAGCTTGACCGGTTCCGGCGCGGCCTGTTCAAAACGTTTTTCCTGCATTCTTTCACCTGCTTTTGCCGCAAGGGCTTTTTGCACATTGTATGCAAAAGCAGGCGGGCATTATTCCTCGATGACCTGGTACATCTCCCGGGCCACGTCCTTGCCCATAGGCGCGTCGGTAGACAGCACCTTCACTTTTACCGGCTTGTTGCCGAAGGTGATCTCGATCACATCGTCCACCTTTACCGCGTAGCTGGCTTTGGCGGGCTTGCCGTTCACCAGGATACGGCCTGCGTCGGCCACTTCGTTGGCCACGGTGCGCCGCTTGATCAGGCGGCTGACCTTCAGATATTTGTCAATGCGCATTGCTTGTTCCTTTCCTCGGATACGAAAAATCCCGCCGCCGGGGCCGTGAGGCCGCCGGAAGCGGGCAGTGTATTCCAAAAAGCTTACTTCGCCACGGCGTCCTTCAGGGCCTTGCCAGCCTTGAAAGCGGGAGTGGTGGTAGCGGGGATGGTGATCTCCTCTTTGGTGCGGGGGTTGCGGCCCTTGCGAGCGGGACGCTCACGGGTCTCGAAGGTGCCAAAGCCGACCAGAGACACCTTGTCGCCCTCGGCCAAAGCCTTGGTGATGGCTTCCACAGTAGCGTTCACAGCCTGCTCAGCGTCTTTTTTAGAAAGGCCAGCGTTCTCGGCGACCGCGGCGATCAGTTCAACTTTCGTCATGTTCATATACCTCCAAATGATTTATCAGTAACAAAGGCGTTACACCTTTGAGGACTGCTCCTCGTTCTTGGCCTGCCGCCAAAGGGCGCGGCGCTCCTCGTCGCTCAGACCGGCAAGCGCTTCGCTTCCGGCCAGCTCTTCACAGCGGATGATCCGGCTCTGGTAACGGTCGGACGCGCCGGTGAGCACCTGCTCCGGGTCCACGCCCAGCGCGCGGGCCAGACCGGCAGCGGCAAACAGCAGGTCGCCTGCTTCTTCGGCCGCATTCCCCTGCCCCTGCATCGCCTGTTCCAGCTCTGCCAGCTCGTCCTTCACGTCGTTCAGCGCATCCTCCGGCTCCTGGTAGGCAAAGCCGTAGGCTCTGGCCCGCTTCTGCAGCTTGGCCGCCCGCATCAGTGCCGGGAAAGAGCGGGGCACGCTCTCCAGCCGGTCCTTTGCAGTGGCACGTCCCTTCTCGGCATTTTTCAGCGCCTCCCAGTTGGCAAGTGCCTGGCCGGTGGTGGCTGCAGCGGATTCTTCCCCGAACACATGGGGGTGGCGGTAGATCAGCTTTTTGCAGATGCCGTCGCACACATCGTCAAACGTGAATGTGCCCTTCTCGGCTTCCATCTGGCTGTGCAGCGCCACCTGGAGCATCACATCCCCCAGCTCCTCGCGCAGCAGGTGTGCGTCGTTCTGGTCGATGGCATCCACCGCTTCATAGGTTTCCTCAATGAAGTTCATTCGGATGGATGCATGGGTCTGCTCCCGGTCCCAGGGGCAGCCGCCCTGCGGTGCGCGCAGCTGCGCCACGATACGCACCAGATCCTGTGCGTCATACCGCTCTTTGGGTGTGAAGCCCATGGAAACCGCCCCCTTCGCCTTGTGACTCCTCATATTCTACCCTAGATAAAGCGCCATTTCAAGCCCTTTTCCCCTATTTTTGGCCCCCGAGGGCCGTTTTCATACCATGCTATAGAAATCCTGCCCACTTTGACGTTTTTTTATGGTAAAAACAAAGATTTTTCGCGCGTTTTTTCCCCATTTTTCCTGCACAGAAAAAGCGGGCGGAAGGCGCTTTCACGCTCTCCGCCCGCACAAGATTCAGTTGGTTTCACGGTTTTTGGCAGGCAGGGTGAATACCACGGCCTGGCCTACGCCCGCGTCGCCGATCTTAAAGCTGTGCCCCGCAGCAAGAACAAAACAGGGCATCCTCGTCGACCTCCGCGCCGCACTGGGGGCAGGTCTTTTTGCCGGGCTCCTGAGCGGGTGCGGTGTAGGTGTAGGTATAAGTGGTCTGACCCTGGCTCTCCTGCTTTTTCAGCGTCTCGATTTCCTCTTCGATGGCGCTGATGGCATCCACATATTTTTTCACCAGCAGATCGTTCTTCTCGCCGTTCTTCTCCAGGCTGTAGACCAGCGCGCCCAACTGGCGCTGCGCCTTGCTCAGGCGGGTCTGGGCATTCATCAGGTCAACCTGCTTCTTGCCCTTCTGGGCCAGATCGGTGGCGGTCTTCTTCGCACTGTCGGCCAGCTGCGCACCGGTCTCCAGGATCTTATCCAAATCGATATTCATAGCCAAACACCTCTTTCTTTTATGGTGCGGCGCGTCCAGCGCGCCGGGAATGCGTTGCTTGTTGTTTCATTATACTCTAAGGCGCTGCGGCACGCAACGGCTCAGCCCAAAAATTCCCGGAGCATGGAGTTCTCCGGCACCAGGTCCAGGCTCAGCGGCTCCACCAGCGAGAAGCAGCCAGCCAGTGCGTTCAGCCGCTCGGCGTTGGGGTGATCTTCCGGCAGCTCGCCCGCCAGCGGGGTCACAAAGGGGGCCAGCAGGCAGATCTCGTAGCTGAAGGAGGTATCCATCAAAAGGTCGGCTTCCTTCTTGAACACCTTGATGAACTTATCCTCACCGGCACACACCCGCTCCCACATGTTCAGGGTCTTTTCCAGGCTGTGGCCCCGGAACTTGTAGTCCCGCACCATACGGCGGGCCAGACGGATATCCCGGGTGGGCAGCACCCGCTGGCCCCGGTGGCTGTATTCCTCCCGCAGGCCCGCGTACACCTTATACACCTGATTGCGGGGAAGGCTGTCGGTGAGCTGGGGATTCAGCGCGTGGATGCCCTCCACGATGCACACCCCGCCCTTCAGCTCCAGGGGAATTTTTTCCGGCTTCCGGTTCTCGGTAAGGAAGTCGAACTCCGGCAGCTCGGTGCGGCCGGTGGTGATCAGCTCCTTCAAACAGCGCTGAATCTCATCCACATCCAGGGCGGTGATGTTCTCGTAATCCTTGGTGCCGTCCGGCAGACGAGGATACTCGTTCAGGTTTTTATAAAAATTGTCCAGGCTTACCACCTGGGCCGCCACGCCGCGCAGCCGCAGCGCCTCGGCCAGCTTGTGAGCCGTGGTGGTTTTGCCGGAGGCGGAGGGGCCGGTGAGCATGACCACCGAGCAGCCGCTGGCCAGCACCTCGCTGGCAGCGGCGTGCACCCTGCCCTCATATTCATGCTCGCAGTGGCGGGCAAAGCTGGCCGCGCTTTCGGCGGCGGTATTGATCAGACTGACCTCAACCAGTCGTTTCGGAATCCAGATAGCGGGCATAGAATGCACTCACTCCCTCTTTGCGGCGGAGCATCTCGTCGAAACCGTCGATGTATTCCGCCGGGTATTTGTAGTTGAAGATCCGCTCGATGCGGCTGCCGCCCGGCTGGCACAGCTTGGTGCTGCCGCCCGCACCGGCGGACAGGATGGAGTGGATCTCCTCCATGATATAAATATTATAGTACCCCTCATAGCCGGGTTTACACCAGCCGGTGTTTTCCAGGTTTTTCAGGGTATTCTTCTGCCGGTAGAGATAGTACGGCCGGTAGCCCGCATCCGCCAGGCGCTGGTTTGCCAGCTCCACCATAGCGGCCACGTCGGCGTAGGCCTCATCCCGGTTTTCGATCACCAGATTGGACGCCCGCTTCAGGGTAAGGGTATGCACCGTAATGTTCTCCGGGTCCAGGGCAATGGCCTGGTCCAGACTGGCGGCAAAGCTCTCCACCGTGTCGCCGGGAAGGCCTGCAATCAGGTCCATGTTAATATTGCCATGACCGACCTGCCGCGCTTCGCCAAAGCACCGCAGGATGTCTGCGGCGGAATGCTTGCGGCCGATGTTGGCCAGCACCTGGTCGTTGAAGGTCTGAGGATTGATGGAGATGCGGCTTGCGCCGTATTCCTTGATGACCGCCAGCTTCTCCGCGTCGGTGCAGTCGGGACGGCCAGCCTCTACGGTGTACTCCTCCAACCGGGAAAGATCAAAGCACTCCCGCACAGTGCCCATCAGCTGGCGCAGCTGGTCCGCCGAAAGGCTGGTGGGGGTACCGCCGCCGATGTAGATGGTTTTCAGGTTCAGCCCGCAGTGCTCGGCCTGCCGCTTCATCTCCCGCACTTCCTCGCACAGCTTATCCACATAGGGCTGCACCAGCTTCTGGTCCCGGCCGATGGTACGGGACACAAAACTGCAATAGCTGCACCGGGACGGGCAGAACGGGATGCCGATGTACAGGCTGTAGTCCAGCGGCTGACAACCGGCAATGATGGGCTTTTGCAGGTCCGCGATCTGCAGCGCCAGAGAAAAGCGCTCAGGGGTGCAGTCATAACGGTCCACAAACAGGTTTCGGATGGCCTCCTCCGACCAACCCTCAGCCCGTTTGTCGTGGATGATGCGCACCGGGCGCACGCCGGTGAGCTTGCCCCAGGGCATGCGCAGGCCGGTGGCCTGGCCCAGCAGCTCATACAAAAGGCTGCACAGGGCAAACTCCACGCTCTCGCCCTCCTGGGGCAGGGGCGCGGTACGCACCAGACACTTACCGCCCCTCCGAACACCCACCGCCAGACAGCAGCGGCCCGCAGCGGCAAAGACCATATCCTCACCGCGGACATATTTGGTGGTCAGACTGGCGCCGGGGAAAAACATACGGGCAATGTTCTCTGGCTCGTAGCCGGAGACGCCGCCCTTGATATGAATCAGCATAAATGCTCCTCGTCTTGCTTTAAACAAACATCAGATAGGGATTTTCGGCTTTTTCCTGGCCCAGGGTGGTAAAATCGCCGTGGCCGGGCAGCACCGTGGTGTCATCCTCCAGGGGCAGCGCCTTGATTTTTTTCAGGCTGGCCCGCTGGTCGGCAGGGCTGCCGCCCTCCAGATCGGTACGCCCCACACCGCCGGCGAACAGGGTATCACCCGCAAAGAGCAGGCCGGCACACTCGATGATCCAGGAACCGGCAGTATGCCCCGGCGTGTGCCAGGGAGTAAACTGCGCCTCATCCACCTGAATGGGGGCGCCGTCCTCGTAGCAGGCGTCGCTTTTGGCCACCGGGTACATCTCGTTCCCCTTCGCGTCGGCGGGGTCCAGCCAGACCGGGCAGTTCCAGCGGCGGTGCAGCTCCTCCACGCTGTACACATGGTCGAAGTGGCCATGGGTCAGGAAGATACGGGTCAGCTTCGCGTTCTTCTCGGCCAGCAGGCGGTCGATCTCGTCCGCCGCCGGGGCCGGGTCCACCGCCACGGCGTTGCCCTGGTCGGTGACGATCACAAAGCTGTTGGTATAATAGGGCGCGGGGCCCCGCAGATGATATACGTTCATGGGGTCTCCTTCTTGTTCGGAAAATCGTTTACCACTCGTCGGTATCGATCACAATGGTCACCGGGCCGTCGTTGGTCAGGCTCAGCTGCATGTCGGCGCCGAATTCGCCGTGCTGCACCTCTTTCAGGCCCTGCTCGTTCATCTTCTCCAGGAACAGCTCATAGGCCTGCACCGAGAGCGGGGGCTTGGCGGCGGCAATAAAGCTGGGCCGCTTGCCCTTTTTCGTGTCCGCGTAGAGGGTGAAATTGCTCACCACCAGGGCGGAATAACCCAGCTCCACGGCGCTCTTGTTCAATTTGCCCGCCTCGTCGGAAAAGATGCGCAGATGGGCGCACTTTTCCGCCAGCTTGGGCACGATAGCCAGGGTGTCGGTATCCTTCACGCCCAGCAGAATCACCAGTCCGGGACCGATGGGCCGGGGCGCGCCCCCGTCCACCACCACGCTGGCGCTGGTCACACGCTGTATTACAGCTCGCATTGGTTTTCTCCTTGTTCTTGAGATATTTATACGCGCATCACACTGACCACGTCCTTCACCCGGCGCAGCTTGGCCAGCACGCTGTTCAGATGCTCGGTGCTGGCGATGCCGATGGTGAGCGACATGGAAGCGCGGCCATTGTCCACCGCGCGGGCGCTCATGGCATACACCGGCACCCGCAGCTCGGTCAGGGCCATGGCCACATCGCCCACCAGACCGCTGCGGTCCATGGCGGTGAGTTCCAGGGTGGCCTTGTAGTTCTCCTGCTTGGTGTCCTCCCAGTAAGCGCGGACCCAGCGGCCCCGGTTCTCCGGGTCATTCATGCTGGCCTGGGCATTCTGGCAGTCCTTTTTGTGGATGGATACGCCGAAGCCGCGGGTGATGAAGCCCACGATCTCGTCGCCGGGCAGGGGGCTGCAGCATTTGGCGAACTTCACCGGGCAGTTGTCGATGCCTTCCACCACAACGCCGTCGCTGCCCTTGTACTTCTTCAGAGGGATATCGGCCATCTGGTTGGCGGCCTTCTCGTCGCCCGCCTTCAGCTTGCCGTATTCGTCCTTGATCTTGCCCATCAGACGGCTGATCTGCAGGCCGCCGTAGCCCAGCGCCGCATACATTTCATCGGCGCTGTTCAGCCGCTGGCGGCGGGCGATCTCGGCCATGAATTCATCCCACTTGTCGTCCGGGACGGTGATCAGGTTGCGGCGCATCTCCCGTTCCAGGGCGGCGCGGCCTTCCTGAATGTTTTCCTCCCGGCGCTCCTTCTTGAACCAGTTGCGGATCTTGTTCCGGGCCTCGCTGGTGGTCACGATCTTGAGCCAGTCACGGCTGGGGCCCTTGTCCGCCGGGCCGGTGATGATCTCGATGATCTCGCCGGTGACCACCTTGTGGTCGATGGGCACGATACGGCTGTTCACCTTGGCGCCGATCATCCGGTTACCCACCGCCGAATGGATGGCGTAGGCAAAGTCGATGGCGGTGGCGCCGGCGGGCAGATTGATCACATCGCCCTTGGGCGTAAAGGCAAACACCTCTTCAGGCAGCAGGTCGCCCTTGATGTCCTGCAGCAGGCTGCCCGCGTCCTCGTTCTCCCGCTGACTTTCCAGCAGCTGGCGTACCCAGGCCAGGCGCTCCTCCAGACGGTCGCTGCCACCGCTCTGGATGCCGGCCTTGTATTTCCAGTGAGCCGCCACGCCGTATTCCGCCATCTGATCCATCTCGCGAGTGCGAATCTGCACCTCGAAGGGAATGCCCTCATGGCCGATGACGGTGGTGTGCAGAGACTGGTAGCCGTTGGGCTTGGGGGTGGAGATATAGTCCTTGAACCGGTTGGGCAGCGGGTGGTACATGTCGTGGATTACACCCAAAGCATTGTAGCACTCGGCCACCGTGTCCAGGATGATGCGCACCGCGTATACATCGTAGATCTCTTCAAAGTCCCGGTTCTGCATGAACATCTTGCGGTAGATGCCGTAGACGCTCTTGACCCGGCTCTTCATGATGGCTTCCGGCATGCCGTTTTCGGCCAGCCGTTCCCGGATGACCTCGGCAATGTTCGTTACGAATTCCCGGCCGCCGTTTTCCGCCAGCAGGTCCTTGATGTTCTGGTAGCCCACCGGGTCCAGATAACGCAGGCTGCGGTCCTCCAGCTCTTCCTTGATGTTGCTGATGCCCAGACGGTGGGCAATGGGCGCGTAGACCTCCATGGTCTCCAGGGCTTTGTCCCGCCGTTTCTGCTCGGGCCAGGCGTCGCCGGTGCGCATATTGTGCAGCCGGTCGCACAGCTTGATAATCATGACCCGAACATCCTGGCTCATGGCCATGAGCATCTTGCGCAGGTTCTCGGCCTGCTGCTCCTCCACCGAGGAGAACTTGATCTTGGTCAGCTTGGTCACGCCGTCCACCATGTGGGCCACGTCCGCGCCAAACTGGCTTTCCAGCTCATCCAGCGTGACGGAGGTATCCTCCACCACGTCGTGCATCAGGGCAGCGGCCAGGCTCTCGGTGTCCATACCCAGGTCCACCAGCAGCATGGCAACATGCAGCGGGTGGCAGATATAGGGCTCGCCGGAGCGGCGGAACTGGCCGTCGTGGGCCCGGGCCGCCAGCTGGTACGCTTTGTCCAGCATCTCCATATCGTAGGGGCGGCCCGATTCCAGGACCATTTGCTTCAAATCATCATATACTACATATCCAGCCATGGATCATGCCTCCAGTGCCTTGAGTATCGGGGCCGAGAACAGGTCCTGTTTCTGGGCCACCGGTACCGGCGCATACTTTTTGGCCCCGCCGGTCTCGCAGATCTCCACGAGGCCCAGCTGGGTCAGGGCGGTCAAACCCGCCAGAATCCGCCCGGTATTCTCCGGGCCGAGCTTTGCGAAAACCGGCTGCAGGTCCTGCGCCCACACCTCACCCTTCTGGATCATGCGGTAAAGCGTCACGATCAGGGCGCGCTGGGGCAGCAGCTCCTGCCGCTGCCGGTCCGGCAGCTTGCTGCCGTGTAAAAAGGCGTCGAAAAGCGCCGCCTGCCGGGCAGTCTGGGCAGGCAGGCCCGCGGGGCGCAGCTCCCGTATACGGCCGGACAGCTGGGGCCCATTCTTGCCTTGATAGATGGACAGAGTGATGGCGGCATCCACCCGGTCACCGGTCTGGTAGGGCAGCTGAGCCACGCTCACACCGAAATAGGCAGCGTACAGGCAGCTCCCGCCCTGGCGCAGCCGCAGCCGGCAGTGCCGCCCATCGCTCACCGGATAAACGCCTTCGATCAGCGCGTTTTCCAGAAGGAACAGGGGCGCGGGATTTCCGTTGCCGCAGGGGGCCAGGTAGTCCAGGCCCTCCACCTCCTGCACGGTCAGGGTATCCAGCCGGACGGTCACATCCAGTTCAAGCGGCGGGCTTTCCAGCACCGGGTATTCCCGGGCGGCAAACTCGTTCAGCGCCTTGCGCAGCGCCGGGATATTCTCTTCCTTCACCGAGAGACCCGCAGCCAGTGCATGGCCGCCAAACCGCAGCAGCAACTCGCCGCAGGCGCTGATGGCCTTGTGCAGATTGAAGCCGGGCACACTGCGGCCGGAGCCCTTGCCCTCGCCCTCCTGCACACTGATCACGATCACCGGCTTGCCGTAATGCTCCACCAGACGGCTGGCCACAATGCCGATCACTCCGGGGTGGTAATCCTGGCCCCAGACCAGAATCACCCGGTCGTTCTGACGGGCAGGGTCCGCCGCCAGCTGGGCTTCGGCTTCGGCCATGATGCGCTGCTCGGCCTCCTGCCGGGCAACGTTGCTGGCCACCAGCTGGTCGGTGAGCTGTTGGGCGCGGCCTTCATCCTCACACAACAGCAGCTGCAGCGCACTCACCGCGGAATCCATCCGTCCGGCAGCATTCAGCCGGGGCGCAATGGCAAAACTGATGCTCTCGCTGGTCACGGGCTTGTCGCCCAGGCCGCAGGCTTCCAGCAATGCCAGAAGGCCGGGACGTTCGCTGT
Source organism: Gemmiger sp. An50 (assembly GCF_002161595.1). Classification (GTDB taxonomy): domain Bacteria; phylum Bacillota; class Clostridia; order Oscillospirales; family Ruminococcaceae; genus Allofournierella. Next base: position 91,187 of record NZ_NFID01000016.1, read on the forward strand.
TTTGCAGCGCATAAAGGCCATGTTTTACAATGGTTCGGTTCTCTCCCTGCAGCACCATCACGTCCGCCACGGTGCCAATGGCCGCCAGATCGCCGCAGAAATCCAGCAGCAGTTCCGGCTCGCAGCCATCCAGCGCGGCGCACAGCTTGAAGGCCACACCCGCACCGGAAAGGGTCTTGCAGGGGCTTGTATCATCCGCCCGGGCGGGGTCCACCACCGCCACCGCTTCCGGCAGGGTTTCGCCGGGCAGGTGGTGGTCGGTGATTACCAGGTCCACGCCCAGCTCTTTGGCCCGCCGGGCCTCCTGGACGGCGGTGATGCCGTTATCCACCGTAATAATAAGCTTATAGCCTTTTTCGGCCAGCTGCTCCACGATGGCGTTGGTCAAGCCGTAGCCATCCTCTTCGCGGCTGGGCAGCTTGCAGCGCACATTGGCGCCCATGCCCCGCAGATGGGAATATAAAAGGGCGGTGGCAGTCACGCCGTCCACATCGTAATCGCCGAAGATCACAATGGGCTGCTCTTCGTCCACCGCCTGTAAGATCCGCTGGACTGCTTTGTCCATATCCTGCATCAGAAACGGGTCGGACAGGGGAGCGTCCTGCTCCAGAAATTCCATGGCCTGCTCGGGGCTGCTCATGCCCCGGGCCACCAGGATACGCGCCAGAAGCAGCGGCGCGCCGATGGCGTTTGCCAGCCGTGCGGCGGCCTGCTCATCGGGCTGCTTGACTTGCCAGGCTCGATAGGTCATTGATTGCTTTGCTCCTTTGAATAGAAAGTATCGTCCGCCGAAAGACCGTCCTGGGCCAGCATGGCCTGCATGGCGCTGATCTCGGTGGATACATCCAGCGCGGCGTCGCTGAGCAGATCGTCGCGCAGGTTCTCGAAGGCGCGGTTCACCGTGTGCAGGATGCCGGTGATCTCCAGCTTGATGTTTCCTGCCACATCGCCCTTCTGGTCCTTCACATCATCGTAGGTTTTCAGCAGCTTCAGAGTAGTGGGCATATAGTACCGCACCAGACGGCGCACCTTTCCGGCGCTGTTCGGGTGGTCCTCCACCCAATCCAGAATCTCACCGGCCTGGGTCTGCATGCGCACCAGCTCCTGCTGCAGGTCCGGCTCGTCCGCTGCGGCGGCCGCATGCTCGCCCAGTACCTTCAGGAACTGGGCACCCTGCTCCAGAGTCGCCCTCAGCTCGGCGCCTGCCGGGTCAGCCTCTTCCTGCTGACGGCGGGTCTCCTGGGCACGGCGCTCCTCTTCCTGGGCGCGCTGCAGCTCCCGGTATTCCGCTGCGTTCAGGAAAAACCGGCCCTCTTCCTCATCCAAATAAGCGTTGGGCAGCCAGCCCTTGCGGATCATCAGAGTCAGGTCTTTTTTTACAAAGGGGACCGGACGCTGCACCACCTCGCTGAGCCGGGTCAGCGGAACGTTGGTCTGCTGGCCCATCCCCATCAGGTAGCGCTTGCGGCGGAAGCGCCGCCCCGGCTGCAAAAACAGCCAGCGAGCACCCAGAGAAACAGCAACGCAGAGTCCCAGTGAGATGAAGCTGAGCACGACATCTGTTGCAAAAACTTCAGGAATGCCATACATAAGTCCTGCCACAAAGATCAGTATGCTGAACAAACCCAGCACCACGGCGCAGCCCACCGCAATAGTGCCCCCCATCATGCATAGGCCATTGGCCAGCGTTTCACCCAGCCGATCCGCTGCCTGATCCATCCGGACAACTGCCCGGTTCGAAGCGGCATGAGTCTGCGGTGCGGCGTAACGGGGCGCACCTGTAGTGGAAGGCCGCACGGGCTGCGGAGGCTGCTGGCCCTGCTTGCCCGCTGCCTGAGCTTCGTTCAGGCTCTTCTGCACCTGATCCCAGCCCTCTTTCAAACCACGGCCCACCTCAGTGGCCACGGTGGCCCCCAGCTCATTCATGCTGCGGCACACCTCATCCCAGGGGTCCTGACCGCCGGGAGCGCGGCCGCCGGTCTGGCTGCGGCGCTGCTGGCCCTGCCGGCCCCAGGCATCGTATTCATACGGTCGTTTCTCTGCCATCTTCTCTTCCCCATCCATTCCGTTTTATCGTTCCGGCCTGCCGGGCAGTGCCCGAAAAGCCCCAGTTTACGTCATTCCTGCGGACCGCCAAGAGCCATCAGTGCCCGGGCGCAACGCAGGCCGTCCACCGCGGCGCTCACAATGCCGCCCGCATAACCCGCACCCTCACCGCAGGGGTACAGCCCCGGCAGCGCGGTACATTGCAGGTCCTCCCCCCGCTCCAGCCGCACCGGGCTGGAGGTGCGGGTTTCCAGGCCGGTGAGCACTGCGTCTGCCGCGGTATAGCCCCGCAGCTTGCGCTCAAAGGCGGAAAGGCCAGTGCGCAGCGTTCCGGCCAGCTTTTCGGGCAGCAGGCTGCCCAGATCGTAGGCGCGCACGCCCCGGTCGTAGGTGGGCTCTACCCTGCCCAAGTCCAGACGGCCCTTGCCCTGCAAAAAGCTCTGCACGGTCTCCGCGGGGGCCACATAACCGCCGCCGCCCGCCGCATAGGCCGCCTGCTCCAGCTGCCGCTGGAAGGCAATGGCCTTGACCGGGTCCTGGCCGAAGTCCCGGCCGTCCACGCTGACCACCACTGCCGCGTTGGCGTTTTTGCCTGCCCGGGCGTGGTAGCTCATACCATTGGTGAGCGCGCCTCCCTCCTCGCTGGCCGAGGCGACCACCTGACCGCCGGGACACATGCAGAAGGTGTAAACGCAGCGCTCACCCACGTGCTGGCTGAGCTGGTACTCCCCTCGGGGCAGAGCCGGATGGCCCGCCGCCTGGTGGTAAAGACTTTTTTCAATCTCGGTTTGCAGATGCTCCGCACGGAAGCCCACCGAGAAGGGCTTGCAGACAAGGGGCAATCCCTCGTTTTGCAGCATTTCAAAGGTATCCCGCGCCGAGTGGCCCACGGCCAGAATCAGCGCCGGGGTGGAAATATCTCCCCCGGTGGTCTGCACGCCGCAGAGCTTTCCGTTTTCCCGGATCAGTCCGGTGAGGCGGGTATTGAAGCGCACCTCGCCGCCCAGCTGCTGGATCTCGCCCCGGATGGATTGGATCACACCCCGCAGCAGATCGGTGCCCACATGGGGCTTCTGCCGGTAGGCGATCTCGGCCGGTGCGCCGTGGCGCAGCAGGGTCTGGGTCACAAAACCGCACAGCTCGTCGTTGATGCGGGTGGTGAGCTTACCGTCGGAAAAGGTGCCCGCGCCGCCCTCGCCAAACTGGATGTTCGCGTTGGGGTCCAGCTGGCCGGTGGCGGAAAAGTGCTCCACTGCCTTGACCCGCTCCTCCAAAGCCGGACCACGCTCCAGCACGATGGGCCGGTACCCCGCCCGGGCCAGTGCCAGCGCGGCGAACAGGCCGGCCGGACCGAGGCCGCACACCACAGGGCGGCCGCCCAGCGGCGTTTTGGCGATTTCAGGCCGGAATGCCACCTGCTTGGATATAGCAACGCAGGGCGCGGCCCCGGCCAAGGCCGGTTCCGCACCCTCGTTTTTCAAGGTGATGGCGATGGTATACACCAGCACGGGTTTACCGTGCCGGGCATCCACCGAAAGCTTTGCCACCCCCGCGCTGGCCACCTGGCTTTCAGGCAGGCGCAGGGTTTTCAAGGCCATGGCTTTGGCCTGCTGTTCGGGCTGGGGCACGTTCAGCCCCACCCGAAGCCCTCGAATCAACAGCATTTTTTCTGATCAGCTCCCGGAATTTACTGTGATGGAACACTCTACCGAATAGCTGCCCACTGCAAAAATGGTGCTGGAAGAGGGCACCGATATGGAGGCCGAAAGGTTCTCCGTGCCTTCGACCACCTGACTCTGGCTCATATCCACTGTGGCCACCACGCTGCTGGGCGACAGCTCCTCCAGCTCGTCCTCAGGGCCGATCAGAGTCACGTTGGACACCTTGGTATCGTTCACCTTCACGGTGTAGCCATCCGGCATATTGATGGTGCGGATGTTCGCCACGTTCAGTGTACGGCTTGCAAGGCCGGTGGTGTCAAAGCTCAGGGTGATGGTCTTCACATTGTTCTTGCTTTCCACGCCCTTGGGCAGGTTCACGGTCAGGCTATAGGACTTATCCAGCTCGAAGGTGGACAGGTCAAAGTCGCTTACCGCCAGCTCGGTCAGGCTTTCCAGCGTCTCGGGGCGGCCGCTCACCACCATCGTCTCCTGCGACAGGGTATGGTTCAGGGTGTTCAGGTCGAAGCCCTCCGGCACGTTGATGAAGTTCACCGCCAGGGGCAGCTCCTTGGTCTGATAGATATTGATGGTCACATCCACCACCGTGGTGTCCATGGTGGTGTACTGCAGGCTCAGGGGCTGGCCCTGGGCGTCCTGGGCTTCCAGCGCGACCGTTTTGATCTTGCTTTCCGACATGTTCTCCAAATCGGAGCTGGGCTCTACCCGGGCCACGATCCGGTCGATGCTGTCCACCTCGCTGGCGGGACCGTTCACGGTCACCGAACTGGGGGACGCCACGGTGCCCTGCAGGATATAGCCCTCGGCGATAGTCAGATCGCTGGCCTGCACCTGCACGGTGAAGGTCTTCTCCTCCACGGAATCGAACACCACGCTGACCCGTTCGTCCTTATTCACGGTAGCCTTCACCTGGCTGGCACTGTCCCGCACCAGCACGCGCAGGGGCAGGGTCACCTCGCCGGGGCCGTTCACCGAAGAATAGTCCGGGTAGACCACGAAGTCCTCGGCCTTCAGCCCGCTCAGGTCATAGCCGTTGCCCTCCAGCTTCAGGGAAACGCTTTTTTCCGGGTTGTTCACAATATCCAGGCCTTTGCTGGTATAGCTTGTGGAATTGTAGGTAAAGTCCACCGGCACATTGTAAAGGGTGAAGGTGGAATTGGGGTTGATCACCATGGTGACCACCATCCACATCGCCACCGCCAGCAGGATGGACAGCGCGACGGAAAAGCGCCGGTCGTCCAGCAGAGATTTATCTTTGTCCTTTTTCATTCTTTTTTCTCCAGAAAGAAGATTTTTTAGGAGTTTCCTGCTGTTCGGGAGGAACCAGCTCCTCCTGCAGCAGATTGAACAGATTCTGACGGTCCAGCCGGCGGATCAGCACGCCGTTCTTTGCCAGCGAGATGATGCCGGTCTCTTCACTGACCACCACCACCACGGCGTCGGAATTTTCGCTCATACCCAGCGCCGCCCGGTGACGGGTGCCCATGTCCTTGCCGATCTCCAGATTATCCGACAGCGGCAGCACGCAGCCCGCCGCCTTCAGCATACCGTCGCGCACCACCACGGCACCGTCGTGCAAGGGGGTACCTTCGTAAAAGATGGTGCCCAGCATCTCCCGGTTCACGTCGCCGTTCAGCGGGGTGCCGGTGCGGATGATCTCGGACAGGTTGGTGTTGCGCTCCAGCACGATCAGCGCGCCGGTGTTGGTGTCGGACAACTGCTCCGCGGCGTCGCAGATGGCCAGGCAGGCGTTCTGCCACTGGGCGCGCAGGCCCGGGTCCATCCGACGGCTGCGCAGCAGCTTGGACGCCCATTTATCCGTGCGGCCCATCTGCTCCAGCGCCCGGCGAAGCTCCGGCTGGAACAGTACCACCAGCGCCAGGATACCGACCTGCAGCACGCCGTTCATGACCCACATCACGGTGCGCAGCCCGAAGATATACGCCAGCGCATACACCGCGACCACAACAATTGCGCCCTTGGCCAGCTGCGCGGCCCTGGTCTTGCGGATCACTGCCAGCAGCTCGTAAATCACGAAGGCGACGATGGCAATATCCAGAATATTCTGCGGCTGCAGCCAGATGGACATCAAATTGCCCACAAACTGGCTGATCTCAAACCCATTCGCCACAAAAAAACCTCCTGTTTGCGCCGGTCCGGTCCGTTTGATCCGGCGGCGCAGTGTTTCAAAACTCCATGTGATTCGGCGCTCGGCGCACCCCGGCCAGAACCGCCGGGCAGCGCGCCGCATCTGCGCATGTTACCATTGTTAGTATAGCACACGCCCGCAGGCTTGAAAACCTTTTTTTGGGTCTGCCGGTCAGCGGGTAATCAGCGCCACCGCATGCACTGCAATGCCTTCGCCTGCACCGGTAAAGCCAAGCTTTTCCTCCGTGGTGGCCTTGACGCTCACCTGCTCCTCCGAAATACCGAAGGCCTCGGCCAGGTTCCGGCGCATGGTGGGAATATGCGGCGCCAGCTTGGGCGCCTGGCACAGGATGGTGGAGTCGATGTTTTCGATCTTCCAGCCCTGCTCGGCCATCAGTCGGGCCACATGACGGGCCAGCTCCAGGCTGTCCGCCCCCTTATACGCGGGGTCGGTATCCGGGAAATGCTTGCCGATGTCGCCCAGAGCGGCAGCGCCCAGCACTGCGTCCATCACCGCATGGGCCAATACGTCCGCGTCAGAGTGGCCCAGCAGCCCCTTCTCGTAGGGGATGTCCACCCCGCCCAGGATCAGTCGGCGGCCCTCCACCAGCTTATGTACATCATATCCATGGCCAATGCGCATGCTTGTCTCTCCTTTCAGGTCCTCGGGTGTAGTGATTTTATAGTTGGCATAATCGCCCGCGGTCAGCACCACCGTTTTTCCCGCCTGCTCGAACAGCTGGCAGTCATCGGTGATGGAATCGTCCGCTGCATGAGCCAGCAATTCCAGATACAGCGCCCGGTCAAAGCACTGAGGCGTCTGCACTGCGAACAGACTCTCGCGGGGCGGGGTGCCCTTTACCTGACCGTTCTCCGTCTGCTTGATGGTGTCTTTTACCGGTACTGCCGGGGCAGCTGCGCCGGTGCTTGCCGCTGCCTCCAGTGCCTGGGTGATCACCGCCGCGCTTACAAAGGGACGGGCGGCGTCGTGGATGGCCACCAGCTCACCGCTGGCCGCGCTCACACCGTTGCGCACGCTGATCGCCCGGGTGGCTCCACCGCGCACCAGAATCACCGGCTTTTCACAGGCAGCTGCCGCCGCACGAGCGGGGCCCTCATTTTCGCCGGTCACCAGCACGATGTCCTTCACCAGCGGGTGCCGGTCGAAGGCCCGCAGGCTCATTTCCAGCACAGTGCCGCCGGAAATACGGCAGGAAAGTTTATCAAAGCCCATCCGGCGGGAAGAACCGGCGGCCACGATCACAGCGGTAACGGTTTTGTTCATGCTTGGTGCCTCCTGGCGCGGAATCGCCCGCCCTGCAAAGCGTTCCGCTTTCATTGTTTATAACAAGATCCATTATACCGTATCCCGCTCTAAAAATCCACCGGCTGCACACCACCCGCGCACAAAAAACAGGCCGCTCCGGCACCATATGCCGAAACGGCCCGTTCTCTCCCCCGTCTTTTTGCGTACTCAGGCCTGACGCTGCTTTTTGTCCAGGCGCATCCGGTCGCTGATCATGGCAACAAACTCCGAGTTGGTGGGCTTGCCCCGCAGATTGTGGATGGTGTAGCCAAAGTAGCTGTTCAGTGTATCCACATCACCCCGATCCCAGGCAACCTCGATGGCGTGGCGAATGGCTCGTTCCACCCGGCTGGCAGTGGTGCCGTTCTGTTTGGCGATCTCCGGATACAGCCGCTTGGTCACCGCGTTGATGTAATCCTGATCCTCCATGGTCAGCAGGATGGCGTCCCGCAAAAACTGGTAACCCTTGATGTGGGCGGGAACTCCGATCTGATGCAGGATCTCGCTGACCCGCACCTCGTCATTGCCGGTGCCGATCTGCCGGTGTACCGGCGCCTTGCCCAGAGCCTTCAGCGCCCGGCTTGCCAGGATCTGCTCATCGAAGGGCCGCACATAATAGAAGGCAAATCCGCTTTCCAGCAGCTCCTGTTCCGCTTCCTCATTCTGAAAAGGCCCGGTGGCAAAGAAAACGGCGCTGCCTCCCTGCGCTTCATAGCGCTGCTTCACCGCCAGTGCATCCAGCCCGGGCATGAACACCTCCAAAAGAACCGCACGGGGCCGGTATTCCAGCATTTTCTCCAGCACCTGCGCGCCGTCCTTGGGGCAGACGACGACCTCCATGCCGCGGCCTTCCAATGCGGCCACGCAGGCGGCAGTGGCCGCTTCGCCCAGATCAGTCATCAAGAATTTCATGGTTTCCATTGCTATTTCCTCCTGTTTTTACATCCGTTTTGCGGGTGGTTTCGCTGTGTTGTTTTAACAATGGAAATTTTACCATATATTTCCAGCTATTGCAATAGCAAATTCCAGGTTTTACCATATTTTTGGAAATATTTTCCTGATACTATTCTTCCCTATGACCCGACTCGTGCAAAACTGCCGGTTTTCTTTTTCGTTCGACAGCAGCAGAGCTTTTAGGAATTGGAAACCAACTTCCAATTGGACCCAGACCGCGCTTTGTTTCCTTCCCTCTTGCCTTGGAAACAGAAAGCGCAGCCCTGCACACAAAGGCTCAGAGCTGCGCTTCTACCGTTTTTGATTGTATCTCATTGCTCTTTTTCCCGGGCTGCCCAGAAAACAAAGACCAACACCGAAAACGCCACCACATGCAGTACAACATTCGGCAGGGTAAAATTATAAGTATTGGACACCTCTCCACACTCCAGCAGAAAACGGCAAGCCAATCCCACACAGGAGAACGCCACGGTTGCCAGAGTCACCAACCACGCCTTTGTTTTCCCAAAAAGCCACCGCAGCATTCGCCCCAGTATTGCCGCGGAAGCAACCACCGTATAGAGGTTCAGTGCCACAAGCGTCAGCGGCCACTCCTTATTCAGGTTATACAGCGGAAAGCCGCAGCAGTTGATAAACACCATAAAAGCGAAAACAAACATACAAATCGCACGCCGGTGTCTTTCCATGCGTATTTTCAGTTCATCCATACCCCATACCTCGCTTTACGGCCGTCCCCTCAGGCAGACTGCGAACGGAAGGCGGTTCTCTTCCCCCAGGCATAGCCGCATCCAAAAATTACGATCATATAGAGGACCGCAATCACCTGCAGCGCCAATGCGGTCGCCTCGCCAATATAATTGGGCTGGGCTTCAAACAGCATCGCCCGTCTTCCAAAAAGATACGTGGGCGTAGCTGCGGAAAACATCTGCGACGCAGCCGCCAAAAATAAATTGACGTTTTCATCTGTCAGAAGGACACACTGCCACACATACACCGCAAGCGACAGGATTCCCACCGCATTCCCGATGAGAATTGAGCAAGGCGCATTCCATCCGGAACATGCATACTGGCTTCCAAGATAAAACCAGAATATCGTTGTGGCCAGAGGCAGCAGGAAAAAGAGAAGCGAGCCGACCACAGGCACAAACAGGGTAAAATTCACAACAAGCCCAACTGCAACCGGAACAAGCGTTAGCAAAACCAGCATACTTTTCTTCATTCTGCTCACTCCTTTTCGGATTCAGACGAAAATTCTTTACTATTATAATACTCTCCTTTTCTGCTGTTGTCAGCACTGGTTTCACAGTTATGTAAGGCAGCCCGCCCGGCTGCCGGTTTTATCCGTCTGTTTTCATCGGAGCAAAGCTGTCCGCCGTTTCCAGCATGGTCTATGCAAAAATGCCGTAGCCGCGGGTGGGATCGTTCACCAGTACATGGGTCACCGCCCCTACCAGTTTGCCATCCTGCTCGATGGGGCTGCCGCTCACCAGTGATTACAATTATTTCGGGATACAAAACCGGGCCTGCAAATTGCTGCAGGCCCGGAAGTGTCTAATTTGGATTTTTCAAAGCAAACCGGAATTTATTTTCTTTCGCCTTTGCAGAAGAGCAAGACAACATTTACTACCAACAGAGCATATGTTATCCATGCGGATGTTTCAAATTTTCCAAAGAACATATCAAATGTCCACACACCATCCCCAAAGATACCAAACACAGCATGAAGAAGGCTATGTGCTGCATACCCATCATGATAGACTGCTCCCGTGTTGAAAAGTAAACTCAGGCCTAAATCAACAGTACAAAATAGCGAAATCAAAAACACAATTGCCGCAATTATCCTAATAGTTTTGAAATGTTTCATACACCAGTTCACTCCTCAAACTGAAACCAGTTTATCTTTGGAAATTTCTGCTTTTTGCCGTAAAAACAATCAATGTTACCGTCAAAATAAGTATCCATAAAGGCAGGCCATATACTGCACCAATACCATAGTCCAAATATGTGCCGTTATGGTAATAGATAATCGCCCATATAAGATCGTTAATTACTTCTGCAATCATCAGGCCAATCAACATATTCTTGATACCTGCCTTGGTGCGATTATGCTTAAATAAAAGACCAATTCCCAAATATGCTGCAACACAAACAAACCAAAACAAGAGCCACAGTTCTGCTCCATGGACTTTCGACAAAGAATAAATAGCAGTCACCATGTGATCACCTTCCTTTGTTAAATTCTGATTTATCCTATCGCCTATGTGTGTGGCCAAGGTTCTAAACATTCTGGCTCTTTATTTTTATTGTATCATAAATTACAAAGGAGAAAAGAAAAAGTTGCCCCTGTGAGGCCTCACAGGGGCAATAAAATTCACTTCAACTTGTCTGTTTTGCCTGTGCCAGACCGTCCGCCGTTTCCAGCATGGTCTGTGCAAAGATGCCATAGCCGCGGGTAGGGTCGTTCACCAGTACATGGGTCACCGCCCCTACCAGCTTGCCATCCTGCTCGATGGGGCTGCCGCTCATTCCCTGCACAATGCCGCCGGTGGCGCTCAGCAGCTGCGGGTCTGTTACCCGAATGACCATATTCCGGTTCGGGTCCTCCTGCCCAAGGGACACACGCTCGATCTCCACATCATACCACTGCGGTGTGGTTCCCTCCAGTGTGGTGAGGATACGGGCCGGGCCGCAGCGCACCTCCTGTGCCTGCGACACGATCATATCCTGCCCGCTGCACAGCACCCGAATGCGCCCATAAACGCCAGTGGCTCCATTGACCAGGATGTCCCCCATGGCAATCTGACTGGTAAAACGCCCCTTCAGCTCGCCAGGCACTCCCGCCTCACCTTTTTCATAGCCGGTAATGGTCACCGGGGCGATCTCACCGCTGCGCAGGGCAATGCTCTGGCCGGTATCCGCATCGCTGATCGGATGCCCCAACCCGCCGTACATACCGGTGGAATTGTCCACAAAAGTAAGCGTACCGATACCTGCTGAGGAATCCCGCACCCACATGCCTGCCCGCCAGGAACCGCTCTCCTCATCCCGCACCGGTTCCAGGCTGGCGGTATGCTGCTGGCCGCTGCGCTGGTAGATCACCTCCACCGGACGACCCGCGGCTTCCTGCAAAGCGTCGGCTACGTCTTGATTATCGTGGGTCGCCGCACCATCGATGGACAGAATACGGTCTCCTATTTTCAGTCCGGCACTTTTTGCCGGGTTCGCACCGCCGCCCGGGGCCGGGACATCGGTAAATCCAACAATGGTTGCCCCTTCCGCAAACATTTTGATTCCGAATGGAGTACCGCACACGGTCACGGCCCGCTGATCCACTGCCACCGCACGCACGGTCTTTACCGGAACGCGGCCCAGTATGCTCAGCGTTACATTGTAGCTACCGCCCACGGGCACAGCCCCCGCCTGGGCAGCTCCACTTTGCTGCATGGGCTGCAGCCAAGGCAGCTGAGCAATGCGCAGGGTCTGCCCCTGCTCCACCAAAAAGGTATCGGGCAGCTGGCAATACAAGTATCCCCACCCGCATGCAAACAGCGCACCAGCCGCCGCAAGGGCCGCCAAGCTGCGCCGGATCCAGTGAATCATACGAAACGCTCCTTTGAAAATAGTCTTATGGTTCAGTATGCACAGGTTTGGGCTGTTTCATGTAAGCGGATGGAGCGTAATGCAGCTGCCGGGCTTTTGATTGACAAAACCGGCCGGGTCTGATATAGTAAACATACATCCAATGCATTCGCTGCATTTGGATGCATGCGGATCAGGCGTTTTGCCCCGCCTCGGGTGTCCTCCCCGGGTGAAAATGGAGGATTTTTTCTTGTGCGGATATGGCGGAATTGGCAGACGCGCTGGTTTTAGGTGCTGTCACCTCAGTGAAGAATTTTTCATCAATCAGGTAAAAGCAGGCGTGGCCTGTTTTTATGGATGCGGATCAAGCGCAATGCTCCGCCTCGGGTATCCCCTCCCTGAGTA